>DGQM01000031.1 GCA_002389765.1 Bacteroidetes bacterium UBA4414 | reverse complement strand
TGTTATCTTTTTGAATGTGGTGCGGAATGCCTTAATATCAGCATAGCCTACTTCATACATTACTTCGTTTACATTCTTACTGCCTGTTTCCAGTTCTTTCTTTGCTGCCTCAATCTTTACACGTTGTATGTACTCTGTAACGGTATTGTTGGTGGCTTTCTTAAACCTACGTTCAAAACTGCGCCTGCTGAGGGCATACATATATGCCAGTTGATCTACGGTAGTTCTTTCTTTATAGTTGCTCTCGATAAACTCCTGTGCTTTAAGAACAGGTTCGTCTTCATGGTCTTTCTGCCCCTGAAATATCATAAAGGCAGATTGGGTATCTCTTTCAAGCTGTATAGCAAATACTTTGGCAATAAGGATAGCCATATCTCTGCCGGCATATTTTTCTATCAGGTGTAGTATCAGGTTAAGGTAAGAGAATGCACCTCCACTGGTATAGATACCATTTTCATCCGTAATTATCTTCTCCGTAATCAGCTCTACATTCGGGAACATTTGTTTAAAGTCGTTTGCAGCTATCCAGTGCGTAGCAGCACGTTTGCCATCCAGCAGTCCTGTGGATGCAAGCAGGAATGCACCGAGGCACAAGCTGGCTATTTCTGCACCATGCTCTTTTTGTTCCACCATCCATGGTATGAAGTCTTTGTTGGCCTCCATAGCTTGTTTCAGGTCGCCATCAATAGCGGGTATTACTATCAGGTTCGTCTTTTTTACATCACCTATCAATGCATTGGCATTAACGGTGAAAAGACCACCTGCAACGGGTGTTTCCTGCATCAGCCCTACCAACTGTATATTGAAGATGGGTTCGCCACCGTTCATTTTTATGAGCTGGTTTACCTGTGCAAATAATTGCCTGCTGCCCTCAAGGCTTGCCAGTATAGCACCTTTGGGAATGAGAATGGATATGTGCATCATGATACTCAAATTTACAGAAATGGCTTGTCGCAAACAACCCCACAAGTTGCCGTAATTGCACCCTGTTGTTTAGGGTTGGGTAGTATAGCTTTGCTTTATCATTCACAAAAACGAAAAACTATGGCAAACCAGATATTCGTAAACCTGCCCGTAGCCAACCTGCAAAAGAGTATCGACTTCTTTAGTAAAATCGGCTTCACGTTCAACCTACAGTTTACAGACGATAAAAGCACTTGCATGATTATTGGCCCCAACATCTATGCTATGTTGCTGGTGAAGGAACGCTTCAAAGACTTTACAAAAAAAGAGATTAGCGATGCTCATAAAACAACAGAAGTGTTGCTGGCAATAGATGTGCCAACACGTGATGCTGTAGATGAAATGGTGCGTAAAGCAATAGAAGCAGGGGGTACTATCTATATGGAACCACAGGATCATGGATGGATGTACCAGCACAGCTTTGCCGACCTGGATGGCCATCAGTGGGAAATGATATTTATGGATGAAAGCCTTTTACCTAAAGCATAAGTAAACAATTAAATCAATCAATAACTATGGCAACATTTAGTCCTTATCTGCATTTTCAAGGTAATGCAGCAGAAGCGTTTAACACTTACAAAGAAGTATTTGGCGGTGAGTTTGAAATCCTGATGAAATATACAGACTCACCTGTACAAGACCAGCACGCAACATCAAACCCGGATTGGATAATGCACGTAACGTTGAAGACATCTATCGGGCTTACTATACAAGGCTCTGACAGACCCGAGGCATTTGGTAATGTAAATAAAGGAGATGCTTTCTTCATCAATCTGATGGTTGATAGTGCTGATGAAGCCAGAAAGATATATGAAGGCCTTAGTAAGGATGGCAATGTGTTTATGCCGCTTGAAAAGACATTCTGGGCAGAACTGTATGGCATGTTTGCAGATAAATATGGTGTGCAGTGGATGATAAACTATAATGGATAATTATCTTCATATAAACTAAACTGAGCGAACATGAAAAAATTGAACATCGCATATTGGATAGTAACCGGGCTGTTTGCTGCATTTATGATATTTTCTTCTGTGGGGAATGTAATGAACGACCCGCAATCTGTAGAAATGATTCATACGCAAATGGGTTTCCCGTTGTACATCATACCTTTTTTGGGAGTAGCTAAAATACTGGCTGCTATTACCATATTGATACCTAAGCTGGATAGAATAAAGGAATGGGCATATGCAGGATTGGTATTTGATCTGGTAGGTGCTACCTATTCATTTATAGCATTGGGTTATCCTGCCGGCGGATGGGCAATGATGTTCTTGTTTATAGGATTTGCTTTGTTGTCTTATTACCTGCACAGGAAAAGACAAGTTGCTATGCAGGCATAGTATATGATAGCCGTATTTAAAACAAACGTTTGCGAGGCAGATAGCCACAGCGTATTGCAACTACTTCGCATCCACTTTCCCGATAGTCACATCACCATAGATCACGAAGATTGTGATAAAGTGCTGCGTATAGCACCTTGCCATAAACCTGATGAGTGGGTAGAAGCGCTGCTGCTGGCATCGGGATATGATTGTATAACTTTATAAAACATCCAGTATGGAAAAAATACGTTTCACCACGATTATCAATGCTCCTCGCGAAAAAGTATGGAGCATATTATGGACAGACGAAACTTACAGAGCTTGGACATCTGCATTCAGTGAGGGTTCTTGTGCCGTTACAGACTGGAAGAAGGGCAGTAAAGTCCTGTTTATGGATGGTAAAGGTTCCGGTATGGTATCGCGTATAGACGATTTGGTACCAAATGAATTTATGTCTTTTCAGCATTTGGGAGAAGTAAAGGATGGTGTAGAAGATACTACCAGCGAACGTGTACAACAATGGGCAGGAGGTAGAGAAAACTATACACTCAATATTGTTGGGAGCACTACAGAGCTGGTAACAGAGTTGGATATGCCTGCTGAGTTCAAAGACTATTTTATGAATACCTTTCCGTTGGCATTGCAAAAAGTAAAAGAACTTTCAGAGCAATAAAAACTATAGTATGGCTACCTCTAAGAAAAAGGAAAATACAACTAAAGATGTAAATGATACGGCAGGTGTAGATGCCTACATGGATGCGCTGGTACACCCGCTAAAGGAAGAAATAGCTGCTGTAAGAGATATCATTAAGAGTAATAAGAAGATAAGTGAGCGTGTTAAATGGGCTGCTCCCAGCTTCTTTTATAAGCACGATATGGTAACCTTCAACCACAGGCAGGAAAAGTTTGTACAGCTTGTATTTCACTATGCCCCTGTTGTTACTATAGACTCCCCGTTATTGACTGGTGATTATAAAGACCGTCGTCTGGCAGCTTTCAAAGACATGAAAGAGGTGAAGGCCAATAAGAAAGAACTGCAACGCATTATTGCAGCATTGGTGGCTATTGCAGATGCTGAGTAGTGCAGCTTAATCTTACCAATAGATTGAAATATTTGATAAATTTAAAAGCAGGTTCCGTTACGAACCTGCTTTTAAATGGTGTATTAGCATTATTGTTTTACAAATTGTTGTGTGTAATAGTCGCCTTCTGTATTGATGCGAATGATATACACTCCGTTAGTAAGGTTTCTGATATCAGTTTGTGATACCGTATCACCATCTAAGCCTATAGTACTTACTAACTGACCAACAGTGTTGATGATTTGTGCTATAGCTGTAGTATTACTTCTGTTTGCTACATACAACACATCCGTAGCAGGGTTGGGGTATATTTTGTAAGACTGAGTATTTACCGCAGCTACACTACCCGTAATTGGTTTCTTCAGGCTGAGGCCTACGATAACAGGGTCGTGGTCTGAAGAACGGAACGGAATACTGCTATAGGTATTGCCCCATTGGTTTACAAAATCACCACCGCCATCATCAATAGTATCATTGTAATCCAGCAAGATAGGTTCTGCAGAGTTCAGGTGCCATTTAGCTATTGCGGTTACATCTTTTTTCATGCTATCATTGGCAATGGCATTATCTAAAGAACCAACTAGCCCACTGAACAGATATGAGTAGGCAGTGTCTTCGCTTAATACGGTGTAACCATTGGCTCTGAAAATATCTAACGGGTCTTCCTGATAATAAGCATTATAGTCTCCCATACTAATAACTCGTTTTTCACCAGAATTAGCTATTACAGTATTATTCATAAAGTTTATCAGTTCTGTTGCCTGCTTTTTACGTGTATCATTATAGCAGCTTTGTCCGTCCAGTTGGTCAGTATCTGCACCTGTACTACCTGAGCAGCCTTTAGATTTGAAGTGATTGATTATATAGTTGAACTTAATACCATTAGCAATTACCTCGAATGTTTGTGCTACAGGTGGACGGTTGAATACTGAATTGCTGCTTATCATTACACTACCCACGGTATCTACTACCGATGGTTTGTATATAATAGCACAACGAATAGCATCTGTGCCGAAGTTTTGTATGCTTGCTCCGTCGTACACATAAGTATAAGCACCCGAACCCATCTTGGCATTCAGTCCGTTAACGATATCCAACAACGCAGACGTAGTAGCAGTACCGTCATTTTCCATTTCTATCAGGCCAACTACGTCAGCATTAATATCTGCTATTGCGTTTATTATTTTATCTCGCTGACGAGTAAACTCAGCAGGGGAGTGTGCGCCTCTGGCTGTTGGGAATCCTCCGCCTGCACCATTGCCATTGAAATAGTTGAGTACGTTAAAGCTTGCAACCTTTACATTCGTAGCACTTGGCATAACAGGTGCTGCAGGGCGTGGAGCGTGGTAGAAAACAGGCATGGCAGATGGTATGGGTTGTATACGATATTTTGAAAACGCATAGCCCAATATGCCAACAGGGTTGATGGTAGTGCTGCCAAGGCGCAGTGTGTTGTCGTTGTTTACAAATGGTAGGGTCGTCATTGTCCCTTTGCCATCATCCATCAGTATTGTGCGCAGACTATTGGCATCTGCATAAGCGTTTACGGCTGTCAGGTTGCCAGTGCCTGTAGATGTTGTACCACTTGCTATTGCGTCGTTTGGGTCTACTATTTGTGTTGGCTGAAATGTCATACCTCCTTTAGAAAGATTGATTTCACCATATCGCCCCAGATTGTAATTGTCTGTAACTGTAAGGGTATCCAGAAAGCGAACCAACATACACTCGTACTTTTCATAATCACTGATATTAGATAGGGGCAGTGAAATATCTGTATATGCGGGTAACGGATTGCCCGTGCTGATAGTATTGATTGCAGTGCTGCTGATAACGGCTTGGTTGTATGACGGAGCTGCACTGCTTTCTAATACAGTGCCGCTTACCCTTACTTTGTCACCAACCGCTACAGTGTTGGTTGTTACGACAAATATACCCTCACTGGTTGCCGGGTTGCTGTCTTTGTCTGCATCTTCTTCCTGCATGTAGAAACCTGCAGGGCTAAGGGTAGTGTATACACCTGTTACAATACCTTCTATAGTAAAGTTGCCCGCCGTTGCAGCAGCACCTGTACCCTGTATAGTACTGATGAGTGTTGCTTCATCATCTATAATATTGATGGCTGCAACGCTATCTAATATATTGTATGGGCTTGATGGAGAAGTGATTTTAATATTTACTGTTTCAGCGCCTTCACTCAGTGCATCGTTAATGGGTGTAACGGTTGCGGTGATGCTGCCTGTACCTGCGGGAACGGTAATAGTACCTGTTGCACTGCTGAGGGTAGCAGGTGTTGCGCCGCCTGAAAGGGTGATGCTATAGTCAGTATTGAAAGTCGCAGTACCTGTTATCTGATAATTGAATATAGTACTTCCTGCTGTAACAGGGTTGAAGGTAATATTGAAACTACCTGCTATGGGCGTTACGCCTTCAGTTGCATCAGTACCTTTTACAATGCTTATACGATTGCTTGGGGTATCTACAACAACATTGTCTATTGCAAAAGAAGGGCGAGAGCCACCACCACTTACCTGTCTGCTAGCCCAGCGTAACTGTACCACAGACTGGTTATCGCATGCAGATGGCAGTGTAATGCTTTTGCTAACTATGTTTTGACCTGTTGTTATGGCCGATGTTTGTGTAAGGGTGTTATTTTGATATTCTGTGCCTGTAAGATTACTGAATGTACCAGATGTACCAATGCGATATTGAAGTATTACTTCATTTACACGGGTATTGGTTGTGGTGTCATAGGGGTTGCGTAACGTCATAATGTCGTAGGTAACAACAATATTGCTTCTGCTGCTTGTATTAATGGCAAGTACCAAACCCAAATCAAGCGAACTGGTATTGAGGAAACCTATCTTGCCATTGTAATTATGAACATTACCACTGTTGATGGCTGCTGTGGAACTTGATGTTAATGTACGGTCTGCTGTAGGTGTTGCATTGCTGAAGCTACTACCGGGGGCTGTAGTTATCGTCCAGCCCTGCCAACCGTTGGGGTAGGTGGTGGCTGTATGTGCAAGTGTGTTAAAGTTTTCTGAGTATGGGATCGTTTGTGCGGTGGGGTTTGTTTGTGCCCAAGTATCTGCACAGAACAATGCCATAGCAGATAATACCAATAGCTTTTTCATAAACGTATTTGCTGAATCAAAGTGAGCCCGCAAATTATCAGTGCTACGTTATCCTACCATTAAGGGACTGCTATGCAAATGCTATGCTTATGTTAGCTGTGTGATTATTCTTTATTGAATAGCTTGCTGAGATAAAAGTAATATGAGCCATCGTTATCAGGCGAACCGCTGTTAATATAAAGCCTCAATAAGTCGGTCCTTGATTGAAGTATAGCCTCCAGAACTTCCGGAGTCAGCAAAAATACTTCTCCTTCAACAAGACCATAGAGATAAGAGAATTGTTTACTGGAGGCATACCGCCCCTCTTTTTTAGAATTGATGATAGTGCTGGCAATTGCGTAACCAATAACACCTGTTGCGTCCAGATAGTTATTTTTAATCTCGTTGTTGGTAGTATGGCCTTTGCTGTTCGTATTTACATAATAGTAATGCTGAATTAGGTTTGATGCAACGGACGAAAAATATAGGTATGTACCAAATCTCGCTTTCACGTATGCGTATCCTTTTACATCCATAGCGCCATACAGATTTATAAAAAGAGAGTCGTGATGGTCAATGGCAAAGCATGCATTATGCAGGGATGCAGTAATTCCTTCAGATGCTCCTATGAAATCATAAACTGTTGCGCCAACCCACTCATTGTCACTGAAGCTGCGGGATTTAGAAGTTAGGTTTAGCTTTCTAGGATTGTTTTGCTTATAGTCATTCAGCGTAGGGTATATCAGTGATTCCTGTGCATGAGTATAATTACAACACAATATTATAAAGAGTAGCAGGATATATCGCATATGGCTTAATTGGTAATACTAATTTACAAGATTTATTCTTTATCTGTAGCCAGCCTGATGCACATTAGGGCAAGTATCAGCGTCAGTATCCCGAATGTTTTTTCAAGTGCAGTAGCGGCTATTATATTCCCGACGGTATTCAGCAGAAACATGATAGCCATCAGCCACAGTGCTATGCGGATAGTTCTTTTATCTATATAAAAAGGTAACCAACGCATGTGTGCGGCTACTATCAGTATCATGGTAATATTGATAAGTATTGATGTGGTTTCGAAGCGCAGCATGTCTTGTTGTGTCTTCAGCCTGCCGCCCCATGTTATATTATAAGGTATTACACCCGTCAGTATCAGTATATGAAATATGATGGTAGCAGCCATGATAGCTGTTATGGTATAAGCTGCAGCTATGGCACTGATGATTTTGTTCATGTTGCTAAGATATGCCGTTGGCTGATTATTGAAGAATACGAATGATATATTGTAAAATCACTAAATATCAATACCTTAGCTATATACTAATAGCTAAATGTATTGTCGGTAACTAGGATAACAGACTTTAGCTATTATTTTCATTTTACATACAGCAGGTTAGAGAAGCTTACATTCCAATATTCATAGTTGAGTATAGGGTTGTATTATATGTTTTATATGTATAACGCAAACTTCAAAACAAAATGAAGAAAGTATTCTTGCTGTGTGGCGTAGCATCGCTCATAGTGTCTTGTGCTCCGAAGCAACCAACCAAAGATGTTCGTTGTTATGGTCTACTTGTCGATTCGTTGAATAATCTGGCAACCATGCGCGAAAGGGTGGCTAATCTGGAACAAGGGGCAGATGATATGGCAAAAGGGTATCAGGCTAAAATTGATGCCATGCAACATATCATAGATTCCCTGACTCAGAAAAGAAAGCTAGCATATACCGGAGTAAAGCATGCCGCACAACATCATGCAAAAAAAGTGCATGCAGTAGCCAAACCTGTAATTAAGGATAAATCAAAATCCTTCGTATTTGACGAGGCGAAACAGAAGTACATGTTTTATGATGCCGAAACGAAAACATACTACAGCGTAGACCCGGTTAGCGGAGAACGATTGTATAATAATAAATAGAAATAAGTGTAAGGCTTTTGTATAGTAGCAGGACAGGTTCCTGCTATTGTCATATCCACAGTATATCCACCCACGCATGGTATTCATTTCTATACATTATAAATAACAAATTTTCTACCTAAATTCGCAGCTTATTTTTTTAGTATAATGGGTTTAGTGGGTTTTGTCGGTATCGGCTTAGCCATCCATTTAGAATATCTTGAACCAGACAGATGAGCGACAAGTACGTTGAATATAAAGGATTGAATATGCCCTCCATAGAGCAGGAGATACTGTGCCTGTGGAAGGAGAATGATACATTTAACAAGAGTGTGGATGGCCGTAACGGTGCACAACCGTTTGTATTTTATGAAGGTCCGCCAAGTGCTAACGGTATGCCTGGTATTCACCACGTTATCAGCCGTACATTGAAGGATTTGGTATGCCGTTACAAAACCATGCAAGGCTATCAAGTACACCGCAAAGCAGGTTGGGATACGCACGGCCTGCCGGTAGAGTTGGGTGTTGAGAAGGAACTGGGTATTACTAAAGAAGATATAGGCAAGAAGATAAGTATTGAGGATTATAACCGTAAATGCCGTGAGGCAGTCATGCGTTATAAGAAGGAATGGGAAGATATAACCGAGAAAATGGGTTATTGGGTGGATATGGGCAATCCCTACATCACATTCGATAATAAATATATAGAAACCCTGTGGTGGGCTATCAAGACCCTGCACGAAAAAGGGTACTTATATAAAAGTGTTAGCATACAACCATACAGCCCGGCTGCAGGTACAGGTCTTAGTTCTCATGAGCTGAACCAACCGGGTACGTATAAGGATGTGAAGGATACGACTATAGTTGCCATGTTCAAGGCGGTTAATAATGCACAGTCTGCATTCCTGTACGAGGCTACAGGTGGTGAGGCTGTACACTTTCTTGCATGGACGACAACCCCTTGGACACTCCCTTCAAACTGCGGGCTTACTGTAGGTGAAAAGATTGATTATGTGTTGGTTAAAACATTTAATCAATACACACATCAGCCTGCTAATGTGATACTTGCAAAAGCACTTTTAAATAAACACTTCAAGTCCGAAGGGCAGGATGGTGACTTTGCTGGTTACAATGCAGAGCAGAAATTAGTGCCTTGGACAATCATTAAAGAATTCAAAGGTGCTGATATAGAAGGTTGCCGTTATGAGCAATTGCTGCCATATGAGGGTAACACTGCCGAGATAACAGGTGGCGACCCTTGGAGGGTAATAACTGGTGATTTCGTAACTACAGAAGATGGTACAGGTATCGTACACACTGCCCCTGCTTTTGGTGCAGATGACTATCGTGTAGGCAAAAAGAATAATATAGGCATACTGACACTGGTAGATAAGGAAGGTAAGTTTACCGAATACCTGGGCGAACTAAGTGGCAGATATGTAAAGAATTATAAAGACGACAGCGAGTGGAAGGATGTAGATGTGGATATAGCTGTTAAGCTTAAATTGGCAGGTCAGGCATTTAAGGTAGAGAAGTACGAACACACCTACCCGCATTGCTGGCGTACAGATAAGCCCGTTATCTACTATCCATTGGATGCATGGTTTATTAAGACTACTGCCGTAAAGGACAGGATGATAGAGCTGAACAAGACCATCAACTGGAAGCCTAAAGCAACAGGTGAGGGTAGGTTTGGCAACTGGCTGGAGAACATGGTAGACTGGAACCTGAGCCGCAGCCGCTATTGGGGTACACCGTTGCCAGTATGGGCTACCGAAGATGGTAGTGATATACGTGTAATAGGTAGTATAGAACAATTGAAAGATGAGATAAGTAGGGCTAATAAGTCATTGAATATCAATCAGGATGCTGATGTGTTGACGAGTGATTTGCACAAACCTTTCGTTGACCAGATAGTATTGGTAAGCGATAGCGGCAAGCCTATGATGCGCGAACCGGACCTGATAGATGTGTGGTTTGACAGTGGTGCTATGCCTTATGCACAACAACACTATCCGTTTGAAAATCATGCAGATAAGGTGCTGAACCAGAACTTCCCTGCTGACTTTATTGCTGAGGGGGTAGACCAGACACGTGGTTGGTTCTATACACTGCATGCATTAGGTGTAATGCTGTTTGATAATGTGGCATATAAGACTGTAGTTAGTAACGGCCTTGTGCTGGATAAGAACGGTAATAAGATGAGCAAACGCCTCGGCAACGTCATCAATCCGTTCGAGACAATTGAGAAATACAGTGCAGATGCTACCCGTTGGTACCTGATAACCAATGCAAGTCCGTGGGATAGCTTACGCTTTGATTTAGAAGGAATTAAAGAAGTTCAGCGGAAGTACTTTGGTACATTGTATAACACCTATCAGTTCTTTGCTTTGTATGCCAATGTAGATGGCTTTACATTTAAAGAAGCTTATATACCTGTAGAGAAACGCCCTGAGATAGACCGTTGGATATTGTCTTCGCTGAATACATTAGTGAAGGAAGTAACAGGCTACCTGAATGACTACGAACCTACGCAAGCAGGCCGTGCTATGGAGACATTCCTGGACGAGCAACTGAGTAACTGGTACGTGCGTCTGTGTCGCCGCCGTTTCTGGAAAGGAGAGTATGAGCATGATAAGATATGTGCTTACCAGACCTTATATGAATGTTTGGAGAAATTATCGTTGTTGATGGCACCGATATCTCCATTCTTTGCCGATTGGTTGTACAGTAATCTGAATAATATCACCAAGCGCTACGAGGCTAAGTCAGTTCACCTGACAGATTTCCCTGTGGCAGATGTGGATGTAATAGATGCAGAACTGGAAGAGCGTATGCGCCTTGCACAGGATGTATCATCCTTGGTACTGTCTTTGCGTAAGAAGGTGAATATCAAAGTTCGCCAACCTTTACAGAAGATACTGATACCTGTACTGGATGCTCATATGCAAGAACAAGTGCAACGTGTAGAAGATTTGATAAAAGGTGAGGTGAATGTAAAAGAGTTTGAATATCTTACTGAAACAGAAGGCTTTATAAAAAAGAAAGTAAAGCCAAACTTCAAGTCTTTAGGTGCTAAAATGGGTGCTAAGATGAAGGCGGTAGCTGCTGCCATCACTGCGCTGGACCAACACCAGATAACAGCCCTTGAGAAAGACGGTGGCTATACCCTGACGGTAGATGGTGAACCGATAGATATAGTAAGAGAAGACGTAGATATTATAGCAGAAGATATACCGGGATGGAGTGTTGCCAACAAAGACACCCTGACCGTAGCATTGGATATTACCGTTACCCCTGAACTGCAGGATGAAGGTAATGCCCGTGAATTGGTAAATCGTATACAAAAAATTCGTAAAGAAACAGGATTAGAACTTACAGACAGAATAGCAGTTAGCGTAGAAGAACACGAACCATTAAAATCTGCCATATTAAATTTCAGTGAGTATATTTGCACCGAAATTTTGGCAGATAAGTTAGAGATAGTTTCTCAAGTATCCGAAGGAACGGAGATTGAGGTTAATGAAGCAATACTTAAAGTGTTAATAACTAAAAAACAGTAACGCGCTATGGCCACACAAAAAAAACCGGCAGCTAAGCCAGCTAAGAAAACTACAACAGCTTCTAATAAAGGCGCTAAAAAGGCAGCGCCGGCTAAAAAAACTGTGGCATCGAAAAGTAGTAAGAAGGCAACGCCTGCGAAACCTGTGAAAAAAGCAGCAGCCCCTAAACCGGCTGCAAAGAAGGCTGCGCCTAAAAAAGCCACACCTGCCAAAGCTACTGTGAAGAAAGCAGCACCGGTGAAGAAGGCAGCAGCCACTAAAAAAGTGGACTCGAAAAAAACTAACCAATTGAAAAAGACAGCAACAACGAGTAAGAAGACGACTGTAGCTAAAGCAGCGCCGGCAAAAAAAGCTGCGCCTGCAAAGAAAGCAGCGCCTGCTCCTAAGGCAGCAGCACCTGCGCCAAAACCTGCAGCAAAGAAAGCAGCACCTGCACCGGCTAAAAAAGCCGCTCCGGCACCTGCACCAAAGGCTGCACCTAAAAAAGCAGAACCGGTTAAGAAGGCAGCACCTGCACCGGCACCAGCGCCTGCACCTGTTGCTGTAAAGAAGGCAGCAGTACCTGCTAAAAAAGCAGGTGGCAAACAATCGCATCATGTAACTAAAACAGTTACCACTTTTGCTAAGGGTGCATTGCCAAACCGCCCGTTGTCTGCATCTGCAGCAGCAGCTATGCAACAACAAGGTGGCTTGCCTACAAAACAAGCAACACCAGCAGCACGCAATGTTGAGAAAAAACCAAACGTAATTGTGGCGCATCGCCGTCTTGAGAATAAGAGCAAGCAGAAAGATGATGCGGGCAAGACAATGATTAATTACCAACCGGAATTTACACGTTCCATATTAGACGAAGCAGTAGAAATGCAAGGACCAGTATACCGTTACAGTGACGAAGAACTGAATGAATTTAAAGAGCTTATCCTGGCACGCCTGGAAAAAGCACGTAAAGAGCTTACTTATCAGCAGGGTTTGATAACACGTAAGGATGAAGCGGGTACAGAAGATACAGAAAACCGCTACATGAATATGGAAGATGGCAGTGGCGCTATGGAGCGCGAACAACTGGCACAGCTGGCAAGCCGCCAGATCCAGTTCATCAACCACCTGGAGAAAGCACTGATGCGTATTGAGAACAAAACATACGGTATATGCCGTGTAACAGGTAAGCTGATAGACAAAGCTCGCCTGCGTGCAGTACCACATGCTACACTCAGCATTGAGGCTAAGAACGTAATGAGTAAAAAGTAATAGCTACCTGTAGCAATACTTTAAGTAATAATACAAGCCACCTGCACAGCGGGTGGTTTTTGTTTTGTAGCTTTAACCCTATGCAATACACAGAGTCGCAGAAGTTTGGTAAATGGTTGTTGTGGGTGATACTGCCTGTTACGATAGCGTTCACCTGTTTCTCTGCTATCTATAGTTATAAGACAGCAGAAGGGGCTTCGTTCAGGTATGAGTTTGCGTTTTCTATAATACCTCTTGCTGTTATGATACTCTTCTTCATCATGCGGCTGGATACTACCATTAACGATGAGGGTATCTTCTTCAGGTTCTATCCTTTTCAGAAAGGTAAGTTTATACCGTGGACTGCTATAGAGAAAGCTTACGTGCGCAAGTACAATCCCATCAGCGAGTATGGTGGTTGGGGGCTACGTACCGGATGGAGTAAAAAGAGTGGTGGTGCATACAATACTGCGGGTGATATGGGCCTGCAACTGGAATACAAAGATGGTAAACGCTTTCTGCTGGGTACACAACGCGCTGATGAGTTGCGTTCGTTTATGGAGGGATTATATAAGAATGGTATTGTGTTGCCTTCGTAATATTTCCTTAATTATGTTGAATGAGGGTAGTAAATGCTAACCCTTAACGAGTCTTTTGCAGCGCTCTGCCCTCACGCTTCCTTTCTTTCTTTTGGCGGCAAAAGAAAGAAACAAAGAAAAGCCGCAAAGCATTGATGACATCTGAATGCTTTGTTGACGCTCCGATGTCACCGCATTGCTACTGTTGTACCAAGCTAAGTGCCTTGATGGTTTGTATATTGCAAAGCTATTTGTTGATATCACTACTATCGCTCAATAGCACCGTCATGTGCGTTAGCACTGACCACGCTCAATGCGTATTCCCCACAATAACAGCGTATAGCTATCCCTAAAACATGCGGAGCATTGGTTTTAGGGTGTCCTTTTTCTTTCTCTCTTTCTTTTTGGACAAGCAAAAAGAAAGAGAAAGATGAGTAATGCACTGAAGCCTGAAGAGAAATATACCATGACAAGAAGGATTAGCTACAGCATTGCCTGATAGGAGCACGAACGATGAACGGTGCCAACGCCGTGAGAGCTTTATAGATGTAATGGTGGTGAAATCCCAAACCCACTATCAACCAATCAACTATTTCACTAACTTAGAATAACACAAATACACAACCCACGTATGGCATCTATCAATATCAAGAAACTGCACCACGTTACTATATGCATCCCTACGGGCTTTGAGGCCGAGGCGAGGGATTTCTATACTGGTTTGTTGGGACTGCAGGAGATAGACAAGCCTAAGAGCATACCGGGTATATGGTACAAAGTAGGCGAGAGCGAACTGCACTTGGGTATAGAACCCGAGATGTATCCTACCAAACGCTTTCCTGCTTTTGAGGTAGATAGCCTGGAGAGTGTACGCAAACTGCTGAATGAAAAAGGCATTGCCATAAAAGAAGAAACGCCTATACCTGGGTATAAACGTATATCTTTCTTAGACCCGTGGAAGAACAAGCTGGAACTGATGCAGCGTGTGTAATCTGTATTGTTCTTAGCGGAAGAAGCTCATATTATCTTCCAGAAACTCTGCATTGTAATTGCCCAGATAGTCTTCGCGGAAGGCTACCATTCTATCTCTCAGATAATAATCCAGCCCCGGATTCTCGTCTGTAATGATGGCTACCGATGGATTACCAAGCATATCTGTAACGTCAAATAGCTTCAACTGCCCTTTGATGGGGTAGTACTTGTCTGTAATTATCTGTGTAGTATCGTAGCTATTGTCTTTGGTTTTGCCTGCTATGTACATGATATCGTAATTGGTACGGCGGGGCGATGAGGAGAAGATGCGTGTATTGAACCCTGCACTATTCAGTGTATTGTACACCATTTGCTGTGCAAGCCCATCGTCTTCTTGCTTGATGCCATCGAACTCTATGAATATCTTGCCGTTCTCTGTAAGCAGTTTTTTCATCTGCTCAAAAGACTCTTTACTCAGCAGGTGCGATGGTATGTTTTCGCCCAGTAGTGCATCTACAATTATCAGGTCGTACTTGTTTTTGCATACGTTGATGAAGTGCCTGCCGTCATCTACCGCTGTGTTGGCTACTGCATGTTTCAGGCCAAAGTATTTCTCTGCCAGTTCGGGTAGGCGTCCGTCTATCTCTACGGCATCATAGCTCATACCGTGTTGCTCCATCTGGTGTGCTACCGTACCACCGCCAAGACCTATCAGCAGGGCTTTGCTGCCTTTTGGCATACTGCGGATGATGGCATTGGTGAAGCGTGTATAATAGAGGAAAGAGAAGTTTTTATCGTTGCGGTCTATCCATGTTTGCCAGTTGTGGTTTACCAGCATAACGCGCGATGGTATGTTGAGGTCGTTATCGGTATAGTTAAAATCTACCACCTTTACCTGCCCCAGCATGCCCTCTGTGTGATACAGTATTTTGTACTTATCGGTTTCGCGGTGCTGATTGCTATTGTAGAAAAAAAAAGCAGGCACCAACAGCAGCAGCAACACACTTGCCAATACCTTGTTCTTTGGGCGCAGTACAATGATGGTAAGCGTTAGCAACAAACCACCCGCCACAATACACGGCAGCGATATACCCACCAATGGCACTAACCAGAAGCCCGTTATCATAGTAGCTATTACACCACCGAGGGTAGATACTGCATAGATAAGCCCTGCCGCTTTACCACTATTATTGTTCTCGGCTATCAGGCTGATGAGCATGGGGCTCACCATACCCATACCCAGTATAGGCGGCATCAGGAAGATGAGTTGAGAGGTGATAACACCCGTGAGGAAACCCATATCCAGCGTGCGTGCCATGATGAACCTTGCCGTCATAGGCATAACGATAACCAGTGCCGATGCAATGGCCAGTATGAGGAACAATGTCTTTTTGCGCTCCGCTACGTCCTTTTTGCTAAGCTCTCCGCCCCAATAGTAGCCAATAGTAAGCCCGCCGAGGGTAAGGGCGAGGGTAGATGCCCATACGTAGAGCGATGTACCGTAGAAGGGAGCCAGCATCTTGCCGCCTGCCAGCTCTGCCACCATCACACAGGCACCTTCAAAAAATGAGAGCAGCAACAACAGGTTGCGAGGTATAGAAACGTTGGTTGTAGTATCGTTTTTCAAGCAATGGTATTTGAGGTAATAAATATAAGCAGAATTTGTTGACTGGTTGATTAGTTGACTGGTTGATTTGTCCACGCTTGTCCACGTGTCCATGTATTCTATTTGCTGGACAAAATGGACAAAAAGAAAATAACACGTGTCATTGTGTTAGCATCCCCGATACTTCGGGGCTAATCCTTTTTTGTACTTGGTAATACACGTTCTTTAGCTTCGGCAAGTGTAATGCCTTCGTACACATCACGGACAAGCGGCAGATGCATCTGCTCTGTGTGCGGGTATATAATAGGACGGTTCTTGTTATTGCTGACAACCACATTGGTACCAATGCTCTCTGTGTCTTCGTACTGTGGTGGTATATTGCAAAGCCAACCGAAGTAAATGACGTCTTCGGGTTCGGCATCGAAATCTCTGGTCTGGTAGTCGTTAAAACTCTTTTCGCTGAGCGATACCCATACGCCGTAGTTGAATGTTTGACACGCATCTGTGAGGTGCATCGGCATAACGGCGCGGATGAAATAATCTGTCTGGTCTTCGTTGCGGATGATGCAGGTATCTTTGGTAAGCGTTGCGATGGTTTGTTTCTCCTCCTCGCTGAGCCAATAGTAGGGTGCAGGTGTAAGAAACGTCATTGCAGGCAGTTCTTCGTGCTCCTTACCGCATTGTGGACAGGTATGTGCCATATTGTTTATTGATAGTGCTTAAAGTTAAGGATTAGTTGATTTGTCCACGCTTGTCCAAGTGTCCATGTATTCTATTTGGTGGACAAAATGGACAAAAAGAAAACAACACGTGTCATTGCGAGGTACGAAGCAATCTCACGAAATGAGTGTTGTAGCACTGCACGAGCCAACACACCCCTAACCCCTCTGCCAGAGGGGAAGTGTGGTGGATTTGTCCACGCTTGTCCAAGTGTCCATGTATTCTATTTGGTGGACAAAATGGACAAACCGTATTATTTACCTAACTTCATATACACCAATCATTATATGTTTTGAAAACATACCTATATACACTCATTTTGCTATGCGGCAGCATATTGGCACAGGCACAAAACTACAGGTGCATCAACCCCACTGTCAAAAACTATTATTCCAACGCATCAGGCTTTCTGCGAAGCATCAGGATAGACTCAATAAAAACAATAGGTACTGATACTGTACTATATCCATACCATTCCTTCAGGGGAGCTTATACAATAGCTACGTTGCTCGACTCTAACGGTGCAAGTTGGTGGGGAAAGACGATTACCATACACCAAGACGGTATTACACAGTTTGCCACACAATGGGGCGATACTGTGTTCATCAACACACAAGCACATACAGGCGATACATGGCGTTTTTATGATGATACTTCTCAATACTACTATACTGCTACTGTTACTAATACAATAGGTGCAGCAGGTAGTGACAGTATAAAAATCATTACAGTTAATAGTTATAGTAATACAGGTATTAATCTCTCTGATACATTGAATGGTATTACATTATTATTGAGTAAGAATAACGGGCTGATACAGACGATAGACCTCGGCATATTTCCTATGCAAAGAGGTGATAGAAGATTTGATTATACTACAGACTATCTGTTATCGGAATCGGTATGGACTGATGGCAGTGGCTACGATTTCAGCAAAGCCAATCTGCAATTCAAAACAACAACCTATACTGTACCTGATAGTCTTGAGGTATATAACTATAATATAGGTGATATGTTTATGTACACCTATGTGGCAGATAACCAAGTGCAATACACAACACAGTATCTGTACGAAATAATAGGTAAACAATTGCTGACGGGTGGTGTAGATTATTACATCAGGCTATCTACCAAACACCCTAACGGTACTGTAAATATCAGTGCATATCACAAAGTATATAGTACAGGTGCATTGTACGATACTACCTACCTTCCCGATGAATGGCTTAGTAAACAGTTTGTATATTTTGATGCCAACGACACTGCGTATTGTACCAAAGGTAAGTACAGAACAAGAACCAATCTGGTAGATTATAAGCAAGCCTACCTGCATTTGTTTGAGCCTGATAAGACAGATATCAGTTACAAAAAAGGTATAGGCAGCACATATCATTACGAGCAGATAGGGGCAGGGCATACGCATTGGGAAAATGCACTGGCAAGCCTGTATAAAGGAACCCCTTGCGGACCTATGCCATATATGAACGTAGCAACACCACAGGCAAATAAAACCGTTATCTATCCACTGCCTGCCAATGATGTAGTGTATATTAACATCAATAACAATCTTGCTACAGGTAGTATTGCAATAATAAACAGTATAGGTATTGTGGTGAAGACTATACAGATTGAAGAAAGTATTACCTATATAGATGTACAAGACATGCCATCGGGTATATATACACTGCTACTAACTACTAATACAGATAAGTATTATCATAAAATAAGTGTAGTGCATTAAGGTCTGTTCTTGTCCAACTTGTCCACGTTTTTCAGTTACTCATTATTTGGACAAAATGGACAAAGTGGACATACCATACTCGTGTCATTGTGTTTGCATCCCGATACTTCGGGGCGAGGCACGAAGGGATATGGTGTTGTGGTGGGTTTTGTTCACGCTTGTTCACGGTGTTCATTACGCTGTAGCGTGAACAACGTGAACAAGGTACTATTTGTTGTTACTCTCTATAAACTCAACAAGTTTTTTGCATATCAACTTTGCTTCATTCGTCAAGTCATCCCTAGTTTCAATTAGTTCGGTAGTTCTTTTACAAAACGTAATCTTATCACCTATCGTGCCTGAACTTTTCTTTTCTCTGTATTTATATAATTTATTCTTTACGTTTGCTTCAATATAATCACCTAATAAAGTTTGTTTGTAATCATGTTTATCAAACTCACTAAAATCTAATTTATCATTATTCTTTTCTCTGTTTTGGATGTACTTCTTAATGATATGTTTAGGTAATGTGTTTTCTATTTCTCTAGCATTGAGTTTATAATATCTGTTACCAAGATTCTTTTTAAGAAGCTTAAATCGTTCTGTTTTCCATTGTTTACTATCATCGTCTGCTCCGTCACTATCTGTAATAAGGAATAGCTTTGAGCATATCCTGTCTACATTTATTCGCTGTGCATCATCATTATTATCATCATCAAGAAAAGACCAGTGTTCAATATTGTTTCCACCATACTCTACAAATGAATAGTGTATGTCTTCAAGGTATTTAGTGCCAGACACTTCTCTTTGATATACATCTAAGTACTTTTTTATATAAAGCCTATCTGTGATACCCTCTACCCATATAGTACAATTGCTAAGAAATACAGATGAGTTTCTTACGCCAATTAATTCAAGTACGTTGTTATCTGCATTACTTACATTTTCTATATAGTAAGACTGTTCTTTCTTTTTGAAAGTATAAATGGATATGTTGCTCATATCCAGTGTAATATCTAAGAAGTGGTTTGAATGTGTTGTAATAAAATATTGGAATGTGCTAAATCTTGGGTCTTGTAATGCTTCAAGAAATATTCTTTGCATACCAGGATGAAGATGTGTTTCAGGTTCTTCAATAAAGAACAGCATGTTTTTACCACGATTTTTGAATAGTGGGTATAACATAATAATCAACGCCTGAATACCATCTCCTAAATGATAGATTGGCTTTTCATCATCATTAATACCTATCCATAAAGAATCATCTTCATGATGAGGTATCAGACTAATAGATGCGCCTTTGAAGAATGTATCTCCAATGAACTCTTCAAATTCTCTTATCAGCTTTCTGTGTTCAACATTATTCAATAAGTGCTTTCTGACGTCTTCGTATAAATCAAGACCAGTAGAGATTGATTTATAGTTATTATCTGCGTTTAAATCCTTGTAGTTAATGTTTTCACTCTTGCTATGAAAGTAGTCTTTAACTGTTCTTGAATGATAAACATCATCATTGTCAAAAGTTGTATTTGTTGAATCACTTTTGTTTAGATAAAGTGGTCTTAAACCTCGAAGAACTGGGATGTATAATTTAGAATGTTTAATATCCGTAATTGATGAAACTTTTTCTTTTAGGTTAGCAGTCATTTTATTTATTATTTGTTCTAACCTCCATCTAAAGTTCGGGTCAATAAGTGTATCAATATCAACTCTGCCAGTATCTCTAATAATACCATCTATATTAAATGGACCAATATTATTTATAAAACTCTCTAACTCACTTTTCAGCTGTATTAAATTGTTGAACCCTACATATCTCTTGATTAAGAAATTTCTCATATAGTCGATTGTCTTCATTCTATTATGAGAAGTAAGCAGTTGAAAATCAGAAGCACGTGTTTCTCTAAGAACATCCTTAAGTTCTTCAATCGCCTTCTCAACTATTATATTATATTCTTTAAATGAAAAGTCGGTGTATTCTACAGTATACTTATCGAAATTAAATAGCGTTCTTAAAAATCTGCTTTTACCAGAATTGTTTTCACCAATAAATATGTTGACCTTATTTAGCTCTTTTAATACATGTCCACCTTCAATCGGAATATATTTAGAGAAATTTGCATTTAAGAAAATCTTACTTAGCATTGGTAATAGAATATTAGTTATCCAAATTTATTAATTATTGTTTGTGAAAGTATGTTCACGCTGTTCACGCTACGGAGTAATGAACACCGTGAACAAATGAACAAGCGTGAACAAACATTGCTCTACATTTTCAGGTACTTGTTTACAGCACCTAATGATATACCCAAAGCCTCAGCAATATCACGCTGTGTCCAGTCAGGGTTTTGTGCAGCTAATGTTCTTACCTGGTCTATTACAGACTCACGTTCTCTCTCCTCTCCACTCTTCAAATGCTCATACTCACTACCATAACCCATAAGGGCGAAGCGGAGGAAGTTGTGGGGTTTTTCGATGCGGCAGATGGCTACGTTGCGCTCGTGGTAGCGAAACTCTTTGGTGCGTGTCTTTATCTGCTTCAGGTAGCGTGTGCTGCCGCCCTGTGTGCTGGCACCTATACAAAAACAACTGTCGCAAAAGTTAGATAACATCTTACTGCCCTGCACATCGTTCATGGTCAGGGGCTTGCTGTGGTCGCGCTTGGGTGTGTGTGCCAGTGCCAGTATGCTGAGACCGTATTCCAGTTTCAATGCCTTCAGGTGTTTCATCAGCGGCAGTGCGTCTTTGGCTTTCTCGGTTTCCTGCCGCAGGTAGGTAATGTTGTCTATCACCAGTACACGTGCGCCTGTTGCATTGATGGTGGTAACGATGCTATCGTGCATGTAGTCTTCCATACAGGCATAGCCATCGGGTATGCTTTTGTCGGGGTCTATCTCGGCACGTTTCATGTTGTCGGCAAAGCGATAGTGCTGCTGATAATCTACACTGTAGCGCAGTTCAAATTGTTTATCAAACAACTCAAAATCAAAGTACACAACGGGCTGTGCTGCTGCCGTCATGGTAAAGCCCTCAATGGGTACACCACGGCTGATGCTGTCTGCTATCTGTACGGCCAGCAGAGACTTGCCCAGATTGGTATCGGCAAAGAGGATGCAGAGGTCGCGCTCGTACCAAAACTCATCAAAGAGCGGCCGCGGTGGCTCCTGTGTGGCAGCCTGCGCCATCCACTGGCCTACGTCCTGCACGGTGAAGAGGGTAGCATCGCCCGCAGCCTCTGTGCCCTCCTGTGCCTCCTGCTGGCGCAGGGCAGCCAGGCGGGTCATCTCTGCGGACTCGGCAGAGCGGAGGGCCAGATCGTCCAGCAGCTTTTGCGGTACAAAGGGTGTGCGGGGGTGCGTGTACTGCTCACCGGCAGTCAGCGACTGTTCTTGTTGCGCTTTCTCCTGCGCTATCTGCTCGGCTATGTTCTTCTGCATCTCTGCGCCTACCAGGTCGGCACGGTGCAGTATCGCCTTGTCAGGCAGGTATGGGGTCAGGCCATCGCGCTCGGCCTGCGCGCGGAGGACCTGCTGCTCGCGCTCCCTGAGCTCAGTGAGGCTCGCGGCGGGATCATGCCACGGAGCGATGATGTGTTTAGATGATTTGGTCACGGGTGTCACACCCGGAGGCAGCGGCCTCTTAGTATCGTCCATAGGTAATGGGGATTGAAGTGATAAAAAATAAAGATCAGATACGGTAGGATGAGAGCCGTGCGCACAGCTATAAAAAAGGGCGGCAGTACCGTCACTGCCATCTTTTGAAATACGATGCAAATATAGCAAAATAAACGACAATACGTAAATAAGGCTATTTGTCAAAAGCCGTTTTTGCAGCCCTCAAAAAGCCAAAACCCGCGCTACCACAGGGCGGGATTGGTGGATAAGTCTTTGCGGGGCATTTACAGATTTACGGAATTACTAATTTACAGAATTACAGATTTACAGATTTACTGATGTCCCATGTCTCATTTGTCCCATGTCCCATTTTCTGGGTGAGACAGGAGTGGGACAAAAGTGGGACAAGAAATGGGACAAAGAAAGTGGGACAAGAAAGTGGGACAAAAGAGTGGGACAAGAAAGTGGGACGGGACAAAACTCTTTTGTCGTGATAGCGGTAGCGAAGCATCTATATTGGCTATGAGGGAGGTATACCCATTTCTAGGTATTGTTATAAAGGAAACAATGTACGTCCTTTACTTGAAACTCAATTTTATGTTTGGACTAGGAACACCAGAGATATTAATTATACTTCTCGTACTTGCCGGTATACCAGTTTTGTTGATTTATAAAGCTGCTTACTACAAAGGAAAAAGCGAAGGGCAAAGCAATCAACAAAGTAACTATTCGGATAGCCTATACTGCTCAAAGTGTGGAGCTAAGAACAGCGGAAGTGATACGTATTGCAGTAAGTGCGGTAATGCCTTAAAGTGAGTGTCAGCTTCCCCAAACTTCGGCC
>DGQM01000028.1 GCA_002389765.1 Bacteroidetes bacterium UBA4414 | reverse complement strand
CATAGCTTTTTAAAGTAATTGCAGTTCCATTCACGGTTACTAAATAATACCACACTCCAAGTCCGTCACAAAACTTCTTAGTACCATTAAAGAACTGATTTTTAGTAACGTTTCTGATATTACCGATTGTTATAGTTGTTGTGTTGGTATTGGGGTTTGTTATCAAGCTNNTTTGTGTCTCATTTTTATAGACTTTTATAGTCCCATAACGCTGTTGCTCTTCTACAAACCCCTCTTTTGTCTCAATTTCGGCTCTTATTCTATTTGCATACATGATATGCTCTTCCCAACTAATCGCTTTAACTATATTGGCTTTCACTGCAATTGTTAGGTAGGCATCTCCTAATTGAGTTCGCTTTACATAAGTCATAAACTCTTCATAAGTTTTTACATATGAAAACGACTTGGCACTCAATATGCGACTTNNAAGGCTTGTTAATAAGTAATAGTCCTTCGTTTATCTTTATAAACTGTCCTTTCCCATTCAATGCGGTAAATAGAATGGCGATAATCAATACAATACTTCTCATGATTTTTTCTTTAAAGTCCCGCCTTTCATCAGGGGTATACAACATATCATGTATGTTATTTCAAATGTAGGGTTTTTCAGTATTACATAACATCTATGTTATGATAACATGTATGTTATTTTCTAAGATTGCAACCGTGAACAACCTCAGGAATGNNCGGGAGATGCTATCTGCCTATTCCGATGTCGAGGTTATGCAGATATACAGGATTGAGAAGGGAATTATCAATACAACCATTTCTACTATCTATGCACTTGCGGCAGGCTTGCAGGTGCATCCTAAAAAACTGATGGATTTCGATCTGCCTGAGTAAGCTGTTGCATTATTTTTAGCCCTCCCCTTCTTTACTGTCGCTGTCATTGATGTTTTCTATCCTGAAAACAAAAACATCCGTTTGCGGAGGCTGCATATTCGTTTTATAGGCGATTGTTAGGGTCTAATACAATGTGGCATGGACATTAATGAAGACTTGCACCCGCTTTCCGTTCTTTTTNNAATGGAATCGCTTCACTTATCCCGAATGGATAAATCGCTGCGAAGAGTGTTTATTTGTTTTCTGCAAAGGCAACAGGATCTGCCTGCTGCATGGCTTCTTTATTATGTTTTCGTTGTAATGCAGTCAGTGGTTTACCGGGTAATTCCTTATATAGGTAGATGCTGAGGAATTGATAACGCCTCTCTCCACTGTGATAATAATCGAGGTATAAACTGATTTTTTTACCTGTGTTTCGCTTTCTTAGTGTGACTCTCATAATATAACACAAAATTATTACTTCCAAAATTTCTTAGCTGATTTGTTGGAGTGCATACCCAGCGTCAGTATTGGGTTTCATTTTTTTTAACATTTCGTTTACTACGCTTTTTTCGATTCAATAAACGATTTCAATGACTCGTTACTGATAATCACACGTCTCCCAATTCTGCAGCAAGGCAGCTTCTTATCTTTAATCAGTTTAATTACAGTACGCTCATGTACTCCTATTAGTTTGCCTGTTTCTTTCATACTAAGAAATGGCTTCTCAATTGGGGAAGAAGGAATACTATCAGACTGGATTGATTGAATACGTTTGTTAGTGACGTGTTGTACTTTCTTCTCTCTTTGTAATTGTTTGTAGTGTTTTCGATTACAATCGTGAGAACAATACCTGGTGGTTGTCATTTTTGCGATATACAATTGATTACAGTATTCGCATGTCTTCTCAATACGCATGTTAGAACTCATCCTGATGTATTTGTTTTGATTTACACCGTGAAATTCCACTGCACATCTTTACCAGACAACGGACATTATGGGATATTACGTGACACTGAAGGGCATGGAGGGACAATAAAGGAGCCCTCGAAAACGTATTTTGTTACAAATTCGTATTTTGGGGTATCTGTAGTAACTAAATTGTAACAAAAAGTAGTGAAATGGATATAAACAGATATAAAAGAAAATAAAGAACTACACTATTGGCGCAGTTCTTTACAAATGTTTATAAGAGAATATAAACGGATATTAAAGGATTACTTACCGATACAGAATTTACTAAAAATATAATCCAGCTTGTCTTCTGTAGTTACTTCTCCTGTTATCTCACCGAGGTAAAAGAGGCAACGGCGGATATCAAGTGCTATCAAATCGCTGGCTATGTGGTTGTCGAGCCCTGCTCTTATATCTGCTACAGATTTCAGCACTTCCTGTAGCGATGCGTGGTGCCTTGCATTGGTAATGATGGTACCTTCTGTATTTATCTCTCCTTCTATCACCAGCTTGTATAATGCTTGTTTTAGCGCATTTACATTGTCTTTGTTTTTGGCAGATATATAAATGGTATTATCCTGTTTGCTACCGGTGTATGCATCTGTCTTATTAGCTACCAGCAGGTAGTTGATATTCTCTTGTTTGAACAATGCTACCTGTTCTGCAATCTCTTCAGCAGTCGTTGTGTTTACATCATAGAGATAAGCTACCACATCTGCACGCTTCATGGTATCCATACTGCGCTGCACTCCTATGCTTTCTATTACATCAGCTGTATGCTCACGTATGCCTGCAGTATCTATAAGTCGGAAGAGGATACCGTTTATGTTCAGTGTCTCTTCTATGGTATCACGTGTAGTACCCGCTATATCACTTACTATAGCACGCTCTTCATTCAGTAATGCATTCAGCAATGTGCTCTTACCTGCATTGGGTTTACCAATTATCGCCACACTCACACCATTGCGTATCACATTCCCCAGGCGGAAAGAATCTGCCAACCTACCAGCTGTTGCATCTATATCATTTATCAGTTGGTAAAACTGGGTACGGTCTGCAAACTCCACATCTTCCTGACTAAAGTCCAGCTCCAGTTCTATCAGTGCGCTGAACTTTATCAACTGTTCACGCATCACTTTCAACTCTTCGCTAAAACCACCACGCAAATTGTGCATTGCTGCCTGTTGTGCCGCGCCCGATTGTGATGCTATCAAATCTGCCACCGCCTCTGCCTGCGCAAGGTCCAGCTTGCCATTCAAAAATGCGCGTTGGGTAAACTCTCCCGCCTTTGCCATATGCGCACCGTTGGCAATACACAGGTTGATGATTTGCTCCAGTATATACTGGCTACCGTGCCCGCTTATCTCTACCACATCTTCGCCTGTGTAGCTTTTAGGGCCTTTGTACAAGCTCACTACTACTTCGTCCAGCGCTTTTTCGCCCTGCATTATTTTACCAAAATGCAGCGTATGCGATGCCTGATTCACCAGCTTCTTTCCTTTAAAGATGCTATCCGTTATCTCTATAGCCTTGCTACCACTCAGGCGTATCACCCCTATGGCACCCACACCCGGCGGTGTGGCAAGCGCTACTATCGTTTCATTTATATTATACATACACCCTCCTAACCTCCCTGAAGGGAGGAAATGCAAAAGTACTTGTATTGCCACAAACTACTTAGCTTCGCAAAAAATAGCTCCTCCCTTCAGGGAGGCCAGGAGGGTTTTTAATATGCGAGCGGTCATACAACGTGTTTCTACAGCCAGTGTCACCATCAATGGCGATATGAAGTCTGCCATTGGTATCGGCTTTATGGTATTGTTGGGCATAGAGGCTGCAGATACAGAAGAAGATGCAAACTGGCTTTGCGGAAAAATAGCGCAGCTGCGTGTATTTTCAGACGATGCAGGGCTGATGAACAAAAGCCTGCAAGAGGTAGATGGCGAGGTGCTGGTAGTAAGCCAGTTCACCCTACATGCTTCTTACAAAAAAGGCAACCGGCCATCTTTTATAAAAGCTGCCCGCCCCGAACAGGCTGTACCATTGTACGAGTATTTTATCAAAGCACTATCGCAGCTCATAGCAAAACCTGTAGCAACCGGTACTTTTGGTGCAGATATGAAAGTGGCGCTGGTAAACGATGGGCCGGTAACAATATTAATGGATACTAAAAACAAAGAATAATCCCTCCCTTTAGGGAGGTTAGGAGGGTTTATGTTTGACGACGAATATTTTATGCGCGAAGCACTGCGGCAGGCAAAGCTGGCTTTTGATGCCGGAGAAATACCTGTGGGCGCTGTTGTAACATGGGGTACCAAAATCATAGCACGTGGACACAATCAGGTAGAGCAGCTCAACGACAGCACTGCACATGCCGAGATGATTGCGCTCACTGCCGCGTTCAATCAGCTGGGTAGTAAATACCTGCCCGATGCTACGCTGTATGTAACACTGGAACCCTGCCTGATGTGCAGCGGTGCGCTGTACTGGAGCAAGATAGGCCGTATAGTATTTGGTGCTAGTGATATTAAGAACGGCTATGCGCGCATCACAGGCGATAACTCTCCCTTCCATCCAAAAACAGAACTGGTACATGGCATCCTTGCAGATGAATGTGCCCAGTTAATGAAAGACTTTTTTGCAGCAAGAAGATAGTATGTTGTTTACATGGCATTTGGTTGATGGCACTTCATTTACTTCTCTTGAAGAAGGTAAGATGCAGGATTTTTTGGTGGGCGATAAGCAAGTATGTTTATTGCGCAAAGCCGATGTCGTATTTGCATTTGCCGCTACCTGCCCGCATGCAGGTGCGCGCTTTTGCGATGGCTGGTTGGATGCACAAGGTCGTCTTGTATGTCCGCTACACAAATACCGCTTCGATCCTGCAAACGGACGCAACACAAGTGGCGAGGGCTATAAACTAAAAACTTATCCTGTAGAAATAAGAGAGGATTATATTTACATAGGTTTATAAACAACATAATGATACACCCTCCATACCTCACAAAAGGTTCTACTATCGGTATTACTTGCCCTGCGGGTTATGTTTCGGCAGACCGTATAAAGTTTGCAGTTGAATACCTGCAAAGTCTTGGTTACAAAGTAGTGGTGGGTAGTACAGTTGGTTCAGAATATCATTATTTTTCGGGCAATGACGATGCACGCCTGCAAGACCTGCAGTGTATGTTGGATGATGACGGTATTGATGCCATACTGATGGGGCGTGGTGGTTATGGCATGAGCAGAATTATAGACAGGATTGATTTTTCCCGTTTCAAAAGCAAACCAAAATGGATTTGCGGCTTTAGCGATATCACGGTGCTGCACAATCACATTCATAATACACTTGGTATTGCTACTATGCACAGCCCTATGTGCGGTGCTTTTAAACCAACAACTATCGATACCGACTATATCCAAAACTTCATAGATGCTATTGCAGGAAGGCCACTTACTTATACTGCACCTGCTTCTTCATTCAATAGAACAGGCAATGTAGAAGGTGTATTAACAGGCGGCAATCTCGCAATACTCGCTCACCTCACGGGTTCTGTTTCTGAAGTTGATACCGATGGCAAAATCCTTTTTATAGAAGACATTGGTGAGCATCTATATAATATAGACCGTCTGATGCTGAACCTGAAACGTGCGAGCAAGTTCGATAAACTTGCAGGGCTTGTTGTTGGCAGCTTTACAGATATGCAGGATACAGAACGCCCCTTCGGACAAACAATTGATGAGATAATTTGGGATAAGGTAAAAGAATACGACTATCCTGTTTGTTTCAATTTCCCTTGCGGGCATCAGGATGTCAACTTCACGCTAACACTCGGTATGCAGCACAAATTGTCTGTTACCAAAGATGGCAGCACATTAAGCTTAGTGCAATAAGCAGAATAGTTAATCGTGGTAAATCAGGGGGTATCAAATTAATCCCGGTTCAGAATCGTATTAATTCAAGTTCGCTTTCTTCCAGTTACTCATACCGCCACTCAGGTTGTACAGGTTATTAAAACCTATGCCTTCCAGCCTTTGTATGATGATGGAACTACGGATACCTTTTTCGCAATACACCACCACAGGTTTGTCAACAGGTATTTCATCGCGGCGCGCCATAACATCTGCCAACGGTATATGTTCGCCACCTATGTTATACACTTCACGCTCCCAGTCTTCGCGTACATCTATCAGCACAAATGGCGTATTATCATCCATCCATGCTTTCAATTCTGCAGGCGATAAACTTTTCATTACTACTCTTCTGTTAACGCTTTCCACAATGTGTCTTTCAATTCTACAATACCCTGATTAGATACAGAGGCTATAAAAAGGTGTGGGATGTCTTTTGGTAGTGTTGCAGCAATGGCTTCTTTCAGCTCATCATCCAGCATATCGCTTTTACTAATGGCTATTATCATGCGCTTGTCCAGCAAATCAGAGTTATACTGCTCCAGCTCATTATACAGGATAGCAAATTCCTTTGCATGGTCTGCACTGTCTGCAGGTATCAGGAACAGCAATACAGAGTTACGTTCTATATGGCGCAAAAAGCGATGGCCTAGGCCCTTGCCCTCTGCCGCACCTTCTATAATACCTGGCAGGTCGGCCATACAGAAAGACTTATTATCCCTATATGGTACAATGCCCAGTTGTGGTGTCAGTGTGGTAAATGCGTAGTCTGCAATCTTTGGTTTTGCAGCACTAACGGTAGACAGTAAGGTAGATTTGCCCGCATTCGGGAAACCTACCAAACCAACGTCTGCCAGTATTTTCAGTTCCAGGTACTTCCATCCTTCTATGCCTTCCTCACCGGGCTGTGCATAGTCGGGTGCCTGATTGGTAGGCGTAGCAAAATTGCTATTACCCAATCCACCACGGCCACCACGTACCCATATCTTCTCCTCTCCGTGATGCAGAATTTCTATTTCTGTTTCACCGGTTTCCTCGTCCATGGCTACGGTACCCAGTGGCACTTCTATAATAATATCTTCACCGTCTTTACCGGTGCAGTTGTTTTTGCTTCCTTTCTCACCATCCTGTGCCAGTATATTTTTATGATAGCGCAGGTGCAGCAACGTCCATAGCTGTTCGTTACCACGCAGAATGATGTGTCCGCCACGTCCGCCGTCACCACCGTCAGGCCCTGCTTTAGGGTTGAATTTGGTACGCGCGAAATGGCGGCTGCCCGCTCCTCCTTTACCGGAGCGGCAGAATACTCTTATATAATCAACAAAATTGGCTTTCTCCACTATGCGGGTTGCAGATATTTATCTATCTCCTTCGAGATTAATGCGAACGTTTCCTCAATGGTGCCATCACCTTTCAGGCGTTCCAGTTTGCCAAAGTTATGATAATGTCCCGCTACAGCTTCTGTTTTTTCGTAGTATTCTTTGATGCGCTTGGCAATTACCTCTTCATTGTCATCGCTGCGACCCGATGTAATGCCACGATTCACAAGGCGTTTCACCAGGTCAGCTTCCGGTACTTCCATAGCCAATACCAGATGTATTTCTGTGTTTTTAAACTCCAGCAGCTTATCTAATGCCTCTGCCTGTGCCTTTGTGCGCGGAAAACCATCGAAGATAAAACCACGCGCATCCGGGTTTTCGTCTATTTTGCTGCTTATCATACCTATCACTACCTCATCAGGCACCAGCATACCCTGATCCATGAAATTTTTAGCTTCCACACCAAGTGGTGTCTGGCGGCTTACTTCGTCGCGCAGCAGGTCGCCTGTAGAAATGTGTTGCAGTTTGTATGTATCCAGAATATTGGCAGATTGTGTACCCTTGCCACTACCCGGAGGGCCAAACAGTATAAGATTGAACATAAAAAGTAAATGAGATTAACCCTGCAAAAATAACCAACGCTTTGTAATAGCCATATTATCTATACCATTATAGCAGAAATAATGGCTAAAAAGACCATGATTTAAGGCTTTTTTAATACATAAGCCTGTAAATATCAGTTTGCCTTGGCTTTGTCTTTGTCCGTTTTCGCAGAAGTTGCGTGTATATCATATACTTTGATGCCCGCTATGAGCATCCATAACGAAAGGAAAAACATTTTTATCATACCCTCTATATTGTATCTGTAAATTAGTACAACGCAAAATCAGGTGCTAATATTTTGCACTCCCGTTTTTCCACAAAAAGTCATCAATTAATCCACTAACCTGCCAGCAGTTTTTGGATGATGTTTTTATCAACTTCTATACACATACCGGGTTGCAAATTTTCTATCGTCACTTTCCCGATACTGTATCTTATCAATCGCAAAGTTGGGTAGCCAACTTTTGCTGTCATCTTTCTTACTTGTCTGTTTTTACCTTCGGTTAGTGTAAGTGACAACCAACTGGTAGGAATATTTTTTCGGTATCGTATCGGCGGATTTCTCTCAGGTACTTCGGGCTCATTTATTTTTTTTGCAACGGCAGGTTTTGTTTTATAATCTTTTCCGTTGTTGTTGATGATGACACCGTTACTTAGTTGTGCTATCGCTTCGTCAGTCACATCACCATCTACCTGCACAAAGTATGTACGCTTGTGTGCAAACTTAGGTTCCAGTAATCTGTGTGTTAGTACAGTATCATTTGTTAGTAGCAGCAATCCTTCACTATCATAATCTAATCTGCCAACAGGGTAAATATCTTTTGCGAGATGCGATAAATAATGCGCCAATGTCTGTTTTTCACCTTCCGGAGAAAACTGCGACATCACCATGTATGGCTTGTAAAAAATATAGTACTGTTGTTTACTCATTTTTATCGTCGGCTGAAACCTGCTGCTGCAAAGGCTTTCACAAGAAAAGAAAAAACCCGGCAGGTGTTGTGGACCTCCGGGCTTTTATAAGGATGGGTTAGTAAGTACAATCCTTAACACAATATTAAAAATAATTTTTCCTACTAAAAAAAATTCTTGCAATTATTTTTTAAAAAATATTTTGTGTGTGTTGATAAGTTGTGTACAACCTTAACGAGTAAAAAGAGAAAAGTAGAAAGTAGAAAGTATATTATAGCAACGATGAAATGGATGTAATATCTGTATACAACAACTACAATTTTATTCATCATCACACACAATCAACAACACACAATTAGGATTTAGAAATTAGTATTTCGGATTTTTTATTACCAATCTTTCTCCACTTTCACCGGTGTGCCTGCAGCTTTCTTATGTTTATCCTGTAGTTTCTTTTCTTCCTGTTGCAATGCATTCAGCAGTTGTTCAGCCTGCTTTTCACTCATCTTACTTTGTTGTGGTTGCGGGCGTTTATCCTGTTCGTCTTTTTTATCGTCCTTATTGTCTTTGTTCTGGTCTTGCTGATCTTTATTGTCCTTATTCTTATCGTCTTTCTTATCCTTGTTATCCTTATTCTGCTGGTCTTTATTTTTATCGTCATTGTTGTCTTTATTATCCTTGTTCTTATCGTCTTTGTTATCCTTATTGTCTTTATTGTTTTTGCCACCACCGCCATCTTTCTTCAGCATTTGCTGTGCATAGCTCAGGTTATACTTAGCATCTGCATCCTGCGGGTTTGCCCTCAATGCTTTTTTATAAGCATCTATCGCTTCTTCCCATTTCTGCTCTGCCATGTAAGAATTGCCGATGTTGTAGTTAGCAGCCGATTTACCGATACGATTAGTATCCATCTTGGCAACTTGCTCCATTACTTTGCGCGTACCATCATATTGTTTCTGTTGGTACAGTGCATTACCCAGATTGAATGCTCCCGGCGTATAGTTAGGATTTTTCTGCAGTGCTTTCTGATACTCCGCAGCTGCTTCTTTATACTTTTTCTGCTGGTATAGCTTGTTACCATCCTTCACCAGTTGCTTGTACTGTGCATGTGTTGTATGTGTACATACAACAGCCAATATGGTCAATATGAAAATCCCGAGCCTCATGCGTTCTTTGTTTTCATTTTCATATTTGTATTAGGTATCAGCCACTCTATCAGCAGCAATACAAAACCTGCCAGCAAAAAGTATTGGAAATAACTATTGTAGTCTGTGTACACATCAGCACCCAGATTCTTCTGCTCCATGTCATCTATAGAGCCTGCAATCCTGTCTGCCACATCTTCTGTATTGCGCAGTTGTGAATAAGTGCCATGTCCAGCCGCTGCCATCATTTGCAGTGCTTCTTCATTCAGCTTACTGATAACGGGGTTACCGTTCTCGTCCATCTTCACACCTTTGGTTGCAGGGTCGTATATGCTGCTACCTTGTGGCGAACCAACACCTACTGTATATACCACTACGCCTGTTTCTGCCGCTTCTTTTATTTTGGCAATGGCATTTTCGTCATGGTCTTCACCGTCACTTATTATTATCAGCGATTTGTATTTGCGTTCTTTCTGAGAGAAAGAGTTCATAGCCATCTCCACTGCTTCGCCTATCACTGTACCCTGTGTAGGTACCATATCGGGCGTTACGTTTTGCAGCATCATCTTCATAGCACTGTAGTCTACCGTCAGCGGCACCTGCAGGTATGCCCTGCCTGCAAATACAATCAGTGCTACACGGTCGTTCTGCAGTTTATCCATCATGCGGGCTACCAGTTGCTTGGCGCGGGTCAGCCTATCGGGCTGTATATCTGTTGCCAGCATGCTCTTACTTACGTCCAGCGCTACTATTACATCTATACCGCGGCGCTGCACTTTGGCAGTCTTGCCTGCTTTTTGCAAATTGGCCCATCCTATTATAATACAGGTGAGTGCAAGGCTGTACAATACAAACTTCAACGTAGCACGCCCGGGAATGCGCCCCATCAGCTGGTTTTGTATCAGCTGTTCATCGCCCAGTTTTTTAATCTTCTCCCTACGCCAGTAGAGCAGCCAAATAAATAACACCACCAACACGGGTACCAGCCCCAGTGCAAAAAGGTGAGATATATGTTGGAAACGCATCATAACAGATGAACGCAAATTTAATAGTGCTGTAATATTAACCTAATACCCCCGAATGATTTTTATTTTTCTTTAACACCCTTGCAGGATACATATCATCTGAAATGCCATTTCTTAAATCGTAACTTTAAGCATCATTAGCCGCTTATGTTCAGGCACGAAGGCAAAAGCCGCACTTTTATACACAATCTTAAACTTGCTTCAGTACTTTCTTTTGTTGCTGGCGTTGTAAATATTGCAGGTTTCTTTGCTGTACACACCCTTACTACCAACCTGACCGGGCATTTTGCATTTTTTGCAGATGAGCTGATTAACAAAAATACATCCACAGCAGTATTATACCTGCTGTATGTCCTTTTCTTTTTTACAGGTGCATTTATTTCAGGCTTTCTGGTAGCGTACATATTTAAGATAAAAGAACGCTATAAATACGTAATACCTATTCTGATAGAGCTTACAATACTTACGGCTGTTTCACTAACAGATAAAGATGCTGTTGTAAACAACCCACACACAATAGCATATGCCTTGCTCTTTGCAATGGGTATGCAAAATGCACTTGTAACCGGTATATCGGGCTCTGCGGTACGTACTACCCACCTTACGGGTTTGTTCACAGATTTGGGCATTGAATTGTCGCAGCTTTTCTTTTACAAAAAACCGGATGAAGTAAATAAACTACACACGTCTATTAAACTGCGCAGTGCTATAATTATTTTCTTTCTGCTCGGCTGCTTAGCAGGCGGCTGGGGCTATTTGCAGTTTGATATTAAAATACTACTACTGGCTTCGTCAGTACTGGCAGGCGGGCTGATGTATGATAGCATCAAACTCAAAGTAGTATCTATAAAAAGGAAATATCAGACCTGATAGTTATAGTTAAATACTAAATTCTAATATCTAAATCCGAACCCAGTGTTATATATCCTTTTAGGTTTTAGTAATTCGATATTAGGATTTAACCATTAGTAATTAGCTTTGCAACCATGCAAGATTACCTGAAAGGGCTGAATGATAAACAACGTGAAGCGGTAGAACATATAGATGGTCCGCTGATGATTGTGGCGGGTGCCGGCAGTGGCAAAACCAAAGTACTTACTACACGTATAGCACACCTGATGCATCACGGTGTGGATGCATTCAATATACTGGCGCTCACCTTTACCAACAAGGCGGCTGCCGAAATGAAAGAACGTATTGAAAAAATACTGGGCAATACAGAGGCGCGCAATCTGTTTATAGGTACGTTCCACTCTGTGTTTGCTCGCATCCTCCGCGCAGAGGCCAACAAACTGGGCTACCCCAACAACTTTACCATCTACGATACCGACGATGCCAAGGGTGTCCTGAAAGATATCATCAAGGCAATGAACCTGGATGATAAGCACTACAAGCCCGCGTATGTTTACAACCGTATATCTGCTGCCAAAAACAGCCTGATAGACCCGTATGGTTACAAACAGGATCATCATATACAACAGGAAGATGCACGCAGCAACCGTCCGTTGCTGGGACAGATATATGAACAGTATGCCATGAAGTGCTTCCGCAATGGCGCGATGGACTTTGACGACTTGCTGTTCAAAATGTACGAACTGTTAGTTCGTTTCCCGGAGGTATTGGCAAAATACCAGCATCGTTTTCAGTATATATTGATAGATGAGTATCAGGATACCAACGTAGCACAGTACCAGATTATAAAAATGCTGGGCGCCGTACACGAAAATATTTGTGTGGTGGGCGATGATGCACAGAGTATCTACTCCTTTCGCGGTGCTACGGTACAAAACATCCTACAGTTTCAGGACGACTATGATGATGTAAAAGTGGTGAAACTGGAACAGAACTACCGCAGTACACAGTCTATCCTTAATGTTGCCAACCAGATAATATCAAACAATAAAAACCAGATACCTAAAAACCTGTGGACAGATAATAGCACAGGCGAAAAGATAATACTGGTACGTACGCTTACAGATAATGACGAAGGCCGTTTTGTGGCCGATGCCATTACAGAAATGAAGCTGCGCAATCACCACCCTAATAAAGATTTTGCCATCTTGTATCGTACCAATGCACAGAGCCGTTCTTTTGAGGAAAGCCTGCGCCGTATGAACATACCATACAAATTATATGGTGGCATCTCTTTCTATCAGCGCAAGGAAGTGAAGGATTTCCTTTCTTATTTGCGCATCATCGTCAACCAGCAGGACGAGGAAAACATCAAACGTATTATCAACTATCCTGCTCGTGGTATTGGTAAAACAAGTGTAGAACGTGTGATGATAGCCGCCAACGACCATCAGCGTACTTTCTGGGAAATGCTGCATCATCCCGAAGCCTGTGGATTGAAAGGCGCGGCTGCATCTGCCATAGAGCAGTTTACTACCATGATTCGCAGCTTCCAGGTAATGCTGGAAAAAAGCAATGCGTACGATGTAGCTTTTGCAGTGGGCAAACACACAGGCCTTGTGCAGGAATTGTATAACGATAAATCGGTAGAAGGGCTTGCACGTTACGAAAACGTACAGGAGTTATTGAACTCCATCAAAGAGTTTACCGAAACACCGGATGAAGAAGGCGAACTGGCAGAAAAATCGCTGGGTAGCTACCTGCAACAGATTACCCTGCTTACAGATGCAGATAATAGTAATGACGAAGATCAGGATGCAGTAAAGCTGATGACCATACACGCGGCAAAAGGTTTGGAATTCCCTTGCGTATTCAACGTAGGGCTCGAAGAAAACCTCTTCCCGAGTGCCATGAGCATGTACGACCGCAATGATCTGGAAGAAGAGCGTCGTTTGTTTTATGTAGCCATCACACGCGCCAAAGAACGCCTGTGGGTTACCTATGCCAATAGTCGCTACCGCTTTGGCAGTTTGGTACAAAACGAACCAAGCCGCTTTATAGAAGAAATTCCTGAACAATACCTCGACCGCACATTTACGGGTATGAGCAATCGTGCGCAGGGTTCTGTCAATTCATTTGGCAGACAAATGAATGAAGGCTTCGACCGTACAACATCGCTCAAAAAGCTGGCAGAGAAAGCACAGAAGCCTGTTGCTTCTGCGCATACACCATCAACCGATTTCAAAGCCGATGACCCGATGGAAATGCAGGTAGATATGGAAGTAGAACACCTGAAATTTGGCTTCGGTAAAATCAAAGCTGTAGAGGGTGGAGTCAACAACCGTATAGCTACCATAGAGTTTGGCGGCGGTCACGGGCAGAAGAAAATAATGTTAAACTTTGCTAAAATCAGGATAGTACGATGACTTTCCTTCTTCGTTTTTATGGAATATCGGTGTTACTTGCACCATAATACCATAAAAACGAAGACTTATGCTATACCGAAAGTATGTATTAATGGCTGGTTTCCTTTTGGCAACAAGCCACAACATCTGGGCACAGACACGCCAGAACGTAGACATCAGCCATGCAACCATATTCCTCAACGGCGCAGAGCTGAGCAGCAGCGCAAAAATAAACCTGCCGCAGGGCGAATCTGAAATACTATTTACCAATATTGCGGGCAATGTAAACCAACAAAGCCTCAACATAGGTGCGGGCAATGGTGTGGTGATACAGTCTGCCACATTCCAAAACAACTTTCTCGTAGCAGAGATACTCTCTCCGCGTGCACGCGCTATACAGGATAGTATAGATATTATAGAAAACGGCCGTGCAGGCACCAACAATATGCTCACGGTTACCAATGAGCAGATTGGTATTCTTTCTCAAAACAAACAGGTATCAGGTACACAAAGCGGACTGTCTGTTACAGAGCTTACCAAAATGCTCGACCTTGTAAAAACACGCCTTGCAGGTCTGCTGGCAGAAAAAGACAAGCTGAATGCAACGCTGAAGAAAACAGACGAACGCCTCACACTGCTGCGTATGCAGTTAGAAGCAGAAAAAAGCAAAGACTTTCAACCTGGTGGCCAACTGCTGGTTAAATTCTACAGCCCGCGTGCTACTGCTACAGACGTTAATATATCTTATGTAGTACCCAATGCAGGCTGGTCTCCTACCTACGACCTGCGTGTAGAAGATTTGAAAAATCCTGTTAAGCTTTTCTACAAAGCCAATGTGTACCAGAACAGTGGTGTGAAATGGGATAAAATAAAAATCACGCTCTCTACAGGCAACCCGAGCGAGGGTGCACAAGCTCCTGCATTGCAACCTTGGTATCTGGCATTTTACCAACCTGCAGCATATGGTGAAGGTTATATGAACAGCTATCAGAATCAGGCTGCACCACGTACCAAGGCAATCATGATGGACGCCATGACTGAAGATGCAAAAGCTCCTGCAGCGGGCTCACTCAATAACTACGTACAGGTAAACAATAGTGGTATCAGCACTACATTTGATATAGACCTGCCATATACCATACCAAGCGACGGGCAACAACACCTGGTATCTGTTAAGAGCTACGAACTGCCTGCTACTTACCGCTACTTTGTAGTACCTAAAATGGATAGAGATGCATTCCTGCAGGCACAGATTACGAACTGGGAAGACCTGAACCTGATACCTGCTACCACCAATATCTTCTACGAGGGTAGCTATGTAGGACAAGGCTTCATAGATATGCGCAATACTAAGGACACGATGAATATATCACTGGGACGTGATAAGAAAATCATCGTTCGCCGCGAACGTGATAAAGAATTGCGCAGCGTGAAGACCATCGGTAGCAATATCAAAGAAACCTTTGTGTACACAGTAAGCATCCGTAACACTCGCAAAGAAGTACTGGATATTACAGTACTGGAGCAACTGCCTATCAGCAACGATAAAGACATCGTGATAGAAGACACTGATACAGACGGCGGCACGCTCGAAGAAACAACAGGCGAAGTGAAATGGATACTCAGCGTGAAACCAAACGAAACAGTGAAAAAGAAAATAGCCTTCACAGTCAAATACCCGAAAGGCAAATCGATCAATCTCTAATAATAAAACGCCCTGCAATGCAGGGCGTTTTATTATACTTATTGTTATCGTTTCATCAGTTTAAAAGCTACGCCTCTGCCCATACCTTGCATGATGGCTAGGTTTATCCACGATAGTGCAAATTTTTCCAGCAATTCTACTTTGTCTGCTTTGCCAAAGTCTATACAATCTCCAAAACCACAATCTAGCGCCAATGTCTTTGCCACTGCTTTTGCATCTGCACTATCACCTGCCATAAACATATCTGTTGGCACATCTCCGTATAGCGGATTCAGCATATTCTCAAAACCAGTAGTATTAAAGCATTTTACAACTGCAGCAGTTGTTTTGTCTGCCAGGCAATGATATACCGTTTTGTATGGCTCAGGAGATTTTGCCACAGCATTGGTTGCATCTATTATCACTTTACCCTGCACATCACCCATTTGCGCTATAATGTCAAATATGGCTGTAGGTGGTGTAGCTATCAATACTACTGCTGCTTTGGAAACAGCCTCACCAATACTATGTACACTAGTATTATCATTCTGCAGCAAATCCTTTCCTTTGAAGTTGTCAGCATCCTGTACACCCAAAAATATACGGTGTCCTTTTTGCGCCCATTTTGTGGCAAGCGCACCGCCAACATTACCCGTACCTATTATTGCTATATTCATTTAATTAGTTTTCTTTTATTAATTGCTATAGTATTGCTTGTTCAATACCTTAATACAAAAATCCGTTTTCAGCTTCGCATTTTTCAGGCAAATCTTTTTCACCCAACATCTCTCTCAAATCTCTTTCAATAGTGTTGCAAATAGCATTCAGGGGCACATCTGTTATACGATTTTCAAATGGGTCTTCATTTACCTCGCCTACCTTACCAATAATAGCAAATACAAATGATATAACTATAGAAATAGGTATCATCAGGTAATCCATATTCATTTTTGCAAAATCGCCTATCAAGGATAGTGGTAGCAACAACATGAATGTATACATAAACACCCTCGTAAAATAGCCGTACTGCCTTAGTAACGGCGTGTTTTTTATTCTGTCGCACCCTCCCTGATAATTTGCCAGTGCCAATAGTTGTCCTTCCATCTGAAAACTATCAAACCCGCCAAGTGTACCATTTGCCATTGCCTCATATATCTTTTTACCAGACAGCATATGCAGGTAGTTGGCTTTATTCTGAGATTTTTCAAGCATGCCAAATTCCTCTTCAGATAAAAAAGGTTTCAACTCATGCCAGTCATGCTGCCTTCTCAGTTGCAGTCGCATGGCATGTGCCCATGCTATTACTTTATATACCATTGCTGTTTTAAATGCCTCGCTTCGTGCCTTATCGTAGTTTTGCTGTAGTGCATGGCTATCTGCGAATGTAATTATCAGCCTCGCTAATACCCTGCTCGAATTAACAATCCCACCCCATAGCGTTCTGGCCTCCCACCATCTGCTGTACGAAGTATTATTGCGAAATGCTATAAAAATAGCCAACGCGCTACCTAGTATTGCAGCTACAGAAAACGGCAGTGCAATATGTGTCAGGTTTGTTTTATGCAACATAAATACGGCAACCGCTACCGATATGCAGAAAATCAATTCAGCTTTTACATACTGCACCACCCGTATGAGATTAAAATTTCTTTTTATTATCATCTTTCAGAATTCATGTCTTAAAAAAATCCCTGCGTTGTTGGTTGCTACAAAAGAGTTGTTAGCATATTGATTAAAATCTGCACCAAGACCAAACTGATAAGTTTTCAGGCCTATGCCTAGTCTTATTCTTTGGGTAAAACTGTAATTATCCGTGCTAACTGTCGGGAAACTGTTTACGCTTTCCAATTGTGTAAAAAGATTTGTCTTTGTCGATAGCTTAGGAGTATATCTGAATAAGATGAAAAAATCTATGTCAGGATGCTTCATCGTCTCGCATACCAACCATGTAAAGACTGTTATCTCCTGCCGCACATGTGCATATTGTATACCTACTTTTGGATAAACACCCGTATTCAATACTTGTGTTACTAACACAGGTGCAAAACCCTTCAGTTTTTCATGATTGTAAGAGACTGCTTCTGTAAAGCCGAACTGTGGCAGGTATGTTGTCTTTGTTATCCTGTAGTCTACACCTGCTCTGTTTCTGTTAAAAAACAGCCACTTTGTGTTTGCCCCTTGCAGATTTTTGAAATACTTGAAAAACATGATATCTACGGTAGTGCGTTCATGTCCACCAAATACCTCTACAGGTATCTGCGCCATTACTCTGGCACAGATAGTTATAATCAATATAGTTGCAAATAGTATTCTTTTCATCATTTTATCTGCTGAAAAAATGAGGCAGGTCTACCTGCCTCATTCAATATTATTTTGTCAGTAGCTCTACTACCATTTCTGCTGCTGCTGCACCTGAATTTTGTTGCTGGCCTGTTACCAGGTTGCCATCTGCTATGGCATAAGATGTAAACGGTGTCGCTACTTTAAAATTCGTTCCGTTAATTTTCCTTGCCTCATCCTCAATTCTGTATGGTTGTATTTTTTGGCCTACTGCCTGGTCTGCAAAGTCTTCTTCTGCATTAGCAAAGCCTGTCCAAGTTTTACCTGTTACCAAAAGTTCTCCATTCGATTTTTTTGCTTCTAGTAATAATGTTGTTGAATGACATACTGCAGATGCAGGTTTACCAGCTTCGTAAAAAGAAATAAAGAGTTTTTGAAGGTCTGCATTACCTTTAAAAGTGTACATCGGTCCCTGTCCACCCACTAAAAATATGGCTGCGTAAGCATCATGCTTTACATCTGTCAGTTTTTTTGTGTTATCCAGCATTTTGTTGAATGCCTCTTTTTGCATGTAACCCAACGATATGATGTCGTGCGCAGAATAACCACTCGCATCTGTAGGGTTGGAATATCCGTCCATTTGTAGTTTACCGCCGTCTGTAGATACCAGCTCTACTTCGTAACCTGCCTCTTCAAATACCCTCATCGGGTGTGTTAGTTCTGCAGCCCAAAAGCCTATTGGCCATCCTGTTTGTGTAGATACTGACGGAGAACTTGCTACCATCAGAATTTTACCTTTCGTAGGTGCACCATGCGGGTGTACATAATTTTTTCTTTCTTTTACCTGTGACATTTTATTCGTTTTATTTAGTTTTTGTGCAAATACAGATGTTTCTGTTATAGCTATCATTGATACCAATAGCAAGCATATTTTCTTCATATTATCTGATTATTTTTCGTCACAAAATTCAGTTTCATACATACCTTTACAAACAGTTTAACCTAAAAGTGCGATACACACTTTTTAGAAAGTAATGGACCATGCCTGATTTTATCTACAACGGAAAAATTTATTACAACCCTGTTCAGTTAGTTATGGAACAGATAGGTGGCACTTGGAAAGCTCCCATTCTTTGGAGGCTGAAGGAAAACAAAGTGATGCGCTATGGCGAGCTGCGCAAAGACATACCACATATATCCGACAAGATGCTCACAACCCAATTGAGGGAGTTAGAACAAGACGGCTATATAGAAAGGAAAGTATACGCTGTGGTACCACCCAAAACAGAATATTCACTTACCGATAAAGGCAAAGAAATTATAAAACTCATAACAGTTATCCGCAATTACGGACTCAAAATGATAGAGGAGAACGGTCAAAAAAACTACAAATAATACGCTGCTATACTTATAATATTCAGGACTAACTGTAGCTTGTATTTGCTTAATCATATCATACTTTTTCGATATTAAATTTCTTTTCTATTTATCTAATGCTAATTTTTTTAATGCCTATTTAATTCGTTTTCAATAACCATCGTAGTAATATTGCGTTTATAGAAGATAGTATTACTATTATGTGAAGTTGTAAAACTAATTAATATGAACAGACTTATTCTCTTAACGCTCTTAATGCTCAGCATCCATATCGGATATGCACAAACACCGCAATTCTCCTTATCAGGCGGCACATCTTCCAACACCATCCCACTTATGAGTACCACCAACAGGGTGCAATGGGTATACTATAGAACTGATTTTGCAGGCCTGCCAACAGGTAACCAACTAATATCAAAAATATACCTGCGTAGCGGTACTAATATGGGAAGTGCTACCTACACAAACCTCACCATCCGCATGGGGCATACCACGCTCAATACTTTTTCAAGCGGTGCCTTTCAAACAGGGCTTACAACAGTATTCTCTGCTACATCACACACCATCACATCTATTGTTTCGGGTGGGTGGGTAGAGATTACCCTGCAAAATCCATTTACCTACAATGGCACCCAAAACTTTATAGTTGAGGTTTCGCAAACAGGCTATACAGGTGGCTTTACAGTAAGGCAAAATACTGCAGGCGGCAACCGCAGGTTGTTTGGTACTGCAACAGGGACATCAGGCACTGCAGGTTCAGGCATAGCAGACTTCGGTATGGACGCGTATCCTATACACGCCTGTGCAAGAACAGTGCCGCAAACACCGTCGTTTGTCAATTCAACTATTGCTATGGTACGCTGGGGTGCAGTAACAGGTGCTACCAGCTACGACTATGCAGTATCTACATCGCCAAACTGGCCCACAAGCGGCTGGCTGAATACCAACACTACAAGTGCTACCGTTACAGGTCTTACACCTGATACAAGGTATTTCCTGCTGGTGCGTACAAGATGTTCTGCTACTACTTTCTCTTTCTGGGATACTTTGTCATTCCGCACATTGCCTGCATGTATTATCCCAAAAAACATCAAAATAGCACGTATCGACTCTAATAGTGCAGACATCCGTTGGAACAGGCTTGCCAATGCTACAAGGTATCAGTACCTGATAGATCAGACACGCGCCATACCATTGTCTTCAGAAATATCACTTGCTACAAGCACCTTAGATACTTTTGCAAACATCACTGGGCTGAGAGAAAATACGAAGTACTACGTACACGTCAGGTCACTATGCCCCGGCAACGATAGCTCTCTGTGGTCATTAGATTCTTTCAGAACAATATATGCATGTAAGTCGCCCGTACTAAGTGCGCAAATCATCAATAAAAATACAGCCATCATCCACTGGGATACAGTAATGACAGGGCAGAAATACGAATACGCATATTCGCTCAGTTCAGATGTGCCAAATTTTGGTACGCCAATCAAAGCAAGCTTCGTACAGATAACTACCCTGCAGCCTGCCACGCAATATTTCTTGCATTGCAGAAGCTATTGTACAGATGATAATATAACTACCAGCTCTCCTTGGTCAGATATCACATTCAGCACTACAACTCTTGGCATCAGCAGTGTAGAAAATACGCAGCCAACAATCACGCTGCACCCGAATCCTGTAAAAGATATACTGTACCTGAACATAGCTAATGCAACAGGCAGCTACCAAGTACTTGTTACCGACCTGACAGGCAGAAACGTGAAAAGTTTTGAACTGAACAGCAACACGCAGAGCATTGATGTTGCAGACCTGCAACAGGGGCACTACATCATAAAAGCTATAGGTAACGATAAAGTTTTCAGCAGCAGATTTATAAAGCAATAGGGGTTTAATTATACAGGAGCGCAAAGCACCCGCTGCAATGGCGGGTGTTTTTGTAAGAAGTACCCAAAACAAAAACGCCCCTTTACAGGGGCGTTTTCAATTGCTTATTTTTCAAACCGCATTTCGCGTAGTACGTAAGAATCGTCTTTTTGTTTCAGCACCAGATATATCTGATAAGTGCCGTTGGTAGTTTGCAAAGTGCCTACGGCATATTTTGCATTCTGTCCCGAAGGGCCCCCCTGTTTCACAATAAAATCTTTCACCTGGTTTTTAGTAAAGAAGTCTTTCAGTACAATTTCTGCCTGCGCTTTACTGTAGATAGATTGATTATTACTGATTGTAATGGAAACCGTATTGTCTAAATACTTGGCCACCGTAGTGATGTTCCCACTGCGGATACCATTAGTCACGTCCTCAAGCGCTTGTGCATTAGCTGCAGCAAGCATTATGAAAGAGGACAGTATGGTAAGTATAGTTCGTTTGTAAAATTTCTTCATCGGCAAACTGCTTCAAGTCCTGTATAACAAGTTATCCACATCAAAAAACCTGCCAAACTTGTTAAAATTTTAACTTTCAGGTTAAAAAGCTTTTAAAGTTAGGAAAATCTCTATAAAATATCAACATTTATTTTATATCCATACACTTAATTTTCCATATCGTTCTACAAATAAAATATTTCTGCATATACTATAACCCGTAGCTAATAAACCTGATACATATCATAATACGAGAAATAACCACCTGCAGATTTTCAGTAATTTTGCGCCCATGTCAAAGAAAGCAATGCTTATTATTATGGATGGCTGGGGCCATGGTCAGGTACCCGCTGCCGATGCCATAGCTAATGCCAACGTTCCGTTCGTTAAGTCTTTATATAGCCAATATCCTAATACAGAGCTCATCACTTGTGGCGAGGCTGTTGGTCTGCCTGAGGGGCAAATGGGCAATAGCGAAGTAGGCCACCTGAACCTGGGTGCTGGCCGCATTGTCTATCAGGAGCTGCAACGCATTAATGTGGCCGTGCGCGATGGCGAGCTTGCCAACAACCTGATATTCCAAAAAGCACTGGATAGTGCCAAGTACAATAATAAGACACTGCACCTGATAGGCTTGGTGAGCGATGGCGGCGTACACTCGCACATCAACCACCTGAAGGCTATCTGCACGTTGGCAAGCAAGCACAATGTGCAGCGTGTTGCCATCCACGCATTTACAGATGGCCGCGATACAGACCCCAAAGGCGGCTACGACTATCTGAAAGACCTGCAACAACACCTTGTAATATCCGGTGGTTTCATTGCCTCTGTAACGGGCAGGTACTATGCTATGGATAGAGACAAGCGCTGGGAGCGTGTAAAGCTGGCTTACGATGCGTTGGTAAATGGCGTGGGCGAAAAATCGCAGGACGTACTGGCAAGCGTGCAGGCTAGTTATGATGCCGATATCACGGATGAATTCATTAAGCCTATCATTGCTACAGATAATGACGGCAACCCATTGGCTACGATACAAGAGGGTGATGTGGTGATATGCTTCAACTTCCGCACAGACCGCTGCCGCGAAATAACACAAGTGCTGACACAAGAGGCATTTCCGGAACAAGGCATGACACCGCTGCACCTGCACTATGTTACCATGACGGAGTACGACAAGACTTACAAAAACGTTGACGTAATATTCTATAACGACAACCTGAATAATACACTGGGCGAGGTACTGGCAGACAATGGTAAAAAACAGATACGCATTGCCGAAACAGAGAAATACCCGCACGTTACATTCTTCTTCAGCGGCGGACGCGAAGTACCGTTTGAAGGCGAAAGCCGCATCATGGCACCATCACCAAAAGATGTAGCAACGTACGACTTGAAACCACAGATGAGTGCATACGACCTGACGGATGCTATACTGCCAGAGATTGCAAACCAATCGGCAGATTTCATTTGCCTCAATTTTGCCAATGCCGATATGGTAGGCCACACAGGTGTGTGGGAAGCTGCTATAAAAGCGGTAGAGACGGTAGATAATTGCGTATCGCGCATTGTACCATTGGCTTTAGAAAATGGCTATGCTGTTTTTCTGACGGCAGACCATGGCAACAGCGATTTTATGATAAACGAAGACGGCACCGTGAACACAGCACATACGCTGAACCCTGTGCCGCTGTTCGTTATCAGCAACAATTACAAAGGCATAGTACGCCCCGGCAAGCTGGGCGATATTGCCCCCACCATACTACACTACATGGGCATACCCATACCAAACGAAATGACCGGCAATGTGCTGATAGACTAAAATAACGAAAGGGGCGATGAGCCCCTTTTTATTTCTTTAATTAGGTATTTAGAATAGACAACTGATTAAAACATTATTTGATAATTGTTATTTCTTTTGATTCAATTGCATTATCCAGATATATTGTAAATGGTGTGTTATCAGCTGGGGACATAGAATAGTCCCCAATTACTAATACAGCAATTGGCACATACTTACCTGATACTTTAACTCTTGACAGTCTTGTGATTTTATAAGTATTGCCGGGCATATGTATTGTTGTGTATCTCTTATTCCTTTCTATCCTTTGAGCATTGAATGGTGTGCCATTTACGTCATACAAGCTTGGTTGTACATTTTGCAACGTAATACCCGTATTTATTTTAATTCTGTCTGTTACGAAAACTGTGTCACCACTCTTTAGTAATGCAATTTTTTTCCATTCTTGCGAATAGACATATTGGGATATTAAGATGATGAGTAGTGATAGTATTTTTTTCATAGCGTGTATTTAATACAATATACATATTTCATCATTTCGTGAGATTGCTTCGTTCCTCGCAATGACAAAAAAAATGTACTAAAGCTCAATAGCACCGTCATGTGCGCAGCACTGACCACGCTCAATGCGTATTCCCCACAATAACAGCGTAGAGCTATCCCTAAAACATGCGGAGCATTGGTTTTAGGGTGCCCTTTTCTTTGTTACTTTCTTTTGGGCAAGCAAAAGAAAGTAAACCTCGCGAAGAGAAATTGCATTATGACTAGATTATTCCGCTTCGCTTCATGAGAAAAGTTGCTTCGTTCCTCGCAATGACGCGAGTAAATAGCGCTACGCAACACATTATCCTTACCTTTAACCATCAATCGATAGCATGAGCGAATACATCAAAAACAAACTGATAAAAGACTGTAAAACAATTGCAGCCAAGTTAACAGAAGAATATGGCGAATTCTTCCCTTTTGCTATAGGAGTTATTCGGGAAGATGAAACATTTGTAGATGTAATGCCCGATGAAGAAGGTGATGAGGATATGACAAATGAAGATATACTACAAGAACTGGAAGAAACATTTACAGAACTGCATCCTGAATATGATTTTATCGCGGTTTGTATTTGCCAAGATGTAGTAGTAACAGACGATGATACCAACGAAGACACAGACTGTATAGAAATACGACTTGATATGATAAACGGAGGCAGCACCAATGTTTACGTACCCTACACCATATCCGACAAGGGCAAGGTTCTGTTCGGAACTCCTTACGAAGAAGGAGCCAGCTTCCAATTCTTCAGCTACACAAGAAATTAGCCAACAGCTCGACGCAAAAACTGATTAAACCAAAATTCCCCTCCTGTTCTTAGGAGGGGCGATTGGCGGAGATGTGCGAAGCATATCGTTGACAATCGGGGTGGTTGGCTCGCACAGAGCAACGCAATACTCATTTCGTAAGATTATTCCGCTTCGCTAAATGAGAAAAGCTGCTTCGTTCCTCGCAATGACACAAAAAAACAATGCACTAAAGCCCAATAGCACCGTCATGTGCGTAGCACTGACCACGCCCAATGCATATTCCCCACAATAACAGCGTATAGCTAACCCTAAAACATGCGGAGCATCCGGTTTTAGGGTGCCCTTTTCCCTGCCTGCCGGCAGGCAGGTTTGTTACTTTCTTTTGAGCAAGCAAAAGAAAGTAAGTACTCGCGAAGAGAAATTGTGTTATAATAAGATTGCTTCGTGCCACATAATGACGTGAGTAATAATTGAAATTATTATTGTATTTTTGCAATAATAAAACCTATCACCCAATGAACCTGAAACAATACCGGTTCGTAACCGAGTATCTGAAATGGGGCGACCCCGCCCATGCCTACAAACTGGCATACAACTGCAAGAGCAATAACTACCGCGCTATGGAAAGCGCCGCCAACCGCCTGCTGAACAATCCCGAAATAGCCACTGCCATACAAGAGGCAGAAGCACGCCTGCGCTGCGAGGCCGAAATGGAAGTGAAGCAACGCATCACCGCAGAGATGCTGAGCGTACATCGCAAGCGAGAAATACTGGCGCGTATAGCCGAGGGCAATATTTATATAGAGCAGCAATACAAAGGCAAAGACTGCAAAACCTGTACACAGATGGTAAAGCCCACTGTTAACCAAATGCTGAAAGCTATAGACCTCGACAGCCGCCTTGCGGGAGACTACCCCACACCCAAACAAATGACGGTTGTGCATACCGTGCAGCCATCTGCCAACAAACCCGAAAAACAGGAAACGGAAACAAATACAATTGATAATACACCAAGTCAACACATCACCCATGCAGGCCTGCGCAAGCTATTGTCAAAACCAATAGGAAGGCAAAAAGAAATATTGCGGGAATAATTGCAACAAACTGCAACAAATTAATGCTGCCAATTGCACTTGTATTTCTACTTTTATGCCCGCACAATGACGATACTAGGCATTTCCTGTTATTACCACGATGCAGCCGCAGCACTGATAGTTGACGGCAGCATCATTGCGGCTGCGCAGGAAGAAAGGTTTACACGCATCAAGCACGATGCAGGTTTTCCCCTACATGCCATACGTTATTGCCTGCAAGAGGCGGGCATCAGCATCAACGATGTAGACTATGTAGCCTTCTACGACAAGCCTTTTCTGAAGTTTGAACGCCTGTTGGAAACCTACTACGCTTATTCGCCAAAGGGTTGGCTATCCTTCATGCGTTCTATGCCGGTATGGATAAAGGAAAAACTATTCCTGAAAGACAATCTGCGCAAAGGGTTGAAGGAAGCAGACGAAACTTGCAATGGCAAGCAACGGTTGTTGTTCCCAGAGCATCACCTCAGCCATGCAGCAAGTGCATTCTATCCGTCTCCGTATCAGGATACTGCTATACTTACCATAGACGGTGTTGGCGAATGGTGTACTACCTCTATCGGCAAGGGCAGTGGCAACAAAATAGAAGTGCTGAAGGAATTACACTTTCCGCACTCGGTGGGTTTGCTCTATTCTGCATTCACCTACTTCCTCGGTTTCAAAGTCAACTCAGGTGAATATAAACTGATGGGGCTTGCACCTTATGGCAATCCGCAGGATGCACAGGTAGAAGACTATAAAAAGATAATCCTCGATAAGCTCTGTACGGTATACGATGATGGCTCTATCTTCCTGCATCAGCAATACTTCAGCTATGCAACAGGTATGCGCATGGTTAGTGATGCGGGTTGGCAACAACTATTCGGCTTCCACCGCAGGGGCGAAGACGAACCGCTTGCGCAACACCATTGCAATCTTGCACTGGCCATACAGCAAGTAACAGAAGACATCGTACTAAAGCTGGCACACACTGCCAAACAACTAACGGGTAGCCACACACTATGCATGGCAGGTGGTGTAGCGCTCAATTGTGTAGCCAATGGCAAACTGCAGGCTGCAGGTATTTTCGAGCACATATATATACAACCCGCCGCGGGCGATGCCGGTGGTGCTATAGGTGCGGCGCTTGCAGCCTATCATACTCATCAGGAGCAGCCACGTACCCATGCAGGTATAGATGCTATGCATGGTGCATACCTCGGCCCTACGTATAGCGATAAAGACATCATCCGCATCATCAATAAATACGGAGCGGTTGCTACCCATATAGAAGACAGTGCATCACTTACTGCTACTGTAGCAAAAGACATAGCTGATGGTAAAGTAGTAGGTTGGTTTCAGGGCAGGATGGAATTTGGACCACGTGCATTAGGGCACCGCAGCATACTGGCAGATGCCCGCAATGCAGATATGCAGAAGCGCCTCAACATCAAGATAAAACAGCGCGAAGGTTTCCGTCCGTTTGCACCCATCATGTTGCAGGAAGAAGCAGAGAGGTTATTCAACGCAAAGCAACCATCGCCGTATATGTTGTTTGTGCATCCTATCAACGAAGCATATCGCAAAGCATTGCCCGATGGTTATCACAACCTGCCATTGATGGATAAACTCTATATTCAACGCAGCACATTGCCTGCCATCACGCATATAGACTACAGCGCACGTATACAAACAGTATTGGCAAATGATAATCCGTTGATGCATCAGTTACTTACCGACGTTAAACGCATCGCAGATTATGGTGTGCTTATCAATACATCATTCAATGTGCGTGGCGAACCTATTGTGTGTACACCTGAAGATGCATTCACTTGTTTCATGTCAACAGATATGGATGTACTGGTGATGGGCAACTTCTTGTTATATAAAGAAGAACAGGTAAGCGTGATGATTGATAAACGGCAGTTTGCCAAAGATTAATAACAGAAGCAGTAATTTGGCAGCAATGGAATTTTTGAAAGACCTATGGCAGTTTTTAAAAGATCGGAAGAAATGGTGGCTTACACCCATCATACTTGCTTTGCTGCTGATAGCTGTGCTGATAATAGCCGCTAATACCGGATTGGCACCATTTATATATACATTGTTCTAAAATGAAGGAAACAGTAAAAATAAAAGAGTCGCTACTCGCCATTGTGCTGATGGGGCTGCTGCTCTATTTCCTGTTCCGCCGTATAGAGATATTATATATAGCTTTTGCCATCGGTATACTCGGGCTGGCTTCGGGTAGCTTTGCTGCTTTTGTTCATAAATGGTTCGGCAGACTGACGGGTTTTGTAGGAAAAATCAACAATACAATACTATTAACTATAATATATTGGCTTGTCCTGATGCCTGTAGCCACGATAATGAGGTTGTTTGGTAAGACTGGTATAGGTCTGAAAAAGCCTACAGCAAGTAATTTTAAAGACAGGCAGCATCTTTTTATAAAAAACGACTTAAATAATCCCTGGTAGCATTAACTTTGCAGCTCATGAGTTCTTCTATCGTTTTCAACGAATCAATCCCCGGAGAAAAGAAAAAAGTAATTGTATTGGGGTCTGGCCCGAATCGTATCGGCCAAGGTATCGAATTTGATTATTGCTGTACACACGGCCTGTTGGCTGTTAAGGAAAGTGGTTTTGAAGCCATTATGGTAAACTGCAATCCTGAAACAGTATCTACAGACTTTGATATTGCAGACAAACTGTACTTCGAACCCGTTTATTGGGAGCACCTTTGGGAAATCATCGAGCATGAGCAACCTTATGGTGTAATCGTACAGTTGGGCGGACAAACAGCGTTGAAACTGGCAAAGCGCCTGCATGAAAAAGGTATTCGCATTATCGGTACATCTTTCGATGACATGGATATTGCCGAAGACCGCGGCCGCTTCAGCGACCTGTTGAAAGAACTCAACATCCCTTACCCACGCTACGGTACGGCATATACTACAGATGAGGCTATAGAAGTAGCCAACGAAGTAGGCTATCCGGTACTGGTGCGTCCGTCTTATGTATTGGGCGGTCAAAGGATGCGCATCGTTATCAATGATGACGAACTGGAAAAAAGCGTACTGAGCCTGCTGAAGCACCTTCCGGGCAATAAAATATTGATTGACCACTTCCTGGATCGTTGTCAGGAAGCGGAGGTAGATGCTATCTGCGATGGTGAAGAAGTACACATTATGGGCATTATGGAGCACATAGAGCCTGCAGGTATCCACAGTGGCGATAGTCACGCCCTGCTGCCATGCTTCAATCTGGGCCAGCTGATAGTAGACGAAATGGCCGACATAGCTAAGCGTATAGCGCTGAAGCTGAACGTTCGCGGCCTCATCAACATACAGTTTGCCATCAAAGACGGTAAAGTATATGTGATAGAAGCTAACCCGCGTGCCAGCCGTACTACACCATTCATAGCAAAAGCATACGGTATCCCGTACCTGAACATAGCAACCAAAGTAATGCTGGGCGAAAAGAAACTGAAAGACTTCAAGATGGAAAAGAAACTTGAAGGCTTTGCAGTGAAAGAGCCGATATTCAGCTTCAACAAATTCCCGAATGTAAACAAGGAGCTGGGCCCTGAAATGAAGAGCACCGGCGAGGCTATCCGCTTTATTAAAGACCTGCGCGACCCATGGTTCCGCCAGCTTTATAAAGAAAGAAGCATGCACCTGAGTAAATAACATACTATAACCTCGGTTATGTAGTTATTTATTGCTAAAATGCATTCATGAAGAAAGTAGTCATACCTGTCATCCTTTTGCTGCTGCAATGCTACTTGGTAGTATATGGCCGCGAATGGTTGGGGCTTGATGGCAATCCTGCTGTATTATTCATCCTGTTCCTGCTTGTACCTTTCTATTACCTCTCAGTATTAAAAAAGGGCGAAGCACCTGTTGTAAAACCATTAGCTGCCAACAGGTTGCTGATAGGTGGTACCATAGGTATTGCTGCTATTGCTGCTACCATACCATGGTTCGATAAGCTGTTTGCAGAATACAACAATCCCGGGCAACTTTCAGACGTAATCACACAACTGAATGCACTGTATGAACGCTATGCATCCGGCAAGTTTCCCTACTACCCGATAGAAGAATATAGCTGGCACCCTTACCCGGTATATATGCCGCTCAACTGGCTGCCGCTTGCGCTGTCTCACCTGCTGCATTGCGATAACAGGTGGATTGGTATACTTACAATGATGATTGCCAATGGTGTATGGGGTATATATGTATGGCGCAACAATGTGAATGTAGTTGTGAAGCTACTAGCAATATCGCTGCCCATGTCCATACTGGTATTCTACATCAAATGGGCAGGGATGGATATATCCGTATCATTGGAAACGTTGATAGCAGCCTACTATATGATATTGGCTATAGGCTTGCTGCAAAAGAACATCTACCTCATTACACTCGGGCTGATACTGTGCCTGCTTTCGAGATATACGTTCGTATTCTGGCTGCCTTTATTTGCCATTGTATATTGGCAAAACATACCACACAAAACCAATATCATGATGTGGGGCGCAGTAGCCTTGTCCGTAGTGGTATTATACATCATTCCTTTCTACCTGAAAGACCCTAGCATACTGAAAGAAGGTATTCTGTACCATAACAACTGTGCTGTAGCAGAATGGAATGGATATGGAGAACCACCTGTTTCTTACACTTTTGTACCCGGTGTATATTTTGCATCCTATTTCAAAAACCTGCTGCCGGGCAATGTTGAACAAGAAGTATTTTTGATGCGTGGCATACAAGCGGGGCTCATGTTGCTGCTCAATATTATTGGCATCTGGTATTATCAGCGCAATAAACAGCGAATAGACTATAGCTTCTTTACACTACTAATGCTGTTTGTATTCCTGCTGTTCTTCTACATGTTCTCTCCGCTATTGTACAAATACTACCATTTAGTAACACTGAGCGTAAGTGCTATACTTTGTGGTGCCATAATGCTATCACACAATAGAGAAACAACCTCATAACGAATTTATATGCAACTGAACTGGCGACTGAAGGCTTTTGTAGAGCTGAGCAATTACGAACTATATGAGGTACTGAAGCTACGTAGTAAAGTATTTGTGGTAGAGCAGAATTGCGTGTTTCTGGATATGGATGATAAAGACACGAAGTGCCTGCACCTGATGGGCTTTGCAGACAGTGCACTGGTTGCATACAGCAGGTTGGTACCTGCGGGTGTGTCTTACAAAGAGATGTCTATAGGCCGTGTGGTAACAGACCCAGACTATCGTGCAAAGGGAATGGGGGTGGAACTGATGGAGCTGTCTGTAGAGAAAGCAACTGAGTCTTACGGAACAGGGCCTATACGTATAGGAGCACAATTATATTTGAAGGCATTTTACGAGCGTTTTGGTTTTAATATAAATAGTACGGAATATATAGAAGACGGAATACCACACATTGAGATGTTGCGTTTATAAATATGCTTTAAAGTTTGATAATCAACGGTTTTAACGCCTATACCTTTGCGGCGCTAAAACAAACCATATGCAAAAACACTTGATTATCGGCTTAGGACTGGTGGGCAGCAGCCTTTCTTCCTTTGCACAGCAAGCACTCGACACCGTCATCATTCACGAAAACAGAATACAGGCTAGCTTCGGTAAGCAAAACAGAAACATGCAGGTAATGGACCGCAAGCAGATAGCGACATTGCCCGTAAAATCTACCGCAGAGCTACTTGCTTATGTTGCTGGTGCAGACTTTCGGCAGCGTGGGCCTAACGGCACACAGGCAGATATCAGCATCGATGGCAGCACCTTCGATCAGGTATTGGTATTGGTAAACGGTGTGAAGATGAGCGACCCGCAAACAGGCCATCACATGATGAACCTGCCGATTCCTATCTCATCAATAGAGCAAATAGAAGTATTGCGCGGGCCTGCTGCCATGGTATATGGCGTTAATGCATTGGCAGGTGCCATCAACATCGTTACCCGCATACCGCAGCAAAACGAAGTAAGCGCACAGGTATATGCAGGCAGCAATCTGCAAACAGACACTGCAAGCGGCGATACGTACTACGGTTGGGGTGCACAGGCATCTGCTTCTTTTGCCAGTAAAAAACAAGGACATACCCTGTCTGTAGCGCACGACGAAGGCAATGGTTACAGATACAATACTGCCTACAAAGCAACGCGCCTCTTTTACCAAAACAGGATAGTGCTGAACAGTAAGAACAGTATAGATGCGATGGGTGCATACATCCATAATGACTTCGGTGCAAACGGATATTATGCCGCACCCGTTGATGCCAATTCTACAGAAACAGTGCAGACTGCATTGGGTAGCATTGCCTATACACTGAAGCCAAACAGCAAACTGATGATACGCCCACGTGTTAGCTATCGTTACAACAATGACGATTATATTTTCGTTCGTCAGAACCCTTCTTTGTACCACAACATACACGAAACAAATGTGATGACAGGCGAAGTGCAAAGCAGCTATACTATGCGCAAAGGCACAGTAGGTATGGGTGTTGAATATCGCAACGAAGACATCAACAGTACTAACCTCGGCAAGCGCAATCGGAATAACACAGGCATTTTTGCAGAATACAAACACCACTTCAACGACAAGCTTAATGCAGGCTTGGGCGTATATGCCAACTACAACAGCGACTATGGCTGGCAAGTTTTCCCGGGGCTGGATGCAGGCTACCGCTTTCTGCCAAAATGGAAAGTATTTGCCAATGCAAGCAGAGGCCAACGCCTGCCTACTTATACAGACCTGTATTACAACGGGCCAACTAACATAGGCAATGCCAACCTGCAACCTGAATTAGCGCATTATGCAGAAGGCGGTTTGCAATACAACGACAAACTATTGTCTGCAAGAGCGGCTTACTTCTACAAAAACAATACAGACTTTATAGACTGGGTTCGTACCAATACACTGGCTCCATGGCAGCCACAAAACTTCCAGTCTGTAAATACTAACGGTATCAGTGCACAAGCTACTTATCAGTTTAGCAAGCATCTTGCATTGAGTGATAAATACATCATCAACCTGCAGGGCAACTACACTTACCTAAGCCCCGTGATTGCAACTAGTAGTATTGCAATATCTAAGTATGTAACAGAAGCACTGCGCCATCAGGCAATAGCATCTGTGCGCAGTATGTTGTGGAACAAGTTGCAACTAAATGCAAACGTCCGCTACCTATACCGCATCAATGCAAACGACTATACACTGGTAGATGCACGTGTGGCGTATCGCATCAAACAGTTCAACATCTATGCAGATGTAAATAACATACTCGATACCAAATATCGCGAGGCAAGTATTATACAACTACCGGGCAGATGGTACACGGTGGGAGTACAATTCAACACTACTTATTAATACTTCAAAACGTCGGCATATAGCCGACGTTTTATTTTGTCTTCATATTAAAAACACATGAAAATATCGGTGCTTGCTTACTTTTTTAGTATGCCAACTGTCTATAATCAGATATTGCACACTAACTTAGCGGTACCATGCGTCATGCTGTGATTATATTATTGTTACTAAGCCTTAGCTTCCAAAGCCTTGTGAAGCTGGGAGTGATAGCGTGGTACGAAATCAATAAACAATATGTGGCTACTGTGCTTTGCGAAAACAAAGCAAAACCGCAGATGAAATGTAATGGTAAATGTTACCTTAAAAAACAACTTGCCAAAGCAGAAGAAAAATCCGATTCAAAATCTAAGAACAGACAACACAGTGAGACAAGAGCTGAAGCTGTAGATTTTATCATTACAGAAAAAGTATTTCTTTCTTTTTTTACTACAACAGCTGCGGCAATAGAAAACGACTACTATGCTGATACAAAAGGTATAGACTACAGCCCATCCATCTTCCACCCGCCATTAGCGGCAACAGCTTAGAAAACTTGTTTTGACAAATATTACTGCAGGAGAGTGTAACTGCAGTAGCTGCGTGCGCATGCAATGCATGTGTCTGCACGCGGGCTTTAGCGCACGCTATTTTTTCTGTACACATATACATCTTTCATGATGCCAAAGGCATCAAACATAAAAAATTGAAACAATGAAAAATCGATATATTGCAACATTAGCTGTAGCAGCATTATCGCTGCAGAGCTATGCACAAAACATAAAATGGAATAACCAGAATTCACCTTTTGCCGGCACTAAAGAAACTTATGCAGTTGCTTTCAGTGCAGATGGATCTAAAATATTCAGTGGTTCTGAATGCAGCCCTTCATATCTACGCATATTCGACTTCAACAGTGGAAACCTGTTGTGGGACTATAAAGTAAATGATACACTGATGTGTATACAAGGTGTGCGCTTTAGCAGCAATGGTCAGAAAGCTGCGGCGATTGAAGAGCTGGGCAACCTGCTGATATTTGACTACACTACCGCAACACCTACATGGGTTAGCACAATTCCACTAGGTACAGGCGCTGCCTTTTCAGTCAATTTTTCGCCCGATGGAAACAAAATAGTAATAGGTAATGGCAACAAAAAGCTGATGTGGTACAATATAAACGGTACACAAATACGCAGTATTGATGCCCATGTAAACTATGTAATGTGTACAGACTGGAGTAAAACAGAAAAAATAGCCAGTGGCGGCGATGATGCCAAAGTGAAACTATGGGACACTGCCGGTAATCTGTTGCAAACCATGAGCGGACATACAGGTAGCGTATATGGAGTAAAAATATCTCCCAACGGAAGCTATGTAGTATCTGCATCCAAAGACAAGACTATCAAAATATGGGATGCCTCAAACGGCAGCCTTGTTCGTACACTTACAGGGCACACCGATGATGTGAAATTTGTAGATATTTCGGACGATGGTACAAAAATTGTATCGGGCGGTGCAGACAGTCTGATAAAAATTTGGGACTTCAACAGCGGTGCTCAACTTAAATCTTTCAAGAATACCGGTAGCGGTATTGTATATGCAGTAGACTTTTCGCCAAACGGCAAATACGTAGCCGCAGGTACAGACAAAGGCGAAGTGCAGGTTTGGGATTTAACATTCAATACAAGTGTAAAGACTATGGGAAATACTACTACACGCATCTACCCCAACCCATGTGCTGATGTGCTGCAAGTGGCAGGCAACAATGTAGAAAATATAACAGTGCTGGATGCTACAGGGAAAATCTATTTTCTGCCAATCAGCAAATCGGGCGATAATATCCGCATCAATACAACAGCATTACCTACAGGCAATTACTGGCTGAAAGTGATAGTTGACGAACAAACAAGTACAACACCATTCATTAAAAAATAAACATGGACAATACATATAAGTTTTTAGGACAAGGAATCGGATTGTCGCTCATTACGCTGTTGATGCCGGCAATAGGCAAGGAAGTAACAAACAATACACCTGCATGGTATATGTTTTTACTGGCATACAGCATGGGTATTCTGTACATCACTATTCTTATTTATAACCAGACACAGCGATTGGTAAAAGTCGACGCTGTAAAAAACAAATAGTACCTTTGCACAAATTCTTTAAGATGAAACGTTTTGCTTCTGTTATAATAGCGGGTATCATGCTGGCATCTTGCGGCAATGCACCTGAAGGTACTACCAAAATAGAAATGCCTGCGGAGCAATCTGCAGCAAGTACTGAAACTGCTGCACCAACAGGCCCAATAGACCCTGTTTGCGAAATGGTAAAAGACAGTACATGGACAGAATATACAGTGCATAATAACGATACCGTATGGTTTTGCAGCGATGTATGCAAAGGGGTGTTTGCAAAGAACCCCGAGAAATATGTTGCAAAAGCACAGTAATAAGTAAAGAGAGGCTAATGCCTCTCTTTTTTCTTATATGTATATAGGGTATGCCTGCGGCATTTACGCTAACTTTACCCCGTTTTAAAAAGCATTCCTATTTATGTTAAAGGAAAGACATCCGCAGGATACGCATGTTATCATGTCGGAACTGGTACTGCCAAATGACACCAATACACTGGGCAACCTGATGGGTGGCCGCCTGATGCACTGGATGGATATTGCCGCTGCCATTGCAGCACAAAAGCATTGCAACTGTCCTGTGGTTACCGCATCGGTAGATAATGTATCTTTCAACAACCCGATAAAGCTGGGCAACCTGCTGACGATTGAAGCCAAGCTGACGCGTGCCTTCAATACATCGATGGAAGTATACCTGAAAGTATGGGGCGAAGACCTTGCGGCACAGTACAAATACCTGACCAACGAGGCATACCTGACCTTCGTAGCACTAGACCCGAACGGGCGTCCGCGCAAAGTGCCTGAAATATTGCCGCAAACAGAAGAAGAACAAAAAATGTATGACGGTGCGTTGCGCCGCCGCCAGCTGCGCCTTGTATTAGGTGGCAGAATGAAAGCACAGGATGCTGATGAGCTGCGTGCTTTATTTATTAAAGACTAATTACTGAAGATGACTTTAGACAGAACAACACCACCTGCCATACATGATGCTGTAGAATTTGATTATGTATTGCCTGCCATAAACGAACAGAAGCTGAGCAACGGCATACCTTTCTATTGGCTGAATGCGGGTGTGCAAGATGTGGTAGAAATAAGCTGGGTGTTCCCTGCGGGTATATGGTACGAGGAAAAGCAAGCTACATCGCAAGCGGTAGCGGGATTGCTGAAAAACGGCACGAGTAAACGCACATCGCAACAGATAAATGAAGCACTGGAGTTTTACGGTGCCAGCCTGAAGATAGGCCCCGGAAATGACCACAGCACGGTTACACTGCATACACTTACCAAGCATGTACCTAACCTGCTGCCTATTGTGTATGAGATACTGACAGATGCCATTTTTCCGCAAACGGAACTGGATATATACAAGCAGAACACGTTGCAACGCCTGATGGTGAGCCTGCGTCATTGCGACTTTGTAGCCAACCAACGTATAGACGCTGCACTCTTTGGTGAGGCGCACCCATACGGACGTTTCACTAAAAAAGAAACGATTGAAGGACTGACGCGCGAAGACCTTTTGGCTTTCTACAAAAAGCATTTTGATTTGGGTGGTGTGCGCATCTTTATGGCGGGCAAGTTTGGTGATGATGTACTGAAACATGTAGATGATGTGTTTGGCAAAGTAGCTGTTACGGTTACCAATCACGATGTTAAGACATACGACATTATACAGTCTGCTGAAAAGAAACAACACATAACCAACGATGCGGATGGTGTGCAAGGCGCTATACGCATAGGCCGTTTGTTTCCTAATCGCCACCACGAAGACTTTGCACCGATGGTGGTACTGAACACTTTGTTCGGTGGATACTTCGGGTCGAGGCTGATGAGTAATATCCGTGAAGAGAAAGGCTATACTTACGGCATCTACAGTGGTTTATCTTCTTACACACACAGCGGCGAGATAACGATACAGACCGAAGTAGGTCGCGATGTAGTAGAACCTGCGCTGAAAGAGATATACCACGAGATGGATGTGATATGCAATGAGCTTGCTGATGATGAAGAACTGCTGTTGGTAAAGAACTACCTGCTGGGCAATCTGCTGGGCGACCTTGACGGTCCGTTCTCTATACTGCAACGCTGGCGTACATTGATACTGAACGACATGACGATAGAAAATTTCAACCGCAATATCCGCATCTACAAAAGCATAACTGCACAGGAGTTGCAAACACTTGCACAGAAGTATTTTGATGCAAAAGATTTTTACGAGATAGTGGTGATATAACACAATAAAGGGCTGCAATTGCAGCCCGTTTGTTTATACATGATTATGCTTTTCTAAACCTATCGTAGAAGGCTTTTTCAAGTGCTTCTCTGTGGTTTGGGTGTGCAATACTAATGAGCAGTTTGGCACGTTGCTCCATGTTTTTACCATACAGATTTACTGTACCATATTCTGTTACTACATAGTGCACATGCCCGCGTGTTGTTACCACACCTGCACCTTCCTTCAGGAAAGGAGTGATGCGCGATATCCCCTTACTTGTAACAGATGGTAATGCTATGATGGGCTTACCACCATCAGACAATGATGCACCGCGCATAAAATCCATTTGTCCGCCGATGCCTGAGTACTGATACGTACCTATAGAGTCTGCACATACCTGCCCTGTCAGGTCTATTTCTAACGCACTATTGATGGCTGCTACTTTCGGGTTCTTACGGATAACGGCTGTATCGTTAACAAACGCAACATCCATAAATACCACATTGGGATTATCATTCACAAAGTCGTAAACCTTGCGCGTACCCATGGTGAAGGTGGTGACGATATTACCACGACGTACTTTCTTATGCTCGTTGGTGATGATACCTTTTTCTATCAGGGGTATCAACCCGTCTGAAAACATTTCTGTATGCACACCCAGCTCTTTGTGGTTGGTGAGCGATTGCAATACTGCATCGGGTATAGTACCAATACCCATTTGCAGGGTAGCACCATCCTCTATCAGCGCTGCTACGTTTTTGCCTATCTGCAAAGAAACATCATCTACCTTGCTGCCATAGTCTACCTCGGGTAGCGGAGATTCGTCCCAAATAGCTGCGGTGAATTTTGAGATATGTATATGCCCCTCGCCATGTGTACGTGGCATATTGGGGTTTACCTGTGCAATGATTTTTTTAGCTGTTTTAGTGGCCGTGAGTGCGGCATCTACAGAAGTACCCAGTGTGCAATAACCATGGCTATCGGGCGGCGATACATGTATCAGCGCCACATCTATGGGCAATACACCCGATTTAAAAAGACGTGGTATCTCGCTCAGGAAAACGGGTACATAATCTCCAAAAGGACTGTTTACCCAATCGCGCACATTGGCAGATACGAAGAGCGAATTGAGATAGAAACTATCACTAACGCCGGGGCGCTGCCAGTTGATATCGCCAAATGTGCTAATGGCTACCAGCTCTACGCCCTTCAGCTCTCCTGCTCTTGCCAGCATGGCATTGACAAGTGTAAGCGGTGTGGCTGCGCTGCCATGTATAAAAACCCTGCTATTGCTTTGTATGTGTTTCACTGCATAGTCTGCAGTAGTGTAGTGTAAGTGCATAAGAACACAAAAGTAGGATAAGCCCCTGTTGTGCAGACTGATTATTATCAGCTTTGTCTATGACTGATTTGGTGTCATATTCTGCAATAGTGCGAACTTTACAAAACATTAACTGTTTACCAGAAAACCACAGATATGCATGTATCGTTAATAAACAGGAATTAACACATCAAATACTATGCGATATTTACATCTGATACTGACATTTTGCACACTGCTGGTAGCCAGCAGTTGCACCAACGCGCAAAAAAACAATGCTATGAGCGAAGAACATAAAAACAATCCTTACTATTCTCGCACAGCTACCAACAAGCTGAATGTAAGCAATGCCGAATGGAAAAAAATACTGCCAAAAGAAGTATATGCCATAGGCCGCGAAGCAGAAACTGAATGGGCTTTTACAGGCAAGTACTGGAATACAGATTCTAAAGGAACGTATTACTGTGCTGTTTGCGGCAACCCGCTGTTCCGTTCAGACAATAAATTTGCGAGTAGCTGCGGATGGCCGAGTTTCTATGAATCTTTGGGTGATAAAAGTGTGACTTACAAAGAAGATAATTCTCACGGCATGGTACGCACAGAGGTAAACTGTTGGCGCTGCGACTCTCACCTGGGGCATATCTTCGATGACGGTCCGGCACCAACGTACAAGCGTTTTTGTATGAACTCTGCCGTGCTGGATTTTGAACCGGATACGAAGTAGTTTTTAACCGCTAAGGCGCAAAGACGCTAAGTACATTTATTGTTAAACTCTTTGCAACTTTGTGGTTACATTTATAACTATGCACAACCGTGAAAAACTAAATAAACTAAGCACAGAAGTACTTGATGCGTGTATTACAGTACATAAAGAATTAGGACCTGGCCTTCTTGAATCTGTATATGAATATGCATTGCTCAAAGAATTTGAACTAAGAGGCATTTCTGCAAAAAATAGGGTTGCTCTTGAATTATTCTATAAAGGACATGCTACAGGAAAATTTTATGAAGTTGATATATTGGTAGAGGACGAAGTAGTAATTGAGCTGAAGGCTGTTGAGGCAATGCACCCTGTATATGATGCGCAAATTATTTCCTATCTCAAGCTATCTGACAAGCGGCTTGGATTTCTTGTCAATTTCAATGTTGTATTATTGAAAGATGGGTTTAAGCGTTTTGTAAATAATTTCTAACCTTTGCGTCTTAGCGCCTTTGCGGTTAAAAATTGGCCAAACACAATGACAAAGAAAGAACGGTACGCTTTTATCATATACTGGTTTCAGAAAAATATGCCGGAGGCAGAAACGGAGCTTCATTATGAAAATCCGTTTCAGCTGTTGATAGCCGTTATCCTTTCGGCACAGTGTACCGATAAGCGGATAAATATGGTAACACCCGCTTTGTTCAATGCATTCCCAACCCCCGAAACACTGGCACAAGCAAGCTTTGAAGATATAGAACCCTTCATCCGCAGTGTTACGTTTGCCAACAATAAGACCAAGCACCTGATGGGCATGGCAAAGATGCTGGTAGAAGACTTTGGCGGCGAAGTGCCTGATACGGTAGATGAACTGGTGAAGCTACCCGGTGTAGGCAGAAAGACTGCCAATGTGATAACATCTGTTATATACGAACAGCCCAACATGGCGGTAGATACGCACGTGTTTCGCGTATCGGCAAGGATAGGGCTTACTACCAATGCAAAGAACGTATTGCAGAGCGAAAAGCAATTGATAGCCAACATACCGCAAGAGCTGGTACACAAAGCACACCATTGGCTGATACTACATGGCCGCTATACATGCGTAGCCCGCAGGCCAAAATGTGAACGCTGCGGGCTGACGAGTATTTGTAAGTATTATAAAAGCGATATGCAGTATATCGTAGAGAAAAAAGATTAGTGAGCACCCGGTGCCACTGGCGTTAATATCTCTTTCCATACTGGTACAAAGGTTTTATTGTACTCTTCGTACTTAGTTGTTTTATAGTTATCCTCCCCGATGTACTTCAGGATAGGCTCTATCTGCGGCACTGCCAGATAACCAGGAATGGCTGAAGGGTTCTGAAAGTTTTCTGTCATTACTATGCTGGTAGGATAAGACATTTGTCCGTTCATCAACTGTACTGCCAATCCGTTTGCTTTGTATTCGGGCATAAAGCCCCATTTTTTACCCGCAAAAGAAAAGCTATCCTGCCTTTCAGCATCAAACTTGATAGCATAGTACTTGGTGTTGATATACTTAATAACCTCGGGGTGCGAAAATGTTTTTTTGTCTAACACTTTACACCATCCGCACCAGTCTGTATAAACATCAATCCATACTTTGCGTGGCTCTTTCTGCATACGCTTTTCAGCTTCTTCAAAAGATATCCACTCTATCTGTTTATCGTTGGCAGTTTTCTTCTCTTCTTTTTTGTTTTTATCGGCTGCCTTCACCACATTACCCACTGTCATCAGTGCGATAAATAATAACAATACACGTTTCATTACATGGTATTTTAAGAAAGCTAATTTACGACTTATTCTAGGTAGCTTTGTTAACATCTTGTGATAATTATATATAAAGACATTATATGAAAATAGCGGTGGCGATAACGGGTGCAAGTGGTTCGATATATGCAAAAGTATTGCTGGATAGCCTGTTGAAATTGCAACACGGGGTTAAAGAAATAGGCACTGTGTGGAGTGATAATGCACATACCGTATGGCAACACGAACTGGGCAACGAGGACTATAAAAATTATCCCTTCAAAGTATGGGGTAAGAACGATTTTATGGCGCCGATAGCATCGGGCAGTGCGGGATATGATGTACTGATTATATGCCCATGTAGTATGGGTACAGCGGGGCGCATAGCAGGTGGCATCAGCAACGACCTGATAACACGTGCCGCAGATGTGATGCTGAAAGAACGCAGGAAGCTGATTTGTGTTGTGCGCGAAACACCTTACAATTTGGTCCACCTGCGCAACATGACAACCATAACAGAAGCGGGCGGTATCATCTGCCCGGCAACACCATCCTTCTATAGCAAGCCACAAACGCTAGAAGAAATGGCATATACCGTAGTGCACCGCGTGCTGCAACTGGCAGGGATGGATGCAGATGGGTATCGTTGGGGTAGCTAGTTGGTTGATTTGTTGAATAGTTGATTAGTTTTAATAAGAATTTATAGTGCGAATGGAATACGCTAAATCTTTAGAGCGACTCAGGACTATTATGGACGAACTCAGGGAGAATTGTCCCTGGGATAAGAAGCAGACCATACAAAGCCTGCGCCCGCAAACTATTGAGGAAACCTACGAGTTGGCCGATGCCATTGCCGAAGAAGATTGGCAGGGGCTGAAGGAAGAGCTGGGAGATTTGCTGCTGCACATTGTCTTCTACAGCAAGATAGGTGCAGAGCGTGGTGAGTTTACGCTGGATGATGTAATAGAAGGTGTGTGTAACAAACTAGTGAGCAGGCATCCGCATATATATAGTAGTACAGTGGTAAATGATGAAGAGGAGGTAAAGCAGAACTGGGAGAAGCTGAAACTGAAGGAAGGCAAAAAATCTATTCTCAGCGGGCTGCCGCAGTCTATACCTGCTATTATGAAGGCACTGCAATTGCAGAACAAAACCAAACAAGTAGGTTTTGAGTGGGACCATATAGACCAGGTGAAAGAAAAAGTAGATGAAGAAATAGGCGAGCTGTATGAAGCAGTAGCTATTGGCGAGCAGGACAAAATTGAAGAAGAATTTGGTGATGTGTTGTTTGCCTTAGTAAACTATGCCCGCTTTGCGAAGGTAGACCCGGAGATGGCACTGGAAAAAACGAATAAAAAATTTATCCGCCGCTTTCAGCAGATAGAAACTATGGCTGCTGAAGATGGTAAGCTGCTGCACGATATGACACTGGCAGAGATGGATGCATTGTGGAACAAAGTAAAAGCACAGGAAAAGCAATAAGTGTTAAGGCGGTATCCATACTGGGGTTGGCTGATAGTAAGCATAGCGCTATGGAGCATAGCGATAATACGCTATCATAATCACAGCAGGCAGATAGCACCTGCAGGTATGGCAAGGACAATAGAAGAGGATATACAAACAAAAGAGAAACTCTTCAACCAACTACTGACAGATGCCGACCTTGTAGATAGAATCTTTAAAGACTCCCTTACCGATAACGATGTAGAGAAACTGGGCAAACAACCCTATTATCTTTACGCATACAAAAACGGTACACTCAGCTACTGGAATACCAATAAGATACTCGCAGACTGCATTGAGAACAAACCTACTTTTAAAGAGCAATTACTGTTCAACGAAAAAGGCGTATTCATAACCCGATGCTACTGGATAAAAAACAAAGCAAGACACCTGACTGCTTTGTTTCCAGTCATGTTTCAATACCCGTTCGAGAACAAATATCTTGTAAATGAATTTGCTGCCGGTAATTATATACCTGCTAATACGCGTATACATAGTGCCGCTGTACGAGGTGGCTACAGCGTAAAAAATATAGAAGGTGAAACATTATTTTATCTGAAATTCAACCCAAATTCATTACCCGAATGGGTACCTGATTTGCCCATGCTGGCATTGCTGATTGCTGCACTGCTTACTACCATTGCATGGCTGCAACTTATCAGCATCAATATATCGCGCAGACGGTCTAATTTATTGGGCATTGTAATAACAGTAGTACTGATAGCAGGCGTGCGCCTGCTTACTTATATATACGGTATGCCGTTCAATCTGTCGAGCATGCCTATCTTCTCTCCGCTTGTATATGCCACCAGTACCTTGCATCCGTCTATGGGTGCACTATTACTGAATGCACTGTGCTTTTTGTGGATCATCGCTTACATTATCGGCAATATATCTGTGGAGGATATAGACTTTTCGAAGCTGCATAAAAACATTCGCTATCCACTTGCAGTATTCTTAAGTCTTATTATCATCACATTTGCGTTTACGTTTATCAATATGATAAACAGCCTTGTGGTAGACTCTGCAGTATCATTCGACGTAAGTCATTTTTACAGCATCAACAAGTTTACCATCTATGCGCTGATAACAATCGGCATTATCACCATCAGCTGTTGCTTGCTGATATACTTCCTGAACCTGATTTTTACAAAGCTGATATCTAACCAGCGCATTAAGTACCTGTTGATAGCTGCAACCGGTATTATTGTAATACTATTCAGCGATGTAAGCCGTACGGGCAATCTGTCTTACTTCCTGCTTGGATGGCTATTACTCTTTATCATTCTGCTTGATGTAAAAAAACTTGCCTATACCAATGATGTGCTGGCACCGCACATGATATTCTGGGCATTCTTTGTATGCGCGTTTTGTACGGCAGTGTTGCAATACTTCAGCGATATAAAAGAAAAAACAAACCGCATCAACTATGCAGAAGTTGTAGCGCAGCAAAGAGACCATCCGCTTGAAGATTTTGTTTTTAACAGCATAGCGCAAACACTGCAAAACGACCACACACTAAAGGCATTTATAGAAAACCCGGATAACGATACACGCAGGCAACTGAATGAACGTTTTGAAACACTGTACTTTGGCACACAGCTGAATAAGTATCAGACAAAAGTATACCTCTATGATGCTAATGGTAACGACTTATTTAATAGTGATACGCTGAACTATACAGCGCTACGCAGGCAACTACGCAGGGCACAACCTACTACAGATAGCAACCTGTACTACAAGGAGTATGCCCAGGACGGACACTACTACATGGGCATTGTACCGCTTTACAATACTGATAGCAGCAGGATTTCTTATCTGTATCTGGATCTTGCTATTAAAGAATCTACAGGAGAGTCTGTATATCCTGAATTGCTGCAACCACAAACACTCAAAACATCGCTGGATGATGCTAACTATTCTTATGCCATCTATGCAAATCACAAACTGTTGACACAAACCAACGATTATACTTTCCCCATATTCTTCAACGAAAAAATAGAAAAGGACTACAAGTTTGTTACCAAAAATGATAACAGTGAGCTGTGGTATAAAACAGACGACAATAAAGTAGTTGTTGTAGTACATAATCAGAAAGTATGGTTGGAAAGCATCACACTGTTCTCTTACCTGTTTGGCATACAGGTATTGGTAGCTATACTGATAGTACTTTATAAATCGACCATATCTTTTCTTGCAAAACCTAAACGTGGTTCAAGGCTCATCAACTTTACGCTGCGCCGCAGGATACACTTCTCTATGCTTGGTATAGTACTGGTATCTTTCCTGATAATTGGTGTGGTAACTATCATTTACTTTACGCTGCAATACAAACAAAACACGCGCAATAAATTGCTGGGCGTTATGCAGGCAGTAGAGCGTTCTGTAACACAAAATCTGGATGCAGACGGCGCTTTATCTAATCCACGCTCCTTCAACCAAAGTACAAACACGGCAGCATTCAAATACTTTATCACAGGGCTTGCCAATGCACAAAAGGTTGATATTAATATCTATAACGCAAGCGGCATATTGAATGTAACATCGCAGGACAATATTTATGACCGCTCATTGCTGGCACGCATTATGCGTCAGGACGCATATCACGAATTGTGGGTGAATAAGAAATCGTTGTTGATGCAGGATGAAAACATCGGTAAGCTATCGCATCTTAGTTGCTATGTGCCTATACGCGATGAGGCGGGTGTGACAATGGGTTATATCAACATACCATACTTCTCTTCGCAAAAAGAATTGAGTTATCAGATATCAAATATCCTGGTGGCACTCATCAACCTGTATGCATTCATCTTCCTGCTATCGGGTATGATAACGGTCTTCATTACCAGATGGATAACACGTAGTTTTAACGTAGTGATAGAACGATTTGAAAAACTGAACCTGAGCGAAAATGAACTGATAGAATGGCCTTATGAAGATGAGATAGGTCTGCTGGTACAGGAGTATAATAAGATGGTGAAGAAAGTGGAAGCCAATGCCATGCTGATGGCACGCAACGAGCGCGAAACCGCATGGCGAGAAATGGCGAAGCAGGTAGCACATGAAATCAAAAACCCGCTGACACCGATGAAGCTGAATATTCAGTATCTGCAACAGGCACTGAAAAACAATTACGAGAACGTACGCGAGCTAACGATAAAGGTTTCGGAATCGCTGATAGAACAGATAGATAATCTCTCTTACATAGCCAGCGAGTTTTCGAACTTTGCAAAAATGCCGGAAGCTGTTCCTGAAAACATAGAAGTGAATGAACTGATAGAACGTGTTGCTGAGTTGTACCTGAATGAAAGCGAAGTAAAAGTTGAGATTCAAAAATCTGTAGCAGGCATTGATGTATTTGCAGACCGCAGTCAACTGCTGCGCGTACTTACCAACCTGATGCAAAACGCAGTACAATCTATACCCGAGGGCAGAGAGGGATTGGTAAAAGTGAGTGTAGAAACGCAAGGTGCAGATATGCTGATTGCCATAGCGGATAATGGTACAGGTATAGACAGTGAGATAGTAGACAAGATATTCCAGCCATACTTTACTACCAAGACATCGGGCACGGGTCTTGGCCTTGCTATGACGAGAAAGATTATTGAATTCTGGAAAGGTAAAATATGGTTTGATACTACTGAGGGTAAAGGCACTACCTTTTACATCCGTATGCCGATAGCTGAGGAGGCATAGCTTACCATACCTGCACTTCGCGTTCCAGTTCTATACCATATTTATCGTGTACAGTTTTTACGATATTGTCTGACAAATCCCACACCGCACCACCTGTGGCAGTGCCATAGTTTACCAATACAAGCGCCTGCTTTTCGTGCACGCCTACATCGCCGGCGCGGAAGCCTTTCCAACCACATTGTTCTATCAACCAACCGGCAGGTACTTTTACAGTAGTTTCGCTAACGGGGTATGATGGTATAGCAGGGAATGATTCTTTCAGTGCATCGTATTGCGCCATTGGTATGGTAGGATTTTTGAAGAAGCTACCTGCATTGCCAATCTCTCTCGGGTTAGGCAGCTTACTACTACGGATGGCTATCACCGCATCTGCAATGGCAGCAATCGATATTTCCTGCACATCCATTTTTTGAAGCTCTTGTTCTATTGCACCGTAAGATGTATTGAAGTTGGGTTGCTTACTTAGTTTGAAAGTAACAGAAGTAATAAACACTTTGTCCTTCAACTGGTGTTTGAAAATACTATCGCGATAACCAAATGCACACTCTGCATTCTGATACGGTACTTCCTGTTGCATTTCCCAATGCCACGCTGTTACATGGTCTATCACCTCTTTTGCCTCTACGCCATAGGCTCCAATATTTTGGATAGGTGCTGCACCTGCAGTACCAGGTATTAATGCCAGGTTTTCTACACCTGCCCAGTGGTTGGCAATGGCATACATCACAAAATCGTGCCACACCTCGCCAGCGCCTACCGTTACCCACACATGCTCGTCATCTTCCTTTATCTTCTCTATACCTTTTATTTTATTGTGCAGCAGTATGCCGTGCAACGCGTGTGTAAGCAATACATTACTGCCGCCGCCCAATACAAAGCGTTTAGCAGGCAGCTCCTTGTTCTCCGCTATTTCACGGAGCTGTGCTACGTCTGTTATCTCTGTATAATAATCGGCATGTACATCCATACCGAATGTATTAAAAGGCTTGAGCGAAATGTCTTGCAGTATTTGCATCGGCACAAAAATAGAATGCTAAACGGACTTCTTTTCAAATTTCTGCCCCATGAAGCGGACACCTAAGCCGGGGGCATTGCTGATGCGCATCACACCATTATCGTATTGCAGCCCTTGTGCCACATCTTCCTTCAGCAATAGCGGGCCATCGGCATCTATCTCATCCAGCAGCGGCAGCAGGTGTGCCATAGCGGCACTGCCTATCGTGCTCTCGTTCATAGAACCCAGCATTACCTTCATGCCCAGTTTACGGCCTTCGGTTATCATGCGTAGTGCGGGGGTAATGCCCCCACATTTGGTGAGCTTTATATTGATACCATCAAAAGCATCGGCGCATTTTGCCACGTCTTCCTCCTCTACACAGCTCTCGTCTGCAAAGAGTGGCAGCGGGCTGAAGGCCTTCAGTTCTTTCATGGCATCCCATTCGGTTTTAGCAAGGGGCTGCTCTACCATATCAACACCCAGCGCCTGCAAATCGGGTAGTATGCGTTTGGCATCTTCAAAGCTAAAGGCCTCATTGGCATCTACACGAAAACGGGCATCGCTGCCGGCGCGTAGTGTGCGTACAAGGTCCACATCATCGGGCGAGCGCATCTTTATTTTATAGATAGGCCAGGGGTGTGCCTGCATTTTGGCAAGCATATTTTCGGCAGTATCTACACCGATGGTATAGTCTGTCAATGGTGCTTTCCATGGCAATCTTAGCAATTGATACAATGGCTGGCGGCGAAGTTGGGCAAACAAGTCCCACCCTGCAATATCCAATGCTGCAATCAGGAAGTTCTGCCCAGGCATCAGGTGGTGCAGAAAATGCCAGAAACGTTGTGGGTCTGTTAGCGCGTAGCGCTCAATTTCTCTGCGTTTTTCCTCCAGCAAGGCCGTCATACTATCTACCGATACATTATAATAATGTATAGCGGGTGCCTCACCATGTCCGCGTAGCTGCCCCAGACCCAATTGTACCACCAATGTAGGTTGGTGTGTTTTGGTGCCCTTGTTCGTAGTAAAGGGGTATTGAAAAGCCAGTTCGAACGGATATGAACGCAATTGCAACATTCGATAAAATTGCGACTATTTTTGCAGACAGAGAACATTGTTATGCCAAAGATTCCTAACTGGGTATTTGTACTGCTTGCCATATTGCACCTGAGTGCCTTTCGTGTAGATATGATGGATATTGATGCCACACAATATGCCGAGATGAGCCGCGAGATGGCGCAAAGCGGCAGCTACCTGCAACTATACGACAGGGGCATCGACTATCTGGATAAACCACCTATGCTTTTCTGGGTGAGTTCTGTGAGTATGAAGGTATTCGGCGTGAACAATTTTGGCTACAAGCTGCCATCTATCCTGTTTGCATTGCTGGCTATGTATTCAGTATATCGCCTTACTAGGCTGTTGTATAATGATAATACTGCCCGCATGGCAGCACTGATATTAGGTGCATGTCAGGGTATGTTCTTGATGACGAATGATGTGCGTACCGATACCATACTGATGAGCTGTGTGATAACCTCGCTATGGATGATAAAGGAGGCAGAGATACAACGCAAATGGTATTGGGTGCTTGGTGGTACACTTGCCATAGCCTGCGGTATGATGACCAAAGGGCCTATTGCGCTGATGGTGCCTATGTTCTGCTTTGGCAGCGAATGGGTGTTGAAGCGCAAATGGAAACAACTCTTTAGTCCCTACCATGTAGTAGATGCTGCACTGATTGCCATCTTCCTGATACCAATGAGTATAGGGCTGTATCAGCAGTTTGATATGCACCCTGAAAAAACAGTGAATGGTTTGCAGAACGTAAGCGGCTTGCGATTCTTCTACTGGTCGCAGAGCTTTGGCCGGATAACAGGCGAGAGCCCGTGGAATAATAATGCACCTTTCGAGTTTTTGTTTGTAGGTATGTTCTGGGCCTTCCTGCCATGGATGTTTTTGTTTGTACCTGCATTGGTGATGCGACTGGTAGAGGTGGTGAAACAAAAATTCAAACTGCAACCTCATCAGGAGTTTATAACAACAGGTGGTTTTGTACTGGCTTATCTGGCACTGGGTTCATCAAAGTATCAATTGCCGCACTACATATTTGTGGTGTTTCCGTTGGCGGCTATTATGGTGGCAAAGCTGATAGCAGATTTTGCAGATGGTAAATATGCGGGGCTGTACAAAGTAATGAAGCCTTTTCAATGGGTGGCATCTGTGTTGATAATGATAGCGTCGTTGCTGACACTGGTGATTGTTTTCCCTGTGGGCATAACAGGCATACTCGTATGGATGCTGGCATTCAGTGTGTGGCTGTTTATTGCCATGCACAAAAGGATACAGGCAAAAATGTTTTGGGTGAGTGCGGCGGCTATTATGCTGGCAAATGTTTTTATTACCCACCACTTCTACTACAATCTGCTGAAATACCAACTAGGTAGCAGTGTAGGCAGGCATATGAAGGCAAACAAAATGCAGGTAGATAACCTGACGCTACATAAAATAGACCACCCGCTGAATGCGTTGCATTTTTATGCAGACAGGTTGATACAACTTGATAGTGCTGGTACAGCGCCGGGCAAATATGTACTGGCATCTAATGATGGCATAGAAGATATAAAAGCACAACAACTACCGTACGACCTGCTGCTGCAAGGAGAGTATTTTAAAGTAAGCGAACTGACACCCGAATTTCTGAACCCTGCCACAAGGCACAAAGCAACGGAGAAGTATTATTTTATAAGGATGAAATAGGAGTAAGTAGTAGTTGGTGAGGAACACCAACTACGGCTAAAACGATAAAAATTATTATGAACAAGTATTTTAACTTAATAGCTATTTGTGTTTTTACCCTCTCATCATGCGGGAATTCCCCCCAAAATTTAGATTACTCATCGCAACGAAAACATAAGTTTGTACAAGTAATAGACATACTAAAGGATAATAATATAGATTCCATAAAGAAGTATGTTGTGAATAGCCTCCCTTCCGATACGATAAATTACATTTCAAGTATTGAAGCAGCTCAACGTATACTCACAACAAGTAATGGTAGAGAAATTATTGATAGTATCATTCAAATGGATAGTGTTTCTTATGGTGGGAATTCAATGTATACATACAGGTTGAATTTTTACAATAATTCAAATGATTTGGTAGGAAGTGTTGAGATGTCATTCTTAAGTGACGATACGCAACGTGTCGGAAATTTGGATGCTATTGAAAATATCAAAGATACTGTAACCTTGAGATGGTAATAGATTTCTCTTTGTTCATAAAGAACACAGACGACTCCTGACAAGAATAACTATGGCAAAAAATATAGCATGAAAGCATTATTAGCAGAAATAGCAACACTACCGGAAACGGTTAGTGAGGCAAGTTTGGCAGATTATTTACAACAAGTAGTATCAACTACTGTACCAGCATCTGTTGCAGATAGGGAGTTGGTTTCTTATATATTGTTTGAACTGGCCAATAAGCAATGGCATAATTACCAAAAGCTGCAGCAGCCCTTACTGGGTGATGTAGATTCGTTTGTAAGTAAACTACTACAAGGCGATACATCGCTGAATGTGATACAAGACCTTGCCGGTGTAATAGGGATGCTGGGACTTACAACATCTTACGAAGTATTCCGCAACCTGATAAATACAGAACAGCAGGAAGATGTGATGATGGAAATCTTAGGAACCATCACAGAGTACGGCGATGATGTTTCTAATCCATATAAATAAAATAGGCGGGTGATGAACCCGCCTATTTTATTCTGCATAATACCCGTTATTTAAACTGGCGGAAGTAGTAGGTAACACCGTCTTCTTCCATTATCAGTTCGTTGTCTGCACATTTAATAACGGTAAACTGGCGTTTGTCTTTGCCATCCAGGTACACAATCTGGTTTACATAGGTTTCTACCATCCACGATGGTGCATTGTCTGCATCTTTTGTAGCAAAGAAAGCACCCCATTTGCCATCCTTCTGCGCAGGGTAAAAATCTACCATCTTCAGCTGGCGGCTATAGTCTATCGCATTTACCTTGTTGGCACTTGTGCGTTTATACACAGACCAGTGTCCTGCCATCTGTTGTACTGTCTTTACAGGTGCAAACACTTCCTGGCGTTTTGCCTCTTGGGTATTGGCAACAGGTGTGTAGCTTTCCATCTCGTAGATGCCACCCTCGTCTTTCAGTATCATCTTATTACCCTTGCGTTCTGCAACGGTGAAATAGCGCATACCTAAATCGAGCCCGTTAGCTTCCAGTTTGTAAGTGCCTTTGTAGATAAAACCACCTGCTTTCTGCCATACGTATTCATTACCGCCCGGCAGGAATTCTATTTTGATGGTGTCTTTGTAAGCGATTGCTTCGTTTTTCATGGTTTTGCGCGCTACTTCGCGCCAGTTGCCCGACAGTTTATTTTTATCTCCTGCAAAAGAGAGTGCAGGCATAAAAAGACTTGCGAGGAATAGAAATTTTCTCATGACCTTTGTTTTAGCGTTTGGATAGTTCAAAAATATTCAAAAAATTGTAATCATTAGAATATCATACAATGGCAGGCACTACACTTAATATTTCACTGATACAGGCAGATATAGTTTGGGAAGACAAAGCAGCAAATCTGGTACAGTATGAAAAATATATAGCAGGCATACAGGATAAGAAAGAAGTAGTGGTACTGCCCGAGATGTTCAGCACAGGATTCAGCATGAACACCCATGCGTTGGGCGAAACCATGGATGGCGCTACTGTGCAATGGATGAAAGATATGGCTGCCAAATATCGCTGCATACTGACGGGCAGCCTGATTATAAAAGATTGCAACAACTATTATAACCGCCTGCTGTGGGTACAGCCCGATGGTGTGGTAGGTCATTATGACAAGCGCCACCTTTTTGCCTATGGCGATGAACACAATCATTTTACCGCAGGTGGCAAAAGGCTGATAACAAGTGTAAAGGGCTTCCGTATATGCCCGATGGTATGTTATGATTTGCGCTTCCCTGTATGGGCACGCAACCTGGGCGATGCTTACGATGTATTGCTGTACGTGGCCAACTGGCCCGACAGACGCAGCCTTGCATGGAAAACACTCTTACAGGCCAGAGCTATTGAGAATCAATGCTATGTAGTGGGGGTAAACCGTGTAGGCACAGATTTTAAAGGGCTGAACTATAGTGGTGACAGCAGCGTTTTTGGCCCGCTAGGCGAAATGATATGGCAGGAAAGTAACAAGGCTGTTGTACAAACTGTTACGCTGGAAAAAGATGTATTACTTAAAACCCGCGAACAGCTACCATTTCTGAATGATGCAGACAAGTTTGTGATTGTAGATTAGTCCCCTCAATCCCCCTCATATTTCGTACTTTTGCGCCCACATTATAAGAAAGAATCATGTGGCATCGCATCGCAGCATTTATTATTAAGTTTCGCATCACGCTTTTGGTAACGCTGCTTGCAGCTACCTGCGTTATGGGCTATTATGCCAGCAAGGTAGAACTGAGCTACGAATTCACAAACGCCATACCAACAGACAACCCCAAGTATAAGGATTATCAGAACTTCCGCAAGCAATTTGGCGAGGATGGTAATATGATGGTGATTGGTGTGCAGACAGACAAATTCTTCAACCAGGATTTCTTTACAGACTATACCAAACTTGTAAAAGACCTGGAGAAAGTAAAAGCTGTAGAAAATGTACTGAGCATTCCCGGTGCCATCAATCTGGAAAAAGATACTACCACAGGACAACTAAAAGTAGTGAAGCTGGTAAATGACAGCACTATTAATAATGTAGCAGGCATCAAAGATGCTTTCTATAACCTGCCATTCTACAACGGGTTTCTTTACAATCCCGAAACAGGTGCCTACCTGATGGCGTTGCGTATAGATAAAAAAGTACTGAACAGTAAAAACCGTGCAGGTGTAGTAAACGAGATACTGAAACTAAGCGATGCATTTGGCAAGAAGTATAGTATTGAAATGCACTATAGTGGCCTGCCGCTGATACGTACTATGATGGCGGGACAGGTACAGAGCGAAATGAATCTGTTCCTGATACTGTCTTTTGTACTGACAGCTATTATCCTTGCATTGTTCTTCCGCTCTTTTATGGCAGTACTGGCAAGTATGCTGGTAGTGGCAGCGGGTGTGGTATGGTCGCTAGGTACGGTAGTGCTGCTGGGTTATAAAATAACATTGCTGATAGCGCTGATACCACCACTGATAGTGGTAATAGGTATCCCTAACTGTGTGTACCTGCTCAACAAATATCACGCTGAATATAATAAGCACCAAAATAAAGCCAAAGGCCTGCTGCGCATGGTAGATAGAATGGGTATTGTTACGCTGTTTACCAATATCACAGCAGCTATTGGTTTTGGCGTATTCTTCTTTACCAAGAGTGCTATCCTGAAAGAATTTGGTCTGGTTGCGGGTATCAACATCATGGCGATATTCGTGATATCATTGATATTCATCCCTGCATTGTTCAGCTTCCTGCCACCGCCGAAAGGCCGCCATACAAGCTACCTGGAAAGTGGCTGGATGACACGCCTGCTGGATACAATCACCAACTGGGTTTTCGGACACAGGGTGTGGATATATGTTGCAACCATCATCATCTGCGCGGTGAGTGTAATGGGTATGATGCGCCTGAACTCTGTAGGACATATAGTAGATGATCTACCGAAAGAAGCGAAAGTGTATCAAGACCTGATGTTCTTCGAAAAGAACTTCCGTGGGGTGATGCCGCTGGAAATAGTGATAGACACGAAAAAGAAAAATGGTGCGGTTGGCTTACCTGTATTACAGAAGATGGATGAGCTGACAACCTACCTGAAACAATTCCCTGAAATAGGCCACTCATTGGCGTTGACGGAAGGTGTGAAGTTTGCCCGCCAAGCCTATTACAATGGCGATAGCAGCAGCTATGCAGTACCTAATATGTTTGATGCAGCCTTTATACAACCATACCTGCGCGGTGGTGCGGGTGGTGATAAGAAAGGTATGTTCAACAAACTGCTGAGTGCATTTATGGACAGCACCAAACAGAAAACACGCATCAGCATCAACATGGCCGATGTAGGTTCTAAACGCCTGCCGATACTGTTGGATAGCATACGCCCAAAAACACTGGAACTGTTTGATACTACTAAATACCATGTAACATTCACTGGTACAAGTATCGTGTTCTTAGAAGGTAGTAAGTTTATCATCAACAGCTTGCGCGATAGTTTGATACTGGCATTCATCATGATATTCGGTTGTATGATTGCGCTGTTCCGCTCGTGGAGGATACTCTTGATATCAATGGTTATTAATATTGTACCGCTGCTGATAACGGCAGGCATAATGGGTTGGATGGGTATTCCTATCAAGCCATCTACCGTACTTGTATTTAGTGTGGCATTGGGTATTACGATAGATGTTACCATACGCTTCCTGGTAAACTTTAAACAAGAGCTGGTGAACCACGATGATGATATTGCTGCTACTGTGAAGCGTACCATACATGATACAGGCCTGAGCATCATCTATACATCGCTGATACTGGTAGCAGGGTTTGGTGTGTTTGCATTGTCTCAGTTCGACGGTACAAAATCATTAGGTTACCTGACATCGCTGACGCTGTTGCTGGCAATGGTTACCAACCTGACACTGCAACCTGCACTACTCCTGTGGATGGATAAAGCACTCCGCAAAAACAAGAGTGCAGATTTCCTGATGGAGAATAAGGATGAGGAGGAAACCCCAAACCCCTAAAGGGGCTTTCTGATAGGGAAGTACAATAGATTTTAAACCTTTTCGTTATATTTATTAAGCTGCATGTATATGCAGCTTTTTTTATGCTGAAGAGACTGAGCATATTATGGTTGTGCTTGTTGTTTGCACTTAAAACAAAAGCATCTGTCGACTATTATACAATATTCGCATTAGACAATACCGTCTTTTGTGCATCACCATACGCACATCTTAGCGGTGGCGACCTTTCCAAAATTCTTGTTTTAAATGAAGTACTACGGGAGTATAATAGTAATAATCATTGTAATAAATATCTAAGGATAAACGTAGAAATGTATAACAGCTACATTGGTAATTGTATCTTTTCTATTAAGCCTAAATATTTTTTAGGTGTGGATAATCATTTGTTTATTCATGATAATAATGGGAAAGGATATTATCATAATGAAGATGCTATCACTCTCAACATAAATACCAATCTTATTGATATAAAGGAGTGCCTTAGTCTACTTTTATACGCTTTAAATAATAACGGAATACTGAAAAATCAGTTGCCCGTTTTAGCAAAAACTGGTAGCACTTTCTACAAAGAAATAAGAAGTTATTATGACTTCACTTATACTTCCCTATTTGGCAATTTTGATTTTATACACTCTATCCCTCAAAACGATATAAATAGATTGACTCAAAATATTGATAGTTCAGTTACAAAAATATTAAGCAGAAAATACCTTGACGTTGAATATTATACTCCTGAACTACCAAGATTGAGCTACTACTATCAAAACGATAAATACTATTTCTACAAACGACATAGCAAAAAACTAGATAGTGATACAAACAAGGTTTTATTTTCAAATAATAGGATGTACAGAATGATAGACGATGAAAAACGTAATAATCACTTTGTGTTTACAACTGTTGATTCGTTTTATCATATCAACAGTGTTACTGGTAACGTCAATGGTCCTTTCCTTTTTAAATACGTTGATAGCTTGTATTCAATATCATCATATAAAGGGATAAGCAACTTATTTACTACCAAAGGTGACTCTGCCATTTTTGAACTGCTTGCAGACTACGGTAAATACAAAGTAATTTTTAAGTACTCAGATAATACTGTGGTAATAGATAGCAGTTCATTTAGTGAAGGGATTAATATTAGAATACAGAGAGTATTAGCTAATAGTCATCTTTTGAAAAAGATTAAACCAATACGAGACGTATCAGATATGCGCAAATACTACGCACTTGTCTTAGTTGCTTTTATTGTGGTGTTGAATCTCTTTCTTGCTTTCAATAAGAAGCTATAACTCTCCCATCACTGCTTCCAGTTCGGCTATCATCATGGCGGTGGCACCCCATATTATGTGGTTATCGTTCCAGTGATAGGCAGGTGCTTTTAGCGTGATGTCGGGAAAGGCTTCTGGAGTGATGTGTGTTACAATTTTTCTTTCGGGTGCAAAGAAATCGTGCAGTGGCACTTCTAATGTGTACTGCACTTCATTCGGGCTAAGTATATATTGCTGCGGCTCTGTAGTATAGCCCAGAAACGGAAATACGTTTGAATAACTGACAGGTATATAGAGCGATGTGAGCCCGCCAAGCAATTCTATATTACCGGGATGGATGCCTACTTCTTCCTGCGTTTCGCGCAGGGCTGTGAAGGAGAGGTCTGTATCCGTAGGGTCTTTACGACCCCCGGGGAAACTGATTTGCCCGCTATGTGGTTTGCCATCCGTTACACGTTTTATCAGTAGCAGATTCAGTGCATCGTTTTTAGGGAACAGTAAAGCCAGTACTGCACTTTGTTTGGCAGTATCGGGTATTACACTCGGCAACTCGCGCACGCGCGATGCCATATTGTTTTGCGCTGCAATACCTGGAAGTGGTTGTTGCAGGCGCAGTTTCAATCTTTCAATTGTATCTGTAATGTTCAAAATTCTACTCGTCTTTAAATCCTATTTTCACGTGTGTACCATCGCAATATGGTTTATTGCCGGATGCACCGCAGCGACACAATGCTGTTACTTTATTTTTCTTTACCTCTTCACCATTTTTATTTTTGATGGTGATGTTGCCATATACCAAAAGCGGGCCGTTAGCCGCTACTTCTACTATCGTATCAACATCCACCTGTGGTGCTTTATTTTCAACTTTATCTTTATTACGAAAATAACTGAGCGCGCCAGATGGACATTTATCTACCTGCTCCATAATGCTGGCAGTAGTTGCAGCATCCATTTTTATCCAAGGGCGTTCGCGCGGGTTGAAAACTTCTGCCAAACCCGTCCAGCATAGTTTGCTATGTATGCATTGGTTGGGCTTCCATGTAATGGTTATCTCTCCGTTGGTATAGTGCTTTGTAATGTCTTTATGATCGCTCATTGTCTTCTTTTTTAAGGGTGTCTATTCTTTGCTGCACCTGTTCAGTCAGGTCCAGATGTAGTTGGAACAATTCTATCATATTGCGGTGCTGATGCAGCAACAGGTGATCCAGTTTTTTGTGCAGCAGGCGTATTTCTGTTTCTGCTTTCAGGTTCACTTTAAAATCATATTCTGCACGTTCGCGGTCTTTATCTTCCTGTCGGTTCTGGCTCATCATAATTACGGGTGCCTGTAGTGCCGCCACACATGATAGCATCAGGTTGAGCAATATGTATGGATAAGGATCAAAACCCTTATTCATCAAAAACAGGGAATTGAGAATCATCCATGCCACAAGTATAGACATGAATATGATGATGAATTTCCAGCTACCACCAAAGTCTGCAATCTTATCAGACAGTCGTTCACCAAAACTAAGTTGCTTATCCTCTGCTGTCTTCGGGTTGATTGGTTGCAGTGTTTCATCCAGTTCATACTGCTTGCTTACATCGTGCATCAGCACATCATGTGCTTTTGTTTCTTCAGCCGTAAGGCTGGCTACATAAGCGTGCAGAATCTCATTCAGTGCATCGTAAGAAATGAACGAACCTGCATCAATACCATCGTGTATTGTCTTTACAAAGTCTTGCAATGTAGGGCGCAGTTGCATCCACATCACTCCATCTTTATCTGTAACAATAGCACCGGTAATGCTGCAGGTTCGTTCCATATATTAAATATACAACAAAGCCCTGTTTGGCTGTATGAATTAATTGTACATTGGTACTTCTATCACCAGTACATCGCTATCTGCTTCTGCAGCGAGTGTAAGCGTATCTGTTGCGCTCAATCCAACAGCATCGCGGCGATTGAGTAATTGCCCGTTTGCATTCACACTACCTGTTATATTAAACACATATACACCATGCTTGTCGCTGTGCAGTTTGTGTTCAAGGCTTTTACCAGCATGCAGGGTGGTACGGTATATCCATGCATCCTGATGTATTTTCAAACCTTCGTCGTTACCTTCTATTGGCGATACCAAATATTGCAGGTTATTAATACGCTCTTCAGGTGCAAACAGCTTTTGGTCGTAACGTGGTTCTACATTCCTTTTGTTGGGGAATATCCAGAGTTGCAGCAGGTTTACTTTTTTATCACGATTGTGGTTGTACTCGCTATGGAATACGCCCGTACCTGCACTCATTACCTGCACTTCATTCGGCAATATAGCCTGTGTGTGTCCCATACTGTCTTTATGCTCCAGCGCACCATCCAATACCACGGTGATGATTTCCATATTATCGTGCGGGTGTTTGCCAAAGCCCATGCCTTCAGACACGATGTCGTCGTTCAGTACGCGTAGGGCACCAAAGTGGATTTTGCTCGGGTCGTGGTAACCTGCGAAACTAAATGAATGGTGAGCATTGAGCCAGCCATGATCTGCATGGCCTCTTTCGTTTGCCGGATGAAAAACTGTATTTGTCATATTATCTCCTTTTTACTGTGTTTGTGAAAATGTATGTACGTACATTTATTTTACAAATGTACACCTATTTTATCCTCACAAACAAATATGCCCCTTTATACAACTATTGATAACGTTAATACTGTCTTAATAGCCGAAAAGGAATACAATTAATATATTAATTTGGCTATTGATTATGAATAAGAAGACAATTTTCGGGCTGTTATTATCAGGCCTGTTCATTTGCAGTATTAACGAAGCATCTGCGCAAGGCTACGACACGCTGCGCCGCAAAGACAAAAACGGGTGGGAATTTCTACAAATAAAAGATGGAAAAACCGTGATGCAGGAAGGGCATGTGCATAATGGCAAAATAGAAGGGATATGGATTTTATTTTGGGACAGTGGTTTCCCACGTACCATTTCAAGCTATGTTAACGGGCTGAAAGATGGTACTACTACAGGTATGACAGGTGATGGACAGATGGACTTTATTGAAAACTACAAAGAAGGCAAACTGGAAGGCCCTCGCCGTACCTACCATATACGTGGGCCAATATGCGAAGAAACATACTATTCTGAAGGTAAAAAGCACGGCAAGTACACAAAATGGTACAAAACCGGCATGAAAGAAGAAGAAGGCATGTTTGTGGATGGCAAAAGAGAAGGTAAAGCTACGTGGTACTATCAGGAAGGCGGCAAGGCTGTAGAATACGAATATGCTGACGATGAAATAGATGGTGAGTCTATTGCATACTACAGAAGTGGCAAAGTGAGCGAGATGGGAAAATTCAAGAAAGGAAAGAAAACAGGTGTGTGGAGAGAGTTTTATGATGGCGATGAAATGAAAGCAGAAGGAAAATATGTAGATAACGAGAAAGACGGGGCATGGAAATTGTATGATGAAAACGGAAAAGTAACCACCGTTAAGTATAAAAACGGCGAAGAAGTAAAATAATATGTCTCAAACAATACTGATAATAGACGACGAAAAAGCCATCCGCAGAACCCTTACGGATATACTTGGCTTTGAAGGCTTCACGATTGATGAAGCAGCAGATGGTGCAGAAGGCATCAAAAAAATAAAAGAGAATAATTACGACTGCATACTCTGCGATATCAAAATGCCGAAAATGGATGGTATGGAGGTATTGACAGCCGCACGCGAAGAAAAGCCCGATATACCTTTCATTATGATATCGGGGCATGGCAATATAGAAACCGCAGTAGAGGCTGTGAAAAAAGGCGCATACGATTTCATATCTAAACCCCCTGATCTGAACCGCCTGTTGATAACCATCCGCAATGCAATGGATAAGAAAAGCCTTGTGGCAGAAACCAAGCAACTGCGCAAACGCATCAGCCGCGGTGCAGAGATGATTGGCGAGAGCGAGGGCATGCAGAAAATAAAAGATACAATATCTAAAGTAGCACCTACAGATGCGCGTGTATTGGTAACAGGCGAAAACGGAGTGGGTAAAGAAATGGTAGCGCGCAGAATACATGAGCTGAGTGCACGCGCAAACGGACCACTGGTAGAAGTGAACTGTGCTGCCATACCATCTGAACTGATAGAAAGCGAATTATTTGGACACGAAAAGGGCTCGTTTACGTCTGCCATCAAACAACGTATAGGCAAGTTTGAACAGGCAAGTGGTGGTACACTCTTTTTGGATGAGATAGGCGACATGAGCCTTGACGCGCAAGCAAAAGTATTACGTGCACTGCAAGAAGGTAAGATAACACGGGTGGGTGGCGATAAGGAGATAAAAGTAGATGTGCGCGTGATAGCTGCTACCAACAAAGACCTGATGCAGGAAGTAGAAGAGAAAAAATTCAGGCTCGACTTGTACCACCGCTTGGGTGTGATACTGATACACGTACCATCGCTGAACGACCGTAAAGATGATATCCCTGCATTGATAAAACATTTTCTGCAAGACATCAGCGAAGAGTATAAACAACCGGAAAAAGATATAGATGATGCAGCCATTGATGCACTGCAGAAATATAACTGGACAGGCAATATACGTGAGCTACGCAATGTTGTTGAAAGGCTCATTATACTCTCTGACAAAAAAATTACCAAAAAGGATATTGATACTTACATCCTACTGAAATAAGCACCACTGAATAATGAAAATACCTACCCTTATTTTAGCTGCATTGCTGACAAGTAATACCATGTATAGCCAGCAATATGCTTATTGCCAAAAAGTAAACAGGCATCTGGATAATGAAAGCGCTGTACTATGGCATATTGAAAAAGATAAAGAACACAATGATGTGGGCTTTATACTGGAACAGATTTACCTAGACGGTTTTATCAATGAAAATCAATATAAAGGTTTCCAACAATTTGAACTGAAATATGATAATGGAGATCTGACACTAAATAATCGTTACTTCCCCAAAAGCTACAATACCCAATATGTAGCAGATATAGAGGAAATGATGAACAACATGCATATTCCGCAAGGTGAAAGGATTTTCAAAATTGAATCGGACCACGTGAATGTGTATAACGATGTGGTGATAAAGAACAGCATCATAGCCATATCCCCAAAAACAACTGAACAACGTTGTAAATACAAACCCGGCGGCATTACTACCATTCTCTACTTTGACCCAATAAAATATAGCGGCATGTTTGATGGTAAATTCCCCAACGATTCTTTGCTGCTACATACCATCTCTGCAGATAAATATGCGACCAAGCCATGCAAAGTGAGCGTTCGCTGCAACAATAATGCTTGCTGGATAAATAACAGACCATTATCTGATTCTGAAAGCAAAAAATATGCACTGTTGGTACAACGCATTACGGGCATCAAACCAAAGTCTGAGAAAGATTTTACAGGTGTTTCTTACAATAGAGAAGATTTTGAACGGTTTTCGGTAAAGCTGTAAACAGTATTTAATTTTCATAAAAACAAAGAAGCGATTAGTATGAACTAATCGCTTCTTTGTTTAAAGTATTATCTAAGCCCCTTCAGGAGGTTTGGGAGTTTTATACACCAACCATCAGTGGCATCAGCAGCATTAGTACTTCTTCCGTATCTGCTTTTTCAATTGGGCGGAAGATACCAGCACGTGTAGGCGTACTCAGTTCAAGCTGTACATCTGCACCTGTCATATTGTTCAGCATCTCTACCATCAGTTTGGCATTGAAGGCTATCTTCATATCCTCACCACTATATTGGCAGTTCAGTGTTTCCTTACCTTCGTAAGAGAAGTCGATATCCTGTGCACTCAACTCCAGCGAATTGCCTTTGATTTCCAACACAACCTGATTGGTTGTTTTGTTGGCAAATATGCTAACGCGGCGCAATGCACTTACAAAATCTGTACGGCTGATAGTAAGCCTGTACGGGTTGTCTTTAGGTATTACTGCTTTGTAATCAGGGAATTTTGCATCTATCAAACGACAGCTCATGCTCATCTTGTTGCTGGTAACAAACAAATGGCTGCTGTTGTATGATACCTGCAGTTGTGTATCGTCTGCAGACAGTGTTGCTTTCAGTTGTTGCAGTGGTTTTTTAGGCACTACAAAACCATCCTGTACAGGGCAAGAGATGTCTGTTTTGCCATATTGTACCAGACGGTGCGCATCTGTAGATACGAAGGTGATACCGTTTTTACTGAGTTCAAAATACACACCCGTCATGGCAGGGCGCAGTGTATCATTACTTACCGCAAACAGTGTATTGTTGATGCTTTCTATCAGTGCAATAGAAGACATATTGAAGCTTGTAGTTTCGCCCGGTGCAGGTTCTTTCGGGAAGTCGTCCGCTTTTTCACCACCTATTTTATACTTACCTACATCGCTCGACATTTCGATAGAAAGGTCTTGCAGGTTTACGTTGAAAGTAATTGGCTGCTCGGGCAGATTTTTCAGGTAGTCTGTCAGTATTTTTGAAGGGATACAGATGCGGCCATCGCCTTGCGCATCGTTTACATCCATCTGCACACGCATCATGGTTTCCAGATCGGTAGCCGTCAGCGTAAGGGTATTGCCTTTCAGTTCAAAAAGGAAATCTTCTAACACGGATAATACTGTATTGGCACTGATAACACCGCCTATTTGTTGCAGGTTTTTCAGCAGTGCCGTAGATGTAACGATAAAACGCATTTTCGATAAATGTTTGAAAACAAAGATAATCGTTTACACCTATCTTATATAGGGCTGTGGATAACCTGCTAATAACTGTTGGTAAAGGATTGTGGCTGAAAAACAGATAGTTATGCAGCTACAGGAAAGGCCATACGGAACAACTTGCGGTTAAAATCCCTATTCGGATTTTTTAATTACGTTTACATATATGAGGAGGGGCATATTTCCACTGTTTTTTTTGTTTGTATTGATGACCAAAGCGCCGGCAATGGCGCAAGTATTTCCTGCAGAGGGAGATTCGTTACATTACCGCCTGATAGGTTTTCAAGTGCCGGTACAATCAAAAGCCACAAGCTATAAACTGGAAATATTTACCTACAATAATGACAGAGACAAAAGCCTATTGGCTAAGCCCGTATTAACACAACAAGAAAAAACAAATAAAATAATTGCAACTGTACCTGCTTTTGGCAAGCAATACGTATGGAGAGTGCAATACATGAATGGCAAAAAAGCTGTTGGCAAAACAGATGCCACCGTTTTTGTGGTTCGGGAAAATCCCTATTCAAATACAGATGTATCTAAAGTAGATGTGATAAATGCCGCAACTAAGTATAAAGACATACTGGTGTTTTTCGACAATACACGCTCATTATACAATATGCAAGGGCAGCCTGTGTGGTTCTTGCCACAATTACCCGGCATCAATGACACAGGCATACATGTGGTGCGCGATATCAAACTAACTAAAGATAATACCATCACATTCCTTACCAATAAGAATATACACGAGATAGACTACAAAGGCCATGTATTGTGGTCGGGGCCTAACGACGGCAAGATTAGCGGGAAAAATGCCGAGCAGTATCATCATGAGGTTACCAAACTATCGAACGGGCACTACATGACAATTGGCGATAAATTTGTGCCGAGTGAACAGGTGGGCAAAACAGATACAGTAACAATACTACCTACCAACAAAGGTCCGCAAACACCTTGCGGTATGCTGATAGAGTATGATGCAAAAAATGAAATAGTATGGACATGGAACTCTTGCGACTATATTAAAGCAGGCGACCTGATAACACACTTCAATGCATTTTACCTGGATGAAAAGAACAAAGTTTTCTATACCAGCTACCGCAACATAGGCAGAATAATAAAAGCAGCATACCCAAGCGGGCGCATGTTGGCACAATATGGTTATGATATAAATAACGACGGCAGTGTACTTGCAGCCAACATATCCTCTCAGCACAATTGCAATCTGAACAGTGATGGCAACCTCATCATGTTCAACAACAATTTTAAAATGCACCTGCCAACTGCAGAACGTGAAAAAGATTGCGTGCCATCGGTTGTAGTATTCAAAGAACCTACAGAAGAAAACAAAACGTTGCAAAAAATATGGGAGTTCAAAACCGATATAGACACATTTGCAAAACCTATGTCATCGGGCGGCGGTAGTGTACGAGAGCTGGATAAAGGCGACTACCTTGTTTGCACAGGCTTGCCGGGCAGAAACTTCATTGTATCTGCAGACAAAAAAATACTATGGAATGTACTGACATGGCAAAAGGAAAAAGGTGAATGGAAACCTGCATCGGGTTACCGCATCAGCCCTATCAGAAAAGAAGATTTGCCGAAAATATTATTCAAATAAAAAAGCCCCGATAATTCGGGGCTTTCGTTTTATAACAGTGATTTTACTTTTTCTATTACCGATTGTAAGCTACCGACATCTTGTCCGCCTGCAGTAGCAAGTGTTTTCTGTCCACCGCCGCCACCTTTAATGAGTGGAGCCACATGCTCTTTAATGATTTTGCCTGCATCCAATCCTTTTGCAGCAACAACACTATCTGCCACACCTACCGCTACAAATGGCTTGCCGTCGATGTTTGCACACAACACAACCACATGGTCGTTAAGATGGTGCTTCACATCAAAGCAAAGTTTCTTGAGCATGTCGGCAGTGCCTACTTCTACTATCGTACCTACGAATGTTACCTGATTGATGATTTCGTCTTTCGTCAACACTTCGTTGCGAATAGCAACCAGTTGGCGTGCTTCTAAAGACTCTACATGCTTCTCTAACGATGCTTTTTCTTCCTGCAGTTTTTCAATAGCCTTCAGTACATCTTTCGGATGCTTCAATGCAGCATTGATATTGTGCAGTGTATGCAGATGGTTGTTTACATATGCTTCTGCTGCGCTGCCACTCACCGCTTCTATCCGGCGAACACCTGCTGCTACCGCACTTTCGTGCTTTATCTTAAAGAAGCCAAGCTGGCCAGTACTGCCTACGTGTGTACCACCACACAACTCTATAGAGTAGTTAGGGTCCATCACAACCACGCGTACTTTGTCGCCGTATTTTTCTCCAAACAATGCCATAGCACCCATTGCTACCGCTTCGTCCTTCGCCATTTCTTTTATTACAACGGGTACGTTTTCGCGTATCTTTTGGTTAACGATTGTTTCTATCTGTGCTATTTCTTCTTCCGTTACTTTAGCGAAGTGAGAGAAATCGAAACGCAGATGCTCTTCATTTACCAAAGAACCTTTTTGTGCAACGTGTGTACCCAGTACCGTACGCAATGCTGCGTGCAGCAAGTGTGTAGCACTGTGGTGTACGGTTGTTGTACCACGGCGTTCAGCATCTACCTTAGCTATTGCACTTGCAGCAGGGTTTGATGGCAGCTCTTCTGCAAAGTGGATGATGAGGTCGTTTTCTTTTTTAGTATCTACAATATGTATTACCTCGTTCGGGAAAACCAGTGTACCTGTATCGCCCACCTGGCCACCGCTTTCTGCATAGAAAGGTGTTGTATCCAGCACCAGTTGATAGCTTTCTTTACCCTTTGCTTTTACTTTGCGGTACTTCAGTATCTGCGCTTGTGCCTCCAGACTATCGTAACCTATAAATGTTGTAGCAGCATCTTTCAGCACCACCCAGTCTTCCGTATCCAGTGCAGTAGCTGCACGGCTTCTGCCCTTCTGTTGTTGCATTTCAGATTCAAATGCAGCCTCATCCACTTCCAAATTATTTTCCTGCCCTATCAGGCGTGTCAAATCTATCGGGAAGCCAAAAGTATCATACAATTCAAACGCAGCTTTACCATTGATGGTTTTGCTGTTTTGTGCGTTTGTTTCTTTTATGATGTCGTCAATTTTCTTCAGGCCTTTATCAAGCGTACGCAGGAAAGCTTCTTCTTCTTCCTTCACTACTTTGCAAACAAGGTCTACTTGTTTGTGCAGTTCTGGGAATACGTTTTCAAACTGCTTTGCCAATACCGGCATCAGTTGTGCCAGTAGGGGTTGCTTATAGTCGAGGTAAGAATAATAATACCTAGCTGCCCTGCGCAATATGCGGCGAATAACATAACCAGCACCTGTATTGCTCGGCAACTGGCCATCTGCTATGGTAAAGCCAATAGCACGTATATGGTCGCTCAGTACACGGAAAGCAATATCCTGTTTGCTATCTGTGTAGCCGTATTTCTTACCCGTTATTTTTTCAATCTCTGCAATGGTACCAGTAAACAGATCGGTATCGTAGTTGCTCTGCTTACCTTGCAGTACACGTACCAGGCGCTCAAGGCCCATACCCGTATCTACGTGCTGTGCAGGTAGCTCTTGCAGGCTACCATCTTTCAGACGGTTGAACTGCATGAACACGTTGTTCCATATTTCTATTACCTGCGGGTGGTCGTTGTTTACCAGAGTTTTACCATCTACAGCTTTGCGCTCTTCTTCTGTGCGGCAGTCTACATGTATTTCACTACACGGACCACAAGGGCCTGTATCGCCCATCTCCCAGAAGTTATCCTTCTTGTTGCCCATCAGTATGCGGTCTTCTGCAATGTATTGTTTCCAGAAGTCGTACGCTTCCTGATCCATCGGCAAGCCTTCTTTTTCATCGCCGCCAAACACGGTAACGTATAGCTTGTCTTTAGGGATTTTATACACCTCAGTCAACAGTTCCCAGCTCCACTCGATAGCTTCTTTTTTGAAGTAGTCGCCAAAGCTCCAGTTGCCCAGCATCTCGAACATGGTATGGTGGTAGGTATCTACACCCACTTCTTCCAAGTCATTGTGCTTACCGCTAACGCGCAAACATTTTTGTGTATCTGCCACACGGGCATCAGGCGCCTGCTTATTGCCGAGGAAATAATCCTTAAACTGGTTCATACCTGCATTGGTAAACAGGAGGGTAGGATCGTTCTTAACAACAATAGGTGCAGATGGCACAATAGCGTGTCCCTTACTGCGGAAGAAATCTAAAAACTGCTGGCGTATTTCGTTAGCTGTCAACATAAGGCTGCAAAGATAATTAGCTGATTTGATAATGTAGGAATTAGCTTATTAGCAGATTAGCTAATGTGATAGTTTCCCTACCTATTTCGCCATTACATTAGCTAATCTGCTAATTATCACATCAGCTAATCATCAAATCATCACATTAACCTTATTTTTATCAGGTGAAAAAGCCATTATCCCTTATAGCCTTCCTGATAGTATGTGTGGTGGTGCTAAACCATCGCATGGGGCATATTGGCCCACAGCCGGGAAAACCGCTGAAGGTGACAGATTGGGATAACCTCGGCTATTATATGTACCTGCCGGGCATCTGCATCTACCACGATATTGATAAACTAGAATGGATACCCTCCATAGATGCTAAGTATAGCATGACTGGCGGTAGCTTTTATCAGGCAGAAAAGCTGGAAGACGGCAATTATGTAGATAAATATCTGGGTGGTGTAGCCATTATGCAACTACCGTTTTTTGCAGGGGCGCATTTTGTAGCACAGCGCTATGGCTACCCTACAGACGGATTTTCGCCGCCATACCAGTATGCAGTAGCTTTTGCAGCTATCTTCTACGCACTGTTAGGTTTGTTTTTATTAAGGCGGTTTTTGTTGCAATATTTTGATGATAAGAGCGTAGCAATATCTATACTGTTACTATGCCTTGCCAGCAATTTTCTGCAATATGTGGCGGTAGATGGCGGCATGAGCCATGCTTATATTTTCCTGCTATATGTGCTGGTGGTGTATGTCGTAAAGCGCTGGCATGAGCGGCCATCGGTGTTGTTTGCTGCGCTGACGGGCTACATCATTGGCTTCGCAACCATCTGCCGACCTACAGAAGCGGTGATGCTGTTTATACCACTGATGTGGAACACCCATACCAAAGAAGCTGCCAAAGCTAAATGGGCAATGGTAAGGCAACACAGGTGGCATATATTGATGGCTGTAGTTTTCGGGTTGATAGGGGTATTGCCGCAGCTGGCGTACTGGAAATATGTAAGCGGTAGCTGGGTATACGATGTGGGCAGCGCCTGGGATTTCCTGACACCCCACCTGCGTGTGCTGATTGGTTGGGAGAAGGGATGGTTTATCTACACACCTGTTACTGCATTCTTTATAGCAGGTATGTTCTTTATAAAGGGTTACGAATGGCGCAAATCTGTATTGTGGTTTTGCTTGCTGAATATCTACATCGTGATATCTTGGAGAGACTGGCAATATGGCGGCAGCTACAGCACCCGTGCGCTCATGCAGAGCTATCCCCTGTTTGCACTGCCATTTACTGCACTGGTGCAGCACATCAACAGCAAAAAATGGAAGTGGGGCTTTTATGTACTGGGCATTTACCTGATAGTGGTAAACCTCTTTCAGCACGAGCAATACTATAAAACCATCCTGCACTATTATGATATGAACCGTCAATACTACGGGCGCATCTACCTGAACCCCAGCCCTACTGCGCTCGACTATAGTATGCTGGATAACGCAGATATGCTGCGCTGCGAAAAAGGTTTTACAACAAATACATTGTACCAAAATAATACACCACAGGCAGTGCAGTTCAACGGAAACGGACAGGCGGTGCTGTGCGATACGCAACTACACCTGACCGGCAATGAAACATGGCTGCGGGTAGATGCACATATTAATACACAAAATGGTATATGGGGTGCTTACCTGAACACAGGTATTGAAGCGGGAGATACTACACTGCATAATAAAGTAAGGCTCTTCTTCCCTACATCTGCTGAAAACAAAGCATTGGATTACAGCTTTTATGTAGAAGTACCTGCGCAATTCCGTAATGGCAGATTGAAGCTGTATATCAATAGGGACAGGGATTATAAGGGTTTCGTAGTGGAAAAATCCATCTTGACATTTACAAAATAATTTTCGACTCTCGCCCAACTTATCTTTAACATTCGATGTCTATTAGATTATAACACAAATACTACAAAAGATATTCAAAATAGTGTATGTGGATGGTTCTTTGAAAATACAGAGTTACTTGTTGAGCTTATGGCTGTAGTACTCACTCATTTTGTAATTTTTAAAAATATAACTATGAGAGAATTAATAAAAGCTTCAGTATGTCACATAAGCATTAACCATATTCTTATGTATGTGTCAACAATTATCTTAAACATGTTAGGTACGGGTGCCATAAGTGGGTATGTGGTGCATCCACGCTAACATAGTAACTTGTAAAAGAATGGTCTCTAGCTACTTATGGCTATGTGGGTTCGAATCCCACCGTACCCTCTGAGAAAAGCCTATAGTATTAATACTATAGGCTTTTTTGTTTTATACCAATTTCAGTTTTAGCTTTTTACTTATAAATAATGACCTGCTGAAAGGTTATATTTGATACGTGAGTTTTCTCTATCCCTTATTTCTGCTGGCAGGGCTTACGCTGGCTATACCTGTACTGATACACCTGTTCAATCTGCGCAGGTACAAGACGGTTATGTTTCCGCATACCCGCTTTCTGAAAAACATACAGCTGAAATCGCAAAAGCAATCGCAACTGAAATATAAATGGCTGTTAACACTACGCCTGCTGTTTCTCGCAGCTATGGTATTAGCATTTGCACAGCCATTTTTTGCAGGCAATAAGAAAGATACCACCAACAGGCTACAGGTTATCTACCTGGATAATTCGGGTAGTATGAGTGTGAAGAAAGGTACACGCACCCTGTTTGAAACCGCACGCGATGCTGCCCGCGAACAGATACGCCATGCTACGGCAGGCACCCGCTTTCTGCTGCTGACAAACGATAAACCACTCAGCTACCAACCACTATCTGCAGATAAAGTACTGACATTGCTGAACACGATAGACATCAGCGCCAATAGCAAGCCAGCAGATAAAACACTGGCAACCGTCAACAGCATCATGCAGAGCGAATCTTTTGCTGCGGCAGATGTTTATTATTATTCAGATTTTCAGCAAAGCGGTTTCCCTGCCAAGGCAGATAAGAACCTGCTGCAAAACATACACTTCTACGGGGTACCTGTACAGGCAAGTGCTGCGGGCAATGCATTTATAGATACTGCCTACCTGTATGCACCTGTACTGCAAACTGGCGTGCAAAACAGGCTGATAGTACACAGCCGCATAGCGGGTGAGGCTCCTAAGGAAAATCCTGTGTTGCAGCTCAGCATCAACGGGCAGGTAAAAACTGCTTCAGCGTTGCATTTCAACGACAAAAACGAAAGCACCGATACACTCAGCTTTTCTGTAAACGATGCCAACTGGCAGCGCATGGTGCTCAGCATCAACGATGCTTCTGTTCGTTTTGACGATACATTCCGCATCAGCGCACGCAGTGCTCCCAGCCTCAATGTATTGGTAATGAATGAAGGCCAGCCCAACCCGTATATACAGGCAGCATTCCGTGCCTACAATGGTTTTCAACTTACACAATCGGGCATCAACCACAATGTAAACGACTGGCAGCAGTACAACCTAGTTATCCTCAACGGCATTACCCGTATGGATGCTGCTATGGGCAAGGCTATTGCCAATGCACTGCAACAGGGGCAAAGCATCTGCATCTTCCCGGCACGTGGCAGCGATGCTACTGCACTGAATGAAGGGCTGCAACAGATAGCAGATATTAAGATAACAGGTATCGATACGGCTTCTCAGCCCGCTACCAACCTGCAGCAAGGCAGCGACCTGGTGCGTGATATGTTTGAACGCATACCTGAAAACATACAACTGCCGGTGGCCAACTGGCACTATAGGATAGATGCGGGCTTGTCTGCCAATCAGCAGGCGGTGCTCAGCTTCCGCAGTGGCGACCCTATGCTGGCCAAATACACGCCATCTAAAGGTAGCCTGTACATCAGCGCTGTGGCGGCAGATATGCAATCGGGCAATTTTGCAGGCAGTTATTTCTTTGTGCCCTTCCTGTACCAGATGGCTATGCAAAGCCGTGGCGGCGATATGTATGCGCTGACACTGGGCAAGCAGCAAGCTGCTTTCATTCCTTTTGAAGGAACGGGCGAACGTAATATGGTACATATTTACGGAAACGGCATAGATGCCATACCACCACAACGCCCGGGTGGCAGGGGGCTGGATGTATTCCCGGATATGGCCGTACAACAGGCAGGTTTTTACCAACTGAGTGCTGCGGGCAGCGATACCGCACTGGTAGCCATCAACAATAGCCGCAACGAGTCTGTGCTGAATACATGGGCCATCGGCGACCTGAAAAAGCAGTGGGATGCAGACAACATCAACTGGCTGAGCGCTACTGAAATAAGCAGTGCCAACCACGCTTCTACCCTCGGCAGTTTCCCGCTTTGGAAAGTTTGTGCTATTTTAGCCGTGTTAATGCTGGCTGCCGAAACATATTTACTGGCAGGCGGTTTTCGCAAACAAGCAGCTACTCAATAGCCACTTATGCAAGTGCTCATACAACAAGCGAAGATTACAAACACACGGTCGGGTTTCCACAATCAGGTTGTAGATATATTAATTGAAGACGGCATCATTAAAGACATTGCACCATCTATCGATGCAAAAGCAGCTACTGTTATAAAAGCAGACGGATTGTGCGTTAGCATGGGATGGACGGATATACTGGCAGATTATCGTGAACCGGGATACGAACATAAAGAAACCATAGCAAGCGGCCTGCGTGCTGCTGCTGCGGGTGGATACACACATGTATTGACGGCACCGAATACCAATCCTACCGTCAGCACAAAATCTATTGTACAATCGCTGGTGCAAAAAGCGGCAGGTAATGCAGTAAGCCTGCATCCGCTTGGCGCCATTACACAAGATATAGAAGGTAAAAATCTGGCAGAAATGTTGGATATGCACGCGCATGGCGCGGTCGCCTTTACCGATGGCTGGAAGCCCGTGCAGAATGCACAGGTAATGCTGAAGGCATTGGAATATGTAAAATCTTTCAACGGCACACTGGTGCAGATACCTGTAGATGCGGCGCTAGCTGCGGGCGGGCTGATGCACGAAGGGCCCGAATCTGTAAGGCTGGGTATGCCGGGCATACCATCTCTATCAGAAACCATACTGCTGCACCGCGATATAGAATTGCTACGCTACACGGGCTCTCGCCTGCATGTAACGGGCATCTCTACTGCCGAGGGGGTGGACATGATACGCAAAGCAAAAAAAGAAGGGTTGCACATTACCTGCTCTGTAACACCATACCACCTGCTGCTGAACGATACTGCACTGGGCGGCTACAGCAGCATGTACAAAGTAATGCCACCTATCCGCAGCGAGGCCGACAGGCTGGCGTTGCTGGCTGGCATTGCTGATGGCACCATAGATTGTATCGCATCGCACCATCGCCCACAGGAATGGGACGCCAAAACAAAAGAATACGAATATGCCGCTGATGGCATGAACATACAGGAGATAGCTTACAACCTTGTGTTGCAGGCAGTAGGCGCGGAACGTGTGGCAACATTGTTTACCGCTGCGCGTGATATCTTTGGGCTGGGTAATACTAATATTGAAAAAGGTGCTGTGGCAGATATGACACTGTATACCGCAAACGGAAATTACCAGTTGGATAAGATGCAGTCTGCATCTGCCAACAATCAGTTTATTGGTACAGTAATGCAAGGCAAGGTGATAGGCATCATCAATAACAAGCAGGTACACTTAAATCAATAGATATGAAATTGAAACAAACACATCTGACATATGGGCTTGTTACCGGGCTGGCGTTTGTAATTGTAAGCGCTTTGTTTGCAGTAATGAAAATAAACCTCAAGTCAGGATTGCAATATATAGCGTATGTACCATTGCTAGTAGGCCTGATACTGAATGCGCAGGCATATGCAAAAGCAAATAATAACTATGTGACCTTTGGCAATGTGTTTGCTAGTTGTTTCAAAGCATCTCTTATTGTTGCTTTACTGGCTGTAGTATGGGGCATTGTCAGCGATGCAGTATTTCCTGAAATGAAGGAGAGAATAATTGATGCCATGATAGAGGAATACGAGAAAAAGGGAATGGAAGGAGAAGAAGTGGATATGGCAATAGAAATGACCAGAAAATATTGGTTAATGGGCGTAATATTTGGCGGTTTTTTCTGGACGTTAATTGTAGGTACAATCGGCTCATTGATAGCAGCAGCCATACCACAGAAAAAAGGTGCTATGCCTGAACATATGCAGGCATAATATATTTTACAACTTATTTGAGCATTGGAGACGACACAAGGAAAAGGCAATAAGTATATACTACCTCTGGTAATGGGTTTTGTATTGGCTGCAGTAAAAATTGTTTGCAGTACCATACAGTTCAAATATTTTCTCGAAGATTTCAAAGCCAGCTATATCATCTTTTTCGTATCGCTGGCAAGTGGTATTGCAATCGTACTGTTATCGGGCATTATGCAGAGAAACAGGATTGCAGGAGCTACAATGAAGGAGATATTTCAGGCTATGTTCCTGACTATACTGGTAGGTATTACACTGGCTTATGGTTTTGAGCAGGCTTGGATGTATAGCGATGTTACTATTACAGACAAGATATTTACGGGTAAAATGAACTACCTGAAAACATACCCGAACTCTGCTACCAAAATAGACGAACTGCGCAAAGAGTATCTGCAAAACAGGAATGCGAAACCTACATTCGGTAATTTAACAACCGGTTTGCTGGTAGATATAGTGAGGTATAGTATATTAGGCTTTATTTTTGCATTGATTTTGAACCGTAAAAAAACCGGAGCTACCGCATAATATGCCCGATATATCAATCGTCATACCATTATACAACGAAGAGGAATCGCTGCCCGAACTGGTGGACTGGATAGAGCGTGTATGTGGCGAAATGGGCTACAGCCATGAAATCATCATGATAGATGATGGCAGTACCGATAGCAGCTGGGAGATTATCAAGCGCCTGTCTAAAGACTACAACGCTGTACATGGCATCAAATTTCAACGCAATTACGGCAAGAGTGCCGCACTGAATGAGGGCTTTAAAGCTGCTAAAGGCAATGTGGTAATAACCATGGATGCCGACCTGCAGGATAGCCCCGATGAAATACCTGAACTGTACCGCATGATAACAGCCGACGGCTTTGATCTGGTAAGCGGCTGGAAGAAAGTGCGCCACGATAATACATTTACCAAAAATCTGCCTTCAAAACTATACAATGGCGTCAACCGCTGGGTATCGGGTATTAAACTGCACGATATGAACTGCGGCCTGAAGGCATATAACAAGAAGGTAGTAAAGAGCATTGAGGTGTATGGCGAAATGCACCGCTTTATACCAGTACTTGCCAAAAGCGCTGGCTTCCGCAAGATTGGCGAAAAAGTAGTGGTGCACCGCGCCCGCAAATACGGTGTATCAAAATTTGGTTGGGAACGCTTTATCAATGGCTTCCTTGATTTGCTATCCATTCAATTCATCAGCCGCTTTGGTAAAAAACCAATGCACTTTTTTGGCTTGCTGGGTACCATCGCATTTATGATAGGTTTTGCGTCTACTATCTATCTCATCATCAGCAGATTGATAGAAGGTGCAGACTTTGGCCTTACCAACAGGGTAACATTTTATCTGGCACTTACCACAATGGTAATAGGCACACAGTTTTTCCTGGCGGGCTTTTTAGGCGAACTGATAAGCCGCAGTGCTGCCGACAGAAACCACTATCTGATAGAAGAGACTTTCTAATAATGATTTACGTATTAGTACGTATTTAAATACCGCACATACGGTATTTATAAGGCTATTCTATACATCTACCTTCGTTCTAAACTATTGAACGATGCGTAAAACTTTTACTACTCTCTTGTTGACGGGCTTGTGCGGCACTGCTATTGCACAACCCAAACTATTGAAAGACATATATGCCGGCAAGCCTGCAGGACTGTACACATTGCTGAATACTGCAGAAAAATCGGGCACACTCTACTTTGCTGCCATGGATACTGCAATGAACGTAGAAATATGGACAACAGACGGTACTACAGCTAATACTACCATGCTGAAAGATATTCAGACAGGGGGTAGTTCTTCACCTGCCAATTTTCATGTTTTTAATGGCAATGTTTATTTCTCTGCCATGACAACCGCCAACGGTACAGAGCTGTTTAAGTCTGACGGCACAGCTTCAGGTACTACCATGCTTAAAGATATATGGACCGGCGCAACCAGTTCTTACCCTAAAGAGTTTACAGAGATGGGAGGCAGCCTCTATTTTATGGCCGAAAATCCTGATAGTGGTGGTTATCACCACGTGCTGTACAAAACGGATGGTACAACTGCCGGTACTGCCATACTTACCAACAAAGCATGGAATTTGGGCGGCTCTGCTCTATTCAGGATGGGTAGCAAACTATACATCAATGCAAAAAGCAGCAGCGTTAATACCGGGCTGGAGCTTTGGGAATGCGATGGTACAGATGCTGGTACTGCATTAGTTTTGGATATACTTTCAGGTTCGGGTTCATCAAACCCCGAATACCTTACCCAGATTGGCACTAACAAATTTGTATTCAGTGCATTCAATACCACTACAGGGTATGAATTGTACATAAGTGATGGTACAGCTTCAGGCACTACACTGTTGAAGGATATTAACCCAGGTACAGCCAATTCTTATCCTTTTGGCTTCAGAGAAATGAACGGTAAACTGTACTTCTTTGCGAATGATGGCACAAACGGCCGTGAATTGTGGGTAACAGACGGCACAGCATCCGGCACAAACATGGTAGCCAATATAGACGGTGGTGCAGGCAATAGTACAACTGACGGTACAATTTGTGTATTAAACAACAAGCTTTACTTCGTAGCAAAAACAACCGCAAATGGTGCAGAAATGTGGGTATCAGACGGTACTGCTGCCAATACCACTATGCTGAAGGATATAAATACCGGTGCATTGGATGGTGTTATATCGCTGTATGCAGATAATGTTATTGGCACTAAACTATACTTCAACGCTAACAATGGTACCAATGGCTATGAAGCATGGGAAACTGACGGTACTGCTGCCAATACAAAAATGATATATGACATAAAAACTGGCGCTGCAGATGGTACACCAAATACCGAATACAGATATGTGAAAGTGAATAATAAAATTCTGTTCATTGCCGATAATGATACTACGGGTAATGAAATATGGACAATAGATGCGCCTGTAAGTGTAAAAAACACTGTAAACAATGCAACTACGATTAATATTTATCCTAATCCGTCAACAGGTGTTTTTTATCTAGACGGGGATGTGGCAGATTTGTCAGTAAAAATTTACAATTCTATAGGGCAAATGGTGCAAGATGAAGCAATAAGTAAAAACCAAATAGCGTTATATAGTCAACCAACAGGTATTTACACAGTAGAGCTGGCGCATACAAACGGCGAAAGGCAATACAGGAAAATACAACTGGTGAGATAGCGTTTTTCATAGATTGCGGATAGATTGACCGGAGTGCGTATGCGCTCCGGTTTTTTTGTACTAACGGGCTTTCACAATCGGGAAAATATTATAATCAATCGGCTATTATGTATCAGTTCACATAATGTATTGGTAACTTTGCGCACTTATATCGATGCGTAAAGCTTATACCATAGCATTAGTAGGTAATCCCAACAGTGGTAAAAGTTCACTTTTCAACTCACTGACGGGGTTAAATCAGAAAGTGGGCAATTTCCCAGGCGTTACGGTAGATAAGAAAACAGGCACATCGCGCATTGCGGATAACCTTACGGCTAATATTATAGACCTTCCCGGCACATATAGCCTTTACCCAAAAAGTGAAGACGAGCGTGTAACGTATGAAGTGCTGCTGAATCGCAACAATGCTGACCGTCCTGACCTTATAGTAGTAATAGCTGATGCGTCGAACCTGAAGCGTAACCTGCTCTTCTGCTCGCAGATAATGGATTTGAAGATACCTGTGGTAATGGCACTCACCATGAATGACATTGCCCGTAATAAAGGTATTAATATAGATATTGCAGGACTTGAGCGTGCTATGGGTGTACCCGTAGTAGCCATTAACCCGAGAAAGAACAAGGGCATTGCGCAGCTGAAAAAAATGATAGCTAGTGTTGCACAATCGAACGTGCAACCTGCAGGCGAGTTTATAGATACAGTAGCCTTGACTGGCCCGTGGATTACGGAAATAAAGGAACTGTGTAATGTAGAGAGCAATTATGCTGCATTACATATTGCCTGCAATTATCTGGAGCTACCACACCTGAATGCCGCACAACGTATACAAACAGGTGCGCTTCTTGATCAGGCAGGCTTTAATAAAGCCCGCATACAGGCAGAGGAAATTATGCAACGCTATCAGCGCATTGGCAGCATCATGCAGCAATGCGTGGTAGAAACCAGTCCTTTGCAACGTGCCATCATCAGCGAACGTATAGACAAAACATTGCTGCATCCTGTGTGGGGCAATGTGATACTACTCACCGTACTGTTCCTTTTATTCCAGAGCATATTTTGGCTGGCAGAATACCCGATGGGTTGGGTAGAGCAAGGATTCAGTATTGTAGCAGACTGGCTTGGCGGTGTACTACCAAATGGTACTATAAAAGACTTATTGATAAACGGCGTGCTGGCAGGCATCAGTGGTATAGCAGTCTTTATTCCGCAAATCATGATACTGTTCGGCTTCATCACCATACTGGAAGACAGTGGTTATATGGCACGTATCAGCTTCCTTACAGACAGGCTGATGCGCAGTGCTGGGCTGAACGGGCGTAGTGTAATGCCGCTCATCAGTGGTATGGCTTGTGCAGTGCCTGCTATCATGGCTGCACGTACTATACAAAACCGCAAGGAGCGCCTCATTACCATCATGGTAACACCATTAATGAGCTGCTCTGCAAGGTTGCCTGTATATACTATACTGATAGGATTAGTGATACCAGATAAAAGCCTGTTCATCTTCAACCTGCGCGGGTTGGTGCTGATGGGCTTGTACCTGCTTGGTTTCTTTATGGCACTGATTGTTGCCAAAGTGATGAGTATGGTGATAAAAGTGAAAGAGAAGACCTACTTCCTGATGGAGCTGCCCGTGTACCGTGCGCCACGCTGGAAGAATGTAGGCATCACCATGATAGAAAAGGCAAAGGTGTTTATTACCGATGCGGGTAAGGTTATCATGATAATATCTATACTGCTGTGGGGGCTGGCAACATACGGGCCACCAAATGCCATGAAGGCAGTAGAAACCAAATACGAAACACTGAAGCAACAACACCCTGAACAAGCAAAAGAACTGGACAACCAATTGCAAACAGAAAAGCTGGAGCATTCCTTTGCAGGTATTATGGGGCATGCTATAGAACCTGCCATTCGCCCATTGGGTTACGATTGGAAAATAGGTATTGCACTCATTACTTCTTTTGCGGCACGCGAGGTATTTGTAGGTACCATGGCAACACTCTATAGCGTAGGCAGCGATGCTGAAAACGAAGATACCCTCCGCGATAAAATGCGTGGTGCTACCCGCGCCGATGGTACGCCCGTATATACTTTGGGTACAGGTATATCGCTATTGATATTTTATGTTTTTGCCATGCAGTGTATGAGCACACTGGCTATAGTGTATCGCGAAACACGTAGCTGGCAACTACCTGCCATACAATTTGCCTACATGTTTGCGCTGGCATACGTTACTGCACTGCTTTCATATTGGATATTCAGCTAAGCCCATTTTGTTAATAAGATGTTGTTAGCGATTGCATTGGCTCGTTAATGCATTACACATTGTAGTTTATTGACAGGCTTTCATTTACTTTCGCATATTACTCTATAATAACAGGGCCTGTAGCCTTGTGGTAACGTAAATGAAGCAATTGACCGATTTTTTTAAAAACCTGTTTGAACACTCCGACTTCCGTTCGTTTTGGCGCAATGGTAGCTGGACGGAGTTTCATGGCTGGTTGTACATCATCAGCGATCTGCTGATATGGTCGGCATACTTTGTTATTCCGTTACTGATACTTTTCTACATCATCACCAAAAGGCAGAAGCTTCGCTTCAGCGGTTTGTATATACTGTTTGCCACATTTATATTGATGTGCGGTGCTACCTATTTTGTAGATGCACTGATGTTCTGGATACCTGTTTACAGGTTCAGCGCGCTGATGCGTTTTGTAACGGGTGTCATCAGTTGGGTAACGGTTTTTTATGTGGTAAAGATTTTGCCATTAGCTTTCTCCCTGCGTTCATCCGACGAGTTGGAAAGTGAAATAAGGAATCGCAAGCGTGCCGAAACCGAATTGCAAGAAAAAAATGAACTACTGCAAGAGGCCGAAAAAATTGCCAAGCTATGCTATATACAGTGGGATGTGATGAATGAACGCGTAGTGTTATCAGACGCTGCAAAGCATATTTTGGAGCTGGCACCGGATAAAAAACTGACACACAGCAATTTCACACAAATCATTCACCCTGAAGATGTAAAGCATCTGGAAAAAATGATTGATACCATCTTCATCAAAAAATTCTTTCCTGATTTTTATTGCCGCATCATAACTGGTAAAGATGAAGTAAAACACATACTGGTGCGTGGCGAGGTATCGCTGAATGAATATGGCAGCATAGCTATGATAAATGGTACGCTGCAGGATGTGACTGAACAGCGCCTGTATATTCAAAAGATACAACTGCAAAACCAGAAGCTGAAAGATATTGCCTGGATACAATCACACAAAGTGCGCAGCCCGGTGGCTACTATCATGGGGCTTATCCAACTCTTTAATAACGAAGAACCTGCAGACCCGATAAACCAACAAGTGTTGGAAGGCATACAGGAAGCCGCTGTGAATCTGGATGAAGTGATAAAAGAAATAAATGAAAAGACAGAAACAATGAAACTGAATAAATAAAGCCGCTGAATTTCAGCGGCTTTATTATTTATGCATTCAATAGAAGCTTATACAGAGAAGCTTTCACCACAACCGCAGGTGCGGCTTGCATTCGGATTGCTGAAGTGAAAACCTTTACCATTAAGGCCGTCAGAAAAATCAAGTGTTGTGTCGCAGAGGTACAGAAAGCTTTTAAGGTCTGTTACCAGCTTCACATTCTGATCTTCAAAAACCTGATCGTTAGGTTGCGATTCGTTGTCGAAATCGAGCTTGTAAGACAAACCCGAGCAACCACCGCCTACTACGCCTACACGAAGAAAATATGAATCGTCCAAACCTGCATCCTGCTTCAGCTTGGTGATTTTTTCCTTTGCCTTGTCACTAATATATATCATACATTAAGGTTGTAATATGGTTTAATATAATTTCTATCCTCTGCACATTGACACTATAACACTATCATATCAACCAGTGATAATAGCTTACTGCCGTGATTAAATATTAATGTTTTTTCTCTTCCAGTTCCAGTTCAGGCATACCGTTCTTCACCCTGTAATCGTTGATAGCTGCTTTGATAGCATCTTCCGCCAATACAGAACAGTGAATTTTTACCGGAGGCAGATTCAGCTCTTCAACAATATCCATATTGTCTATAGCCAATGCCTGATCTACAGTTTTACCTTTCAGCCATTCTGTAGCCAAAGAAGAAGAAGCGATAGCAGAACCGCAACCAAATGTTTTGAATTTAGCATCAGCGATAACACCTGTAGCTTCGTCAACCTCAATTTGCAAACGCATAACGTCGCCGCACTCAGGAGCACCTACAAGGCCTGTACCTACATTTTTCTTGCCTTTATCCAGCGTACCTACGTTTTTAGGATTGCTGTAGTGGTCAATAACTTTATCTGAATATGCCATAGTTTTAGTTTTTTTAATTCGTTAGAAATAGTTGATAATTAGTGGTGAGCCCATTCAATAGTGTTCAGGTCTATACCTTCTTTAAACATTTCCCACAGCGGGCTCATTTCGCGCAGTTTAAGAACAGTGTCTTTTATTGCGTTGATAGTATAATCTATCTGCTCGTCTGTAGTGAAACGACCCAGACCGAAGCGCAGTGAGCTGTGTGCCAGATCATCTCCCAGGCCTAATGCTTTCAGTACATAAGATGGTTCCAATGATGCTGATGTACAAGCTGAGCCGCTTGACAATGCAATATTTTTATTGAAGCCCATCATCAGGCCTTCACCTTCTACATATTTGAAAGAGATATTGCTAACGTGCGGCAGGCGGTGTTCTTTGCTACCGTTTACATATGCTTCTTCCAGTTCCATCAGTGCATTTTCCAGCCTGTCGCGCATTACGCTCAGGCGTGCTGCTTCCGATTCCATTTCATTCATGCATATTTCGCATGCTTTACCCAAGCCTACTATGCCAGGTACATTCATAGTACCACTACGCATACCGCGCTCGTGGCCACCGCCATCCATTTGTGCAGTAACTTTTACACGTGGATTTTTACGGCGTACATACAATGCACCAACGCCTTTAGGGCCATACATTTTATGACCGCTGAAAGCCATCAGGTCTATACCATCTGCCTGCACATCTACCGGTATTTTACCTACTGCCTGTGTAGCATCTGTAAAGAACAATACACCATGCTTGCGTGCAATAGCGCTGATTTCGCGAACGGGTTGTATAACACCTATTTCGTTATTGCCATACATGATGGCTATCAGGATAGTTTTATCTGTAATTGCGTTTTCCAGTTCTTTCAGGTCTATCAGGCCTTCCGGGTTTACATCCAGGTAAGTAACCTGTCCGCCCAGTTTTTCAATATGCTTGCAGGTATCCAGTACTGCTTTGTGTTCTGTAGTAGCAGTAATGATGTGGTTGCCTTTTGAAGCATACATTTCAAAAACACCTTTCAATGCCAGGTTGTCGCTTTCTGTAGCGCCCGATGTAAATATGATTTCTTTAGGATCTGCGTTAATGAGTTTTGCCACTTGTTCGCGCGCATAGTCCACCGCTTCTTCCGCTACCCAACCAAAAGAGTGGTTGCGGCTGGCTGCGTTACCAAATTTTTCAACAAAATAAGGTAGCATAGCTTCCAGTACCCTCGGATCCATTGGGGTTGTAGCGTTGTTGTCCAAATAAATTGGCAGTTTCAATTCCATAATCAGTTTTAAGTAGTTGCCTCTAGTTAAGTTTCGGTACAAAGTTAAGCCAATTGTGCTATTTTAGGGCAATAGAAGCACATAAGTGATTCTATAACCATATTTGTAAAAATTATTAAGAATGTTGCGAATAGAGCATTTGGGCATAGCAGTAAAAGAACTTGAAAAATCTATCCCGCTTTTTGAACAATTGTTAAACACACCATGCTATAAAACGGAAAAAGTAGACACCGAAGGGGTGAATACGGCATTTTTCAAAACCGGTGAATCTAAGATAGAACTGCTGGAGGCTACTAAAGAGGATAGTCCCATTCAAAAATTTATTGATAAGAAAGGAGAAGGCATCCACCACATAGCTTTCGAGGTAGAAAATATAGAGGCCGAAATGAAACGCCTTTCTGCACTGGGATTTGAGTTGCTGAATGCTATACCCAAAAATGGTGCTGATAACAAGTTGGTGTGCTTTCTGCACCCAAAAACTACCAACGGTGTGTTGATAGAGCTTTGTCAGGAAAAACGTTAACGGACTAATCTTTGTACCTGAATGCAGGTATAAGGAATGCAACCAATGCCGTGTAAATAAAAAGGCCTATTGCTGTACCTACAACCAATACAAACAATAATGAATGTTTGGCCTCTTCTGATACGATAGCATCATCAAGTACCATCAAAGTGCCTGGCATTCTTTCTTTACGAAGTAACTCCTGCTTGCGTTTATAAAGTTCGTAAGACAAATCATATGTAGAACCGGATTGATCAGCATTCTTTGCCGAAGTACCTGCTGAAGCAATATATCCGGTTTGTATATTACCTTTTTTATTGAGACTGTCTATTACTTTAAGTTGGTTGTTGATAAATTCAAGCTCTTCTGTAGTTTCCATATTTTTAATGCGCTTCCTATCTGCCATGTATTCATTACCTGTTTCCAGAAATGCAACAATAGCTTTTTGAAGAGGCAGTACTTGAGAACTATCTCTAGTTACAAATTCTACAATAAATGGAATTCGGTCAGTATTAAGGTCTTTATCAAGATCCTCGCCAAGAATATTTTTAGCCTCAATACTCTTAATAGATGCTGCTGTTTTTTTATCTACATCTAGCAATACAGCCACTTTTCCCAGCTGATCGCGCTGAACTAATGTATTAAGTTTAGAAAGTCTATCTCCGTAGATTTTTCTTGTCAGCTCCTCAAACATTACTGTAAATGAAGCTCTGTAAGCATTACCGTCCTTCATATTTTTAATGAATAGCGGTACAATACCTATAGCCATACATAGTATAAACAATACAATGTTTTTCTTCAAGCTTACAATAAGCCCGTGCAGCATTTTTATCAATGTATGGTAGAAATTATTAGCTCCCGTAGCGAAATCTGTTGTATTATTTGGCAATGCCATAGTACTGTAAGGCTTGTATGATTGTGTACAAGAATTTACAAAACTAACTTTTTTAGTTTTATTACCGATTGCATCAATAATTATCTCATGTATTTTCATTAATATTAGCTGATAAGTAATAGCCTACCTGTTTATCCTGAATTTTTCCCGATTGTTCTGAAAAAAGAAATTCATTAGCCGGAGGCTTAATAATATTGTTTGATGGTGGGCCATGATAAACAGACGATTAGTAGACAAGCTGTACTGAATACGTTACAATACTTCAACATATTCAGGCACCCCCTCTTTTTTGAAGAAATACATCGTTTTTGCGGAATAAGCATTTGCAAAAAAGAACTCAAAGAGCTGATGGATAGTATGGTAGCCTCTGGAGAAGTATTTTTGATAGAGGGTTGCTACCTGTTGGAAAAAAATGTGGCTCTGGTACACAAAAGAAAAACCGGTGCTACCCGTGCCCAATTGCTGATGCAACATGCACAACATTCTGCATCAATAATTTCCCGATTCCCGTTTGTAAAAAATGTCAGTATCTCAGGCTCGCTTTCCAAAGGTTATGCTAATGAAAAGTCGGATATAGACCTGTTTATCATTACACAGAAAAACAGGCTCTGGATATGCCGCTCTTTATTGCATTTATACAAAAAAATGACTTTTCTGAAAGGCAAAGAACATTCGTACTGCATGAACTATTTCATAGACGAATCTAAACTGTGCCTGGAGGAACAAAATATATTTACTGCTACAGAACTGGCTACACTGATACCTATGTACAATACAGAAGTACACAGAGAGCTGATAATGGCTAATAAATGCTGGGCCATTAAACTACTGCCCAATGTACCGTGGAGTACAGACATGGTTTTTGCAGATGATAACAACAACTTGTTGAGGAGGCTGGCAGAAGGCTTCATAAATTTATGCTTTCCAAAAATGCTGAACCTCTTTTTGATGGGTATTACAGATACATGGTGGAGGCTGAAATGGAGGCTGAAAAAATATCCTATGCAGGATTATGACCTTGCTATGAAAACACGCTGGTATGTTTCTAAAAACCACCCGCTTAATTATCAGAAGAAAGTACTGGAGAAGAAGAATAACCATACTTTTCAGAAAGTAGCCGTTGATATATAAGGATATGCGCGTATTGATAACGGGTGCATCGGGCTTTGCAGGCTCTGCACTTATAAAATATCTTATTGGCAATCACAAAGCCGATATTACTGCTGTAGTACATAAAACACCTGTACAGGTTTCGCACGAGAATATACAATACGTGCGGTATTCAATAAAAGATTTGCCGGCTTTTCTGAATAGCGAACCTGAGTTCGACTATATATTTCATCTTGCCAGAATACCGGGCAAACGCTTTGGAAACATCGGCAGAGTATTGGCGGGGCTACAAGGTGCAGCGGCAAATAAAAAAATCCTCAAAGCTATATCACATAACGATTGCAAAACAAGGCTGATATATTTATCGGGCTCGCTGATGTATGGCAACAACCCCGGCAAACAGTGTGTAGAAACCGACAAAATACAACCTACAGGCTTTGCAAAGTATTATGTATTTGCAGAGCAGCCTTTGCTTCGTGCCATTAAAAATGGTAATGCAAATATTATTATGCTTCGCGCACCGTGGATTGCCGGCAACGGATCTTGGTACGCAAAGCTGTACGAAGAGTTTGTACTGCAACATAAAAAAGTACCAGTATATGGAGATGTAAACAGGCGTATGTCTTTGATAAGTGTTGAAGATTGTGCAGGCATGTTGTGGCATTACGCTACGCATGCAAAGGCCTCGGGTATCTATAATATATACACTACCCAAAGCATATCTTATCAGGAATTTGTGCATGCTATAGCTAAAGCATACAATACTGATAATTATGTATCCTATGACAAACAAAAAATGTTGAAATTTACAGACAAGACTACTATCGACTCTATATGCTGCGATGTAGTCTTAAGTACAAACCACAAAGAATTACTGACTGGTTACAAACCTATATACGATAACCCTGAAGCATACATCACACAAATGGCACAACATGGCAGCAACAGATAATACTATAGAATACTATAAAGAAGTAGGTGACTACTTTGACATTTTTGCAAAACAACATCATGAAAAAAGCGATACCAATCCTATCCTTTCAGATATGCGCGCATCGTTTCGTACCTATGTTACACACCCATCTCCAAAGCATATATTAGATATAGGCTGCGGGCCGGGTTTGGATGTTGCCTTTTTTGCAGAAAAGTACCCAGAGGCAAAAGTGTACGGTATAGATGTATCGCAGGGTATGCTCAACTATGCTAGCGGATTGTGCAAATCGAAAAACCTGAACAATGTAGAATTCATCAATACAGGTATTGAAAAGCTACAAGAACATTTGCCTGGCGATGTGAAGTTTGATGTTGTATCTGTTTTCTTTGGCGCGCTAAATACGGTGAGTTCGCTCGAAAAAGCAGCTCAAATAATTGACAGCTTGCTAAAGCCAGGCGGACAGGCAATGCTGACTTTTGTAAACAAATATTACCTCGCAGAGTTTTTTGTAAACATACTAAAACTAAGACCCGGGAAAGCAACTGCAAGGTGGGGTAAAATATGGCGAGGTTATTCAAACGATTATGCTTTAGAAAGCAAAACATATACGCCATTGCAAGTACAGAAAGCATTTGGCACCACAAACCTGCAATTGCAAACAAGAAGAGGCTATTCTATATTCTATCCCGCATGGTTTCAGGTAGGTAAGCTGCAAAAATCTCCTGGTCTGTATAAGCTACTATACAAAGTAGACAATATAGCCAACAAGACGCCTTTCTGGAGCAACGGTGAATACACTTTGTTTGTCTACAACAAAGCGTAGCCGCATGTTTTCTGCCAAATGGTTAATATGTATATTCAGCTACAACAGGGGTACTTTACTTTTGAACCTCATCGAGTCTGCACGTGCATTCTATCCCGAATTTGACATCGTAATATTTGATGACGGCAGCGATGAGCATACTACGTCTGAAATATTAGATACGCTGGAACTGGAAGGATTGAAGATAATCAGCAGTAATAAACATGCTGACGAAAGTAAACATGGCGGCCTCTATTCTCAGATGAATAAAGCATTGCATTACGCTATAGAACGCGGGTTTGACTATGCTTATTTTGTACAGGACGATATGCAGTTTTTGTGGAGAGATGAAAAGCTGGAAATACATACCAGTGAAGCATTTGAACACGAGGAATGTGTAATGTGCAATTACAATTTTCTGCAAAAGATACTGATAGATGGTATAGTGCAAAGATTACCACTGAAAAAAAATACGATTTATGCATTTGCAGGTAATGGTGTTGCCGATACCGGGGTGATAGATATCAGGAAAGCGAAAACAATTGGATTATATTTTCCTGAACACAGTGAGCGTGGCAACGGACAGTACTGGCACAAAAAGGGTTATCAACTTTATTGGTTTGCTACTTGTCATCTAGCATGGGTGCCGTGGCCTACAACCTTCAGGCATGCGGTAAAAGAAAATAGAAAATCAAAAAAAATATTGCCCTTAGGTACTGAGGCTATTGAAAGAATTAAGAATAACACTACCTATGCCTATTTGGAAGACTATACCAGTCTGAAAGGCGCATTATTAAAACCATATTGGTATACCAGCAATCCGGGATGGATAAACCTGCTGAAAATTTACATGAAGTATTATCTGAAAAGTATTTTCTAAAACCAGCCTTTTCTTTTGAACCATATTACCATTATTAATGGTACTATCAGCATGATGGCTACGGTTATGTAAAAGCCCTGCGTTTGATGTGCCAGTGGTATTACATCAAAATTCATCCCGAATATACCGCCTATAACTGTAGCAGGCGCCATAAGCGTAGCTAGTAAGGTAAACACTTTCATCACCTCATTCATGCGCAGGTTTATCTGGCTCATAGAGAGGTCTTGCAGGTTCATCACCATCTCCCGATGGTTCTCTACATATTCGTTTGCCTGTGTAATGTGGTCCAGTACGTCTTTATAATATTTATCGTGGCGTTCATCCAGCAACGAGTTTTCGCTAAAGAGGAAACCATTTACCAGATCGCGCACAGGGCTGATGGAACGGCGTATCAGTATTATCTCTCTACGCAAAATGCTAATCTTTTCCAGTGCACCTCTTTCTTTTTGCAGTATCAGTGTGTCTTCCAGCCTTTCAATGCGCTCGTTCACTTTATCTATCACGTGAAAGTAGCTATCTACAATGGTATCTATGAGGCTATAACACAGATAGTCTGCCTGACGATGCCTGATTTTTGACGTTTGGTTTTTGATGCGTTCACGCACGGGGTTGAAAACATCGCGCTCTGCATCTTCCTGAAAAGAGATGACGAAATTTCTACCCAACACTATGCTAACTTGCTCAGTTTCAACCTCTCCCGTACCATCATTATAATACAGCATCGGCAGCAGGCAGAAGATAACGTTATCTATCTCATCCATCTTGGCACGCTGCCCCACACTCAGTATATCTTCCAATACCAACGGGTGTATACCGTAATGGCTGCATAGTTTTTCAATTTCAGTTTTATTCAGCCCGTCAACGTTTATCCACGTTATCTTGCCGCTATCCATGTATGGGTGGCAGGCTTGCTGATCGGGAAGTTTTTTCTCTACGAAGCCGTTGGCATCGTAATCGTACACAGTATATACAGATTGTACATTCACATCCCGCCCCTGCGTTTCGCGTGATGGGTTGTAGGATGTCATAGGCTTGCGCTTGGAGCTGTTCCAGGCCCATTCAGGCAATAATTTTGCCAATCCCCGTACTCTGTTTCTTGCAGACATCGTGTTGAATAATATGCTAATTTAGTTTTTTGTGCCTATGTTCGCACCACAAAACAGTTGAAAACCGCATAATTATATACTGTATTATGAAGAAACTATTACTAACCGCCGTTGCCTTTGTATCGCTTACATCTGCAATTGCCCAGAAAATCAACAAAGAAAAAATCGTTATCACTACAGAGTACGGTAAAATAGTACTGGCTATGTACGATAACACCCCGAAACATAGGGACAATATGTTCAAACTGACGAAAGAAAAATTCTTCGACAGCACATTGTTTCACCGTGTAATACCAACATTTGTAATTCAAGGTGGCGACCCGGAATCTAAAAAAGCAAATGCAGGACAGGCATTGGGCGAGGGTGATGTTGGCTACCGCGTACCGGCAGAAATCAATGCTATCAACTTCCACCAACGCGGCGCTATAGGTATGGCACGCGATAATAATCCGGAGAAAGCATCTAGCGGATGCCAGTTTTATATTGTAGTAGGTAAAAAATATACAGACGAAGAACTGAATACCATCTCTGAACGTACGGGCCGCAAGTTTACACCAAAGCAACGCATGGTGTACAAAACACAAGGTGGCACACCACATCTGGATGGCAATTATACCGTACTGGGTATTGTAGAAGAGGGTATGGATATAGTAGATAAAATTGCTGCCGAACCACGCGACCCACAAGACAGACCAACTAAAGACATCAGAATGTTGAAAGTGCGTTTTAAGAAAAAGAAATTCTTAGGTATATTTTAATAACTGCTTATGCAGGATATAAAAGCACTCAAAAAATTATTGGACGAAAAAGTAAGGCTGTATAATCAGCCTTCTTTTATTAAGGGCGATCCCATCGTTGTTCCGCACCGCTTTACTAAGCGGCAGGATATTGAAATTGCAGGATTATTCGCCGCTGTGTTGGCATGGGGCAACCGTACCAGCATCATCAACAGTACCAATAAAATAATGCAGTGGATGGATGATGCCCCGCACAATTTTATCGTGAATCATCAGGACACTGACTTGAAGAAAATGTTGGGCTTTGCGCATCGTACCTTCAATGCTACAGACTTGCTGTACTTTATATACTTTTTGCAATACCACTACAGCCAATACAACAGCCTTGAAGATGCATTTGTACCCGACGCTACTTACAGGCACGATACTGTAGAGCAGGCGCTCATACATTTTCACAATTACTTCTTCTCTATAGAGCATCCTGAAAGGACAAGAAAACATATAGCCACACCTGCTAGAAAATCTGCATGCAAGCGCATCAATATGTATTTGCGTTGGATGGTAAGAACGGACAACCATGGCGTGGATTTTGGCATCTGGAAAAAAATAAGTCCACGCCAGTTGGTTTGTCCGCTTGATGTTCATGTTGGCAGGGTGGCGTTTCGCCTGAGACTTATCCGCAACGAAAAATCAGACTGGCAAAACGCGGTAGCTTTAACGCAGAGCCTTCGCGAGTTGAACCCTGAAGACCCTGCGGTGTATGATTATGCACTATTCGGGCTAGGTGCCGAGGAGCGTTTCTAAACAAAAGCCAGTGCGCTTTCTTCTTCATGAATGCGCTCCTCTACATTGTTTACAAAAGCATCGGGCCATACTATCAGCGATGTTCCTTTTTTCTTCCACCAGTTGCTTTCTTTCAGTTTTGAGAAACGGATGATGCCTATCACATGGCAACGCTTTTCGCTGCTGCTCCATTCTTCAATGCGTTCAAAACGCTCGTGCGGCACTTGAAACAATCCTTCAAAACTTACGTATACACGCAAGAAGAAATCGTTGGTCAAATCGCCCGCTATTTTATTGTTCAGTTTCTTGTACTCGTATTTGTAATCGTAGCGCAGTGCACTAAGGTCGCTCAGTACAGCAGATGCTGTAGGGAAACTACCGGCACCCTTGCCGTAGAAAAACTGCTTATCTGCCAAGCCGCTTTCTATCACCACACCATTGTACTCATTACGCACATTGTATAGCTGGTTGGCAGCATCTACAAACTGTGGCAATACAAATGCAGCTACATCGCCATCTTCCAGTTTCTTAGCCTGTGCTACCAGTTTAATTTCGTAGCCTTTCTCTTTGGCAAATACCGCATCGTGTACCTGCAGATTTTGTATACCGCTGTGTATTATCTCTGAAGGGTGAGATACAATACCGTAAGCGTGCGTCAACAGGATAGACAATTTATTTACCGCATCTATACCTTCTACATCCAGTGCAGGGTTACTTTCTGCAAAGCCTTCAACTTGTGCCTGCAGCAGCGCATCTTCAAAGCTCAGCTTATCTTGAAACACACGTGTAAGGATGTAGTTGGTAGAACCGTTTACAATACCGTTGATGCCTTGCAACAAGTCGTTATCATAATACTCTTCCAGATTGCGGATAACGGGGATACTTGCACATGCCGCACTCTCGTACAAGAAAGGCACATTGTATTTTTTCTGCAACACCAGCAACTCAGGCAGGTGTTCTGCAATCATTTTTTTGTTGGCACTTACTACTGCCTTGCCCGATGCCAGTGCGCGAGACACGATGTAGTATGCAGCATCTGCATCATCTATCAGCTCTACTATTACATTGATGCTATCATCGCTCAGCAGCAATTCGGGGTCTGTGGTGAATAGTGTTTCAGGGGCTTCACGTTTTTTCTCCGGGTGCTTGATACACACTTTTTTAATCTCCGCATTCAGCGATGGTGTTTGTTGCAATACTTTGTACAAACCTGTACCTACTACACCAAAGCCAAACAGGCCGATGCTTAATTTCTTTTGTTGAATAGACATTGTTTTCTCTTTTTTAATTGTGTTTATACATTTACCACTGCGGGTAATTTGATTATTGAAATGCAGCTACTTTTATTTCTGCTACAAATGTTTGTGCTTTGTTCAGTGCCTGCTCTATATCGCGTATCAGGTCGTCTGCTTCTTCCAATCCCACGCTCAGGCGTATCAGGCTATCTACCACACCTGCCGCACGGCGTTTTTCTGCAGGGATAGATTTATGCGTCATCTGTGCAGGGTGGCACAGCAGGCTCTTCACGCCGCCCAGGCTCTCTGCCAGTTTAAACAGTTTGGTACTACAGACTACAGCCCTTGCCGCTTCTTCTGTATTGTTCTTCAGCGTGAAGGATACGATACCACCAAAGCCCAGTTGTTGTTTGGCAGCTATGTCGTGGTTAGGATGAGACTTCAGGCCCGGGTAGTACACTTTGTCAATAGCCGGATGTTTTTCCAAATACTGCGCTACTGCCAGTGCATTGCGGCTGTGCTCCTTAACACGCAGGTGCAGTGTTTCTACACCACGTATCACCAACCAGCTATCGTGCGGGGCAAGGATAGCACCACTTGCGTTTTGTATGAATTTGATTTTATCGCCCAGTTCCTGCGTAGCACTTACCACAATGCCCGCTATCAAATCACTGTGGCCGCCTAAGTATTTTGTAGCACTGTGCACTACGATGTCTGCACCCAGTTTGATAGGCTGCTGCAGTATTGGCGATGCGAAAGTGTTATCTACACACAGCAATATGTTGTGCTGCTTTGCAATGGTAGCAATAGTTTGGATATCGCTGATTTTCAGCGTTGGGTTAGTTGGTGTTTCCAGCCATATCAGTTTTGTTTTCGGGGTAATGGCATCTATAACATTGGCTATGTCTGTAGTGTCTGTGTAGTTTACTTTGATGCCGAATTTTGCATAGATGTGTGTAAACAGGCGGAAGGCACCACCGTATATGTCGTCTACTGCCAGTATCTCGTCACCGCTTTCCAGCAGTTTTACTACTGCGTCTATTGCTGCAAGGCCACTGGCAAATGCTGATGCTCTCTCGCCCCCTTCCAGAAGGGCTACAATTTTTTCCAGCGTTTCGCGGGTCGGGTTGTTGCTGCGTGCATAGTCGTAGCCTTTGTGTTCGCCCGGTGCTTCCTGCACAAAAGTGGATGTTTGGTAAATAGGCACAGAGATGGAACCTGTCAGCGGATCTACCGGAATGCTGTGGATGAGTTGTGTTGCGTTGCTCATGTTATCTTCTTGATTTTAAATTGTTACGAAATTTTATTTCGATACAATTCGTTACCAAGGAAGATGGTTTGTTATCGGCAGAGCGCCTTTGTGCATGGTCACAAAAAAAGCTCCGCCGATAAATCAGAGGAGCTTTTGAGTTTTATGTGTACAACCTTTCGGTCGATACTTTCAAGCTTTTGCTTCTGACTTATCTGCCCCGCATTGCTGCAGGATGGAATTAGCACCAGTTCTCAACACTATGTGTTGAGGAGGTTGCTAAGGTATCATCGGGCCATAACCCTCCACCTTTCTTGATAAGCGATGTTGTAAAGAACTGGTGCAAAGATATGTGCGTGTTTTTCAGATTTCCAAAATATTTTTTTGAGCCTGTCATTTTTAAGCAGGTTTTAATAAACCCTATTCTATGGCGAATTGCTTATTTTACAGTAATTTGCAGCCCCATCCGAGCCAATAATTCATGGATTTACCCGAAGGCAAAAAAATTTATTTCGCATCCGATTTTCATCTCGGTATACCCGATAGAGAAACGAGCCTTGCCCGTGAAAGGAGGTTATGCAATTGGCTGGACGAAATAAAAAAAGACGCTGCACAACTCTTCTTGGTCGGCGATATCTTCGATGCATGGTTTGAATACAAAAAAGTAGTGCCGAAAGGCTACACCCGCTTCCTTGGCAAGCTGGCAGAGCTTAGCGACAGCGGGCTACCAATAGAAGCTTTTACGGGTAATCATGATTTATGGATGCGTGGCTATTTTCAGGAAGAGTTGAATATACCTGTGCATCACGAACCTATCGAGCGAACATTCAACGGCAAGCGTTTTGTAATAGCGCATGGTGATGGCCTCGGTCCCGGAGATCATGGCTATAAAGTGCTGAAGAGCGTACTACGCAACAGGATTTCACAATGGCTCTACAGGCGCATACACCCCGATACGGGCGTGGGTATGGCAGAGTGGTTCAGCAGACTAGGACCAAAACACAGTGTTGAAGACGACCCTTTTCTGGGACCTGAAAAAGAATGGCTGGTGCAGTATGCTTTAGAAAGGCTGAAGCACGAACCGATAGACTATTTCATCTTCGGGCACAGGCATCTTGCACTGGAATACCCACTGCCCAACAACAGCCTGTATGTAAACCTGGGCGACTGGATACACTACAACAGCTATGGTGTTTTTGACGGCAAAGATTTAAAACTGGAATACTATAAAGGCAAGTAACAATATGGAACGAACCCTTGTGATGATAAGACACGCGAAGTCGAGCTGGGCTAATCCTTTGCAAAGCGATTTTGAAAGACCCCTGAATGACCGTGGTGAAAAAGATGCCCCGATGATGGGCGAAAGACTGAAGAAGCAAAACCTGCTGCCCGACCTTATCGTAGCCAGCACCGCAAAACGTGCTAAGCAAACAGCTAAAAAAATTGCCAAAGCAATAGGGTATGACGAGGGCAAAATCGTGTGGGAAGAAAAGCTGTATCACTGCATCCCGAGCGTTTTTGAAGAAGTACTGTACGAAGTGGCAGACGAAGTAAAGACCGTATTCATCGTAGCGCACAACCCCGGCATCACTGAATTTGTAAATGAGCTATCCGATAAATTCTGTACAGACAATATGCCTACATGCGGCTTGGTAGGTGCAAAGTTCAAAGCCGAGCAATGGAACGAATTCAACAGAACAAACAAAGAAGTATTTTTATTTGACTATCCTAAGAATGTAATATGACCGCTAACAAGCCATCAACACAGACCATCAGCACACTGGAAAAATTATTTGAAGATCATTTTGGCGTAGCACCCGAACAGGTAAATATTTTGCCTGTATCAGGTTCAGACAGGAGATACTATCGCTTATCTGCGGGCAATATCAGTGCCATAGGTACCTACAACACCAACATACCAGAAAACAATTCTTACTTCTACTTTACAGAACTGCTGCGCAAGCATGAGATAAATGTGCCGCAGGTGTATTGCATTAGCAAAGACAAAAAATTCTACCTGCAGCAAGATCTTGGCGGTACTTCGTTGTTCGATATGCTGCATAAAGACGGCCATTCAGACAATGTGCGTCAGTATTTTCATAAAGCGCTGGAGCAGCTTGCTAAGATGCAATGGATAGCCGGTAGAGAGGCAGATTATTATCAATGCTATGGCACACGCGCTTTTGATGAAAAAGCCATCATGGCCGATTTACTGTATTTCAAATTCTACTTTGCAGACCTGCAAAACATACAGTATGACCGCGCGCTGCTGATGGATGAAATGGAGCAGATGAGTAAAGAGTTGGGACGCATACAGCCGCAAATGCTGATGTATCGTGACTTTCAGAGCCGCAACATCATGGTGCACGAAGGCAATGTTTACTTCATAGATTTTCAGGGTGCTATGCAAGGCCCGCCGCAATACGATATTGCATCGCTGCTGTGGCAGGCAAAAGCACAATTGCCTGATGCGTGGAAAGAAGACCTGCTGAACGGCTACATGACCAGCCTGAATAATCTGCACATTACGCGTGTTGATGAAATCCACTTCCGCCGTGGTTATCTGCAATTTGTATTGCTGCGCATACTGCAGGTATTGGGTGCTTACGGCTTCCGTGGGTTGTTGCAACACAAACCACACTTTGTAAGCAGTATAGGGCCTGCACTGAAAAATCTGGAGAACTTCCTGGCGGTAAATCCGCACTTGCCGGCATATCCTGAAATACGCAAACTGTTAGAACGCCTTTCCAGCGCAGAAATGCAAAGCCGCTATTCGCAGCCGGAACATACAGAGACTGCTAAACTGCAAGTGCAGATAGTAAGCTTCTCTTACAAAAACGGTATACCAAAAGATAAAGGCAGCCATGGGGGTGGTTATGTTTTTGATTGTCGTGGGTTACTAAACCCCGGCAGGTATGCAGCCTACAAACACCAGACAGGCAAAGACGAAGCAGTAAAACAATTTCTGGAGCGCGAAACACGCATGCCTGAGTTTTTGGCACAGGTATATGGCTTGGTATCACTGAATGTGGATGATTATCTGGCACGTGGTTTCGAAAACCTGAGCGTAGCGTTTGGCTGCACAGGCGGGCAGCACCGCTCTGTATATGCTGCAGAAACATTGGCAAAATACCTGCAAAGCAAATACAACATCCCTGTTACGGTTACCCATCTCAATCAGGAAAAATGGGTGTTGGGAGAATAGACAATGATTAAAGCACAATAAAAAAAGACCGGATATGTTCCGGTCTTTTTCTTTTTATAGTAAGCTGTATTATTTAGCTTCTTCGCCACCTGCTTTGCGTGGGTTGCGTTCCAGCACTTCATCTACCATACCATAGTCTTTGGCTTCCTGTGCTGTCATCCAATAGTCGCGGTCACTGTCTTTTTCTACTTTGCTGAATTTCTGTCCGCTGTGCGTAGCAATGATATCGTACAGTTCTTTTTTTAGCTTGCCTATTTCGCGCGCAGTGATTTCGATATCGCTTGCCTGGCCTTCTGCACCACCCAATGGCTGGTGTATCATGATGCGGCTGTGCTTCAGCGCTGTGCGCTTACCTTTTGTACCTGCGCACATCAGTACCGCAGCCATAGAAGCGCCGATACCTGTACAGATAGTAGATACATCCGGATTGATGATTTGCATGGTATCGTAGATTCCTAACCCTGCATATACGCTACCACCCGGGCTGTTGATGTACATCTGCACATCGCGGTTGCGGTCTGTACTTTCCAAAAACAACAACTGTGCTGTAACGATGTTGGCTACATAGTCATTGATGCCTTCGCCCAAGAAGATGATACGATCCATCATCAGACGAGAGAACACGTCCATAGACGCTACGTTCAGCGGACGCTCTTCAATGATATATGGAGTAAGTGCCATCGGATTTTTGTACAAAGCAGAAGTATAGTTGTGCAGTGTTGCGCTGCTGATGCCATGATGTTTGATGGCATATTTGTTAAACTCGTTTGGATTCATAAAATCGTATTTTTGAACTAGAATTAATCTTTGGATTGTCTAAGACAATTTTCAATCCATAAATAAATATAAGACATAACGGCACATTACCGCCATCAAAACTATCAATTCGTATATTCGTACAAGGCAAAAAGTCACTTTTTGCACGATAAATGGCTATCTATATGGCAAAACTTACACAGGAAGAGCTGCTGGCAATCTTCGAAGCAGTGAAAAAAGAGGTGAAGCCTTATGAGAAAGGCACTGTAAAAGCGCGTATAGATATACAAGGCAAGTACGACCTGTGGAGCGAAAAACCTGTTGAGGCATTTGGACGTAAATATCCTGCCATGGCATTTGCTTCCGTAATTTTGCAAAGCGGCTATGTAGGCTTCTACTTTATGCCCGTATATGGCAGCGAAACTGTGAAGGGAGCTATTGCCCCCGAGCTTTTGAAAACATTGAAAGGTAAAGCCTGCTTCCACATCAAAACCACTGATAAGGAATTGATGAAACAAATAAAGCAGGCATTAAAAACAGGCTATGATGCCTATAAAAAACAAGGTTGGGTATAGGTTATGCAACTGACGCTTGAACTGAACGTACCACCTATACAAAAACCCATCAGGTACACAGATAAGATAATGCTGATAGGCTCGTGTTTTACAGAAAACATGAGCGAACGCCTTTTGCAGCACAAGTTTTCGGTGCTCAGCAATCCGCAAGGTATATTGTTCAATCCGCTGAGTGTGGCTAATAGTATAGATAGCTACGTCATTAATAAACAATACACAAAGGGCGAGCTATTTCAACTGAATGAGTTGTGGAACAGTTGGGATCATCATACCCGCTTTTCGCATACTGATGCTGATACTGCGTTGGCGCTTATCAATCAATCGCAGACAGAAGCGGCAGCTTTTATCCGTGATGCAGATCATATTATCATTACGCTTGGCTCTGCATTTCAATACTACCTTACTGAAAAAGATAAAGCCGTAGCCAACAATCACCGTGCACCCTCACAATGGTTTCACAAAGAGTTGCTGGATATAGAAATGATTGTAGCCGCGCTCGACTTTTCGCTGGACAGGCTAAGGCAACTGAATCCAAAGGTGCAAATCATTTTCACCATCAGCCCTGTACGCCATATACGTGATGGCGTGGTAGATAACAACCGCAGCAAAGCCCGCCTTATAGAAGCGGTACACGAACTATGCGGCAGATACAGCCAGGCATATTATTTCCCTGCTTACGAGCTTATAATTGACATCCTGCGCGATTACCGCTATTATGATATCGACTTTGTACATCCTAATTACCTAGCTACATCTTTTGTATGGGAGCAGTTTGTAAAAGCATGTATAGATGCCGATACCAAAACGCTGATGAAAGATGTACTGGAAATAAGCACTGCGCGTGCCCATCGTACCCGCTTTCCTGATACGGATGCGCATCGCAAGTTCAAGGCATCTTATATACACAAGATAGAAGAACTGCAAAAAAAATTCCCCTTCCTGAAGCTGGAAGAGGAACTCACGTATTTTAAAAGCTAGGAGTTTTAGTTTTCCTGCATTTCTAATACAGGTTTCTTTTCGGCCTGTATTGTTGTGCTGCCGGTACCTGTCATTTTACACTGTCCGTTAAATACGGCATTAGGTTCTATTTGCAATCTACCTGTCTGTATATTACCATTAATGGTAGATTTTGATTTGAGGCACAGCATATCTTTTGCTGATACATTACCATTTACAGTGCCAAACACATCTGCATTAGCAGCATGGAGGTCGCCCTGTATAATGCCAGATTCGCCCAGTACTACCCTTGCCTTGCAATATACATGGCCTATTATATTGCCATCTATACGCATATCCGATTCAGATTCCATATCTCCGTTTACCGTTGTGCCCTGTGCTATCATGGTAACGGTACCACCCGGATAGTTGTCTTGTCCGTTAGATTTGTTTTTTGTAAACATATTTACGGTTTTTTAATAATGAGTAATGTGGTGGCAAGGTATACAGTTAACAGGTGCAGACAGTGGGCTCTGTCTTAAATTCCTGTTATAAATAGCCAAAATATATGGCAGGGATGTAAATATATATAATAATAACCGATTATGCCAAGCCCCATGTGTAAGTATTTACTACCTTTGCACCCTCATTTTTCCCATTCATGGATCGTAATTCAGTCATTGGTTTTGGCTTGTTAATTGCCCTGCTTATCGGTTATGTAAGCTACAACAACTACTCCCAAAACCAGTTTTTAGAAAAAAAGAAGCAGCAAACCGCTGATTCCGTTGCAAAAGCTAAGAAGAATCCTATTACCGCTGCAACTAAAGGTGACAGCAGTGCTACTGTTGCAAGAAGTACAATGTCTGCAGCAGATAGCGCCATCAACGACTCGCTGCGCAAGGCTATGCCACCTGCCTACAACGGACAGGCTACTAACGTAACGCTTGAAAATAAAAACATTGTCCTGACACTGAGCACTAAAGGTGCACACCCGACAGGTGCTTTGCTGAAGGCGTTTAAGACACACAAACAAGAGCCGCTCTACTTCTTCAACGGAGAGAACAACCAGATGAGTGCCTTGCTGCCTGTTGATGGTGGTAAAACATCTACAGCAGACCTCTTCTTTACCGCTACACCAGGCAATGCTGCCAATGGCGATAAAACAGTTGATTTTGTAGCAGATCTGGGCAATGGTAAAGCTGTACAGATAACTTACACACTGCCTGCAGAAGGCTATATGATGAGTTATAAAATGACGCTGAAAGGCATGGAGGCTGCGTCTGTACCTATGACATGGCAAACAGCTGCGCTGCATACAGAAAACGATATCAATACAGAGCGTACCAACGCACAGGTATATTACCGTTATGCAGACGACGAGCACGATTATTTCAGCTTCATCAATACACAAAGCGAAAACCTTGATAAGCCTGTACATTGGGTAGGTTTCCGTTCTCAGTATTTCAGTACTGCAATAGTAAACACAAGCAAAGACGGCTTTAAAAAAGCTACTGTTGGCGGCAATGCAAAACTGGAAGATAAAGGCACAGTAGCCATCAGCAAGAATACACTTGAAGCTGCACTGAGCAGCGACCAGAGTGTAAACCTGCAATGGTACATAGGCCCTAACCAATACAGCATCCTGCGTTCTTACAAGGTAGACCTTGAAGACATGGTACCGCTGGGTTATGGTGTTATGTCTTTTGTAAAGTATGTAAACAAATGGCTCATCATCCCGATCTTCAATGTACTGAGTGGCTTTATAGGCAACTATGGCGTTATCATTATACTGATGACACTTATTATACGTCTGATACTGTCTTTCTTTACCTACAAGAGCTACTTGTCTGCAGCTAAAATGCGCGTGCTGAAGCCTGAACTGGATGAGCTACGCGCACAATATGGCGACGACCAGCAGAAGTTTGGTATGGAACAAATGAAACTATACCGCAGTGCGGGCGTAAACCCGTTGGGTGGTTGCTTACCTACTTTGTTCCAGCTGCCTATCCTGTTTGCGATGTACTATTTCTTCCCAACATCTATAGAACTGAGACAGCAAAAATTCCTGTGGGCTAATGACCTTTCTACTTACGATAGCATCATCAGCTGGACAGGAGATATTCCTGTTATCACATCTATTTTCGGTAACCACATCAGCTTGTTCACCATCCTGATGACTGCATCGAGCTTGTTCCTTGCATTGTACAACCGCAATATGACGGTGCAAGACCCTAACAACCCGATGCTGAAATGGATGCCTTATATCTTCCCATTCATGCTGTTTGGTGTGTTTAATAAAATGGCTGCAGCCCTTACATTCTACTACTTTGCTTCTAATATGATAAGCATCGCACAGCAGTTTGTGATACAGAAGTACATCATCAACGAAAAAGCCATCCACGCACAGCTACAGGAAAACAAAAACAAACCTGCTGCACAAAGCAAATGGCAGCAAAGGCTGGAAGAGATGCAAAAAGCACAGATGGACAAGGCGAGATCAAAAAAATAGGCCTTTCTTCAAATAATAAAAAAGCCATACTTATGTAATAAGTATGGCTTTTTTCATGCTGATTATCCAGATTTAATACTTGAAAAAATTTAAAATTTTATAACTTGCAAGTTATAGACGGATACTATTGCTATCTGCGTTCTGCAGGTAGTTTTCAATAAAAATGCTTTCGTTTCAATAGGGGTAAATAAGTTTCGTGTGCTATCGCGCAGCGGAACAGAAATGAAAAACAAAGCCTTACATTCCTGTAAGGCTTCTTTTATTTTATGTAGGTAAATTCTACTAAGCTATCAGTGCCATTTTGCATAGTCAGCCTCACTTTCAAGGCATGGGGGCTCTTATCAGCTATATGCACCTGTGTTACTTTTATAAACATTTCATCACCAACAAAACGGCCTATTGGCTGCTCGTACAAAGTATGATTTTCGTAGAGCATATAAGACACAGACCCCATAATAGTAGGCTCCTGCCTGATGATAAAATCATTATTGGCAACCAGTTTTTCTGCGGGTAAGATAAAATACCACAGCGGCAGCATCACAACTATGAAAAATATCTTTTCGCCGATGAATGCCAGTATGGCTATTATGATGTGAATAGCAAGAAAGCCGGTGTATATTTTCTGTCCAAGTTTCAGCTCTTTGCGGCGGGCAAAAAATAAAAGCAGTGCCGATGCATAAAACATGAGCACTGCCAGTATTCCTAATTCCCATTGCAGCTTGATGCGGATGCCTGTGGCTGCAATTAATATGATGATTGCAAATATTACTACTGCAATAAGATGTATTCGAAATAAACGCTTCTTCAAGGGTTGTTGCCTCGATTTATGCGAATTTACACATTGAACCTGAAGTGCAGTACGTCTCCGTCTTTCACTTCGTACTCCTTGCCCTCTATGCGCAATCTGCCGTTTTCACGGCATGCAGCTTCGCTGCCGTATTTCACATAGTCTTCATAAGCAATGGTTTCAGCTTTGATGAAGCCTTTCTCAAAGTCTGTATGGATAACGCTTGCAGCTTGTGGTGCTTTCCAACCACGCTGAATAGTCCATGCACGCACCTCCTGCACACCTGCAGTGAAATATGTAATCAGGTTCAGCAAACCATAAGCCGCACGTATCAGGCGGTTAAGGCCCGGTTCTTTCAAACCGTATTCACCCAGAAACAGTTCTTTATCTTCCGCACTTTCCATTTCAGATATCTGTGCTTCGATAGAGTTGTTCATTACTATCACCTGTGCACCCTCTTCTGTAGCCGCTTTTATCAGTGCTTCAGAATATTTATTGCCGGTGTGTATAGCCGACTCATCTACGTTGGCAACGTATAGTACAGGCTTTTGTGTCAGCAAAAACAGGTCTGCAATTGCTTCCAGGTCTTCGCCTTCCAGTTTCAGCCCGCGGATGTTTTTACCCTGCATCAGGTGTTGCTGGCATTGTACCAGTACATCAAACACGCGTTTTGCCTTAGGGTCGTTCTTAGCTATTTTTTCATAGCGCTGCATTTTCTTCTCTACACTGTCCAGGTCTTTTAGTTGCAGCTCTGTATCTATGATTTCCTTATCGCTGATGGGGTTGATATCGCCCTCTTCGCGCAGGATGTTTTCGTCTTCGAAACAACGGATAACGTGTGCTATCGCATCTACCTCACGGATGTTGGCAAGGAATTTATTACCCAAGCCTTCGCCCTTGCTGGCACCTTTTACAAGGCCTGCAATATCCACAAACTCTATAGTAGTAGGCAGTATGCGCTGTGGTTGCACCAGTTCTGCCAGTTTTGCCAGGCGCTCGTCCGGTACATCTACCTGGCCCACATTTGGTTCTATAGTACAGAAACGGTAGTTGGAAGCCTGCGCTTTAGCGCTGTTGCTGACCGCGTTGAATAATGTTGACTTACCTACATTCGGAAGGCCCACGATGCCTACTTGCAATGCCATATCGCTTTAAAAAATTTTCGCAAAGGTACGGTTTATTTCAGTCGTAAGTAGTAAGTAGATAGTCGTAAGTATTTCAGCAAGAAAATAGGCTTCTATTTCCTATTAGCTTCAATCATGGCTTTTTCCATCAGGTCGTACACCTGTTGTTTCAGCGTTGGCAGGTCTGCTAATGTCATACCTTGTACAGGTACAGGTGGCAGGTAAATGACTCTGTTGCGCCCCGGGCTCAGCATCCACCAGTGGCTATAGTGCCAGCGGCTAACAGTATCGGGAAATATCATTGGCAACACAGGGGTTTGTGTATTAATAGCAAGGCGGAAAGCCCCATCATAAAACTCCTTTAGTGGCTTATCGGTTTCATTAAACGTACCCTCAGGAAATACGGCAATATTGCATTCGCGTTTCAGCATACGCCACATCAGGCGCAGACTCTTGGCGCGGCTGTGGGCACTGCTGCGGTCTACCAGTATAGCCAATTGTTTATATACAAAGCCAAATACGGGTATGGCAGCCATTTCTTTTTTGGCCAGTGTGCGGAAGTATTGCGGCACGGCGGCGTATATCAGTACCGTATCCAGATAAGAGATGTGGTTGGCAACGTATACAAACCTTGCATTTTCGGGCCTCGGGCCACTAGTTATTACTGGCATACCCATACAAAACAGCCACCCGCGAGACCAGTAGTGTACCACCGTCCAGATAACACGCCTTGCCCAGCCCTTATCTATAGAGCCGAATGCCAGAAATATGGGAAATGCCAACAGCAGACAACACAGAAATGTTGCTATCACATATACTACATATATGGGGCGAAGCAGCCTGAGGAGCATCATATATTACATTCCCGGGAACAGAGGACGTGCAATAGCAGCACGGAATGGCCAAGGTATAGTAGCGAAGATGATGATGAATGCTATTAACGTCATCCAGAATACTTTCTTGTATTTGGCACCATCAGCAATATCTTTCTTTACAGATGCATAGCCTATATGTATCAGCACAATAGCTATCAGCATACCTGTTATATGCTCTACAGCCCAGAAGCGCTGCATGCTGTCTTTCATTACAACACCCATACCCTGATTCTGAATATTTTTAATACCCCAAGCACCTGTGAAGTACAGAAACAGGCCTACCAGCAATTGAATATCACAAACTATCATCAGCAACATGGCAGGGCGTTTTTCTGCTTTGGTAAATGGTTTGTTGCCACCCAGTCCGCCCATGGTTTTTACGAGCGTCCATATAGCGAAGATGATAACGAACCAACGGAGAAAATTGTGCAGGTGCAGCATGCCTTGTTGCATAATGTATCAGTTTTAGATTGCTTAGATAAAACACCCATTCGGGGGTTCAGGTTCAAATCTACAACCTCAGGCAATAGCACACAAATAAAAAGAATTGATTACCACCCCATACGCACCCTCAGCTGGCGCACATGCTCCATATGGTGGCGGCTGTGCCATGCATAGAGATCTGCCATCTCCCACAGCGGATAGTTTCTTTTATTATCGGGATGATAGTAGGTGCGCTCCCATTGTTCTGCACTGAGGCTGCGCAGCAGTGCCGTAATACGCCTGTGCAGTGCATGCAGTAGCGTTATAGAGACATTAACAGGAACAGCCTCTACATCGTGCAGCAGTGACCATTTGTTTTCGTCATAGGGCATAATGGTAGGGTTATCTTCAGTCAATGCAAACTTCAGGCGGATGTACATATTCATGTGGCTGTCTGCTATGTGGTGCAATACCTGTTGCACTGTCCACCCGCCGGGGCGGTAGGGTGTTTGCAGATGCGCCTCATCCAGATTTTCAATACATACATCCAGCCAGCCGGGCAGTGCTTCCAATATGCCTATCCACTCGTTCAGCTTTTTATCATCATAGCCATCGGGGCGTTGGTAAGGACCAATTGGGTATTTCAGTGCTTCAATATCAATATTATCGCTCATTGCAGATGCCTTTGTGCCAAATGTAGTATTAATTCAAAAATGACGCAGAATGTTGACTGTCATTGCAGGGGTTTATTATTTTAGCAGCAAATCCACATGTTGTGTCACACGGACGACTGAGAAAAGAAACCAACTGCCTTAACTGCGATGCGCAGGTAGACGGACGCTATTGTAAAAACTGCGGGCAGGAAAACCTGGAGCCGAAGCAAACGTTCTGGCATCTGGTAACGCATTTCTTTAATGACGTGACACACTTTGACGGTAAGTTTTTCACTACGCTGAAAAGCCTGTTGCTGAAACCCGGCTTCCTGACAGAAGAATATGTAAAAGGCCGCAGGATGAAATACCTGGACCCTGTGCGTATGTATCTGTTTGTGTCTTTTGCTTTCTTCCTGTTATATCTGGCAGTCGAAAATGATGCAGATAAATTCAAATACAGCAACGACCCGATATTAGTTCATGGTATAGACTCTCTAATTGCAAAAGATAAAGGGTCAAAGAGTTTCAATATGAACGGTGTGAATATTAATGGTAAAAATGTAATTCTGTTCAATTTCGGAGATAACTATTCTCATGGGTTAAAACATTATGATTCTCTACAAAAAGCATTGCCTGATAGTCTTAAAAGCGACGAGGTTGGTCGGTATATCGAAAAAAGCATTGTAGGTGTTGCAAATACATACTATCAAAACCCATACGACTTTATGGGGAATCTTCTTGACAAGTTCAAACATTCATTTTCAAAAGTATTTTTCATATCGCTACCTATCTTCTCGCTTATGCTTACATTATTATACATAAGGCGCAGAAAAGATTTCTTTTATGTTTCTCATGCTATCTTCACATTACACTGCTACATAGTAGCTTGGTTCTTTCTGACAATCAAAACAATAATAGAAGCAATAGTACCTGAGTCGATAGTGCTAACTTCATCATTGCAAATAATAATTTACTTGGGATTGTCAGTGTATATATTGATAGCAATGCTGCGATTTTATAAACAAAGTGTTTGGAAGACCAGTATTAAATGGTTGATACTAATTGCAATAATGTTTGTTGTACTATTATTAATACAACTAGGACTTTTAGTAAACTCATTCTTTGCAATGGCAAGTGGTGGGCACTAACATCACATATGACAACGTAGCGCCACAACGAACAAGATGTGAAGTAATTCTATTAAGTATAATTTCATATTTATAGATTACAGCGCTACACAACCCATTGATAACAGGTAGGCATTTTTTCATAAATAAAAAGTGATTGTACACATCTATACAAACCATATACCATAAAAAAGACCGGCTCTAAGGAGCCGGCCACCATTAACCAATACAACCACCTACTCTTTTATTAGTTGTTGTGCTCTATATATTTCACCATCCGATGTCAATTTGATGAAATACACGCCTTTGTTCAAATCGCCGATGTACAAGTTGTTTCCTGTCAATGTCTGACGTTTTACTTCTCTACCTGCTACGTCGTAAACCTGTACTGTATTGTCTTTTCCTATTGCTTGGATAAATATTTCGTTTTGCGCAGGGTTTGGATACATTTCAAATGCTTGTTTAGCACTTACTGATGCTATCCCCGTACTACTGTTTTTGTATTGTGGCTCTACCGCAATATCTGATATAGGCAAGCCGAGGCCTATGTCTGCAATCAACGTCATAGCGCCTGATGCATTGATACTATAAAACTTATCATTAACCGCACCCATAATATTTGCTGCTACAAAACCTTTGTTCGATACGCTTGTAGAATCGTAGAAGAAATCGATGTCTGTTGTCATATCAGTTAAGTTTACAGTATAAGAACCATTCATTACTGTACTGAGTGTACCACCGTTTGGTGAGTTTATTTTTATGTACGCACCCAAAGAGTCGTCCAGCGCAAACAGCTCTGTAGTTTTTGCATTTACATAACTGTTGGTATATGCAACCGCACCTATACGTGGCATCTTGCCTGCGTTGGCATCACCACTTATATACATCACTGTTGTGTCTGTTGCTGCAATTGCACCATTATCAGGGTTCAGCCTGTAGTTCATACCGTTGGTACGACTTATCACGCGTATTCTGTCTGCTACAGGGTTAAAGTCGAAAGCTACCATGCCTGTTGTACCCAGGTTGATGGCCGTTGCAGTTGTATTAACAGCCATTGCCATCGCAGTGCTTGTGTTGATAGTGTACAACTGATACTCCATCGTAGTCATGTTGTAGCCCAATGCATATAGCATTCCATTCTTCGGACGGAAATCTATACCTACAATGCTCTGTCCTGCGCTAATGCCTGTTATTGCCATAGAGCTGCGTATAAATTTCGGATTATCACTATCGAATGAAATGAGTGAACTGCCTTGTAATGCATACACCATTTTGCCCGTTACAGCAGGCAAAGTCCTGTCTATAACTACAGCAATGTTTTTTACATCCAGCCCGCTGCCTATCATGCCTATACTTGTTACCATACCCGTTGTCAGATTGATGGTGTAAAGATTGTCGTTGATATTCGCACCTGTATTAGCTGCCAGATATGCCATGTTTGTCACCGTTGCAGGATCCATATAGATATCCATATCGATAGACTTCGTTACATTATTCACAACTATACCACTAACGCCTACAGTGTTCAACGTGCCGTTGTTAGGCGGTATTTGTGTTGTAAGTACATTCAAACTCATATCATAGTTATACAATGTTGTAACTGTAGAACCAATGTAACTATTAGTATATGCACAGGCGCCTATTGCTGCGCTTGCTGCTGCGTTCACATCGCCCACTGCATAAGCAAGATCCACGTCTGTTGCTGCAATAGCACCTGTAACAGGATGCAGGCGATAGTTCTTTTTATTAGCTCCTACAACACGTATTCTGTCTACCGTAGGGTTGAAATCGAAACTGATGGCACTGTTGCTGCCCAACATCAGCATGATGGGTGTACTGTTGATAACAGTGGCTACACCCGATGTAGCATTGATTGTATATAGTTGAGCCTCAGTAGTTGATGAATTATAACCCAATGCATATAACTCTCCTGTAACTGGCCTGTAGTCTACACCTACAACAGTTTGCCCTGCCGTCATGCCCGTTATAGCTATCGGTGTGGTTACAGTACCCGGGGCAGATGCATTTGCCATTGTAAAGATTTTGTCGTCCTGCGTTATGCCGACTATTTTTTGTGCTGTTGCCTGTTGTGTATATAGCAAAGATGCCAATGCCACAGTGCTGAGTATCGTATTCTTCATAATGGTTGTTTTGAGTATGTACGATGCACAGGTGTATTTGGTTTGGTTTGTCTATAGGCTTATTGATGTGCGGATGTACATTATCCCTAAATTTGCATCCTGAGGCAATGAAAAGAGGCAGCACTATATCTACTACTATACAGGCACCAGAGGCACCCATAGAACGTATTCTGGGGCAGCAGGCGCATGTAATAAGCCGCAGTTTGCTGCTGCAGAACAGAGATATACATGCCGAGCAAATCATCGTAACATTTGATGAGCATAACTGGCCCGAAGAACATGCAAGGCTCAACCTCTTCCCCATAGCAGACGGGCAGTTTTGTTTACAACTCCTTTATCTGCAATACACAACCAAACCCGGAGAGGCAGAGGTGATGTGGATAGAATTCAAGCCAACGTATTTTGAACAATATCCTATATCGCTGCTGGAAACAGAACAACCTTTCCGTTTCGATCAGGTAACAGAGCAACAGTTTTCTATCTGCAGCCAGTCTATGGCAATGCTGCAACAGATGAAAGAGCCGAGTGCACCTACAGCATTTACACAGGCACTGCAACAGAAGGAAACCATCATTGCATTGCTGCGCCGTGCGCTGGAATGTATCACGATGCCTTTCACCGTGTGCCCCGTGCCTGCCTGCCGTTTTCTGGCATACGATAGCGAACGCGAAAAAGTGATGGAAGCACGCCGTGTGGTAGAACAGCACTTCGATAATCCGCTGACGATAAAAGAACTATCGCGCAAAGTAGCGATGAACGAATGTTACCTGAAAAAAGGCTTTAAGGCCCTGACGGGAAAAACCATACACGAATACACACAAGATCTGCGCATCAGCAAAGCAAAAGAAATGCTGCAACAGCAGGGACTCTCCGTATCAGACGTTGCCAATACACTTGGCTTCAGCAGTATATCACACTTCAGCACGGCTTTCAAAAAAGCCACAGGCATGAAGCCTTGCGAGCTGCTTTCTTAACGAACGTATTTACCGATAAAAGGAAATGATTTCAGCTCCTGTTTTTCTTGTTTGAAGATGTAGAACAGATAGCCTGCAAATAATACTGTTCCGCTTGCTATCCTTAATGCGACAACATCTATATACTTACTGATGATGGCTTGTACGCCGTACAGCAGCAGCATCACACCCAAGTATTTTGCCAACTTCCCTACCTGATATGGTATAGGATAGTATTTCTGTCCCCACATAAAAGAGAGGTACATCATCACTCCATAACACAACAGTGTGCCCCATGCGCAGGCATCATAGCCCCATACAGGTATCAGCAACCAGTTGAAGATGATGGTAACTACAGAACCGATAACCATAATATAGGTGCCGAAGTATGTTTTATCTGTAAGCTTGTACCAAACAGTAAGATTGTAATATATGCCGAGGAAAATATAAGACAACAACATAACAGGTACGAGATGTATAGCCTGTATATGCTCGCCTATAAATAGTTTCCAAACATCCATATACAGTACCACATTCAGGAACATGAGTGCCATAATGATGACAAACCATTTCATAACGCGTGCATAGGTATGCTGCGCATCACCGTCTTTTGCTATCGAAAAGAAGAAGGGCTCTGCCGCCATTTTAAATGCCTGTATCACCAGATTGATGAGCACCGCCAGCCTCAATGCCATTGTAAAAGAACCGATGGCTTTTACATTTTCTGCATTCGTACCGGGGTGCAGTTCCATAAACATCACACGGTTCAGCGTATCGTTTATTTGTCCTGCAAAGCCTGCTATCAGTATGGGAAATCCGTAAGTGAGTACACGTTTCAGCAATAGCTTATCTACCTTGGGCTGAAACACCCTCCACTCTTTTTGCAATAGCAAAAGCGTAATAGCAGCCTGTAGCACATTGGCAAAAAGTATGAAGCCGATACCATAGTGCTTATCATACCATTCGGCAAACCAACTTGCATGTATGTTTTTACCAAAGCTGAAAAGGAATACTATAGTACATACATACACCAGTATACCTGCTACTTTGGTAAATGCATACACACGTGGGCGGTTGTCATTTCTCAGCTTGGCAAACGGCAATGCAGATAATGCATCCAATGCAATAATAGCTGCGCCCCAAGCCACATATTCGGTATGCTTGCCCAGCTGTGCAAAATCTGCTACCTGATTATTGAATATTAAAAGACATGCTGAGAAAAACAGCGTTGTCAGCAGCATGCTGCTGGTTTGTGTATTGTATAGTTGCTTAGTGTCTTCTGTTTTGCTAAAGCGGAAGAACGATGTTTCCATACCATAGGTATAGAGTACGTTCATTATAGGAAAGAGGGTATAGATATAACCAAACTGGCCAATGATATACCTGCCGCTTTCGCCGGTTAGCGTGTAGGCAAGGTAAGGAGTAAGCAGGTAGGTAAGCATACGCCCGGCTATGGTGCTGACACCATACCACATTGTTTGCCCTGCCAGTTTTTTTAGTGAAGCCAATTTGTTTGGTTGTTGATTAGTTGATTGGTTGATTAGTTTACTTGTGACCGGATAACCTGTATGTATACATTTTCACTAATCAACTAATAAACAAGTCAACCAATCAACAAAGCACTAATCAATAATCCATGTTTCTCTTCCTTCCAGCAGCTTGTCCAGATTGCCTTTGCCTTTTGTAGCTATGGCATCTTCCAGTTGTAATTGCATAGCATCCTCGTACGTAGGGCGCAGTGTTGCGTAGAACACACCAAACGGACGTGGGTAGTGTCCTTCTATTGCCGGATTATCGAAGAAACGGGTAAGTATCTGTGCTTTGAAGAAATCTTTCTCGTCGTGTATCCACAGGTCGTCTGCGCTGTGGCCGTCTGCAAGGTTCACTAACTGTGGTTTGTAGCCATCCAGCTTAATGCCCTTGCTCTTGTCTGCACCAAACAGCAATGGTTGCCCCTGCTCCATAAACAGGCACTCTTCCATCTTGCTGCCTTTCTCGGTAAATATCTCAAAAGCGCCATCGTTAAAGATGTTGCAGTTCTGGTATATCTCCAGGAAAGAAGCGCCATGGTGTGCATTGCTGCGCAGCAGCATCTGTTGCAGGTGTTTCGGGTCGCGGTCCATGGTACGGGCTATAAAGCTGGCATCTGCACCCATAGCAAGCGCCAGTGGGTTGAACGGATGGTCTATAGAACCGAACGGTGTAGACTTGGTTATTTTATGCTCTTCAGACGTTGGCGAATACTGCCCTTTGGTAAGGCCGTATATCTGGTTGTTGAAGAGCAGGATGTTTACATCAAAATTCCTACGCAGCAGGTGGATGGTGTGATTGCCGCCAATGCTCAGGCCATCGCCATCGCCGGTTACAATCCATACGCTCAGCTCGGGGCGGGTAGCCTTCAGGCCGCTCGCTATGGCTGTGGCACGCCCGTGTATGCTGTGCATACCAAACGTATTCATATAATACGGGAAGCGGCTACTGCAGCCGATACCCGATATAATAACTATATTCTCTCTCGGTATACCCGTTTGAGGCAGTATGGTTTGTACTTGTTTCAGTATCGAATAATCTCCGCAGCCGGGGCACCAGCGCACTTCCTGATCGGTAGCAAAATCTTTTGCTGTAAGGGCAGGAGCCGGTGTTGTTACAACGTCACTCATAAGTAAAATATCATACAAATTTACTGTATAAATAGCACTAATTGCAAATCTTATCCTGCCATGACAAGCATTTATGAAAACCTTAATAAGTTCGTACTGATATTTCGATAAAGATAAAAACCGCAGGGCCTGTATTTACGGGCTCTTTTTGATTGTAACATATGCAGCCACTTTGGCACGATACTTGAATAAGTGGAACTTAATTATCCATACCTAAATTCAGCCTTGATGCGCTTATTAACCCTCTTCCTATTATTAGCTTCTTTGTATGCAAATGCACAGCCGGGCGTAGAGCTTGGTATTGGTGGCGGACCATTATTTACTTCTTTAAGCAAACCGACTGCCCTGCGCTACGAAAGCCACAATAAACAAGCTTACAGATTTTCTGCAGAAATGCTTGGCAATAAGTTTAGCAAACCAATGACGTTTTCTTACGGCATACACATATTGGGGTATCGTCTCAGTACAGAGGAATATAATACACAAGCAACCCCCTATCGTCATTTCAATTATACCTGGTTGATGGCAGCTATTCCTGTTGGCATACATTATAAAATACCCTCGCAAAATAATACCGCACTTCGCTTTTCGATACATGCAGGACCATTAGTAGGTACTGATCTGGACGACAGGACAAGTCAGTTTGTAAAATTCTATACATCCGCCTCTGTTGGTTTATCTCTCAACAGGTACACACTGGGCATATCTGCATCAAAGATATTTGGCGGGCTGGGCGGCTATAATAGTTATGGACTAAACACGCTGCAGGCAGATGCACGTATGATTATTCCTTCTGCAAAAGAGGTATCGCCTGCAACAAGAGAGCGCTTTAGAAAAATGAGGGAAAAAGGTAGGAATGTAGAATCCGGTAATGATAGTAAACATACTGCTTATATGGAATTGTCTCTATCCGGTGGGGTTTTATTTCCGTTTGCCTCAGCAGAAGAAAACAACAAGAAGCATATTACCAATATAAGTACAGGCTATACAACGCAATGGGGCTTTGATGTGTTGAACCGAAAAACAGCGCATAAAATAAAACTATCTATCGGTGCAAGGCTTGGTCAATCAGATTTCAGTGTAAAAGACAGTGCATATGCATATGACGGAATGGGACAGCACGGTATGATAGTTGCAGGTTTGCATTACGTAAGTAATCCGGCATATCCTCAAAAATTCAGAGTAGGGGTATATGCAGGTGGTGGCTTGCGTATAGATGGCGCCAGTGAGCCTGGTTATACTCCCAATTACTACATAGAAGGCAATGCGGTGAAATACTTTACAAACAGAATAGGTGTCGGTTTCAGTGCAACCTATATCGGTTATATTTATGCTTCTCGCCGAGTGTGGGAGCGTTATTATTCTTACCTGTTTAATGGCTTTGCAACTTCGTTGGATGTAAGAGTTTGCTTGGGCAGAAACTGGCATAAAAGATAGCAAAAAGTATCACTAAATTTTATTTATCCCAGATTGAGATTGGTGCTTGCATTATCTTTACTGCAATGAAATCCCCCATTGGTATTTTTGATAGTGGTTATGGCGGCCTTACGGTCTTCAAATCTATTGCTGCACACCTGCCGCAGTACGACTATATATACCTGGGCGATAATGGCCGCGCTCCCTATGGCAACCGCAGCTACGAGACGGTACATGAATACACGTTGCAATGCGTACAATGGTTTTTTGAGCAGGGTTGCGAATTGGTAATACTTGCCTGCAATACTGCCAGTGCCAAAGCACTGCGTACCATACAGCAGGAAGACCTTCCGAAAATAGATAGCGGCAAACGTGTATTGGGTGTGATACGCCCTACGGCAGAGGTAATTGGTAATTATACCAAAACAAAACACATAGCTGTATTGGGTACACGCGGCACTGTTAATTCCGGCTCTTACGAAATAGAAATCGGCAAATTTTTCCCCGATGTGCAGGTGCACCAGATGGCTTGCCCTATGTGGGTGCCTATAGTAGAGTATGGCGAGTATAACAGTGACGGTGCAGATTTCTTTGTAAAAAAATACCTGGATCAACTGATGCAAGATGCACCGCAAACAGATACGATACTGCTTGCTTGCACACACTATCCACTGCTGATGGATAAGATAAAGAAGCACCTACCCGCCGGCATCAATGTAATAGCACAGGGCGATATTGTAGCCAATAGCCTTGCGGATTATCTGCAACGCCATCCTGAAATGGAAAGCAGGCTCAGCAAGGGCAGCAAGATGAAATTTTATACTACCGACGATGCAAAAGATTTTGACGCACACGCTTCTGTTTTCTTTGGCAAGGCTGTGAGTGCAGAACATCTGCATCTGTAAAAAAACAAAAGCGGCAACAAGTGCCGCTTTAAATATTTCATACTTCATTCCTACGCTGTTACTTCCACACCATCTTCTATGTCTTTGTAGCGTTTCACTTGGTCAAGTGCATCAGGTACCACATCGCTTATTACTACAATAAAAGAATCTTTTTGTGCAGTGGCTATAGCGTGGTCTATCGCTTCGCTTTCTTTGCGGAAGAGGGTTATCTTTTTCAGCGGGTCTATGTTTTTAATACCACGCGTCATCAGTTCTATCATTTCTTCTTCTGTGCGTCCACGCAGGTTTTTATCCTGCCTGATGATGATTTCATCAAATATTTTCGCAGACTCTTCACCCAGTGATATGATGTCTTCATCTCTCCTATCGCCCACACCTGCTACTATGCCTACTTTCAGCGGGGCATCTACAGACTGTACATATTTACCTATGGCCTGTATGCCATGCGTGTTGTGCGCATAGTCCAGCATCACGGTAAAGTTTTTGAAGTTGAACATGTTCATACGTCCCGGTGTCATTGCCGGCGATGGTACGAATGTTTGCAGTGCAAGACGTATATCTTCTGTTTTAAAATCGCGTACATAAGCTGCCAGTGTAGCACCCAATACATTGCTGATATTGAACTCAGCCTTGCCCGAGAAGGTGATTGGTATGTTGGTTACTTTCTCTACGCGTATCTTCCAGCCACCTTTCAGTATCGTTACGTAGCCATGCTCGTACACCGCTGCCAGTCCGCCTTTGGCGCAATGTTCTTTGATGCGCGGGCTGTCTTCATGCAGCGAAAAGAGTGCTACTTTACATTGCAATCCTTCGCGCATAGCATATACCAGATCATCATCTGCATTCAGTATCGCATACCCTTCCGGGAAAACGGTTTGCGGCACCACCCCTTTTACCCTTGCCAGTTTTTCTATCGTGTCTATGCCTTGCAATCCTAAGTGGTCTGCTGCTACATTGGTTACTACAGCTACATCGCAATTGTGGAAGCCGAGGCCTGCACGCAGCAAGCCACCACGCGCACATTCCAGCACCGCAAAATCTACCGTAGGGTCTTTCAATACAAACTCTGCAGATACAGGACCTGTACAGTCGCCCTTCACCATCAGTTGGTTTTGTATATACACACCATCGGTGGTAGTATAGCCTACTTTGTGGCCCATCTGTTTTACAATGTGTGCTATCAGGCGTGTAGTAGTTGTTTTACCATTTGTACCCGATATGGCAATGATAGGAATCCTCGCGCTTGTACCAGGCGGATACAGCATATCTATCACAGGCTCTGCTACGTTGCGTGGTAAACCCTCTGTAGGGTCTAAGTGCATACGGAAACCCGGTGCAGCATTTACTTCTAATATCGCGCCACCGTTTTCCGTTATCGGTACACTCAGGTCTGGCGCCATGATGTCTATACCGCAAATATCAAGGCCTATGATGCGTGCTATACGCTCTGCCATAAATACATTGGTAGGATGCACAAAGTCTGTAACATCTGTTGCCGTACCACCCGTACTCAGGTTGGCAGTAGGCTTCAGCCACAGTTCTTCTTTATCTGCAAGTACAGTATCAAGCGTATATTCTTTCTTGTTCAGGATGTCCATTGTAAAGTCATCTACCTTAATAGATGTCAATACTTTTTCGTGTCCGTAACCACGGCGCGGGTCCTGATTCACTATGTCTATCAACTCTTGTATGGTGTGCTTGCCATCACCTATTACTGCCGCTGGTGTACGTAGTGCTGCTGCAACAAATTTGTAATTGATAACCAGCAGCCTGAAATCGCGTCCTGTTATAAACTTCTCGCAGATAACGGCACGTCCGTATTTCTTCGCAGCTGCCAATGCAACAACAGCATCATCCCATGTGCGGATATTGGTAGTTGCACCTTTACCATGATTACCGTTTACAGGCTTCAACACTATCGGGTAGCCTATTTTATCTATAGCTGCCTGCATGTCTTCCTCATCGTAGATGATGCGTCCGCGTGGTACAGGTATCTCTGCTGCTTCCAGCAGGTTTTTTGTTTCTTCTTTATCGCAGGCTATTTCTACTGCTATGCTGCTGGTAGTGCTTGCAACGGTTGCCTGCACACGCTTTTGGTTTTTACCATAGCCCAGCTGCACCAGCGAATGGCGATTGAGCCTGATGTATGGTATCTTGCGTTTGATGGCTTCATCTACTATAGAGCCTGTACTTGGCCCCAAGCGCTCATCTTCACGTATTTCGCGCAGTTCTTGTATATCTTTTTGCAGGTCATATTCCTCGCCCGCTATCAGTGCTTCTGCTATGCGTACTGCTGCTTTGGCAGTATAAATACCTGCTTTTGCTTCGTAGTAAGAAAACACTACATGGTACACACCGCGCTTATCGCTTTCGCGTGTGCGTCCAAAACCTGTATCCATGCCTGCAAGTGTTTGCAGCTCCAGTGCAATGTGTTCTATCACATGGCCCATCCATGTGCCATCCTTTACACGGCTGAAGAAGCCGCCTGCTACACCTTCAGAGCAGCGATGCTCGTACAGGCTGGGCATCAATGCCTGCATACGTTCCAGAAATCCATCTATCAGGTTGGTAGGGCGTTCTTCCAGGTCTTCCAGGTCCAGCAGCATTACTATCAGCTTATGACGCTTCACAGACCAGTAGTTCGGACCGTTCATCACTTTTATATCTAATATCTTCATACACAATACAGTTGAGCCTAACAAGTTAATATATTTTAATGCGTAAGTCAAATGCTGAAAAAGAATAAATTTGTAGAATTATTTAATTGTTATCATAGTGGCTCAATCATATCCCAAAGGGATTCTGGTGTCTGTAGGTGGCGCAGAAGATAAAGGAACAGATCTAGAAAAAGGCATTGTAGAAAGGAACAGGCTCAATTTTTTCGAACTCGGTATTCTTAAAAACATCATCAGCCTTACGGGTGTTACAGACCCTACTGTAGAGGTTATTACAACAGCATCGTCTATACCTGATGAGGTGGCAGAAAACTATGTGGATGCCTTCAGCAAACTGGGGTGTAAAAAGATAGGCCACCTGCGCATACGCGACAGGGAAGATGCTGCGAAAGCTGAATACATAGAACGCTTGAAAGCATGTGATTGCATTATGTTCTCTGGTGGTAATCAGTTGCGATTGTCTTCTATATTCGGTGGTACGGAGTTTCTGGATATTCTGAAACAACGCCTGCATGATGAGCATTTTGTTGTTGGCGGTACCAGTGCAGGTGCTATGGCCATGAGCAATACAATGATATATGAAGGCAGTGCAGACAAAGCACACCTGAAGGGCGAAGTAAAAATCACCACAGGTTTAGGCTTTCTTCAAAATGTAATCATCGATTCTCACTTCGATAAGCGTGGCAGGTTCAATCGCCTGGCGCAGGCTGTAGCTGCTAACCCCGGTGCTATAGGCATAGGCCTTGGTGAAGATACGGGTGTAGTGGTAACTGAAGGACACAACCTGAAAGCCATAGGCAGCGGTAGTGTTGTTATCATCGACGGTAAGAATATTGACTATAACAATATTGCAGACATCCGCACAGGCGAACCGATAAGTGTAGAAAACATCATCGTACACATCATGAGTAGCGGCGATGTTTACAACCTGCAAAACCGCACATTTGTAGGCAAGGAGATTGAGATTGATGATGAGGGGTAGGGAAATATCTACTACCTATACTTATCCAACTTAATAGTGATAGTTTTCTTCTTTAATGGTTGCCTTGAAATGATATATCTCAATTTCAATTCTTGATTGGATAGTTGAGGTTCCTCAAATAAGTATTCAGGATACATTTCTCCTGCGTTCTTTAATGCTTTATCAATTTCTTTAGCCGACAATGGTATTAGATACTTCTTATCAGTATCTATATTATGGATGGTTATCGACGTATACTTTGCTGTTTTATCAGTGTAATTACTGTTTGTAATCTTAACAATTATTGGCTGGTTGTTGTTTGTATCAATGTACAGCACCCTTCCTAAATTAGCATTTTGCTTCCCTGTTTCTTTGTCAAATAAATAATACTCAGGCGGGCTACAGCAGCCAGATATTACATCATTGCGTATCAGAAAATACATTTTGTATTCATTAGCATAACTGAACCCTAGTCTTCCTGTATAATAAACAAATTCCATAGAAAATAGAATATCTCTTTTCTTCACATTTTCATATGTCAACCATGATGAATCGCAAGTAAAACTCCAGTACAACTTTGCACCATTATCAAAAATAATTGGCGAACAATTTATCAACTCATTAAGGCTTACATTGGTATCACAGCCACATGGTTGTGCCTTAACTAATGACGAACAACATACAAGTAATATGAACAATAATCTATACATACCTAGTCCTTATATATCATCACCTTTCTTTCTGCTTCTGTAGCATAGCCGCGATACATACCTTCACTGTTGAAGGGTAGGCAGATGTTGCCATGTTTATCCAATGCTACAAGACCACCTTCTCCTTGTATTTTCACCAGCTTATCGTGCACCACTACATCGCATGCTTCTTTTAGTGATAGCCCTTTGTATTCCATCAGGCAACTGATATCGTAAGCTACTACAGCACGTATAAACAATTCTCCATGTCCTGTGCATGATATAGCACAGGTGTTATTGTTGGCATAAGTACCTGCACCTATGATGGGGCTATCGCCCATGCGTCCGAATTTCTTATTGGTCATACCACCTGTACTGGTAGCTGCAGCAAGGTTGCCGTTAGCGTCTAAGGCTACAGCACCTACCGTCCCGAATTTTTTATCGTTATGGTCTAAGCTTATGCTGTCTTCTTTCAATGCTTGTTGCCATTGTTCATATCGGTGCTGATTGTAGAAATATGCATCATCGGCAAACTCTAATCCTTGTTGTTTTGCAAACTGCTCTGCACCCTGCCCGCACAGCAACACATGCTCGCTTTTATCCATAATGCTTCGTGCCAATAATACAGGATTTTTAACATGGCTGATGCCCGATACTGCACCCGCATTCAGATTGCTGCCATCCATAATACTGGCATCCATTTCATGCCCGCCAACATTATTGAATACCGAGCCCCTGCCTGCATTAAACATCGGGAAATCTTCCAACGACATTACTGCAGCCTGCACCGCATCTACCGCAGTACCACCACCTTGCAATACGCTATAGCCCGCTTTCAGTGCATCTTGCAGCCCTTGCTCATATTGCTGTTGCAATTCGGCAGTCATGGTGCTGCGCAAAATAGTACCTGCTCCTCCGTGTATGGCTAATCGTATCATTGTGGTATAAGATGTGCTTGTAAATCTAAAAAGAAAGCGGCAACAAGTGCCGCTTCAATATAATCAATGTCCTGTACGGATATTACGCATCAATCCTTGCATACTTCGCGTGGCTCTCGATGAATTCGCGGCGTGGTGCTACTTCATCACCCATCAGCATAGAGAATACGCTGTCTGCTTCTGCTGCGCTTTCTATCGTTACCTGCTTCAGTATACGTGTATCCGGGTTCATGGTAGTTTCCCACAGCTGGTCTGCGTTCATCTCACCAAGACCTTTGTATCGCTGAATGTTTACGCTGTCTTCTTTACCATTTGCCATACGCTCTACAGCTGCTTTTCGCTGTGTTTCTGTCCAAGCGTATTCCGAGTCTTTACCTTTCTTCACCAAATATAGCGGTGGTTGTGCAAGGTATACATAACCCTGCTCTACCAGTTCCTTCATATAGCGGAAGAAGAATGTAAGAATCAGCGTAGCAATGTGCGAACCATCCACATCGGCATCGGTCATTATGATGATTTTGTGGTAACGCAGTTTTGCAGTATTCAGTGCTTTAGGGTCTTCAGGTGTACCGATACTAACACCCAAAGCAGTAAACATATTCTTAATCTCTTCGTTCTCGTATATTTTATGCTCTTGTGCTTTTTCTACGTTCAGGATTTTACCCCTTAACGGAAGAATAGCCTGAAAGCTACGGTCGCGGCCCTGCTTGGCTGTACCACCTGCCGAGTCACCCTCTACCAGGTACAGTTCACATTTCTGCGGGTCACGGTCGCTACAGTCAGCCAGTTTGCCCGGCATACCACCACCTGTCAGTACGCTTTTACGTTGCACCAGCTCGCGTGCTTTGCGCGCTGCTGCACGTGCCTGTGCTGCAATGATTACTTTATCAATAATCAGCTTCGCCTCTTTCGGGTGTTCTTCCAGGTAAGATTCCAGTACACGACTTACGCAAACGTCTACCACACCCATTACCTCGTTATTACCCAGTTTTGTTTTTGTCTGTCCTTCAAACTGCGGCTCCGGTACTTTTACAGAAATGATGGCACTCAAACCTTCACGGAAGTCATCACCAGTAATCTCCACCTTCGCTCTTTCAAACAGTTTGTTCTTGTCACCGTAAGACTTGAACACACGGGTAATAGACCTGCGGAAACCCGCAACGTGCGTACCACCCTCAATGGTGTTGATGTTGTTTACGTAAGAGAAGATATGTTCGTTGTACGATGTATTGTAGCTCATCGCTACATCTACCGCTACGTTTGTTTCTGTATCATGGCCTTCCATGTAGATAGGCGTAGGCAACAGCGGATTCCTGTTTGCTTTCGTATCCAGCATTGCCACAAACTCTACTATACCACCTTCGCTGTAGAATACTTCTGTTATCGCATTGCCTTCTTCATCTTGCTCGCGCAGGTCTGTCAGTACAATTCGGATGCCTTTGTTCAGGTAAGAAAGCTCGCGCAGACGACCAGCCAGTATTTCTCTGTTATAAACTGTGTCTTTGAAGATAGTACCGTCAGGCCAAAAGTGTTGTTTAGTACCACGCTTGTCTGTAGTGCCTATTTCGCGCACTGCATACTGTGGGATACCCATTCTGTATTCTTGTTCAAATATTTTGCCCTCACGGCTTACGGTTGTCTGCATCAGCGAGCTCAGTGCGTTTACGCAACTAACACCCACACCGTGCAAACCGCCCGATACCTTGTAAGAATCTTTATCGAATTTACCACCTGCGTGCAGTACCGTCATTACAACCTCCAGCGCACTGCGGCCTTCTTTCGGGTGAATGCCTGTAGGAATACCACGACCATCATCTTCAACACTTATCGAGTTGTCCTCATGTATGTTTACGCTGATGTTTTTACAGTGGCCAGCCAGTGCTTCATCTATGGAGTTATCTACAACCTCGTATACAAGGTGGTGCAAACCTTTCACGCCAATATCACCAATATACATGGCAGGGCGTTTGCGCACCGCTTCCAGACCTTCCAGTACCTGAATGCTTCCCGCGTCGTATCCTGTAGATTTTTGTAAAACTTCGTTTTCTGTGCTCATTTTATGTGGTAAACTACCAGTTTTAGCTATTGCGGACGGGGCTATGTTCAATACCATGATAATCAGGGAGAACGCCGCGTAAAACCCGCATTTGGTTATCCTGCAAAAATACTGAAAAAAGACCGCATATACAAAGAAAAACAGGGGTTTTAACATAGCCCGAAACCCTTTACAGGAAAGCATTTGCACATACTGTGGGTAAATATGAGGAAAGGGGGGCGGCACACAGCTTTGGGGGGATAGGTTTTCGGGAAACATAGGGTAGGGTGAAGTTGGTGATTTACTGTAGCAAAAATACGTAATTATACAAATAAATAAAAATTAATTACTACAGAAGTAGCAGAAGTATAATACTACTTCTTCTCTACTCTTTTCTTCTGTTCTCTTTTCTTCTCTGCCGACTTTTGTGGTCGCTTAATTTCGCTTGTGTCGACTCAGCATGTCGCTTGTGCTGGATATTCTACTTCTTCTCTACTCTTTTCTTTTATTCTCTTTTGTTTTCTTTTCTGCTACAAAAAAGCAAAGCCCCCCTGAAGGGAGGCTTATGTATTTTGAAGCCTTAGGCTTGAAATAATTGGAATTAAGACAGACATTATTTTCTGCTCCGTTTACTACCATATTGCAATGTATCTGTTTTGATAACAGTAAGTGTGTTAACATCGAATAAGGTTCTCCAAATAAATTTACGTGTAAAGTAGAGCGTATTCTCAGTGTTTTGAATATGCTCTGTAATTACCTCCAGACCTTCATTTATAAGTTTGTATTTGAAACGAACATTGTAAAATCCATTCCCATTACCAATAGATTTAGATAAACTCTCTTCGGCGGGCTTTATCAATTTCTCACCTAATAATTCAGTTATATGATAGCCTTGTGCAGAGTCATATTTTGGGAAAAGTTGCTGTAGTATTTTTCTATCTGTCTTGTAATAATTAAAAACATATGGATTATCTCCTTTACTTGCTACATACCATCCACCATTGCTTGCTATATATACTACTTTTCCATAGTAGACATAGTTATCTGTTTCAAACAAAATTTCACACTGAGGTACTTCTATCTTAAGATCATAACCCTCGTTTTTCATTCTCAAATCCAGAAAGTGTTCATAACTACAAGGCACTGCAGTATCCAGCGTTGCAAGATTATTCTTTAAGTCTTTAACACATAAAAGATGTTTTTGTATCCCACCTTTGCTACCAGATAATACTGTGTTGTGAATACAAAAACTAATAGCAAGCAGTAATAAGCTTTTGTTTTTCATATAGAATATAGGTTATTATGCTACTTCTAAGTTAAGCATATACCCAATACTGGTTCGTTCTAAATGACGCGTTAATATTTTTCTAATTCCTCGCATTCACCTGCCTTGTAAACAGCAGCAAGTATGCCAGTATAAAGAGGATAGATGTAGCCGTAGATGCCAGTATCTTAAGCAGCAGATAGCCTATATTGCTAATGCTCCACAATTCTATACCAAAGTACACACTGTGGTGTATCAGTATCAGGAAGGAGCTATAAACAAGGAAAGGCATCCAGCCCATATTCTTCACGTTCGGGCTTTGGTTAGGATATTCGCTCAGGTTTTTCGGCATCAGTGCATTCAGCACATTGGTACGCAGATAGGCTATCAGCACGCATACAAAAGCATGTATACCTGCCGTGTTAGAGAATGAGTCCATTGTGATGCCTGTTACAAAGCCCAGTATCAGCAATAGCCACACAGGTGTTTCAAACGGCAACAACAGCAGGAACAACGGATACACATAAGGTATAAATACAGGGAAACCTTGCGGTTGGCTCCACCAACGCAGGGTTATCTTGTTGAGCACAAGCACTTGCAAAGCCATTATCAGGCAGAAGCGTAATATGTTTCTTACGTACCCGCTCATGGTTTTGTTTTTATGTTTACACTGTCTTCTACGATCAGGCGTTCTGCCATCATTTTATTTTCTACCACATACACATATTGCAGGTTGCGGAAGTTGCTACCCGGTTGCAAATACAGCAGCAGCAGGTTGTTTTTCTTTATACGCATTACTTTCTGCACACGGCCTATCAGCACTTCGGGTGGAAAGAATGAATAACTGGTTGTGAATACGCTATCGCCTTTGCGCACGGTTACCTGTTGTGGCACGTCTTTCATCACCAATACATCGGGGCGATAACCTTCCCATTCTACGTAGCCGGTAGTACCATCTTTCAGCTTGGCACTTACTTTCTGTTTTACGCTCAGTACACTCAGCACACTTGCATAGTGGCCCGATACATGCACTACTTTACCTACCACACCAGTACCAGATATCACCGCCATGTTTTTAGCAATGCCATCGTCTGTACCACGGTTGATGGTAATATAGTTGTTAGCAGCACTTACAGAATTGTTTACCACTTTGGCAGTACGGTACACATAGTCTGCGTACTGTATCTTCTTCTGGTTGGTATCTGTAGATGGTAATGCACGGTGTACGTTGCTGTCTTTTATAATATCGAACGTATTATTATCCAGCGCCAGTTGTGCACGCAGTTTTGCATTCTCGCTCAGCAGGCTGTCGTTCATACGCTTTAGCCCGAAATAGTAAACTACGTCATTCTGCTTTTTGTAAGACAGGCCTACTATAGTATTGGCAGAGCTCATAATAGCATTGCCCTGCAGACTGTTAGTACGCGCAATCAACACTACACACACTATCTCTAATACCAGAAACAGTATGAGGTTAAAAAAACGACGAATGAATAATATAAAATTGCGCACTAGGCTATGGGAAATTGAACATCAGGAACTAATAACTCGGTTATATTATTTTAATACATCCACGCTATCAATTCCTGATTACAAATTACTAATTCCTGTAAGAAAAAATTACTTCATCAAAAACGGCATCTTGGCAATGTTCTTCAGTGCCATACCTGTACCACGAACCACTGCACGCAGCGGATCGTCTGCTACATGAACAGGTAGTTTTATTTTGTGCGATATACGCTTATCCAAACCACGCAGCAACGCACCACCACCAGTAAGGTATAAACCACGACGGTAGATATCTGCAGCCAGTTCAGGCGGCGTGCTTTCCAATGCTTTCAATATCGCTTCTTCTATTTTGAAGATTGATTTATCCAACGCTTCTGCTACTTCCTGATAAGACACCATGATTTGCTTAGGTATACCTGTTACAAGGTCACGACCGTTAACCGCGATATCATCCGGTGGTGTATCCAGTTCTTTCAGCGCAGAGCCTACTTGTATTTTAATTTGTTCTGCAGTACGCTCACCAATCATCAAGCTGTGGTAGCGGCGCATTGCTTCCATAATATCACCTGTAAATTCATCACCCGCAATACGGATAGACTGATCGCACACGATACCTGCCAGTGCAATAACAGATATACCGGTAGTACCACCACCTATATCTATTATCATATTACCTGTAGGCTCTTCAACATCTATACCTATACCCAGTGCAGCAGCCATAGGCTCGTGTATCATGTACACTTCTTTTGCACCTGCACGTTCTGCACTATCGCGCACCGCACGTTTTTCTACTTCTGTAATGCTGGACGGTATACATATTACCATACGATAGCTAGGCGGAAACAATGGCTTCTTCGGATGCACCATTTTAATCATTTCGCGCAGCATACCTTCAGCAGCATTAAAGTCTGCAATCACACCATCTTTCAACGGGCGAATTGTCTTCAGATTTTCATGGGTTTTCTCGTGCATCATCATAGCCTTTTTACCAACGGCTACAATTTTACTGCTGATACGATCTATGGCAACAATAGATGGTTCGTCTATCACTACCTGGTCGTTATGTATAATGAGGGTATTTGCCGTACCCAAGTCAATTGCAATCTCTTGCGTCAAAAAGCTAAACAAACCCATAAAGTATCTTTTCTGCCCCTTTTTATATAAAATATTGGCAAAGTTGCGGAAAATTACCCTGATTTATGCGAAAACTGCAATATTTCGCCCGATTTGTTACATATTAATTATTTATAACTGAAAGTTTATAATCTGTTGTTTTGTCATTTTTTATATATAAGGAATTGGTATTATTTTTTCCTTTTCACAAAAGTTTAGCACAGATTTTGTTTAAAAGAATTTGACCCGATACTTGGGTTGGCTGAAACGCATAATAAACACCTTATATAATATGCATATAAAACGTACACCCCAACTAGCATGGCTATTGCCTGTGCTGGCATTATCGCTTGCAGCATGCTATCCTAAAGAACCGGTAGAGCCAAGAGAAACATGGCCTGCTGAAATAGATGGCTGGGCACCTGTATATAATACTACAGGAGACTATACCACAGTAAAATCGATGACACCGCAAAACATTGTAAACGGTGGTAAGATTTACGTAAAAGGCGATACCCTCTATCAGGTAGAAGCAGGTAAGGGTATCCATGTGATACTCATCAAGCAAGCTGCCAATCCGCAGAAAGTTGCCTTCATTAGTGTAACGGGTGCACAGGAACTGGCTGTGAAAAACAGCATGCTCTATACCAACAACCTGAACGACCTTGTTGTAATTGATATATCGCAGACAGATAGTGTGAAACTGGTAGACCGCATTACTAACGTATTCAATATGGTCGATTCACTGCGACCACCGGGCACGGGCTATTACGAATGTGTAGACCGCAGCAAAGGAAAGGTTGTAGGCTGGGAACAAAAATTGTTGAAATATCCTAAGTGCAGAAATTAATTAAACCCGCAAAAATTACAACTAATGAAAAAGATATTACTCTTCATATTATCAGGTGCGCTGTTTATTACTTCCTGCGATAAAGCAGCAGACAGTGCTTCCCCAAAATCTACATCTTCAAGTTCTACAGGTCAAGGCGGCTCGCTTGCACGCTTCACTACTGCCAGCGACCATATGTATATTGTAGACAACCAGAAGCTATATACCTACAGCTTGTTGGATGAAAAGCATCCGCAGCTGAAAGGCAGTATAAATGTTGGGTTCAGTATAGAAACCATCTACGCATACAAAGACAAACTATTTGTAGGCAGCAGCAGTGCTATGTATATCTATTCTATCAGCAACCCTGCACAACCTACAAAACTGGGACAGGCTACACACGTGCGTGCTTGCGACCCTGTGATAGCTAACGACTCTATAGCATACGTTACCGTGCGTGGTGGTACACGCTGTGGTGGTACACAAAATGCACTGATGGTGTATGATGTGAAATACATAACACAACCACTGCTGCGCAAAACAGTAAATATGGAAAGTCCATACGGACTTGGCATGACGGGCAACCGCCTGTATGTATGCAATGGCAGCAATGGGCTGAATGTGTATGACATCACAGACCCCATCAACCCCGTTCTGAAAAAACAATTAGCCGGTGGTGCGTTTTACGATGTGATAATTATAGACGACCTGATGATAGCTATGATAGAAGGCGGCACTGCCCTTTACGAACTGAAAGCGAATGACGAGATAAGCCTTGCTGCCAAGATTGTGAACTAAAACCCCAAACCCCTGAAGGGGCTTTGCATAAGCAACAATTCCGAACCTGTTGGTTCGGAATTGTTATTTCTGACAATATTTCTTAAAGTATGCATTAGCCTCATAGCTTCCCAATTTCGATGACAACTCAAAATCATTACAGGCTTTATTCGGCTCTTTCAATTTAATATATGTCATACCTCTTTCTATTAATATTTGGGTATCATCAGGAGCAAGATTATTTGCTTTGTCAAAATGACTTAGTGCCTTAGAGTATTGCTTTTTCAGGACGCTGTTTACACCAAGAATAAAATATGCATTACTGTAGTTTGGATTGTGTTTCAAAGCATTTTCACAATCAATGATAGATAAATCTGAATAACCCAAATCTTTATATAATGCTGCTCTATTGCATAATACAACGTAGTTGTTACTGTTCATATCGATAATTTTACTGTAGCTTTTTAGTGCAAGTGCATGATCTCCTATTTTTTGAGAAATTATTGCAAATGAATTTAGCGCTTCAACATTATTTGAGTCTATCTGTAGTATTGTTGCATATATATCTGATGCATCATGCAGCTTTTGCTGTTGTTTTAATACTAATCCTTTAATTGATAAGATTTCAATGTTATCCTGTTTATAGAATATGGAAGAATCGATATCAGAGATGGCAGCATCTAATTCTCCGATATTATAATAACACATTGCCCTCATTTTGTACGAATAATACAGGCTACTATCATTATTAGCAATTTGTTTTGTATACATACTAATTGCCATTCTGTAATTTTTGCCTTTATAATAGCTATCTGCTAAATATTTATAATTCGGGCTATCTGTACAAGATGGCAGAAGTATTGCGAGTATTAAAGGTAATATCAACACATGCTTCATTCTATTACTGTTTTGAATTAACGATTGTTCGTATGTTCTTTCACGATGTAGAACTTGCAGCAAATCTCTACAAATAAAGGATTTATTTTCAGATGTTTTAGGCTTCGTTCTGCATAGTCTCAGATTAAGTAGCACAAACGACAAATCACCATATTTCAGTCAAATCTCCCATAAATAATAAATTTCTTCCTCCCTTTAGGGAGGTTAGGTGGGTTTTTACTACTTTTGCACCTCGGGCGTTGAGCCCGATTTTTGTACTTTTAAAAAGCAAAAATCAAAAATCAAAAGTGACAAACACTTTTGAAGGCTCACTCCCACAGTTTTTTTGATTTTTTACTTATTCTTTTTGCTTTTAAAAGATGCCATTAGATACTTCCATAAAGACGGTTCTCATTATCGGTTCGGGTCCCATTATTATAGGCCAGGCTTGCGAGTTTGACTATTCAGGCTCTCAGGCAGCACGCAGCCTTCGCGAAGAGGGTATACAGGTGGTGCTCATCAATAGCAATCCTGCTACCGTAATGACAGATACCATTGTTGCTGACAAGGTATACTTGCAACCACTGACAGTTGAAAGCATTGAAAAAATACTGCAGGAAAATAAGATTGATGCAGTATTGCCAACCATGGGCGGACAAACTGCCCTGAACCTGGCAATGGAAGCAGAAGAGATAGGCCTGTGGGAACAATATGGTGTACGCATGATAGGCGTAGATACCAAAGCGATTGACAAAGCAGAAGACCGTGAAAAATTCCGCCTGTGGATGATTGAAATGGGCATACCTGTAGCACCGGCAAAAATTGCCAATTCGCTGCTTGAGGGTAAGGAATTTGCACAGGAAATAGGTGTTCCGCTGGTTATCCGCCCATCTTTCACACTGGGTGGTACAGGTGGTGGCCTTGTGTTTCATAAAGATGATCTGGACGCTGCACTGGAAAAAGGTCTTACCGCATCACCAATACACGAGGTACTGGTAGAGAAAGCGGTAATGGGCTGGAAAGAGTTTGAGCTGGAACTGCTGCGCGACTCTGCAGACAACGTAGCCATCATCTGTACGGTTGAAAACTTCGACCCGATGGGCATCCACACGGGCGATAGCATCACCGTGGCACCTGCCATGACGCTGAGCGATACTGCCTTCCAGCTGATGCGCAACACTGCCATCCGTATGATGCGCGCACTGGGCAACTTTGCCGGTGGTTGTAACGTACAGTTTGCACTGAATCCTGAAACAGAAGAAATCATCGTAGTAGAGATTAACCCACGCGTGAGCCGTTCTTCGGCACTGGCTTCAAAAGCTACGGGTTATCCTATCGCTAAGATTGCCGCTAAACTGGCAGTTGGCTACAACCTCGATGAACTTAAAAACCAGATTACACAAACTACATCTGCATACTTTGAGCCTGCGCTGGATTACGTTATCGTAAAAATGCCACGCTGGAACTTTGATAAGTTTAAAGGTGCAGACGATACACTGGGCTTCCAGATGAAGTCTGTGGGCGAGGTGATGGCCATCGGCCGCACATTCCCTGAGGCACTGCAAAAAGCTTGTCAGAGTCTGGAGAACAATGCAACGGGGCTTTCTTTCATCAGCGCACAACGCATGAAGCCGGAAGAACTGCTGGAGTCTATCAAGCGCCCTACATGGGATAGGATTTTCAAAATCAAAGAAGCCATCGCAGCGGGTATATCTATCAAAACCCTGCGCGAGATAACGCATATAGACCGTTGGTTCCTGTACCAGATACAAGACATTGTAACGCTGGAAAACAAAATGAAAGAAATAAAACACCTCGAAAGCATGTCTGCAGATATGTTGCGCGATGCAAAGCAAATGGGCTTCAGCGACGAGCAGATAGCAGAGTTTGTAAAAGACTGCACAGCAGAAGAGGTGTACGAATACCGCAAGAAACTGGGCATCAAACGTGTTTACAAAATGGTGGATACTTGTAGCGCCGAGTTCGAAGCGAAGACACCATACTTCTACAGCACATTCCTGTAATAGCTTACAGACGCACGATAATATAAAAGCCCCGATAGTTCGGGGCTTTTGTTATGTAATGCGTTTAGTATTTCGTGATTCAGATTGCTGCGTCAATCGTAATAATTAGAACGAATGAACTAATCAACAAGTCAACTACTCCCACCTTTTCACTACCAGCGATGAGTTGGTACCACCAAAGCCAAATGAATTGGATAGAAACAGGTCGAAGTCTTTTTGCAGTGTCTGTGGTATCACGTTTATTTTGGCGCTGTGTTCGTCGGGGTTTTCAAAGTTGATGTTCGGCGCTATAAAGCTGTTCTGCATCATCAGCATACTGTACACTATTTCGCTTGCACCAGCCATCCAGCATTCGTGTCCTGTCATGCTCTTGGTGCTGCTTACCGGTACTTTGCCGCCAAACACTTCGTATATCGCTTCGGCCTCGCTGCCATCGCCTGCCGGCGTACTGGTAGCATGCGCGTTTATGTATTGTATATCTGCCGCACTAAAGCCACTGTCTTTCAACGCACGGCTTATAGAGCGTACCTGCCCTTCTGTACTCGGGTTGCTGATGTGCTGGCCGTTGCTGCTAAAGCCATAGCCCAGCACCTCTGCCAATATGGTAGCACCACGTGCCTGCGCACTTTCCAAGCTTTCTAATATAACGGTTGCTGCACCACCGCCGGGCACAAGGCCATCACGGTCGCGGTCGAAGGGGCGAGATGCACGTGCAGGTTCATCCTCGCGTGTGCTGAATGTACCCAGCGCATCGAAGTTGGGCATAGAGTATATGTTTACCTCCTGTGCACCACCACATATCACACGGTCTTGCAAGCCTTGTTTGATGAACATATAACCCAAGCCTATGCTGTGCGAACCGCTGGCACATGCCGCACTGATGGTAAAGTTGATACCACGCAGTTTGAAGATGGTAGCAAGGTTCATCGTCACCGTGCTATTCAACACCTGAAAAACCGAACCACTGCCCACCAGCATGGTATCCTTCTTTTCGCGGACAAGGTCTATACCTTCTATCACAGGTTGTGCGCAGCTATCGTTGCCATATATAATGCCTGTTTCGTGCTGCTCAAAGAATTCAGTCGTCATGCCTGCTTGCGCCATAGCCTCTGTTGTGGCCATGTAGGCAAACTCTGCATGCTCGGGCATCATAATGCGCGAACGCCTATCGAGCAAACCCTTTAGTTGCGGACGCTCTACAAAACCCGTCAGGCCACTGCGGTAGCCCATTTCTTTACGACGTGGGTCCAGTATAATACCAGACTTACCTTCAAACAACGACTTTGCTACTTCTTCTCTGTTTTTGCCCAGCGAAGAATATATACCTAAACCTGTGATAACTACACGACTCATGGCTGCAATCTTAATTATTATGTGTACAATGCACCGTTGATAGATACTACCTGCCCGCTGATGTAGCTTGCATTTTTACTTGCAAGGAAACCAACCAGCTCTGCTACTTCTTCGGCAGTACCAAAGCGCTTCATCGGTATCATACCCACCAGTTCTTTTTCGTTCAGCTCTTCGGTCATATCTGTTTTGATGAAACCCGGTGCAATGGCATTTACAGTGATGTTGCGTTTAGCAATTTCCTGTGCCAGTGCTTTGGTAGCACCTATCATACCAGCTTTGGCAGCACTGTAGTTTACCTGTCCCGGCATACCCTTGATACCACTCAGTGATACCATATTGATGATACGGCCATAGCGGTTCATCAGCATAGGGTTCAATACTGTTTTGGTAACATTGTACATACCCTGCAGGCTAGTATCCAGTACGCTATCCCACTGCTCATCCGTCATGCTCATCAGCAATGTATCTTGGCGGATGCCTGCGTTATTTACCAGTACTTCTATGATGTGTTCTTTGTTGGCTTCCATCCAGCCGCCCAGTACCTGCTGCACATCTTCTTTATTAGCAACATCAAAGTTCAGCACCTGTGCATCTACACCTTTTTCTTTAGCAAGCGTAGTAGTTTCTTCTGCAGCGGCTTTATTGCCTTTGTAGTTTACCAGTACGTTATAGCCTATCTCTGCCAGCTTCAGGCATGTAGCACGGCCTATACCGCGAGAGCCACCTGTTACCAATGCGTATTTCATATCAAATCAAAAATAAAAAAGTAAAAAGCAAAAGAGCATTGACGCATTATCGTATTGCCCTATTACCGCATTAGTTATATCTTCTTTTTAAACTGCGCTACCACATCCGTATCAATCATCCATTGCTTTACCTGTTGCAGGTTTGGCGATGCCGAGAAATCGTCTTTGAAGAACGGGAACAGTTTACGCACACCGTTGTACATCCACTTGGTAGATGGTGCCAGTTTGTTGCTGAAGCCACGCAGGTCTATAGCCTGTACCAATGCCACAGCCTCTACCGCCAGTACTTCGTACGCATTTTCAATTACACGGCTACACATCATGGCAGCGTTGCAACCCATGCTTACTATATCCTGGTTGTCGTTGTTGTTAGGTATGCTGTGTATATACATCGGGTTGCTCAGTGTCTGGTTTTCTGCAACGGTACTTGTTGCAGGATACTGCATACCCTGTATACCAAAGTTCAATCCTAGTTTACCAGCGTTAGCAAACGGCGGCAGTTTCTGGTTCAGGTGCGGATTGAGCAGGAAGTTCAATTGACGCTCTGATAGCATCGACAGCTTCGTTACTGCAATCTTCAGCTTATCCATTTCCAGTGCTATATAGTCGCCATGGAAGTTACCACCGTGGAAGATGTTTTTATTCTTACGGTCTACTACCGGGTTATCATTTACAGAGTTCAGTTCATTTACTATTACTTTCTCTGTATTCAGCACCGTGTCGAATATCGGGCCCAGTATCTGCGGCACGCAACGCAACGAATAGTATTCCTGTACTTTATCTTCTATTACATCAACGGTTACTTTTTTGTCGTAGAGATGTTCGTGGCGTTTGCGCATCAGCTTGCTGTCCTTGCCCAGTATGCGCATCCACTCTGCTACGGCACGTTGTCCGTTGTGTTGTTTTACATTATTCAGCTCGGCAGAAAAATGGTCGTCGTACGCTTCCATCATTTCATTCACCATCAGCGACATCAGCATGCTCCACACCACCAGTCTGTGTGCCATTATCACGTTCACACCACCAATACCCGTCATAGCAGATGTACCATTCAGCATACCCAAACCTTCGCGGATGTGTATATCCATCGGCTTCAGGCCCAGTTTCTTATATACTTCTTTGGCAGGTGTTACCTTGCCTCTGTACCAGAAATTGCCCTCGCCTATCAGGCCCAGTGCCAGGTGTGCCAGCTGTACCAGATCGCCACTTGCACCCACACCACCGTGTGCATATACACAAGGGTAGGCTTCGTTGTTCAGCAGGTTTGTCATCAGTTGCACGGTATCGGGGTGTATGCCCGAAAAGCCCAGCAACATGGTATGCAGCCTTGCCAGCAACATAGCCCTGCTATGCAGTGGAGAAAGCAACTGCCCCATGCCCGAGCTGTGGCTGCGGATGAGGTTGTACTGCAATTGCTTGCGGTCTGTATCATTGATACGGTACTGTGCCATAGGGCCAAAACCCGTATTGATGCCGTATATCAGTTTGTCTTTAGAAAAGGTGCGGAGAAAGTCATAACTACGCGTCACTTCTTTTACAGCAGGAGCTGCCAGATTCACTTCTTTTGTTTGAAGTACAATCTGCTCAAATGCTGCAATGTCTATCGCTTTGCCCCCTAGGGATACCATATTCAATAAGGATAATTGGTAAAGTGTGCAAAAATATGAAATCTAAACGGGTGTATATAGTGTTTACCCCCACGTTTGGCATAAAATACCCCGTAAACGGTATTTATTCGATTATTCTTTGCTGATGAGCGATGTAAACGGATGGCGAAGCCTGTCGTAGCCTACTAAATCGACCTTGATACTGCCTACCAGTATAGGGCTGTCTACCCGTACAGGTATATGGTTGGCATCGTCGCTTACCCAAACCATCATTTTTTCGCCACCGCTGAAGATGGTACCCTCAATCAGCAGCGGACTTATCTTGATGGCATTGAACGTACCGTATTTGGTAGTAACACGTTCCTTGCCCATATAGCGGATGTACAGGTTGTACACCTTATCGTCCAGAAACATGGAGAAGGGTATCTTATCGCCCGGTTTGTATTTGTTATAGTCTATGCTGCGTGCATAGTAGATGGTAGAAAGCACGTCCTGCACACAAGCCGGTATTTTGAACGGACCATTGGTAGATACCGCCTGCCCTACTGAGTGGTTAAACACAACATGGTTGTATATCTTAAAACCACCCTCATCTACATTGCGGATGAATTTGTGTGGCAGCATGGTCTCTACATCTATAAATGTTTCATACTTATCGCGCACTTTAAAAAACCAGTCGTACGATTTGTAGGTTTTACCATCGCCAGTTATGTGATATACAGGCTTGCCATCCAGATTTTCCAGATTGGTATTGAATACCGCTTCACCCGCACCTACCCATATCATACCCATGTTGTAGTATACCTTAAACTTCAACCTTTCTCCTTCTTTGAAACTGGTATTTTTAATACCGCAGAAGTCTGTTTGCTGTGCTGCAACAGGTTTTGTACCTGCCAGCAAGGCAATGCATATCGGGAGTATAAATTTCATGGTAGCTTTCATGCAGTCCATTCTTTGCATTATAAATTTAGCGAAACGGATTAACGCAACAGACGCATCCTGAATAATAATATACTACCAACAATAGCGGGCAGTATCAGATTGATGGCCCAAATACCCACCGTAGCTGCTAGTATGCCCACCGTATTGTCGCTGAAGTGATGAAACAGGTATAAACCAACCTGTCCGCGCTCACCCAGTTCTACCAATGCTATAGATGGTATCACAGCTATTACCCAGAAAAACAAAGACGACATCATATATCCGCCAAATGCAGGTACATCTACATTCATCCACCATAGCAAAAACAAATACTGTGCCGTATAGATGCCGTAGCGCACCAGCGATATGGAAAGAATTGTTAACTGTTGGCGAGGCGTAAAGCTTTTCAGCAGCTTTGCATATACATTATATTTCTTCAACCACTTGATGCGCTCTATTATGGGCATCCAGGTTTCGAAACGCCAATAGACTATAAATACTACTACCAACACTACCGCGCATGCCACCAGTACGATAGTAGAAAAAGTACCGGGAAAATGTAAGTTGTAATATATCAAGCCTGCAAGGCCATACATAAACAGTGTTAGCATTTGTGCCAAAGCACCTAATATTGATACACCTACCAGCCTGATGGTATTCTTGCGTTTCAGGTACAAAAGCCTGCCCGGGTATTCGCCAATACGATTGGGTGTAACGAGTGAAACAGCTATGCCTGCAAAATAACTGCTGAGTGCCTGCCTGTAGGTAAGTGGCTGTGCAGAGCCCGCTAACAAGTGCCATTTCTTCGCTTCCAGCAAGAGATTCAGCGGCATCAGCACAATGGCGATTATTAGCAAATACATCGGTCCCGTTACCCAAATAGCATCCCAATCTACTTTACTTAGTTGCTTTTGTACCTGCAACCATATACCCCACAACAGGAGTAAGGATATGCATCCGCCAATTACATAATTAAGCCATATTTTAGTAGTTTTGTTCAAATCAATTTCTGCTGTTGCAACAAGATACACACATCATTCTTGGTATAGACCCTGGTACACTTGTTATGGGTTATGGCCTGATAGCCGTGAACAAAAATAAGGTTTCGCTGGTGGAAATGGGGGTGTTGCAATTATCAAAACATGATGACCATGCAGAACGCCTTGAATTGATATACCGCAAGATGGAAACGCTCATCACACTGCACAAGCCATCTGCCGTAGCTATCGAGGCTCCTTTCTTTGGCAAGAACGTGCAAAGTATGCTGAAGTTGGGCAGGGCCCAGGGTGTAGCCATAGCGGCTGCTATGAAGTTTGGACTGCGGGCAGAGGAGTATGCTCCGCGAAAAATAAAACAGTCTATAACAGGCCGTGGTAATGCCAGCAAAGAACAGCTTTGGGAAATGCTGCAACATACGTTGGGCTTTCAGGAAGATGTAAAATTTATGGATGCTACCGATGCTGTGGGTGTGGCTCTATGCCACCACTACCAGACAAGGCTTCCAGTACCCAAAACCCCGGTAAAGAAAACAACATCAAAAGCCAAGAAAACAAGCTGGGCAGCCTTCCTCAGCGAAAACCCGGACAGGATAGTAAAGAAGAAATAACTACATCTCACGGATTTTTACCCTCACGTCATGAGGGGCAGGCTCATTACCACCGAAATAGGGTAGCAGTTTATAACCAATAGCTGTATTATCTGCGCAGCCTCTTGCCATGGTGTCTTTCTTGCCCTCCAGTTCAAACACATATTTATCGGGCAATACATATAGTTTGCAATCAAAAGCTTTGTTAAGTGCTACTGTACCTAATTCTGTATAGCTCCGTAGAGTGCCTGCATAGCAATAGGCGTGTATGTGCATGGCGCCATTCTCCCAGTTCCACCCAAAGCGCGCACTGTTGGTCTGGTGGTGGCTTGCACAGTCTGCAAAACCAAAGAGTTTATTTATATCTGCCTGATTGGTAGGGTCTACCGTTTCGTAAATGCAACTACTGTCTAGTATTGCCCTGAAGTGCATGACGCTATGCTGCGTCAATGCATAATCATTATTATCACAATAATTATTTCCTTTCCTGATGCTATATGTTTTAAAGCTATCCTGACCGCCGATTTCAGGTTTCGAGCCGATATAACTGCTAGTATTAGTAACTGCTTTTACACCTGATGGTTTTTTTGTTGTATCTGCCTGACCCTCATTAGTTGTATTAACGGGGTTACCGGTATTTTGTTTTTTACAAGATGAGAGTAGTAACAACGTAACGAATAACAGTTTACGCATTTCAAATTAAGCTAAAGTCAAATGTAATATATCATAAATAATTCGACATTTTAAGGGCAAAATAATTAGCTATGAACTTGCACAGGCAAAGGGTTTTGCTTACTTTTAAATCGTTAAAAACCGTAAAACCTATCAAGACATCATACACATGGTGTGTATTTTGTTTTGTTCAAAAAACAACTTGAAGACATTTCAGAAAAACATTATCGATTTCATATGCCCGATAAAGCCAAAATACTTTTAGTAGAGGATGACCCAACGCTCAGTTATGTAGTACGCGATAGCCTTTCTAACAACGGCTATGAAGTAATACATTGTGCTGATGCAGAAACTGCATGGGCGCAGTTTATGAAACACAATTTTGACGTATGCCTGCTGGACGTTATGCTGCCTAAAAAAGATGGTATGCATCTGGCTACTCAAATCCGTCAGAAAAACGAATCTATTCCGATATTGCTGCTCACATCCAAAAACATGGATGATGATAAGATTGCCGGTTTCCGTAGCGGTGCAGATGACTACATAACCAAGCCTTTCAACATGCAGGAATTGTTGCTGCGTTTGGAGGTGTTCCTGAAACGTACGCGCAAGAAGGAAGATGATGCACCAAAAGATGTAATGCTGGGTACACTACAGTTTGATTACAACAATCTGGTGTTGAAAAATGATAAAGTAGAGCATCAGCTTACACAACGCGAGGCAGACCTCATCAAATTTCTGGTACAGAACGCCAACCGTGTACTGAAACGCGATGAAATACTGCTGAATGTATGGGGTAAAGAAGATTACTTCCTTGGTCGTAGTATGGACGTATTCATTACCAAAGTGCGCAAGTTTATTAAAGAACAACCTGGCGTAGAACTGCAAACCATACACGGTATCGGCTTCAAATTCGTGTACAACGCACAATAATTAATAAGGTTTTTACAACTAAGTATAAATGCAAAAGCGATGGGTAGACACCCATCGCTTTTTCTATCCTCTATATGTAACGCTAAAATTGTTCTTCGCCGCCGGCATCCAGCATCTGTTCGAAACGAGGGCAGGCAACGCTGCTCCTGTATCCTTCGCGATGCTTAACCCTGCCGCGTACGAATAATGATATTTCATAACCTGCAGTACCATTGGTAGCAGGCCTTAGTCCTGATGTATTGAAATCGTATGATGCTGTAACTGAATACTGGCTATAGTCTATTTTTACTGTTGGTATCCATGCATCTTTTGCACGCACAAAAGCACCACCATACAGTATCACCGCTTTAGACATTTCTGGGTTTGTAGCCCTCCAGCTTACCAAGGCACCTGCTATCAGTTCTGTGTATGGTCCTTGTGTGGTATAATTGGCATGTACAGTGATACCTATCTGCTCTGTAATAGCTGCTTTTACACCCAGATTACCTGTCCATTTAGTATCTAAACGCAGCACCTGACCATTGTCATTGAAACTCTGCTTCGGTTTAGCAACGTGATACCCTGCAACACCTACGTAATAGTTTACATTTCTTGACGAACCGATGGTACTGTTAAAACTCATCCCTGCACCCAAATCGTATGCCTGCATACTTACATTCTGCATGTTTTCTCCTGTAGCAGCAGTTTGGTCATAACCACCATTTATATACTGCGTGCTGAATGTAGCTTTAGACATATCGAATGCACGCTGAATATAGCCACCTGTAAAACCAACTGATAAATAAGAACGACGACCATCGGCCATTACCTTATTATAATTGATTGCAGGATATACCTGCATACTGGTAAAGTTGATACTTCCCGCACGATCATACGTGGCGCTTACACCAAAGCTTATATAGTCACCAACCTCTCTGTTTACAGCAATACGTGTTTCTGCCGATGCAAGCATTGTTTGAAATGGAACAGATATATTGCTCCACTGTGTACGGTAGTTTACACCGGCTTTATAGTCGCCGCTGAAAATACCAGTAAGAGCAGGATTACGAAGAATAGCGTTTTCGTAAAACTGTGAGAAGTGTATATCCTGCGCATAGGCTACAGTTTGCAGCATAATAGCAGATAATACAATCGATAATTTCTTCATGATAAAATCTTTTTAGCAGTTACACATTATCTAACCAACGAAATATCACCTTTCAACTCTATCAGTTCTCCCGACTCGCAGTATGCATGGATGAAGTACACAAACACATCCGGTTTCAGCGGCGCATTTTTGAAAGTACCATCCCAACCTGCAGCAGGGTCATTTATCTTCATATCATCTCTTGCAAATACAAGCTCTCCCCAGCGGCTATATACACGTACACTCTTCACATAATCCAAGCCCTTGCCTTGTGGGTAGAACATATCATTTACACCATCTCCATTCGGTGTGAATGTATTAGGTATAAATATCTGGCTGTTTTCACACAATACCCTTACTGTGATATTATCAGAGCCTTCACAACCATAGTTATCGGTCACACTAACCTTATATTCCGTAGTGCGTCTAGGCGATGCTACAGGGTTAGCGCAATTATCGCAACTCAACTGATAGTATGGTGTCCAACTATAGGTTGCAATATTATCTGCAACAACTCTCAACTGCGTGCTATTACCACCACCTATTGTTATATCAGATCCCAATTCTACCAACGGTAGCGGGTGTACTATCACATTTACATAACCGGTATCTGTGAAACAATCTCCTTGTTTTACAATAACGGTATACTTTGTTGTATTGTTTGGAGATGCTTTTACTTTGGCTAGTTGATGATTATTCAGACCATCTGCAGGTATCCATGTATATGAAGAACCACCCGTGGCATATAGCTCTGCCGAACCGCCAATACAGAATTCTGCATCAGGGCCATAAGTAACAGGACCACGTTCTATAATTGAAACTGTTACTTTATCAGAATCGCTACAACCTATGTTGTCTTTACCTATTACAGTGTAAGTAGTATTAACAGTTGGTCTGGCTACCGGATTGCTACAATTTGTGCATGATAGCGTAGCACCCGGTGTCCAAGAATAAGTATCTGCACCACTACCGGACAGTTGAGCAGATGAACCCTCACAAATTACAATATCATCACCCGCACTTACTTTAGGTTTAGGGTGAACGGTAACTTTTATATATGCTGTATTGCTACAGCCATCTATACTGGTACCGGTTATTGCATAGTTAGTAGTTACAGATGGGCTTGCAACAGGTATATTGCAAGTAGTACAAGACAAGCCTGCAGACGGCGACCATACATAAGTAGCCGCACCTATTACACTCAAAGAAACACTTTGACCTTCACATATTTCCTGATCATTAGATATATGTAATATCGGCATCGGCAATACATTTACAGTTATAGTACCTGTAGACGAACAGCCATTTGTAGTGCCTGTAACAGTGTATGTAGTTGTACTTGTTGGTGTTGCAAGCGGATTGGTGCAGGTTGCACAAGACAAGCTTGATGATGGCGACCAATTATAACTGGCAGCGCCTGTTACATTCAGCTGTTTAGATGCTCCTTCACAAATAGTGCCACCACCTGTTACGTTAATTACCGGCAACGGATTTACGACTACCTTTATCATACCTGTATCAGTACAACCGTTGGCATCAGTACCTGTTACTATATAATTGGTAGTGGCAGTTGGTGATGCTACAGGATTGCTGCAATTGTTGCAAGACAAAGTACCGGATGGTGTCCATACATAAGATGATGCACCGTATGCTACCAATATAGTATTGGTACCAGCGCATATTGCAGATGCACCGGTTGCCGTAACACTAGGTAATGGATTAACTGTTACTGTTACGAAATCAGTATCACTACAGCCATTGGCTGCTATACCAACTACTCTGTATGCTGTAGTTGCAGACGGTGTTGCTACTGGGCTTGCACACGCAGTGCATGATAGGCCGGTAGATGGTGACCATTGATAGTTTACCGCACCTGATGCTGATAAGCTTGCAGATGCACCGGCACAAATAGTTTTATTAGTGCCCGCATCTACAACAGGTTTCGTATTGATGTTTACAGTAATTATACCTGTGTCTACGCAACCGTTTGCGTCAGTACCCGTTACTACATATGTAGTAACAGATGAAGGTGTCGCCACAGGGCTTACACACGTACTGCAAGACAACGTGCCTGACGGTGTCCACACATAAGATGTAGCACCATTGGCAGTGAGTGTTGTTGATGAACCTGCACATACTACATTACTACCGCTTGCTGTGACATTAGGCAGTGGATTTACGGTTACTGTTACTGTTGAAGTTTTAGAACAACCATTCGCATCTGTGCCGGTTACTGTGTATGTTGTAGTACCGGTTGGTGTTGCTACAGGGCTTGCACATGTGCTGCAAGACAATGTGCCAGATGGTGTCCATATATAAGATACTGCGCCACTGGCACCAAGTGTCGTTGATGCACCGGCACATATTGCTCTGTTGCTACCTGCACTTACATTAGGCAGCGGATTTACAGTTACTGTTACTGTTGAAGTTTTAGAACAACCATTCAAATCTGTACCGGTTACTGTATATGTTGTTGTACCGGTTGGTGTTGCTACAGGGCTTGCACATGTAGCACAAGATAGTGTAGTGGCAGGTGTCCATACATAAGATGTTGCACCCGTTGCGTTCAGTATTGCAGTAGAGCCATTACAAATAGTTTGATTAGCACCTGCACTAACAAGCGGAAGTGTATTTAGTGTTATACTAACAACACCGGTATCTATACAACCATTCGCATCTGTACCCGTCACTGTATAAGTAGTGGTAGCTGTAGGTGTTGCTACAGGGTTTACACACGTACTGCAAGATAGCGTAGCTGCAGGCGTCCATACATAGCTTATAGCACCGTTGGCACTAAGTGTAGCTGTAGAACCCATACATACTGCTGTCTTATTAGATGTTGCTGTTACATTCGGCAAGTTATTAACCGTTACAGTTACTGCAGCAGTATTAGAGCAACCATTGACATCTGTACCTGTTACTGAATACGTAGTAGTAGCTGCAGGTGTTGCTACAGGGTTTGCACATGTGCTGCAAGACAATGTGCCAGATGGTGTCCACACATAAGATAAGCCACCACCTGCACTTAGTGTAGTAGAAGTGCCATAGCAAATAGCTACAGGACTACCTGCACTTATTGTAGGTTTATTATTTACTGTTACAGTTATACTAGCTGTGTTTACACAACCATTAGCATCCGTACCTGTTACGGTGTATATAGTAGTTGCAGTAGGACTCGCTACCGGGCTAGTACATGTACTGCAAGACAATGTGCCAGATGGTGTCCACACATAGCTGGTAGCGCCTGTGCCTGTAAGTGTAGTTGATGAACCATTACAGATAGCAATATTGCTACCCGCACTTACAGTAGGCAGCGCATTGACCGCTACAGATACAACGCCTGTGTCTGTACAGCCATTCGCATCCGTACCTGTAACTATATAAGTAGTGGTAGCAGTAGGTGTTGCTATCGGGTTTACACACGTACTACAAGATAGTGTACCTGTTGGCGTCCATACATAGCTTGTAGCACCGCTGGCAGTAAGTGTTGCAGCAGAACCTATACATATTGCTGTTTTATTAGATGCAGCACTTACAGTAGGTTTGTTGTTTACGTTTACTGTTACCTGTACTGTGTCTGTACAGCCATTAATATCTGTACCTGTAGCTATGTATGTTGTTGTACTTGCTGGCAATGCCGTAGTAACTGCACAGTTTGTACAAGACAAACCTGTTGGTGGAGCCCATGAATAAGAAGACGCTCCTGCAGCTGTCAGTGTTACGCCTGTAGTTGCTCCCTGGCATATTGCCGAAGCACCTGTTACCGTTACATTTGGCGGCGTATGTATTACTACAGTCTTAATTGTAGTGTCTTTACAACCTTGTGCATTTGTTACTATCAACCTTACGCTATAGTTGCCCGGTGCAGTATACGCATGAGAAGGATTGTGTGCCGCGCTAGTACCGCCATCACCAAAATCCCAGTTACGTGCTACTACATTACTGATGCTATATAGAACAGTATCTGTAAATTGTACAGTACCTGCATTACAAATAACATTTGGCGAAAAGCTGAAGTCAGCATCCATTTTATCTACCTTAACCGTATCAGTTCCAAATATTGGAACAAGGCAAGAAGCACCGTCACTCAAAATCAGTTTTGGCACATACTTACCTGTTTGGGTATACGTGTAGCTATAAGTATTACCTGTAGTTGTTTGGGTAAAACCGTTACTCATATCCCATATCAGCGATGTGGCATTGGTAGTAGTTGCAGAGAAGTTTACTGTTACAGGATTACAACCTGCTATTGGTGTATATGTAAATGAACCTGTAGGACCGTATATGGTTACGTGCTTGGTTAATGAGTCTTTACAGCCAGCATTAGTTGTACCTATCAGTTTAATGTTATAAACACCGGGATATGTGTACAATGCTGTTGGGTTAGCCAAAGATGATTGACCTCCGTTACCAAAACTCCACATATATGTAGAAACACCTGAAGATGTATTGGTAAAGTTTACCAACAATGGCGGACAGTTTGCAACTGTATCACTCATTGTAAATCCGATAGCAGGGCTGTTTATTTTTATGTATGCTGTTTTTGTCATGGAGTCTGTACAGCCATACATATCTGTAACCACTAGTTTTACAGTATAAGTACCAGGTGTAGTGTATACATGGGTAGGTGTCAGTTGAGTAGATGTACCACCATCACCCCAATACCACATACATGTAAAACTGGCACCACCTGAGTAGTTGTACATCTGCACTTGCTGCCCCACACATATATTTGTATCTGGTGTGTAGAACTGTGCAACTGGTTTGCTGGCAGTTACATAGTTATTTTTTATTAACGAATCTTTACAGCCGTTAGCATCTGTCACAACCAATTTCACAGGCCATGTACCACCGTATATATAAGTATAAGAAATTGTATTACTTGTTGTTGGTTGCAGACCTCCATATACAAAGTCCCAAACCTTGCCTGTTATAGCAAATCCTCCATTAGGTGTACTAAGGTCATTAAAAGTAGCAGTAAAAGGCAAACAGCCTACCAGCGGTGCACCGGAAAAATTCACATTCGGGCTACCTACACGTATATAGTTTGTTTTGGTAAGAGAGTCTTTACAACCATAGCTATCTGTAACTACCAACTTAGGACTATAAATACCACCTGCCGGGTATGAATAGTATAGCGCTGCTGCGCCTGTTGTAAATGTCACATTGTTTCCGAAATCCCATGTATATGCATTACCAGTACCCGGTGTTGTAATATTGAAGGTAGTACTCTCTCCTTTACACAATGTAGTATCAGATACTGTAAATACCGGCGATAACGGCTGAATATTTACTGTCCTTGACATTGTGCTGGAACAGCCATACGTAGTATTGTATACATTCAGTGTTACTGTTTTTGTACCGGTAGTTGCATATGTATGTGTTAAAGTACCGCCCACTTGGGTAGATGTACCACCATCACCAAAATCCCAGCTATATGTATTAGCACCTACAGAGCTATCTGTAAGTGTAACAGTATACCTGTTGGTACAAGAAGTTGCCAGTCCAAAGTTTGCTTCAGGCGGATATACAGTAATATAGTTTGTTCTTGTAGCTGTATCGCGACAGCCATTGTTATTAGCTATCAGCATTACTGTATAAGTACCTCTTGTATAACCATTGTATACAGGGTTTGTAGCTGTAGAAGTACCACCATTGCCATACAACCAAGTATATGTTGTTGCACCTGTAGATGAGTTACTGAATGTTACAGGGCTGGCAGGACACAATGCTGTAGGTGTGGCACTGAATGCTGCAGAAGGTTTCGTAGCAACTGTAACAGTTGTTGTTTTTGTTAATGTACAGCTACCGGTAGTATACGTTAGTGTTACAGTATAGGTACCTGAAGATGTATATGTATGTGATTGAGTACTACATGAAGAACATGATACTGTAGAAGAACCATCGCCAAAATCCCATGTATAATTGCTGACAGGTATCAGTGAGGTAATATTTGCAGTAAATGAAATTGTTACCGGTGCACAACCTGAATATGAAGCAATACTAATGGTAGCTGTCGGTTGTTGTATTTTTACATAGTTTGTTCTTGTGAATGAGTCTGTACAACCCGATGCACTAGTGGCAATCAGCTTCACACTATAATTGCCAAGTGCGTTGTAAGTATTTGAAGGATTGGCAGATGTAGACGTATTACCATCACCGAATCGCCATAGGTATGATACCGCGTTTGTTGTACTGTTAGTAAAATTAGTAGTCAACGGTGCAGCACAAGCTTCTGTTGGTGAGCCTGTAAAATTGATAGTAGGATTCTGATTAACAGTAATAGTTTTAGAATCTGTATCACTACAGCCCGATCTTGAAACGATTAGTCTGACAGTATAAGTACCCGTGCTGCTATATGTGTATGTAGGGCTTGTAGAGGTAGATGTTCCACCTGTACCAAAATCCCATGCACTTGTATAGCCAGCCGGCGTAGATGTATTAGTAAAGTTTACAGATTTGCCAGTACACACAGAAAGAGAACTTACACTGAAAGATGCATTAGGCGCACCAATATTTACAAATGAACTGCTGATAAATGTGTCTTTACAGCCTGCAGCGTTTGTTGCAATCAGCCTTACAGTATAAGAACCATTTGCTGTATAGGTATGTGTTGGGCTGGTAGCAGTAGATGTACCACCATCACCAAAATCCCAATCGTAAGAAACAGCACTTGTAGATGTGTTTGTAAATATTGTTGTTACAGGAGCAGTGCAGGAATTATTACCTGTTGCAGTAAAAGAAGCCGTTGGCTTTGGTAATATTTTTATGTAGTTACTCTTTATCAGCGATTTAGAACAGCTGTTACCATTTGTTACCAATAGGGTAACTGTATAATTACCAAAGGATGTATATGTATGCGTGGGGCTTGCAGAGGTAGATGTATTACCATCGCCAAAATCCCAAAGATATGTTGCAGTACCCGAGCCACCAGCTACAGAGTTGTTTGTAAAGCTGATAGTACGAGGTACCTGGCATGAAGGAGTAGAATCTGCAGTAAACGCAACAGTAGGAGAAGGTGCTACTGTTATATAGTTAGTTGTAATCTGTGTGTCCGAACCATTGGCATTGGTAGCTATCAACGTTACAGTATATGTACCGGGATTGATATACGTTGTTGACGGATTTTGAAGGGTAGAGGTACTACCATTACCAAGATCCCAATACCAGCTTGTAGGCGTATTGGTACTTAGGTCTGTAAAGTTTGATACGATGGGCGAACATCCAGATGTAGTGCTTGCACTAAAGTTTGCCACCGGAACCTGCGAATAGGCTACGTTGGCAGACAGGATGGAAAAGCATACACACAATAATGCGTATAAGTATTTATTCATACGTTGATTTGTCTGGTTTAGCGTATCCCCTATCTTTTGTTTTGAAATGAATCCAGACTGATGAAAAACGTTACATATAATCTTGTCACAAATTTATATAAATTGTGGATAAACTGTTATTTTTTGTGTATAAATGTGGAAAAGTTAGTAATTATTTTACAAATAAAACAAATACATGCGTAATTCAATTAAAATCAATTAATTGAAAGATAAACGAAAGATAAAATTTTGGGGATTTCTTGTTGATTACAGGGCTAGTTGCCTTCTATAAAGCTGTATAGTGTTTTCCAGCCCCATATATATAGCATCAGAAATTAATGCGTGTCCTATAGATACCTCTAACAAATTAGGGATGTTATCAGCGAAGTATTTAAGATTATTCAAATCCAGATCGTGTCCCGCATTAAGTCCCAGATTTTTCTCGGCAGCTACTTTTGCGGCTTTGATATAGGAGGCAATTGCAGATTCTTTGTCTGATAGATAGTTTTTAGCATATGATTCGGTGTATAGCTCTACTCTATCTGTACCGGTATCAGCGGCGGCGGCAACCAAATCTTCTGCAGGGTCTACAAATATCGAAACACGAATGCCCTCTTTTTTAAATACATCTATTATCTCCCTCAGGTATTGTGCCTGGCCTATAGTATCCCATCCATGGTCAGATGTCAGTTGGCCCAACGCATCAGGAACCAGCGTTACCTGTGTAGGCTTCACATCCAGCACCAGCTGCACAAATTTATCTTCGGTAGGGTTGCCTTCTATATTAAACTCAGTAGTAATGATTGGCTTTATCTCCCTAACATCGCTGTAGCGTATATGGCGCTCATCGGGGCGGGGGTGTACGGTAATACCTTCTGCACCAAACAATTGGCAATCAATAGCAGCTTTCAATACGCTTGGGTTATTACCTCCGCGGCTATTCCTCAAAGTGGCTATCTTATTTATATTTACCGAAAGCTTCGTTGCCATTGCTGTTTTCTTTTCGCCAAAATTAATGTGCTTTTCAATTAAATTGCAGTTAATGTCATTTTCGTGTTTCCGCCGTCCATATAAGTATGCATTATATATAGCAACATGCATCTTGCTGCAGGGCATTGGCGGGTGTGGCAGCGATAAAAAACACAGTTCCAATACCATATACCTCAACTATAGCAGCGGCACACTTGAAAGTATAGATCCTGCATTTGCTAAGAATTTGTACAATATGTGGACCGACCACATGGTATATAATACACTTGTAGAGGCAGATGAAAACCTACAGCTTACACCATCGCTTGCCAAAAGTTGGGAAGTGAGTACTGATGGATTGCAATACACATTCCACCTGCGCACAGATGTTTACTTTCAGGATAATGAAGTATTTGTGAGAGGAAAGGGTAGGCAGATGACGGCTGCAGATGTTGAATACAGCTTTAACAGGCTGATAGATTCTACAACAGCGTCTACAGGCGCATGGATATTCAACGACCGTGTAGATAAAGCACTGCCTTTCAAGGCTATCGACGACAGTACATTCATCATCAGGCTGAAAGTTCCCTTTCGTCCTTTGCCACAAATAATGAGCATGCCTTATTGCAGTGTAGTACCGCATGAGGCTGTTGCAAAATGGGGCAAAGATTTTCGTGCTCATCCATGCGGTACTGGCCCATTTATGTTTCATTATTGGGATGAAGGCAATGTATTAGTACTACGCAAAAATCCCAACTACTGGCAGCAAGATGCTACAGGAAAGAAGCTGCCGTATGCAGATGCTGTGCAAATAAGCTTTATAGACAGCAAGGCAACAGAATTTATGATGTTGCTGCAAGGCAGGATAGATTTTGTAAACGGACTGGATGGCTCATTCAAAGACCTCGTACTAAGCAAGAATGGTGAGTTGAAAAAGGATTTTTCAAATCGTATCAACCTCCGTAAGCAAACTTATCTGAATACAGAATATATCGGTTTCCTAACGGATAGCACAAAAGATGTGGTAAAAGATAATCCACAACTAAATCCACTTGTACGTCGTGCCGTTGCTTATGCTATAGACAGAAAGAAAATTACTACTTACTTCCGCAATGGCGCCGTGCTACCGGCCACATCGGGCTTTATACCACAAGGCATTCCCGGGCACGACAGCACAGGGCATTTTGGCTTTAATTACAATCCTGCAAAAGCACAACAGCTACTGGCACAGGCAGGCTACCCGAATGGCAAAGGGTTAAAACCACTGCATGTGTTAGCACCCGAAAACTGGGCAGATATTGTAAACTTTGTTGCCACGCAGGTAAAAGAAGTTGGTATTCCATTAGAGGTTGAAATTATACAGCCAAATATTCTACGTCAACAGATGAGCCGCTCCGAAGCAGCCATGTTTCGCGCACAGTGGATAGCAGATTATCCGGATGCCGAAACGTTTATGGCTTTCTTTAACGGACGTTTTCCTGCACCACCCAACTATACAAGATTCAGTAATACCACTTTTGATAAATGGTATGACGAGTGTATGAACCTACCCGACAGTCAGCGCCATATACGCTACATGCAAATGGATAGCTTGGTAATGAGCTATGCAGCTGTAATACCATTGATATACGACAGGCTGATGCACTTTACATCCAAACGCATTACAGGCTTTAAGGCAAACCCCATGAATATTATTGATTTGAAAACAGTGCGTGTTTCGAATAGGTAATAATTTACTTCGCACGGGTTAAACAAAAAGCTCACTTATCTGTTTCGGGTATATGAACGTATCTGTTTTCTGGTTTCGCAGAGATTTAAGGTTGGAAGATAATGCGGGATTGTACCATGCACTGCGCAGTGGTAATCCTGTATTGCCTGTATTTATTTTCGATACCAATATACTGGAAGAGCTGGAGGACAAAGCAGATAAGCGCGTTGACTTTATACATCGTGCTTTGGAAAAAATGCAGGCACAACTTACGGCTATGGGTAGCACCTTGCATGTAATGCATGGCACACCGATTGAATGCTACAAACAACTAACTGAAAAATATACAGTTGCTGCAGTATATACCAATCATGATTATGAACCATACGCGAACACACGTGAAAAACTGATTGGTGATTTTCTTGCAGAAAAAGGCATACCACTATATACGTTCAAAGACCAGGTGATATTTGAGAAAGATGAAGTGATGAAGGATAATGGTGAGCCGTACACGGTATACACACCATACAGCAAAAAATATAAAGCAAAGCTGAATGCATTTTATCTCAAGTCTTACCCTACGGAAAAATACTTTGACAATTTTTATAAACAGTCCTTAATAGCATTACCATCTCTTGCAGATTTAGGTTTTCAAAAAACAGATTTAGACGTGGTATTGCCCGAGCTTGATACAGACATTGCAAAGCACTACCACGAAACAAGAGATATACCTAGCGTAAAAGGAACTACACGCCTCAGCGTGCATTTGCGTTTTGGTACCATCAGCATACGCAAGCTGGCAAGAGAGGCAAGCGGCATCAGCGAGAAGCTGCTGAACGAACTGATATGGCGTGAGTTTTATCAGATGATATTATGGAATATTCCACGTGTGGTTACAGAGTCATTTCATAAAGAATATGACAATATTAAATGGCGCAACAACGAAGAAGAGTTTGAGAAATGGTGCAACGGGCAAACAGGCTACCCGATAGTAGATGCAGGTATGCGAGAGCTGAATGCAACAGGGTATATGCACAATCGTGTACGCATGGTGGTGGCAAGCTTCCTAACAAAACATCTGTTGATAGACTGGCGTTGGGGTGAAGCCTATTTTGCTAAGAAGCTTTTAGACTTTGACCTTGCGAGCAACAACGGCGGTTGGCAGTGGGCGGCAGGTAGTGGTTGTGATGCCGCACCGTATTTCAGAATATTCAATCCATACTTGCAAACGCAAAAATTTGACCCTGATTTGAAGTACATTCAGAAATGGGTGCCTGAGTTTCAGGAGTTCTCATATCCCAAACCAATAGTAGTACACGAAGATGCACGCGAGCGCTGCCTGAAAGTATACAAAGAAGCATTAGCAGACAAAATGAAAGAAGCACACTAACCTGCCCAGCCTTCTCTGTCAAGGCTGCGATATTGTATAGCTTCTGCAAGATGTTCGGGCCTGATATCATCGCTGCCGGCAAGGTCAGCAATGGTACGTGCTACTTTCAGTATTCTATCATATGCGCGGGCAGATAGATTGAGCCTATCCATAGCTGTCTTCAGCAATGTTTGCCCCACCTGATTTATCTGGCATATTTCTTTCAGTTGTCTGCTGCTCATTTGTGCATTGGCATATACACCCTCTACACCTTCAAAACGCTTATCCTGTATCTCGCGTGCTTTCAGTACACGCTCCCTTACAGTTTCGCTGTTTTCTGAAGATTGCTGAGAAGACAATTCGTTGAACGATATAGGGGTTACCTCTACATGCAAGTCTATTCTATCCAGCAATGGTCCTGATATTTTATTCAGGTAGCGCTGCACAATCATCGGGCTGCAGGTACATTCTTTTTCAGGATGATTAAAGTAACCGCAAGGGCAGGGATTCATAGATGCTATCAGCATAAAGCTCGCCGGAAAATCAATACTCACTTTAGCACGAGATATAGAAACCCTGCGTTCTTCCATCGGTTGGCGCATTACCTCAAGCACTGTTCTTTTAAACTCCGGCAATTCATCCAGAAACAAAACACCATTGTGCGCCAATGATATTTCTCCCGGTTGCGGATTGCCTCCACCGCCTACCAGTGCTACATCGCTGATGGTATGATGTGGCGAACGGAATGGCCTGCGCGAAATCAGTGATGCATTACCAGGCATTTTGCCTGCTACAGAATGTATCTTGGTTGTTTCAAGTGCCTCGTGTAGTGTGAGTGGTGGCAATATTGTAGGCAGCCTCTTCGCCAGCATGGTTTTACCAGCACCGGGCGGACCTATCAGTATAGCATTGTGCCCACCTGCTGCTGCTATCTCTAAAGCACGTTTCACATTTTCCTGTCCCTTAACATCATTAAAGTCCAGATCAAATTCATATTGTGAATTGAAAAACTCGTCACGGGTATTTATTGTAACAGGTTCTAATACTTTAGTACCTGCAAAAAACCCTATCACTTCGCTGATGTGGCTTACACCGTATACTTCCAGATTGTTCACCATGCCTGCTTCGCGCTCATTGGCTTTTGGCAGTATCAGACCTTTGTATTTTTCTGCACGGGCCTGTATAGCTATTGGCAGTGCTCCTTTTATGGGTTGTACAGAACCATCCAAAGAAAGCTCGCCCATTATGATGTATTTATCCAGCTCGGCAGCAGGTACCTGCCCCGATGCTGCCAGCATTCCCATAGCAATCGGTAAATCGTATGCCGACCCTGCTTTACGAATATCGGCAGGCGCCATATTCACAACTACTTTATTGCGTGGGCGCTCAAAGCCTGTATTCTTAATTGCAGCCAATACACGTTCGGTACTTTCCTTTACAGCATTGTCTGGAAGGCCAACTATAAAATAACCTGTTTGTGCACCACTTATTATATCTACTTCTATAGTGATGGTGATGGCTTCTACACCATAAACGGCACTGCCGAATACTTTTACGAGCATAAGTGCTTTAAAATTATGACATCTGTACTATGTAATTTTATATATTTTTAATAACATAGCAATACACAACATAAATACCAATGCAACTGACGGCTACAGAAAAGATAGACATTACCAATATAATGCTCATGATAGTATCGTGTTGTGTTGCCATGGTACTTCCATTTGAGTTATTTCTTTTTTCTTACGCCATACTGGGGCCATTACACTACCTGACAGAAATTTCCTGGCTGCACGATAAGAACTATTATACCAAAAGCAGATACGATGCTATAATATTGGTAGTAGTAGGTTTGCTGATTACAGTTAAGTATTTCGATAATTTTCTTGAAATAGATTTGCCCGATGGCTTTGATGCCAACCTGGCATATATCGGCTTATTGAGTTCTATCATTTTTGTAACAGTAAAAAATCCATATTATAAAATTGGTGGTATTGCTGTCTTGATACTTTCATCTCAGGTATCGCACAACTATAAAGTATTCTTTACAGTTTTTCTTCCAACGCTCATTCATGTTTATTTCTTTACAGCATTGTTCATGCTTTATGGCGCGTTGAAAAGCCAAAGCCGTTTCGGCATACCTTCTGTTATAGCTATGATACTATGTCCATTTGCACTCATGTACATTTTTCCGGACAGGGCATTCTATCCACCTACAGACTACAGTGTTGGTGCTTACCAGTTATTTAAAGTAGTAAATATGCAATGGCTGATACATGTGAATGATGTTCCGTTGCAAAATGACATGACAGCTTGGGATAAAATCATATTCCATTCTAAAGATGGTATACTGCTGATGCGCTTCATTGCCTTTGCATATACTTACCACTACCTCAACTGGTTTTCTAAAACAAAAATTATACAGTGGCACAATGTGCCGAAGGTTCGCTTTGCAGCAGTTATAATTCTTTGGTTGATAAGTATTGCCATCTATATTAACGATTATGCAAGCGGGCTGAAGTGGCTTGTATTCCTAAGCTTCCTGCATGTACTGTTGGAGTTTCCGCTTAATGTAACCAGCGTAATAGGAATCGGCAATTATTTTAAGAATCGGATGTTTAAATCAAAATCAGCGCAAGCATAGTATAGTTTTAGTCTTTAATTTTGCTGTATGAGCACAATACTTCTTACCAAAGAAAATGGTGTAGGTTATATCACCTTCAACCGTCCTGATAAATTCAATAGCTTCAATCGCGAAATGGCACTGGCATATCAGGCTGCGTTGGACGATTGCGAAGATGATGAGAATGTAAGAAGTATTTATGTGAGTGCCGTGGGTAAAGCTTTTTGTGCCGGGCAAGACCTTGCTGAAGCCATAGACCCGCAAGGGCCTGAGCTGGAAAAGATTGTTCGCGAGCATTACAATCCTATCATCATCCGTATGCGCAAAATAGAAAAGCCGATAGTAGTAGCTGTAAATGGTGTGGCTGCTGGTGCCGGTGCTAATATAGCATTGGCAGGCGACATAGTATTGGCTGCAAAGAGTGCTTCTTTCATACAGGCTTTCAGCAAAATAGCATTGATACCGGATAGTGCGGGCACTTATATACTACCTCGTCTTGTAGGTATGCAGCGCGCATTGGCGCTAACCATGCTGGGCGATAAAGTAAGCGCAGACGAAGCCGTTGCCATGGGTATGATTTATAAATCTTTCCCCGACGAAACTTTTGAAAACGATACCAAACAAATAGCTATCAATCTGGCGCAAATGCCGACCAAAGGTTTGGGGCTTACAAAACGCCTGATGAATGAAACCTATAACAATACACTGGTGCAGCAACTGGACCGTGAAAAAGATGTACAGGTAGAAGCTGGCAGCACAGAAGATTTTAAAGAAGGTGTAAATGCGTTTCTTGAAAAACGTAAGCCTGTCTTCAAAGGCAAATAGCGATTATAATTTTATTGGCAAGCATACCAAAGTTGTATAACCTGTTAACCAATAGCAGGTAGCGTTCTTTGTATGTTTTCATAGTATTTGGGTGCGTGTTCTTTTATCAGTTGCGCAACTATATTGGCCGTCTGGTCTGGGAAATCTACTTTTACAGGTTCACCTGCTACCAGCCACCAGTTGATGCGTTCGTGATATTTTTTGCTGAGTTGTTTTATTACAGGTATGCCCAGTGTTTCCAGTGCAGCAGCATTGCATTGTTGTTCATATTGCTCCTGCATAGGTATTACCATCAGCTTTTTACCAAGAAACATAGCTTCTGCAGGACCTTCAAAACCTGCACCACATAATACGCCTGTACTACTTGCCATGCTTTCTATAAATGCGCGGTTTTCTATTGGCTGTATGTGTACGTTCTTAAAACTGAATGGCTCTTTGTTGTGTTTTGAAAATACCTGCCAGTCTACATTTTCAAACTTCGAGAGTTGTTGCACCAATACTTCGTCATTGTATGCAGGCAGGTATACAGTATAGTGTCCTTTGTTAGTGGGTGTTAGTTCTCGTATCTCTTTGCGGATGACCGGAGTAAAAATATTTTTATCGTATGCGCGAAAATGAAAACCGTAGAAATCTGTAACAGGTGCATAATGTTTTAATACTACTTCTCCTCTCCAATCTCTCTCGTTAGGTATCGGCGCACGTTTGTGCAGTACTGCACTTTGGTGGCTAAGGCCTATACATGGTTTACGCTTCAGCTTACATGCCCATGCAGTGATAGGCTCAAAATCATTTACTACAAGATCATATTCCTCTATTGGGAACTTGCGGATATCGTTGATGAGTTTGAATAGCTTCAGCTTCTTCGCGGTTTCAAGAATATCTACACCGCCCTTCTTGCCGAAGATAAAACTCATGCCATACATCTTGTACTTAACAGGGAACGGCACTTGTACATCGGCCTGTATACCACTGATGAGCACATCTACTTCTCCGTACTTTGCCAATTCCGGATACACATCTCTGGCACGGCTCAGGTGGCCGTTGCCTGTTCCTTGTATTGCAAATAATATCTTCATGGTTTATGCTGCTTCTGTAGTACCGGGAATATCAGGTTTCATATTCAGCTCCTGCATCAGTGTAGCCATCAATTGTTTCGGCGTTTCTTTCGATTGCTTCTTTTTATTGATGTCTATTGCCTGTGCTACTTCGTCTTCAAAATATTTGTAGATGCTCCACTTACCATCTGCATATTCAAGCGATGTAAGGTTTTCAATCCAGTCTCCCGAATTCATGTATATCACCGCACCATTTTCTGTTACAACGGTTCTTATCTCGGGCTGATGAATATGCCCGCAGATAACATACTTGTATTTATTTTCCGCAGCTATTTCGCAAACGGTCGATTCAAACTTGTTGATGAATTTGACCGCACTTTTTACGCCGTTCTTTATTTTTTTGGAAAGCGATACCTTGCCGCTACCCAATTTTTCAGAAATGAAGTTTACAAAACGGTTGATGAGTATAAGTGTATCATAACCTATTGCACCAAGCTTTGCCAACCACTTACTATGCTGCATTACCACGTCGAATACATCGCCATGGAATATCCATACGTTAGATCCGTCTATTTTTAGTGAAAGCTTGTTGGTGATTTTGAGAGAGCCCAGTTGAAAGTCTTTAAACTTTCGTAGCATCTCATCGTGGTTGCCCGGTATATAATACACAGGTATATCTTTAGCTATCAGACCCACCAGATGTTTCATCACCATCATGTGTGTTGCGGGCCAATAACGTTTGCTGAACTGCCAGATATCTATAATATCTCCATTCAGTACCACGGCTTTGGGTTTGATGCTTTTCAGATATTGCAGCAGTTCTTTTGCATGACATCCGTATGTACCAAGATGAATGTCTGAAAGCACTACAATATCAACTTCTCTTTTTGCCATCTACATGCCCGTACAGGGCGTTTGGTTATGCAAAAAGACGAATTAAAGATTACCGCAATGTTACGCTGTAGTTATTTAGATATGAATAATGTTGCAACTGTGTTAATTCCTATTGCAGCACAGCTTCTATTTCTTTTATCAGTTGTTCTGTTTCGCTGGGGCGCGGTGTGTTTTCTGATGCGAACTTACCGTTCCTGTCTATCAGGAAGTAAGACGGTACACTGTTAACACCATACAGTTGCGCAATGCGACTTTTCCAACCACCCGGCTCACAAGTATGTATTCCTGTGATGTTATTTTTCTCAATAGCTTTTTTCCAAGCAGCCATATCATCATCTATAGATACATTCAGGAACACAACATCCTTATCTTTGAAGTGTTCTTTTACTTTTTTAGTAGCTGGCAGCTCGCGCATACATGGCCCGCACCAGCTTGCCCAGAAATCTATATACACTACTTTGCCTTTTAAGTCTGACAGTTTCATTTGCTGTCCCTCCATTGTTGTAAAGTCAAATTCAATTGCCGGTGCTCCTTTTGCTTTCTTTCTTTTGATGGCTACTGCTTTAGATAATATAGTATCGTAGCTTGAGTTTTTGTATGATGCCAGAAAACCCGCATACCTTTTTTCTACATCTGCAACAGGGCTATACTTAATATTATCGTACAAGTTTTTTGCGTAGTAATACTCTTTTGTTTTAGGCGGCATATTTGCATTTACTTGTTTGTTTACATATGTCTCTCTCAGTTCATTTTTTTTCTCTTGTGGTGTTGTAGTATCATCATCTGTCATTGCACTATACTTGTTTGTGTACAGTTCTGCTACATAACTCACATATCCCGGTATGCTTACATAATTATCGTTGAAGGCAACAGGCACTTTATCTAAAATAGCATAGTCCTTTTTTCTCATGATAACACTCGATGTGCGTTCCTTCATCATCTTGTGCATGAAAGTGTAGCGGATCATTTCATCATATACACTGTATTGATACCAAGCCTTCCAGTATTGTACAAAAGACTCCGGCACTCCTTTTTTATTCGATTCCAGAAAGTCCAGTTCTTTTTTCATTTCATCATTTGCTGCGCTAATAAATTCTTCCTGCTCTTTTATATAGTGTTGCTGCATACGCGAGCCAAACATGATCATCATGCTGTATTGCAACACATGCTTTGCCATCATGTTGCTAACGGCTGCACCCTTACCTGTATACTTCAGTGTACTGTCAAAGTTTTTACCATCAACTGTCAGTTTCAAATCATCACCCGATTGTATAAATGTTTCTGTTGCCTGATCACCGTTTTGTATTTGTATTTGCAGATACTGCTCAGTTACAGGAACTGTAATAGAAAAACTACCATCTTCTGATACTGTTGCTGTTTGCGTTTTCTGCGAATAGTCAAGGAGATTGGTGTAGTAAGAAACCTGCACCTCGTCGGCTAGTTTGTTTGTTATTTTACCGGATATTTTTGCGTCGCCTGCAAAAACGGAATTGATGGAGAAAATACAAATGGCTATCGCAGCTATCAGTCGCATAGGATGATGATTTATTTGTGCATACCTAAATTAAAAAAGTGGCGGGTATTATCCGCCACTTCTCAATATTATTATTCGTTAAATTTTATGCTATTACTAATTCCGGCAATTGCCTTGGGCTATAATGCTTCATAGCGTCTGCTATTGCTTTAATGTGTGCAGGTGTAGTACCACAACAACCACCAACAAGATTCACCCAACCATTTGTAGCAAACTCAGAAACGATAGACGCAGTCATCGCAGGAGACTCATCATACTCGCCCATTGCATTTGGCAAGCCTGCATTGGGGTAGCAGCTTACGTGGCAAGAAGCTATTTGCGAAAGCTCCTCTACATAAGGGCGCATTTGTGCTGCACCCAACGCACAGTTCAGACCGATGCTCAACGGATTTGCATGCGATACAGAAATATAAAATGCTTCCAGTGTTTGTCCACTTAGCGTACGCCCGGATGCATCTGTAATAGTTCCCGATATCATAACCGGCAGGCGGTTGTTAGTATCACGGAAATATTTTTCGGTAGCATAGATAGCAGCTTTCGCATTCAGTGTGTCGAAGATGGTTTCTATCAATATTAAATCTGCACCACCGTCAACCATTCCTTTTAAATGCTCGTAGTATGCATCTGCTACTTCGTCAAAAGTAACAGCCCTATAGCCCGGATCGTTCACATCCGGAGATAGCGACAATGTTTTATTCATTGGTCCCACAGCGCCGGCCACAAATTTTTCTGCAACGGGATTATCTTTCTTGTATTCTTCAACTGCCTGTTTTGCAACGCGCGCTGCTTCGTAGCTTATCTCGTATGCATATTCCTGCATATCATAGTCTGCCAGTGCTACTGCCTGTGCGCTGAAGGTATTGGTTTCAATGATATCAGCACCTGCATCCAGATATTGCCTGTGAATATCTTTGATGATTTGCGGTTGTGTAATAACAAGCATATCGTTATTACCCTTCACATCTTTATGCCAGTTTTTAAAACGTTCGCCACGATAATCTTCTTCCTGCAATTTGTAAGTCTGTATCATACTACCCATTGCACCGTCAATTATCATTATCCTTTCCGAAAGTATCTTACGCAGCTTTTGCTCTGTAGTCATAAATCAAAATTACACATTCTCAACATAAACCCCTAAATCCCCTGAAGGGGACTTCATTATCTGTTTTCCATAATTGTATCAAGGCTATGCTCCTAAAAAAATATAGCCCTCAAATGAGGGCTATATTATATTTTGATCCAAAGTCCCCTTCAGGGGATTTAGGGGTTTTGTTATGCTTCTGCTTTCAGCATTTTCTGGAAACGAGCGCGGTCGTTTTCGTCCAGCATTATTTTACGCAGACGAATGCTTTGAGGCGTTATCTCGATACACTCATCCTGTTGAATGTATTCCATACACTCTTCAAGGCTCATCTGCACTTTCGGAGCAATGCGGTTGGCATCATCTGTACCACTTGCACGCATGTTCGTCAGTTTCTTAGGTTCTGTTGCATTTACAATCAGATCGCCCGGTTTGATGTGCTCACCGATGATTTGACCAGAGTAAACTTCTTCACCTGCATCAATAAAGAATGAACCCCTATCCTGCAGTTTATCCATTGAGTAGCCCGTAGTAGTTGCAGTGTTTTTAGACAACAGTACACCATTGCTACGACCAGGTATTGGTCCCTTCCATGGTTTGTACTCGCTGAAGCGGTGCGCCATAACAGCCTCACCTGCAGTAGCAGTCAGCATGTTTGAACGCAAACCTATCAAACCACGAGATGGTACGTCAAACTCCAGGTGTTGCATTTCACCCTTGCTTTCCATTATCAGCATTTCACCTTTGCGCTGTGTAACAAGGTCTATCACTTTACCACTGAATTCAGATGGTACGTCAACAACCAGTGTTTCATATGGTTCGCATTTTTTACCATCAATTTCTTTGGTAATAACCTGCGGCTGACCAACAGTCAATTCAAAACCTTCACGACGCATTGTTTCTATCAATACAGACAAGTGAAGGATACCACGGCCATATACCAGGAATTTATCCGCATCGTCAGTATCCTGTACACGCAGTGCCAGGTTTTTCTCCAGTTCTTTATACAGGCGATCGCGAATGTTACGGCTGGTTACGAATTTACCTTCGCGGCCAAAGAATGGTGAGTTGTTGATGCTGAACTGCATGTTCATTGTCGGCTCATCAATAGCGATAACCGGCAATGCTTCAGGGTTTTCGAAATCCGCAATTGTTTCACCAATCTGGAAATCTTCAATACCTACTACCGCACATATATCACCTGCAGATACTTCCGTTACCCTTTTCTTGCCCATACCTTCAAACGTGTACAATTCTTTTACACGTCCTTTTGTCATAGAGCCATCCAGTTTGCACAATTGGATTGGTTGGTTTTCTTTCAGCGTACCACGTGTTACTTTACCGATAGCAATACGACCCAGGAATGAAGAATAATCCAGAGAAGTAATCTGCATCTGTACAGTACCTTCAGATACTTTAGGTTCAGGTACTTTTTCAAGTATAGTATCCAGCAGCGGAGTAATATCTTCTGTAGGCGTCAATGATGTATTGAACCAACCTTGTTTTGAAGAACCGTAGATAGTTGTAAAGTTCAGTTGTTCTTCTGTTGCATCCAGTTGGAAGAACAGTTCGAATACTGCATCATGTACTTCATCCGGGCGGCAGTTTGGTTTATCAACTTTGTTGATAACAACTATGGGGCGCAGATTCAGTTGCAACGCTTTTTGCAGTACGAAACGTGTTTGCGGCATCGGGCCTTCAAAAGCATCCACCAGCAGCAACACACCATCAGCCATTTTCAGTACACGTTCTACCTCACCACCAAAGTCACTGTGGCCCGGTGTATCGATAACGTTAATCTTAACGTCTTTATAGTTTACCGAAATGTTTTTAGCCAGGATGGTGATACCACGTTCACGTTCNNGTGGTCAACGTGTGCGATAATCGCTATGTTACGAATATTCATAATCTATGCCTCTGTTAAAAAAGAACCCTTCCTCTTTGAAACAATAAGGAAGGGTACTCCGTTTTGCGCCGCAAAGGTACGGAAAATATATCTTATATTAACGTCATTAATAAGTTAATAATACAGACCGATACTTAATTAATAAATTCTACTGTTTATTAATGTTTACTGATTTTAATATATTCATGTTTTTATCATAAATATTTAGTCTGTNNAATTGATTTGTAAATATTTTATGTATTATTTCTTTACCCAATACGTCATATAAAATAACATCCTTTATTTCATAAGTAGAAGATATTCGTATAAATTTTTCGAAAGGATTTGGATAAACTACTATTGTTGATTGACCGTTTTGATTGGTAACTGATAAGTTGTTTGTAACTACATGTATATTTGAAGAAGCATTATTATAACAGCCATTGGGTTTTAGCAAAGCTGTTACAGATTCACTTCCAGCTCCTTTCGTGAATGTAAATACAGTTCCTGAAGAAGATGAGACATAAGAACCATTAACACTCCAATCTATTGTATATCCTGATGATCCTGTATTGGATAATGTGGCATTAATTGTAACTAAATTACTTGAAGAAGCAGAGGAAGGTCCACTAATTGAAATTGTTGGTATTTGTTTTGCATTTACTATCATGGTAATTTTATTGCTTGTTGCAGAGGGGCTGTTGTAGCACCCGATAGCAGAAGAAGCAATACACTCTATTTTATCATTACTAATAGGTATGTATGAATATATAGAGCTGTTTGAGCCAACATTAATGTTATTTACTCTCCATTGATAATTAGGACTTATAAAATTGGTGCTCGCTGTATAGCTTACTGTTGTACCGATACATACAGTATCTGACGGAGAAGATATAATTGATATAACAGCAGTAGTT
>DGQM01000020.1 GCA_002389765.1 Bacteroidetes bacterium UBA4414 | reverse complement strand
GGCTGGTGTATCAACTGTCACCGTCAAACAGAGGTGCAGTTTACAAACAACAACTATTATTCAATATTTGAAAAATATCACGCAGAACTGAAATCGGGCAAACGTACCGGTGTAACAGTAGAAGATATTGGTGGCCTTGAGTGTCAAAAATGTCACTACTAATCAGGAAGTGTAGTATTATCAAGTAATAAAAATTATTCGGAAACAATTTATACCGGATTGAACCGTATGAGTCAAAAACAATATTGGAAGGGTCTTGAAGAGCTGAACAACGATGCAGCTCATAAAGAAGCAGTAGATAACGAGTTTAAAGAGCCGCTGCCATTTGACATAAGTGGCAATCTGCTGGACGCGACTACTCCCCGCCGCGACTTTTTGAAATATCTGGGCTTCAGCACTGTTGCTGCTACATTGGCGGCAAGTTGTGAAATGCCTGTTCGTAAGGTAATTCCTTATGCTATAAAGCCAGAAGACATTGTACCGGGTGTAGCTAACTACTACGCTTCTACATTTGTTGACGGTGGTGAATATTGTGCTGTAGTTATCAAAACACGCGATGGCCGTCCTATAAAACTGGAAGGTAACAAGCTGTCTCCGATAACACAGGGTGCTACTACAGCTCGTGTACAGGCTGCTGTACTGAATCTGTACGATAAAGCACGCTTGCGCCAGCCGTTTGCTGAAGGTAAAGAAGCAACATTTGATGCTATCGACCGCAGCGTAAAAGATGCACTGACAAGCAATACAAAATCGGTATACGTACTGACATCAACAATCCTGAGCCCTACTACTAAAGAAGCAATCAATCAATTCTTAGCGAAATATCCTACAGCAAAACACGTAACGTATGATGCAATATCATACAGCGGTATGTTGCAGGCAAATGAGGCTAGCTACGGTAAACGTGCGCTGCCTTCTTACCATTTCGATAAAGCACAAACAATTGTAGGTCTGGGTGCAGACTTCCTGGGTACTTGGTTGTCTCCTGCTGAATTCTCTAAGCAATATGCACAAGGCCGTAAAGTGACAGCTAAAAACCTGAAAATGTCTAAGCACTATCAGGTAGAAGCTAACCACACTATTACAGGTGCTGCTGCAGATGACCGTGCTACTTGCAAACCATCTCAAATGGGTGCAATAGCTGTAGCGCTTTACAACGCTGTAACAAACGGTGCTGCTCCATCACTGTCTAGCAAAAAACTGAATGAACTCGTAACCAAAGCTGCTGCCGACCTGAAAAAAGGTAATGGTNNCGGGTATAGATGCTGATATGGTAGCGCTGACAGAAGCTATGGGCAAAGGCGAAGTTGGTGCCATCTTTATGCAGGATGTAAACCCTGTATACGATTACTACAACGGTAAGAAATTTGCTGAAGGGCTGAAAAACGTAGCGGTTAGCGTATCATTCGCTGAACGTATGGACGAAACAGCACAAGCATGTAAATATGTAGTACCTGATAACCACTGGCTGGAAAGCTGGGGNNCCAGGATAGCCTGTTAGTATGGGCTAGTGCATCTACTACATACGGTGATATCTGGAAAAACTACTGGACTGCTAAAACAGGTGGTCAGGCTAATCTGGATAAAGCTTTGCAAGATGGTGTTATCAACCCTGCAGGCGAAATGCCAATGGCAGGTGCATCATTCAGCGGTAATGTTGCAGGTGCTGTAGCTGCTATACAAGCTGAAAAAGCTGTAAACGGCATGGAACTGGTAGTTTATCAAAAAGTATCTATCGGTAAAGGTGGTGCATGGAGTAACAACCCATGGTTGTTGGAAATGCCTGATCCGATAACGAAAGCAACTTGGGACAACTACGCTTGCGTATCTCCTAAGAAAGCATTTGAACTGGGTGCAGAACTGACAAGCATCACAGAAGTAGTAAACGCTAAGAAAGTAATCGAAATATCTGCTAATGGTCAAACCATGAAACTGCCGCTGGTGGTAGTTCCGGGTATGAACAACGATGTAGTAGCAATAGCTGTAGGCTTTGGTCGTGATGCTAAAGTAGGTCGTGCTGCTGCAAGCGGTAAAGATAAATTCGGTAAAGAAATAGGTGGTAAAAATGCTTATCCGTTTGTAAGCTACAATGGTCAAAACTTTGTTTACAACGCAGCGGTTACCATCAAGCCAACAGAAGAAACACACGATGTAGCGATTACACAATCGCACCACAGCTATGAGGCTCGTCCGATAGTACGTGAATACACACTTGCCGAGTTCGCTAAGAACCCGAACATGCTGTTGGAAGCACGTAATAAAGAAATAGGTCATTACACTACATTGCCTTGGGAAGAACATGGCGAAGCACACGGTGGTGAGCATGCAAATGCAGGACATGGTGAAGAAAAAGCACACAACCCTGTAGATGTAGCTACTGCTGCTGCTGCTGCAATAGTTGTAGATGAAGAAGGTTATCGTAAAAATGGTACACTGTACCCTGAATACGAATCTCCGGGTATCCACTGGGGTATGTCTATAGACCTGACAGCATGTACCGGTTGCGGTGCTTGTGTGATGGGTTGCCAGGCGGAAAACAACATCTCTGTAGTAGGTAAAACACACGTACTGAAGTCGCAAGAAATGCACTGGTTGCGTATCGATCGCTACTTCAGTGGTATGCCAGATGATCCGGATACTATCCAGACTATCTTCCAACCAATGATGTGTCAACATTGCGACAATGCGCCATGCGAAAACGTATGTCCGGTGTCTGCAACCAACCACAGCAGCGAAGGTNNACAACTGTCCTTATAAAGTACGTCACTTTAACTGGATGGATTGGAACGGTGCTGATTGCTTTGATGATAACCTGTATGAAGACTACCGTCGTGATGATATGAACGACGACCTGACACGCATGGTACTGAACCCAGACGTTACAGTACGTAGCCGTGGTGTTATGGAAAAATGTAGCTTCTGCGTACAACGTCTGCAAGAGGCTAAACTGGAAGCTAAGAAAGCAGGTGCGCCAATGAAAGATGGTGCTGCAAGAACAGCTTGTCAGCAAGCATGTCCTTCTGATGCAATTGTGTTCGGTAACGTGAATGATAAAGACAGCGCTATCGCACAGTTGAGAAAAGAGAACAAAGAGCGCGTATTCTATGTGCTGGAGCAAATACACACATTGCCAAATGTAAACTACATGTCGAAAATTCGTAACACGGAAACGATAGTAGGTGGTAATGAAGCTACAGACGGCTTATTGAAAGCTCACATTTAATAGGCGAAGCAGGAAATAAAAATAAAATGGGACGGAAGTGAAAACAGAAGGTCCGCAGAAATAAAAACAAAGAACTTTTTACTAATAAGGCGCTATGCATTTAAAGTACGAATCNNGAACCGCTGGTAGATGGTGATAAAACGTATCACCAAGTAACAGAAGATATAATCAGCCCTATAGAAAAGAAACCGGGCCGCATGTGGTATGTAGGTTTCTTCTTTTCGATTACGCTGTTACTGTTAGGTGTTTTCTCAGTGTTTTGGGAAGTTTATTACGGTATCGGTGTATGGGGTATCAACCGTACAGTAGGTTGGGGTTGGGATATTACCAACNNCAACTTCGTATGGTGGGTAGGTATCGGTCACGCCGGTACGCTTATCTCGGCTATCTTGTTGCTGTTCCGTCAGGGATGGAGAACAGGTGTAAACCGCGCTGCGGAAGCGATGACAATCTTCGCGGTAATGTGCGCAGGCCAGTTCCCTATCTTCCACATGGGTCGTGTATGGGATGGTTTCTTCGTACTGCCTTACCCGAATGGTCGTGGTCCGCTGTGGCCAAACTTTAACTCGGCACTTCTTTGGGACGTATTCGCGATCTCTACATACTTCACCGTATCATTGTTGTTCTGGTACTCTGGTCTGATACCTGACTTTGCAACAGTACGTGATCGCGCTACTACTAAATTGCGTAAACGCCTGTATGGTCTGGCATCTTTTGGCTGGACAGGTACTGCTAAAAACTGGCAACGCCATGAAGCACTTTCGCTGGTGCTTGCAGGTTTGAGTACGCCACTGGTACTTTCTGTACACACAATCGTATCTTTTGACTTTGCTACTTCAGTTATCCCTGGTTGGCATACTACCATCTTCCCGCCATACTTCGTTGCTGGTGCGATCTTCTCAGGTTTCGCAATGGTGCAAACCCTGTTGATTATCTGTCGTAAAATATTAGGCCTTGAAGAATACATCACAGTAGGTCACCTTGAAGCAATGAACAAGGTAATCGTACTTACAGGTTCTATCGTAGGTGTTGCCTACCTGACAGAGTTGTTCATGTCTTGGTACAGTGGTGTACTGTATGAACAAGATGCGTTCAAATGGCGTATCCTTGGTCCATACTGGTGGAGCTACTGGGCGATGATGACTTGCAACGTGGTATCTCCTCAGCTGTTCTGGTTCAAAAAACTGCGTCGTAATATACCTTTCACATTCATTATGTCTATCGTGGTGAATATTGGTATGTGGTTCGAACGTTTTGTAATCATCGTTACTTCACTGTATCGCGATTACCTGCCTGGTAGCTGGACGTACTACAGCCCAACATGGCCTGAGATTGGTTTCTATCTGGGTACATTCGGTCTGTTCTTCACATGCTTCTTCTTGTTTGCTAAATACTTCCCTGTTATTGCAGTTGCGGAAATCAAATTCGTACTGAAAACATCAGGCGATAACTACAAGCGTAAAATGGAAGCTATTGATGCTAAGAGCACTGAAGAGTTTAAACACGAACTGGAACACGCTCACCACTAGTCTGTTGGGTTGCTGACCGGAACGTAATTGAATTTTGACTTTTAACTTTTGAATTAATATTTAAAATGGCTATAAAGAAATTTGCAGTTGCTTGTTATGACGATGAGGACGTGCTGTTTCCTGCAGTGAAGAAAGTACGCAACAGCGGTTATAAACTGCATGATGTGTACACACCATTCCCTGTGCACGGTCTTGACGGTGCGTTGGGCCTGAAAGAAACTGATCTTCACGTAGCAGGTTTCATATATGGTATTACGGGTACCAGCACTGCGGTAGGTTTCATGTCATGGATATTCTGCAGCGACTGGCCTATTAACTTCGGTGGTAAACCACACTGGTCTCTGCCGGCTTTCATACCTATCACTTTCGAGTTGACGGTATTGTTTGCAGCGGTAGGTATGGTGCTTACATTCTGCTATCTGAATCAGATAATGCCGGGTGTTAAGAAACACGTTTTCCACCCACGCCAAACGGACGATTTGTTTGTAGTAGCATTGGAAATCAACGATCATACTAACGAAGAAGAAGTAATCAACTTCCTGAAATCTACAGGCGCTGTTGAAACTTCTGTACAGGTTGCAGAATCTGAATGGTGGTTTGGCCGTTGGGACAAAAAAGAACCATACGAACTGGCATAATTCAGTTGATTGGTTGAATAGTTGATCAGTTAATACAGTGAAAAGGAGTGTGAAGAGAATTTGAATTTTGACTTTTGAATTTTTAAATATTTATGAACAAAACCAAAAGCATAGTAGTAGCGAGCCTGATGATAGGACTGGGTCTGGCATCGTGCAACAGTGGTAGCATGCGCCGCAACCCGGGTAAAATCTACGCTCCGGATATGACCTACTCTCGTGCTTATGATGCGTATACTGCCAATCCGAATTTTGCTGACGGACAAACAAGCCGTAAGCCAATCAACGGTACTGTAGCAGTAGGACATGAATTGCCTGACCACATGGTAGAAGGCGATACTAATGCGTACAAATCATTCACTACCGACCTGCGATTTGATGAAGCACAACTGGCAGAGGGTAAGCGTTTGTTCAATATATACTGTGGTATATGCCATGGTACCAATCTGGATGGTCAGGGGCCGTTGTATGCAAGCGGTAAGTTTGCAGCAATGCCTGCAAACCTGAAAGATGCAAAATACCTGCACATGAGCGCTGGTACTATGTATGCAGCTATCAAGTACGGTAAAAATGCTATGGGTTCTTATGCCAGCCAATTAGACATCAAGCAACGCTGGATGGTAATTGCTTACATTAAGAAAGTGCAGGCAGAAAACGGTGGTGATGCATTTACGCTGGGTGCTACAGGTACTGCAACACCCGCACCAACAGCCGATACTGCAAAAGCTGTAGCAGCAACTACCGAAACTGCTAAACATTAATAAGAAACATCAAGAAACAAGTAAACGTAGTTCTCTAATAATATTACAATGACAGAACGTTTTGAGGTACCTGCAAGATTAAGAAATACCAGCCTGGCACTGATTGCAGTGGGTGTGTTGGTATTAATAATAGGCGGTGTAACAATGCTTGGCGGACACGACCACCACGATAAAACCCGCTTCTGGTTAGTACTGTTGCAAAACAGTGTATTCTTTTTGCTATTGTCTGTGGCAAGTGTATTTATACAAGCTGCAGCTTCTTTGGCACAAGGTGGCTGGATAGTAGCTTATAAAAGAGTACCTGAAGCTATAGGTGCAAATGTTTGGGTATTCGGTGTTATTGCCGGTGCTATCCTGATATTCATTGCTACAGGCTTCAGTGTAGATGGTCATAACACTATCTACCATTGGGTAAACCCGCATGGTGATAAAATATTGGAAGGCAAGTCTGCATTCCTGAATAAGGAAATGTTTATTGGCTTTACAGTTGTTGCAATTGCATTGTGGTCTTTCTTCGGTCGTAAATTCCGCGCACTTTCTATAGCACAGGAGTCTGCACCAAAGAACAGCACTAAAATATACTGGACAGTATTCAAATGGTCTGCAGCATTCCTGTTGGTATACGCTCTGACACAAATGAGCACTATTCCTTGGTTGTGGATCATGAGCATCGATGCACACTGGTATTCAACAATGTTCAGCTGGTACACATTTGCAAGCGCATTCGTTAGCGGTATGTCTGTTATTATGCTGTTTGTAGTATATCTGAAAAATCAAGGTAATCTTGAAATTGTAACTAAAGAGCACGTACACGATCTTGGTAAATTCATGTTTGCATTCAGTGTATTCTGGACATATGTTTGGTTTGCACAGTATATGCTGATATGGTACAGTAACATACCTGAAGAAACTACGTATTTCAAAATGCGTCAGCATGGCCCTTACAGCCTAATATGGTATTCTGTATTCATCATCAATTTCATTATGCCAATTCTGATATTGATGGCACGTCCTAGCAAGCGCAACTATTTCACTGTTAGCTTCATGGCGGTTGTTATCATCTTTGGTCACTGGTTAGATTTCTTTATCATGACAATGCCTGGCCCACTGGGTGGCCACTGGGTACTTAGCTGGTACGAATTGGGTATCTTCGCAGGCTTTGCAGGATTGCTGATATTGACTGTATCTAATACATTGTCTAAAGCATCATTGGTACCTGCAAACCATCCATTGCTGAAAGAAGCAATGATACACCAGAGCTAATAACAGAACAACGGATAATAAACACAGTATAAACTAATTACAGTAAATACAAGCATAACTGACCATGTCGGGATTTATATCAATACTATTAACAGGGCTGGTATTTGTTATCATATACCAGATAGCAAAAGCTAGTGAGTACGCTACTATTTTGCGTGGCGAAGGAAAAATCAATGCAAGGGTAAACCGTACCATGGCATTGCTACTTGTCCTTTTCTTTGTACTAGGCTTGTATGGTATATGGCTGTGCCATGATGCGCTGATAGACAAAATGTTGCCAGTATCTGCATCTCAGCACGGTGTAGAATATGACAGCATGCTGTTGGTAACACTGACGGTAACAGGTATCGTATTCTTCATTACCCAAACACTGCTTTTCTGGTTTGCTTATCGCTACCAGTCTACAGAAAAACGTACATCATTCTTCTTCCCTCACAACAATAAGCTGGAGTTGATATGGACTACAGTACCTGCTATCGCAATGGCGGTGTTGGTAGCTATCGGTCTTCGCAACTGGGGTAAAATGACAGGTGCAGCTCCTAAAGATGCAACTGTAGTTGAGGTTGTTGGTAAACAATTTAACTGGATAGTGCGTTATCCTGGTAAAGATGGTGTACTTGGTAAAAGAGATTTCAGAAAAATCAATGATGCTAACAACGTGTTGGGGCTTGATTGGGATGATAAAGACAATAAAGACGACATCATAGCTCAGAATGGTGAACTGCACCTTGTAGTAAACAAACCTGTAAGCATCCTGATAGGTTCAAGAGACGTTATCCACGATGTGGGGCTGCCTCACTTCCGTATGAAAATGGATGCTGTACCGGGTATCGTAACTACACTGTGGTTTACACCTACCATTACATCTGCTAAAATGAAAGAAATCACAGGAAACAAAGATTTCGTTTATGAAATCTCTTGTGATCAGATGTGCGGTAAAGGCCACTATTCTATGCGTGGTACTGTGATTGTAGAAACACAGGAAGAGTATGATGCATGGATGGCTAAGCAACAGGCATACTACGCTGCCAACAATGCACCTGCGGCTGCACCTGCAGCAGAAGGTACTGCAGCACCTGAACAGAAAACTGATAGTGTAAAAGCAATAACGATGAAGTAATCGTTCTGTACTATTACAGAACACATAAAAGTGCAAAAAATGAGCGACGTTATCATTCAAGGAACTAATGTAGCGCACACACACGATGCGCATGGCGGGCATCATGGTCACGAACACCATGAACAGCACTTCATTACGAAGTATATCTTTAGCCAAGACCACAAGGTAATTGCCAAACAGTTTCTTATCACAGGTATTATATGGGCTATTATCGGTGCCCTGATGTCTGTATTCTTCCGTTTGCAGTTAGGTTTCCCTAACGAAACATTCCCTATCATGGAGAAATTCCTGGGCGAATGGGCAAAAGGTGGTAAACTTAATCCTGAATTCTACTATGCATTGGTAACAATGCACGGTACGATACTTGTATTCTTTGTATTGACTGCCGGCTTGAGCGGTACATTCGCGAACCTGCTTATTCCTCTGCAAATAGGTGCACGCGATATGGCTTCACCGTTCATGAATATGCTTTCTTACTGGTTCTTCTTCCTGTCTAGTATCATAATGTTTGTTTCATTATTCATACAAACAGGTCCTGCATCTGGTGGTTGGACAACATATCCTCCGCTGAGTGCGCTGAAAGAAGCATCTCTTGGTTCAGGTTTAGGTATGGATCTTTGGTTGGTGAGTATGGCACTATTCGTTGTGTCTTCACTGCTGGGTGGTCTTAACTACATCTCTACTATCCTTAACATGCGTACGAAAGGTATGACGATGACACGCATGCCGCTGACTATATGGGCATTATTGTTCACTGCTATTCTGGGTGTACTTTCTTTCCCTGTATTGTTCTCAGGTTTCGTACTGTTGATATTCGACCGTAACTTCGGTACCAGTTTCTACCTGTCTGAAATCTTTATAGGTGGTAAAGCACTGCCGCACGTAGGTGGTTCTGCTATCCTGTATCAACACTTGTTCTGGTTCCTTGGTCACCCTGAGGTATACATCATCATGTTGCCGGGTATGGGTATGGCTTCAGAAGTACTGTCTAACCACAGCCGCAAACCAATCTTCGGTTACAGCGCGATGATTATCTCTATGATAGGTATCACTGTACTGGCATTCGTTGTATGGGCGCACCACATGTTCGTTACGGGTATGAGTCCGTTCCTGGGTTCTATCTTCGTATTGCTTACACTGTTGATTGCCGTACCATCTGCGGTAAAAGTATTTAACTGGCTTACGACTATCTGGAAAGGTAACATCCGTTTCACTGTACCAATGATGTTTGCGATAGGTTTCGTATCACTGTTCATCTCTGGTGGTCTTACAGGTTTGTTCCTTGGTAACTCTGCACTGGATATTCACCTGCACGATACATACTTCGTAATTGCGCACTTCCACATAGTAATGGGTGTGTCTGCATTCTTCGGTATGTTTGCGGGTATCTACCACTGGTTCCCTAAAATGTTCGGCCGTTTCATGAACAATACATTAGGTTATATCCACTTCTTCATAACGCTGGCAGGTGCTTACCTTATCTTCTGGCCTATGCACTATGAAGGTATTGCGGGTATGCCACGTCGTTATTACGACTACAGTGCATGGGAATCATTCAAGCATTTCGAAAGCCTGAACAGCTTTATCAGTATCGCAGCAGTACTTGTTTTCTTTGCACAGCTGATATTTGTTGTAAACTTCTTCGTGAGCATCTTCCGTGGTCGTAAAATGACAACAGAAAATCCATGGGGTTCTCCTACACTTGAGTGGACTACACCAATCAATCCTGGTCATGGTAACTGGGAAGGTGATATTCCTGAAGTACACCGTTGGCCATACGATTACAAAGATGATGGTAATGGCAACGACTTCATCTCTCAAACAACTCCGTTGAAACCCGGTGAAGAAGCACACTAATCAATAATTTTAACTCTTAGTAAATAATCAGCCTCGTCTTATGACGGGGCTTTTTTCATTGGTAGAACCATACATGTCATTCGTATAACCAAACCTACCACTCGTTTAATGCCTGTTGGCAGCGTGTTTTTTTACACCTTACTTTACAGTACCTAATAACCCAAACAATCTATACAGATTGACCTATAACCCCGAAAAACGGTGTACCTATCAAACCCAAAAGCCGAAACTCCGGCCCCTGTAAATCTCTTATTGGTAACTGTCCCTATCAGTTACCTTTTTTATTTTTAGTACTTTCAGTGCTTATGAAAAGAATACTGCTGCTATGGCTGCTATGCACAGCCACTACTACCTACGCACAAACGGATAAGGAACAGATACTGCAAGTGCTGGATATGCAAATGAAAGCATGGAACAGCGGCAGTATAGAGCAGTATATGACGGGCTATTGGAACAACGACAGCCTGGTGTTTGTAGGCAAGAGCGGCCCTACCTACGGCTACAACAAAACCCTGCAAAACTATAAACGCTCCTACAGCGATGCTGCCAAGATGGGGCAGCTGCATTTTGATATACTACAGGTAAGGCAACTATCGGCAGACTATTATTTTGTACTGGGCAAATGGGCACTGGCACGCACCGCGGGCGATGTATCGGGCTCGTTTACCCTGCTATTCAGAAAAATAAAAGGTAAGTGGTGCATCGTAGCCGACCACAGCAGCTAAAAGATATTTTTATAAAATTTTATAGATAAAGCTTTGATTATTATTAATCAAAAGCAATCTTTGTATTCCATTCAATAATTGAAACGAAGCATAGTATAGTGTCTTATTGAATTGCATATAGTATAAGAGAAATTTATATACCCCGTTTTCTCACTTTTAAAATACATGCAATTATGAAAAAATGCCCCATTTTGTTGCGAAGGTGCATAGCGTTTCTGCTATTCAGCCTACTCATCTTTTTTGCTGACGATGCTTACGCATCCCACTTCAGGTATGGAAGTATTACCTGGGAACGTGTAGTTGGCAACCCTTATCAGATAAGGTTCAAAGTGTCTCAAGCTTGGAGACGCTCGGCATTCGGTGCACCGAATGTAGGTTCTACCGTTAGCTCCGGTACATTTAATACCGGGTTGACATCTGTAGGTATTAATTTAAATGTCACGTCTGTAAATATTGCAGAAGACTGGTTTTACGGAGAGTTTACTTATGTATACACGTATCCGTCTACAACAACAAATTATACTGCTTTTTTTGATGACTGCTGCCGTATAGGTTCACCATTGGTAAATAATGCAGGTGGTTCGTTCCGTGTAGCTACTATTGTCACTATAGGTAATAATAATGATGCCCCTGTTTCATCAGTGCCACCATTTGTTAGTTTACCTATTAATGTAAGCGCAGCAACGTATCAAATACCCGCTACAGATCCAAATGGAGACGCATTGACTTATTCATTGGTGCCAAATGGTGCTTTTGGTAGTGGTACGGTGCAGCCAACAGGTGTTTCTGTAAGCTCTACGGGCTTGCTTACTTTCAATACGGTAGGTAAGACTTTAGGCCAGTTTTATAATGTTGCAGTGTATGTTACTGATAGTAAAGGTGCGCGTATTCAGCTGGACTTGATGTTATGTATCACAAATCCGTCTACGCCGCCAACATTTGATTACACAGTAACACCATCAAATAGTATTACTTATGTAGTGCAGCCTGGCAATAACTTGTCATTCAATGTAAAAGCAGAAGATGCTGATGCAGGTGATATAGTTACTTTGAATGCGGTAGGTATACCTCCGGGTGCTTCATTCAGCTCAGGTAGCGGCAATCCTATTACACGTACTTTCTCTTGGACACCTACTGCCGCAAACGCTGGTACTTATCAGCTAAACTTTGTTGCGCAGGATATTGCCACAATACAGACAAATACTATCATAAACATAGTAGTATCCTTAAAACCGCAATTTGTAGCGCCTACGCCTGGTAATAAAAGTACTTTCTGTTATACACCGGGTAGTAACATCAACGATACTTTCAAAGCATCTGATCCTGATACTGCCGACAGAGTTGTATTGTCTGCTGTAGCAGGTGTTGCATCAGGTATGTCTTTCTCTCCTACATTGCCAACAGGTGCAGTAAACCCTGTACAAACAGTAATGAGCTGGACACCCGCATCTACAGAATGGGGAGAACACATGTTGGTGATGCGTGCAATAGACAACTATAGCGAAACAAGCTTCGATACGGTAACATATCTCATCAATAACCCGCCTACATTTACTACTACACAAGCCGATGTAATTGTAAGTGCAGGACAAACATTCACATATACATTTGGTACTGCTGATGCTAATGCAGCAGAAGGTGACGAGGTAGATATAGAAAGCATCAACCTGCCATCTTGGTTGACAGTTACCAATAACCTGAATGGTACATGGACTATAACAGGTACACCAACAATTGCTGATAGTGGTGATCATCATGTAGCAATAGAAATAGAAGATTTGATTAACCACGTAAATGGTACACACTGTGGTAATGCTTCTCAGGAATTTACGATTACTGTAATTCCTTGTAATATCACATTAAGCCATGTTGTTACAGATGCATCTTGCCCAGGTAGCAGCGATGGTAGCATTAACCTAACGGTGAACAATGCTAACAGCCCTGCATATACATGGAGCAATGCTGCTACTACAGAAGATGTAAGTGGCCTTGCTGCCGGTACATACACGGTTTCTATTGTAGATGCAAATGGTTGTACAGCTGCAGATACTGCAACAGTAGGTACAGTACCTGACGTTACAGCACCAAGCATTACTTGCCCTGGCAACATAACAGTAAGCAATGATGCAGCTAACTGCAGTGCGGTAGTGAATTTTGAAGCTACAGCTACAGACAACTGTACTGCTTCTCCTGCAATTACTTATTCTCACAATCCGGGTTCTGTATTCCCTGTAGGTACTACTACTGTTACTGCAACGGCTACAGATGGCTCAAACAACAGCACTTCTTGCCAGTTTACTGTAACAGTTACAGATAATGAAGCACCAAATGCAGTTTGTAAAAACTATACACTGAACCTGACTGGTGGTACAGGCACAATTGCTGCTTCAGACATCAACGATGGTAGCACGGATAATTGCGGTATTGCAAGTATGAGCCTGTCTAAAACAAGCTTTAACTGTAATAATGCAGGTGCTAATACTGTAATGCTGACAGTGACAGACGTACACGGTAATAGCTCTTCTTGCAATGCAACAGTGACTGTACAATACAAGCCTACTTGCTCTATAGCAGTAACTCCTTCAAATACAACATATACAGGTGGTGTTGCTACGAACATCTATCTGGGTTACGGTCCGCAGAGTGCGACAGTTACTTGTAATGCAACAGGTGGTGCAGGCTTCACATATTCATGGTCGCCATCTGCTAACCTGAGCTGCAGCAACTGCCAAAGCCCTGTATTTACACCAACTGCTGCCGGTAACTATACATTTACAGTAACGGCTACAAATAGCAATGGTTGCAGCACTACTTGTACTGTTGCTTTCTGCGTACTGGATATTCGCGTACCGGGCCAGAATAATAAAGTTTATCTGTGCCACGTACCTCCGGGCAACTCAAGCAATCCGCAAACACTTTCTGTAAGTGTTAATGCTGTTCCTTCACACCTTTCAGGTCATGCAGGCGATCGTCTGGGTAATTGTAATCAATCTTGCGGTTCTGCAAAAGGAGCTGAAGAAGCAGGTATTGGCGAAGTACTGGGCGAAGAGTTTAATGTATATCCTAATCCTACAACAGGCGTATTCTATGTGGAAGTTCCGCATGATGTGAAAGCTGACAGGATAGTTATAATGGATATGACTGGTAAAATTGTTGACAGCAGGACAAATGCGGAAGGCAAAGTACAGTTTAACATGAGCAGCCTTGCAAAAGGTATGTATATGGTACAGGTAATGTATGGAGAAGATACATACCGTACTAAACTGACAGTGCAATAAGCATTGCTTACAATACAAATAATAAAAGGCAATCCTTCGGGGTTGCCTTTTGCTTTAAGGGTATATACTTTACAAATTTGTTTGTACTAGTGAACAAGTATGAATTTTTCGGACAGGGTATTATTTTTGTGGAACTAAAGACTATTACTATGGATGGAAAAATCGACTTTCATAAAATACCGATATCTGTTTATGCTGTCGGCTTAGTATTTCTTGGATTGATAGGCACAGGTTTTCTGTTTACTTATATATATTTCAATGATTTTTTCAATAGATATGATGATTTCAGAATAGTACTCTGCACATTAGCTATAACGATACCTGCGATGATATATAATGTGTTTATGATAGGGGCGGGGATGGAAAATGATAATAAAAATGAGACCGAAGATTTTTTGACGCTAATAGGAATAAGTGCAACTATAACATTTATTTTTTTATTGTTTTCGGTTCTATTAGGCTATTATTTTCCTATATGCAGTAAATGGGGTGTCGGGATAGTTTTGATATTGGAGGCTTTATTTACGATATTATCAGTTCTAATAATTAGATCAAACAAGAAAAAATAGCCATCCCAAACGATGAACGGTGCCAACGCAACGGCTGCCAAATAGTAGCACAGGTGGCGGCTACATAAAACTAAAAACGCCCCACAGTTGTGAGGCGTTTCTTTATTAGTAGTCTGTTTGTTTATTTACCCATAATGGCCAAAAACTCTTCGTTGTTGCGGGTGCCTTTCATTTGCTTCATCAGGAAGTTCATCGCCTCGTCTGTGTTCATATCTGCTATGTGATTGCGGAGAATCCACATTTTGTTCAGCACGTCTTTTTCCAGCAGCAGGTCGTCGCGGCGGGTAGATGATGATGTGATATCGATAGCAGGGAAGATGCGCTTGTTGGCCAGTTTACGGTCCAGTTGCAGTTCCATATTACCCGTACCCTTGAATTCTTCAAAGATTACCTCATCCATCTTAGAGCCTGTATCTATCAGCGCGGTAGCAAGGATGGTGAGCGAGCCGCCATTTTCTATTTTACGAGCTGCACCAAAGAATTGTTTTGGCTTCTGCATAGCGTTTGCTTCCACACCACCACTCAGTACTTTACCACTGGCAGGTGCTACGGTATTGTGTGCACGTGCAAGGCGCGTAATAGAGTCAAGCAGGATAACCACATCGTGGCCTACCTCTACCAGTCGCTTCGCTTTTTGCAGGGCAATGGTAGATACTTTTACGTGCTTATCTGCAGGTTCGTCGAAGGTAGATGCTATCACCTCGGCACGTACGCTGCGTTGCATATCTGTTACCTCTTCCGGGCGTTCATCTACCAGTACTATCATCAGGTAGCATTCAGGGTGGTTGGCTGCAATAGCATTCGCCACTTCCTTCAGCAACATGGTTTTACCCGTCTTTGGCTGTGCCACTATCAGGCCGCGCTGTCCCTTACCTATCGGGGTAAAGAGGTCCATAATGCGGGTACCGTAGTTGGTGCCTGTAGAGAAAAGGTTCAGCTTCTCGAACGGGAAGAGTGGTGTCAGATAATCGAATGGAACACGGTCGCGTATTTCATCAGGCAGTTTACCATTGATGGTTTCTACCTTCAGCAGGGCAAAGTATTTTTCGCCTTCTTTTGGCGGGCGCACTGTACCACGTACGGTATCACCTGTCTTCAACCCAAAGAGTTTTATTTGTGATGGCGATACATATACATCATCGGGAGATGAAAGGTAGTTGTAATCGCTGCTGCGCAGGAAGCCATAGCCATCGGGCATCATTTCCAGCACACCTTCGCTGAATACCACACCATCAAACTCTACATTAAAGTTGGATTGCGGTGCCTCGCGGCGGTGCTGTTGGTGTCTGTTATTGTGCTGGTGTTGCTGCTGTTGCGGACGGCCTTCAGCAGGTGTGCTTACAGGCTCTTGTGGTGGTTGTATTTCTGCCTCATTGGTATCGGGCATTGTAATGCCAGAGTCTGTAGCCGTTTCTTCTTGGGCAGCAGTAGCTTCTGCTGTATTGTTACTTGCCTCAGGTGCAGGCGCTGCTTCTTCTGCAGCTACACGTGGCTTGCGCAGTCGGCGTTTCTTATCATCGCCTGTGCCTGCTTCTTCGGCAGCGGGTGCTGCTTCTTGTGAGGCAGGTGCTGTTGCGGCTTCTGCTTTAGGTTTGCGTGTACGGCGTTTTTTTTCTTCGCCTTCGCCCTGTTGCTGAGATTGATTGTTCAATATGGTATCTATTAAAGTTTGTTTGTCTAGGGAACGCGGATTGCTGATTTTCATACTTTCAGCCAAATCCACCAACTCCGGAACGAGCATATCGTTCAGATGTGCAATGTCGTACTGCATGCTATAATATCTTCAATGTGGTTTTGTGTTCTCAATTTGTCCACTAATTCTAAAAACAATCCCTTTTAAATTTCACTTAGTCCGCTAATCACAAAAACTAATCGGAGTAATAAAGAAATGGGAAAAGATTCAGTTTACTGAATAACTAAAGAATGGAACGAATGTCCTTATATGCAAGTTTACAAATGTTTTGTATAAAAAACCAATAAATGTGGCTTTTTTTAAGGATTCTGTGATATATAGGCTTTTGCCATACGGGCTATGGTAGCCTTGATGGGCGTGTACTGAAACCCTTGTAAGTAGCTGAATAGCTTGGTGTTATTGTAGAAATTCTGCTTTTGTGCGGTGCGGGCAGTTTCTTTTGTTATAGTAATAGCTTTCCCGGTGATGAAATGCTTCAACATTTCCCAACGCCATACCAGCTCAGTCATCCAGCTGCTTGCTTTGATGCGTGGTGGTTTCTTGCCCAGTGCATCGGCCATCAGGGTGAATATCTCTTTATAGCTATGATTGCCCTCGCAGAGTATAAAGCGCTCTCCGCTAACGTCTGCCTGCATCAGTTGGTAGGTAACAGTTGCCACATCCTGTACATCTACCCAGCCATTGATGCCTTGTGTGTAGAAGGGAAATTCTTTGTCGGCTACTTTCATCAGCCTTGCAGAGCCATCATCCCAATTATTGCCCTCGCCCAGTATAATGCCGGGGTTAACAATCACGGTATCAACACCTTCTGCATGGGCACGCCATACTTCCAGCTCGGCACTGTGCTTGCTTTGCGAGTACACAGAATTGTATTCGCTTTCTTCCCACTGTTCTTCTTCTGTTATCTCTTTGGCTTCTTCACTACGTCCCAATGATGCGATGGAACTGATAAATGCCAGTTTGCGAATGCCCTGCTCTATAGCCTGATTGACAATATTAACCGTGCTTTCTACATTGAAGTGCAGCATGCGCTCCTTATCCTTCGGGTGAAAGGAAACAACGGCTGCACAGTGATACACATCACTAACGCCTTGCATGGCTTCTTCTACATCGTAAATATCTAAGAGGTCGTAACGCTGCCAGCTAACATTGGGTAGCGCCAGCATAGCTGCATCCGGTTGGCGGCTGTTGTACAATGCACGCACTGTATGCCCTTTTGCAGCCAATAGCCTTACCAGGTGACTGCCGAGGAAGCCACTGGCACCGGTAACCAATATGATGTTTGCAGAAGGAGTCAAAGCTCAGAATTAAGCAGCCAAAACCCGGACTGATGTAGCATGAGTTTTGGCTGCTGTGTTATATCGATTGAAACTGTTTGAGGAATCGAAGGTCGTTTTGCGAATACAAACGAAGGTCGTTTACCTGATACTTGATTTGCGTAATGCGTTCTACACCCATACCAAATGCAAAGCCTGTATACACTTCGGGGTCTATACCAAAGTTGCGCAGCATATTAGGATGCACCATGCCACAGCCCAGTATCTCTACCCAACCTGTGTGTTTGCATAGGCTGCAACCACTGCCACCACATACGGTACAGGAAATATCCATCTCTGCACTTGGCTCTGTGAAGGGGAAGTAAGACGGACGGAAGCGTACTTTGGTATCTGCACCAAACATCTCTGTTACAAAGTAGTAGAGTGTCTGCTTCAGGTCGGCAAACGATACGTTCTTGTCTATATACAAACCCTCGCACTGGTGGAAGAAACAGTGTGCACGGGCAGATATGGTTTCGTTTCTGTAAACACGCCCCGGGCATATAACACGCACGGGCAGGTTGCCCTGCTCCATAATGCGTGCCTGCACCGATGATGTATGTGTACGCAACACCCAATCAGGCTTTTGCGATACGTAGAAGGTATCCTGCATATCGCGCGCTGTGTGGTGCTCGGGCATATTGAGCGAGGTAAAGTTGTGCCAATCGTCCTCTATTTCAGGGCCTGTAGCTACGCTAAAGCCTATCTTCTCGAATATGGAAACGATTTCATTTTCTACCATGCGCAGCGGGTGGCGTGTACCCAGTGGCAATTGTGTGCCCGGCAGGGTAATGTCTATGCCATCGTCTTTCTTGCCATTGCCAGATTGCAGGTGTGCAAACGCCTCGTATTTAGCCTCGGCAAGCTGCTTGAATGTATTGAGCAACTGGCCTGCGTCTTTCTTTTGTTCTACAGGCACGTTTTTCATCTCTCCGAAGATGGACTTAACGATACCCTTAGTGCCAAGAAACTTGATACGGTAGTTTTCCAACTCCGTAGCATCTGCCGGATTAAAGGCATTTATTTCCTGTTCGTGTTGTTTTATTAGTTCCTGTAAGGATTGCATGGGTGCAAAGATAGCAACTTAGTCGTAAGTCATGAGTAGTAAGTATTAAGTTCATGGTAATATATTGATAGGTATGCCTATGGGCGTATGACTGTAAATTTCGTCTACCTCCTCGTCTGTAACGGCAATGCAGCCGTATGTCCAGTCTTTCATGCTGTGCATCCTGCCAATGTAACCCTGCCCGTTGGGTAGGCCATGTATTTTAATGTCTCCGCCCGGAGGCTTGCCTATTTTTCGTGCAGTTGCACGGTCTGTATCGTTAGGGTAGGATATGCCCAGATTTTTGTGGCAGGTGCTGTTGGGGTTCTTCCCATTGATGAAATAGAGTCCTTCGGGTGTTTTTCTGTCCCCCTCATATTGTTTGTGTCCAACAGGGTGCTCGCCCAATGCAATCTTGTAGGTTTTCAGTAAATGACCGTTGTTATACACCTGCATCCTGCGTTCCGATTTCAGCACTACGATGCTGTCGATAATTGTGCCTTGAGGAATACTGTTTTTGCCATTGCAGCCTATGGTGGCAATAACGGGTAATACGAGTAGTAAATATTTGAGCATACAGCTTTATTGGCAAGAAGCGAGGAAGCATGAAATCCATAAACTGTAAATGTTAAAGTGTTTGAAAAACTGCATTCAGGCAAAAGTAGAATTATGACTAATTTAGAATCGGATGAAATACCTCAAAGGCAATCTTGCAATATTGGCCATCATAGCCTTGTGCTTTATTTCTCGCATCCCTATGCTTACATCCCCCAACATGTTGCTGGATGGGGACGAAAGTATTGTTGGGCTGATGGCGAAACATCTGTATGATGGTAAAGCTTTCCCATTATATTTCTACGGACAGCGTTACGGGTTTTCGCTGATAGAGGAGTTGTTTATACTGCCTTTCTATGCCACGATGGGTATGACGGGATTGGCAGTGAAACTGGCGATGCTCAGCCTTTGGACAACAGGTGTTGTGTTTACCTACAAAACGCTTTTGAAGCTCAGTAAAGCAGGTAGTGTACTGCCATTATTACTCACCCTATTACTAATAGTTTGCCCTGCATGGACGGAATGGTCTATGAAAGCCAGAGGTGGCTACCTGACTGCATTTACCCTGTCTGCTATACTTGTATATTGGTTGCTGGATGACGAAAGAAAACTAAAGCCACAACACTATCTTTTGATGGGATTGCTGATGGCGTTACTTTATGAAAGTATGCCACTATGGGTGCCATTGCCTGGCATGCTGTTGCTATACAGGTTGGTAAAAGATTTTTCTGTTGCAAGGCTGTTGAGTGTAGTTGTAACTATAGTATTGCCATTGGTGATATTAGCCATACACAAACAGTCGCTGTACGAGTTTCACAAACCAGACCCGAACTTGCCAATGGCAGACTGGTGGCAAAACATAGGAAGGATACCCTCTTTCCTGTATGTATCGCTGCATGGTTTTCATAGCTATTATACCGAACTGCAACCTACGTGGTGGCAAAAGCTATTTGCAATTGGCTTTATGCTGCTGATGTCTGCAACTATCATATTGGCTGTAGTGAGGATGGTAAAGGGTAGGTTTAAAGATGTTTGTATCATCATCCTTTTAGCGTCGATTTTCATTTCATTATTTGTTACCATTATAACGCCTTTCCCCAACTACAGGTTTATGCTACCTGTAACGGTAGCGGTATTGTTGCTGATGCAACTGGTTTGGAGTAGCGAAAAGCTTTATCTGCTACCAATTGTTGTGTTGTTACCTATCGGCGTAGGCTCATTGTTTACATGCAGGCAATTAAAGTTTACCGCACTGACAGAAAAAAACATTCTGCAGGCATCAGCCTATTTGCAAAAACACCAAATCAAATACGTTTACAGCCTGCATATGTATCTGGCATGGCAGATGAATTTTTATTCGCAAGGCAGGGTGTTGTGCAGAGATATAGCTCCTGTGGGAAGAATACCGGCCATGTTTACCGAAATAGACAATGCCCTGAAAGCAGGTAAGCCAACCGCTGTAATAGGTGTAGATTATGATTTTGGCAGCCTGCATATTACCAACCCAGTTGTGATGGATATGATATATATTAAAGAAAATGTACCATTCAACGAGGTGCAAAAGGGCTTTGCAATAGCCCCATAAAGAAGTCAATATCAGCCATATTGTTAAGATTTACAGAAGTCATCAGCGATGCCGTGTTTTTTGGTTAAATTGTGTATCTAAAAAGCACGGAATATGAACAGGGCTATTCGTAAGGTAGCGGTAGTAGGTAGTGGTGTTATGGGCAGCCGCATCGCCTGCCATTTTGCAGGCATCGGTGTGCAGGTATTGTTGCTGGATATTGTACCGTTTGAATTGAATGCAGCAGAACAGGCAAAGGGATGGACACTGGAGAGTAAGCAGGTGCGCAACCGTATTGTAAACGATGCACTGCAAGCTACACTGAAGGGTAAGCCAAGTGCCGTGTACACAAAAGAAGTAGCCAACAGGATACAGATAGGTAATCTGGATGACGACATCAGCAAACTGGCCGATTGCGACTGGATAATAGAAGCTGTCATAGAAAGGCTGGACATCAAACAAAAAGTATTTGAAAAAATAGAGCAGCACCGCAAACCGGGTACGCTCATTACCACCAATACATCGGGCATACCGATACATATGATGAGTGAGGGCAGGAGCGAAGACTTCCGCAAACACTTCTGTGGTACACACTTCTTCAACCCGCCACGCTATCTGCGTCTGCTGGAGATAATACCTGCACCGGATACAAAACAGGATGTAATAGACTTCCTGATGTTGTATGGCGATAAGCATCTTGGCAAAACTACGGTGCTGTGTAAAGACACACCTGCGTTTATAGCCAATCGTGTAGGTGTGTTTGGCTTTATGGCTGTATTCCATGCCATGCAGCAGCTGGATATGTCTGTAGATGAAATTGATACGCTGACAGGTACAGTAATGGGCAGGCCAAAGTCTGCTACGTTCCGTACGGGCGATGTAGTGGGGCTGGATACGTTAGTGCATGTGGCAAAAGCACTACCACAAAATGTGCCTAACGATGAAGCGAAAGATATTTTTATACTGCCTGCTTTTCTCGAAAAAATGGTCGAGAACAAATGGCTGGGTGATAAAACAGGACAGGGCTTTTATAAGAAAGTAAAAGGTGAAGGTGGAAAATCGGATATACTGACGTTGAATTTGAAAACAATGGAGTATGGCCCGAAAGTGAAAACAAAATTTGCAACACTGGAAACTGCCAAGCCGATAGATGACCTTGCACAGCGATTGAAAGCATTGTATGCAGGGCAGGATAAAGCAGGTGAGTTTTACAGGTTGTTTCACCATATGCTGTTTGCCTATGCAAGCAATCGCATACCTGAAATAGCAGACGAACTATACAAGATAGATGATGCCCTGAAAGCCGGCTTTGGTTGGGAGATAGGTGCGTTTGAAAGTTGGGATGTATTGGGTGTAGCAAAAGTAGCCGAGCAGATGAAGGCCGCAGGCATACAACCAGCTGCATGGGTAAATGACATGCTGGCTGCAGGCAATACTACATTTTACAAAACAGAAAACGGGCAGCGCAAGTATTACGATGTAAGCACAAAAACATATAAAGCTATACCGGGTGAAGGCACGTTTATATTGTTGGAACATCTGGATGAAAAAGTAGTATGGAATAACAGTGCATGCAAACTGTATGATATTGGTGATGGTGTGGTAGCATTGCGATGGAACACCAAGATGAACAGCATAGGCGGAGAAGTGCTGGAAGCTGTGCAGAAATCGGTAGCCATAGCAGAGGAAAAATTTAATGGACTGGTAATAGCTAATGGTGGTGCCAACTTCAGTGCAGGTGCCAATGTTGGTTTGATATTCATGTTTGCTGCAGAGCAGGAATATGATGAGTTGGATATGGCTGTGCGCCAGTTTCAGAATACGACCATGCGCTTGCGCTATAGCAGTGTGCCCGTAGTGGTTGCACCACATGGTATGACGCTAGGTGGTGGTTGCGAAATGTGCCTGCATGCAGATGCTGTACAAGCTGCTGCGGAGAGTTATATAGGGCTTGTAGAGCTTGGCGTGGGCCTGATACCCGGTGGTGGTGGTACCAAAGAAATGGTCGTACGTGCCAGCGACAGGAACATAAAAGAAGATATTGAACTGAACTATCTGCAACAGTTGTTCATCAATATAGGTACGGCTAAAGTATCTACCTCTGCACATGAGGCGTACGATTTGTCGATATTGAGAAAAGGAACAGATGGTATATCTATTAATCCTGACAGGAGGATTGCAGATGCAAAACGTAAAGTGTTATTGTTGCATGAACAAGGGTATACGCAACCTGTGATGCGCAATGATGTAAAAGTACAGGGACGTAGCGGTCTTGGTCCATTGCTGGCAGGTATACACGGCATGTGGCGGGGTAACTACATCAGCGACTACGATAAATTTATTGCAGAGAAACTGGCGCATGTAATGTGTGGTGGCGACCTGAGCGCACCTACGATTGTGAGTGAGCAATACCTGCTGGATTTGGAACGTGAAGCATTCCTGAGCCTGTGCGGACAGCGCAAAACATTGGAGCGCTTGCAGAGTATTTTGCAAACAGGCAAGCCACTGAGAAACTAAACCTTAATAAACTTGAGAGCAATCATCCTATATATCGCACTACTGATGTCCGGTTCTTTGTATGCACAAAATGCAGAGAAGGAACTGAATGCACATCTGCAGCATATACAATACTGGCGTTATGAATATTCTGCAGAAGACACAAGTTTTCCCGGAGAAGTAAATCAGGACGACTCTGTGAAAAATGCAAACAAACAATTGTTTCAATATTTGTTGAGCGAAGGAAAGCGTAAAGCAGAATTGTTGAAAGCAGACATCAAACTGCCTGAAAACAGTGATTTGAAATACGTAACATCTGAAGACAAAAAACTACGCATCTATTGTTGGGATATACAGGCAGGGTTACCCACGCATTACTACAACGCAGTAGCTGTTTATGAAGCCAACGGTGCATTGCAAACAACAGTTATTAATGAAGTGCCTGAGGGTATTATGGAATCTACGCCTACAGGATATATGTATACAGAGATAGCAGCAATAGCAGGTAATGGTGGGGCTAAATATTATTTGCCTTTCTTTACCGCACAAAGTGTAGCGCAAGGAGTTACAAAAGGTGTGCAGGCGCTTAGTATAAAAGATGGTTTGAAAGATGCCATGGTATTTGAAGGTTCTGCCATTATCAAATATTCTTACGACCACGCATCTAACTACGACTTTAAAAAAATGAAAGAACGCTACACCATACATCTTGAAAAAGGAAAACTATTGGTGCCTGTTGTAGAAAGTAAAAATGTAACGGGTACATGGCAGGTATATATATGGAATGGTGAACAGTTTAACAAGGATAAGAGCGAGTAACACAGGATGGTAAAAAGGATAGCTTCGGTAATAGCATTGTTGTTGATGGTGAATGTGCTTTTTGCACAGTCGGACCCGTTGACGCAGGCACGTGCATTTACCGGAAAGAAAGAATACGATAAGGCGGCAGAGGTGTACAAGAAAATGTATGAACAAAACCCTGCAGACAATGATGTGTACAACGAGTATCTGGAATTGCTGTTGCAAACCAAAAACTATAAAGAAGCTGAAAAGATTGTAGAGATACAGAAATCGGGTAAGCCCAACTGGCCTATGCCTTTTGTAGATGCCGGTAGGGTGTTGCAGGCAGCAGGTAAAGACAAGAAAGCTGCAGATCAATACGAAGAGGCGATAGCAAGACTGAATGGTGATGATAGCTGGACAAGGCAGGTGGCTAACAAGTTTCTTGAAATAGGTAATGACGACTACGCTATTAAAGCATATGAACGTGTTAGGGAGCAGTTTCAGGTAAAGTATCTCTATACCGGTCCGCTTTCAAGATTGTATGCTAAGAAAGGTGAGACGGAGAAAGCTATTGCTGTGATGCTGGATGGTGGACAAGCATTTATGATGAATGGTGCGGAAGATACTAAAGCAGGGCTGTTAGAGATATTGGGCAACGACCCAAAGAAATTGCAAGCCGGGCAAAAAGCACTCATCAAAAAAATAAACGAACAACCTGACAATCCTTTCTTCACAGATTTGCTAACATGGCTGTATACGCAGAAGGACGATTGGGATGGTGCACTGATGCAGGTAGTAGCACTGGATACAAGACTGAAGGAGCAAGGAGGTAGGATGCTTGGTTTTGCACGCTATGCAGTAAAAGAAGAAAAGTATGATATAGCAGTAAAGACGTATGATGAGATTGTAGGACTTGGTAATGAAACGCCTTACTATAATATAGCTGCAAGTGAAAGGCTAACAGCGCAATTCGCAGCATTGCAGAAGAATGTAAATTTTACAAAACAGGATGTAGAAGGATTACTAAAGCAATATGATGCTTTCTTTACGCAATCGCCGCAATTTTATGCAAACGATATTGTTTGTGACTATGCTAAACTGCAGGCACAGTATAATAGCAATCCTAAAGCAGGTATTACTATTCTGAAAAAAGCATTGGAACAACCAGGGCTTACCAAAATGCTGAACGGACAATGTAAGCTGCAATTGGGCGACTATATGATATTGGATGGTGATGTGTGGGAGTCCTCGCTATTGTACAGTCAGGTAGATAAAGCATTCAGAGAAGATGTGTTGGGTGAAGAGGCGCGTTTCAGAAATGCAAAGCTGGCCTATTATCGAGGCGACTTTGAATGGGCACAAGGGCAGCTTACGGTGTTAAAAGCCTCTACTGCAGAATTGATTGCAAATGATGCGTTATATCTGTCTATACTGATAACAGAGAACATAACTGAGGATAGCAACATGACACCGTTGAAACGATTTGCTTATGCAGATTTGTTGCTCTTCCAGAACAAAGACAAAGAAGCAGATGCATTGCTGGATAGTATTGTAACTAATTATCCGCAGCATCCTTTGTACGATGATATATTGCTGCAAAAAGCAAAGCTGGCACAAAAGCATCGCGAATACGATAAAGCAATTGAGTATCTGGTGACTATACATGCAAAGCATGGTAAAGATGTGCTGGGTGATGATGCAGTATTCAGAATGGGAGATATATACGAGCGTTATATGAATAAACCTGATGATGCTAAGAAGTATTATGAGATGCTTATACTGGAATATCCAGGCAGTACTTTCGTACAAACAGCTCGTAACAGGCTTGCAGCATTGCAGGCTGGTATAGCTGTTCCCTAAAGCAATATGAAAAAATGGCCTACACATGAAGCATACATCTGGGAACGAGTACCGTTCCTTCGGCTGTTGTTGCCGTTGATTGCAGGCATATTAGGTTACAAGTGTTTTCCCGGCATTAGTTTGTATGTAATGCTTGCTATCGTGTTGGCGGGTATTGTGTTATTCTCTGTGTTAGCATTTGCAAAGTCGCTAAAGCTGGCAGTACAATATTTGCGTTTTACATCTTTACATATTGCATTGATAGCTGCCGCATGGACGGTTTGTTATTTCAACGATATCAGAAATAACAAGGATTGGTTTGCCAATTCGAAGGCTGATGCTTTTGTTGCTCGTGTCGTAAACATGCCTGCTGAAAAAGAAAAGACTTGGAAGCTGGAGGTAGAGGTATTGCATATATTGCAAAGTAACGAGGTGAAAGCATCTGAAGGAAAGGCTTTTGTGTATGTGTATAAAGATGTGCATCCGTTAAATATTCGTCAAGGAGATACGATAATACTTCCCGATAAATGGCAAATGATAAAACGTAGTGGCAATCCTTTTGAGTTTGACTATGCCGCTTACTGCAATAGGAATAGTATTTATTACCAACAGTTTATTGCGCCGAATGAAATTGTAGTGTATGCAAAAACACTACCCGAAAATCTACCACTCATACAGCGGATGCACAATTGGTCTGTGGCACAGTTGGCAAAGTATATACACGATAAAAAAGTACTTGGCCTAATGCAGGCAATGCTGGTGGGTGAGGAAGCGAATATGGATGCAGATTTGCGACAAGCGTATTCAGAAACGGGCATTATTCACATAGTAGCTATTTCGGGGTCGCATATTTCATTCTTCTTTTTGCTTATTACTTTTTTGTTGGGGTGGATAAAGCATAAGAAGTGGCAATGGGTGAAATACATTGCGGCAATACCATTGGTGTGGATATATGTAATGATGAGTGGTGCGCCACCCAGTGCTGTGAGGGCTGCATTGATGTTCTCCATATTAGGTGTCGGTTTTGCGTTCGATAAATCTTCTCATAGCCTCAATCAGCTGTTAGCTACAGCATTTATCTTGCTTTGTGCAGAGCCTATGTGGTTGTATGCAATAGGTTTTCAATTGTCGTTTGTGGCTGTATTGTCGTTGATAATTTTCTACCGATCGATTTATAAACTGTATGTGCCAACCAATATTGTATTGAGAACGGTGTGGCAAGTCGTGGCAGCAAGTATTGCAGCAGAGTTATTGGTTGCGCCATTGGTTGTTTATTATTTCCACTTATTCCCGCTGCAGTTTATCGTTGCCAATGTGATAGCATATTTGTTCATGGGTATTGCGTTGATAGGCGGTGTGTTATTAGTTGCAGTAAGTGCAATGCCAGCTGCAGCTACTCTGTTGGCAAGTGCTATTGAGTGGATAGTTACAGTGTTTAATAATCTGGTTTACTGGTTGCAGCATGTCAATCCGCGTTTATTTAACTTTTTGCAAATAGATGGTGCTGAGCTTCTGTTATTGTACGTAGCAATTGCTGGGGTCGGTTATTACCTATTGCAGCAAAATAAGCGAGGGCTGTATGTCGGCTTAGCCTCAACGGTGTTGTTGCTAGCACTTTTCAATCTCGATGAATGGAAAGCCTTGAACCAAAGAAATCTTGTTGTTTACAACATTAATAAGATAAACCACATAGAGCTGATAGAAGGTAAAAAGCATTGGGTGATACATACAGATACCATTATTGACGAACGCAAGAAAAACTATGTACTGAAACCTGCACATTGCGGTTATGGCGTATGGAATGACAAGAGATATAAAAACGACAGGTTGTTTGTATTAGGGGGTAAAAAGGTATTTGTATTGGATGCAATGGTCGGTGGCGATAGCAAGTTTCCTGTAGATTATGTCATCATCAATTTTGCTGCGTGCGCAGAAGATGTCGCGCTGGTGCAGGCAATGTACAGCCCTGTGCAGATTGTATTGGGAAATAATATATCCCGTACCAAACAAGAAGCTATAGTAACCGATGCCAGTGCAAAGGGTATTAATATCTGGGCAGTTTCCCGAAACGGAGCATTTATATTATAAGTTTACGCCCTGTTTTGCCTATCTTTGCGGCTCATTTTCGTACTTGTTAAAAGTTTTTTGCATGAATCGCAGCATCAAATCGGCACTGATATCTGTTTTTTACAAAGATGGTCTTGAACCAATCGTTCGCAAACTGAATGAACTGGGTGTTACTATCTATTCTACAGGTGGTACCCAAACTTTTGTTGAAAACCTTGGCATTCCTTGTGTTCCGGTTGAAGATGTGACAAGCTACCCATCTATACTTGGTGGTCGTGTAAAAACACTACACCCGAAAGTATTTGGTGGTATCCTTGCCCGTCGAGATTTTGAAGACGATCAAAAACACGTGCAGGAATATGAAATTCCACTGCTGGATTTGGTGATTGTAGATCTGTATCCGTTTGAAGAAACAGTAAAGAGCACAACAGACGAAAAATCAATCATTGAGAAAATAGACATAGGTGGTGTATCGCTGATACGCGCTGCTGCAAAAAACCATAAAGATGTGTGCATCGTAGCATCTCGCAATCAATATGGCGAACTGTTGGAGCTGCTGAACACTAAAAATGGTGAAACAGCACTGGAAGACCGCAGGAAAATGGCTGCTGCTGCATTTGTAGAGTGTGCACACTATGATGTCGCCATTGCAGACTATTTTGTAAAAGGCACAGACGCTGCAGAATTCCAATTGGCAGTAGCTAATAAGCAACCACTGCGTTATGGTGAAAACCCGCATCAGGCAGCTGCTTTCTATGGCGATATAGATGCGCTGTTTACAAAACTGAACGGTAAAGAACTTTCATACAATAACCTTGTAGACGTAGATGCTGCTTGCCAGATAATAGCTGAATTCAGCAATCCTGCTTTTGCTATCATCAAACATACCAATGTATGCGGTGTTGCAGAACGCAGCGATGTAGTAACTGCTTGGGAAGCTGCACTGGCAGGTGACCCGGAAAGCGCATTTGGTGGTGTGCTGGTTACTAACCAGCCAATCAATATAGAAGTAGCACAGAAGATAAACGAACTGTTTTTTGAAGTGCTGATAACACCTTCTTTTGATGAAGATGCTTTGGCGCTGCTGAAAAGCAAGAAGAATCGTATTCTGTTGCAACAAAAAGGAAACCTCACGCCTGAAAAAGAATACAAACGCATACTGAATGGTGTGCTGGTACAGGCTGCTGATAAATCTAACTACGCAGAATGGACAGAAGCAGGTGCGCGCAACACTACAGAAGCTGAAAGGGCTGATCTGGCATTTGCCAACATCATCTGCAAACACCTGAAGTCTAACGCTATAGCACTGGTTAAAGACAAGCAACTGGTAGGTAAAGGCTGCGGACAAACAAGCCGTATAGATGCATTGCGTCAATCGCTGGAAAAAGCCAAACAATTCGGCTTCGACCTGAATGGTGCTGTTCTGGCTTCGGATGCATTTTTCCCGTTTGATGACTGTGCACGCATGGCGCATCAGGCAGGTATTATGGCGCTGATACAACCGGGTGGTTCTGTGCGTGATAATGATACCATCCAATATTGTAAAGACAATAACATGGCGTTGGTAATGACCGGCGTTCGTCACTTTAAACACTAATTATTATATTCACAGTCTATGGTATCTATCCTCATAGACGATGATTTGCTGCTGCGCTCGTATCAGCTGGAAGATGCTGCCGAACTGTTTCGTTCGGTAGAGGAGTCTCGCCAGCACCTGCGCCCATGGCTGATATGGGTAGATGGCACAACCAAACCCGAACATTCACAGCAGTTTATACAACTTTCACTGCAACAGCAAAACAATCAGGAAGCGCTTGCGCTAGGCATCTTTCATAAAAGAAAGATAATAGGTGGTATAGGTATGCATCAGTGGGACCATACACTGCAAAAAGCACAGCTTGGCTACTGGATAAGTAAAGAGTATGAGGGCAGAGGTATTGTAACTGCCTGCCTGAACAGGTTCATTGATTTTCTGTTCGAGAAAGTAGGATTGAACAAACTGGAGATTCACTTTGTAACCAGCAATAAGCGTAGCGCTGTAGTAGCAGAAAAACAAGGCTTTAAAGTAGAAGGCATCATTCGCGATAGTTATATTATGAATGGCATGTTTACCGATCTTGCGGTAACAGGCCTGCTAAAGAAAGAATGGAAAGAACGTAAAAAATAAAGCCCCGATTATCAGGGCTTTATTTTATGCTTTGTCGCTCAGTTTCTCCCATATTTCAGGAATACGCTTCACCCAGTTCAGTTCTTTCATTTTGGTTTTGGCATCTTCTACAGGGCTGCCAAAGTATATTTTACCACCTTCTATGGTTTGCGCTACGCCGCTCTGTGCATATACAATAGCGCCTTTGCCTATTGTCAGGTCTTTGCTCACACCTACTTGTCCCCAGAGGATAACCTCATCTTCTATAATGGCTTTGCCGCCTACGCCAACCTGTGCAGCAAAAAGGCAGTTTTTACCTATTACAGCACCATGACCTATGTGTATGTGGTTGTCGAATTTGGTACCCATACCAATGATGGTATCACCACTTACGCCCTTATCTATTGTGCAGCACGCGCCAATCTCTACATTGTCTTCAATGATTACACGGCCACAGCTTTCCAGTTTGTCGTATTGCGCAGCGCGCTCTTTGCGGCGTTTGAAGTAAAAAGCATCGGCACCAATCACAGTGTTTGCATGTATGATAACATTGTCGCCTATTACGCAATGGTCGTAGATAACTACATTGCCATGTATCAGGCAGTTTTTGCCAATCTTTACATAGTTGCCCACCACAACGCCCGGCTGTAGGTGTGTCCCCTCGCCGATAATGGCAGTATTGCTGATGTTTTTATCAGATAATATGAAGCTGCGGAAGTGTGTGACGATTTTTACATAAGCACTGAATGGGTCATCACAAACCAGTAAAGTCTTGCCTTCTGGGCATTCCACTTCTTTATTGATGATTATGATGGTTGCCGCAGAGTTGAGGCATTTGTTGTAGTATTTTTCAAAATCTACGAAAGAAATATCGCCCGATTCTACTTTATGTATCTCGTTGATGCCCGTAGCCAGTTGTGTAGTATTACCTACCAGTTTAGCCCCTGTAAATTCGGCCAGCCATTGTACCGAAACCCCATTTTCAAACTTCATATCCGTAAAAGTTTGTGCAAAAGTACGATAAGCCGATTTTATTATTGCAGCAAGTTTTCAGACCTTTAGCACCTAATCTTATACGCTTGCGATATACCAACCTGAACGGGAAAATAACAGAGGTAGAAAATGCACTTGTATCGGTCGATAACAGGGCATTTCGCTATGGTTATGGCTTGTTTGAAACCATGCTTATCAAGGATGGTAAAATTGCATTGGCTCAATATCATTGGGAGCGGCTGCAAGCGGGGGTGAAAGCGTTGCATTTTGAGCTGCCTAAGTTACTAACCATAGCTGTACTGGAGGAAGAAGTGCTGAAGACAGTGCGTAAAAACAAGCTGGAACAATTATGCAGGGTACGCCTGCAGCTATATGCAGACGATGGCGGTTTGTTTGATGGAAAAACTCAAAAACCACAATATATTGTTGAGTGCTATCCGTTGGAAGAGCATATATATCAGCTAAATGAAGCAGGACTTGTATTAGGTATCGCACAAGGGTTGGTAAAAGCTAATGATAGTATTGCTAATTATAAAAATACAAATGCACTGGTATATGCATTGGCTGCGCAGCAGGCCAAAGAAAACAAGTGGAACGATGCGCTTGTGTTGAATGCTGAGGGTAACATAATAGAAACTGCTATTGCAAACCTTTTCTGGATAAAAGATGGGAAGGTGTATACGCCACCATTGTCTGAAGGATGCATCAGTGGTGTTATGCGTAGATATATTTTGGAACATGCGGAAGTAATAGAACAGCCTTTGACGTTCGAGATTTTAAAGCATGCTGATGGGGTTTTCATCAGCAATGCCATCCGCAGAATAAAATGGGTAGCTACCATAGAAGACTATACATATAGTAAAAATGCTGTTGTAGCATTTGCCAATAGCATGAAGTGGCAATAATTGGTGCATCATCCCGATTATCACATTAACTTTGCAGCCTTATGAGTAGCAAAGTTCGTGTTCGTTTTGCACCGAGTCCTACAGGTGGTTTACACCTGGGCGGCGTGCGTACCGTTTTGTATAATTATTTGTTTGCAAAGCATCATGGTGGTGAGTTTGTGTTGCGTATAGAAGACACAGACCAGACACGCTATGTAGAGGGCGCAGAGCAATATATCTACGATTGCCTTAGCTGGTGTGGACTGGAGCCCGATGAAAGTCCGCTGAAAGGTGGGCCACATGCGCCTTACCGCCAGAGCGAGCGTAAAGCCTCTTACTACCAATATGCAAAGCAACTGGTAGATGCAGGCCATGCATACTATGCTTTCGATACACCTGAAGAATTGGAGGCTATGCGAGCCAACTTGAAAACAGAAGCTAACCCCACACCACAATATGATGCTAAAGTGCGTATGCAGATGCGTAATTCTGAAGCATTGGGTATGGCAGAAGCACAGAAGCTGATAGATACAGGAACACCGTACGTAGTGCGCATCAAAATGCCGCAGAATGAACAAGTGGTGTTTACAGATATGATACGTGGTGAGGTTCATTTTGATACTAATCTGGTAGATGATAAAGTATTGCTGAAGGCGGATGGTATGCCAACGTATCACCTGGCGGTGGTTGTAGATGACTACCTGATGGGGATTACGCATGCCTTCCGTGGAGAGGAATGGTTGCCAAGTGCACCTGTTCACATACTATTATGGAAGAACCTTGGCTGGGGCGATAAGATGCCTGAGTGGGCACACCTGCCGCTGATACTGAAACCTGATGGACATGGTAAGCTGAGCAAACGTGACGGTGAACGCCTTGGTTTTCCTGTATTTGCTATGAACTGGAAAGACCCTAAAACAGGTGAGCTGACGCAGGGCTTCCGTGAGCGTGGTTTCCTTCCTGAGGCATTCATCAATATCCTTGCCATGCTTGGCTGGAATGCAGGTACAGAGCAAGAGATATTCTCTATGGATGAACTTATAGAGAAGTTTTCTATTAGCCGAGTACACAAAGGTGGTGCTAAGTTTGATTATGAGAAAGCAAAATGGTACAACCACCAATACATACAACGCAAAACAGATGCAGAGTTGGTGCAACTTGCTAAGCCATATATAACTGCTAATGGTGTGGACGCAGATGATACATATCTTGAAAAAGTAGTAGGCTTGATAAAAGAACGTTGCACGCTATTGCCTGATTTCTGGGAACAAGGACACTTCTTCTTTAAAACACCTGAAATAACTGAGCTGGCAGCAATAAAAGATAAGTGGAATGAGCAGAAGAAAACTTTCTTCGAAAGCTGGATAGCGGTATTGGATGCAGTTACAGACTGGACACACGAAGCACTGGAAGCGAGCTTTAACGAAGTAATGGCTGCTAATGGTCTTAAAAAAGGTGATGTTTTGTTACCACTGCGTATAATGTTGGTAGGCGGCAAGTATGGTCCGGGTGTTTTCCAGATTGCGGAAATGATAGGGAAAGAAGAACTGAGTAACAGGTTAAATAATACTACAGCATTGCTTTAAATTTTAATTTAAGCATAAATAAAAAAGGATGGCATTTGCCATCCTTTTTTATTTATGCTTAATACTTTAGTTATTGAAGCGTAATTTTTTGAATTTGTTTACCATTTGCAGTAGATACTTCCAAGAAGTAATTACCAGCAGCCAGATTGTATTCAGCAGCTCTCCATTGCATAGTATGTGTACCAGCAATTTCATAGCTAACTACAGGTGTAGCAACAACTTGACCCATTGCATTGTATACTTTTAATGTAACATTACCATTTTCAGGAGTATTGTATTCCACCTTAATAACATCATTAACAGAAGCAGGATTAGGATATGCACTGTTGATATTAACTACATTTTCAGTATTAGAAATACCTGTTTTGTAGAAAGCTGAAAGCCTTGTTTCTTCAGCATTCAAGATTTCTTTTTGGTCGTTAACAGCACTACCGTTCATTGCAACATATGCTACCAGTGTTACATTTTTCTTAACCCATGCAGAATTTGCAGTGAAAGCTACTTTTTTAGTGTATTTAGTACCAACAACAGGTGTGCCAGGAACTACGCCTGTAAAACCCCAAGCATCACCACTTGCAGACATCCTAAGTGTACGGTTATGGAACCAAGGGCTTAGAGGAGATTTACCACCTTGAACGTTAGTAGAGTAGTTGTCTTGAGCAAGTGGACCTGTCGCAGCAATGCTATCTTCAAGTACAAACAATTGAACAACTATAGGTACACCAGCAGTTGGCAGGGTAGAAAATGATACATTTATATCACATTCGTAGTTATTGCTGCCTTTATCTACAAGATTGCTGAAGCTTACTGATGCGATAGCAGTTTTTGCTTTCTGTGCATTAAATGCAGCAGACCAGCTACCACGACCCATAGCAATGGTATCGCCGCCAAAACCAAGAGGAGCATATCTTTTTCTGTCTACAGAACCGTTTGGATAACCCAGTACTTTCAAAGTACTAGTTAATGTACCACCAACAGTAGATTGCATATTTATTGAACTGGTGCTAGGTTCATAACCACCTGTGTGTATAGCAACAGGAATACAGTTAGTTGGGTTGCTTGCCCTTAAACCCTCAAGTACTACTGTTCCTTCAGGACACCATCCGCAGTGAAGACCGGTATAGTCTTCAATAATAACTTTTTTAACAGTTTGTGCGTTTGCACTGAAAGCTGCCAGTGCAAATGAAGCGAGTAATAATTTTTTCATTGTAGTTGTAGTTTTTAAATATTGAGTGTTTACGAATATAAGAAGATTTAAACAAAAACAAGATAACTATTAATTATTTTTTTATATTGTCATTTTGGTATATGTGAAAGCTGCCATAAGCACGTATAGCCTTGTAGAAAATAGCTACATTTGCGCCGTTATGGCAAATGATAATAAGCTACAAAGCATTATAGCACATTGTAAAGAGTATGGATTTATATTTCAAAGCAGCGAAATCTATGACGGATTGAGTGCTGTTTATGATTATGGGCAGTATGGTGTAGAATTGAAGAAGAATATACGTGACTACTGGTGGAACAGTATGACCCGTATGCATGATAATATCGTGGGTATTGATGCAGCCATCTTTATGCATCCTACAGTATGGAAGGCAAGCGGGCATGTTGATAATTTCAGTGATCCGATGATTGACAACAAGGATAGCAAAAAACGCTACCGTGTAGATCATTTGATAGAAGGCTATGCAGAAACATTGCCAGCCGCTGATGCAGATGCTCTTATAAAGAAAATGGAACAACTGCTTGAAGCAGACGATTTTGCAGGTTTAAAGACATTAATAGAAGAGAACAAGATTAAGTGCAGTGTTAGTGATACATGTAACTGGACGGATGTTCGTCAGTTCAATCTTATGTTCTCGACAGAAATGGGCGCAGTAGCATCTGATAACCCCGACGATAATAAAGTATATCTGCGTCCGGAAACTGCGCAGGGTATATTTGTAAACTTCCTGAATGTGCAAAAAACAGGCCGTATGAAGATACCATTCGGTATAGCACAAACAGGTAAGGCTTTCCGTAATGAAATTGTTGCGCGAGGCTTCATTTTCCGTATGAGAGAGTTTGAGCAAATGGAAATGCAGTTCTTTGTACGCCCCGGCACACAAAAAGAATGGTACGAATACTGGAAAGAAGCCCGTATGAAATGGCACTTGAGCTTGGGTATACCAGCTGAGCGCTACCGTTTTTACGACCACGTAAAGCTGGCACACTATGCAGATGCTGCTTGTGATATAGAATATGACTTCCCGATGGGTTTTAAGGAAGTAGAAGGTGTACACAGCCGTACCGACTTTGACTTGAAAAGCCATCAGGAATACAGCGGTAAAAAACTGACTTATTTTGATACAGAAATAAACCAGCACTATGTGCCGTATGTTATAGAAACATCTATTGGGCTGGATCGTACGGTAATGATGTTATTGAGCGAGGCATACCAGGAAGAAGACCTGAGTACAGAAGAGAAGCAAGATAGCCGTGTTGTATTGAAGTTTCCTGCGGTAGTAGCTCCAATCAAACTGGCAGTGCTACCACTTACCAAAAAAGATGGTATGCCTGAAATAGCGCGAGAGTTGATGGATATTTGCCGCCCTTATTTCAAATGTTTCTATGAGGAAAAAGATTCTATCGGGAAACGTTATCGCAGGCAAGATGCAATAGGTACTCCGTTCTGTGTTACGATAGACGGTCAAACTAAAGAAGACAGGACAGTAACTATACGCTACAGAGATACCATGTTGCAAGAACGAGTAGCTCTTTCTGAAGTAAAGGATATAGTATTGAAAGCAATGCAAACTTTATAAAAAATAAGCCGCCCCCAAAGGCGGCTTTTTATATCATGGAACAAGAAAAAGATATTGTTTGTAAAGAACTGGAAACTGAATATGGTATTTCGTTCCATGGGTTGATTTCTGAGCAGGAAATCATCGATAAGCTTGCATTGCAAGTGGGGGTATTGGCAGAAAAAGGGCCTGACGCTTTTTTTCAATTGATGTACAGACTGGATATCCCGGAAAAAAAGTTAACAAACGCTATGGTAGATAAAGAAGCTGCTGTAGAAATAGCAAAACTGATATATAACAGGCAATTGCAAAAAGTAAGAAGTAGAGAGTTTTATAAAAAAAGGCATAAAAATGATGACGAATTAACATGGTGAGATTTCGTAATTTCGACAATATGAATAAGTATTTATTATTAGTATGTGCATTTGCGCTGTTNNAATCATCATGTACTAAGAAAGAAGACGTGGTAGTAAATGATTCAAAAACTAATACAGGTAAAATTGCTGTAAACTTTGAGAATTATGCTGGTAGTGATCTGCTTAGTTTAAATAATACTTGGTATAAAAATGAGAATGGCGATTCGTTACAGTTTACTATATACAATTATTTTATTTCCAATATTAAGCTGATAAAAGATAATGGTGACGTTTTTGCAGAGGATGAAAGTTATCATTTAGTTACACAGGCCAATAAGGCTTCAAAAAGTTTTACTATAAATAATGTACCGCTTGGTACATACAAGTCTGTTAGCTTTATTATTGGTGTGGATAGTACAAGAAATGTATCGGGTGCTCAAACAGGAGCACTTGCTCAAACAACAGGAATGTTTTGGGACTGGAATACTGGCTATATAATGGCTAAAATGGAAGCAAACTCACCACAGTCGCCATATGGAAACATAGTATATCATANNGTGGATTTTCTGGCAACAATAATAGTTTAAGAACTGTTACAATTAATAATGTAACTATAAGTGTTGGTGCAGAAAAGACTCCAGTAGTTTATTTTAAGAGTGACGCACTTGAATGGTTTAAAACTCCCCGAACTATTAGTGTAAGGGATATGCCAGTTTTCGGTAACAGCGCCGGTATTAAAACCATTGCCGATAACTATGCAGATATGTTTTCAATAGACCACATTGATTAATTATGATACGTAAGATAAGTGTAGTATTTGTTTTATCATCAATAGCTTTTGCGCAGGCTTGCAAGCCCGATCCGGATATGGATGTAAAAGCTGAGGTGCCATTAGCTTTT
>DGQM01000004.1 GCA_002389765.1 Bacteroidetes bacterium UBA4414 | reverse complement strand
ATCTGCATCAGAAGTTACAAAGCAACAAGAGCAAATGCAGCAACAGCAAATGCAGGCTTCAGCTTCTCAAATGGCTACAGATGACAAATTGTTGCAGGATTATTTCATAGCTAATAACCTGAAACCAACTAAAACTGCAAGTGGTTTATATTATTTGATTGAGAAAGAAGGTACTGGCAATACCGCTCAGAAAGGTCAGACAGTTACTGTAAACTATACTGGTAAACTGTTGAATGGTACTCCTTTCGATTCAAATACTGATCCTGCATTCCAACACGTAGAGCCGCTGACTGTACAAGTAGGTGCAGGACAAGTAATACCAGGTTGGGAAGAAGGCATGATGTTGTTGAAAAAAGGTAGCAAAGCAAAGCTTTTCATCCCTTCTCCGTTGGCATATGGCCCTCAGGAACGTGGTGAAAAACTGCCGGCAAACTCTGTACTGGTATTTGATATAGATGTTACAGATATCAAATAAGCAATCAATCTATTCTCAATCTTAATAACAACGCAGAGTGAAACAAACGCTAAGTATTCTTATGGTAGCAGGCCTGTATTTATTATCGGGCTGTACAGGTTCAAAGAAAGCATCTAAAGGCAATGCCAATGCTTTCAAAAAAACGCAAAGTGGTATTGAATATAAAATGTACCGCGATAATAAAGCGACACCGCTTGCCAAAGAAGGCGACCTTGTTGACATTCACATACATACTAAATACAATGATAGCCTGATTTTTGATTCAAGAACCAACAACAATAACAAACCAGTGTCCTTACCCATCAACAAAGCACGCTTCAATGGTGATTTAGCCGAAGTATTGTCGATGATGAGTGCCGGAGATAGTATGGTTGCTATGGTGTCGGTTGACTCTCTGATTGCTGCTAAACAAAAAACACAACCCTGGATGAAACCGGGTAGTAAAATAACCTATGTTATCTCTATGATATCTGTAAAAACACAAGAGCAGATAAATAAAGAGAAAAATATGGCCAGCAGCGAACAAATGGCTATTGATGAAAAATTGATTCTCAAGTATCTGGCAGATAACAAAATTGTAGGTGCTAAGAAAACAGCTTCAGGTCTTTATTACATCATGCGCCAACCTGGTAAAGGCGACAATGCAAAAGCCGGCCAGACCGTATATGTAAATTATACAGGTCGTACACTTGATGGTAATGCATTCGACTCGAGTGTAGATCCTAAGTTTAATCACGTAGAGCCATTGTCATTCCTGTTAGGTCGTGGTAATGTAATACAAGGTTGGGATGAGGGTATAGCATTGTTGAATAAAGGTGGTAAAGCCACTTTGTACATACCGTCACCGCTTGCGTATGGTAAAAACAGCCCAACGGCTGCAATACCGCCTAACTCAGTTTTGATATTTGATGTTGAATTGATTGATGCTAAATAATTTAAATGCTTAAGTATAAAAAGATGAAAAAGAATTTAACTATCCTGACAATTGCAGCAGTATCTGCGTTTAGCGCGTCTGCTCAATCAGGTAAAAAAACTACTACTAAGGAAACAAAAGAAAACAAAACCGTTAGTAAGTCTGAAACTGCACGTAAAGACGATGGTTTCCTTAAAACACCTAATGGCCTTGAGTATAAAATAGTTGTTGATGCACCGGGTACACAAAACCCTAAAGTAGGCGATTATATATCTGCTCACTTACAACTTATAGTAGATGATAGTGTTCATTTCAGTACAAGGCAGGTAATGAACAATGCGCCAGCAGAAGTACAGATGACTGCTACTCCTGCAAAAGGTGATATTATGGAAGGGTTTACTTACATGACACCGGGCGATAGCGCTATTTTCCGTTACTCTGTAGATTCATTGCTTACTATACCAGGTATAACACCGGCACCTTGGATGAAGAAAGGTGAAGGACAGATGATATACTACCGTGTTGTATTGGCAGGTGTTAAGTCTTCTGAGCAAAAGCAAAAAGAAGCTACCGAAGCTGCTGCTAAACAAAAAGACATAGATGATAAATTACTGCAGGATTATTTCAAAGCAAATAATATCAAAGCAACTAAAACAGCGTCAGGTCTTTACTATACTGTGAGCAAAATGGGCACCGGTATCGTTGCGCAACCCGGCGATAAAGTAAGCGTAAACTACACAGGTAAAACATTGGAGGGCAAAGCTTTTGACTCTAATGTTGATCCCCAGTTCCAACACGTTACTCCTTTCGAATTTACAGTTGGCCAAGGTATGGTAATTAAAGGATGGGATGAAGGGTTCACGATCTTCAAAAAAGGTTCTAAAGGAACACTTTATATTCCTTCTCCGCTTGCGTATGGTCAAAATAGTCCGGACCCAAGCCGTATCCCTGTAAATGGCATTCTGATATTTGATGTAGAACTGTTGGATGTTATCCAGTCAGACCTGCACAAACAAAGTACACCGGCTACTAAAGGTAAATAAGTATGAAGTTTAGCTTTCATATTGTAATAACACTGTGGTATTTGCTTCTTGCAAATACCACTTTTGCTTATACCCATCAGGATACATTGCGAGGTAGCAATGGCGACGGTCGCAAATGGTGGGATGTAAAACATTATAATCTTACAGTATATCTGGATGTCGAAAATAAGTCTATCAGCGGCGTTAATATTATCAAATTCATTGTTGTAGATAAACCTGTAGATATAATGCAAATAGATTTGCAAGACACATTAACAATAGATAGTGTGTACATCTACGATGCTGGTGCGACAATAAAAGCACAGGTAGTAAAAGAAGATAAAGTGTGGTGGGTTCACTATGTTTTTTCCAAATGGGCTGTAGGTGCTGATAAGGAAGTGAAAATATACTACCACGGCAAGCCACGCGTAGCCAGAACGCCGCCATGGGATGGGGGGATTATATGGGGCGTGGATAGTTTGAACTCACCGTGGTATTCTGTTGCTTGTCAGGGATTAGGCGCCAGTAGCTGGTGGCCATGCAAAGATTATCAGGGTGATGAACCGGATGAAGGTATGCTATTGTCTGTATCTTCAAAAGCAGGTGAGTTAACTGTAATATCTAATGGTGTTTCGCAGCAGGATGTATTCAAATCACGTGTTAATATATGGGAGGTTAAAAATCCTATCAATACATACAATGCTACTTTTTATGGTGGTGACTATGTTGGGTGGACGGACACATTGATGGGTGAAAAAGGCAAACTTGATTTGAGCTTCTATGTGTTACGTCAGAACGAAGCAAAAGCGAAGAAACAGTTTGAAGTAACCAAGCAAATGCTGCACTGCTTTGAATATTGGATGGGGCCATATCCGTTTTACGAAGATGGTTATAAACTGGTAGAGGCACCATTCCTTGGTATGGAACACCAGAGTGCGGTGGCTTATGGCAACCAATACAAAATGGGTTATCTGGGGCAGGATAGAAGTGGTAGTGGTGTTGGTACATTATTCGATTTTATCATCGTACACGAAAGTGGGCACGAGTGGTTTGGTAATAATATTACTGCAGCTGATATTGCAGATAACTGGTTGCATGAAGGTTTTACCACCTATACAGAAGCCTTGTTTGCAGAGTGTGCTTTCGGAAAAGAAAAAGCATTTGCCTATACAAGGGGTGAGTGGAAAAACATTCGTAACGACGTACCTGTAATAGGAGCTTATGGCGTGCAGGATGATGGCAGTAGTGATAAGTATGATAAGGGCTCTGCCGTAGTACACATGATACGTGTAATGATGAATGATGATGAAAAATTCCGTCAACTGCTACGTGGCTTGAATAAAGATTTTTATCACAAACTTGTTACCAGTAAGCAGGTAGAAGATTATATCATGAAGTTCACAGGGTTAGATTTGAAGGCCTTCTTCGACCAATACCTGCGCAGTACGCAAATACCCAAATTTGAATGGTATATTAAAAAGAAAGAGTTGTACTATAGGTTTACCAATATAGTTCAGGGCTTTTCACTGCCATTACCTATTAGCGGCAAAAAGAGCGAAACCATCCGTGTAACGGCTGAATGGCAAAGCATTCCATGGAAGAAAGGCGGCTACAATATTGAGGCTTCTCCCGATTTCCTGATAAAAGAATAAATAGTAATCCACATAATATCCCGAGCCTTTAATGCCCGTTAGGGTGTTAGAGGCTTTTTATTTAGGTTTGCCTTCCGCATGGCAAAGAAGGAAGCAGCAGAAACACCATTGATGAAGCAGCATAAGGAAATCAAAGCAAGATATCCTGATGCTGTCCTATTATTCAGAGTAGGCGATTTTTACGAAACATTTGGTGAGGATGCACTCGTCGCTTCCCGTGTGTTGGGTATTACGCTTACCAAGCGTGCCAATGGTTCTGCTTCGCATATAGAGCTTGCCGGTTTTCCGCATCACTCTGTAGATACGTACCTGCACAAGCTGGTTAAAGCGGGTTATCGTGTTGCTATCTGCGACCAATTGGAAGACCCTAAAACCGTAAAGGGTATCGTGAAGCGTGGTGTTACAGAATTAGTAACCCCAGGCGTTGCTACCAACGATAAGTTGTTGGAAAACAAAACTAACAACTTCCTTGCAGCATTACACCTTTCAGACGGGTTATGTGGTGTGGCGTTTTTGGATATAAGTACGGGTGAATTTTATGCAGCACAGGGTAGCGAGGAGTATATGGATAAACTGCTGCAAAGTTTTCAGCCATCAGAAGTACTCCTGTCTAAAACACAGGTAAGGCGCTTTAAAGAAAACATAGATTCCCGTGTATACACCTTCCCGTTGGAAGAATGGATTTTTGCAGAGCAGTATACGTACGATTTGTTGCAGCAACACTTCCAGACACAATCGCTGAAAGGATATGGTATAGAAGAGATGAAGCCTGCCATCATAGCAGCAGGTGTGGCTATTCATTACCTGAAAGATACCGAACATCCCAACCTGCAACACATCAATACCATTCAGCGTATAGTAGCTGATGAGTTTATGTGGATGGACAGATTTACTATCCGCAATCTGGAGTTGGTACATAGCACCGATGAGAAAGGCAACTGCCTGCTTACGGCTATAGACAATACGCATACACCCATGGGTGCCAGATTGCTGAAGCGCTGGCTGATATTCCCATTGTCAGATATTACACGCATCAATCATCGCCTCGACCTTGTTACATTCTTTATAAAAGAACAGGATACCAATCACGATATCCTTCAACTTATCAAGCAGGTTGGTGATGTGGAGCGTATGATTGGTAAGATACCATTGAAGAAAGCCAATCCGCGAGAGGTATTGCAACTTGCACGCAGCCTCGAATTTATGGAGCAGGTAAAGCATATCAGCACCCATTCTGGTTACGATGCATTGGTGCAATTGACACAGCCAATGCAACCACTTACAGATTTACACAAGCAGATAAAGAGCATCATAACGGAAGACGCACCTGCGGTAGCTATCAAAGGTGGTATGATACGCGAGGGTATACATGCAGAGCTCGATGAATTGCGTACCATTTCTCGCAGTGGTAAAAACTACTTATTGCAGATACAACAGAAGGAAGCAGAGCGTACAGGCATAGGTTCGCTGAAAGTGGCATATAATAATGTATTTGGGTACTATCTGGAAGTTACCAATTCGCACAAAGACAAAGTACCCACAGACTGGATTCGTAAACAGACATTGGCAAATGCAGAGCGGTATATAACACCTGAACTGAAAGAATACGAAGAGAAGATATTAGGAGCGGAAGAGAAAATATTGGCCATAGAGATGGATGTATATCAGAAACTATTGACCGATATAGAACCGCATATAGCACCAATACAAACCAATGCCAATATTGTAGCGCAATTGGATTGCTTGTTGTGCTTTGCCAACAATGCTAAACAATACAACTACCATCGTCCTGAAATAGTAAAGGAAGCAGTTATTGATATTAAACAAGGTCGCCACCCTGTAATAGAACAACAATTACCTCCCGGTGAACAGTATGTGGCTAACGATATGCAACTGGATAAGGATACACAACAGGTAATCATTCTTACCGGTCCTAACATGAGTGGTAAGTCAGCGCTGCTGCGCCAGACGGCTATCATTACCCTGATGGCACATATGGGTAGCTTTGTTCCTGCTACTGCGGCTACTATCGGGCTAACAGATAAGATATTTACCCGTGTCGGCGCATCAGATAACCTGAGTGGTGGTGAGAGTACCTTCATGGTAGAGATGAATGAGACTGCCAGCATTATCAATAATATCAGTGAGCGCAGCCTTGTATTGCTGGACGAGATAGGGCGTGGTACCAGTACGTACGATGGTATATCCATTGCTTGGTCTATTGTAGAATACCTGCATAATAGTAACAACAGGCCAAAGACACTTTTTGCAACGCACTACCACGAAATCAACGAGTTGGAAAACCAACTGGAGCGAGTAAAGAACTATCACATCACACACAAAGAGACAGGTAATAAAGTCATCTTCCTGCGCAAGCTGGCACCGGGTGGAAGCAGGCACAGTTTTGGTATACAGGTAGCACGTATGGCAGGTATGCCACCTGCATTGCTATCGCGTGCCGATGAGATACTGGCTTCGCTCGAAGAGAAACATGCAGATAGCAACAGTACATCCAGCAAGGTGAAAAATATCAACCCGTTACCAAAGTTTCAGCTAAATATATTTGATGGCGTAACCGACGATCTGCGACGGGTACAGGAGATACTGGAAGCTATGGACATTAATACCTTAACACCTGTTGAAGCACTGTTAAAACTTAACGAATTGAAGACAATAGTTAAGAACTACAAATAAGACTGATTAAGATATAACGTATTTTTATAGTGATAAAATGAACAAAGTTTTAGAGGCTTTGTTATTAGAGGATAAACGCAGTTTTTATGAGACGTTTCTCGTCACTATTTTTAGTTATGATTGCTTCTGCCCTTATAGTACAAATGGCAAGTTGTCTTACCCCGCGCAAGGGGCCACAAAAGCTATACACAAAAGCAGTGCAGGAAGGCAAGGTATATGATGCTATCATTGTGCCCGGCATACCTTTCAACAATGGCAACTGGGATAGCGTGATGAAAGCACGTGTGCTGTGGTCTTGGGTGTTGTATAAAAACGGGATTGCCAAAAACGTTATTTACTCTGGTGCGGCAGTTTATTCTCCGTACAAAGAATCAGTAATCATGGGGCTTTATGCCGAGCAATTGGGCATTCCTAAAGAGCACATCTTTTACGATACCAATGCAAGGCACAGTACCGAAAACGTTTACTATTCTTACCTAGTGGCAAAAGAGCAGGGTTTTAAATCGCTGGCACTGGCTACAGACCCGTTCCAGTCGTTTATGCTGAAGAGCTTTTTAGACAAGCGTTTCAGAACCAAAATAGACCGTCTTCCTTTTGTTACAGATACATTGGCAGCATACACACACCTCAATCCTTCAATCAATCCGAGAAAGGCTAAGGTTAACAATTTCGTATCTATTACCGAACAGGAATCATTCTTCAGACGCTTTCGTGGTACACTGGGCAGAGATATAGACTGGAGCAAGTACCCCGATGGCAAATTGGAGGCATTATAAAATACGTTTCAAGTGGGGAAAATGTGAGTAGGCTGCGGCAATTTTGCCGCAGCTTTTCTTTGCGGGCTATGCCATTTATATACGCTTTGTTTTTCGTACCTTTGCACCTCCCGAAACAGAACATATTAACTGTTTTTTCTTTTTGATTTTTAATTTATCGATTTTAATAAATGCTTTCAGTTTCTAATTTATCGCTTCGCTACGGCAAGCGCGTGTTGTTTGAAGATGTGAATATCCGTTTTACCGAGGGTAACTGTTATGGTATCATCGGTGCCAACGGTGCGGGTAAATCTACTTTCCTGAAAATACTGAGTGGTGAGATAGACCCTACTACCGGTAAAGTGGAAATAGGTAAGGATCAGCGCATGAGCGTGCTGAAGCAGAACCACTATGAGTACGATGAAAACACCGTACTGGAAACAGTAATGCTGGGCAACGGCAAGCTGTTTGAAATCATGAAGGCAAAGGACGAGATATATGCCAAAGATCCTTTTACCGAAGAAGACGGTATCAGGGCTGGTGAGCTGGAAGGTCTTTTTGCTGAAATGGACGGTTGGAATGCCGAGAGCGATGCAGCTACATTGCTGAGCAATCTGGGTATTAAAGAAGAATTCCACAACAGGAAAGTAAAAGAACTGGATGGTAACCAGAAAGTACGTGTGCTCCTGGCACAAGCTATCTTTGGTAATCCCGATATCCTGCTGCTCGATGAACCTACCAACGACCTTGATCTGGAAACCATTGCGTGGCTCGAAGATTTTCTGGCAGACTATGATAAAGTAGTATTGGTTGTATCGCACGATCGTCACTTTTTGGATACCGTGTGTACGCACGTTGCCGATATCGACTTCGGTAAGATTACCATCTTCACTGGTAACTACTCTTTCTGGTACGAATCGAGCCAGTTGTTGCTGAAACAACGTACCGATGCAAACAAGAAAGCAGAAGATAAGATTGCCGAACTGAAAGAGTTCATCGCGCGCTTCTCTGCCAACGCATCAAAATCTAAACAGGCAACCAGCCGTAAGAAAGCTTTGGATAAGATAAAGCTGGAAGACATGACGGCCTCTACCCGTAAATATCCTGCTATCCTGTTCAACAATCAGGTGCGCGAAGCGGGCGACCAGATACTGGAAGTAAAAGGACTGAGCAAAACCATGAATGGCGAAGTGATGTTCAAAGACATCAGCTTCGACCTGAAGCGCGGACAGAAAGTAGCGATACTTGCAGAAAACGGTCTGGCTACTTCGGCATTCTACAAAATACTGGCCGGCGAAGACACCGATTTTCAAGGTACATTCAAGTGGGGTGTTACTACAACTACTACCTACCTGCCAAACGATAACAGTGAATACTTTGCAGGCAAAGACCTGAACCTGATAGACTGGCTGCGCCAGTTCAGCGAAGAGAAAGATGAAACCTTCATCCGTGGCTTCCTGGGCCGTATGCTGTTTAGTGGCGAGGAAACATTGAAGAAATGTACCGTGCTGAGCGGTGGTGAGAAAATGCGTTGTATGATAAGCCGCATGATGATGCTGAAAGGCAATATCCTGATGTTTGACGAACCTACCAACCACCTGGATCTGGAAAGCATTACCGCGCTGAACAATGGTATGAAAGATTTCAAAGGTACCATCCTTTTCACTACACGAGATCATGAACTGGCACAAACGGTAGCAGACCGCATTATAGAGATAACTCCAAACGGTACTATAGACCGTGAAATGACATTTGACGAATACCGCACAGACGAACGTGTAAAAGCACTGCGTACAGAAATGTACGGTATGCAAATGGCGTAGTCTCTGTTTTAATATTTATTTATAAAGCCTCGCATTTTGTGGGGCTTTATTTTTTTATGACTTTTACTTTATCTAATTCGGAAATATAATATTCAAATGAACTACCTGTTACAAAAAGAGTAAGCACCAAATAGTTCATTATAAAATAGAGTAAAGTACTGCGATAAGAAATTACAACTATGTTTTTAAGCGTAAATATCCAGTCAACATCTTTAACGTCAAAGACAATATTATCAACTGTCACAGCAAATCCATCAGTGGGTTTTATATATGTTATACCACATAAGACAATAATAAGAATCGACATTACCACCAAGTAGCTTGTAATAGAAATGAACTTCTTAAAAAAATTCTTTTTCTGTACTAGTCTTACTACATCTTCGTCACTTGCATTTGTTGTATCAAAATTTGTTTTCTCGAATTTGTCAAATATGTTTACTAAAAGTGACATGAATAGCGAAACAGATATTGAAAAAGCAGAAATTATATACCCCATCAAATCTTTAGAGAGACCATGTTGCAATAATATATTTATACCTAAACTAATAATGATAATTACAAGTTGAACACTACTGAAATAAAATTTCGAAGGAGTTTCTTTCCCATTAAGGCTGATATGTTGCCATTTTTGACCATGTTTTACTAATGGCGCAATAAGTCTTTCAATGCTCTTGTATTGCATACTCTGGGAATAGTTGAGGTTTTATTTCATTTTCTAGTAAATCCAGACAGTATTCTTTGATTAGGGTGTAGTTAATTTCATTATTTGGGAAATTTATATACTTCTTTAAAAAAATGGTAGGCTTAATTTCATAATCGCTTTCGAGTTCAAATGAACAAGGTTTTCCCGTAGTTATATCTTTTAGGGTCGCCTTCTTTTTGCTAAATCTCCCGAGTGTTTTTCTAGCAAATTCCTTATTAGATATACTAATTTTAGACTCTTCGAATTCTTCAATAGTCATATCTTCTACGGGTTCAATTGTAATAGTAACCTTGAAGTTTTTATCTTCGATTTGTAGTGCTGGATCTAATAATGATTCGCTAGTGATTGTAGTTGAATATCCCAACTTAGTAATCATAGTGTTTTGTTTAAAATCATCTATGATAGCAGGAGGTATATATTTTTTTATTCTTGGGGAATCAAATTTTGTGGGGAACTGTAAAAAATCTTCCCAGAATCTTTTTACTACACTATCAATTGTTTCATCGGTAAATGACTGAATCATTAAAATACTTTTAGTGGAGCCTGGAGGTAAATAGATTAAAAAGTAGAAATCATCAGTTATAGCATGGTTGGTATTTACTTCACTTTTATCTGCTTTATTTCGCGTGTCGGTTCTTTTCTTTTTTTGCCCATAATTGCCACCTTCCACTACACCATGTATAATAAAACGCCCTGAATCAGGAATGATGTTAGGTTCGACATCCCCATCTTCTATATTAGGCTGATTTGCCGTCATTGTTTTTTTATTTTTTTCATCCTTGTACATTTCAGGAGTATCTAGCTTTGATATGAAAGCTCTAAATACATCCATGAAAAGAACCGAGTTCTGCAATTCGTTATCAGCAATATGAGTTTGGTTAGTTAGATGTTTGAAAAGTTGTCTATTAGTGTTAGGGATTGTTTTATCTATTGGTTTTAATGTCAGTGTAAATACTGTTAGTTTTGGTTCATGTGCCATAATTCAAGTTTATATATGGAAAATGTACTCGACAATCCTTATTACCTTGATTTTATGATAGTTGCCGAGAGATAGGAGTATAGCTATTAGAATAGCTATGTTTATATTCATAAAGATAATGATTTTCCTCTGTAGTTGTCCTTCTTCACCAACAACACAAAGCAGCCTCTTTTTTCTTTTGTGCACATTTGAATATTTTAATTTGTACAATTGTATAAAAGTGTATAAATTGCCTGTACAAACAAGCAATACTGTACACAATGCGTATTTCACAGAATTCGATGGCTTACAACCCGCATTCATTGGCTATGTATGTGGATATGAACAGCTTCTTTGCCAGTTGCGAGCAGCAGGAAAATGAGGCACTCAGGGGTAAGCCTATTGGCGTCATTACGCACCCCAGCGAATATGCCTGTGTTATCGCTCCATCTATAGAGGCCAAGCGTTCGGGCGTTAAAACAGGTATGCGCCTGCCAGACTGCCGCGCCCTGTGCCCCGAAATGATACCCGTACTGGCACGCCCTTATATATACAGACAGTATCATATGAAGATTATGGCTGTGCTCAATAGTTATTGCAGCGATGTTATAGCACGCAGTATAGACGAAGCGGTAATGAACCTTACCAGCTATCATTATATATACCCTGACCCCATGGAGCTGGCCCGCAGGATAAAAGCAGACCTTGCCAAGTCCTGCGGGCATTTTGTAAAATGCAGCATCGGCATAGCACCCAATGCCTTTCTTGCCAAATTGGCCACAGAGATAGAAAAGCCAGATGGCCTTGTCCGCATCACCCCCGAAAACATAGATGGCTACCTGGCAAAGATGCAATTGACTGATCTGCCGGGTATTGCCAAAGCTAACGAGAAGCGCCTGCAGATGATAGGCATCAAGAGTCCGTTGCAGATGCGCCATAGTTCTGATGCACTGCTTCGCAAAGCATTTGGTGGCATAGTGGGCAATTATTGGCACCGCAGGCTCAACTTTATGGAGACCGACATCTACCAGAACGATTACAAGGGTATGAGTGCCACCCGTACCGTTTCCCGTCAGCAGCGCGAAAACCCTCAGGCGTTGGAGTCGCTTTTTATCTCCCTGTGCACCCGTTTGGAGCAGCGCATGGTAAAACAAAAAGCCTTTTGTAAGGATATCTATTTCTACGTGCGCTACCACGGGATGCCCGGTTGGGATACCAAAATACACCTCAATCAGCCCACGCAGGATGCACTGGAAATGCGCCAATACATCAAGCAAAGAATTGAAGCATTTGAAGAAGAAAGAAAGTATAAATTATTCAATACCAGTGTACAAGGTATGGGTATTTCAATATCCAACTTTGTAAAAGGGGAGCGAATACAATACGGTCTTTTTGATAATAAGATAAACCAGGACAAAGCACGCGCCGTTTTGTATGATATAAAAGATAAATACAATAAAAATATAGTTCGTAAAGCATCCGAGACGGTGCAGCCACACGAAATGAGGGACGCCATCGGTTTTGGTTCGGTAAAGGATCTGTACATAACAGACGGCGTAACAGACCGCAGTACCAACCAATACTTGCTGGAGGACGATAGCCCCGAAGCGGATAAAAACAAATTATCGCCCAAAGAAGCCAAAGAGCTGGCAAAGAAAAAAGAACAAGTGATGGCAGCAAAAACACTGAAACAAATGGAAGTGGGGAGTGAAAACGGAAACAAAGCGAAACAAAATAAACCTGCGGTTAAAGAAGATATCAACTACTACGAGATGAGCAGCAACGAGTGGGAGGGTATAGATATGGTAAATGATGATGCATTTACTTATGCAGCTGAAACAAAATAAGCAGTAAGAAAAAGCGGCACCTGAGCAAAGCGAAAGCGCCGAAACAAATGAAAAAACATCATGAATTCGGCAACAAACTGCAACAAAATATAAAAATGTACATATAAAACAGGGGATAGGTTATGATAATGCAACACACCACAGAGCAATTTACCAAAGGAAGAGGGGCGCAATTCAACCCCAAAAACAAATTTCTGAAAGGGGAATATGTGCTGGATCATCCGGAAGCAATAGACGAATGGGAGCACGAAGAGCGAAAAACTGAATATATATATGATGATAGCAAGACGCTGGTAAACAAAGTAACCAGTCCCGATGTAGGTATGCTGTTCAGCGCTAATCCTTATCAGGGTTGCGAGCATGGTTGTATTTATTGCTATGCCCGCAACAGCCACGAATATTGGGGTTACAGTGCCGGGGTAGATTTTGAAAGCCGTATAGTAGTAAAGCGAAATGCACCTGCCTTGCTCAAAAAGCTGTTTGATAACAAGAACTGGGAACCTGCAGTTATATCTCTTTCCGGCAATACAGACTGCTACCAGCCCATAGAAAGGAAAATGCGAATTACCCGAAAATTGCTGGAAATATGCCTCGAATACCGCAATCCGGTAGGTATTATTACCAAAAATGCACTGGTTTTAAGAGATTTAGACCTTTTGCTGGAATTGCAGAAACACAATCTGGTAAAAGTTTTTACTTCCATTACATCATTAGATGAAGACCTGCGCCGTGTATTAGAACCGCGTACGGCATCTTACCGTAGCAGGCTGAAGATTGTAGAAACACTGGCTGCCAATAAAATACCGGTAGGTATTATGAATGCGCCCATCATCCCCGGGCTGAATGATACCCATATACCTGCCGTACTAAAAGCGGCCGCTGAGGCCGGGGCAAAATGGGCAGGGTATACTATGGTAAGATTAAACGGAGCTATCGGACCTATATTCAAAGATTGGTTATATAAGTCTTTCCCTGATAAGGCCGAAAAAGTATGGAACCTGATAAGCGATTGTCATGAGGGACAAGTAAACGATAGCCGCTTTGGTAATCGTATTACGGGCGATGGACGTATAGCAGAGCTGGTAAGTGATCAATTCAAGCTTTATTGCAGAAAATACGGTTTAAATGAAACACATAATCAATTGAATATTAATGATTTCAGAAGGATAAAGAATGGACAGTTACCATTGTTTTAAACCCGTTGTCTGACATGCTGACAGTATATGTTTGTTTCATTCAGGTGAATATTTATATAGTGTTTAAAATCAGTAAGTTGTAGTATAATATAAATGATTTACTAAATAATATTGTCAAAATATTGTTTTATTTTAAATAATATACTATATTTACATACATCACAATGCAGGCGATTGGTACAGTTGTATTTGCACTAAGGGGGTAAAGATATCCGGGGCTATTTCCAAGACAGAAAGTTGAATAAGGTTTTTGTGAAGTATACATTAACATGTTATGCCATAGGTTAACTGTCAAGTTTATCCATTATGAAAAACTATCAAAATCAGCTGGAGCGTTTCCGCAACATTGCCAAAAGATTGGTAGACGACCATTGTGCAGCCCTGCATAATGACGAAGCCTACAAAGCACACCTGGATGCATTGATGCATCAACTAGAAGAACATGCACAACAGTTTGTAGCCGGTGCCCGAACGAATGCAGATAATATGAAGACCGATATTCGTAGTCTTTGCAATAAGTATACTGAGCTGTTTATTAGACGCAATGAGACTGCGTTCTAGATCAACATCACAATTCCTTTCCGGTCATAGTCGGATGCGGCATTAAAATCAAATTAGCTGTTTTGTTTCATAATTTATATTATGTTAAATAGGCGCACAAGGCAACACACAAAGCAAACCTAAATAACATAAGATTTCTTATGAAAGCAAATGCGGCTGCGACTGTGGCAATATTCGCCGACGGAATCAGAAATGCATCAAAAGCTGTAGTAAGTATATGCAATGATACTTATAGCACACGATGGCACTACAGTAAGTGGCGATATAGATAATGCCCAACAATTGTATAAAGAAATTGCAGAACTAACTTCTTCACCTGTTAAGGAGTGTAATTTAACAAGAGAAGAAGCGTTTAGAAACGTTAGAAAGAAAAGAGCAACTAACACATCTCATCAGGCAAATCAATTGCCTCAACCTCAACAATAGCATCAAATATTAATCTTAAAACATCGAACTGCTCCCCTGTTGTAGTATTCATTTGTACGGAGTTATCGAAATTTATATTATGCGTAGGTAGGAATATGTTACTAAATTCTGTGTTTTCAAATGATATTGAAACTGAATTACCGTTCAATTCATAGTTCAATTCATGGTTTTTGCCATTGATATCTACATTAATACTTTTCATGATACTTACATTTTAAGTTTAGCAACTCAAATGTAACAAAAAAGCCTCTGATAAAACAGGGGCTTTACTCATTTGCCTAACGGCAATATCACCTCCATCGCATTTGTTGTCATAAGAGTGTATTATGTTAAATAAAAAAATCGCAAGAAAAGAGATATCGCTATCCCCTTAGTATAATGTCTATGATTGTGACGGCACACTATCATACTGTAGCAGGCTCAGGCTTTTATATAGACCATCTTGCATTGCCAACAATTCTCGATGCGTACCCGATTCTTTTACTTTACCATTTTCAAGTACAATGATCTTATCTGCATTGCGGATGGTACTGAGCCTGTGTGCAATCACAAATGATGTCCTTCCTTTCATCAGGTTGTTCAACGCATCTTGTACCAAAGCTTCCGATTCTGAATCCAATGAGCTGGTAGCTTCATCCAGTATTAAGATGGCCGGGTCTTTTAATATGGCCCTGGCAATGGCAATACGTTGTCGTTGTCCACCCGATAGTTTGATGCCCCGCTCGCCTACAATTGTTTCATACTGTTCCGGGAAGCTGGTGATGAAATCATGTGCATTTGCCTTACGGGCTGCTTCCTGCACCTCTGATAGTGTTGCACCCGGTTTGCCATAAGCAATGTTTTCGAATATGGTACCGCCAAACAACAATACATCCTGTGGTACCAGCGCCATCTGATTGCGTAATTGGGTAAGTGGAATATCCTGCGCATTCAGCCCGTCGAACAATAATTTTCCCGCTTCCGGCTCGTAAAAGCGAAGCAAAAGTGCCGATAAGGTGCTCTTACCTGCACCACTTGGCCCAACAATAGCTATTTGCTGACCGGCTTCTGCATCTACTGTTATCCCTTTCAAAACCTGAATTTCCGGGCGACTTGGGTAGGTAAATGCAACATTTTGCAGCGAAACCTTACCGGAAAGCCTGTATTTTTCCTCAATTGGCTCGTTCGCAATAGCCACATCTTCAGGTACTTCTTTCAATATTTCACGTACACGCTGTGTAGCTCCAAGTGTTTTTTGCAACTGGCTGTAAAGATCGGCAAAGCCAGCCATGGTACCGCCAACAAATACAGTGTATATTACAAAAGCTGCTAATTCCCCGAACTCTAATTCTTTAGCAGCCATCAATTTAGTACTGTACCATACAATTAATACAATTGCCCCAAATACACTAAACAATAGGAATGAAATGAAATATCCCCTGAATTGTCCATTTTTAATAGCAGACTTAACCACATTATTGATACTGCCTGTATAGCGATTTATTTCATGTTCCTCATTTGCAAAAGCCTTTACATTACTGATTCCCTGTAGCGTTTCCATTACAATTGTACCAGAATCTGCCAACTGGTCTTGTGTGGCACGTGCCATTTTACGAATGCGCTTACCGAATATCAATGCTATAACTATTATTATAGGTATCACCGATAACATAATGAAAGCCAGTTTTATAGAAAAATAAAATATTAAAATTAAACTAATTACAAGTGTTAGTATTCCTCTTAATATTTCGGCCAGCATTGTAGTTACTGCTTCCTGAATTTGTGACACATCAGCACTGATACGGCTGGATAGTTCACCTACTCGACGTTGTGCAAAGAAGTTCATTGGCATGGTTATAAGGCGCTTATATATATCCTTACGCAGATCTGCCAAAGCATTTTCGCCAACATATGTAAAAAAGTATACCCTTAGGAATGAGATAACCATTTGTACAGTTAACAAACCAATCATGCTGATGGCTATACCGGTTGGCGATGCTAAGAACTCAACCGGTCCTTTGGTATTGGCACTATCAATCAGTTTCTTCAGGAAGTACGGGAAAGCCATGGTTGTGGCACTGGATAATGCAATAACTATCAGCCCGCCAATGAACTTGCCCATATAGGGCTTTATATATGAAAAAATTAATAAACCTTCTTTCAGTGATTCTTTATTCAGCTTTGCCTTCGGAACATCTGCTATGTTTCTGTCGTGTCTCGCCATAAAATGCTTCCTTATTATATATACTCACAAAAATAAGCAGGCCTTTTGAGCCTGCTTATAAGATATCGGTAAACGAAGTGTATTAGTCGGTTAAGGCAATACTATCTTCCCCAAAGGTTGGCTATGGCTGCTTCAATAATGGTGTCCTTGCCTGCAGCCTCATCTGTAGCAGTTGTATGTATCGTGCTATCTGGCGCTACGCCATCATTCATAAAGAAGCCACCTGCAGTGCGCACTTTGGTAGAAGGGAATGTAAGAACCCAACTATTTGACAGCTCATACGAAGTAGTAAGTCCGCAATTACCGCCACCGGTAGTATCGCCCATTGTGCGAACATTGAAAAAGCCCTGGCTGCCTGTAGCAAACAGGTTGCCTACACCCAGCATGCCTCTGTTGGTAAGTACCCTTATCTTTTTGGCAAACTTCTTCTCATTGTTTTTATCCATAAATGTGCCTACATAGTCTGTAAACTCATCTCTTGCAGGTCCTTTTTTGTAGGCCGATTGGTAGAGGTAAACACTGTAATCGTAGCCTGCGGTATCATACCCCATGTGTTTGAAGAGCGTAAACATATTATCGTATTTACCTCCAGGATTATTCCTTACGTCCAGTATAAGCCCCTTCTTCATACCTAAACCTTTAAGTCTGTCAATCACCACATTTATTTGAGCATCAGTTATATCCTGATTAAAATCACCGTAATAAATATAGCCACAAGAGTCTATCACTTTGTACAGCATCGGACCTGTTCTCTCTGCCCCAAGCCAGTATGTTTTCTCTAAAAGTTGCTTATTAAAGTCCTCTTTGTAAAAAGTTGGCTTTTTGTAATATGACTGTGCAAAGCCGGCATTTAATGAAATACCATCATCCTGCAAGATGTTCAGCATTTGTGAAAGCGTATCATACACCTGTTGTGTATTGAACGTATCTGCAATTTTAAACATGTATTCGTTATGCACAGAATCCCAGTCTATACCCTTACTTTCAAAGTACGCATAGCCTGTATTCATTTTAGACCACACTTCTTCAAACAACTGCGTAGCACTATACTTTTTGGGTTTTGGCATCATCAGCCTTTCACAAGATGCAAAAGCCAATGCTATTAAAAGGAATAGATATATATGCTTTTTCATAAAACGATTCACTAGTAGTTAAATTGGTAATTGAGCATGAAAGTATGCTCTGCTGTATATACTTTTTCTCCGCTACCACCTTTCATGGTATAATAGTCCCATTGGTAGGTAAACTTCAGCTTATTACCATTTTTCAGTGGGTACAGTATATGCAACCTGCTATTGATGCGCATGTATTTACCAAATGCTGTTATGGTATTATTAGCAAACATCTGTGTTAATGCTTTATTGGTAGGGCCTACACCCTCGCTCACATTCATGTATGATGGACGGGATGTATTGGTAAAAAACGGAATGCTTAAATCCCAGATGAGGTGTCCTCTCCTGCCCGAGAAAGTTTGTTCGCGTGCTACCTTACCCGTCAGGCCCACACTTATGGCATATTCATACACATTACCTGTATTTGCCAACTCAGGTGCATAGCGATGCCCGAACAATGTAGAGAACAAAGCCCCTGCCCTTACATCATATATATTTTCATCCAGGACCGCCAGTTTGTACATATGCCTGTAGTCCATAAAGGCTTTGTAGTATTTTATTTTCTGGTCTACCAGTTCATCGCTCTTACGTTCCATATTGAGCATAGAGCCTTGAAACATAAGTTCTGTATATTTTACATCGTTGATTTTAGTATTAGATATACAAGCAGCTACGCCTATTTTATCGTATCGTTTAGAAGACAACACCTCATCATAAAAGCTCTGATATGTAGTACCTACGCCAAAACCCAGGTAGCGGGCATATTCTTTCTTGGAAAGTATCCCCTCGTCTTCTGATATGTTTTGCGCATTTGCGCCAACTACCATACATGATAAGAGAAGGACGGGAAGACCTCTCGTCAATAATTTCATATTGAAAATTTGAAACGTAATATTAATGAATTATACGGACGAATTAAAGACTAAAAAAGCCTTATACGTTTGTGTACAAGGCTTTTCAGCATATTTATAAGTGAGGCAGATTATGCTTTCACTACCCAATCGTGTGTATCTGCTATTTTACCATAGCGAATGTTGTTCATTTCCTGCTTTACCCATTCAGATATACCCCAGTCTTCCTGTGGCATTACCATACGTGTATCGTGATAAGTAAGCTCAGCAATGTGAGAGATAGACGCTGCAGTACCTGTACCGAAAGCTTCCTTCAGTTGGTTGTTTTTGTATGCTTCAGCTATTTCGTCGATGCTCAGCGGGCGTTCTTCAACCGTTACGCCTTTTTCGCGCAGCAGGGTTATAACGCTATCGCGGGTAACGCCTGCCAGGATTGTTTCACTCAGTTCGGGCGTGATAACTTTATCGCCGATAACAAAGAACACATTCATTGTACCGATTTCCTGTACATATTTATGTTCAAAACCATCTGTCCACAGTATCTGGTCGTAGCCCATTTTGCGGATTTGCGCAGTTGGGTACATACTTGCACCATAGTTACCGGCAGCTTTTGTGAAGCCGATACCACCCGGGAATGCACGTACATACTCGTCCTGTACATATATAGATACAGGCTTAGCGTAGTAAGGACCCGCAGGGCTTGTTATTATCAGGAATGTGAATTTTTCAGCAGGTTTAACGCCGATGAACTCGTCTGTCGCTATCATGAACGGACGCAGGTACAGTGATGTACCTTCTTCAGTTGGTATCCAATCTTTATCAAGGCTTACCAATGCACGCATACCGTCTACAAATATTTCTTCAGGTACAGCAGGCATACCCATACGTTCTGCAGAGCGGTTCATACGCTTCCAGTTGTCGTACGGACGGAAAATTACAGGTTCGCCTTCTTGGTTTTTGTATGCTTTTACACCTTCGAAGATAGCCTGTCCGTAGTGCATAAACGTAGTAGCAGGGCTAAGGCTCAGACTATCGAAAGGAACGATTTCCGGTTGTTTCCACTCACCGTCTTCATAGTGGGCTACCAGCATATGGTCTGCATAAAGCTTACCAAACTGGATGTTATTTAAATCCAACTCCTGAATCCGGCTTTTTTCTACTTTTCTCACCTTTATATCCATAGCGGAAACCATATAAACGTTTAATTTCGTGCAAAGAAACGAAAAATAACTGTAAAGCCGAAGCGCTGTGAAGCCTAAGGCCTGTTAATCACTTGTTATGCCAGCAATGCCCGATATTATTCAATCAGATATAGTTAACACAAATATAGATGCGTATTGGGATGCCCTGCCCGATGGTTTACCTGCTACAGTAAAGGTACTGGTGGTAACAAAGCCATATACACTAAGTAGTGCAGAGGAAACGCAATTGCAGAAAATACTGCAGGCATGCAAGCTGGATCAAGCAGATTATTATATACATCAATTGCAACAGCCAGCAGCATGGCATCAGTTCAGAGACAGACTGGCACCTAAAGCTGTGCTGCTGTTTGGCATCTACCCGCAGCAACTGGGTGTATCGGCAATGTTCAGCCTGTACTACCCCAACCGTTTCGATAACTGCATTTGGATACCATCTATTGCTATCGACGAAATGGAAAAACATCCTGATACCAAAAAGCAATTGTGGGTAGATGGCCTGAAACCTGTGTTTGTAGATAAAAACTACGGCGACATATAAGTTTGGCAACTGCAAAAGACATATTAAAGCAGTACTGGGGATATAGTGCTTTTCGGGGAAATCAGGAATCTATTATTAATGATGTACTCGCAGGGAGGGATATCCTTGCCTTGATGCCAACCGGTGGCGGTAAATCTCTTTGTTATCAGGTGCCTGCACTCATGATGGATGGTCTGTGTCTGGTGGTCTCGCCGCTAGTGGCATTGATGCAAGATCAGGTAGACAGGTTGAAAGGATTGGGTATTGAAGCTGCTTGTATACATGCAGGCATGTCTTACAATGCAGTGAAGCATTTGTTGCAGCATGCTATGCATGGTGCGTATAAACTATTATATGTATCGCCTGAAAGGTTACAGTCTGACCAGTTTAACGAGTTTCTCCCTGAGCTCGATATCAGTTTTATAGCGGTAGATGAAGCGCATTGCGTATCGCAATGGGGGCACGACTTCCGTCCCGACTACCTGAAGATAACATCGCTGAGAGAGGTTTTTAAAGATGTACCAATATTAGCATTAACAGCTACAGCAACAACGTCTGTGCAAAACGATATTGCACTGCAGCTGAAGCTAAGGCAACCTCTACTCTATACCCAGAGCTTTGAGCGGAAGAATATAGAATACATAGTAAGCTACAGTGAAAACAAGAACCCTGCATTGCTGCACTTGTTGCAGACCAGTAGTACATCTAATATTATATACTGTCGCAGCCGTAGACAAACGGAGGTATTGGTAAAATACCTGGCACAGGAACAAATACCTGCTGTGGCTTATCACGCAGGTATGGCTAAAGACAAGCGCAAAGCTGCACAAGAGGCTTGGATGCAAAATGAGATCAAGACTATTGTAGCTACTACCGCATTCGGGATGGGTATAGACAAAGCAGATGTAGGACTGGTTGTCAACTATGATGCCCCCGAACATCTGGAAGCATACTATCAGGAAGCAGGACGAGCAGGCAGAAACGGGCAGCCATCCCAATCTGTTATTTTATACAATAATATAGACATCAACAGGCTGCAGCGCAGTACGGATGTTCTATTCCCCCCAGTGGAATACCTGCGTCATGTTTACCAGTCTGTAGCAGAGTACTTGCAAATAGCTATTGGTACAGAGCCATACATGTACTATGACTTTGAGCTGAAGGACTTTTGCGAGAAATTTAAACTGGATGCATCGGTAGCTTCCAGTGCATTAAAGCTGTTGGAACAGGAAGGATTGTGGACATTGACAGATGCTGTGTTTAGTCCACCCACTATATATATTAATGTAAACAGGGCCGAACTGGATGAGGTTATAAATACTTATCCTGAACTGGGATATACTATTACCACCCTGCTGAGGCTATATGGAAGCTTGTTTCAATACCCTACTGCTATCAGGTTGTTTGCAATAGCCAGGCAAATGAAATGCAGAATGGATGAGGCAGAAAAGCTGCTGAACAGGCTAAATGCAATGGGCATTATAGAATATGCTAAACAAAAAGATGGCCCACAAATGTTCTTCCATCATTACAGGGTAGATAGTAAGCATCTCATCATAGATACAAACAGAATTAACAAGCTTAAAAAACGACATGAAGAGCGTACACTTGCTATGATCAACTATCTGGAAAATGATAGTATTTGCCGCTCAAAAATTATGTTGGCTTACTTTGATGAAGAGCTGAAACAGGGTTGCGGTCATTGCGATGTATGTTTAGATAATCAATTAAAAACTGTTGATAATCAGTCTGTAATAAATGATATATTAAGATTGCTGCACGAGCCAAAGCATAGCACTGCCATCATCAACTTATTGCCCCACTACAACAAAGATAAAATAATATCAGCCATACGGGGTATGGCTGATGAGAAGATGATATTGATAGAAGCCAACGGCTTCATTCGTAAACTTTAGTCTTTGATGATGGCTGCTGCCGCACGTTCGTTTTCGTGCTGCAATACTGCCAGATAGTTTCCTTTTGCAAGGTTCGAAACATCCAGTTTTGATGTATTGTTGTAGTTGGCAACAATCCTACCCTGTAGGTCGTAAATAGCAACAGTATAGTTTTGCCATGTTGCAGGTACATCTATATTAACCATACCATTTGCAGGATTTGGATATGCTTTGAAAGTTTGCAATGCAGGTGTTTCTGCTACATTCAGCAAACCCGGACGATACTGATCGCGGTAGCGTACACTGGTGATGGTTTCTGTTGTGCCTGTAATGTTTGCGGTTACCCATAATACAGGATAATGCTCGCCTGTTGCCAACCATTTATATTCTACTGTGTTTCTCGGTATTCCCATAGCAGGTAACGGGCTAATAGTAAAGCTATCAATTTCACGGATTTCTGAACGTACGCGAATACAATTTACCGCAGTAGTAAAGAATGGTGTTTTAATAGTACCCCAGCCATCTACTGTAGTTTTGCGATAGCCTTTCTGCCTGACACTACCCAATGATGCCAAGCTGAATTTCAAATCGAATGTAGTGCTGTCGTTTGTTACACCGTAGTCTAGCGGGAACAGGTATATTTCATCTTCGTCCTGATAAGCGGCCGGTGTAGGTATGCCACTGATAGTAGCACCAAAGCCTTCAGCCACGAAACGCGAAGGAGATGATTTTTTGTTGTAAAAAGTGTACATGTTTTTGATAGATACAGGCAGGCTGATTGGCAATCCGGCAGGTGTAGGAAAACTATCGGCTACTTTGTACCCATATGCCGTAGGCGATATGACTAATGCAAAAGCTACATTGACAGTTGCCGCCAGTTGATAGTTAGCTACAGATTGGGAAACCGGTGTAAGGCTGCTATAGTCCCACGCATAGTTGGTACCTGTATTGCTAAGCGTGATACCCGAAGATGTTGCGGCAGTCGCACTACTACGCAGAGTATCTCCCGAAACAGGCATATCTGTTGCAGTGATTTGTATCTGAGCACCTGCGGCAGTTGCCAACAGTATTGAAAATATAGATAAGCAGACTTTCTTCATTTTATAAAGTTGTATTATACAATAGTATTGAATATTAAAGAATATAGCAATCGGATTAACAATTGGCTAAATCAGAAAAGTAGTATTTTGGCAGTATGATAAATAAACGATTGATAATCTTTGGTGTTACACTTGCATTGCTGATGGTAGTGCTGCAGGTAGCACAATATCGTTTTATCATCGTAGGTCACTCGGCAGAATTGTATGCGGGTATTGTAGCCGTAATATTTGTGGTATTAGGCGTAGTTATGGGTAGAAAGCTGACCAAGCCCCAAGAGGTAATCGTGGAAAAGCTGGTACCCGTTACCATCAATCCTTCTGCACCATTTGCTGTAAACGAACAAGTATTAGAAAAACTGAATATCAGCAAACGAGAGCACGAGATATTATTATTAATAGCACAAGGAATGAGTAATCAGGAAATAGCTGATACCACTTTTGTATCTATTAATACAGTAAAAACACATGTGTCTAATTTGTTATTGAAGTTGGATGCCAAACGAAGAGCGCAAGCCATTCAGAAAGCAAGGGAACTGAATCTGGTACCGTGATACTACCCTGCAAAAGCATGAAAATAGGCTTTTCATACCAAAATCACCCTAAAGTATGACGATGAAACAAGGCTATAGGCCTTAATTCGCATCAAAATCTAAAAATAGAATTATGAAAAAAGTTGTTCTTACTTACGGTGTTATTTCGGGTATTATACTTGGTGGTGTGCTGGCCATGTTTATCCCCATGTTGAAAGATGGCAATGATTATCTGGAGAAAGGGATGATATATGGATTCTCATCCATGATATTAGGTTTCAGTATGATATACTTTGCCATTGCCAGTTTTAAAAAGAATAATGGAACAGTGAGCATTAAGCAAGGTTTAATAATGGGTTCACTTATTACATTAATAGGATGCTTTATGTATGCCTGTGCGTGGATGGTTATATACAGCAATTTCGCCCCCGACTTCGGAGATAAGTATGCCGATGTAATGGTAAAAAGTATTAATGCATCTACCAAACTTACAGATGCACAAAAAGCTAAACAAGTACAGGAGATAACGAGCAATATGGCAATGTATAAGAATAATGCACTATATCGTTTTGGAACTACATTTATGGAGCCATTGTTTGTTGGTTTGATAATAACACTGATTGCCTCACTGATACTTTTTACAAGAAAGAAACAAACTACGTCTGTAGCGTAAAGCTTATCTCAATATATTTGCTCCCCTCTTAAAACAAGGGGAGCTTTTTTATGCACCATAGAAAATTGATTCTTTTCATAGCTAGTAGTCTGGATGGTTTTATTGCTGATAAAGATGGCGGCCTTGGTTGGCTGGATATAGTAGCTGCCGAAGGACAGGACTACGGATATAGTGATATTGTAAAGCAAACAGATACATTCATACTTGGTCGCAAGACTTATGAAAAAGTACTGACTTTCGGTATGCCCTTTCCGCACGATGACAGGCAGACGTATGTAATAACCAGTACACCGAGAGCATTAGAAAACAACCTGCATTTCTACAATGGTAATGTTGGTGATTTGCTGAAAGAGTTGCGTAATAAAGAAGGTAAAGACATTCATTTGGATGGTGGCGGACAGGTGATACATTCTTTTATGAAAGAAAACCTGATAGACGAATACATTATTTCTGTTATCCCTACCCTGCTTGGCGATGGTATTCCGTTGTTTGTAGCGGGTGATAAACCTTGCATCAATCTTGAACTACTGAAAAGCACAGCATACCCAAGCGGACTAGTACAACTGCACTATTGTAGAAGAAAATAGGCTGCGTTATCTGCTGCTTTTACATTCGGCAATAAACGGCTACTTTTAAGCAAAATCTGTATACTATGCTCTGGAAAGGACGCAGGCAAAGCGATAATGTTGAAGACGTACGTGGTGGCGGTGGTATGGGTGGTAAAGTGATTGGTGGCGGTATCGGTACGTTGGTTATTGCTGTTATTATCTACTTTATGGGCGGAGACCCATCGCAGGTATTGCAACAAGCAGGCAATGCTCCTCAACAGCAAACCTCTTCAGAGCCCTATCAGGAATCGGCACAGGAAAAAGAAGGCCGGGAGTTTATTGCAACCATACTTGCCGAAACGGAGGATGTATGGAATAAACAGTTTCCACAGCAATTTGGCAAAAACTATGAAGAGCCTAAACTGCGCATTTTTTCAGGAGAAACACAATCGGGTTGTGGTGGTGCCAGCAGTAGTATGGGACCTTTTTACTGTCCCGGAGATAATATTGTTTACATAGACCTGTCGTTCTACGATGATTTACAAAACAAGCTGAATGCCCCGGGTGATTTTACCATGGCTTATGTAATAGCACACGAGGTAGGTCATCATATACAACACCTATTGGGTATTAGCGATAAAGTGCATGCTATGCGCAGCAGGCTCAGCGAAGCTGAGTTTAATAAACTGTCCGTAAAGCTGGAATTGCAGGCCGATTTTCTGGCCGGTGTTTGGGCGCACTATACACAAACAAAAGGTATTATTGAACCTGGCGATATTGAAGAAGCACTAAATGCTGCTAATGCCATTGGCGATGACCGCCTGCAAAAACAAGCATCAGGTCGTGTGGTGCCCGATGCCTTTACACATGGTACATCAGCACAGCGTATGCGTTGGTTCAAAAAAGGATATGAAACAGGCGATGTAGAGCAGGGAGATACTTTTAATGCAGCAGAGCTGTAAACACTATTCGTAGTAGTCTGCTTGCTGCATTTGCTGTGGTATACCCAATGTAGGTATGCGGAATGCGAGCCCCAAACTCACAAAGCTGTTATACTGGTCTTTGCGTATACCAAAACCAGTGCTTAGGTCTACCTGCCAATCGTTGGTAATGAAATAGTACAAGCCAACACCTATATTATTATACAAATACCTGTTGCGGTAGTTGCCGAATGTTTCGATATAGCTGCCCAGCTGCGGAGAGAGCCTTACGTTGGTTTTGAAAGAGTATAAACCCGTAGCGCCGGTATTATTACCACTATAGTCTACACCCAGATTGGCAGACATAGATATAATATATGTAGGTTCGTAACCCAATAACAGCAAAGCACGTGTAGCCATGTTACGTGGCTGATAATCAGATGCCTGCCCCTTTAGTTTCAACAACCCTTGCAGACCTACAGATGGTGTGCGCGCATCGCCCTCGGTAATGGTATAGCGCACCCCTATTGCAGTAAGGCTTACACCTGATGCAGGTAGCTTAACGTTATTGATATCTATTTTGTCGTTGCGTGTTTCGGCAAGCAGGTTCAGTTCCAGCTTATTTGTAATGCCATAGCATATCAGAGCATTGGCATAAGTAGCATTGTTGAAATAAACAGAAGTATCGTCTCTGCGGCCTTCCCAAGCTTTAAAGCCTGCCAGATGAAATTGCAACACACCCTTGCCCACCGTATTAGGCCCGATAGTAACACCCGGCCTTACAGAACGTATGGCAGGTGTGTATTGAGCATCGGCATGTGCAGCACACAAGCCAATGGCTATCACCGATAATATGCGCTTCAATGTATACATATAGAGGACTGTAAAAGTATTATAATACTTCTATATCATTTGTTATTCAGTGGTTAAAGAAACGGTGGTTTTTGAATAATCGTCGGGAAAGGCATAAGAGATTTCTTTCTTCTTTACTTGGTGCATTTAGCTATTTTTGCGCTCTCAACTACCAATAATGAAAGACTTCAAAAATGCAATTATAGAATGTGTGCCCAATTTTAGCGAAGGGCGCGATATGAGTATCATCAAACAGATTACCGACGAGATAGAGAAAGTAGAAGGTGTGAGCCTGCTGGATGTAGACCCGGGCAAGGCTACCAACCGTACTGTGGTTACAATGGTGGGTAATCCGCATGCAGTTATTGAGGCTGCATTTCAGGCTATAAAAAAAGCAGGTGAAGTGATAGATATGCGCAACCACACGGGCGAACACCCGCGTATGGGCGCAACAGACGTATGTCCGTTGATACCTATCAGTGGCATTACAATGGAAGAAACAGTGGAGTTTGCGAAAATGCTGGCAAAGCGTGTGGGCGAAGAGCTGAATATACCTACTTACTTGTACGAATATGCTGCTAGCGCTCCTTACCGTAGCAATCTGGCAGATATACGTAGTGGTGAATACGAAGGCTTTGCAGCAAAAATCACGAAACCTGAATGGAAACCCGATTACGGACAAGCAGTATTTAACGAGAAAAGCGGTGCTACTGTTATTGGTGCGCGCGATTTCCTGATTGCGTACAATGTGAACCTGAACACAACATCTACCCGCAGAGCAAATGCGGTAGCATTTGATATTCGTGAAAAAGGCCGCCAGAAGACAGACGAGAAGGGCAAAGTGGTGAAAGATGCCAATGGCGAAGCCGTTTGGGTACCGGGCTTGCTGAAGAATGTAAAAGCAATAGGTTGGTTTATCGAAGAATATGGTGTTGCGCAGATTTCCATCAACCTGACTAATATGAACACTACTCCGCTGCATGTGGTATTTGATACTGCATGCGAGCGTGCACAGGCGCGTGGCCTGCGTGTAACGGGTAGCGAACTGGTAGGCCTTGTACCACTACAAGCTATACTGGAAGCAGGTAAATTCTTCCTGCGTAAGCAACAGCGTAGTGTGGGTGTTAGCGAGAGCGAACTGATTAAGATTGCTGTTAAATCATTGGGATTGGATGAACTGGCACCGTTTGACCCTGAGAAGAAAATAATAGAATACCGCCTGCGCGACCTGAGCAGCAAAAAGCTGATAGGTATGACGTTGACTAAGTTTGCAGAAGAAACAGCGAGCGAAAGCCCTGCGCCGGGTGGCGGTAGTATAGCTGCTTATTGCGGTGCGTTGGGTGCTGCATTGGGTACGATGGTTGCTAACCTGTCGTCTCACAAAAAAGGCTGGGATGCGCGTTGGGAAGAATTTAGCAACTATGCAGAGAAAGGCCAGCAACTGATGACGGATATGCTGAACCTAGTAGATGAAGATACCAATGCCTTCAACCAGATAATGGCTGCATTTGGTCTGCCAAAAGGAACGGACGAAGAAAAAGCTGCCCGCAAAGCTGCAATTGATGCAGCTACTATCAATGCCATCAAAGTACCTTATCGTACAATGGAGCTTGCGTATGAATCTTTCAACCTAGCGAAGAGCATGGCAGAGATAGGCAACCCTAACAGCGTGAGTGATGCCGGTGTTGGCGCATTGTGCGCACGTGCAGCTGTGAAAGGTGCTTACCTGAATGTTATCATCAACGCACAAGACCTCAAAGAACATCCTGAGGTGAAACCACTGGTAGCAAAAGCCGAAGAAATGAATACATCTGCCGATGCTAAAGAGAAAGAAGTGTGGGATGTTGTGATGAGTAAAATGAAATAACACATTATAAATTTTACAGAAAGTGCTCGGTGCTCGGATTTCCGAGCACCATGTTTTTGCATTTTCATATCCTGGCTTATATATTGTGAACTCAATCCATTTTATGAAAAAACTTACAAACCTTCTTTTGCTTACAATATTATTGGGCGCTTGTTCAAAAGATAAAACAACTACTACCCCAACTAACAATACTAACACCACTCCTTTTCCTTATTACTTCAACTTCAGTTTTGGTGGTGAGAAGTACAACCTGAATACAGATAACGAACAGTATATGTATTTTAATGAGAACCAAGTTGGTGGCTATCAGGTAGGTAATACCAGTTTTGCATATCCTGCAGCAGGCATCAGGTTGAGCTGGCCTAACGGGCACAAAGTAACAGAAGCTGAATTGATGGCACTTGTTGGTAAAACAATCAGTTGTGCAGATACGAATATCAATGCAGAAATCAGCTTTACTAAGAGTGAAACTGATATCAGTTGGTATTCTGTACGTACGTTTGGCACAAAAGGGTACGTGAAGATTGATAAGATTACCACTGTAAGAAAAGATACATTGCTGGGTGCACCTGTTACTATATATGCTATAAACGGTACCTGCACATCTATTATGTACAACTATAATAGCAGTGATACGAAAGAGTTTACCGGTGGTGAGTTTAACTTCAGGGTTACTAGAAGAGATTAGTATCGGTTACTGATATAACTTTCAAGTCCATCATTCTTTATCAGAATGGTGGATTTTTTATTTTCATTGATAATCAATTAGTTGTGGATGTTTGTAAAAGGAGACTGCTCGGATTTCCGAGCACAGAGCAGTATTCTTTTATTGCCGTTCATGTTCTGTTCATGTTCATGAACATGAATGCCCCACGTTTTTAAAATTGCATATTTACGGGGTAGCACACCTAATCTGTGCAAACATTATTACAACCTTTACTAATACCAAGCGATATTCATTGTTATACCATATCTATTCACAAGCTTGTTACTATTTAATATATAACAAGTTTAATATTGGTGTTGTAACTACTGCTGGCAGATATTCTCACTATGCTTTTAAAACCAACATATTTAATATATAGTGTTGTAATATTATTCGGTGTACAAATTGGGTATAACTACACCGTAATTGTAAAAACGTGTTTTTAAAAGTGTTCGCCGTTCATGTTCATGAACATGAACACGAATAATTATTAATGTGTCTATTACTATTCGTTATAGCAGGTATTTCGTGCATCACGCAGATAAATCATAAATTTGTAGTCAAATTATAGATTACTAATGTATCCTACAGAAATAGTGGCCCCGATGAAGGCCGAAGTGACAAATCAAGGTTTTAAAGAATTATTGACTCCTGCAGATGCAGACACCGCGCTGAAACAAAGCGGTACTGCCCTGCTGTTCATCAACTCTGTTTGCGGTTGCTCTGCCGGTACTGCACGTCCGGGTGTTATAATGGCTGTAAACAATGCTACAAAAAAACCGGACCAGATACTCACAACCTTCGCGGGTTATGATGTAGATGCGGTAAAACAAGCACGCAATTATCTGCTGCCTTACCCTCCATCTTCTCCTTGCATCGCATTGCTGAAAGATGGACAAGTAGTGCACATGATAGAGCGTCATATGATAGAAGGCCGCCCTGCACAAATGATAGCGCAGAATCTGTTGCAGGCTTTCGAGCAATACTGCTAATTCAAACAGAACATATAAAGTACATACGGGTGCAGGCTACTGTGCCCGTTTTCTTTTTATATCTTTGCTGCCTAATTTTTTGTTTTGAAACAGGGTAAAATAGTTATCATCACTGCCCCATCAGGTTCGGGGAAAACCACACTGGTAAAGCGTTTGCTGCAAAGATGTCCGCAACTGGCATTCTCAATATCGGCATGTACACGCAACCCACGCCCCGGAGAGGTACATGGTAAAGATTATCACTTCTTTACAGAACAGGAATTTAAACAACTGATAGAGCAGGATGCATTTGTAGAATGGGAAATGGTGTACACAGGCAAGTACTATGGTACGCTGAAAACAGAAGTACAACGCATCTGGAACGAAGGCAATGCACCATTGGTAGATATTGATGTAATGGGAGCCATTGCCATACAAGAAAAATACCCTGCTAATTCTATTAGCATATTCATCAAAGCCCCATCTATAGAGGAGCTGAGGACAAGGCTCATAAAACGCGGCACAGAAACACCCGAAACACTGGAAGAACGTATAGCTAAGGCTGAATATGAGCTTACGTTTGCACCTCAATTCAATAAGATAATTGTAAACGACGACCTGGAGGCTGCTACCGATGAATTGGTAGCTACAGTCAATAGCTTTCTGGCTTAGGTAGTTTTAGATCATATCTACAAGGCTGTCTATATCGCCATCTTCGGGCAGGTTTAGTTTTTTTCTGAGTCTGTATTTGTAGTTGCGCACCCCCTGCATGCTTACCCCCAGCATACCAGCCATCTCTTTGTTAGATAGTTTCAGCTTTGCCAATACCATAAAGCGGGTTTCGGCAGGTGTCAGGTCTGGCAATTTGTCCTTCATCCTGTTCAGGTAGCCTATGTGTACTTTATCAAAGTTGAATTTAAACTGCTCCCATTGCTCTTCCGTAAGTAGTATTGAGTTTTGCAGTTGAGACAATACTTCCGTATTCGGCATCACTACCGTATTGGCAGTTTGGTTTTGATACTGCTCTATATCTGCACTTATTTTCTCAATCAGCTCATTTTTCTCGTGTATACTGCTGGTAAAGTCTGCCAGCTGTTTTGCTGCGTTCTCTAACTCTTGCTGAGCATGTAGTTTTTCGGTTTCTGCAAGTTGTGTTTTCTGTCGGTACACCCTTTTTTGCCCGTTTATAAATACAATTATCAGCGATGAAGCGAGTATAATGATAACGAGCAGTGCGTTTCGTTTCAATAACTGCATGCGCTTTTCGTCATCAGCTTTTTGCAGCTCTGCCCTGTATTGTTGCAATTGCAGTTTCTGTTCCTGTATAGCAAGCGCCTTGGTATTTTTGCGCATATCCATGGCATCTTTGGCTATTCTGGCAGAGTCCATATACCTGTATGCCAGTGCCGGGTTGCCCGTAGCATTGTAGTATTGTGCCATGATGTAAGACAGGTATTGCATATGCTGCTGCGGCTCGTGTGTATAGTTCACCATTCGGCGGGTACTATCTATCAGTGTTTTTACAATATTCCAGTCTTTACGTTGCAGGTATATGTCGGTTAGTTTTATAAGCGAATTCACTCCGTTGTCCGTTTCTCCCGATTTCAGGCTCAGTCTGATATCTTCTTTTAACATAGGTATCGCAATATCATATTGCTTTTGCAGGTAGTGTGTAATGCCAATATTACCTGTTATGATACCCATCCATACAGAGTCGTTGAGCGAAGTAGCAAGCTTGTGTACTTTATTGAAGTAATACAGGGCAGAGTCATATTTACCATCATTACGGTATATAAGCCCAAGCGTATTTTGCAGGTTTATGTAGGTAGATACTTTGTTTTTATCGTGCAGCATAGACTCACCGTCGGGTACATCGGTTTTGTCGGCTTCCATCATGTATTTCTGTGCATTAGCAAAGTCTCCAAAGTTGTAGTAAGCATGTGCCACATGGTACAGGTGCTCTTTTTTGGTAGGGAAATCTTCTACAGTCAGTTGTTGCATTAGGTAGTAGGAGGATAAGAACTGGTCTATTGCTTCCAGATACTTCCCTTTTTTTTCCATGTAGTACCTGCCGAAGAATTGGCGAGCACGTACTTCTATCTGTGTGAGATTATTTTTGGATGCACGCTCTATCAATTGCTTTGCAGTAGCTTCTATATTGGCATTTTCGTTGTAATTGATAGCACTATTGTAGGCTATATTTAATAAGGTAGCCTCACACTCCAATTCAATATCTTCCTCAGCTTTAGCTTCTTTAGCAAGTGTATTTATCGCACTCAGAAATTCTTTGGGCTTGTCTCTTAATGGATAATTGTAGTAAAAGACAGAATCTAATACCTTATGCCTTTCAGCATAGGGCTTATGTAGCAGGTATTCGTATCGGGCAAATGATGTGTAGGACAATAGCATCATCAGCCAGTATAGTATCAGCGTTCTCAGCATTTAAATAGCGTATTTTACCCCTTAGCCTCTATCCTATCTAATAAATTACAAGATAATAGTTTATGGTAAATATTGTATAGTTAGTACTGCGTATCTACAGCTTAACAACTATTTATAGCATCTTTACTATCTTTGAAAAATATGGACGTCACCCATTTAATACTATATATCTTAGGCTGCATTGTACTGATAGGCTTTTTTGCAGGTACAGAGATAGCATTCATATCTGCCAATAAACTGAATATAGAGCTCCGTAAGAAACAAGGTACTGTATCGGGCAAGATACTTGCACGTTTTATGGAAAACCCATCGGAGTTTATAGGTACCAGTCTTGTAGGTGTTAACGTGTTGCTGGTTATATACGGTTTGCTGATGACACAGCTTACCGAACCTATACTGAGCCAGCTACCCGCTCCGTTCAATTCAGAATATTTTCAACTGCTGTTAGACACCCTTATTGCAACTGTTATTATCCTGTTTTTTGCAGAGTTTTTACCAAAAGCAATATTTCGTGCAAAGGCAGATCAGGTACTCACCATCTTCAGCATTCCTATGATGCTGATGTACTGGATACTATTCCCGATTGCTAAGGTTTTTGTTGCCATATCAGAGTTTATCCTGAAGCATCTGTTTAATGTGCGCATCAAAGAAGNNTTTTCGTAAAGCAAAGTCTGCACGGACATGAAACCGATAATAATGAAGTGAATACAGAACTGTTTGAAAATGCCCTGTATCTCGTGAATGTGAAAATTCGTAAGTGTATGGTGCCGCGCAACGAGGTAGAAGCTATTGAGGTAAATACACCGATTACCGATGTTAGGAAGAAGTTTATAGATACGAAGCTTTCAAAAATCATCGTTTACGAAAATGCTATTGATAATATAGTTGGCTATGTACACCATCTGGATCTGAACCGCAAGCCGGCTAAGATTAAAGACATACTGCACAGTATATCTGCCGTACCGGAAACAATGAGTGCGGTAGACCTGATGAACCGTTTTACCAAAGAGCGTAAAAGCATTGCATGGGTGATAGATGAGTTTGGCGGTACTGCCGGCATAGTAACGATGGAAGACGTGCTGGAAGAAATATTCGGAGATATTAATGATGAGTATGATGAGCAGGAACACGTAGAAAAACAGATTGCTGATAACGAATACATATTCTCAGGGCGTTTAGAACTGGATTATCTGAATGAAAAATATGGTTTCAACTTCCCTACAGATGAGTCTGAAACACTATCGGGTTATATCATTGCCAATCACGAAACGATACCAAAGCTGAAAGACAGGATTATCATAGACCGTAATGAGTTTGATATATTACTGGCTAATGATACACGTATCCAGACTGTGAAAATGAAAATATTGAAGTAAATTAGTACTACACAAAACGATATAGATATGGCTGTTGCACGTCCTTTTAATTTGAATCAGTGGATAGAAGAAAACCGTCATTTGCTGAAACCACCTGTTGGCAACCAGCAACTGTACAAAGAGTCGGGCGACTATATCGTGATGATAGTAGGTGGTCCTAACAGCCGTAAAGATTTTCACTACAACGAAAGCGAAGAACTCTTCTATCAGCTACAGGGCGATGTGGTAGTACGCATACCTGAGGATGGTAAGATTGTAGATATAGAAATTAAAGAAGGCGAAATGTTTTTGTTACCGGGCAAAACACCTCACTCTCCGCAAAGAGGTGAGAACACCATAGGGCTTGTAATAGAGAAAAAACGTGTTACGCCTGAAATTGACGGTTTTCTGTGGTTTTGTGAAAACTGCCACGAGAAGCTGTATGAAGAATATTTTGAACTGACAGATATTGTTAGTCAACTACCACCATTGATGCAGCGTTTTTATGGTGATGTAGAAAAACGCACCTGCAAAAAATGTGGTACTGTAATGGAGCCACCTGCACCTAAAAAGTAATTTTGAATATATAGCGCTCTGATTAGGGGCGTTTTTTTATGAAAAATACCCGTTTGCACTATTTAATAAATGGATTCAAACTGTTACTTTTGCCCCTGTCATAAAACTAAAACAAATACATGGCACACGAAGCACATCACGACAATCACGCAAATACCGATGCTAGCAACCCTACAACATCATTCCGTTCTGCATACTGGTTTGCAATAGTTCTCGTATTATTATTTGTAGCCGCAGTAAACTTTGTAAGCATTATGAGCCATGATGAAGAAGCTGGCCATGGCGAACACCATACAGAAGCTACAGCTGCAGGACACGAGGCTACAGGTCATGAAGCTACTAACGAAGAGGCGACACATGAAGCTACACAGGCAGAAGGACATGCTGCTGATACTGCTATGCACGCCACAGAAGCTACACACTAATCATTACCTTTGCCTTATTATTTCTTCCAAGGCAAATTTCTGAATGAATACTAACGATATTATAGCCATTACAGGTGCTGCCGGTTTCATCGGCAGCTACCTTACAGGCTATCTCAATCATCTCGGTTTTTATAACCTGATACTGGTTGACGACTTCTCTAAAGAACAAAAGCTGCCCAATCTGCAGGGTAAGCAATATCTGCAACAAATACATCGTAACGACTTTATACAATGGTGCGATGACAATCCCGGAAAGCTTAATGTAATATTCCATCTTGGTGCAAGAACAGACACCACAGAAATGGACTATGAAGTACACAAAGTGCTGAATCTTGACTATAGCAAGGAAGTATGGCGTGTATGTACAGCGCAGCAAATACCGCTGCTTTATGCATCCTCTGCAGCTACATACGGCAATGGTGAGCATGGATACGTAGACAGGCATGATATTGTAGAACAGTTGCATCCATTGAATCCGTATGGGGTTTCTAAAAATGAATTTGATATCTGGGCACTGAAAGAAACTACACAACCTCCATTTTGGGCCGGTGTTAAGTTTTTTAATGTTTACGGGCCTAATGAATATCATAAAGGCAGAATGGCATCAGTTATTATGCATGCCTTCAACCAGATACAAGCAACAGGAAAGGTGAAACTGTTCCGCTCGCACAATCCAAATTATAAAGACGGTGAGCAGATACGCGACTTTGTGTATGTAAAAGATGTAGTAAGCATGTGCGCATGGCTGATGCAAAACAAACCAGCTAATGGTTTGTACAATATAGGCACAGGCAAAGCAAGAACATTTAAAGACTTGGTAACAGCTATATTTACTACACTACACCTGCCTGTTAATATAGAGTTTGTAGATACACCTGTAGATATCAGAGACAAGTATCAGTATTTTACAGAGGCTGATATGCACAAGATTATCAGTGCAGGCTATACTACCCCATCCTATACATTGGAGGAAGGTGTAAGTGAATATGTAAAAGACTATCTCATAAATTCATCTTATTTTTAAATAAACAATTCAGCATATGAAGAAGCTATTATCTATACTGGCTATCGCATTGATTGCTACTACTGCAAATGCACAAGAAGGTAAACAGACCTACTATGGCAAGAAGTTTGAAAACGGCCGTACGATGGATGTGGCACAGTTTAGCGACGCCATGAAAAGCACAAACAAATTGGCTAATATCAAAGTAAGAGGTACGCTAGCAGAGGTGTGTCAGTCTGCTGGTTGTTGGGTGCGTTTACAGAATCCGAATGGTGAGGCTGTGTTTGTAAAATTCAAAGACCACTTTACTATTCCTATGGATTTGGCAGGTGCATCTGTAGTAGTGTGCGGTACAGCAAGCAAGAAATCGGTATCGGTTGCAGACCAACGCCATTTTGCAGAAGATGCAGGTAAAAGCGCTGAAGAAATAGCTAAAATAAAAGAACCTAAAGATGAAATAAGGATAGACGCTACAGGTATCCTGATTCAGCAATAAGTATAAACTAAGTATATAAATAAAGCCCGATGATTATCGGGCTTTATTATTTTATGTAGGTTGCAGATTAGCGCAATCCTATTTTGTTTTTCAATTCTTTTGGCAAGCCATTTTTGTGTACCAGGAAGGCAGTAGTCTTATATTTCACGTATGCCTTTGTTACATAAATATATCCTTTGTAGTCGTTCTTTTCGCCCCAAGAGTTTTTAACCATGTAGTATTCGCGGCCCGACTGGTCTGTTGCAGAACCAACGATGTGCATACCATGATCGTCTGTAGTGCTGTAGTTGTCAAAAGCTTCCTGCCTCATTTTAGCAGTTATCTTTCTTTCAGGTTTCGGACCGTTGAAGAGTGCTTTTTGCTCATCTTCTTCCATGTCTTCCCATTCTTTTTCAGGTACAAATGCTACACCGTTTTTCCAGCTAAAGTATTTTTCGCTCACGTCTGTAGCCCATGCAACGGTATAACCGTTTTCCAATGCATAGTCTATTGCATCGGTGATGTCATTCATTTTTACATTATACACTTTGTCCCAGCTCCAGTTGTCCGGTACCATCAAGATGGTTTGTTCGTAGTATGGTTTGTCTGAGAAAGAAGACAACTCAACATAGTCTTTTGGCTCTATACCAACATATTTTTGTGCAAATGTTTTTGGTGTATATTCTTTGCCTTCCCACTGGAATGTTTCAGGATACTCGCCCAGATAAGTGTCTAATACCCTTTGGAACGCAGTCTTCCAGTTTGGTGTCAGTTTACCATTCGGGTTACGAACGATAGCATCCAGCATGCCTTTCAGTATGGCTTGCATTTCGCCAAACTTATTTTTGGTAGTACCGTAGTTGAGGCCTGTATATACGCTTTGCGGCACTACGCCATATTTAGCATACATGTTTATAACATCGTGGCAAGAGCCACCATCGCCCCAGCTCACTGCACCGTGCATGCGTACATAAGCATCGGCTTTGTCAATATACACGCATCGTGCAGTATATATTTCAGCAATGTCTACTGGCTTTTTGCCCATTCTTGCCATTTCACTTTCTAAGAAAGAGTTGGTACTATAGCTCCAACAAGTGCCAGAGCTACCTTGGTTCTTAACAGAACTGTTTTCAAGGTTTATTTTGTTTGTAAAGACAAACTTCTTTTTTGAACTGTCGCTTTTATTGGTTTCCAGTTTTTTTACAAGATCGTCTTGTGCATTTACCGCAAGAGGTAAAAGCATAGATAAAATAATAGTCGATTTTTTCATTATATGATATTAATGCGAATTGCAATATACTATTCGGATGTGAAAAGGTATAAAAACCTCGAAGTGAAAAAAATGGTGATATTAAATCAAATCGATACTATAGAGCAAATATTCAGATGAATCATTTTTGCCATACAGTTTGGCGTCAAATACTTTAAAGGATGAATAGTTGTTAAATAGTATATGTATTACTCTTTCTCGCTTCCAATCGTCTAATAGCTCCAGTGCATCTTCTTCTTCCATAGTTGCAGCCTGTGCTTTTAATTCTTCATTATCAGTAGCAGCGTTATCTACTTCTTTGATAATTGCCTGCATCTTTGCGGATGGGTCGCCGATTTCAAAGTCGAATAATACTTCCAATAGCGTATCGGTATCCTTAAATTGTTGATTTTTTATGTACATGTTTTACGTCACTGTATTGGTAAAAATAAGGCATTAAAATTTCATTAAAACATATCTTCATATTATGTATGGAAATATGCGGTTTTCGTAGCCATTATTTTTTAACAAAGGGTTTGCAAAGCAAAGAAATATACTTATTTTACGTCTGATTATGCTGTGCTTACAATAGTATGATGATTGTAAACCAACCAAAATGTTGGTATACATGTCTATATATTATGGTTAGCTACAGTATTTTAAAAAATACTTGCAGAATAAAAATTAATTATCAGAAATAATAACCCATGGTAAAACAGTTATTCAAAAGGTTTTTATCGACAGCTGTTGTAATTGCAGGTTGTATGTCTGCTGCGCACGCGCAAACCACAACTATTACTACAAATTTTACCAGTTCAGCAGCNNAAATTTATGGTCCGATGCCTACTCCCCACTTCATAACATTCAATGTCACCAATAGTAACTCTTGCCCTGTTACGCTTACAGAGGTTCAGATGTTTCATGTTGGTGCGGCTGTTGTGGTAGGCACGCCTACTATCAACTTCAGTATGAATGGTGCAGTATATACATTGTGGCGTCAACAGCCAGCTGTTGCCGGTGCTCCGAATATTGCTGCAAATACTGGATGGGTTGTTGATGCGCAAAGCGGACCTATTAATAATGGTGTTTCTAACGGTTCTATCATTCCAATACTTACCGGGTTGAATGTTACTATTCCACCTAGCACTACTNNTTGTGCCTTTTGCCGGTGTTACACCTACTTCATTTGTAACTAACGGTGTGACGCTAAACACAGGTGGTGGTGTTACCTACTTTGGTACTATGCCTGGTCCAGGGTCTAATGCTATAGCTGTACTTGGTGGACCTGATGTACCTGCTTTTAATGGTGCTATTAAGTTTACAGATGCCGGTTCTGCAGTACCTGCGCCTCCTAAAGTTGTACCTAACAGTCTGAAAATCTGTAAAAATTCAGATTTGATCTTAACCGCAACAGCGCCTTCTTATATTGCAAACCCTGTATTTACATTTACCGGTCCTAATGGTTGGTCTGTGCAAAATAATACAGGTATTGCTACAAAAACATCAATGCAACCTGCAGACGCAGGCTTATACAATGTAACTGTAACTGATGCAAATTGT
>DGQM01000026.1 GCA_002389765.1 Bacteroidetes bacterium UBA4414 | reverse complement strand
ATCAGCTTTTGCAGTGGCTACTTTTACACCCATCATATTTGTTACGATGATGTTTAGCTCTTTGCCTGCACCTTCGTAATACAGGGTTACGTTGTCTGTAGCAGGGTTTGGCACCAGTTTCACTTTCAGCTTGCTTATATTAGTAATACCTGTCGTCGTTGGTACGCCTTGTGTATTCAGTTCAAAACGGTCATTGCCCCAAGATGCGCTGCTTGTATCTACGGTAAACCAATATTCAAAAGCAGGTGTTACTTCTATTGTTTTGCTCAGCAGTTTGTCTGTAAAATACAGTTTAGTACCTGCCGGCATATTTACATTCGGTGCAGTGAATTTGAAATCTTTTTTGATGCCTGCATACAAACCGAGTTTGATAGTTTCGTTTGCTACATAAGGGCGTGTATCTATAGACAACATGCTGTCATCTTTGCTCAGTGTATAGAAAGTCATATCAGGATTGTACAGTTTTGCTGCATCCGGATAATCTACCGTAGCCATTGCGTTGTCGTCAAAATTGATAAGCAGTCTGTCCCAGAATATCGTGCTGTCTTCCAGTTTCAATTCTACCTGATTGGCAGTAGCTGTTGTCTTCAGCATAGTACCCGGCGTGCCGCTTGTTTTGTCTGCTTCTTCTATCACCACAGAGCCGTTTGCAGACAGCGTAGTAACAAATGCACCGCCACTAGGCAGGTTGAAAGAAGAAGAGCCGAATGTGTAAGATGTATAAGCACCACGTGTGCCCTGATTAGCATTCCAGATATAGAAACTGCTGCCGATGTTTGTGCCACTCACCGCATCCATATTTACCTGGCTCTGGAACGGATTGCCCACCAATACGAAGTTGGTACCACTACCTTTTGTAAGGCTGATGGTTTGGTTGCCCTGATTTACCGTACCGCTCATATCTATCGTTACAGCACTTGGTGTGTATGCGCCTGAAGTTAAGCCTTCGCCTTTAGCACCACGCACCAGCACACGCATAGCTTGATACTGTGCCCATGTAGAGGAGGCCGTATAAGCCGTCCAACCCGGATTGTTGCCTGTGGTTGTGTTATCGCCGGTAGCTACATTGAAATAGAAAGCAGAAGGATTGTTGCTACCGGTAGTGGTGAAAGGTGAGCCGCCACTGCCTGTTATATCTATATCGTCTGTCAATACACTCATGCTTTGTGCCGTAGTGAACGGATGACCGAGGAAACGGAAAGCCCTTCGGCCGCCAGGTATGTAGCGTTGTGTATTTACCGTACCACTGATGGTGCCTGCACTGTTGCCGATGCGGCCTGTGTTGGTAGCATCAGATGTAAACGTAAGCAAACCACCTGTAGTAAGTGTAGCGCCCGAAGCCACCGTTACCGTACCTGCGCAAGAGATGGCATTGCCACTAAGTGTGCTGCTGGCTGCAAAGTTGAATGTACCTGTGCCGCTGAAGCCGTTACCATTGTTAGTAAGATTGCCATTGATATTGGCAGTAGCGCCGCTGTTCATGGTAAGTGCTACGCCACTGTTGATGGTAAGCGTCTTGCAGGTAAAGCTACCAGGAGTAATGCTGCTGGCAATGATAGCATCTGTAGTAGCGGATGGTGTTCCATTGCTCCATGTGCTGCCATTCCATGTGGTAGTGGTGTTCAGTGTTTCAAACAGGCGGAAGTGATCGAATGCAAGTTCTTCTCCTACGGTATTTGATGTAGCTTCAACCTTCAGTTCAAGCGTGGTGCCTGTGCCTGAGATATTCGCGGTAAATTCTGTAAATGCAGCAGTCAGTATTGAGCCATCACCAACACCATCATTGTCTGTATCTATAGCCATTGGTATGCTGAAGCCATTGGCGACATTGGGATAGAATGCAAGACACTGTGTCCAGCTACCACCATCTATGCGGTAGGATACAACTATGTAGTCTGTTTGTGTTGTAGAGCTACCATGATCCCAAACAGTGGTTAATGATGTGGCAAAGTAGCCTTTGAAAGAAAGCCCTGTTTTGCCTGAAATGTTAATGCCTGTCCATGTAATATTCTGAATAGAAGATTGTGCCCCCTGAACACCGGCAGGAGCAGCATCTATGTCTTCCCCTGCCCAGAATTTTGTACCCTGAATATTTGTGTAAGATGCCTGCAGGCTTATATCTGACGGCTGACAACGTATAAAATAACGAGTGTAAGGAGTGCCGAAACCACCGGAAAAAGAAGGCGTACGTGTGCCGGATGATGGCGCACCCGAGTCTTCAAAAGTGTCGCTCCAGAACTGGGTTTGAGCATTTACAAATTGCAGGCAAAGTGTAAACACCAACAATAGCGTAAGTTTTTTCATCATGTTGATGTATTAATATTTGGGGGCGAAGGTATCTATGTGCTGATTGTACTGCAATAGTTAGAAATAAGCATTTTGAAAGTGCTATCGATATTCGATATTTACATACTAGAAGCGTACGGTGTAAGGATTGCAGGATTAGTCAGATTATTGTTTATTATGATATAGTATTTGTTTTTATAGGATGTGGACTGTTGACCTTATATTATATGTGCTGTGTATATTGTTAAGTGCTGTTTTGCCGCTTTTTTTATTGCGCATAAATGGCATGCGCTATTTATTGTTGCACAATGTATTGCTGCTATTGATTATAATGTATCTCATTTTCCTCATGGATAAAGATAGTTATAACCACTACTTCTATGCCATTGCTTTTTTGATACAGATATTAGCGCAGTTGTTATATTACAGCAAAGTGCTGAATACTAAAAAAGACTATACGGTAATAGGGGGGCTGCAAGCACTTACTTTGTTTGTTTTCTTGTACAATAATATGTGGATGAAACAAAGCCTGTTGAATACTACGTTTGTTGTCTTTTTTTATGCGGTATTCAGTGTGGCTTCCCTATGGTTTATATGGCGGCTGATAACGAATGACAGCATGCCGGATAAAAAAGCACATTTAATGGTAGGTAGCACCTGCCTTATATTCTATACCTTGTTTGGAATTATAGAATCTCCTGCCTATTCGCTCAAAGGGTATCAAATCGTGATATTTGATGAGTGGTTAAATGTGATTTTTGAAGCTGCAAGACTTGGTGTACTGATAAAAATACTAGCTGACAAAAAATGAATAATGATGTCTATGCTATAATTGCTTTTGCTAGCTGTCTGGTTGTATTAATGTTCATTTTCATGTACATGCTATACAAGTATTTTGTTGGTAAGATAGAGCGGCAACAAAGGGAAGCCATGCAGGCCGTATTGGATGCGCAGGAGAATGAAAGAAAATATATAGCCAAAGAATTGCACGATAATCTTGGGCCATTATTATCTATCAGCAATATGCAGTTGGAGGCTGCAATGGAAAAAGTAAAAGGTTCTGATATAGTGTTGCTCAATGATGCATACAAGCAGTTGAAACAAGCAATAGACATTTGCCGAAACATATCTCACGACCTGACCCCCTTTCTGAACACCGGCAACAGCCTTAATGAGATATTGCAAGACTACGCGCAGCGAGTTAGCAAAGCTGGGTTTATAGCCGTCGATTATTTATATGCAATAAGCGATGTTGCTATTTCGCAGCAGGCATCTGCATCCCTTTGCCGTATTGTGCTGGAGCTGATGACTAATACCATAAAACATGCACAGGCAAAAAATATAGGCATCCGCATCACAGAACAACAACACATGCTGCTACTGCATTACTACGATGATGGTATTGGTATACAAAGTGTTACTAATACAGGCATCGGGTTGAAGAATATACATAGCCGTGTGCAGCTATTGAACGGGCAATTGCAAACAGGACAATATGAAGGGCACGGAATGGAGATGAAAATTAAAATACCCCTAACACAGCTAAGTGTATGAATGTATTGCTGACAGACGACCACGTAATATTCAGAGAGGGATTGGCTGCATTGCTAAAAGATATGTCCGGCATAAAACAGGTATGGCTGGCAAGTAATGGTAAAGAGGCTATAGACCTTCTGGCTGTAAATGATATAGATGTGGTATTGATGGATATTGAGATGCCTGTGATGAATGGATTGGAGGCTACACGTATGATAAAGGAAATGCCCGGTACTGCACCCTATATTATAGCGCTAACAATGTTTAACAGAAGTGCTGATTTGCTGAGCCTGTATGATGCCGGTGTAGACGGATACTTGTTGAAAGATAGCAGTGTGAATGAAGTGGCCAAAGCATTGAGATTTGTTGCTGAGGGTAAAGAATACTATTGCGAGGCAGTGAAACAAACACTCTTCAATGCTTTGTTGCAAAGGCAGAAGCAAAAAGCCAGCATTGATAATAGCTCACTTACGGATAGAGAAATTGAAGTGCTTGTCTTGATATGCGAACAATACTCTACAGAAGAAATTGCAGATAAATTATTTCTTTCTCCACTTACCGTTAATAATCACAGGCGTAGTATTCTGAATAAAACAAAATCGAAAAATATTGCTGGCATGGTGCTATATGCGCTGCAACAAGGGATATATAAATTGCCGGAATGATAGATAAAGAAAATCCCCCGCCATATGGCGGGGGATTGATGCTGTGTATTGCTTATTTCTTCTTCAAGTCCTTCAGTTTTTTAGCGCCGTAGGCAGCACCTGCTATTACCAGTGCGCTTACGCCACCGTCAATGGGTACTTCATCTACCACATCGTCGTCAAAGCCCGGGCCTTGTGCCAGTGCGGTGGCAGATAGCAGTGTGAAGAAAATATATGCGGCAATTATTCTTAGTTGTTTCATATACAGAATATTTTAGCGTAGTGAGGGCTTATTGTTTGATTAGTTTTTGTGTCATCACTTCGCTGCCGTTGTAGATGGTAACGTTGTAGATGCCGTTTGCCAATTGTGCTGTTGGTATCGTTACATTACCGTTAGTATTATCAGCTTTTGCAGTGGCTACTTTAACACCCATCATATTGGTTACAATAATGTTCAGTTCTTTGCCTGCACCTTCGTAGTACAGGGTTACATTGTCTGTAGCAGGGTTAGGTACCAGTTTCGCTTTTAGTTTGCTAGTATTGATGTTTGCAATGCCATTAGTTGGTACGCCTTGTGTATTCAGCTCAAAGCGATTGTTGCCCCAAGATGCGTTGCTGGTATCTACCGTAAACCAGTATTCAAAAGCAGGTGTTACTTCTATTGTTTTGCTCAGCAGTTTGTCTGTAAAATACAGTTTAGTACCTGCCGGCATATTTACATTCGGTGCAGTGAATTTGAAGTCTTTCCTGATGCCTGCATACAAACCCAGTTTGATAACCTCGCTTGCCACATACGGACGCGTATCTATAGACAGCATTGAGTCATCTTTGCTCAGTGTATAGAAAGTCATATCAGGATTGTAGAGCTTAGTAGCATCAGGGAAATCAACGGTAGCCATTGCGTTGTCATCGAAATTCAGCAACAATCTGTCCCAGAATATCGTGCTGTCTTCCAGTTTCAATTCTACCTGATTGGCAGTAGCTGTTGTCTTCAGCATAGTACCCGGCGTGCCGCTTGTTTTGTCTGCTTCTTCTATCAGCACAGAGCCATTTGCAGACAGTGTGGTAACGAAAGCACCACCACTTGGCAGGTTGAAAGAAGATGAACCGAATGTGTAAGATGTGTATGCACCACGTGTACCCTGGTTAGCATTCCAGATATAGAAACTGCTGCCGATGTTTGTGCCGCTCACCGCATCCATATTTACCTGGCTCTGAAACGGATTGCCCACCAATACAAAACTTGTACCACTACCTTTTGTAAGGCTGATGGTTTGGTTGCCCTGATTTACCGTACCGCTCATGTCTATTGTTACAGCACTTGGTGTGTATGCGCCTGAAGTTAAGCCTTCGCCTTTAGCGCCACGCACCAGCACACGCATAGCTTGATACTGTGCCCATGTAGAGGAGGCCGTATAAGCCGTCCAACCCGGATTGTTGCCTGTGGTTGTGTTATCGCCGGTAGCTACATTGAAATAGAAAGCAGAAGGATTGTTGCTACCGGTAGTGGTGAAAGGTGAGCCGCCACTGCCTGTTATATCTATATCGTCTGTCAATACACTCATGCTTTGTGCCGTAGTGAACGGATGACCGAGGAAACGGAAAGCCCTTCGGCCGCCAGGTATGTAGCGTTCTGTATTAACCGTACCGGTTATGTAACCACCACCTGTAGCGCCTGCTGCTATACGTGCTGTGGCGCTTGCAGTAGACTTCAGCGTGATGTTGCTGTTTGCATTTAGCGTACCGTTGCTCACCGTAACGGTATTGGTTACAGGTACTGCAACATTGAAAACCGATGTGCCGCTGGCGTGGTTTACCGTCAGGTTGTTGATGCTTGTATTGCCGCTGCCCGCATAGGTAGTAGCACCTGTAAAAACCAGTGTGCCGCTTGCATCATTATAGGTGCCGTTGTTGGTCATTGTGCCGCCGCCATAAACAATATTCACTGCGCCGTTTGTTACCACATTGGTACCCGATGCTATGGTGAATACGTTTTGTGCATGCGTGTATGTACCGCACAGCATTGCTGTTATGATTAAAAGATGTTTGTTCATTGGTTGTGTATTGATGGGGTTAGAGCTTAGTAATACTTAAGCGTGTGCTGCCGTCTGTACTAAGTGATACCGATGTTGCAGAATTTGCATTCGATCCCAGTATTTTAACAACGTCTCCCGCGCTGAGTGATACAGTCATACTAACAGTACCCCTGCCTAAATAGCCTGAGCCGAGGTTTACTGAAGATACGCCCGGCCCTACAGCTACGGCATTGCCGTTTACTAATATGGATGGAGCAAGATAGGCGGAAGCTGTAGAAACTAAACTAACATTGATTGTATAGTTGCCCGCAACGCCTACAGTATATTCTCCGGTAGATGTATTGTATGATGCACCCGATATGCTGGGGCTGGTACCGGCACTATTAAAAATAACATCGGCGGTAGTTGTTGTACCCACTGATTGTGCAGTACCACTTCTAGTGGCAATAAGGTCCACTATCGGACTCATATTTGTCCATGCGCTGCCGGTGTATACATACATACCAGGTGCAGCATCTGTCTGGTATATCATAAGCCCTGTAGCGGGACTGCTGATGGCATTGCGTTGTGCTACCGTCATGCGTGGCAGTAGTACGCCTTTTGATGTGCTGGTGACATCTAGCATGGCAGATGAATTTGCAGCCGAGCCCGTACTGTTGATGGCTACTGATTGTGCATTACTGATAAATGCTGTGGAGATGAGTAATACAGAGAAGAATAGTTTTTTCATTGTTTGATATTTAGAAGTATAATATATTGATATATTTCAGAAATTACATATTGTATATTAAATATCCCCCGCAATTCCGGGGGATATTTTAGCCTATGCTAAATTATTTTTTCTTCAAGTCCTTCAGCTTTTTAGCGCCGTAGGCAGCACCTGCTATTACCAGTGCGCTTACGCCACCGTCAATGGGTACTTCATCTACCACATCGTCGTCAAAGCCCGGGCCTTGTGCCAGTGCGGTGGCAGATAGCAGTGTGAAGAAAATATATGCGGCAATTATTCTTAGTTGTTTCATATACAGAATATTTTAGCGTAGTGAGGGCTTATTGTTTGATTAGTTTTTGTGTCATCACCTCGCTACCGTTGTAGATGGTGACATTGTAGATGCCATTGGCAAGTTGTGCGGTTGGTATCGTTACATTGCCGTTTGCATTATCAGCTTTTGCAGCGGCTACTTTTACACCCATCATATTGGTTACGATGATGTTGAGGTCTTTGCCTGCACCTTCGTAATACAGTGTTACATTGTCTGTAGTAGGGTTTGGCACCAACTTCACTTTTAGTTTGCTAGTATTGATGTTTGCAATGCCATTGGTAGGTACGCCTTGTGTATTCAGTTCAAAGCGATTGTTGCCCCAAGATGCGTTGCTGGTATCTACCGTAAACCAGTATTCGAATGCAGGTGTTACTTCTATTGTCTTGCTAAGTAGCTTGTCTGTGAAATACAATTTAGTACCCACAGGCATGTTTACATTCGGAGCAGTGAATTTGAAATTCTTTTTCAAACCTGCATACAAACCAAGTTTGATAACCTCGCTTGCCACATAAGGGCGTGTATCTATCGACAACATGCTGTCGTCTTTGCTCAATGTGTAGAAAGTCATATCAGGATTGTACAACTTCGCAGCATCCGGATAGTCTACTGTAGCCATTGCATTGTCATCAAAGTTCAGCAACAACCTGTCCCAGAATGTCGTGCTGTCTTCTAGCTTCAGTTCTACCTGATTGGCAATGCCTGTAGTTTTGAAAGGAGCGCCAGATGTGCCGCTTGTTTTGTCTGCCTCTTCAAACACTACAGAGCCGTTTGCAGAAAGCGTGGTAACAAATGCACCACATATTGGCAGGTTGTAAGATGACGAGCCGAATGTGTAAGATGTGTATGCACCACGTGTACCCTGGTTAGCATCCCATATATAGAAGCTGCTACCCAGATTAGTGCCACTCACTGCATCCATATTTACCTGACTAGGGAACGGATTGCCCACCAGTACAAAGTTGGTACCGCTACCTTTTGTAAGGCTGATGGTTTGTGTGCCTTGTCTTACAGCGCCTGTCATATCCAGTGTTACCGCACTTGGCGTATATGCGCCACTTGTCAGTCCTTCGCCTTTAGCGCCGCGTACCAGCACACGCATGGCCTCGCTGGTAGCCCAGCTGCTGCTTGCAGTGTATGCTGTCCAGCCCGGGTTGTTGCCTGTGGTCGTATTGTCGCCTGTAGTTACATCAAATTTGAAGGCAGAAGGATTGTTACTACCTGTTGTTGTAAACGGTGAGCCACCACTACCTGTAATATCAATATCATCTGTCAGGTCGCTCATGCTGAGGGCAGATGAGAACGGATGGCCTAAGAAACGGAAAGCCCTGCGGCCGCCCGGTATATAGCGTTGTACGGTTACATTGCCGGTGATGGTACCTGCACTGTTGGCAATACGCGCTTGTGCTGTAGCACCATTGTAGAGTATCAGCTTGCCACCTGTGTTGAAGGTGCAACCTGAGTTGACAGTTACCGGTCCTACCATTGTAAAGTTACTGCCCGAAAGGGTAGAGGTGCCTGTTTTTGCAAGTATCAGTCCGCCGCCGCCGTTGAAGCCACTTGAATTGTTGATGATATCGCCATATACGGTTGCATTATTGCTGCTTATCATGATGGAATTCAGCGTCAGGTCCTTGCAACTGAAAGAAGCAGGTATGCTCGTACTACTGGCTATGATGGCATTGTTGGTAGCTGTTGGTGTAGTAGGTGTCCAAGATGTGCCATTCCATGTGCAGTCTCCCGCTGCCTCGGCAAATGCCCACCAGTAGTAGGTTGCCGCACTTGTATTAACGCGTGTACCTGTACCAACTTCTATACCATCTGCCAGTAGTTGCTGAATACAGTCTGTAACAGAGTTACTGCCATTGGTTACGTAGCTCACATCTGTAGTAGCGCCCGAAGGCGTGATTTTGAAACAACCTGAAACGCCGTTGTTGGCAGTTTTTGTAACCGCAAAAGTAGGGGTGAAGCCAAAGCCTGTAATGCTGCGGTTGTCTGTACCATTACCCGTATACGAACCTTCTTTAAAACTGCCGGCTACGTTTTTGCAAGCTATATAGTAATAGGTGCTGCCGTTGGTATTTACAACAGCATCTGTACCTACCTGAAAACCGTTGGTGTTAAGTGCCTGTATCCAATTGGGCTGTATAGAGTTGGATGTAAAAGGCAAGCTATTATCGCCCGGCATGGTAGCGGTGCGCCATACACTTGCAGTGCCGGGTATCATTACCCATACAAAATCGGGCTGAAAACTAAGTCCGCTGATGTTGGTATTATCTACGCCATTACCTGTATAAGAACCGGTAGCTATCTCGCCAGCTTTGTTCTTAATAGCTATGTAATAGAATACATCGCCGCTTGTATTAACAGATGCACCTGCACCTACAGAAAAACCATTTGACAGGAAGCCTGTTATGCGGTCTGTACCTGCGGAGGTAGATGATACATCCATCGTTGTCGTCATGCCGGCAATGCGTATCTGCGCATGCTGTGCCGTACCTATAGACCCTGCACGCTTGATGAATACAATATCGGGCTGAAAACCCGGTGCTGTGATGTTTTGGGATGTGCCGTTGCCGGTGTAGCTACCTGTTACTACCTGGGCTTGCATAACGGTAACGGATAAGGTAAGCACAAGAAGTGCCATAATGCGTTTCATATAGAGCGTTGTTTTATGAGATTGTAGAATCGGCGCAAAGTTATCATTGACCGATTATATTATCATATGAATGTGTATAAACTGATTGTATTGCGGATAAAATAAAAAAAGTACTAGGGTTTTGTCGGGTATATGCCTGTAATACATATTATATAATTGAGCCCGAAAGAAGGCATCATATTATTGTGTGGCAGATTGCTGCTTGCGCCCGTTACGGCAACGTCGGCATTGGCAGATGTCATCGTCAGGTTCATCATCGCTATCGGCGGATTGCTGAGTACCGATGCATATATATCGGCCGATGCTACAGATGGGCAGCCGTTTTCGGGTACTACATCGCCCGGCGCGCCCGAGCTGTTGCACGGCATATACAGATTGGCAGGCTGATTGCTGATCTTGATGCTGTTGTGCGTATGCGTGGGTATCTGCTGCATATTGAGCGTCACGGTTTCGTGGCCTATTGTAGCACCCAACGGTATGTTGGGGTTGGGTTGCCTGAATATATCAGAGCCTATAACGGCTTTGCCACGCAAATCGGGCAGGGCAAATGTGTTTATGCCATCGCCACCATAACGGGTGCTTAATAGTGTGTATAGCGATGAATAGTTGGTAATGCTGAGCAGGGTACCATCGCAAGCCATCCAACCTTTAGGTATTGCACTTGTAGGCCACAGACGTATGGCGCCTATAAGATCTTCCATTGTATAATATTGTTTTTGAAAGCTTCTGTTATCAATGTTTTTTTAGTCGAAAGTGGGATATATCCCATTCCAGCAAATGCAGTATACCATTGCCAGGCAGGGTTGCACATTTTCGTGTGGCAATGCCCAGTCTTCGGGTATGCCCATCACGGGTATCTCTGCCGATACGCTTACGGTGCCGCTGCCCATTCTGTCGTTAGGTGTTTGGCTGTATATGCCGCTGCCGTCCAGTGGCCTTGCCAATGTATTTGCAGTAGGATCGTTGTTGTTGCCGGGCAATATATTTACTTCCAGTGCCATGGTGCCGGTAATGTTTACGTTGGCAGGGTGCGTATGGTTTGGCAGGTTGGATGCTCCCAGTGTTACCGTGCTGTAGCCGCCGGTTGCTGCCAGCTGCCTGTTGGTGTAGGGCGAGCTGTTGCTTGCCGATACCGCCACTCTGGTTACCAGATCGGGCAGGGCAAATGTGCCGTTTGCAGGATTGCCACCGTAGATGGTTCTTATCAGTGCTGCAAGGTCCGGGTGTTGGCGTGCATTCACCTCGCGGCCATCGCACACCAACCAGCCATAGGGTACAAAATCGTAGGGGAAACATCTTATTTCTCCCAAAAATGCTAAATCTGAAGTATCTGACATTGGAGCCTAAGTTTTTTTTATGTTGGGGGAATGTTGTTAGTCTTTTATTACAATGCTTATTGTGTTATCGGGTAATCGCCCGATGCACAAATAATAAAGTTGACACAGAGATAAGGCTGGTCGTTATCGTGCGGTTGTCCGTTGGGCTCGCGCATGCTGCCTGTATTCACTGTTTGGTTGTATTCCACATTCAGCGGTTGCGAATGCATAGCCGGAAAAACAGCGTTGCTATACATGCCATTGCCCGGATTGTATATCAGGTAAGAGCTTGCCGGAGAGCTGATATCACCAGACTCGGACGAGGCTATCATGGTGCCTGAAATGTTTATCTGCGCATTGCCCGTTTTGTGCGTGTGTGCCATTACCTGCTCGGGGGATAGTAATAGCTGCTGTTGTCCCAGATTTTGCCCCAATGCTACCGGGCCGCTTAGCACTTTGTTGATGCCGGCGCCTATCGGCAACATGCCGCGCAGGTCGGGTACTTTGTAAGTATTGATGCCATCGCCACCATAAAAATTGCCCAACAATAGCCCCAGCTGATCGCCCATCCGGTGTTCTGAGCCATCGCAAAAAAACCAGCCCGAGGGTGCTCTGTCAAATGAAATCATACGGATTTCACCAACTGTTCCTATCATACTTTCTAATGTATTTTATTGTTTATAAATGTGTTATTGTGTTAAAGTGTATGGCTTTTTCAATGGCCGAAATACAACCATGTGATGATGGCAGATGCCATACCCATCAGAAAAATGATGGCTATCCACATATTGTATTTGTTGAGCTTTGACACGATATACCAAACCTAAAAATCAACCAATAGAATAGCAATTTTAGCGCGACACAAAAACGTCACAGTTTTTATATTGTTGATAGTCAATGCTTTGTGGTTTGGCAGGCGTTGTGGTAATGCGCAAAAAAATCCCCCTTCCTGTGTAGCGAAGGGGGAGGCTCTCCCTGAATTTTCTCTCTATATGTAAGTTACTTATCAGGTACCCGAGGGGGTATATCATATCAGCGAGGCAGGGTTGGTATCTGTTGCCGCGGCTGTGGTAATTAGTGTTGTTGGTTGCGTTGTTCCGTCACCATTCGTTTTGCAATGTCTATTGCATCACGGTCGTTGGCGGCTTTTACCAACGCAAAAGTGAGTTGTGCTAATTCGTTTTCGTACACCACATTGCTTTCGTTTACATACATCTGCTGTGTGGTGGGAAAGCAAGATAGCACCTCGTCTTGTCTGAAAACTACTCTGTAGTAACTCATGATTGACACTATTTTGCTTGATTACGAATGTATTACGCACAGGCTGCCCCACCCAAAAATAGGGTAGTGGTTAACTATCGTTTAACCCCTCGTTAACGAGCGATTAACAAACGTGGGGGAGGGTCAGATTATTTCCTCAATTGCATGGTTACACTGTTTAGTTTTCCCTTGCTTAGTATCACACTGTCGCGGCTCACCCATTTTACGGTATCAATGCTTTTTTGTGCCAGTATGTAGTATTTGCCGGGTGTGAGGATGGTAAAGTTTATCCTGCCATTTGGGTCTGTATCGGCGCTGTAGTTGGCATATGTTTTATTGCCGTTGGCAAACAGGATGGCACTACTATAGATGCTCACTTCTGTTTTGGGCAATATACCACCCAGGCTATCGCGGGTATCAACGCGCAGCAGGCAGTTGTTGCCCGTGTTGGGGTAGAGCGTCAGGCGTACGCTGTCGCCTATCATATTCAGATAATACGTGCGTTCACCTTCTTTTGCCAGAAATGTAGTGTCTGCAGTAAACGGAATGTCGCTGAGTGTAGCGCCAGCAGTAATGCGGTAGTTTTCTCCCGCCTTCAAAAAATCCATCGTGAAGAAGCCACGCGCATCTGTTGTTTTTTTATACAGGTAGTAGTTGTCGTTTTGCCTGTACACATACACATCTACACCGCCGCTTGGCAGTGCCAATGCAGTATTGTTGTTGATGGTATCTGCTATCAATACCCTGCCCGCGTATATGTTGCGGTTCTCGAGGCTATCGTTTACTTTTTTGCAGCCTGCCAGCAGTAGCTGGGTAGCGCATATATATAGTATGTGGATGCTTTTCATCTTAGAATAGTTTTAGGAATGTTGTGAAAATATCTTTTGCCAATCCGCCATCCATAGTAAGGCTCACCTGTATGCCATCGCGCACTTTCAGGGTTTTCTTTTCGCCCACTACGGCATTGTTGTATAATTGGTAGGCAGTGTATCTGTAAAAATGCGGCCCTGCATTAATACCCAACCCTGGCAGTAAATCAAAACCTATGCCCAGATACTGGTTTTCTAATGGTTTGGCAGCATCAACCAATAGCGCCATGTGGACGCTGCGTATAAATGTTCTTCCCCAGGTTTTCTTATTCACATCAGCAAATGTTTGCGGAAACAGATAACCCTTCACCCCCGCAGAATAGCGTGGTGTATTATAAGATACAGTTTTGAAACCCGTACCCTCAGTAACCACCATTGGTGCATTGCCGCTGAAGAAGTGTACACCTGCGGCAAACTGTATGCGGCTGCGTTTGTAGCTGATGAAGTTGAAGCTTTTGGGTTTGATGACCTCTTTGCCATCTACCTTTAGCCCCAGTGTGTAGGTGTTTTTATAGCTGCTGTCGTTTTGCAGTTCTTCCAGTTTATCCAATCGGCTGGTGTACGCTTTATCAATGTCGTCTGCAAATTCTATTTTTTCAGCAGGGGGTACACAAGCCGTGTATATCGCTATTTCCTCCTGTAATTGCTGTAGCTCATCCAGTTTGTCATTATACGACTTTAATGTTGTTACGATGGATTGTGGGGTGTGTGAGTCAAGGTAAGCATTTGTTGCAAATTTATTGTTAATGTTGTTGAATTGCTTCAATGTACCACCGGCTAATCTGGAGAACTGCAATACCTGTATAATGCCAACTGATTTCATTTCATAAGATACTTCTCCTTTGGGGGGTATGTTGTAGGTATAGATGGCTATCTTGTCTTTATTCAGGTAGATGGTTTCTTTGGCTTCATCGCTATTGGTCAGCTTCAGTTCATCTTCAGCATTGTGAAAACGATAGTGGTCAAAAGTGCTTGGTGCAGCGTACTTACCGATTACCGTAAATTCTGCGTATTTCTTTTTTTGTTCAGCATATTGCGAAGCCTGCTTGTAGTATGCCATTATTTTGTTGAGCTGCAGTTGCAGGTTGTTCCTTTTTTGTTCCATTACCACAGCACTGTAATTGTATGGAGCGTCACTGTTAAGTTTTGATGTTAGTGAACGGATGTTTGCAGCAATAGTTGCGGTGTCAATGAATGCAGGTAGTTTTTCGGGGTTTACAAGACCCAGGGCATTCATGGTATATGTTGTGCCAGAAAGTGCAGATGTATTGTACATCCACTTGCACATAGCTTCTATGCCGTCTTCTTCTAGATTACCCAGTGCCGCTTTGATGCTATTCAGCTTTTGATCTACTGCTGAGGTGTCATCTCCATTCAAGCTCATTCTGTCATTTATCACAGCTAGTTGAAGATTGTATATATAGTCTCTTAATTGAAAGATGTCCGTTTCAATCTTCTGCAGTGCAGTCCAGTATCGGAGTAAGTCTTTATTAAACTGATTGTTGTGATATTTTACTATTGCAATTGTACCTGTGTTATTATATTTCACTGTAGTGCTTGTTTCTGTACAGTGTATTTTATCTTTATTTTCAGAGGTAACAGTAATATTAGTAACAGGTGCTTTTGAAGCGATTGTGTACTGAAGTGGCTCAAATACCAATTCATAAGCCGCTGGTGATTTTTTGATTTCTTGGGTAGCAGTTGATATGTTTTTATGCAAATTTGCTTCGTTCTTCAGCGCTTCGTAATTCTTTCTAATAAAGTCTTCCAGCTTTTGTTTATTGTCAGCTGGTAGTTCGGCAAGTGTTATGCAGCTTGAAGCCGACTTGTTTTTACATGCCTGAGTATTATCTTTCTTCTTCTTGTTTTTTTCAATGTCAGTGATCTTGCCGTTTTTGTCTATGGTGATGTTTACCTGTGCCTTGCTGCCATAGACAATATTGCAGCAGAGCATTAGTAGTAATAGCTTTTTCATAATCGGGATGTTTAATATGAATGGCTAAGGTATAACCCAAATAGGCATAAAAAAACCAGTATTTATACTGGTTTTTCATGAAAAAGTACGTGATATTGTTGTGTAAGGGCTTGATTTTACACAAATTACACCGCTTGCGGTCGGGCATCGCTGTCTATTTCGCGTATCACATTATCCAGTTTGGTGCATGCTTCGGTAAGCTGTGCCAGGATGGTGCGGTATTCTTCTGTATTAATGCTGGTCTCATTCAGCAAATTGGTAAGGCCCATAATGCTGGCCAGTGGCGAGCGCACTTTGTGGCTTTGTGCAAAAGATATACGGTTCAGCTTTTCGTTTTGTTTTTCTATGGCCTCTATATACAGCATCTGCCGGGTGATGTCGTTGGCTATCAGCACACGGGTGTGCATGGCGTCTGCATCAAAAGGTATGTCTTGGGTAAATGCGTAGAGCAACTCACCATCTTTGCGGGTGTGGCGGCGTATGCCGCGCACATGCTCGTCTTGCCCGGGTTGTATATCCAGCCGCTCATCAACAGCAGCCATGCCTTCGGGGCCTACTATCTGCCAGATGCTCATGCCTGCCAGCTCTTGCAGATTGTATTTGTATAGCTGCACAGCGGCATCGTTGGCCTGTACAATATTGCCCGTATCGGCATTGTATATAAACACAGGCATAGGGCTTGCCTGAAATAGTGCGCGGTATTGCTGCTCGCTACGGCGCAATGCCTTCAGTTGTTTTGCCTGTGCGGCATCGTGGCTACGTACCAGTATCAATAGCAGCAGCCCTGTGGCAAGTACATAAAAGTAGCCTTTGTATGCCTGCAAGCGGTGTTCCAGCAGGGCATCACCGGCTGCAATATTATGCACCCATTCATCGCTGTAGTGTATCCACAGCAAGCCCAGTGCCACGTATAGCAGCGTAATAGATAGTGCAGAGGGTAGTTTCATATTTTGAGGTTGAGGATGAATAAACGTTAAACAAAACTCCCACTCACAAGTTAATAAATGCTTTTGGTATATGAAAGAGATGGCAACAGGCTAAATATCTGCAATGAGAAAAGCGTAGTTGCGTAGTAATACCTGATTATTTTGTTTTTCTGTAAAGTGTATGTGGTTGTATTTATATTTGTAAATCAAATTCAACCTTGACCTTTAAATAACGATTATGAAGAAAACCCTACTAATGCCCTTGTTGGCTGTGTGCTTTAATGCCTATGCACAAGCCCCATATGTAATAGAGCGTGTTGATATTGCATTGGGAACTAATCCGGTACCAATGGATCTATGCAGTTCGGGTGGGAAGATATATTTTGGTGCATCTGTAAATGGTAATTCAAACCTATATGTAACCGATGGTACAGCAACAGGTACTAGCTTGGTGAAGGAGATAAATCCTGGTGGCAGTGCCACTCCTCTTTTTATTACAGCACTGAATGGTAAAGTAGTGTTTTATACCAATACTGCTGCAACGGGCAGTGAGCCTTGGGTATCAGATGGCACAAGTGCAGGTACTTTTATGTTGAAGGATATATTTCCCGGTACAAATGGCTCTTTAGGTTCCTCTGCTCCTATGTTTGTGCAGGTTGGCAACAAACTTTTTTTCTCTGCTAAAGATGCGCTTAATGGTCAAGAGCTGTGGGTAACAGATGGTACAAGTGCAGGTACTAATCTGGTAAAAGATATAGCCCTATCTGGAGGTTCATCAAATCCGAGGTCAATGGCTGCGTATAACGGGAAATTATTGTTCAACAATATTTATGATGAGATTTGGCAAAGTGACGGAACAGCCGCAGGCACCAATGCAATAAAAAGTGTAGCACAGAAAGGAGACTTTACATCTTATAAAGGGAAGCTCTACTTTGCGGGTAACGATCTTGCTAATGGATATGAATTGTGGTGTACTGATGGTACTGCATCCGGTACATATATGGTAAAGGACATTAACCCCGGATATGACGATGGCTTGAATCGCGAACTAAAAGGTGTCGTTTTCAAAAACGAACTCTACTTTGTTGCAAATGATGGTACAAATGGTACGGAACTGTGGAAGTCTGATGGTACTGCATCCGGCACGGTAATGCTCAAAGATATTTATCCCGGATCTGCCTCGGGTGTTGAGGACAACTATTTTGCAATCGCAGATAGTAAATTGATATTCAGGGGAACTGACGATGGTGATATAGAACTTTGGGGCACAGATGGTACAGCAGCAGGTACGGCACTGATAAAGGACTTATGGCCCGGATTTTCTTCGCTCCCTGCTAAATTCTTTTCCTACAACAAGCACGTGCTGTTTACGGCCTTGGAGTCAAACAGTGTAACCCGTTTGTACGCTACTGATGGTACTGCCGCAGGTACTATCATGATTAAGCCCCCTAGTGTAACACAACCTGCAACCACTACAGGGCCAATCGATGACTGTATTATACATACAGATGGCTTGCTTTATTTGCCTGCAAAATTTGCTGCCAATGATGCTCAGTTGTGGCGAATGATTGATACGGCTTATCTGACTATTGCCAGCCCTGCCGCATCTGTAGGTGAGGTGAAGATATATCCCAACCCCAATAGCGGTACATTTACCCTGCAATTGGACGATGCCAATTTTACAACGGGTACACTACAGGTGTACGATGCTATAGGCAGAAAAGTATACGAGCAGGCGGTAAACAGCAGAAAACAAACCATCCGTATGCAGCAGCCGGCAGGTATCTATACCGTAAAGCTACAAATAGATGATGCGGTACTTACAAAGCAGGTGGTAATAGAATAATTGTGATTGTATAATGATAATCAAAAAGCCCCATGCAGCAGTATGGGGCTTTATTGTGTTTGTTAATGAATTATGAGCACTTACTATTTATAAAACACATCTGTATCTTTATATGTCAAAAAAATACACCCCTCGTTTATGAAGCAATTTTTTACCCTTTTGTTTTGTCTTTGTGCCATAAGCATGTATGCACAAGCACCGTTTGTATTCAACGGGTTCGATTTAAACACGGGAGCTACCCAAAACTCCACACCCGGTTACATGACTGTATTAGGCAACAAGATGTTATTTGCGGCCAAAACCGATGCCAATGGCAGAGAACTGTGGATAAGCGATGGCACAGTTGCAGGCACACAAATGCTCAAGGATATTAATGCAGGCAACTTTAGCTCAAACCCTGCATTGTTTACGCCATTTGGCAGCAACCTTTTGTTTATGGCTACGGATGCAGTTAACGGTTCTGAATATTGGATAACCGATGGCACTGCTTCAGGCACAAGCATGATTAAAAATATCAATGCCGCAGGAAACGGAGCCAGTTTCTACAAACCGGTTGTGTACAATGGCAAGGCGTACATTGTAGCAAACGACGGTGTTAATGGCTTGGAGCTTTGGGTAACAGATGGCACCGCCGCAGGTACACAAATGGTAAAAGACATCAGACCGGGGCTTAATGGTAGTAGTCCGCAATCGCTGACAGTATGCAATGGCAAAATCTTCTTCACTGCAAATGATGGAACAAATGGTACAGAGCTATGGGTGAGCGATGGTACAAGCGCAGGTACATCTATGCTCAAAAACATTGAACCCGGTGCCAACGGTAGCAACCCTACAGAACTGAAAGCTATTGGCAATACACTATACTTTGTGCCATTTACAACGGCTAACGGAGCTGAAGTATGGACATCGGAAGGTACTACCGCTGGTACACAGATGCTGCAAGACATAAACCCCGGTGCCGGTAGTGGGGTTGGTAGCGGTAGCTTTATTGAATACGGTGGCAAAGTTTTTTTCTCTGCACGCGACCTTACCAACGGACGTGAATTATGGGCTACTGATGGCACATCTGCAGGTACGCAGATGATAAAAGATATTTCCCCGGGTGCTGCATCCAGCTTGCCCGATTATTTCTATATATATAACAACAAGCTGTATTTTCAGGCAGACGACGGCACCAATGGCACTGAACTATGGTCTTCTGATGGCACAGCGGCTGGTACGCAGATGCTGAAAGACCTGAATGCAGGTGCAGGCGACAGCTATCCTATAAACATGACAACGTACAAAAAGCAGATATACTTTACAGCCATGCAAGCCGCCAACGATTGGCAACTGTGGGTATCAGACGGTACAGCCGCAGGCACAAAAAAGATAGCCCCGCCTGTTGCACCCAATTCCAACCCTGCGTTCAGTACGGTTGATATTGTTTTGTATCCGCAAGACTCTGCTTTGTATTTTTCAGCCAACTACACATCTGCCGGCGAAGAACTATGGAGCCTGAAAGACACAACCACTTATCCGAATAGTATTAGCAATGTAAACAACCAAAACACATTCTCTCTGTACCCCAATCCCAACAATGGTACATTTACCTTGCAATTGGACGATGCCAATTTTACAACGGGCGTACTACAGGTGTGCGATGCTATGGGCAGAATAGTATATGAGCAGCAAGTGAACAGCAAAAAAGAAACCATCCGTATGCAACAGCCTGCAGGTATCTATACCGTAAAGCTGCAAATGGGCGATGCGGTGCTTACGAAGCAATTGGTGATAGAATAATTGTGATTGTATAATGATAATCAAAAAGCCCCGTATAGACATACGGGGCTTTGTTGTCCCGTGAACATTTATTAATAACCATTAAAAACAAGACTACCTACGCAGCTTCAAAAAGGTTGGGCCGCTGTATGCGCAGGGTATAGTAGTCTGCCAGCAGGCGGCGGGTGATGTGCGGAATGTTTTCTTCCGTAGCATCGTAGCCGAGAGTGTACCACTGGTCGCGGCAAAAGAGGTTTTCTATATCGGTACGGATGTGCGCAGTATCATCATTGGTGTGTTTGCTGTACTCCGTTGTGTTATCTGCGGGAAAACCGATGAGGTCCAGTATTACATCGTCCAGATTAATGTCTTCCAGCTCTTGCGGTACATCCATAAAGTAGTCGATAAATCTGCGGCGGTATTGGTTGAGCAGTACATGATAGCGCAGCAGTGTGCTGATGGTTTCGTGTGATGGATTCATGGTGTTTGTGTGTTTTTATTGATAGCAAAAATACGTAAATAGTATTTTAATTGCAAAAAAATATTTTCAAATATTTTTCTGTATTTATTCGCAAAATCGCTTCAGATATTTTTGTTATATTGTACTTTATATGTCTGATCTCCGCATAAAACTGAAAATCATCTATCCGCCTTTCTTGCTCATTTTTACATCAGTATTGGCGCTGATGGTATCGGTAAAATGGTTTTTTGAAGTGAAACATAGGCTGATGCTGTTTCACCACTTTGCATTTGATGTTGCAACACCTGCACTGCTATCTATTGTATTGATAATAGTAGTGCTGCGCAAGCGCTTTCATATACTGGATATAAAGAATAAATACGGGAAGCAAGACCACAGTCTTCTCGCCATCATAGCCATAGTGTGTATTGTAGTGCCGCTAAACTTTGCACTGAACTATGTAGGTGCTGCAGGGTATGGGTTGATACATGTAAAATCTGTTGACGAAATACACCTGCACGTTAAGCATAGCAGGTACTATGCAATAGACAAATTCAGGTTAGATACTACTATGCCTTATGTGGATTTCGACAGGTATACTTCAGGCAAGCACCATAATACGCTCAACTTTAGCTGTGTTTTTGTTTTTCCTGTATTGGCAGAATACGATAGCGCAAATAAAGATGTAGTGTGGTATGGTATGCACTTTAAAGAAAATATGAGCAACCACGAGGATAGATGGGTAAAAGACTCTGTAGAGAGGGTTTTTATGGATAAATGCAATGCTTATATAGCCAATGCGACTGCAGAGATGGGAACGCCATTGTATTTTGAAAACCTGCCCGATAACAGAGATAGGGCAGCGCTGACACATATTGTACCCCTAATACCTGATGATGCCTACGAAGATGTGTTGATGCTGCAACCCCGCTACGATTCTTTTGCTGAGCGTGCAGATAAAGATGGGGTGCGCTTTTTAATAGCACTGTTTTGCTCATTCCTGCTATTCTTTCTCGCAATCAGTTTCAGCCCTATACACAGCGAGAATCTGGAGATGTATCTCAAAAACGAATTGCCCGATAAAGATGAATTTGAAGAAGCAATCACACGCATCAGGAACAACCGATTGGGTGCGATATTGTCGTTGATGCTTTTATCTGCTATAGCAGTGTTGCTTGTGATTTGGCTCTGCTGATGATAAAATAAAAAAGCCCCCTGATGCGGAGGCTTTATTTATAATATTATCGCCATGCCTATGCGCATGGGGTATTGGCGATAGCCACTATTGGGCATCTTGCGTCCGCCTCTACGCTTAGTGCTACAGATGGTGCTACGCGTGCCATTATATTCAACTGCCAGCCAAAAGTGCAATTGGTGTTTTTGCCACCGGTAGGCATTATGTTGGTACCAATGCCGGGGGCTACAGCTACGCGGTTTTTTATCCATATGGGGAAGTCGAGTGTGAGGCCAAAGCCGGCATCGCCGTTTGATGTGGTATTTTTTTGCGGTGCCGTCATTTCAAATTGTGCGCCTACACGCAGCATGCTCAGTATACAAAAACGATAGGTGATATCGCCGCCAAGCCTGTTGTACTGATGATGATATTCGCCGTCTTTGGTAAGTAAATTGTATTGGGGCATATACACAAAGTTTGCGCCTATGTAGTGCCGCTTTATGCCCGGTGCTTTTGGTTTTTCTGTTTGCCCATATGCAGATATGCAAATGAAAGCAAACAGGAGTGTGAATAGGTGGAATTTCATCTTTATAATTAATGATCTACATAAAGATACTATTATGTATAATATGCCTCTGCGGGTGGGTGGGCTTTATGCTACAACAGTATCTTCATACCCAAACGTATGGGGTATTGGCGATATCCGTACACGGGCATTTTTCGCGAACCTGCTTCAATGCTCAGTGCCAGCGATTTAGTAATGCGCGCCATCACATTTACATACACACCACCTGTAATTGGCGAGCCCAAGTTGGTATTGGTGTTGCCTTTTGATGGTATACGTATGTTGCTTATGATGCCCGGCGCAATGGCTACCCTGTTTTCAATCCATATCGGGAAATCGAGCGTAAAGCCATAGATGTCGGGAATGCTGTATGCAATGCTATTGTTGGGTGTTGTGTTTTCGTAAAATGCACCTACACGTAGCATGGGCAAAATGCAGAAACGATAGCTGATGTCTCCGCCAAGCCTGCGGGTATTATATGTTTTGGTAGCGCCGTTAGTGCCTGTGCTTATCTGATGGATATATACAACATCTAAGCCCAGATGATGCCGTCTCATTTTTTGTTGTTCAGGTTCGTCTTCCTGTGCAGTGGCAGGTATGCACATGGCTGCCAACAGTAGCGTTAATAGGTGTTGTTTCATTTGGTAGTAAGCTTATTATGGCGGCGAAGATACACGGTGGGGGGCAAATAGAAAAGCCTCCGTTGAGGGAGGCTTTCGTTGTTATTCTTTATATCGTTCATCTAGCGGGGCTATAAAACGAACATTTGTAAACTGCAATGTATCAGCCATGCCCTGTGCTGCTATGGGATGCCAATCTATATGCATGCGGTATAGCCGTACGGTAAAGTTCCCCTCCAATATTCTCTTTTTCGCATTGTAGCTAAGTACCGTCAGTTTGTTATCTGCCGTTTCATCTACACGGTAGACATCTTCACTCACATCTCCGTTCGATAAATAGAACATGGCAAAGCAGGTATCGCCCCTGCGTTGTTTGGCTGTATAACTCGGTTTCTCAGACAGTATAATATCCGGTGCAAAAACCTTGTGTTCTTTAATGTCGGGGTTGATGTTGGTAATGTACAGTTGCTGCCTGAAATTGCCCATAACAAGCGATAACCTGCCCGGGTAGAAAGATTGATCGTTGTAGGTAATATCTTCCGGATGCCAGAAGCCATCATTCAGCGGTGCTATGCAGCTGCCATTGGCCAGCGGTGGTCGCGGATAGGGGAGTTCATCTTCTTTTTTGCCACATGCGGCTACTGCCAGCAGCAGTGCTATTGCTATGCTACGCTTCATTTATTTGTGCAGATTGATGCTGTTAAAATTATACCCAACATTAAACTGTGCCGCATAGCAGGTGAAAAACTCGTAGTGCCTGTATATACCTGCCACGCCAATGCTCATTGGGCCCAGTACACGTGCGTTGTAGCCAAGCTCTGCTACTATGCCTGCTTTGGTTTGCGGTACTTCCATAATGTTTACATCCGTATTAGACTGCGATGCATCGGGTGTATTGTTGTCTACAATATAACCCCAACCCCAAGTAACGGAAGGACCTGCGGCAATATATACATCGTGCCTGCCTTTGCGTAGCGTATAGGTTTGCGATAGCTCTAATGCCTGATAATCGTGCCTGCTGAGAACAGTACCTGTTTTTGTAGAATAGCCGTCATCATTCCATACACTATAGTCGTTTACCATTCCGCTTTGTGTGTTTATCCACCGCATGTGTTGCACCTTCAGCCCCAGGTTTTTGTAGATGCTATGCTCGAAAGATGCACCGATATAGTTGACGGCAATTGTTTTGTTGCCCGGTATATGGAAATCTTTTGCCGGTTTGAAATAACCTGCCTGCAATTGTACGCGGCTGTTGTACTGCGCCATAGCGCTTGTGCCGAGTGCTGCCAATGCAAGGGTAGTGAGGAGGTGTTTCATAAGGTATGGTTATTTAAAGCTGTTGAAATTATAACCGATATTCAGTTGCAGATTGATGGTGGTAAATTCCTTGCCATAAAACCTGTATGCACCACTCATGCCCGTGCTGATGCGCCCCATGCGGTAGCTGTAGCCAGCCTCTGCCATAGCACCTATGTATAGCTTGCGTGTATACTCGGGGCGATACCACACTTCTGGGCCCTGCCCGACAAACAAATCCCAATCGTAAGGGGCAGAGATGAGCCTGCCATCTGTACCCCAAGCAACAGACACACCTGCACTGCCCGAAAACTCGTGCCTGCCTATGCGTTTGGTATATACAGGTACCAGCTCGGCAATATTATAATTGAGGCGCTGTGAAAGCATACCTTCTTTAAAATTATCGCCTTCGGTATCGTAGTACACGCCGTAAGAAACATCGTCGTATTGCGGGTTGATGTTGCTGCCAATGCCAGGCAAGCCCCAGCGTTGGTAGTTTAGTTTGATAGCATAATGTTTGCAAACACTGTGCTGTACAGCTGCGCCGAAGTTGTTGTACAGCGGTGTGCTGAACTGGCCATGATAACTGTTAGCACCCGTGGTGGTAAAATTGCCCAGTTGCAATTGCACGCGTGTGTTGTACTGCGCCATAGCGCTTGTGCCGAGTGCTGCCAATGCAAGGGTAGTGAGGAGGTGTTTCATAAGGTATGGTTATTTAAAACTGTTGAAATTGTAACCGATATTCAGTTGCAGTGCATAGGTGCTGAACTGCGGATTGTAATACCTTGCCGCTACAGACAGGCCCGTACTCATACAACGCAGGTAGTGAATATTGTAGCCAGCCTCTGCCACCATGCCGAGGTTGAACTGAGACTCCCACGTAGCAAATGGCGTGCAATTCCAGTCGTCATTGTTAGCCTCATTGCGCAGCAGTACCGATACCATGCCATAAGCGGCAGATATACCTGCTGCGGCAAAAGCCTCGTGTCTGCCAAAGCGTAGGCTATAAGTAGGCGCTACCTCCAGCTGATGATATTGAAACCTATCCAGCACACTGCCTATGGGGGCTGTTGCCTTATCGGTACGTAGCTGCAGGGTGGCCGATTGCAAACCGTAGTCTTCCTTCATATTGTTGACTGCCGCCCAGCGCTGGTGCGATACCCTGATGCCGATATGCTTGTACAACTGATGCTCGTAAGAAAAGCCGACAGTGGTAATGCCATTGCTGCCCAGGCTATAGCCGCCCATAGCCTGCGGACTGCCGAAATTGCCCAGTTGCAACTGGATGCGTGTATTGTGCTGTGCAAAAGCGCCTGTGCCTGCACACAGCAACGCAAGGGTAGCAAGGAATAGTTTTCTCATAGCAGATGTAGTTAATACCAAATTAACCAACATATACAAGAAAACCAAAATGATTGCTTTTGGTTAATAAGGAGATGAAAAAAGCCTCCCGGTGGGGAGGCTGGGGTTATTGTAACGGTTTTAAAAAGTTAATTGATTTTTTGGGGATCTCGTAGAAATCGCAAAACACATTAATTGATACTTCAAGTTTTTTAGTTTGATAATACTCGCTAATACGTTCGTATGCGGTTTTGTCATCTATACAATTAATAGTCTCGGAAATGTTGAACTTCATTTTTCTTCCATCATAGTGTATAATGTATATTAAAATGTAAAGTTCTAAGATCGTTTTTAGTTTAACAGGGGTAGTCTTGTTGTACAACTTGATAATGTCTGAAATGTCTACATCAGACCAAACATATGCATCTGCTTGATCAATAATGTTGTTAATGATTACTGTTAAATTAAATCCATTTTTTGCTAACGTCGATAAGTTTTGTTCAAATGATGGTAGGTTTATAGTGTAAAAAAGTCTACGGGCTATTAAGCTGAATAGCGGGTATAATGAATAACTGCTAAATTTTAGTTTCTCTCTATTGTACAATTCTTTAATTCCAAACTTTTGTAAGTAATCCAAAAGATATTTTACTGGTTCGGTCTCAATTTTTTGTTTAAAAATTACTAAGTAGAATTTATACAAAGTAGAATCTAACTCTATGTTTGTTGAGTTGGACTCTAGTATTTCTATTATTTGATTCTCGATTTGAATCGCATCTGGACTGAGAACTAATGTTTCCATTAGTATTAGGCATAGCTCATTTTTCTGTTTGGTATTAAGGTGTTCAGAATATTCTGAAATTGATTTTATTAATATACCGTCATATTTATCCTTATTAAAAAAGGATTTAAAAGATTCAAATAATTGTCTTTTGATTGAGGCGCTTTTGTTTTCATTGTTATTAATCAAATAGTGAAGTGTAGTTTTGAAAATGTTTGCAATTTGATTATTACTGATGTTGTTTAATGAGGGTAATATGTTTAGTAGAAGTTTTAGAGAATGGTTGGGGCGCTGAAGTTGATTGTTTATTAGCTCATCGATTATTTCGTTATCTGCTTGATCTTTATCAATAAGATTAATTAATAGTTCCAATACAATATGCCAAAATTGATTATTGATATATTGCCCAATAAGATTGTCTCTTTCAGTTTTTTTATGTTTTTTTTCGATATTGGTGTATATCCAAAAGGCTGTAAAATACTCTAAGAATGTTTTGTGTGTGAAGTTGTTATCAAAATATATTGACCTTTTTTCTGCGTACTCCATGAAATTATTTGCGATTTCATTCGAAGTAAACTCGTCTGCAAGTTTTAATTTATTTTGAATAGTACTTGCAACAACTGATTTAGCCTTTTCAAATTTTATATTTGAAGGATTATTGCTGCTTAATTCTTTATATTGCCAATATGCCAAATCTGCTAATATTGCTTCCTTTCTTTTATATACTTCTAAGTCTAATTCAATATTGAGTTTTTTTTCAGCATCCCATTTATCTACTAATGTGCTTGTGCAGCTTTGATATATTTCAAGCTTTGACTCTGGTACTTTTAAGTTGTTTCGATATAAAATAACAATTAATGATAGAAGTAGTGGGTTTCTAATTAGCTCTTCATCTAGATTGTTTTTCTTGGATATAAATTCTGCGATTTCCTTGTTCCTAGTTAATACATCCTCTTCCTCGACACTATACCACTTTTCAATATATTCTTTAACTTGATTGTCGTTAAATGCTTGTATGTGATACCGTATCATCTCTTTGTCATCAAAACATGCGTCTTCATAACCAATTATTCTAGATGTAGTTATTGAGTAAGAACAATTGTATTTACGTATAAAATTTTCAATATCATTTTTTATTTCAATTCTGTGAGAAACGTTGAATATTTCGTCTAAGCCATCAAAAAGCATCATTATTGGGCTACTAGACAAAATTGTTTCTATAATTTCGTCTGTAGTGTTTTCTATTGAATATTCAGTTGCAAGTAGATAAGAAAGGTATGCTAGTAAATTCGTGCCATTCTCTTTTTTATAAGAAAGATATTTTCGCAACTCAATCCTAAATGGTATTAAGTCTTGCGGAAGTAATAATCGAAAGTCTGTTTTTTTATTGTCAATTATGTCACAGATAATTGATTTTAATAGGAATGATTTCCCGCTTCCGGGATTTCCAAGTATTACGATGTTTTTGTTTGTCTTTAAGAAGTTATTATAATCTAGAATTACAGTAGATTCTGATTCTTCAAATTCATCTATTTCTTCATCTTCTTCAATTTCTGTTATTTCGTCATTTACTACATCGTTTGAATTTTTTATTCTTACTAGAAATGTTGGTTTTACGAAAATGTCATTTATTTTTTTTCTTTTCCCCTTTTTAATCGTAAGGTCTACACCTAGACCAATGAAGTTGACCTGAGAAAGATTGTTTAAGGCATTAGAAAAGTATGTTAACTTAAATTTATTTACATCAAAAGCAGAATTCAGTTTTTTAGTTAGGACTTTATATATATTCTTTATTTCTTCTGCAGTAATTGTTGATATGTTTAAAAGTTCATTTAGATTTCTGTGGATACCCAAGATTATATAGAATAGCTCTTTATTAGATAAGATTGGACTAAACACGTTATCAGCATAAAGGTTTTTTCTAAGGGTTATAATAAATTCAAGGATAAAATCTTTCGGCAATGATTTAGTATCAAAATTATTCTCAATTACAGTAATGTCTAATTTGGCATCAATAAATAAAAGTTTTATAAGTTCTCCGAAGACTTCTTTTTGCTTAAAGAAATAGTCAATACTCCCGCCAAGAATGTATGGATATTTGTCTTGTAATTCTATGCTTGTGGATTCGACTATTTTATAAAATCTTTTTTCATGATCCGCGTCAGTTAGTGTTTTTATAACTGAGTCAAAACCTTTGTCAGCAATTTTTTCTATAAGCCAGCTCCCAATAGGTATTAGTAATGTAGAATTAATCATTTAATAGTATTTTCAATTAAATTATAATTTTTAATCAGTAAAAAAACTGTGAAAAACACCGGTTTTTTTGTCATTTATTTTTCGTAATTGCGCCACAGCAATTCTACCGCTGAACGGTGCCATTTGCTTCGTGCCTCGCAACAGGCTCCCTATAATATATAGTAGCACATCTGGTGGCTGCATGGTTCAATAACCATCACTCTCTGCATCTTCAAAGCGCATGGTGGGGCCGGTGAAGCGGAGGGGTATTTCCATTGTTTGTCCGTTGCGCCATTTGCATATTATGAGTTGTGCCTGGTCTTCGGTGCTGCGCCCGTCTTCTGTGGTGCGTATGCCTGCCTGCCAGTCGCGGTGCAGGAGCATCACGGCATCGGCATCTTGTTCTATGGCGCCGCTTTCGCGCAGGTCGGCCAGGGTAGGGCGTTTGTTGTGGCGGTGTTCGCTCTCGCGGTTCAGCTGGCTCAGTGCCAGTACAGGTATGTTCAGCGTCATGGCGGTTATCTTCAGCGCACGGCTGATGGCGGCTATCTGCTGCTCTCGCGGGCGTTTGCTATCGGCGTGTTCCTGTATCAGTTGCAGGTAGTCAACAATCAGCAGGTGCAGTCCGTGGCTCTGTTGCAATTGCTCGGCGCGGCTGCGTATATCGTGCACGGTCAGTTGCGGGTCGTCGGCAAAGAAGATGGGCAGGTGTGCCAGCGCATCGGCGTTGCGTGGCGATTTCATCACCATACTAAAGCTCATGTTTTTCTCCTGTGCCAGCATGCGCGCATATATCTCTGCCGATGTCATCTCCATAGATACGAGTGCGGTGTGGTGCCCTTGCCTGGCGGCGTGCAGTGCTATGGTGGCTGCCAGTGCGCTCTTGCCCACAGCGGGGCGTGCGCCCAGTACTATCAGGTGGCCGGGTTGCAGTCCGCCGTTCAGCTCATCGAGCGCGCGTATGGTGGTGGCTATGCCTTGCTGCTTGCCCTCGGCAGCGGCCTGTACCTGTTGCTCTAAGCGTTGTGCGGCAGTGCCTGCGTTTATCCATGTGTTTACGTTGCGTATGCTCAGCGCCTCGCGGATGCCGTCTTGCAGTTGCTGTGCGGTGGTGCTGATATCGTCTGTGCCGTTGTAGGGTGTGGCGGTTAGTTGCAGCATCATGCGCCGAGCGGCCAGGTCGCGCAGCAGGGTGCACCAGTTGGGCAGGTGGCTGGCAAGGTGTTTTTCCTCTGCCAGTTCGGTAACATAGAGGGCGGTGGGTACGCCGTCCATCGTCAGCACGCCTTGTGCATATAGCTGTGCGGTGATGCTGAGTGCATCTACCTCGGCACCCTGCTGCCAGTTGTGGTGCATGGCTTTGTACACAGTCAGGTGTTCGGCTTGGTGAAAGCAGCCATCGCTGAGCAAATGGTACACAGTGCTGAAGCTGTGCGGGTGCAGTATGCAGATGCCCAACACACCGCGTTCTATATCGGGGTTGTAGTGCAGGTATGGTTGGATGGGTGTGTTCATGTTGTGGTGTTCTTGTTATCGGTTTGGTTGCTACTATATTACTTTGTGCAGCCTGTTGCGAGGAACGAAGCAATCGCACACTTGTGCTTTCTTTTCGCTATTCAGCTTTTCCTTCGCGAGCCTTTACTTTCTTTTGCTTGCCCAAAAGAAAGTAACAAAGAAAAGGGCCCCCTAAAACCAATGCTCCGCATGTTTTAGGGTTAGCTCTGCGCTGTTGTTACGCGGAATATGCATCGGGCGTGGTCAGTGCTACGCACATGACGGTGCTGTTGAGCGGTGGTGGTTGTTTCATCATGTGATGATGTTTTTTACTTTTTTCTTTTTTAGTTTTTCTTTTACTATGCTATCGCACATGACGGTGCTATTGTGCGGTGGTGCTTGTTGCATCATGGGGGGTGATGTTTTTACTTTTTCTTTTTTCATTCCCTTATGACTTTTTACTTTTTTACTTTTTCTTTTTACTTTTTATTTCCATATTGTGGTATGCTTACTACACAGGCGATATTGTTTTTCGGGTATGTGCTGCTGCTGTCTATAGCGGTGTATTGGCTGCATTGGCTTACGGCCAGGCACGGCCTCAAGTGGCGCAAATGGTATACGGTGGTGCGTATTGTATGCCTGTTGTATGCGGCATTGTATTTGGTGCTGCCCGCTGTCTTTGGGGTAGAGGGGGTTATACAATACCTCTCGCTGGCAGTTATGCTGGCGGCGGTGGTTAATATCGAGCATTTCCTCTGGCATCCAAAATACCCGCGCTTTGTACGTGGCTTGTATGCGCTGCTGTTTGTGGTGGAGCATTTTATGGCTACGTTTTTCTTTATCATAGTAGTGATGGGTTGATGCGTTTTATTGCAGTAATATTGTGCTATGAGCAATGAACAATGGCTGCTGTGGCTGATACTGTATATGTTGGTGGTGCTGGGTGTGGCACGCTTGCTGCATTGGCTGCTTGCACGTACATCGGTTAGTGGTAGTGTGGTGCTGCGTGTAGTGCGTGTGCTGTGTGCAGTGGTAGCGGTGGCATATCCTGTGGTGCTGGCTTTTCCGGTGCAGGATGCGGCTATCAGTTGGGCATCATTAGTGGCGGCAGTTACTACTGTTGTGTGTATAGAATACACTGCTTGGGGTAGCCGTATGCCATGGATAGCTAGCTTGCTTTTGACTGTTTTGTTGCTGTGTATTAATCTGATGGCGGCGTTTATGTTTGTCATGTTTTCAGGTGTTTGGAGGACTTAGTGTTTTTCTCTTTTCTTTTAGTTGCTCTATTAGAGCGTTTACTTTCTCATCATGTGTGTTGTTGTGCTTTTTACTTTCTACTTTTTACCAATCAACTAATCAACAGGCTTCACCAAGTCTTCGGGTTTTATTTTGCCGCGGGCTATGGCCAGTTGTTCGTCTATGATGCGGCTGCGTTCCATCTCTTCTTTGTGGCGGCGCATGGCTTCTTTTACGCTGATGTTGGCAGGGGCAGCGGGTAGTTGCTTGCCTTTGTATTTGCCGCGTTGGGGTGTGTTGTCTGTAAGCGGATTGTAGTGTTCGGGGTTCTTAGACATATCCTGCCTTTGTATCCAGTTGTTGAAGTGGAAACGATAATCGCGTTCGCTCTTTACATGCTCGCCGCCATAGCGCAGCCATTTGTTGAAGGCATCGAGCCACAGAGGCAGGTGTGCTTCGGTTTGTATCCTGCCGGGGCGCAGGTGTATGGGTACAAAGTGTACGGTATCTGCCATGGCGCGTAGTTTCAGCTCATCGAGCGTGGCAAAGGGTAGGGGTGTGTTGTTATTTATGTGCTGCTCCGTAGCGATAGCGTTATGGAGCGTTGCAGCAGGAGTAGCAGTATTACTCGTGTTATGTAATACTACTTCTTCTCTACTCTTTTCTTCTGTTCTCTTTTCTTCTCTTTTCTTCTCTGCCGACTTTTCACCTCGCTTAATTTCGCTTGTGCCGTTTTCATCAGTCGCTTGTGCCGACTTTTTTGCATTGGTTACAGCCGCACCTTTCTTTCCTCGTTCACTCAGCGATGCTCTTTTTTCTTCCAGTGGTTGCATTACATCTATCAATGCAGGGCACCACAAATGTGTATCATCGCATTGCAGCAGGTGAAATTTATTGATGCAATCATTAATGAATTTTTCCAGAAAATCGTACGCGCAGCGCATATCATCTGCCAGTTCTGTGTAGGCAAATTCGTCTGTTATATCCAGTTTGTATTCGGGCTGGCTGCACAGTATCTCCTGCAATATCCACCAATAGCCATAGCCCGCACCGCCATAGGTGTTGAACAGGGCTTTCAGTTTACGATTGCTGCGCGGGTTGGTTTCGTGCGGAAACCAGGGCGTGAATTTCTTACTCATAGTTTTCAGGTTTTTAGACGGGTTGTGTTTATATATTAATTGTTATTCGGTTGTTATAGGTTGGTTTTTATTTTGTTGTCTGCAGGGTGTGTGGGTATATTGCTCTACCAATACAAAAACTTAAAACACCCCCTCATTGTGCAGTTAACACAACGTATATATAACGGGCTCACCAACAGGCTGCGTTTTCTTACCGCCGATGCGTATCGTCCGTACCTGCAACAGGCTACCGCATTTGTACAAGAGCGCCGCTATTTGCCACTCAACCAATACCGCAAGTATCTGACACCATACCGTATGCTGTTGCTTGCAATGGCACTGCCGGTACTACTCTTTACACTACTGCGATTGCCATACAGGCAAGAATTGGCACTAGCATTTATACTCCTTACCGTACTGACGTTTGTGGTAGAGGTAATGCTCTTTGCCATGCAGTTTACCCGTAGGGAATGTGTATGTATAGAGTTGCTGCTCATACTGTTGCTTTTGCCTTTCGGGTATATGATGCTGTAATTGGCTAATGCAGCCGTCTTGATAGCTGCTATTTAGCATCGTTGCGTCGCACACTTGTACTTTCTTTTTTTCTACTCGTCATTGTGTCTTCATCCCGATACTTCGAGGCGAGTCACGAAATAGTCCACTCATAATACATTCTCTTCGCGAGTACTTACTTTCTTTTGCTTGCCCAAAAGAAAGTAACAAAGACCGCGCAGCAGCATGAATGTCATTGAAAAGACAAACATGCAATGAGTAAAAGGGCACCATAAAACCAGATGCTCCGCATGTTTTATGGATAGCTATACGCTGTTGTTACGCAGAATACGCATCGGGCGTGGTCAGTGCTACGCACATGACGGTGCTATTGGGAGGTGGTATGTCTTTCATCTTTAGGTATATTTGATTAGTGAAAAAGCTGTATCAATATCTTACGCCCATCAAACTGGCTATCATATACAATATTATTTGTGCTGTTGCATTGTATGTGTTTAATATGAATGATAATAGTGTTGTTGGTTGGGCGCTTACATTCGATACAGGGATAGTTATTTTCTCTTTGCTTTTATACAGTTTTGATTGGGTGATTAAAAATTATGCAAAAACAAAACGTGCTTTCTGGTTCTGGCAAATATTGATAGGCATACTATTGCTGCTTTTGTATATGCGTCTAGGATTCCCTTCGTCACATGGGCTTTAGTACACAGTAAGATTATCACATTTCTGCATTTTAAGCTATGCCGCCGTCTTCCTTAATTGGTTCTTCCTTGTCGTAAACAGTTGTTTCAGTTCAGGGGCATTGTCTATACGGTCTTTATTTTCGTTGTATAGTTGCAGTAGTTCTTCTGCTGTGGTGCAGCTGCCTACGGCTTTGGTCAGCCCCTTCATGCCGAGGAACATAGAGGTGGGTATCCAGCCCCCTCCGCCCCCTGAAGGGGGAACTGTATCTTGTTGTGCTAATAGTTGCCAGTCTATCGTGTTGTCCTCTTCCCCCTTTAGGGGGTTAGGGGGTATGGTTACGGGTATTTCTGTTTCGTCCAGTATGCCAAGCCCCAGCAAATCGAGCGTGGCACGGCGTTTGGCTTTTGTCTCTGCCTTCATCATGGCATTGCACAGGGTTTCGCCCTTCAGGTTGATGATGGGTACGGCACCGAGGCTTTCTGTTTTACGACCATCGGGGGTAGATGCCTGTGCGGTTACTACATAGCATCCGTTTACGTTTTCGCGGCTGCGTATCTCGTGGCTCACACGGTGCAGTTTGTTTAGTTGCTGTGCACCACCACGGTCGCAATACATAATCTCGCGCCCATGCAGTCTCAATATCCTGAATGGTTGCGACAGTGGGTCGAGCCCCAGCTTATCGCATACTTGTCGGTAGTAGTCTACCTTTTGCGCAGGTGATAGCCGGCTGATGTCGCCATGTATAAAAAGGGTGGATATGATATCATTACACACCCCTGCGCCCCTCTCAAGAGGGGAGTGTGGATTTGTGTTTTGTTCTTGTTTCATGATAGTGTCTTTTGATTCGTCTGTTGTTCTTGGTTCTTCGTGAAAAATGCAGCAATGCGATAATGAAAAGGATGGATAGTATAGGGATTATAAGTGTTCTGCGCATTATTATCCTCCATTACCGCACTGCCGCATTATTGTTTTACTCTCCCAGCAGCTTATAGAGCAGTTTGTGTTTGCTGCGTTGGCTTTCTGCAAATGCGCCGAGGTGAAAGCAGGCATAGGCCAGTTCGTTGGCATTGGTTAGTTCTTCAGATATAGATGCAATGGCATCGGGGTAGGTAGTGGTTTCTGCATGGCACTTGTCCATCAGTTGGTCTATCTCCGTTTCTCGCTGTGCGGTGATGCTGAGTGCACGGGCAAAGCTTTCATCATTCGTCTCTACAGACTGTACGCTGATACAATTATTCATGTGATTGTTGTTTTATAGTTCTTGATTTATCGTACTCGTTTGGCTGCTATCCTCGCGAGTGTTTACTTTCTCTTCACGCTTTCTGCCATGCTTGTATAGGTTTATGGTTGTTCGTTTTCAGAACCGTTTAGGATTTGCTATTTAGGGTTTAGGATTTCTTTTTCGCTTTATAGGACGAGGCGCAACGGGTGTGTTGCGGTGGGTGGTTTGTTTAGCAGTTAAATCACGATAGCCAAATAATCAACACACCTTGTATTGTTGCGCCCCGCTCTATACAGCGTTATATTTTTCCCTTAGTTAGTTCTGTTTGCTTGTCTGCTGGTAGGCAGGCAGTTTTCATTTTATAAGGTATGGTTCAGTATTGTTGCGTGCATTATGCTGCAGCTTCCATACCGTTTACAGGGGCCGGCTGTGTAAGTGTGATGCGGAAGGTAGTGCCATCCTGCTCCAGCTCTACATCATAGCCTTTCAGTGCCAGCTCTGCCAGTTTGCACACCGCGCCAAAGCGGGTAGCATATACACGTGGTGCACCGTTCTCATCTGCCAGGTAGGTATTGCCATTGCATACGGTAAAGCCGGGCATCTGGCGCAGGCGTGTTTCTTTATAGTCTATCTCGCGATAGAGTTGTTCTTTGATATTGACAGGCTCGTTGCTGTTATCTACAAAGCGACGCACCCAATCAAGCGCCTCCGGATTACGATAACTACGGATCCAGCTGCTAACACGGTTGTAAAAAATGTTCTCTTTCATATATCTGTGTTTTATTGTTTACTTGTTTGTTGGTCTGTTGATTAGTTGGTTTGTTGCTCAGTTGATTTGTTTATTCATTATAATCAACCAATCAACTGATCAACCGATGCTCTACGAGGTATGTTTTCAGCTCCGTAGTGCTGATGCCGTGCGGTGCATATATCCATTCGTAGGTAGGTTTGGTCTGGTGTTCGTCGCTTATCAGTTCGGTAAGGCACCAGTCCAGCCGGCAGGTTTTGTACAACCATTGTTCAAAATCGGCACGGCTGATGCGCAGGCTTTCGTTAACGTCCATCTGCGGGGTTGTCCACTCTATCAATATGTGCGTGTTTGTAATACATATTGTTTCAAAATCTAAATAGTTTATTATCTTCGCTTCGTGTTTTTTATTTTTTGTTTTGAAAGGCCCGCAGTTTCTACTCCGGGCATTTTTTTTTGCCCCAACCCCCTCCGCCCCCTGAAGGGGGAACTGAGTAGCCGATGAGGCTTCAAAATTGTAAAAAACACTATCGTTCCTGCTTACATCATACATCCACACACCACATTGCCAAGATGGGGCGCAATACATACGCTGCGCTGCCAGTGCCTCGCCGATAATGCTGCTTACCGCATCTGCCATACCGCCTTGCTGCGGGCTATGAAACATTTGCTTCTGTACGATGTGTCGCATGGTTTATAATCTTTTTAGTCGTTTGTTTATATCCGCTCTTCTTCTGTTTTATGCTGCCTCTACATATACATGCATGTTTACCGCTTGCAGGTAGATGCGTAGTTTATGTACAATAGGGGCGGTGGCTTCGCCAGTTTTCAGTACGCGGCTGATGGTGCAACGGTGGATGCCTGTTTTCTCTGCACAGTCCTTAATGGCCCCGTAACCCTCCAGTACAGCCCGCAGCTGCGTGCGCTCGGTGATAGAAAATTTTTCTGTGATCATGGTAATTTGTTTTAAAAGTTTTTATACATTTGTGCAACAGTGTAGCAACAATGTAGTTTAATTTGTACAAATGTACAGATATTGAACAATTGTCCAAATATTTTTTGAAGAATTTTTTTTAATGATTGGCTGATTAGCGAATATGCCGATTAGCAGATGAAGTAAAGACGGAAGGCAGGTTATAAAGTGCATACAATCAGCTAATAGGCTAATCATCAAATCAGCTAATTAAAAAAACAACCCACGTTCTATGATACAATTACACGAAGGCGAGGCATTGCAGAATGCAGCCCGTATGAGCAAGCTGGGTATTCATGGCCTGGCAGATGCGATGGAAGTACCACGCAGCACGCTCTATTACAATTTTAAAAAAGAAAGGCTCGATGATGAGCTGAAAGAAAAAGCGGCCAATGTATTGGGGATAGATGCCGACAGGCTTTTTGGCGGCGTGTACAACCCCGCAGCAAACCGCATAACAGGCGATGCACTGCGGCGAATGAAAGCCTTTGGCGACGGTAGCATACCCGAAGGCATACCTGTAGTACCCATCATGGCACAGGCAGGCTACAGCAAACATTATCTGGACCCTACCTATGCTACAGAGCTGCAACAAATGCACCTGCCCAACCTGCCATATCGTGGCGACAGGTACCGTGCGTTTGAGGTAAGCGGCGATAGCATGGAGCCTACGCTGAAGGAGGGCTTCCTGATGGTATGCGAAAGGGTAGATCAAGACTTTTGGAACAGCACGGCACAGTTCTATATATACGTAGTGGTAACAGAAGACCGCATCATGGTAAAGCGCCTCTTCCGCAAGGACGACCGCACCTATGTATGCATCAGCGATAATGAAGAATTCTACCCGCAGTTTACCCTGCCTATGAGCGAGATAAAAGAGCTATGGCTCGTAAAACGCAAAATAGACTGGGACATGCCACCACCCAAGAAGTTTGAAATAACGGTATGATAAAATAAGAACTCCCCTGCATTGCGTGGGAGTTCTTATTTATGTAATATTGCGTCATTAATATTCTATGAAACCTAAAAATCTGTTATCATTAATACTGTGCAGCCTTATCACAGTATCCTTACTTTTTAGCAATGTTTCTTTTGCCCAGGTAAGTACTTCATGTTGGGCACTTAATATCAACGCTAACGACCCTGCTTGGCCCGGTTTTAAAAACTATAATATCAGAAACTCGGCAAAAATGTCTGATGGTTTTGTTATTTGTGGAACGGTAAAAGAGGCTATTTTCCCAAGCAAAAATGGTAATAGCATTGGTAGAACAACTACAGGAGGCCCCTTTCTGGCAAAATATGATTTTAATGGGAATTTGATATGGTTGGATTATGGACATGACTCTACTTATGCATCATACTCTCGATGGTCTACAATACACGCTGTAACTACGGATAGTAACGATAATATTTATGTGTGCGGTACGTCTTTCAGAAGTACATACAGGTTCTATTATGCCAATGGAACAAAGAGTGTAAAAATCAGCACAGCAGATACAACAAAACAGTATAATTTCGGGGGCAATTTTATTGCAAAAATGAATAAACAAGGAGACGTGCTGTGGCATACTACCTTGTCTGATATGCCCGAACATATTACCTACAATAACAAAGGGCAGGTAATAGTTGCATCTCAAATGCAATACAATAACTCTTACTATTATTGTAAAACAGATACCGTAAATACTTTCAACACACTCTTGGGTAGCGGAGAAGAGTATGCCTCTCTATATTGGATAGATACACTGGATGGACAGCTGAAAAAGAAAACCAATATAAAGTTTAAACGTACGAATACTGTTGGTGTGTATAATATAGCTGCAGATAAGGATGGTACTTTGTATATAAACGGAGGGTTTGAACATGCCATTACACTATACACTCCGGGCAAGACAGATAGTCTGTACAGGCCCAATAAAACGGTAGGGCAATATGGAGACAGATTCTTTCTGGCAAAAATAGATACAGCAGGTGTGCCCCAATGGTTGGTGTGTGATATTATGAAATCTCATGGTTCAGGCTCTACTCCTGGCAAAATAAACATTGCACCAAACGGAGAACTGTTTATCGCATCTTCTATGGATGAGTTTCTCTCGATGGATACTTTTCTTTTTTATAATAATGATTCATCTTTCGTTCAATTGAAAAGTGTGCCTGGTATGTTGTATGCTATCAGTAAAAACGGTTACCTGAAATGGTATTGTTCAGGTGGTGCCAGAAGTATTACGGATGCAACATTGGTTGATACCAATATTGTAATGGTGGGGATTACTTATACTTCTTCACTATACCCTTATACCATAGACACGGTTTTTTCTGCAGGTAAGACAAGCTATATGGTAAACAGGCATGTGAATCCGAATATTGGATTTTCAGTCTTCGATACAACAGGCGTAATAAGAAAGGTGGGGAAAATCGGTACCAGCAATTGCCCGAATTTGTATGATGGCCTCAAGCTTATGACTGCAAATGCACAATCTGTGATACTGTATAGTGACTATAGCAGGTATGCGTGTACCGATTCTACTTTGTTTTATAGAGATACTGTGAAAGCAAATGGTTACGATGGGTTTGTTCTGAAATATACTTTGGGTGTATGTGATACGGTAAATGCACCGGCTCCGGTCCCTTCGGTTGCTATTATGGAACCATTTACTGATACTTTACATTGTCAAAAAGATACATTCTATTTGCCAATTACTGTTGTCGATTCATTCAATAAAATAAATGCCTTTCAGGCAGAGTTGTCAAATGGGTTAGGGTACTTTTCTTCAACATCGCCTACAATACTTGGGTATGCCGGTAATAAAACCGCGACAAGTATTAAGTGTGTAATACCTGTGGGTACAACGCCGGGGAATAAATACAGAATTAGAGTTATGTCCAGCAGCCCTGCATTGGCGAGCCAGCCAACTGTGTATAACCTGACAATAGGCACAGTGTCTTCAGCCACTGCTACAATTACTGCTATCCCAAGTAATGCAATATCAATGGGTACAACAGTTGTGTTCAGGTCTGTTGTTACTAATGCAGGTATTACACCATATTATCAATGGCAGATAAATGGGGTGGATGTACCCGGTGCCAATGCAGATACTTTTGTTACTACAACATTGATGAATAATGATGCCGTAAGATTGCGCATGCACAGCAGTATTGTTTGTGCAAAGCCCGACACAGTATCTTCTCTTGCAATAGTAATGAAAGTCTCTTCTGCTGCGAATAATCTGTCACTAACGTCGGAACATGTAATGCTGTATCCTAACCCAGCCCATACAAATTGTATATTGAGGGTGAGTGGTGTTGAGGGTGATAATGTGGTAGTAGTGGTAGAGGATGTCACAGGCAGGTGTATATCTCAATATAGGTATGTAGTTGTAGGTGGTAGCTTACAGGTGCAGTTAATGCCCGATAAGGATTTTGAGCCAGGTGTCTATATAGTACGGATAAAAACTGCAAATGCTGAGGTGATGAAGAAATTGATTATTAGTAAGTAGCTTATCTGGCTGTTTGTTATTGCATAAGAAGAATATTTGCGATAATAGTACGCTGCAGATGAATGTAGTGTATAACCTAGTGTAATCTGCAGTTAGATTTTATCTTACTCCTCCTTCACCACCTCTACACTCTTAGCCAGTGTTTTAAAGCGCACACCGTTCTTTTGTAATATGGTAATGGTGATGGCGCCTGTTTTGCTGGTGTTAACGTCCTGCACATAGCCTTCTTTGCCTTTGTGTGTACCTGCTATTACTTTGCAATAGCTGCCGTCTTTTAGTTTTGTTGGGTCCTTATATCAGTAGGTTATTTCTTCTTCTTTTTATACCTCGTGTATTTGCCAAATACGTTTGCATACCTGTCGTCAAATGTTACTATGCTGATGTCTGCATATTTAACTGGTATAGGGTCTTCATCAATATATCCTTGTGCATCAAAATAAGATATGTATACCTTGTTCTTTGTAATCCGTACTATAGGCCCTATGGTGAATGCCTCATTTTCAGGATCTTCACATTCTACAATTACATTCAGTTTATAGCCTCTGATAGATTTGAAGATTGTGTCCCAATTGGTCAGGTCAATATCATAAGGTAGCGAAACTTTATCAGCTTGCTTTTCCCAAGTCATTATTTTATCATAATACTTATCTGAGGCGTTGAATCTTAATTCTGTAATCTGTGCTATCGGCAAAACAACATATCCTAAAAGGCTGAAGTCATTTGTTTCCTGTAGTATGATGAAGTCTTTGGAGTATGCTACAATATAGCCGTCGCTTTTTTCTGTATGTTCTTTAGCTACTTGGCGGATTACTCTTGCGTGCTTTCTCTTGTCGTAGTGGAATTTTATGCTGTCGAGGATGTTCATAAGTTCGGGTTATTTACCCAAATATACATATTGTGCCCACTACCACAACACCCCCTGCTTCGCGCCAATAGGAGCGGCAGTGGCATCGGTGGTAATATGAAATATATCGCTGTGGGCGTAGCGCGATGCTACGTGTACCTGCACATCGCCGGCATGTTGGCGGAATAGGTTGAGCGCCAGTTCGGGGTTGTTGTTATCTCTGCTCAGGTGAGATAGAAAAAGGTGCGTCATGTACTGCGGCTTGTGTGCCAGAAAGAAGTCGAGCGCCTGCTTGTTAGATAAGTGTCCGTAGCCGCTGCGTATGCGGTCTTTCAGGTGTTGCGGGTAGCGTCCGTTCTCCAGCATCTCCTCGTCATAGTTAGCCTCCAGATAGGCGGCATGGCATTGGCGCATGTGGTTTGTCAGGTTATCGCACACCGCACCTATATCGGTAAATACACCAACAGTTATATCATTGTACGTAGCAATAAAGCTAAACGGATCTACCGCATCGTGCAGCTTGCTGAAGCCCGTTACACGGATGCCGTTTATGTCTATCACCTCGCCATGCTCTATGCGGCGGTATAGTTCGGGCTTAAACTTCAGGTGGCTGCTATAGTGTGTCTTGTGGTTCAGGTACACAGGTATCTTGTAGCGGCTCGAAAGGAGCTGCGCACCTTTTATATGGTCTGTATGCTCGTGTGTTATAAAGATGGCGCGCACTTTGCTGATGTTCAGCCCCATCTTATTCATCCGTATCTCCGTCTCTCTGCAAGAGAGGCCCGCATCTACCAACAAGGCATCCTGCCCGTTGCCGATGTAGTAGCAGTTGCCATTGCTGCCCGAATTGATAGATGCCGTGTACAGTGCCATAAAGAGGTTGCAAAGTAACGATATTGTACACACATAGCCATAGGGCAGGGTAGTGCAGTTGCAGGCTTTGTTTATCTTTGCCCGCATATTATCTATAAAAGATGAAGCACCTATATACACAAATCATCGCAGCGGTTTGCTGCATTACATCATTAACCGCTACTGCACAAAAGCACACCGCCTATGCCGACTTGGGCATTGTGCTCAACGGACCGCACCCCGGTGCATCTGCCACGTACAATTATAAACTGGCCAAGCGCCTGGGTGTAGGTATAGGTGCGCAGGGCTATGTGTTTTCGCCTAATGATATTAATAATGCAAAATTCATCCCCGGTGTGTTTGCAGATGTACACCTCAACATGCGCCCTGCTAAAAACAATCAGTTCTTTACCCTGCTGGATGTTGGTATGAATTTCTACAAAGCCGATATGCGCTACTACCGCACCAATGCCTACGATGTATTCAGCAACAAACATAACAATGGTATGCTGCTAGGTTTGGGTGTAGGCTATCTGCGCAGGCTGGCACCACGCGGCACAGGTATATATGCATCGCTCAAGATGATGAGCAACAACTACACCACCAATCGCTACGATCCTGCAACACTACAAAAGATGGCTGTATGGTACAATTCAGCTTTTATATTTGTTGCATCAGTAGGTATCAGGTATTAGGCATTAACGGGTTTGATGCAGGATAGATAACAAGGCTGTATTATTAATAGGCAATAAGTAAATTTTGCATTTTTATGTATTTGCCATTAAATAGATGTATATTCAGTACAACTATATTAACAGTATGTTCCTATGAAGAGAGCCTTAACATTATTACTATTGTTTAGCAGCATAATGATGGCCAGTGCGGCAACGATTGTTAGCGGTATCATTGCATCCAATACTACATGGACACTTGCTAATAGCCCTTACATTGTTAAAGGAGGCCTCTCTGTCGATTCCGGTATTACACTCACCATACAGCCAGGTGTAGTGGTAAAGGTAGATAGCACCACACCCTTTTACATAGACGGCAAGCTGATAGCCGAAGGTACTATAACAGACAGTATCACCTTTACTTCCAATAGTGTTAATCCGCCACTTAATCCCTGGCCGGGTTTGTCTTTCAGAATAAAAGCGCGCAACGATACCAGCCGTTTTAAATATTGCAAAATAGAGTATGCGGCTACCGGTATATACAATGCAGGTACCAGTACATTGGTGTACAATTCTGTAATCAGGTATTGCAGCAATGCGGCTATATACCTCACCACACCATCGTTGCCTACCAATTGCTACAATGTGGTAAACAAATGCCTGATAACAGAAAATGAAAAAGGTGTATGGGATTCTCAAAACACACCGATACCGGGCTTGCTATCCGAGAATGATATTAGCTACAATGTGCTTGGCTATTTTGCACAAAGCAGCAACAATGGTATGGTGACGACAAACAATAACTTCTTCTACAACGGTACAGGCGTTTCGTTGCAGGGAGGCAATGTAAGAGGGCTTCGGTTCAATAATTTTAAAGGAAACAGCAGCATGGCATTGGCAGTAGTGGCAGGTACTATATACACGCCCGTATCCAACAATTTATTTATCTACAATGATATTGCTTTGTGGTTATCCGATGTTATGACGGCATCTGTTACCAATAATACCATTGCATACAACAATTATGGTATTTACCACAATCAGAACAGTTTTAATCTGCCCAATCCGTCAAGCATGGTCATCAGCAACAACTGCCTGACGAATAATGTGATTTATAATTTCAGAGAAAACAGTACGGTCGATTTTCAGGCAACCAGCAACTGGTGGGGCGATACTGCTATCGCGCATATAGATTCTTTTATTCGTGATCATAACGACAGCGTAGCTTTAGGTACTATATCATACCAACCAATACTTACAAGTGCATCGGGCTGCCAGGCTGTAACACCACCACCGTCATGTATGGCACCTGTTTTGACAGAGTGGAAAATAACATCTCCCGGACAAGCTACCGGAAAATGGACTGCCGTTTCCGGCATCAGAGAGTACGAGTATAATGTAAGGACAATAACATCTCCAAAACCATCCGGAGGCATACCGGCAAATAATACCCAGGCTATCATCAGCGGACTGGCAGCTGATACCACTTATGTGCTATGTGTGCGCTCGCGTTGCTGGCAGCAGCCCTTCTTTTCTGAGTGGGCATGCGATACACTCACCGTGCCTAGTAGTATAGCCGCAATGCAGCATGCATCGCAACTGCGTATATATCCTAATCCTAACAATGGCGTATTTGCAATAGATATACCAGCAGGTATGCAAGCGGGCGAGGCTGTGGTGATAGATGTAAACGGACGCATTCTGCAACGCAAAACATACATTGCGGGCACTACGCTGCAGTTTGATATGAAAGACGCTGCGAAGGGCGTGTATGTGGTGCGCTTTACCACAGGCACTACAACATCGCACGCCACGTTGGTGGTCAACTAAACAGAATGTTTTAATAGTTATAAAAGATAAATCCCCTGCCTTGTGCGGGGGATTTATTTATGTAATGATTAGCTTAATTACCTTTTAAAAACCTTTCTTTCTATGATACATTATGCTGTATTAATGACTAGTCGAAGTGTGTAGTGTGCGATGGCTTGCCATCGGCATTGTAGTATTGCCAGTCGCCTGTTTTTATAGATGTGTATTTGATGACTGTTTTTAGTTGTGTTTCTTCTTTGCCGGTTATGGGGTCTGTTACAATCAGTGTATCTACCCATGTATATGGTACAAGCATATAGTCGCCTTCGCGTTTTACGGTGCCGTTGCTATAGTAGTAGCGCCAGTGGCCGGTAGGGTATAGTCCGTTATTTTGTCCTTTAGGTTCTGTGTATTGGCCTTCTGCAAACACCTGTTCGTTATCATTAATCAGTTTTACTGTTTTTCTTGATAGGTTCAGGGTTAGCTTTTTAGATTCATCATAGGGGTATGGCAAATGCAACTCTTTGCCGCTATTGTCTGCTATTGTCAACGTGTTTTTAGGAATCGCAATCAATGCGTTTGTTACGGAATCGCTTTGCACCTCGTGTCCGAAGCACGTAGCAGAAGCTAAGAGAAACATGAGTAGAACGTAAGGCATGATTAAAAATAACAAGACCCTAAGAATTCAATGTTTTTTGGGGATTAAAAGATTTTAATCTCAGCATGACTAAATTCTTGAAAATCACAGGGTAATGCAGGGCGTTGCAGCCCGAAATGCTTATCGGGTAAGGCATGGCAAATATGCTTGTTTGCATAATGTGGGATTGTCGTATAATTGTGTACTGAAATTTTAACCCCGCTTTAATCCTGTCTTAATCTCGTTTTAATCTCTTGTATGCCAAATAGAACGGTAACTATACAGCAAGCTATCCTGAAATGGAAAGCCAGAGGATATTTACCTATGGTACTGATGCTCTTGTCGGCTATTGTCCTAGCATCTATGCTCTATATATTCAGTAGTGGGTTGTATGCATTGATAGTGTTTGTAGGTGGGGTGTTTTGGGTGCTCCGCTACGGAGAAAAGAGACGTACCGAGTGGCGTTTGTGGGCTTATGATAGGGTGTCAGATATTCATCAGTTGCAGCGCAGTGCCGAATTGGCGATGGTATTAAAGTTGCGCTCTCATGATAAAATAGGCGTTGCAAATGCACAACAAAAAGAACGCCTGATGAGCCTGATTAAGCGTTTTGACGAAGAACAGGTATTTGAGGATGATGCATCTGTGTCGCAAGAAACAGTGATTAGCCCATCTTCAATATTTAGTGATTCGCAAATGCTGTTTAAACTGAATGATGAAGGTATAACAAGTGGCAATGGTGAGTTTGTGCCTTGGAGCGATGTGCAAAATGAAAGAATAGCATTTGTTTCATATAACAGAACAAGCCCTCGGACAGGTGGGGAAATATCGGTTGGAGGTAAGCCATTCTTCAGATTTGAGTGTAGCCTCGGAAGGATGGAATATCCCTTGTCCTCCCTTAATATAGAACCCTGGAAGCTCGACCTGCTCCTATACATCTATCGCGGGCGTTATGATGCAAAGCGAAAGCTTTCCTGAACGTATTTCTTTCACCCATTAACAAAATAAATTTTGCGCAGTCAAATAACTGCATATATATTTGCAGTCAAATAGCTGCATATATGGAACTCAGAAGAGATGTATTTCAGGCCATTGCCGACCCTACACGCCGCGCCATCCTTACACTGGTAGCACTACAGGCTATGACACCCACTGCCATTGCCGAAAACTTCGACTCCAGCCGCCAGACAATATCCAAACACATACAGATATTGACCGAATGCGAACTGCTGCGACAAGAGCAGACAGGGCGCGAGATATACTATTACATCAACGCCAAGAAGATGAAAGAGGTAGCAGATTTTATAGAGCCCTTCCGAAAAATGTGGGATGATAGGTTCAACAAGCTGGAGAGCATCATGAAAAAACACAAATCAAAAAACTAAGCGCAATATGGAACTGAAAACACAAATACATGCCGAAGACGGCAGGCAGGAGTTAACCGTCACCCGCACTTTCGAGCTACCTGTGGAGCTACTCTTCAAAGCCTATACAGATGCGGATATAGTGGCCGAGTGGATGAGCACCAATGTACTGAAGCTGGAAAATAAAGCACATGGCGGCTATCGGTTCGAAACCATCGACCCGAAGGGCAATAAGCACTACTTCAACGGGGTGATGCACGAGATAGTGCCCAATGAAAAAATCACCCGCACCTTCCAGATGGAGGGCACACCATTCCCTGTGCAACTGGAGTTTCTGGAGTTTGAAAGTATAGATGCAGACAATAGCAAACTTACCATGCACATTGTTTATAAAACGGCTGAGTGGAGAGACCGTATGTTGCAAATGCCATTTGCATTTGGCATCAATATGGCGCACAACAGGCTGCAGGAAATTGCGGATAAACTAAAATAATCGCATCATGACAAAGACACAGAAAATCATCTATTGGGTGGCCACGCTATGGCTGGCACTTGGTATGGTATCTACAGCCATTGTGCAATTGATGAAGAACCCTACGGAGGTAGAGAAGATAAGCAAGCAACTGGGCTATCCTGTTTATATACTCCCCATCATCGGTGTGTGGAAGCTGCTGGGCGTGGTGGCAGTATTGGTGCCACGCTTTCCGCTGCTGAAGGAGTGGGCGTATGCAGGCTTTTTCTTTGCCATGAGTGGTGCGGCAATATCGCACATAGCAATGCATCATGGCATGGGCGATGTCTTTCCGTCGCTGTTATTGTTACTGCTCACAGTGGCTTCATGGTACTTTCGCCCGGCAGATAGAAAACTGAATTTTAACTAACTTCAATACATGAGCAATACCAATCCGAAGGTTGATTTCTTTTTTGAGAAAGACGGGCAGTGGGCAAAGGAATACGACAAGCTGCGCAAGATAGTACTTGCCTGCGGTCTGGATGAGCAACTGAAATGGGGACAGCCATGCTACATGCACGGCGGTAGTAATATTGTGCTGATACACGGCTTTAAGGAGTATTGCGCATTGCTGTTTTTTAAAGGTGCACTGATGACTGATGCAGACGGATTGCTGATACAGCAAACAGCCAATGTACAGTCTGCCAGGCAAATGCGTTTTACAGATGCAAAGCAGATAATACAACTGGCAGCTACCATCAAAGCATATATATACGATGCCATTGCGGTAGAAGATGCAGGGCTGAAGGTGGCACTGAAGAAAGTAGAAGAATATCCTGTGCCTGAAGAGTTTCAGCGAGTGCTGGATAAAAACAAAAAACTGAAAACGGCCTTCTATGCACTGACACCCGGCAGGCAACGCGCCTACCTGCTGCACTTTGCCGCACCCAAACAAACCAAAACCCGAGAAGCCAGAATAGAAAAAGCTACACCCGATATATTGATTGGTAAGGGGTTGAATGATTAGTAGATAAAAAAAATAACATCATGCCAAAGAACAAACTCACCACATCGCAAAGCAAAGAACTGCTTGATATATTGAAAGCTCGTTTTGAGAAAAATGCAAAACGCCACAAAGGCATTGCATGGGCAGATGTTGAAAGCAAGTTGAATAAACATGCCGACAAACTATGGTCGCTCAACGAAATGGAGATGACAGGTGGCGAGCCCGATGTGGTAGGCATGGATAAAAAGACGGGCGAATACCTGTTCTTTGATTGCGCAGCAGAAAGCCCTAAAGGCCGCCGCAGTATTTGTTACGACCACGAGGCGCTCGAGAGCCGCAAAGAACACAAGCCTGCCAACAGTGCCGTAAACATGGCTGCCGATATGGGTATTGAATTGCTGGACGAAGAACAATACCGCATGCTGCAAACCCTCGGTGCGTTCGACCTTAAGACATCCAGCTGGATACAAACACCCGATGCCATCCGCAAGCTTGGTGGTGCTGTCTTCTGCGATAGGCGCTACGATACCGTATTCCTTTACCACAACGGTGCAGAGTCTTACTATGCTGCCCGCGGGTTTCGTGGTGTGCTGAGGGTGTGACAGGTTTTAACACAATGCGGAATTATACAAACGAAGTTTTTTGTAACTTTATACTATGGGTATTATCACTAAGCGGAAAAGGAAAAGCGGAGGCAGGGTAAATAAAATGGCATACCTCACAAAACGTGCCACTGCAAATGCTGCTCAAAAAGGATTTGAGATGGCAGCAAAGGAAACAATGCAGGTAATGGGCTACAACGTAGTTGCGAAAGACGGATGGGTAGTGAAGATGGATGCGAATGGCAACGTAATTGAAAAAATATCTCAAATCGCAACATCGGGCAGGCGCCGCAAAATTCATCTCGACTAATGTCTGAAACACTGCGTATGCGTGTGTTTGCGGGGCCTAATGGTTCCGGTAAAAGTACAGTTATAAAATACCTGCGAGAGCTGCGCGTTGACGGGCAACCGATTGATTTCGGTATCTACATCAATGCAGACGATATTGCAGTGAGCCTTGAAAAAGGTAGTTTTTCTTTTGATGACTATAGTTTGCAGACAGACCGCAAAGCGTTTGTAAACATGGCTATGGCATCGGGTCTGGTGGGCGATGGTTTTGATGCTGTAACATTCGAAACCTCTTTTCGTTTCAGGGCAAACAGTATTAAATTATTGATGCCGCAAGCCAAAGAAAGGCTGGCACAGATACTGGCAGATTTTCTGCGAAAGACATTATTGCAGGAAGGTAAAAAGTTTTCTTTCGAGACGGTGTTTTCACATCATAGCAAGTTGGATATAATGCGAGAGGCTGTGAAGGCAGGCTACAAAGTGTATTTGTATTTTGTATCTACAGAGTCGGCAGATATCAATGTGTACAGGGTTTCAGCAAGAAAGAAAAAAGGCGGGCATGATGTGCCCGAAGATAAAATAAGAGGCAGGTATCAGCGCTCGCTCGATTTGCTGTACGATGCCAGTCAACTTGCCTATCAGGCGTTTTATTTCGATAATTCGGAAGACGGTAAAACAGATGTACCCATGTTTGCGCATTTCAAATTGGTGTCGGGCAAAAAGAAATGGGATGAAATAGATGAAGAGCAAGTGCCTGAATGGTTTGTACGCTATTATTCGGATAAGGTAAACGGATAGTAATCACTACGCTGCGCGTGGCTTTCGTGGTTTACTGAAGGTGTGACTATAAAAAGTACGCATCAATTTCAGCCCTGTGATAGTCAACTATCCAGTTGTTTCTTACAGTGTAGATGTCACGTATTTTATCTGCATCATTACTCCATACATAACAGCCTCTGTCATCGTACATATAAAAGCCGCGGTCTGTAACAGGTTCAAAGAAGTATATGCTTTGGTTAATGCTTGGGTCGAAGCCCATCTCTGCATTGGCGATGCCGTTTAGTACGTTGCTGATGTTTATTGTGCCTACTGGTAGTTTGCCGATTATCAGTCTTATTTCTTCTTTCTCGAAACTATCATTGCCGTCCTCATCCGCAATTAAATAGTTGTTATTGATTGTTTCTGTCTGATTGTAGAATCTTGCAAATTGTTCTTTGGGAAATTGCTCGTACAAATATCCGTTGTGCGATTTGTCGTAGTCATATATCAGCACATATATCAGTGCATCCGAATTTGGAAATGTATCGTTAAATATGGTAGTTGCTCTGTCTGTAGCTTGCTGAACTCTTTGGATAGTGCCATTGTTCAAGTCGCCGCCCAGTTCAAATCGAATATGTACATCTCCGCCAATAGAGTGCGGGGTGCCGATTTTTGAACCTGCGTACACTTTGTCGAAATAAGATTGCAATTCATCTTTCAGCATATTGCGAATATATTAATTGCTGGTTGCAGTTGATGGCACATTCTCCTAAAGATTTCTTAACTCGGTGCAATCCCATTTCTTTTGGTTTGATTTTTGCATCCTCTGGGGTATGAAAATTGAAACAACTTATGACTATGATGCACATGGCAGGCAGTATGCCCGCCACCGGCAAACCGATCCGCGCATAGCAGCGCAGGTACACAACGCACTGGGTAGTGCGCAATCCGTTCTCAATATTGGCGCAGGTGCAGGCTCTTACGAGCCCGATGACCGCTATGTAGTAGCTGTAGAGCCATTTGCAGTAATGCGTGCCCAACGGTTACAACAGGGTAAAGTGCCCGCTATAATAGGCTATGCAGATGCGCTGCCTTTTGACGATAATAGTTTTGATGCCTGCATGGCAATGGTAACCATCCACCACTGGCCCGATATAGTTGCGGGGCTAAGGGAAATGTACCGCGTAGCAAAGCATACCGTAGTAGTACTCACTTTCGATCCATCGGCACTAGATAGCATATGGACTGAATATTATTTCCCCGCTGTAATAGCAGCAGAAAAGAAACGCTATCCTGAAATTGGTTTTATTACCGATTGTTTGGGTGCTGATAAATGCGAGGTGTTGGATGTGCCAATACCGCTTGATTGTGTAGATGGATTTCAGGAAGCATTCTATGGCAGGCCAGAGGCTTTTCTGGATGAGAACGTGCGCAATGCGCAATCTGCATGGGGCTTTGTAGATGCAGAAACAATTAAACAACACGTGCAGCATCTGGCAGATGAATTGGCAAACGGCGAGTGGGACCGCAAATACGGACACCTGCGCACACAGCCATTCTTTCATGGTTCTATCAGGTTAGTAGTTTGCAAAAAGGGGTAGTTTTTAGCTTTGGGTTAATTCCCCGTTTTTATGTGAATGCAAAAACTTAAAAATGTTTAAAATTTAAAATACAGCATTTGCTTTCTGCCTACCTTTAGCCCTCACTCAAAAAAAACACCGTACACAATGGCAACAGTAAATGTTTACCTCAATTTTGATGGTAATTGCGAAGAAGCATTCAATTTTTATAAGTCGGTTTTCGGTGGAGAGTTCTCTTACATGGGGCGTTTCAGCGATATGCCACCAACAGAAGGCAATCAGATGCCTGCAGAGCATGCCAACCGCATCATGCACGTAGGCTTGCCTATCAGCAAAGAAACATCGCTGATGGGTAGCGATACAGGTGGCGAATGGGCAAGCAGCTTTCAGACAGGTAATAATTTTTCTATCTACGTAGGTGCATCAAGCAAAGAAGAGGCAGACAAATTGTACGCAGGCCTTTCTGCAGGCGGGCATGCTACTATGCCAATGGCCATGACATTCTGGGGAGACTATTTCGGTATGTGTGCAGACAAGTTTGGCGTATCGTGGATGGTAAGCTACAACGAGCAACAACAACAAGCATAATATTTATCCCCTAACGGAAAATTAAGTACATCCCCCTGCTGAAAAGCGGGGGGATTTTTTTTAAAAAATCTTGCAGGGTACATAGGGGTAATGTGAGGTGCGGCTGTTTTATTATTGATTCTTCTTACGATGTAGTAAGAACGGGCACTGCGTCCTTTCCAGGTTGCGGATGCCCGTTTTTTATTTACGGTTTGTACGTTGTGGCAGAAATAGATATTTTTCAGTTATGTTTCACAAACCTGTAGATGCACAATTGCAGGGGCTTGTAGTTTGCTATTGGTTTATAGATGCTGCTGCCATTCCGCACAATACCAAAATGCTACCCGATGGTTATAGCGACATAATGATAAACCTCGGCGAGCCATATAAACTTGTGTCGCATGATGGTAGCATCAGCATAATTGACGGCAGCGTTCTGTTCGGGCAGCGTACAAGACCTTTGCTGTTGCAGCAACCCGGTATAGTGCGTATGATAGGCATCAGGCTGATGCCCGGCAGTGAGTTTTTATTCAGTGGGGTAAAGGCTTCGGACTTGGTAAACAGCTTTATACCCCTCACAGCTATTAATAATAAACTGTCCGATATACAGCAGTCGCTTACAACCGCAAGTACAGATGCCGATAGAATAAAATATACAGAAGCATTATTGCTTGCACTGCTGTGCACAGATGCAGGTGCAGAAAAGGCATTGCAGGCTACGGGCATTGTAATGGAAGCAAAAGGAGATGTGGTAGTAGAAGATATAGCACGCCAGGTTGGTGTGTCTTACAAGCAATTAGAAAGGCTGTTTGCCAAACATGTGGGCTTATCTCCCAAAGCTTTTGCACGGGTGCATAGATTCTATAGCGCATTTGCACAAGTACGTGCGTTGCAAAAAGCCAACTGGATGCAGGTTTTGCATAGTTGCGGCTATTATGATCAGGCACATTTCATCAAAGATTTCAGCTATTTTGCAGGTGTCACACCTTCAATACAGTTCAGTGCCAAAGATACGCTTGACGACTTTTTTGGTTTTGCCTGATGTCTAAAATTTACAATGCAGCAAATAGCTCATAGCATAATTTTGCCGCAAACAACAAGCAAGTGAAAGCCGCAGATATACTACACAAATACAAGCAGCACACCGCACTATGGGTACAGGAGTTACAACATTTTCCCGAAGAGGCATTTACAAAATCAGCATCGGGAGAGTGGAGTGTGGCGCAGGTTGCAGACCATCTTTATCATACTACCATTAAATGTGTAGAAAATGCAATGCTTTGTTGTGATGGCAAGGGCGAAAGCGGACACTCAGGTTTTGGTGCAGCAGTGTTCAGCTTTATGGGGGCTTTCCCGCCTGTAAGGCTAAGGATTAAAAACATTCCACCCAACACCGGCAATATATATACTCCTGTAGCTGTAAGTAAAGAAACTGCCATAGCCAATCTGCTGGAAGCACAAGCGCAAATGGAGGCTATTGCAGAAAGGCTCAATAATGCAGCTACAAACATACGTATTGCACACTGGGCAGGTGGATGGTTCAATGCCTTACAATGGTTTCACAGTGCAGAGATGCACATCAAACATCACTTCAGGCAATTGACAAGAATAAAGAAGGCATTGAGCAATAATTAGATTATACAGAAACTTTAGCGCGATTATTTGATTGGCACTAATATTGTCAGACAATATTGTGAGTATATTCGCATTGATGCAGATAGAGCGAAAATTTGTTCGGGTATTGTCTTTGTTTGTAATGTCAGTTGCTGCACTGGTATTAGTAGGTTGGGTGGGCGATGTTACAGTGCTGAAAAGTGTAATACCCAACGGCATCAGCATGAAGGCAAATACGGCTGTTTGTTTGCTGTTGAGTGCGGGTGGTATTTATTATTACCACAGGCAACAGCCAAACGAAAAGCGGCTATATACAATAGCAATCATAACATCCCTGCTGATAGCATTGCTCACCATGCTGGAGTATGTTTTTAATACAGCACTGGGGATAGACGAATTACTTTTTAAAGATGTGGTAAATGAGCAGACACCCTATCCGGGGCGTATGGCATTTATTACAACCATCTGCATTGCGTTGCTGAATGTGGGGCATCTTGGGGTATTGTCAAACAGTAGCACTGTAAAGCGTATATCGCAGGGGGTGTTTCACTTGATTACCATCATCGCCGCATTCGCATTATTCGGCCATATATTCCGTGTGCCGGGTTTTTATACCATGACCTTCATTACCGGTATGGCTATCAATACAGCGTTGATGTTATTGTTGTTATCGGTAGTGTCGTCTGCACTGTTGCCCGATGTGGGCTATGCACGTTTGTTTCATGGTAATGACATAGGTAGCCTTATGGCAAAGCGCCTGTTCCCTGTCATGTTTGCTATTGTAATTGTACTGGGGGCATTGTGGTTTTATGTATATACAAGGCATGCATTGTCTGTAGAGATAGGTGCAGCGCTCTATGCCCTGTCGTTTATACTGGCAAGCCTCTTGCTGATACGCAATACGGCCAACAGGCTCAATACTATAGATGCTAAAAGAAAGAAAGCCGAGGGAGAGCTGCGCAACCTGAATGCCATGCTGGAAGAAGAGGTAGAAATACGCACCCGCGAGCTGAAGAAGAGTAATATGCGCAATCAGATATTTGTAAACGAAGCGCCTACTGCTATTGCTATGTTCGATGCGAATATGTGCTATGTGGCTGCATCGCAAAAATGGATAAGTGATTACGGATTGCAGGGTATGGATATCATCGGTAAATCGCACTACGATATATTTCCTGAAATAGGTGAAGACTGGAAGCAGATACACCGCGAATGTCTGGCAGGTGCAGTTAACAAAAATGACGATGCTCCTTTTCTGCGCGAAGATGGCAGCGAGCAGTGGTTGGCTTGGGATGTGCGCCCGTGGTATGCATCCGAAGGACAGGTAGGTGGCATCATCATGTATACCGAAGATATTACTGCGCGCAAGAAAACGGCACAGCAATTGGTACTGAGCGAATCGCAATTTCGTGGTGCGTTCGAGGCATCGCCTACAGGTATTGCCATCATATCGCTGGAGGGTAAATGGGTTACGGTAAATGCGGCTATCAGCACTATACTTGGCTATACTGCCGAAGAATTATTACGGCTTACGTTTCAGGATATTACCCATCCCGATGATATTGCCCCCGATGTAGCTTTGGTAAATGAGCTGCTGGAGGGCAAACGACAATACTATCAACTGGAAAAACGCTATAAACATAAAAACGGCGAATACATCTGGGCAATACTGTCCGTATCGCTGGTGCGCGATGCAGCGGGCAACCCTAAACATTTTGTATCTCAGATAACAGACATCAACACGCAACGCATCACCCAAAACAAACTGGCACAAACGCTGGATAAACTGGAGGGCATCCTGAATGCAAGTACACAAGTAAGTATCATCAGTACAGATGTGAAGGGGGTGATAACCAGCTTCAACGTAGGTGCAGAAAACCTGTTGGGCTATAGTAGGGAGGAAATGCTGCATGCGAAGACACCGGGTATTTTGCATATAGCCGAAGAAATGGAAGCGCGTGGCGCAGAACTGTCTGCACAGCTTGGCAAAACAGTTCGGGATTTTGATGTGTTTACAGAATTGCCAAAAGTGCAACCATACGAAACCCGCGAGTGGACCTATGTGCGCAAAGACGGTACACAGTTTCCTGTACAGCTTACCGTTACTGCCGTGCGCGAAAAGGGTGAGATAGTAGGCTATCTGGGTATAGCAGCAGACATTAGTGAGATAAAGCGTGTAGAGCGCGAAATAAAATCGCTGCTTGATGTAACAAATGCACAGAACGAAAGGCTACGCAACTTTGCGCACATCGTGTCGCACAACCTGCGTTCACATTCGGGCAATATATCTATACTGTTAGACCTCTTCTTGCAAGAGAATGAAGAAAAAGCGGAAGATGAACTGTTGAAAAATCTGCTGCAATCGGCCAACAACCTGCGCGATACCATTGTGCATCTGAACGAGGTAGTGGTTATGAACAATGCCGTTGGCGAAAACCTGAAGCCGATACACCTGCGCAGTGTAGTAGATGCTGCCATACAAAACATCAGAGCCATAGCACAAGAGAAAAACGTGCGCATAGAAAACGATATTGATGATACGCTCTATGTAGCAGGTGTGGATGCATATATGGATAGTATTGTGCTCAATTTCCTCACCAATGGCATAAAATATAAGTCTGATGATAGAGAAGCTTATGTGCGCGTGCATGCAATTGTAAAGGACGGAACCGTAGAACTGGAGTTTACAGACAATGGTATTGGCATGGACCTGAAACGTATGAAGCACAAGCTGTTTGGTATGTACAAAACCTTTCACGGCAATGATGATGCGCGTGGTATAGGGTTGTTCATTACCAAAAACCAGGTAGAGGCAATGGGTGGCAGGATAGAGGTAGAGAGTGAAGAAAATAAAGGAACCAGTTTTAAAGTATATCTGAGGTATGCGCAAAAAGATTGATATTGCTTGTATAGTAGACGACGACCCGATATATGTATTCGCCACCAAGAAGGTGATGCGTATGTCGGGCTTTTGCGAATCGTTCCTGGTTTTTAAAAACGGGCGCGAAGCATTGGAAAGCCTGAGTGCTATAGTGCTGGAGGGTTCTAAAATGCCAGAGGTGATATTGCTTGATTTGAACATGCCCGTGATGGACGGCTGGCAGTTTCTGGATGAGTTTACACAGATACAACCGCCGCATAAAATCACTATTTATATCGTTACATCATCTATCAACCCCGAAGATATGGAGCGCGCAAAAGCCTATGAAGACGTGGTTAACTATATTGTAAAACCGGTATCAGAAAAATCGTTGTACGATATACTGGAAGATTTTAAACCCGAATAATAAAACAAGACAGCTATGCAATATACCAAGCAAATAGCCAAACACCTGAACGAGGTATATAACGGTGGCAACTGGACATGGGTAAACCTGCACGATACGCTGAAAGACGTAACCTGGCAACAGGCCACTGCCAAAGTGTATGATATGAATACCATTGCCGTGCTTACGTATCACATCGGGTATTACGTAGCTGCTATACTGAATGTACTGCGTGGCAATCCGTTGGACTCAAAAGATGAATACAGCTTCAATCATCCGCCTATCAACAGCGAGGCCGACTGGCAAGCCATGCGCAATGGCATACAAGACAACTGGCTGGCATTGGTTGCTGCCATAGAGCAATTGCCAGATGAAAAGCTTGGTGAGTTTTTTACACAAGAAAAATATGGCCTCTACTACCGCAATCTGCATGGGCTGATAGAACATACACACTACCACCTGGGGCAGATAGTCATCATCAAGAAACTGTTGCAGGTGGAGGGGAGATAGTTAGTTGTAAGAAAGTTTTATCTGAACTATAAATATCAAAAACATCACTGCAATATAAAATGTTTTATACGCAATGATGTTTTCTGCTGTATGTAGATGCCCCCTACTGTTTTGTAAAGCTGCCTGCTATGCGTTCCTCTTTGCTTTGCAGACTGTAATGATACACGCCAGCCGCCCAGTTATTGGTGGCTATGGTTGTGGTTTGTGCATCGTTTATTGTTTGCCTGTACACTACTGCACCTATGCCATTGGTAATGGTGAGCATGCCACTCATTTTGTATGGCGATGTTATGTTTATCATATCCTTTGCAGGGTTGGGGTAGATGCTGATATTGTTTTGCAATGTAGCGCTTGCTATGCCTGTGGTTGATGGAATGGTGTTGTACAGTACATATACAATGGCACTGTCAGCAGGGTTGTTGTTGTTGAAGAGGGTATAAGATACTAGGTATTTGCCTGCAATGTGGTTGTCTATCTGATACCTGTACCCACCTTTGAAACTGCTGTCTATACCCATCGATGACAATGGAACGGTAATAGGGGCCGTGTATACACTTGGTGTAAAACATTGGGTTTCAAAACAGATGGAGTGATAAGCGTCGGGGTCTATACTGTGTTCTGCTTTTTTTGCACCTAGGTTGATGTTGAAACCCGTATTGTTCTGCGCATAGATTTTACAATCTATATTGGTATATGGCGGCTTTTGCACAAAATGAGGAGATACCTCAATTGTATCACCGTTTACAATATTGCCACTGCCATCGCGCAGAATGATGTTTTGTGCATCGGCAGTATGTGCTATGGTAAGTGCAAGCAGTGTTGCGAATATGTATTTCATTATCACTCGGGTTTTATATTCCGAATGTAGGACGCACAATTCATTTAAAAATCCCCCTTTCGGGTGTACCAACCAATTGACTATAGCAATACGTCATCTATAGTTCGAAAGCGTATTTTACATTGCTCCAGAAGGCATCCAGTGCTATGATGCGCGGTTTCATGAAAGATATGAGCGCAGGCCAGTCTTCCTGTTTCAGTATGCTGATGTTGTGGATGCTTGTGCCAACACGGCTGATGTTTTTGCCGTATTCGTCTGCAGTGTTTTCCTGCCACGTCCATTCCTCTGCCAGCTCGTTGTGCAGCAGTGTTTGCAATTGCAGCAGTTGCGCATAGTGTTGTGCGCGTATGGTATCGTCTTTATGTGCCAGTACAATGGCTATGCTTGCATGTGTATTATCGGCATCCATACGAAAGCTGATGCCGGGGATACCTGTTTTATAATTCACCCAATTAACACGCTCGCCATCTGCCGGCACAACGGGTCGCATATACCTGCCAAATGTAGTCCAGAATGTTTCCTTCAGTTTTGTTACCTCCTGCCTGCTGTACATGGTTGCAAGATAGAGTGTTTTAAGCTTTCCCAGCCACCCGCTCTGCCAGCTTTCGGGCACGGGGAATGATGATGAATGCCGCCACATAGGCAACGGGCAGCATCACGCTCCACGCTTTCAGAAACTTAAGAAACCAGTCTTCGCCAAAGCCATAATTGCGCATCAGCCCCACGAAAGCCATAATCAGCGTCATAGGAAAGACAACGAAGAGGGTGTTGATGTATTTAAAGTATTTCTTGCTAATCATACCGGCGATAAAGGTAGGTATAAACGACAATGGTTAGTTGGCAGGCAGGTAGATAAAATGCTTGCGCAGTCTCCTTGCCTCTTCGCCCATATGGTCTATATATTCAGTCAATACAAAATGATACTGTTTGTTGTAATGCTGAAATATGATTTTTCTTTTCAGCTCCTCAACAGTACATAGCCCGGGTATAGTTTGGCGATACATGTTGCAGGATTGTATTTTGCTGCTCTCTTTGCCAAACTGAAACAGGCTATCCTGATAGATGATGAAGTTGATAGGGAATAGTGGCACTTTCAATTCTTTATTGTCAAATACCAGCATTGTGTCTGTACTGCGCGTATAATTATACATAGATACCCAGTAGTCAAATTCATCGGGTGCTATCTTGCCCTCTTTCATGGCACGGTACAGTATATTGTCCATATCTCTGCGGTTGTGTCCTTGCCAGTTGTGGTGCAATATTGCCATGTATGGTAGTTTGCCATATGGGTATATCATTCGTCCCATTTCATCATCCCCCGGAAAGTGATGGGCAAATAGCCTTGCCAGAAAAACCATATTACTATCTGTCAGCTTATGAAAACTGTCGCCCGCTGCTCCTTCCAGCAGTCCGTTGTTCTGAGAGCGCAGGTACTTGTTGGTAACCTGGTCTATATGGGCTAGCGAGTCAGCTATCGCTCTCAGATCTTTGCGAACAGTTGGCACAACACTAATATCAGCATATAGTTTCCTCAACTGCACTTGTGTCGCCGCATCAAAGCTATTGATAGCAGTTTCGTAATGCTCCATTTCCCATTCTCTTTTCTTTAGTATGGTTAGTAGCTGCTTGCACTTGGGCCAGTTATGCAGGTCTGCACAAAGCGCAAAGTAGTTGTAAAGATGGCGGCTGGTCATTTTATCGCCACGTATATTATATGCTTTGTTGTATAGTGTGAGCGCTTCTTGTTGATGGCCACTGCAAATGGCCAGTTCTGCTTTGTTAATCAGCTCAAAGTATTGGTTGATGTTTTTATTGTCTGCGGCAAATAATGGGGATATACAACATGCGGCCACAAATAAGATGAACACGCGTTTAAGGAAAATAGGCATTATAAGTAGGCTTTATTAAATATACGGCAATATATGTGTAATGCAAATGCTGCTATGGCGTTACTTGCTGTCGCTATCTGCATAGTGGTTTACAAATAAGCAAGGCAGCTAAATTTATTTAATGTATCTTTGTACTAAGATAATGGCTATTGCGTTTTTTTGCAGTTGCTGATTGGCATTCGTACCTATTTCATTTTCAGTCTACATTTCGTCTGCAGCCATTCATTTTACAAGTTAGGTTTTATTAGCACTTACGTGTTGCGTTAAACGCTGCAATGGCTCGATGCTATCATTACATATTTTTATAACATACAAAAAAACAAGGAGACAGTACAGGATTTATGGCAAGTGAAACAATGGGTAAGAAAGACCGTGAAAAGAAAAAACAAAAGAAAAAGCAGGACAAGGCAGAGAAGATGCTGAACCGGAAGGAGAACAACAACAAGGGCAAAAGCCTGGAAGACATGATGATGTACCTGGATGAAAACGGCAATCTTTCTCCTACACCGCCCGATCCCAGAAAGATGCGCGAAATAAACCCTGAGTTTATACAGATAGGCGTACCAAAGAAAGAAGAACTGGAGGCAGAAGATAAAACACGCACAGGTATCGTTCGCTTTTTCGACATCACCAAAGGATATGGTTTTATAGATGATTTAGTAACCAAAGAAAGCATCTTTGTACACAAAAACCAGGTAAAGGAAAACATTGGAGAAGGCAACAAAGTGAGTTTCGAAACAGAGAAAACACCCAAAGGCCTCAGCGCAATAAATGTAAAACGCGCTATATAACAAACAGCAGCACGGCAACGTGCTGCTGTTTTACTTTTATGCTTATCCGCAAGATTATCTTACTCCTTCACCCATTTCAGCGTTAGTGTTTCGTTGTCCGTTGTAGTGATTTTTACAAAGTATATGCCGCTGTGCAATTGCTGTGCAGGCAGTGCAATGTTTGCAGCAGTAGTTTGATGCTGCCATACAATGCGTCCTGTTATATCTGTAATGTCTGTGTGGTAGGCGCTGTTGTTTTTCAACGCTACCATTAGCGTAGCGTTTTGTGCAGATGGGTTAGGTACAATTGCTGCCGATGCTATTGTGCGGAGGCTGTTAGCAATGCTTAGTTTATTTTTTACGGTTGTGTTCAGGTCTTTGATGTCAGATACAAGTATCTCTCTGCCAATATTGTCTATAATGCGTGTATTGGCAAAGCTTATGCTGAGTGGTGTATTATCTGCAGTGGTATAAGGGATGCTGATGTTGAGTGTGCCGATGCTACCGTGCCCTGTTGCATTGGTATGTGTGGTACGTGCATGCGCCCAGTCTATTGTATTGCTAGTGCTGTTTTTAGTAAAGTTTACCATTGTGCTGCTACCTGCCGATAGCCAGCCGGATGTACTGCTGATGCTGAGAGGTGATGAAAGCGTAAAATTGTTGACAGATAGGGTTGTTGCAATGCCGTATGCATCTTGCACTTGCAATGATGGTATGCCCAGCACGATAGGTACTTGTACGGTTTTGCCTGCTTCAAAAATAATGCCTGTGGTATCCAGGAATAATGGTGAATTGGTTGTGTAGGCAATAACAGCAGGCAGCGATTTTTTGCTGTCGTGTACATTGCCGTAGTTGTTGTTGATAGCTGTCAGGTCTGTATTGTCTGCAGTGCCGTCGCCATTGCAATCGGCATGTTTCATATCTACGTTGCTAACGGGGAAAATACGATTCCAATTACTGCAATATTGTGGTGTCCATAGTATGTTGGGGCTGGTTCTGGCAGCGTCTGTTTCTGCAAATGCTATGGCAATAGCCAAGGGGTCGTACAGGTTTACCACATTATCGCTGTTAGCATCGCCCGGCCATACACTATCTGCAGCGCATGGTATTGTTTTTACTGCCAGTGCATAGTCTACGGTATTATTGGGGCACTCATTGTCTTTTGCACGCAGGGCTATGGAGAACTGTGGCAGGGTAGTGAGCCCTGTAGGCGTTGTCCAGCTAAGTAGTACATTGGCACGACCTGCGCCCGGTGTGATGGTTTTATTAAACGTCCACCCGGGTAGGTTGGGCGTTATTACATCCACATCAACCATATCTGTTTTGGTGGAGTCCAGAAAACTAAGCATAACACTATTGGCCTTGCCCGGGCAGGTGGTAACGGAGAGGTTTGCATTGTTAGCAGGGAAAGGGTATGTATTGGTTCTTGAACTCGTATTGATGCCAAATCGGAGAGCCAGAAGCCTTGTTTGGTAAGATATTAATTTTGAATTTCTATACTCATTTATTTTTAATCCAAGTGCATATAGTCCCCTGTTAGAATTATACAGTACCAATTGATTGCGGATACTGTCTATTTTACATAGTTGACCTACACCCAAGGGTTCCGTTTTTGAATACCCGGATGCGTAAGGGATAGTCATACCCAATGTGTTACCCTTTTGTTCAACTATCTCGTATGAAATGCTGTCATTATCTATGTCTGTAGCGTTTAATGTATAATAGACTGTGTCATTTGGTATTAGGAAGAAAAGGTTGGAAGGAGATAGAATTGCGCTACTGTTGTTGACACCGGAATTATTTAATGTTGTTTCAGTATATACAGGTTGATACCAACCGATATTATTATACATGTTTAATGTACAACACGTTTCAAGGCTAATAACCCAATCTGGTGCAGGTGGGATAGATACAGTATCGTAATATACCCACTTTTCATATCCAAAGATAGTTCCAGTAACTGAATGGCAAATATCTATGGCATTTAAGCATGACAGATCTAGTGTATCTTTAGATTTCACAGTTATGTTTCTGTTGAATTGAGTATTTAACGTTTTTGATGAAAACAGAACAAAAAAAATGTCGCCAAATGATACCGGATTTCTGGGATTATTAGTACACTCTTTATATAGTGTTAGATATACTGTATAGTTAATGCCATTATACTCGTAGCGTATATCTACCTGCCCAATATGGTCTGCATATAAATTGGTGATAGATAGCGTTGCGATTAGTATAGGTAATAGGATATGTCTGATTGCTTTGGAAATATTGACCACTTTGTTGTTTAATTAAATGCAGCTCAATTTACAACAAACCCTTTTCTGTCTCTCAATTTCTCCACATTTCTTGCCTTTTTGGTGCATGCTGCTTTATATTTAAGTTGTGTTCAGGTACATCCTCCTTTTTATCACAGTGCTATCAGCACAAATACCCGTGTTTGCGCAGGCAAATGCAGACTCGCTGTTGCGCGTGCTGAAGACTGCCAAAGAAGACTCTAACAAAGCCAACCTGCTTACCGAACTATCGGCTGTGTACTTCCAGACAGATGTAGAAAAGAGCAAAGACTATGGCTGGCAGGTGCTGCAGCTATCAACCAAGCTGAACTGGGACAGAGGCATGCTGCGCGGCCACAACCTCATAGCCCGTTGCAATGCCATGCAGAATAATCTGCCCGAGGCACTGAAGCATTTTCAGGATGCACTGGTAATAGCCCGCAAGATGAAGAATCCGCTGTTTGAGGGGATGCTGCTATCTGCCATGAGTGCCGTATATGCAACTAACAACGACTATGACAAAGCGCTGGAAAACGCGCTGCAAGCAAAAAAAGTATACGAAGCAGCAGGTATAAATGATAAGAGCAGCCTGATGATAAACATCGGGTACCTGTATATACGCCAAAACAAGCTGAAGGAAGCGCTGATGTATTACGAAGAGGCGCTGCGCATTGAAAAACAATACGGTACACCTGCTACCAGAGGCGAGTTGGCTAATATTTACCTGAATATAGGTGGGGTATATGTGCGCCAGAAAGACCTTGCCAAGGCACTGGAAAGCTACCTGACGGCAGCCGCCATGTTGAAAGAACTGCATCACGATAGCCATCTTACGTATGCATATACCAATCTGGGAGAGGTGTATCTGCGTATGGCAAAAAGAGAAAGCACCACACCCATACCCGATAGCCTCAGCAGCAAGGATTTATGCATGCAGCGCTCGCTGCAATACTTGCAAATGGGTGAGGTAATGAGCAAACAGCACGATCTGATAGATGCCCGTTCTGAAGTGGCTACCAACATGGCGCAATTGTACCGCCTGATGGGCGATTACGACAAATCATTTGTGTACTTGGAACGCTATGCAAAGCTGAAGGATACGATATATAATGCGGAAAAGGAGAAAGACTTCGCCCGTATAGAGGCGCAGTTTTATGTACGCAGACAAACAGACTCGCTCAATTACCTTAACAAGCTGAAAGACAAAGAGATAACGCAGCGTAAGGTAGAGCGGAACTCTGCCATTGCACTTGTGTTGCTGGCGGGTATTATTAGTTTGCTCCTCATCAACCGCCAAAAACTGAAGCATAAGCAAAAAACAGATATGGCAGAGGCCGAGGCTCGCCGCAGGGAAGAGCTGGCATCGCAACAACTGGCAGATTTTACCCGCAGCATACAGGAAAAGAACGACCTGCTGGAACAGTTCAGTGCCGAGTTGGAGAAATACCGTGTTCAGCAACCCGATGCCAACGAACAGGCAGAAAAGGAAAACTCCCTTCAGTTATTACAACGTTCTGTAATACTTAATGATGAACAATGGGCCGGTTTTCAGGCGCTGTTTAATAAAGTACATACAGGATACATTAGCAGGGTAAAAGACAAATTCCCCGACCTTACAACTGCCGAACTACGCTCTATTCTTTTGACAAAACTTGGGCTATCTAACAAGGAAATGGCAGCCATGTTGGGGGTAAGTCTGGAGGCTGTAAGGGTAAGTAAGCACCGTTTATTGAAAAAAATTCACCTTCCGGAGGACACAAAACTGGAAGATTGGGTAAATACTATTTGATTTTCAACTCTCTCTAATTTATTGACAATCAATGTGTACGGATGGGTAACGCCCATTGTAACGCAATTGTAACGGCTGTGAAATGCAGTTGTAACGCCCAAAATTTGCTGTCGAGGTATCTCTGTCGCATATTCGCGTAACGTTAAACGAACGACATGCTGAGGGCAATGGATAAATACTCAAAACTTTCATGGTTGGTTGTAGCACTGGTACTGCTGGCAATGGCCTTGTTGTATTTCTATCCTCTATAGGTAACGCAAATGCCCTGGGCAGGTCTCATTCTTTTTATCAAACAAACACATTCTCAAACAAAACAAATGTATTTCTAAGGGGCTGGGCCGATATACCCTCCATTTCTTTCCAGATAGGGAGGCATCGGGCCGGAGAGATTCCCTTAGAATTACCCCTTAAAAAGAGTAAGCAATACAATAGCCTATAATTTGTATATGGGATAGGCTAATGAGATGAACCGGGTTCGCCCCGGTTTTCCTGTTTTTACACCTGCCGTTATAGTTCTTAACAATTGTCAAGGTGATTGGTAGCTAGCCACGATAGTTTTGCCGCAGAAAAAACATAAAACAGGGTTTATGAACAATCTGCGGACAAAAGAAAAACTATTCGGGGTACTCTTCATCCTCGTATTTCTATTTTATGGCATAGGTAGTGGCATGGTGGAAGGTATAGCTACCCGCCCCGATGCACTGACGCAAATAGCCAATAACAAAGCACAGGTAATAGCGGGCATTATCCTGATGGCAGTGTTGCACAGTATGGGCAATATCGGGTTGGCCGTCATCATGTTTGGCATTGTAAGGCAATACAGCTCTGCAAAAGCATACGGGTATCTCCTGTTTGCCATATCGGCTACCGTATTGCTGACGGTAGGTGGTATATTCCTCTGGCAGCTGATACCTGTAAGCGATGCGTATGCTGCAGACAAAGATGGTATGCAACAACTGGTGGCAATATGCAGGCAAGGCAATGCTGCTAGCTATCAACTTGGGATGGCTATGTGGGCAACGGGTGGTGTGTTGCTTTGCATGGTGTTGTACAAAACACAGCTGATACCAAGATGGATGAGTATATGGGGCATAGCAGGATATGTATTGCTGTTTGCAGGCACAATGGCAGAGTTGTTTCAAATACACATAGGTGTGGCGCTTTCTTTACCCGGCGGGCTGTTTGAGATTGTGCTGAGCATCAGGGCTATTGTAAAGGGGTTTAACACAATTGCCAATTAATAATCGGCAACTGTTATTTTCTTTCCGTTAGTTGATACCATGTTACAGGCAGGTCTTTAAACTCTTCAGAAGGTCCGTCGAAGGCAAAAGTCTCTATGTATTCAAAGCCCAGTTTCTCCAATATGCGGCGAGAGCCTTTGTTGTCTACATCCGTCATGGCATAGATATCTTTAAATCCCATTACGTCTATACCATAGTCCAGCGCAGCTTTTGCAGCCTCGTAGGCATAGCCCTTTCCCCAGTGTTTGCGCATGTGCCGATAGCCAAAGTCAAGATGGTTTACATGGTTATTGACAGTTTCTGTAAAGCGTTTATAGCCCGTCCAGCCAATAAACTCGCCGGTATCTTTCAGTGTTACCGCCCAGCGGCCTATTCCATTGTCAGTGTATTGTTGCCTTACAAAAGCAATTACTTTGCGCACTTCTTCAATATCTGTCAGTGGCTTATTGCCCAGATACTTGTGTACCTCCGGGTCGCTATCCATTACATACATCTCTGTTGCATCTTCCGGCCTTAGCTCGCGTATTATCAGTCTGGGTGTTTCTATGTGGATGTTCATACTATATCGTGCAAAATAGACTTTTATTTACTGCTAATGGTTGGTTTAAAAGTTGTAATGAGTTGTAGTACATTTTCAAAGTCTACATGCTTTGCATATTCAACAATTACAGCATCGTAGCCTGTAGATGCTCTGTTGATTGAATTGAGAACATACAACCAATCTGTAGGGATACTGAAATGTGTTTTCAAATGTGTTTTTAAGTACTGCATGTAGTCGTGCTTGTATAGCATTGCATAGCTGTCGTTGTGCTTAACTACTATGGCGATTTTTTTATTGGTAAAATCGAAACTATAGCGCTCAAAACGAAATATGCTGTTCAGGAATTTTGCATCTTCAATTGTAATATTCTCTGTCGTGTCATTTCCGGCAAGGTCTATATTATCAGGAAAGTTGAGCTTAATGCCTTTGAAGTGTTTTATAGATTTATCTACCCAGCTCCCTTTAAAATCTTTGTTGAAGTTTGGTGTCATGAAGAAAACTACTGCGTCTATATCCGGTGTTTCATTTTTTTGAATTGCATTTAGTACCACCAAGTGGTATTTCAACAAGGTGTCTGTAGTTTGCTGGCTGTATCTGAAGAAATCTTTTTTTGTGGCAGGCAGGTATTGGGCACTGTATGTTTTATCCTCGCCTATATTGGTAACATACATGATGGTTTTGCCTTTGAAGTCGAAACCGGTATGGCTGAATAGTTTGTTACAAAGCAATGCTTCAGCGTCATTAAGTTTTGGATTGCAGTCTGCGCCTATTGGCTGTGCTATGCAACCGATATGTAGCAGTGTTATGAAAAGTGTAATGAGTATAGGTTTCATGCAAGCTCAATTGTAGGGCGGCTAAGTTTTGTATATTTATATGCACGAATGTACGAACTATGAAAAAATATACCACCGTTGCCGAATACCTGCAAGATATACCTGAGCAAACTATAGAACGTATAGACGAACTGCAAGCAGCTATAAAAGCTGCTGTGCCAAAGGCCGAAGAAGTGATAAGCTACAATATGCCTGCCTACAAACTGAATGGTAAAGTGTTGGTATATTTTGCTGCCTATGCAAAGCACGTAGGTTTTTACCCAACCGCATCACCGATGGAGGTGTTTGCAGAAGAGCTGAGTAAATACAAAACATCCAAAGGCGCAGTACAGTTTCCGCTGGATAAAAAGATACCCGCAGCACTGGTAAAGAAAATAGTAAAATACCGCATACAACAAGAGACGGAACCTGCTGCGGCAAAGAAGAAATAAAAAGCAATGCTATATTTGCGACTCAATAACATAACCTGATGAAACATAATACCCTTTTCGCTGTATGCTTTTTAGTAGCATTAGCTGCGTGCAAAAAAGAAAATGCAGAACCAACTAAACCCAATATCGTACATGCAAGTGGTAAAGACTCTAGCTTTTTTAGGGTAGAGGGATATTTGTATACTACGAACTATATATGGTTTGTACCGTTAAGTGGTGCTAATGCTGCCCGAACCTGGGATTTTGGTGATGGTGAAACATCAACGGAAGATGATACCATGTGGCACATGTATAAACAGCCTGGTACATATACCGTAAAGCTTACCGTAAATGGTGTGACAACACAAAATACGTTTACTATTACCGATGGCTGGAAGCAAATGGGGGCTATGCGCAATTGGATAAAAAAGTACAGCGATTACGATCCGCCGAGGCTAATAAACAGAGCAACTGTTGATACAGCATTTGCATTGCAGGCTATAGACTTTAATACCATCATGCTGATAAAAGATGACAGGTTGAACTTTAAAGATACAATGTACCTGAGGCGTGTTTATGGTAATGAGTTGGTTCCGTCGAATGCAGTAGAGTACACGAGATATAATGATAAGTGGTCGGGTAAACTGATATGGTACAGAGATGTTGACTCTATATATGTACGCAGAGAATATCTGCAAAGCGATACGTTGAATTTGTTGGAATACTGGAGCAAAAAATAAGGCAGCTATTATTGCTGCCTTACCATCATGTAAAAGTTCATATAATACGGGTCTTGTATCATAATTGTATCTTTTGTGCCTGTAGCGCCGGGAAAGTTGAAGACTTTAGGGTCGCCGATATATGGTTTGGTATAGTTGTAGATTAAAGTGTTTGCACTATTATTAATGCTCACGAGTTCACTATGAAAAATACTTGCTCCTTCCGGCTGAGAGAAAGCACTTGCTGATACGCTATAAGTTATGCCTATAGAGTCTGTTCCGATTATTCGTAGGAGTTTTATAATATCTCTTTTGCATTCAAGTCTGTAGTTTTTTTTGTCGCTACTTAATGTGTCCCATATGCGTACACCTGTGCGTCCGGAAAAAGCATCTACAGCTTTCCAAGTGCTTGGCTTATTGTTTTTTAGTAATATAGGGCGAGCATCACAATATGAGCTTCTGTAGAATGTTACATTACCTCCCGCATTTATTTTGAGGGATATGCTAGACAATCCATCAGGTCTGTATATAACTCCCCAATTTGTTGTAGTAAAGTCATCATTGTAGTAGTCTGCAAAATAGTATTTTGAAACATCATACTCTGTAGGGTCCAGATATATGAACTGTCCATTGTCAAAACGTGTATTTATTGCAGGATTTATGTCATTGCTAAAGTCATCTGAGTTGCGATATATTTTCAGATTAATTGTAGCACCGGAATTGTTATAGATTTTAAACAATTTAGACTCGTCTACTTTTTCCGGTTCTTTGTCTTTTTTACAACCTGCTGTAATAGAGAGCACGGCTATGCATGCAAGTATTAGTTTTTTGTTCAAGGGCATTGTCTACTAGTTTGGAGCCACAAATATATTGTTACAAGACGAAATGTCAATACAAGTCTACCGCTTCACACCAGTAAAGCGCAGCACACAAGACATAGCACTATGATAGCTGCCTTCGTTCAGTTGAATGTGCAACTCTTGTAGTTCTACTACATCATAGTCTGCAAACAGGCTGCGTATTTCTGCTTCGTTATACATCATGCCTTGGTCTTTGGGGCCACCTGCATTTTCATTTTCCTGCTGATACTTCGTGTGGTTTTTGCTGAAGACTTCCATTATAACTACCGCACCACTGCGCATATAGCTATTCAGTTGTTGGTAGAAGGCAGGCTTCAGTGCTGCGGGAAAATGGGAGTAGGATAGTATCATCGCATCGAAAGATGCGGGTGCATATTTTGTTTCTTCCACACCACAAACATCGTAGTGAATGGTTACTTGCTTTTTTGCAGCCAGTGCTAGCGCTTTGCTTTGCCCCTCGCTGCTAATATCGAATGCATAAGCATCCCAACCTAATGTAGCGGCATATACACTATTGCGTCCTTCGCCATCGGCAGGGAACAAAGCCTTGCCTACTGGGTATTTTGCCAGTTGTTGTTTTACATATTCATTCGGCTCTTCTCCATATACATATTCCGCATCGCTGTATCGGCTATCCCAAAATTCTTTCATAACTATCCTGATTAGAGATGTTAAAGGTAGGGATACTATTGCTTACGTATATATAAATAAAGCCCCCGCAGACGCAGGGGCTTTTTACCGACTCTCATACTTGAGTTTTATGGTGCTACTTCAAGTTTACGGGTAAGCATTATAAGGTTGTTGTCTGTGATGCGTATGGTATATATGCCCGGCGAAAGCGACGAGACAGCTATTGTATTGTTGCCGCTTATGGCAGCCTGTTGCAATACAACTCTGCCCGTCACGTCATACACCGCAATGTTTGTTTTGCCGGATGGGTTGTTCAGGGATATGTTCACTATATCTTTCGCAGGGTTGGGGTATATTTTTATATCGTCTGCATAGTTGATGTTTGCCACCTCTGCAGTAGGAAACTTGGTTGTGTAACGGTGTAGTGGTAATAGTATGCGTTGAAAGAGTAAGCTGTTATTGATGCTGTCTTGGTTTGATAATAGCGTGATGCAGATGCCGCTCAGCGAATCGCGCAGGTTTTCGTTGATGTAGCCAAAGCAAGTGCCGCCGTGGGCATACACTACGCGCCCGTTTGTATTAGGGTATCTGAATACGCCTAAGCCATATGTGTTGGCGCCGCCACCCATAGATACGGTCGTCATCATCTCATTCAGCGATGTGGTATTGATGATTTTGCCCGTCATCAGGTCGTCCCAGAAGTGTACATTGTCTTCTGCTGTAGATATAATAGCCCCTGCTGAGTGTGCCATACTCTGGAATGCGGTAATGTCATATCCATATTCTACTTGTATATCTTCCAGCTTGCTACCGCCCGATGCAGCTGTAGACCATCCATGTGGTACGCTGCCGCCCAATGATTGCTGCGGAAACAATATGGTATGCTGATAATTGCGTGGTGTAAGAATTCTGTTATTAAGCGCCTCGTGGTAGGGCTCGTTCAGCACTTTGCTGATGATCATACCTGCCAGTATGTAGCCCGAATTGCTGTATTCCCAACCCGCGCCCGGAGAGAAGCTTGGCGAGTTGATGAACTGAAGATCGTCTTCCGGTTGCCAGAATTTTGTATAGTCTGTATTCAGCGCAGCAGAAAATGCAGGATTGTTCGTGAAGTTATATATGCCACTCGTATGGTTCAGCATCTGGCGGATGGTTATCTGCCCGTTTACATTCGGTACATTTTTTATCCATGTGCCTATGCTGTCATCAAGGTCCAGCTTGCCTTCCTGTTGCAGTTGCAGCATAATGGCAGCGGTAAATGTTTTGGTATTACTGCCAATAGGTAACCATGTATCGGGCGTTATCTTAATAGCATCATGAGATACACCGTAGCTACCTTTCCACACACCCATACCGGGTACCAGTACGGCAGCAGATACGCCTTTCACCTTGTTCTTAGCACACAGGCTATCCAGCATGTATTGCAGGTGGTTGGCAAATGCTTGCGGTATTTGCGCCTGCGATGCCAGTGCAGCGAAAGCAAGCGATAGCGACAGTATCAGTTTCTTCATACAGTATCAGGTTTTTTGATGAAGCAAAACAACAAACTGCCCATGCCTTCAACAAATCTATTAGACAAACCCATCTGTATTTTCGACAAAAAGAAACACCATCATTTTGTCGAAGAAAAAAACTGTTTTGTCTAAATGGAGCGCTCATTAGGTATTATCTTTATTACTTGCAGCTATGAAACCATCGGCACGAATATTTAATATCATCAACAGCCGCCTTGTCAGGAATATCCTGTTTTGGGCTGCGATGGTATATATAGTGTGGAATAATGATGCACAGAACAAGATTTATACACCTTCTGTTTACATGTTGGGTATAGCCGTTACCACTTCTATACTGATGGCCTATACCTATGTAAATAATCTGTGGCTGATGCCTGCATATATGCGTCCTAAAAAATATAAAGCATATACATGGCGAGCCGCACTGCTTACATTGGTTACAGCTACCATTTTTATTTTTGCCGTAAAGGTATTGTTGGTGCGGTATCCTTTGTTGCGTATTCACCACATCAGTGTGTTTTCTACGGTTGTAGATACATCGCGCACAGCAGAGCAGATATTGTATGAGATAAATAGTTGCTTCTGGGGGCTCACGGTTTGGTTGTTTATACTAAGCACTGCATGGTATATGAATGACTATGCCCGCCAGCAAAAAGCACTGGAGGCCGTACAACGCAAACAGGTAGAAACAGAGCTGCATTTTTTGAAAAGCCAGGTAAACCCGCATTTTCTTTTCAATACGCTGAATAATCTCTATGGCCTTTCGCTGAAGAAAGCAGATACTACGCCCGATGCCATACTGCGTTTATCTTCTATACTACGATATATGCTCTATGAGTCGGATACGGAACGGGTGTCTTTTGAAAAGGAAAAAGAAATTATGCAGGCATACATCAATCTGGAATTGCTGCGCCTGCCTGCCAACGATGATTTTCGTTTTGTAATAGAAGCAGACAGCGAATATATGGTGCCGCCATTACTGTGGTTGCCGGTGTTGGAAAATGTGTTTAAGCATGCAACTCGTGTTATTACAGACAAGTATTTTATAGAATACAGTGCTATTATAAAAGATAGTGTGCTAACCATACATAGCCGTAATAATTACAAACCCAACGGTAGTAGTGCAACTGAGGGCGGCATAGGGCTTGCCAATCTGCGCAAGCGTTTGGAATTGCTTTATCCTGATAAACATACCATTGTTGCAACGCCCGATGGTGATGCATTTGTAGTAGAACTAAAAGTAACGCTCTAAAATCCCATATAAAATGCGCATACTGATAGTAGATGACGAGCCTATAGCACAGGATATACTGGAGACATATATTGCCCGCATACCCGGCTTGCAATTGGTAGGCAAGTGTCGGAATGCGCTGGAGGCTTTCGCCCTACTGAATAAGCAGCCTGTAGACTTGCTGCTGCTGGATATTAATATGCCCGAAGTACTTGGGGTAGATTTTGTGCGGTCATTAAAAAATCCGCCGCTGGTTATTTTTACCACTGCCTATACAGAATATGCTATTGAAAGCTATGAACTGAATGCGATAGACTATCTGCTGAAGCCTATATCTTTTGAGCGTTTTCTGAAAGCTATACAAAAAGCGAATGATGCATTGCAGCAAATCACAACAACTGCAATGCCTGCAGATAATACTGTGTTTATAAAAGCAGATAGTAAGCTGATACGCATCGACCTGAACCAACTACTATACGCCGAAAGCCTGCGAGACTATATACAGTTACATACTACAGATGGTAAGAAGCTGATACACTGCACCATGAAGAGCTTGGAGGAAACACTGTCGCCATACCCCAACTTTCTGCGGGTGCAGAAATCGTATATCGTAAATCTTGCCTGCATTACCGAGGTAGACGGTAATACCATCCGCATCAAAGCGCACAGCATCTCTATCGGTAATACCTATAAAGAGCAGGTGTTTGCTGTTCTGAATAAGCACAGGCTGGTGTAAATAACGACAGCCCTGCCAATCGGCAGGGCTGTTAGTTTATATATTGTTTATGCTTTACTCTATTACTATCTGCTTTGTCAGCAACGCATCATCCAACTTCAGCTTCAGCATATAGTTGCCTTTGGGAGCATCCAATTTTATGTTGTGTATAGTAGCATGTGGTATTTCTTTTTGCATATACACTAGTTTTCCTGTTACATCATACACCGTTATGCTGCCATGTTGAAAATTGGTATTAGCTAACTGCAAAGTAAAAATGCCATCGCTTGGGTTGGGGTATATGCTGAATGATATTTTGTTAGTATTGCTGATGCCTGTTGGTGCGGACGTGTCTGTCATTATCCATAATTCATTGCCCGTACCATCATAGTTGGCTGCAAAGTACATGCTGGAGTCAACAGGATTGTACACAAGCCCAATACCCGAAGGGTCGTTGAGCGGATTGGCATTGGGCGATATAGGCGGGCCGACAATTTTAGTATTAGCCTCAGTGCCGTCTGTTTGCCATAGTTGTCTGTCATTGGCTACTTGTTCTGCCACAAAGTAGAGCTTGCCTTTGTAGGTTACAAGATAACCTGGGTCTGATGTTGTAGCGCCGGGAAAAATGTCTTTCAGCATGTAAGTGCCCGAAGCGGTGCCATCACTCATCCATACTTCTTTTCCGTTGGTTGTGTTTTTTGCAATGAAAGCTATTTTGTTGTTGTATAGTGTCAGGTTGGATGGAGAGCTACTGGTGCTTCCGGCAATAATATCGGTTACTATGGTAGTGCCTGCTGCCGTACCATCTGTTACAAATAGCTCTGCCCCTGTAGCACCGTCGTTGCCATAGAAATATAATTTGTTATTTAGCTCTACATATCCGGCACCGTCCCATGCTCCTGCGCCTGTGCCGGGGAAGATGTCTTTGAGCATTTGGGTGCCGCTTGCAGTGCCGTCTGTGTACCACATTTCATAGCCTTCTGTTGCTGTTTGTGGAACGAAAAACATTTTATTATTGAAATTGAAAAAACCTCTGATGTTGTTCAGGGAAGAATTGGCACCCGGGTTAATGTCTTTTACCATTTGTGTGCCGGGGCTTGTCCCGTCTGTAGCCCATAATTCAGTACCATTTGTACCATCATCTGCCGTGAAGTAAAGTTTGCTGTTATATTCATGAAAGTGATACGGGCCGCTACCGTTTACACCGGGATAGATGTCTTTGAGCAATTGTGTGCCTGCAGTAGTGCCATCACTCACCCACAACTCAATACCTTTAACACCATCTGATGCAGCAAAATAAATTTTGTTATTAAATACAGTAAAACTGGCAATGCCAAGCAGCCCGTCATTTACACCCGGGTTAATGTCTTTCAGCAAGTTAGTGCCTGCAGTAGTACCGTCCGATACCCATAATTCATAACCTGCGGCAGCAGATTTTGCAGAGAAATAGAATTTCCCGTTCATGAAACATTCTCCCTTGTTGAAGTATTGTGAGTTTAATGGACCTGCTGTTATTTCTTTTAGCAATGTGGTGCCTGCTTGCGTACCGTCAGACAGGTATAGTTCGTTGCCTGTTGCCGCAGCTTCGGCACTCATGACCATCTTGCCATTCAGCGGGCCTTTTATCCAAGGGTCGCTACCGGTAGCGCCTGTGTAGATGTCAACAGTTTTGAAAACAGGTGTTTGTGCATTGGCGGCAGATGCGCCAAGTAAAAGAGCAGCGAGTATTAATTGCTTCATAAGGGTGAAATGATATTATATAGAATTAAAAATACTGCAAAACATATTGACAGACAAATATACATAACAACAGCCCTGCCAATCGGCAGGGCTGTTCACTCACACCCACATGCATACCCCTATGCACTATCTTCTTATTATTTTTTCAGGTCAAACCTGTCGAGGTTCATCACTTTTGTCCATGCTGCTACAAAGTCGTTTACAAATTTGCTTTGTGCATCATCGCAAGCATATACTTCTGCCAGCGCACGCAGTTCTGAGTTAGAACCGAATACCAAGTCGGCACGTGTACCCGTCCACTTCACAGCACCTGTTTTGCGGTCGCGTCCTTCAAATACTTCCTGCGTGTCAGATGTTGCAGTCCATTTTGTACCAAAGTCCAGCAGGTTTACAAAGAAATCATTTGTAAGCGCGCCTACACGGTTGGTTAGTACACCATGTTGCGAATGGTCGTAGTTAGTACCCAGTACACGCATACCACCTACCAGTACTGTCAGTTCAGGAGCAGTCAGCGTCAGCAATTGTGCGCGGTCTATCAGCATTTCTTCTGCTATAGTGCCGAATTTATGTTTTGCATAATTGCGGAAGCCATCAGCATGTGGTTCCATCACTGCGAACGATTCTACATCTGTCTGCTCTTGCGTTGCATCTGTGCGGCCCGCAGTAAATGGTACTTTCACATTGTGCCCTGCATTGCGCGCAGCTTCTTCTACACCTGCATTACCTGCTAATACTATAACATCTGCCAGCGATACTTGTTTATCGCCACTAGCAGCGTTGAAATCTTTTTGTATGCCTTCCAATACGCCAAGCACACGTGCCAGTTGTACAGGATTGTTTACAGCCCAATCTTTTTGTGGTGCAAGGCGTATGCGAGCGCCATTGGCACCACCACGCTTGTCGCTACCACGGAAGCTGGCAGCAGATGCCCAAGCCGTAGAAACTAATTGCGATACGCTAAGGCCTGAAGCCAGTATTTTTTTCTTCAACGCTTCTGCATCGTTATCATCTATCAGCTTGTGTGTAACGGCAGGTAGTGGGTCTTGCCATATCAGTTCTTCCGCAGGTACTTCTTTGCCCAGATAACGAGCACGCGGCCCCATATCGCGGTGCGTCAGTTTGAACCACGCACGTGCAAATGCATCTGCAAACTGGTCAGGATTTTCGAGGAAGCGACGAGAGATTTTCTCATACGCAGGGTCCATTCGCAGCGATAAGTCTGTTGTTAGCATAAACGGAGCATGGCGCTTGTTCGGGTCGTGTGCATCAGGCACCAGTCCTGCACCTGCACCATCTTTCGGCCTCCACTGGTGTGCACCTGCGGGGCTCTTTGTCAGTTCCCATTCGTAGCCAAAGAGATTTTCGAAAAAGTTATTGCTCCATTTGGTAGGTGTTGTTGTCCATGCACCTTCCAAACCACTTGTTATTGTATCGCCACCTGCACCTGTGTTGTAGGTGTTGTTCCAGCCAAGTCCTTGTTCTGCCATTGTAGCAGCAGCAGGTTCTTTGCCTACATATTTACCGGGGTCTGCAGCGCCGTGTGTTTTACCAAAACTGTGTCCGCCTGCTATCAGTGCTACCGTTTCTTCATCATTCATAGCCATGCGGGCAAATGTTTCGCGGATATCGCGTGCAGCAGCCACAGGGTCAGGATTGCCGTTAGGGCCTTCGGGGTTTACATATATCAAACCCATCTGCACAGCAGCCAGCGGATTTTCAAGGTCGCGGTCTCCGCTATAGCGTTTATCGCCCAGCCATTCTCTTTCATTACCCCAATACACATCTTCCGCAGGTTCCCACACATCTTCACGTCCGCCACCAAAGCCAAATGTTTTGAAGCCCATAGACTCCAGCGCAACATTACCTGCCAGTATCATCAAATCTGCCCAAGACAGTTTTTTGCCATATTTCTTTTTGATAGGCCACAACAACAGGCGCGCTTTATCGAGGTTAGCATTATCAGGCCAGCTATTTAGTGGTGCAAAGCGTTGCATGCCTTGTCCGCCGCCACCGCGACCGTCTTGTACACGATATGTACCTGCACTGTGCCAAGCCATGCGTATAAAGAACGGGCCGTAATGGCCATAGTCTGCAGGCCACCAGTCTTGCGATGTTGTCATTACATCTGTAATGTCTTTCTTCACCGCATCAAGGTCAAGGCTTTGAAACTCTTTTGCATAGTCAAAACTTTCTTCCATCGGGTTTGATAAAGAAGAGTATTGGCGCAGGATGTTCAGCTTCAGCTGATTGGGCCACCAATCTGTATTGCGTGTGCCACGGCCAGCTACGGGGTTGGTTGCACCGTGATGAAACGGGCATTTGCCTGTGCTTTGAGAATCGTTGTTTTCCATTGTTGTTGTATTTGTAGTAGTGTGTTTTAAAGTTACTGCTAAAACAACGCAATAGATATGATGTGCATCATACCACTCCGTTAAATTTTCGTTTGCTGCACAAAAGTGGGTATTGTAGTATTATAAATCAAACTGATAGTTTGTATGTTTGTATCAATTTCATCTATAAGTAATGAACCTGCAACAATTAGAGTATATAGTAGCGGTAGATGTGCACCGCCATTTTGTGACGGCAGCCGAAAAGTGTTTTGTAACACAGGCCACGCTGAGCATGATGATAAAGAAACTGGAAGACGAACTGGATGTAAAAATATTTGACCGCAGCAAGCAGCCCGTAGTGCCTACTGAGATAGGCAAGCTGATAATAGCACAGGCAAAGAAAGCCCTGCAAGACACCGCACGCATCAAAGAAATAGTGAACGAAGAGCGCGGGCTGGTACGTGGCGAGTTGAAAGTAGGCATCATACCCACACTGGCGCCCTACATCATCCCCATGTTTATCAATAGCTTTCTGAAAAAATACCCCGATGTGAAATTGCAGATAAGCGAGCTAACGACAGAAGCCATTACCGAAAAGCTGGAACAATATTCGCTGGATGTGGGCATTATGGCTACACCGCTGAATAATACTGCGCTGATAGAGCAGCCGCTATTCTACGAGCAGTTTGTGGTATATGCCAGTGCCGAAGAAAAACTACTGAAAAAGAAATACCTGCTGGCGCAGGATATAGACATCAACCGATTGTGGTTGCTGGAAGAAGGGCACTGCCTGCGTAGCCAGGTGATGAATCTCTGTGAGCTGAAGAACAGAGAGAAAGAACTGCACCAGTTGGATTTTGAATCCGGGAGTATAGAGACGCTGAAAAAGATAGTAGACCTGAACCAGGGCATTACCATACTGCCAGAACTGGCGCTGAACGACCTGCACGCATCGCAGCGCGACAGGATAAGACAATTCAAATCGCCCGCACCCGTGCGCGAGATAAGCATCGTTACCTTTCGCCATTTTGTAAAAGAAAAACTGATAGACGCACTGAAACAGGAAATCCTCGACAACATCCCAGCCGATATGAAAAGCGCGAAGAATAAAGAGATGGTGATGATATAGTATTATTGATGCTCTAACGTCATTGTGGAATGATTGATAAAATATGCACCTACAGCTATTGGTATAATAGTAATGAGTAAGAACAAGAGAATATTTACAGCAGAGAATATGTAACTCATCTTACCCGAATAATATGCGTTGTCAAAATCGTCGATAATTTTTTCTGCTCTTTTTTTATTGAAGTATAAATTATTAATAAGTATAAGTGGTAATATTATTGAGGTCTGAATTAATTTATTGACCAGCCTATTGTTACTAAAAGTAAATACTTGCTCCTTGAAGTCTAAAAAGTATCGTGTACATGCTAAGACGAAGAAGATATGAAATGCGATAGTTATAAAAACACCCAATGCTGCCAAGTATCTTGAGGAATAGTCATCCTCTTTGGTTCGTTGGAATTTGTACATGAAATAATAGACAAAGCGATACATCGGGCAGCAAAGATAGTTCTTAGTTTTCGCCTTTGTTGATGTTCCCACTAATAATGCACTCACTCCATATACACCCACCTGTTCACTTCACTGTGGTCTTCATCAACTGTTTGGTAGTAGTAGAGTTTCACATTATCATCTGCAACGAGGAAATTGGGTAATTCAGTTTTTTCTATTTCATCGTTGTGAAAGTTGTTTATCTCATCTTTATGAAACAAGTATAACGATGGCGGTGTATGGTCTATGTCTTTAATCAGTTCTTGTTTGTTTTGAACCGTATAGTCGCCAATCACGTCTTTGTACTGCAAATCAAAGTATAGTACCAGTACAAAAGGTAATTCATTCTTTTTGATATACTGCTTTGCTATCAGATAGTATGCAACAGCACTGTCAACCCATTTGGGCATGCGCTTAAAGTTGTCATACATAGGGTTGATGACATCAATATGCAAGTCGTTGTGGTTTCTCCATGAGCCGTCTCTGATGGTATCATCAATCCAATGGTATATACATTTTGAGCGGCTTCTGGTGCGGTAATAGTGTCCCATTGGTTAAAGATAATTCTTTTACACAGCCATGATAATGATTGGCATGTTTCTTGGAAATGGTATAATATTGCAACCCGATTACAACTTATGAAATACCTGATAGCCCTCTTCTTATTACTCCCGTCATTTTGCTTTGCACAGGGAGACGACAGTAAATCTCATGCAGAAATAGGCGCCTCGTTTGGTGGTGGTATCAGAACCGGTACCGGTGTGCCCGAAAGTGCACAATACTCCGGTATGATAACGGGCGATGTTGTGTATCATCACAAGCAGCAGGGCTTCAGCTTTACGGGTGGTTTCCGTTTTATGGGAGATAAATCTACCGAAAGCTTGTTTGGTTTTTCGTTGCAGGGTGGTGCATTGTATACTGTAGCGTTGAAGCGACAATTGTCTTTTCGCACGTCGCTTACTGCAGGCCCTTCTGTACAGGTTGAAGGATATACCAGGTATGCAGGTGTGCGCTCTAATCTGATGTCTGAGTTAACAGTAGGTATGTATATGTGGAATGCGGTATTTGCGGGTGCTAAGTATTGCCGCAGCTATTTCCCTTACGATGGTCCGTACCCGTTCAATGTGCATCGCCTGTTGCTTACCATGCAGGTGCGTATAGAGTAGTGATTTGTTATTGGTAAAGAACACCAATAACGGTGGGAAATTATAGCTGTCTACCTCTCTATTTGCAATCACATTTTACTTTCCCTTCAAAACGGGATAAAGGTCGGTTTATGCTAGGGTATTCCGGGTAATAAACTATACAAATATTTTTGCCTGCTTGAGATAAGTCTTCAATATTTGAGTTGCCTTTATATGTTTTGTCCCCTATTTGGAATTTGTACACAATGGTAGCCTTATGATAACGTATCCTCTCCGTTTCTTCTGTTAAATATCCTGTTGTACATACTCCTTTGGCAATCAGTATTTGTGTTTTGAAAATAGGCATGAATATTACGTATCCTATCAGACTGAAAAAAAGAATGGCGCTTAATGTCTTTCTGATGTCAATCTTTCCTTCCTTTTCTTTTTTTAAACTATCGCGTCTTCTTTGCCTTTTGGCTCTTGCGGTGTTTTCGGTCATCTGTTATAGTGCATTAGCTTATTGTCCTACTTATCCTCAAACTTACCCCCGCATTTTTACAATCCCCAAACTTTTTGCCGCTAAAAACTGTCTACATTTATAATCGGTACATAAATTGTACGTAATAAACATACACGCTCAAGTGCTATGAGATACCTGCTAGCTACCATTATGATGTTGAATATGCTGCATGTGCGTGCCGCAGATGCAGACAGCAGCAATGCGCGCCTGCGCTACAAGCAATTGTGTGTAGTAGCAGATGCGGGTAGTGTTAGCCCTTATGTTCGCTACGGGCAGGCATTCGGTTTGCAACTGGGCAATAGTGCTATGGTACAGTTAGGTGCAGAGGTTCACTTTAATAAAATTGGCAGGCTTACAGGCTATGTGGCAGGGTTGCGTGTAGGTTATGTAAATATCAACACACATTACCATAGCTATATGACCCACCCATACGAGGCGCCCAGCCGCAACTTGCAGATAGCTGCGCTTGGCGGGCTACGCGGCACCAAATTGGTAAATACCTGGATGGATGTGGTAGTAGGTGCGCAAGGTGGGCCAATATGCATCATCAGTACCAGCTCGGGTGGTGCTACGCTCAGCGCATTTGGAGAGGCGCATGTGGGCTTGCGTTTCAATCATCGGTATACTACGGGTGTCAAATTCTTCCTCAGCCCCGGTATGTACAAGCAATACTACGACGGGCGCAGTACACAAACGCTTGGCTATGGTGCATCGGGCCTTGTTACAGAACTACGTATAGAGCTGGGACGCTTGTAGATTCTTCCCTTTTTTCAAGATTGTATTCTCTTTTTTGGGTGCCTTTTTAGGCATCAGCGCAATTTTTTTCAAAAAAATCTTCATTTCATAACTTATTGATTATCAATAAAAATTATACAGTAGGCTTTACTTTTATTAAATTTTACTTGTAAAAAAGTAAAGCATACTTGTATTTTAGGAAAGTATTCTTTTATCTTTGTGTAGCAAATTGATAGAATAGGGGTAAAACCAATGTGCTATCAGTAGTCAACTTAAACAGTCGTAAAACGCAACAATTATGAAAGGGTACAGATCTATGATGGGGCATCAGAACAGGCCACTTGCTTTGGGGCTGATAGCCGGCGGGCTGGTGGTAGCTGTGGCAGAAAAGATACATCCGTTTACTATCCTGCCCGATCATACCAGGAATCAACACATTGGCCTTGCATTGTGCATTACCATATACGGTATGATGCTGCTGGCTATGACAAAAGAGAAAATAGAAGACGAACGTGTAAAAGCCATCCGCGCACAGGCAATGCAGTTTACAGTGCTGATGTTTGTGATTACCCAACTGACTACAGTGTTTATGAATTTGGTGAACACTACGGACGGGACTAACATTGGTAACAGATGGATCATTATAAACCTGCTGATGAACCTGACGGTATATCACATCTTCTTTCGCATAGGCTTGTACAGAGATAAATACTGGAACTACCAATCGGACGATATAAGCCTGAAGGATGCGTGGTTCAAAAACAAATGGCTTTCCATATTTGCCATAGCTTTTTTCCTGTTGGCACTCATACTACTAATCGTGTTAGATTAATTTTTTCAAAAACTATTTCCATCACAAAAAAACTGATACACAATGAAAGGATTTCAAAAACTCGCCAAGCACAATACCAAAATCGCAGGGTTGGTAATACTCTCCGTAGGTGTGCTCGTTTCAATTGTTTACAAAATTCACCCGTTTGTAGTCATCCCCAAGTACAATGCAGATAAGCATCTGGCAGCCTGCATGTGGATAATACTACTGGGTATGTACCTCACCGCCTTCAGTCAGGAAAAAATAGAAGACGAACGTGTGCAGACCATACGCGCCCGCGCCCTGCAAATGGTAATGATGCTGATGAGTGCAACATTTGTAGCATTTTCGCTCACTGCCATTACACAAGATTTGGGCGAGTTTGATGTTACGCTGCTCATCATGTTCCCGCTTATTTATTTGGCTATCTATCTGGCAATATTTCACATGGGTTTGTATTTCGATTTCATGTGGGATTATGATGATAAGAAAATGAGCTTTCTGGAAAACCTGAAGAAGAACAAAAAACCAATCATCATCTTCCAACTCATTACCTGGGCTATTCTGATACTTATTCTATTACTCTTATCTTAGCGGCGGATGAAAAATACCATCAAAGTAGAAAGGGCCAAGCTCGATATTTCTCAGACAGAGCTGGCAGAGCAGGTGGGCGTGAGCAAGCAAACCATACACTCTATAGAAACGGGCAGGTTCGTACCGTCTACCGTATTGTCTTTAAAGATTGCGCGCTTCTTTAAGACAAAAGTGGAAGACATCTTCGAGCTGGAAGAGACCGACTAAAGCACAATCCGCACACATATTGAATCCCGAAACGTAACTGCCGAAAGGCATACAGCCCCTTTCATGCCCTTGCTGAACGAAAACTAAACGCAATAACAACAAAAGAAAAAAATCATTTAAGCAATTACAAAAAACTGATAGTTATGAAAACAAAATTTGTAACCACCATCATTGCGCTGCTTTGCAGCATCATCTCTTGGGCAGCAGGCAACAACCGCCTGATGATAAGCCTGCATAGCGAGGCTAAAGCCAATTTGCAAAACAACAAACTGAACGTGCCTGCTATAGATGTGGTAGCACAGCAGTTTGGTTGCACCAACATACACGCCATCAAAACAGGAAAGGTATATGTACTTACCTTGGCCGATAATGCCAACCCACAGGAGGCTGCAAAAGCTATGCTGGCAACAGGGCTTTGTAAATATGCTGAGGAAGACGCTGCTGCTACCATAGGCGAGTGGAAGACAACGGCTGCTGCGCCAACAGATACATTGTTTTATCAGCAATGGGGGCTGCACAATACAGGTAGCTTCGGCGGTGGTACTGCAAAAGCGGGTGCAGATATAGACCTGCTGCGCGCTTGGGAGGTAGAAGACGGCGATAGCAATATAGTAGTAGCCGTAATAGATGCAGGCATCAAGAGCAACCACCCCGATATGCAAGGCAGGCTGTGGAGAAACAAAACTGAAATACCTTCCAATGGTATAGATGATGATGGCAACGACTATATAGACGACACATTGGGATGGAACATGGTAACAGATACCAATAATATAGAAGACGACCACGGCCATGGCAGCCACGTTGCAGGCATCATAGGTGCTAATGTAAATAACGTAACAGGCATGGCAGGTGTAGACAAGCACTGCAAACTAATGGTGCTGAAAGCTATAGACAAGACAGGTTTTGTTGCCTATAGCTGGATGATTGAAGCCATCTACTATGCGGTAGATAACGGTGCGCGTGTCATCAATATATCGGCAGGGGGTACCAGTACCATCAGCATATTGCAGGATGCTATAGACTATGCCACAGACAATAAAGTAACGGTAGTAGCAGCCATGATGAATACAGGAACAGAGCTGAAGATGTACCCTGCCGCATGCACGGGCGTAATAGCTGTAGGCGCTACGGATGCCGAAGATATGCGCGCTACTTTCAGCACATTTGGCAACCATATATCTGTATGCGCGCCTGGGCACCAAATCTACAGCCTCTCTCACCTGTATGATACGGCCTATATAATGATGTCGGGCACATCTATGGCTACACCATGTGTGGCTGGTGTAGCAGCTCTATTGCTGGCACAAGACAGTACACGCACAGCTGCACAAATAAAAAACCTGCTTGAAAGTAATGCAGAAGATATGGTGGGCGATAGCAAAGATGTAGCAGGCTTTGATAAATATTATGGCAATGGCAGGGTGAATGCTTGGCGTGCACTTACCAATGCAAGGCTTTCGGTAAATAATATGGCTGCTGCACAACAATGGACCGTATATCCCAATCCTGCTACAGATGAACTATATGTAGGTGCAGTAAATAATGAAAGCTATACGGTGCAGCTGATGAGTGTAACAGGTGCTGTAGTATATACCGCAAGCCATGCGGGCAAGGCTGCTATACCTGTAGCTCAACTGGCAAAAGGTAGCTATGTGCTGCGTCTGCAGCAAGGCGATGCTGTGCAGCATACAAGCATAGTACTACGCTGATTTGTTAAAGAAAATAAAAACACGAAAAAATCTGTAACCTTTTCTCCCGTTGCACGACTAATAGATGTAACCGGTTCAGCAAACAGCATTATAAAAACTAAATCAATCAACTACTAAAAACATAAGTTATGAAAGCAATATTCGCAATACTGATGACGATAGCCACAATGGCAATCAACACTAATACATACGCTGCAAAACCTACAACGGTAGCCGGTGCCGATAAAACTTGGGATGTACAATCTACAGGTGGCGCACTGCTGATAGAAAACAAATCGGCACAGCCGTTGGATGTAATCATCACAGGCAAATTGGGCGAAGAAATAAAAACAACGGTAAGCAAAGGCTCAAAATCAATATCTACCAAAGAGCTGCGCGAAGGTAAATACATCATTAAAATGAAAACACCCGGCAAAAACGAATACCTGAGGCTGGATGTACTCTAGTAGGTCGCGGTAAAGAAAGAATCTTCTCATACATACGTGTATATCCCTGCCCCCGCTCTGTCAAGAGCGGGTTTTTTTTTATGTTTTGTAATTGAATTGTCATAATATGGCAAAAATATTTTTATATATAGTGGTCTAACATTCAATTCACGTTATGCGTTTATGCTGGTAATATGGCAGCTAGGTTTACTTAAGTATAGACGAAAACATCCTAATGTTCTTGGCGGGCAATTCTGAAATAATAGTGCAGGCAGGCAAAGCCGAACAGCCTGAAGCTTCACCCCTGATGGTGCTTTTGCGCCAATGTATGGATGGGAGGCCACAGGCGCAGCGTGCCCTGTTCGAGCAGTATGGCCCTTTGGTGAAGGGGGTAATAATGCGCTATGTAAATGATACAGAACTGGCCAAAGATCTGCTGAACGATATCTTCTGTAAAGTTTTTGAAAAACTACACTTGTACGCACCCACCGGCCCGTTTGAGGGCTGGCTGAGGCGTATTTCCATCAATACCATTATAGACTACAAACGCAAAACACAAAAATTTGCGAATACGTACAATGCCGATTTTGCTGAAAAAGATATATCTATACCGGAAGATGCCGGTGCAGGAATGGGGTACAAAGAACTATTAGCAGTTATTCAAAGTATTCCTGATACGCAACGCATTGTTTTTAATTTATTTGTATTTGAAAGCCTAACACATAAAGAAATTGCCACGTTATTGTCAATAACTGAGATGAACAGTAGGTGGTATCTCAATGACGCCCGACGCAGATTGAAGGAGAAAATACTGGCGCAGGGCAAGTAAGAAGAAAATGGAAAACAAGGATAAACATATCGATCAGTTTTTCAGAGACAAGATGGATGCCCATCTTGAGCCGCTCTCTGCCGACGACCGTATGCTTTTTGAAAAAAGCATAAAGGGAGGTAAGATAGCCGGTAGCTCTGTACTGAAGCGCATCGTAAGATGGCTGCCGTATATGTCTGCCTTGTCTGCCGCCGCCGCCATCAGTTATTATGGTGTAGTGTACCGTGCAGAAATGAAACCAACAACACCAGCAACAGAACAAGTAGCCACTGTTGTGCCAAGCCGTGTGCAAGCGCCTAAGCCATTGCCTCTTGTAGCAGATACACAGTTTATTGCTACGTCGGGCAAACAGTTGGCTGTACCGTCTGTAATTGCAGTGCCTAAAACCTATAGCTTGCCTGTTGTAGCAACTGCTGTCAACAGCGCACAATACAGGTACGAGGTACTGAAAAGCATGCTGCCGCTTAACAAACAAATGCTGGCATCTGTGCAGAAGAAATACCCCGCAACAGCGGTAGCAAGAAACTACGATATGCCATCGCTACCAGCCTTGGCCGAACCGGTAGATAATAGTACGGCAATAAACGGCGCTTCATCTCGCAGGCGTGCGCAGGTATCTGTACATCTGGGTTTCGAAAGCGGTTTTTCTAAAGCAACCTACAATGCCGGTATTTTGGGTGTGCAGGTGAAAACTAAAATTGCCAACAATCTGCATATAGGCATAGCAGCTAACGCGCGCTACGCATCTACGCCTGATATATACTTGCCAAATCAGCAGGTGCAGTTTGCAAATCAGGAAAGATATGTAATAGTAACACAGGGACGGCATGCTGGAGAGTATACATACAACTATCGGGAAAAGGTGGACTCTACTGTTATAAAATATAGTTTTGCCAAGCAGCTCTTTGAAGTAGAGCTGCCTGTCTTTTTGCAGTACAATCTCAGTAGCCGTTTTTCTATCAGTGCAGGGCTTAAGTTTATATATGGCACAGTGCCCAAAATCAGCTCAACATCATACCGATACACGCCGTTGTATACAGATACGCTGCGCGATGTAAACCTGCTGCTGACAGAAGATGCTGCGGTTGGCTTGTTTGAGCAGAAATGTAACTGCCAGTCTGATAATACAACCGATTATCAAAATCCTACCTACAATACCATCCGCACAGGCTATATGCTTGGTGTGCAGTATCGCCCGATGAGTAAGGTGGAACTGGGAGTTAGTATGCAACAAAATTCCACATCGCTTACCAATATCCCTAATCCCAATGTGCGTAAGATGTATGCCTTGCCATACTTCCGCCTGTCTGTAGGGTACACATTGGGTAGCCGCAAATAATTTCTTTTTTTCTTACTAACAGTTTTTTCGCTTTCTGCGTTTAGTATAATTGTTAGCCCGTTGCTTGTTACCAAACCATTATTTATTACTAAAAAAAACGGGATGAAAAAGGTTTTATTTATTGTTTTATTGTTGTGTATAAACTATGCAGCAAATGCATGTATCAGGTTTAAAGATATAAAGCCCGACAGTGTACTGCGTATGGATGATACCAGCCAGTTTGGTACGGGTGCAGATATTGATATTGATGGAGATGGTAAGCCGGACTTTAATTTTTTGTGGGTGCAGTTTTCGGGTTTCGGGTGGACGATGTATGTAGGCTCAAATGATACCACTAATGCAGTTGTGCAAGGGAGCGGTACAACACAGTTTGGTGATACATTAGCTATGCCGATGGTAAAAGACTCATTGATAGGCCCTGCTTCTGAATGGAGCATTATCAGTATGATGGGGAAACCATTGGCAGACAGTACAGAACTGGGCTTCGCCGGGTTGGGAGACAGATATATAGGTGTGAGGATGAAAGTGCCCGGGGGATACAAATATGGATGGATATTGATTAATGCCGATACCGCATCTGCTACAAAAGGTATTACGGTAAAGTCTTTTGCGATAGACTATGCAGTAAATGTACCTATAAAAGCAGGCGATACCGGAGCATTGCTGCAAAACATAACTGCTTATGGCAAAGGTGGTATTACAAAAGTACTGAAGGCAAGCACGCTGCAAATGGAAGCAAGCTATACACCAAGTGCTAATACAAACAACGGCTTGCGCTGGAAGGTGAGCGATACGACAAAAGCTACCATCAGTAATGCAGGGTTACTAACTGCAAAAGATACAGGCAAGGTAGTAGTGACAGTTACAGATACATGCTCCGGCAAAACAGATGATACTACTATAAATATTTACGCATTTAAAACAAACGTCGGGGCGATGGTTGCTGCGGGCGATGGGGCGGCGGTGTATCACATTCCGTCCCGCGGCGCCCTGACAATAGCGCAGGAAACAGCAGGTACTTATACAAACGCAAGCATTGTAGCAATAGACGGTCGTGTGTTGATGAGTTTTGCACTTGAGGCCGATAAGACAGTAATTGATATAAGCATGCTTTCTGGCGGAACTTATACGATGGTGTTAGTTAACAAGCAAAAGGGTAAACACGTGGTCTGCATAATTAAGGATTGATAAAAACTGTCCATGTGTTTAGAAGTGCCGGTGTCTACCGGCACTTTTTTGTTTAGTTTTATGTATATGAAAATCCTAATCCTGGTTTTATTGTTGTGCAGCTACTTTGCCCGGGCACAAGATTGCAATACACTTATTAAATGCTATAGTAAAAAGTGCTATCAGCAAGATACAGTGAGGGGGTACGATGTTGGGCAAAAAGCAAGCATCCCCAAAATGTGGCTAAGCAGTAGCGATACCAATTACTACCTGAATATAGTTTTTACAGATACTGTTAGCGGGGAGAATATAAAACTGATAGAGCCGCACGATATCAGGTTTATGTTTTGTTGTAATGAAAAATCTCCCCAAGGACAAAAGTACCTGATTGAAGAATCTTACTACTGCAATTATAGCGGATGTGTGATGCATAAAATACCGCTCAGCAAATATGAAAGAACTGCTGTATTGTATTCACTACTTCTACATAGCGAACTTGCATATATAGAACTTTTCGAGCTTAACAGAAAATATGCTTACCGTGATGGAGATACAGCATCGGACGGGATATTTGAAAGGGCAAGTGAGTGTAGAATTAGCGAGGCTGAAAGGCTGAAATTGAAATCGGCATTTGGGTGTTTGGGATTAATAAAATAAACTTGGCAAAATATTTGCTATCCTAAAATCATGAAATCGCCCACAAACCTATTGCGTATAGCCCTCACATCGCTGCTGATATTTGGTGGTTGTACCCGGAAAGACACAACTATTATTTATCAAAAGTTAATAGCCAGAACATATACGACGAACGGCATAACGGTACTAAATGGTGCGGCCTTCAGGCAAGATGAAGTGTTCTTTACTGCACTGATACCATACACTACACTAGCATCCAATTTTCAATGGGGCAGCACTGCGTACGCTTTTCAGCCTGCGGAAGGATACACAAAGCTGGCAGAGCATATAGCAGATATTAAAGTCATTACCCTGAACGATTATAATGACAGCTACAAAGCAGGCAGCAATCTGGCAGATGATTGTACCTACTACGATACACAAAGTATGTACAATGCAGAGGATATATACAGGCCTTATGCAGACTCAACAGCCAGAACCAAACAAGCAACCATCGACCTTATCAATACTTCTGCGGCAGGCAGCAATCGGTTCATTAATATCGTACAACGCTTTGCATTCCGCATCAAGCCCAAAGGATATGTAAATAAACCACAGCGTTTTGCTATTATCCTCATATCAGACAAGTATACCGCACTGGCAGATACTACCGTTACCCTCAACTTTAAACCCTGATATCTATGAAACGTATTTTAATACTATTGCTACTGATATTTATCAGCATAACGACACAGGCACAACCTCTCAGTATGCCTGTGCTTAAGAATAAGTCGAGTATATATATTTTACTCACAGGCGGACCTGTGGTGAATCTGAATAACAAAGATGATGTGCAGCCCACTACCAGCTTTTTGAAGGTGAATAATACTACAGGCTATAAGGTTGGTGTAGATATGCTGCTGGTGCCACGCCGTACAAAACCTGTGTTCTTGAATATAGGTTTGGAATACAGACATACACCGCATAGATACACATTGCAGTACGGAACAGCAGCATCGGGCTTGGGTTCAGACCTTAGCAGGGATATTAAGTTTAAGGTGCATTCCGTAGCATTAAGGTTAGCCCCGGTATATACCATCCCGTTGACAGGAAGCAGTAACATAGATATATCTGCAGGCGTGATGTTTGACGCTGCGGTACTTGCCAACAAAGCATACACGGAAGAAGGGCTTTATGTAAGAGACTACGCTACAGGGTACGACCAATTGGCCGTATTCAGATTTACAGGGCATGGAACAGACAACGATACCCGCAGCTTGCCCCGTAGTGCCGATTTAGGACTTAATTTTATGTACTTCGGTTCTGTTAGCTACAGGGTAGCACCGCCATTTATGGGCAAAAGGCTGCTAAGGATAGGAGCCGAGTATGGCAATATTGCAAAAGGCAACAGGGTATCTCAAACTACTGTTTTGTATATGGATAAGAACAGAAACACAGTGGCAAGAGATTGGGTGTCTGATAAGGGGACATATATTTCCTTGTTTCTAGGTGTGAGTATTTAGTGTGGTGTTTGTATAATAAAGGCATAGTTTGGCACGTTAGTTGGTAGATATTTTATCAGTATATTAACTATCTTAAATGCAAACCAACCACAATACCACAGATTATGAAAAAAATTGCTCTCGCATTGCTGCTTGCATGCAGCGTATTTACTGCTGATGCCCGTAAAAACAGTGTAGATATTGGTATGCTTTGGGGGCTTTCGGGTGCACGTATTACCAACTCTATAGCTACTATTACTGATATTAATAATGATGCTCCTGCTATTTCCTTCACCGCAGATTTCAACTTTGATCGTGGTGGCCGCAGGTTTTTTGTTTCTATTCCCGTAAGGCTGCATACCAACTATTTTCATGTAAACGAGTCTTACGACTATAATGTAATATATCCGCAAACTACCTATCCGGGCTACTATCCGTACAATTACTATCGTAGCTATAGTATTACATCCGCATCGCTGGGTACCGGTTTGGGCTTTACGTTTATGCCGGTGATGGGCAAGCAAGTGGATATGTGTATTGGTGGTGGTGTAGTGCCATCTATTGAGGTTGGCCAATTCAGAGGTGCAGCCAGGTTTCAGACAACCGGCGAGGTACATGTAGGTGCCCGTTTTGCAAACCGGGTATATGCAGGTGTTCGCTATACTTATTATGTAGAGCCTTATGAAGCGGATGAGCCACTACCGCAGGTGCGCAATCAGTATGGCGTATCTAATGTGCAGGCAGATTTGCGCTTCCGCATCAAGAAATAATTACCACTTATCTGTATAGTATGAAACACGTATTTACCATAGCATCCATGCTGTGCTGTATGGCTATTGCCGCAAGTGCGCAAACAAATGCAGAACTTGGGCAAAGTACAGGCGTGGGTATTGGCAGGGCATACAATGAGGCTGTTTCCTATATTTCTGCAGATTTAAATTTTTATAAGAAAGATCAACTTGTGTATCCGTCTTTTGGTGTACGGCTTGGCTCTAATATACAGGCAGGTCACTATTTTGGTATAGGCTTGTTGGGTGGTGCACAGCTACAGCTACGCGTGGCAAAGCCATTAAAAATACGCACGGCACTACGAGCAGCATACTATGGGGGCTTTACGGATGGACCGGAAACTATTAACATGGGCGGCTGTATGGCAGGCGAGTTTTCTGCGGGTATCTTTCTGCACGATCTTTTTGCTATAGATGCCACACTGCAGCAATGCTTCCGTCTTACAGGGTCGGTAAATACCGGTAACGCTACCTCAATATTATTAGGCATACATATACGCCTGCCCAATGATGATGAATAAAAGTTGATATTATGAAAACAACACTATCATTATTATTTCTGTTTTGTCTCCCGGTGTTTAGTAATGCCAAAATACGCATGGAGTTGGGCATAGCTGCAGGGCCATGTTTCCCGGCCAAAGCTGCTACACTGCCGGGGTTGTATGATATAAGGGAAACAGTTAATAACGCATCGCATGCAATGGTGCGAACGGATATTTTCAAGATGAAAGTCAATAGCCCGTTGAATGGATATCTGGGTGCACATATTGGTGGTTTCCAGTTTTTTGCAACACATGATGACGGTAAGACAAAACAGACGAATAGTGTTGGTTATGGTGTATTTGCGGTAGCACTAGGGGCAGTATATTCAGTGCCGATTGCAACTGACATGAAACTTCGTTTTCGCGCAGGTGGTGGGGTTGGTTTGGCTATTTCGGGGTTTTTTAATGATGTGCAGCCTGGGCTACCTTTGGAGATACATGCCGGCATAGCTTACCGAAAGCTTTTGCTGAGCGTGGGTTATATGAATTTTGTAGGCGGGCGTTTCTCTGGTTACGATTACAATGCCTCAGCCTCCAGAAGGGGTATGTATGCAGTAACCAATGCTTATAACGTGCACGGTATAGTTGCAGAGTTGGGTATTCAGTTTTACAAGAGTAAAAGATAATTATTTGCCGGTAGTTTAACCATTCGTAGAATGAAAACTGCCACTCGTATAATGAAAATGCAGATGGGGGCTTTATGCCCCCATCATTTATTATCTTACTGCCCTGAATTAATATCCGTTTTTTGAGGGCTGTTTTTAATAGGTATATCATAGTCTTGTGGTGCTGTATGATGGCACTAAGTGCTTCCGGGCAAAAAAAGCAGCAGGGGTATTATAATTTCAATATCTATAATGGCATGCCATCCAATCATGTATATCAAGTAATTGTAGATACATATGGCTATGCGTGGATTGCTACCACAAAGGGTGTGCTAAAATACAATGGCTATACCTTTAAGAAATTTGGTGCAGAGCAGGGCTTGGCAAAAGAAGATGTGTGGTATCTGATAGAGGATGATAGCAACAAGGTTTGGTTGGGTTCTATCTCCAATAGTTTTGGCTATATACAAAACAATGTCTTTAAACCGGTATTAAAGAGCGATTCGACAACCATATACCCGCATGGTCTGCAAAAGATTAATAATGGTATTGGTTTTTTTCCGTCTGTGATATCTAAGTTGCTCAATGAGCGAGTAGATGTGGGATGCAGGATAATACATGGTGTTCCTGAAAACTTTATAATAAACTCAAGCGATGCTGCGCGTCGAAATCTTTTGTACGATGCCAATGGGATTATTTATGAATTAAGAAACAGTACTATCTTTCGCAGATTGTCTGATAAAGGTGAGGTTATCAATAAAGAAGTATGCAAAACCACAGTGCCTACTTATTTTATAGATACCATGAAACGCATTCTCTTTAATAGCTACAGGCATTTTATCGCATACTCTCCGGCCATGAATACTATCTATTTTATAGATGTAAAAACAGGCTTGGTAAAAACTTATTACAATAAACTGAGCGATCTTGAATACTGGCTGGTAGTACATAGAACAAGTGAAAAATATTATCTGGTAAGTAGTAAAAAAATGGTAGTGCTGGATGAAAAACTGCATTACCTGAAAACATACTACCTGAAGGATATGCTACCGGAAACAGATACTACAGAAACATCCTTTGTGTGGTACATGAAAAACAGGTTCTGGAATGGTTTCAGCACCACTGCAAACAAGGGTATGTATCAGCACTTAACAAAATACCCGATCAGAAGATTGCAAGTGGACAGAATGGGCAATGCAGAGTATGTAGGCAAGCCAATGGACACGAGTGTTAGCTATTGGTGGGATAATACTAAGCATGAATTGATAGCAATTTCAGAAACAGGTGCTGTGCAACGTAAATATTATACACATCTGCAAGAGGTAAAGAAGGTTGCCGGCTTTTATAATAAAGGTAATTTTCTGTACGATAAATATTCGCTCTTTACACTGAATGTAAAAACAGGAGAGATAAAAAACTTCACCGACAGATTTCTTTGGTATCGCCATCCTGAATATAGTAATAAGCCCCTGTTAATAAACGATGGGTACAAATACCTGATTTCTTTGCAAATGCAGGATATGTACATGTACAAAGACTCTATTTATTTATGTGGTGGTGGTGGTACTTTGTATAAAAATTACTGGGCAAAGGATACCTTCTTCGCCGTAAAAGGGCTAAGATTAATAGGTAGTATATATGCATTGGATACGATAAGTAAGGTGTATTATGCATCTTTTCAGAATTGGTTTATATCACATGAGTTACTCTCGGGAAAGAGAGATTCTATCAGTACGAAGACGTTGCAACAATTTGGGATTAATGATATAAATAGTCTGTTGTTTGATAGTAAGCGACGTTGCCTTTATATGCTTACAAAAAACGGTTTGTTTAGATACGATGCAGGCCGCAGAGAGCTTAAGAAACTGCCATTGCAATATGTGTCTACAGCGTGCAATATGCAGCTAGATGGTAATAATCTTATACTTAATTCGCCATANNCATACGGATTGGTGTTTTACAAATTGTATGATGATGGTCGTATTTCAGAACCTTACTATGTAATCAACTACAAATACAATTCATATAAGTTTTTGAAGGGTAACGACTTTTTTATTGGTGATAGCACGGTGGTTTTCAATACTGATAATGGGTTGATGTCGGTGCCTATCCCTAATGATAGTTTGTATAATAACAACAATAGTTCTCCTACATTCCGGCTGACTGTAACATATAAAAATATACTTAGCCAGCTGTGCAGCGGCGACACGTTGCGTATGGATCAGCGAAATCCTGTGTTTCTGTTCGATGTCATCAATCCATACGGCGTTGGTACACCTCGCTTTTATTACTTAGTTCCGGGTATCTCAGATACATGGCAGCAGCTAAATGGTGCAGAGTGGTTTGTTGCAGGCTTGCAGTATGGTAGCTACAATAAAGTATATGTAAAAGTTGTGGATGAGGGTTGGAGTTCAAAGCCTGTTGCTTTTTATGTGTACGTTGTGCCTTATTGGTGGCAAACACTACATGGCAAAGCTATTGTCGGTTTTGCATTGCTGTTGCTGATAAGTAGTGTTGCATTAGTCGTTATGCGCATTACTCGTAACAGACTCAATCGTATTAATACAAGAAAAAATCTGGAGGCCGAGCTTAAGAGCCTGCGCACGTCTATGGAATTGAAATCGATACATGCGCAGATAAATCCGCACTTTATTTTTAATACACTCAGTACCGGCCTTTATTTCATCAAGAAAAACAGAATGGAAGATGCTTATGATCATATTGCAGCTTTTTCTGAGCTATTGCGCAACTATATCAAATCATCCAGAGATAAATATATAGTGCTTAAAGAAGATATTGATAATCTGAAGCGCTATGTAACGCTACAGCAATCTAGATTTGAAAATCTTCATGAGTTTAATGTAGAAATAGGCAGCGGTGTAAATACATCAGTAGAAAAAATACCTGCACTATTATTGCAGCCGCTTGTTGAAAATGCTATCAATCACGGACTTTTTCACAAACCTAAGCCTGGGCGCCTACTGCTACGTTTTGAGAAAAATAACTCGGACGAATTGATTTGCATTATTGATGATGATGGAGTTGGAAGGCAAAGGTCTAAAGAGATTAATGCAGAAACACGGCACAAAACACAGTCTTACGGCACCGATTTGGTAAGAGAACTGATTGAAGCGTTTAATAAATACGAACCTATACACATAACCATAGCGTATATAGATAAGCAACCACCGGAAAGTGGTACAACTGTAATACTCACTATCAAAGACTTGAAAGATGATAAATAATACCTACTCCTGCATAATTGTTGATGACGAACCCAAAGCCGTAGAGCTGCTGCAAGATAGCATTACAGAATTGTATGGCAATGTTGAGGTGGTGGCTTCTTACAACAACTGGAAGCCGGCATTGCATGCCATGAAAAAGCATGATTATGACATTGTGTTTCTGGATATATCTATGCCGCAAAAGAACGGTATGGATTTACTGGCATTAGTGCCTGAACTGAAAAGTGAGGTGATATTTGTAACTGCACATTCAGAGCATGCTTTGGATGCNNGACGATTAACAAAGCAATTGAACGCATCAATCATAAAAGAGCAGCATTGTCGGGCGTTACCCTGCAGCCGCATCAAAATAATAAGATAGGCATACCCTCTCAGAAAGGTATAGACTATATTGATGTAAATGATATACTGTATCTGGAGTCTGTAAACAGGTATACTACAGTAATAATGAAAAATGATAAACTGCTGAGCTCGTATAGTATAGGTAAGTACAGGCCTATGCTGGACGGGTTGGCTTTTTGTCAGGTGCATCGTTCGTATATCGTCAATCTCAATCATGTAAAACG
>DGQM01000021.1 GCA_002389765.1 Bacteroidetes bacterium UBA4414 | reverse complement strand
CAGCAAAAGAAAAGAACTTCGATTATGTGTTCGATTCTAGCAATGGTTCACTGTTGCATGCTAAGGAATCAGATAATATTTTACCATTGGTAAAAACTAAACTGGGTATTAAATAATTCCCGTTAAGTATACTAGAATTAAGCCTTGAGGAAACTCAAGGCTTATTTATTTGGTAGATATTCGCAAATAAAAAGCGGTGTAAAAACACCGCTTTCTTCACTCTGTCAATCTATCAACTTACGCTACCGTAATATCTTTAGTCGTTTTTTCTGTTGCTTCTTTTTTAGGCAATACTACATTCAGTATACCATCGTTATACTTTGCAGTTATAGCTTCTGCGTTGATGTTTTCATTCAAAGTGAAGCTACGTTTGAATGAACGGAAACGATACTCATTCCTCAACCATTTATCACCTTCTACTTTGTTTTCTTCTTTGTGCTCGAACGATATTTTCAGCACACTGTCATCTACATTAATCTTAAAATCTTCTTTTTTCAGACCCGGTGCTACCAAGTGCAGTTCATAACCATTTTCAGTTTCTTTGATGTTTACCGGTGCAGTAGTGTTGCTCCAGTTGTCATCATAGAAAAATTTGTTCATGTCTTCAATCATGCCACCAAATGTGCGAGGAGTCAATCCGTATCCTTTTCTGTAGTTGTACATAACTTATTGTTTTTAGTTTTTTCAATAATTGATTTGTACATACCTATTCAAATAGAATACCAACCCATTTAAAAAGACAAAAAGACAGTTTGCGTTTATTTTAAATGACAAAATGTCTATTTAAAGCTGTTTTTTCGTCTGCCGTGTGCAAAAAATGGCTTATTGTTAGGTGTCAGAGATACAGGATTGAACGCTTGGAGTAATAAACAGGCAGTCGAAAGAAATAAAACGGAAAAATTATTTCCATTTCCCAAACCTTTTTCAGATATTTGTTATGCTTACGATGGGTTAGTAAGTACAGTCCAATCCCGATGTATTCTATACATCGGGATTATTTTTTGTCAGGACTATTACAGGAAATGAAGAAGCAGAGGTGTTATTTGCATACTTTACTACGCAGATAGTCATCTACATTACTAAACGTAAATTCCGGGTATTCATTACTGAATTTCATTTTTACAAAGCCACCCAGTAATGGTCTAGCTGCAGGTTGTTTCAATTCGGCAGTACTCATTGGTATCATATCATACTCCGCATCAGGGAAATACTTCAATACACGCATAGCTAATTCAACACGATTCAGGTAGTCCGTACTTGCTACGTGGTAAATGCCCTGCTTATTATCGCGCAGCAATACAAACATAACACGTGCTATATCCCATGCATTCGCAGGAGATGCATATTGGTCGTACGGAAGTTTCAGTGTCAGCTTTTGTTTGTTTCCGCATTGTTCCATGATGCGTGCTATAAAGTTTTTACCGCGTACCTCATCACCATACACATTAGTAATGCGTAGTACAAGTGTGTTGGCTATTTCTTTCAATGATAATTGTTCTGCTTCCAGCTTGTGGCGCGCATATACACTTAGCGGATTCACAGGGGCATCTTCTGTGTAAGGCCCTTGCTTGCCATCAAACACATAGTCTGTAGATATGTATACAAAGCGTGCATTGCATTCTTTTGCCAATGCTATCAGGTTGATGGTACTTTGTACTGTTTGCTGATAGCTCTGGTCAGGGTTCAGTTCGCAATTGTCTACGTGTGTCATAGCACCGCAATGTACAATCACATCGGGAGCGAATGCTTTTACGTCAAAGTTGTTGGCATCTTCCGGTTGCAGTGTATTGTAGTAAACCGTTCCCGGTGCCTGAAATGAAAAATATGAGCCTGCTACTTCCCAGCCTTGCTCTGTAAAGTGCTTCATACAGTTACCGCCAACAAGGCCCGAAGCACCGGCTATAAATACTTTCATAAGAATATTGTAATGGCAGCAAAGCTAATGGTTTCTGCCGTTTAATGAAAAGTAAAAAGCCACCCAATAAAGGATGGCTTTCTCAAAAATATAATTATATCAATTATGCAGATTGCATGATTGCACTTTTGATGTCCGGCATTTCCTGCGGATATTCTTTGTTTGCTATTTTATCGCGCAGCTCGCTGAATGCTTTCAGTGTCAGGTCGATATCTTCGTCTGTGTGTGCAGCAGTTGGTATCAAGCGCAGGATGATCTGGCCTTTAGGTATAACCGGATATACTACTACAGAGCAGAAGATGTTATAGTTTTCGCGCATGTCGAAAATCAACTGTGTTGCATCGAACAGGCCACCGTGCATCAGTACCGGCGTAACAGGCGTATTAGTAGAACCAATATCAAAACCACGCTCGCGCAAACCATTTTGCAGGCGGTTTACGTTGTGCCACAGTTTTGCTTTCAGTTCCGGCATACTCTTCAGCATATCCAGACGCTTTTGGTTACCAACAACGATAGCCATTGGCAGTGATTTTGCGAATACCTGAGAACGCATGTTGTAACGCAGGAATTTCAATACTTGTGTATCTGCAGCAATAAAGCCACCGATGCTAGCCATAGACTTAGCGAAAGTAGAGAAGTAGATATCTATCTGGTCCATGCAGCCTTGCTCTTCGCCAATGCCGGCACCCGTTTTACCCATAGTACCAAAGCCGTGAGCGTCGTCTACAAACAAACGGAATTCGTATTTGCTTTTCAGCGCAGCTATTTCTTTGATTTTACCTTGGTTACCGCTCATGCCAAACACACCTTCAGTGATAACAAGTATACCACCACCTGTTTGTTCAGCCATTTCAGTTGCACGTTGCAGTTGCTTTTCGCAATCTTCAACATTATTATGCTTGTATACATAACGATGGCCAGGGTGCATACGCAGGCCGTCAATAATACATGCGTGAGATTCAGCGTCGTATACTACAACGTCTCTGCGAGAGCAAAGACAGTCGATAGCAGAAACCATACCTTGATAACCGTAGTTAAAAAGCATAGCATCCGGTTTGCCAACAAATTCAGCCAGGTCTTTTTCCAGTTTCTCGTGGTGGTTAGAGTTACCACTCATCATACGAGCACCCATCGGGTAAGCCAAGCCATATTGTTCAGCTGCTTCCTTATCTGCTTTACGCACTTCAGGATGGTTAGCTAAGCCCAGATAGTTATTCAGGCTCCAAACAATACGTTCTTTACCGTTGAACATCATGCGGTTGCCTATTTCACCTTCCAGTTTAGGAAATGCAAAATAACCCGGTGCTTGTTCTGCATAGTCACCTATAGGACCTAACCTATTCTCAAACTTGGCAAATAAATCCATATATGATATAAATGTGTTTTGTAAATAATCGGCAAAATTAAATAAAATATTACTCTTATTATAAGCCGTTTATCCTCATTTTTGTAGTGTTTAACGCCATTTTATGAAGTATTTGCTCTTCTCTGTAGCTTTTTTACAATGTATTGCCACAGCTACTGCCAAACATAAGAAACCTGTAAAGCAGCCAAAGTTGGTAGTTGGCATTGTTATAGACCAGATGCGTTGGGACTATCTGTACCGATACCAGAATAGATACAGTGATGGTGGGTTTAAGCGTATCATGCATGAAGGCTTCAATTGCCAACGGGCAATGATAAATTATGTTCCTACGTTCACTGCCCCGGGGCATACTTGCGTGTATACAGGTAGTGTACCGACTATTCATGGTATAGTGGCTAATGATTGGATTGATAACGCTACAGAAAAACCTGTTTATTGTACAGAAGATAATACAGTGCATACAATAGGTAGCGATAGTAAAGCAGGGCTTAACAGTCCGGCAAATTTGTTGACTACAACGGTAGCAGATGAGCTAAAGCTTGCAACAAATATGCAGGCAAAAGTATTTGGATTGGCTATTAAAGATAGGGGAGCAATATTGCCAGCAGGGCATACTGCTAATGGTGCGTTTTGGTTTGATGATGTGAGTGGAAATTTTATTACCAGTAGCTATTATGGAAAAGAGTTGCCTGAATGGATGACCGGTTTCAATAATAAAAGATGGGCAGATACATTTATTAAGCAACAGTGGAATACCATGTATCCTATTGAAAGCTATAAACTGAGCCTCGCGGATGATAATCCATATGAAGGTAAATTGAAAGGTGAGAAAGCACCTGTTTTTCCGCACAATACAAAACAAGAGGGTAAGGGTTACGGTGCATTAAGGTATTTGCCCGGTGGTAATACTATTGTGTTAAAGGCAGCGAAAGCTTGCATCAATGCAGAGGGTTTGGGTAAAGATGAGATTACTGATATGCTATGTATTAGTTTGTCTACTCCAGATTATGTTGGTCACATGTTCACCCCAAATTCAATAGAAGCGGAAGATATGTACCTGAGGCTTGATGCTGAACTGGCTTCTTTTTTCAATTATTTGGATAGGAAAGTAGGAGAGGGGAATTATACATTATTCATAACTGCAGATCACGGTGCAGCACACAATAGCAACTACCTGAAAGGCATCAACATACCAGCGGGCAACAAAGCTGAAAGTGCGGCGCTGAAAGAGTTGAACGCATATGTAAAACAAAAAGTAGGTAAGGATAGTCTGGTACTGGATTTGAGCAACTATCAGGTGTATCTCAATGAAAAGCGAATAGTAAGCTTAGAGCAAGACAGGGAAGATGTAAAAGAAGCCGTAGTTGAATGGTTTGAAAAACAAGATGGTGTAGCTTATGTTGTTGATATGGAAGATATGGATGATGCAGTTATTCCTGCTGCCATAAAAGAGATGATTATAAACGGCTACAACAGGAAGCGTAGCGGCTGCATACAGGTAATATTAGAGCCGGGTTGGTATAGTGGCTACGGGCCTACAGGTACTACGCACGGCACATGGAATCCCTACGATGCTCATATTCCTTTATTGTGGTATGGTGCCGGAGTCAGGAAAGGTGAAACAAACAGAACTGTTCACATGACAGATATTGCAGCAACGCTTAGTGCGCTACTACATATACAAATGCCAAATGGTTGTGTAGGAACTGTGATACAGGAAGTGATAGAGTAGTTTAGTCTCTCTTAGGAATATACCCTGCACCTGCATAGCGTTTACTCCAGTACGGATCGTCGAGGCTGCTAATCATGATGCCACTGCTGATAGACGCGTGTACAAAGCGTCCGTTCATCAGGTATACACCTACGTGCGAAATGCGCTTGCCATGAACACGGAAAAATACAAGGTCTCCTTCCATTAGTTCTGTACGGTCTGTAACAAATTTGCAGATGCCGTATTGTTCGATAGATGTACGTAGCAGGTCAATATGAAAAACCTCTTCGTACAGCCTGCGTGCAAATGCAGAGCAATCGATGCCTGATTTGTCATTGCCCCCCAGACGATAGCGCACCCCATACCATTCATCAACAAACGAATAAAGCAAAAGGCTTTTTACAGCCTCGGGAGCTACTCGCATCAATTGTCCGTATTTCTCTTGCAATTGGTCTGCTTCGTGCGGAGTGATAGATTTTCTTCTGGTGCCAGGCGTTTCTGTTTTTATAACAGTAGAACCACCGGGGCTAATGGGTAACTCACTAAGAAAATTAGGATTGTTGTTAGTTTGCTTCAGCGATTTGGGGTGGAGTAGTTCTTCGCTGCTCACACATCCGGTAGCTACTATGCATAGCGCTAAAAAGAATACCCGATATGTAGATTGTAAGATTCTCATTTCCCGTGTAGCAGCGCAAATTTAATGTTTGCAGCTTGTAATATCAGGCAGGGCAAAGGATATATATGCTCTTAATGTATAAAAAAAACAGATGCTGAATATTCAGCATCTGTTTTGCAAAATGATATATAAACCTGATTAAAGTGCTTTCAGATGAATGTTGTAAACGTAAAGTTTGCCGTTTACTTTTTCTGTAGAGCGAACATCGAGTGTAGTGAAGTCCATATTTTCAATGTTCCATTCAGGATTGTAGCCCTGAACACCAAAGTTTTTCATGTATATGCTGAGGCCATCACCCGTCATAGACCACGTAAAGCCTGTGTATGTAGGCGTAGTATCTTCGCCTTCTTTATTCGGTGTATTAGTAGTGTCGTTTCCGTTACCATTACCGTTAGAGCCTGAAAAGCAATTTACAGCACCTTCTTCCCAACGACCATTGCCGTTGTCAGAAAAAATATAGTAGTTATCCTTTTCGCAGTCCTTGATAGATGTAGGGGTATTGTTTACTTCTTTGCTCACAATTATCCATCTTTTAGCTACAAGCATACCGTAGCGGTCGCCGTGGTCGCCGTTTACATTAGCTCTTTTTTCGCAAGAAGAGAGCGCGATTGCTGCCGTTACAGTTAAGAATAGTAGGTTTTTCATTTCGTGTCTTTTATGTGAAGTAAAAGTATTAATTGTTTTTGTGCTTTGTTGTTTCTGCTTTGTTTTCCCGATGTTAATAATCTGTCATAAACGCGTTAAAAACATACGGATAAATAGTAAGCCACGTTATGCATCCCTATGACGGAATACTAAACGTGGCTCTTTCCTCTGCTTCTTAATGAAGCTATGTTATTTTTGTAGCGAGGACAGGGATCGAACCTGTGACCTTCGGGTTATGAGCCCGACGAGCTACCGCTGCTCTACCTCGCGATGAGGGTGCAAAGATAGGAGAAGCAATTGAATTAACAAACTAATTCTGTTTTTATTTCTTCAACACAAGATATTTGATGCACGATAGTACCTTTGCACTTTCTATGTCTCAAGAACACAAAGCCGGTTTCGTAAATATATTTGGTGCGCCTAACGCGGGCAAGTCTACATTGCTCAATGCCTTGCTGGGAGAGCAATTGGTTATCACATCAGCAAAGGTGCAAACAACTCGTCATCGTATATTGGGTATACTTACAGAACCCGATTATCAGATAGTATTTTCAGATACGCCGGGTATTATAGAACCAAAATATAAATTGCATCAGAAGATGATGATGCATGTAAAGAGTGCGTTAGAAGACGCTGATGTAGCTATATTGATGCACGATATCACACAACCGCTCGATGAGTTTTATGAGATTGCAGATTCGCTGAAACTGAAAGTACCTGCTATCATTATCCTTAATAAAACCGATTTAGTAAAAGACAAAAAGCAAATACAGACTATAGTAGATGCGGTTAAAGCTAAATATCCAAAGAGTGAAGTATTAACTGTATCTGCACAAAAGAAAAAAGATATAGATAAGATACTGCCGGCTATTCTGAAGGATTTGCCTGAGGCACCACCGTATTATCCGGAGGATAGTATCTCTGATCGTCCGGTGCGTTTCTTCGTCAGTGAGCTGATACGTCAACAGATATACGAATTGTATCATGAGGAGCTTCCTTATCATACTGCGGTTATCATACAGTCGTTTGAAGAGAAGCCTACACTGCAGGTTATCAAAGCCGAAATAATAGTGAGCCGAGAAACACAGAAGATTATTATGATAGGTAAGGGTGGCAGTATGATTAAAGAATTAGGCATCAGGTCGAGAAAGGAAATTGAAGCATTCTTACAATCAAAAGTGCATCTGGAATTATTTATAAAAGTTCGCCCTAAATGGCGTGATAACGATACTTACCTCAGAGAATATGGCTACAATTCCTGAGTGTGAACCATTTGTACAACCACTCAATCTTGATTGGTATCAAGGCTGTGTTGAAGCTATAAGTATGTTGCGGTTGGATGTAATACATCCTGTGGTATCGGGTAATAAATGGTACAAGCTGCAATACTATTTGCAGGAGGCACAGCAAAATCAAGCTATCGGTATCTTAACTTTTGGTGGCGCTTATTCTAATCACTTAGTTGCTGCTGCCGCCGCCGCAAAAACTTTCGGGCTGAATGCTATTGGTATAGTAAGAGGTTTGCATGCAGCAGACAGTCTTACGCCAACATTGAAAGATTGTGTTTCATTTGGTATGCAACTTGTCTTTGTTACCAAAGAAGAGTATGACAGAAAGTATGATGCAGATTATCAGGCTACGCTTAATGAAAAATATAAAGGCTACTACATAATAGATGAAGGTGGGGCAGGAGCGTTTGGCGTAAAGGGCAGCGAAACTATTGCAAGCTATATTCCTGATGGCTATACGCATATCTGCTTGTCCTCAGGAACGGGTACGACACTTTGTGGCACTAGGAGAGTACTTAAAGATGGGGTAAATGTATTAGGCTACGTGCCGATGAAGGGTGGGAGGTATATTAGTAAAGACATTGATAGTTATTTACCTGCACATCTTCTCAGTAGTTATACATTATTTGACAATTGGCATTTTGGTGGCTTTGGCAAGCAGAATGATGAGTTGGTTGATTTTATGAATGCCTTTTACGCGACAAATAATATACCGCTCGATATGGTTTATACCGGCAAGATGATGTTTGGTATACAACAACAATTAGCAGCAGGGTACTTTCCCAAGAATGCACGCCTGTTATGTATTCATACTGGTGGTTTGCAAGGTAATAGTACCATCAAAGACAAGCTGATTTATTAATATTATATTGCATCATTAATGTAGTTTCATGGCAGAGATAAACACATCTAAGAAAAGCAATAAGCTTACTTTATATATCATCATTGCATTGTTTGCGGGCATATTACTTGGCTTTGTGCTCAACACAAACTATGTAGTTGATGAGAATAAAAACATAGTTCAGTTTGAAGCTGCTGCAAAATCTGTACAAACACAGATAAAAGCTGTAACAGATACAAATACAGATGCTTATAAACAACTGATAGAAAAAAAGACAAGTATATCAAAAGACAAGACAACAGCCATTGAGGCAAGGGACAAAAAACTGGAACCATTCTCTTTGTTGGCCGATATATTTATCAGGCTTATTAAAATGATTGTTGCGCCACTTGTGTTCACCACATTGGTAGTTGGTGTAGCAAGGCTAGGAGATATGAAATCTGTTGGTCGCATAGGTGGAAAGACGCTGTTGTGGTTTTTCAGTGCATCATTTGTTAGCCTTATGTTGGGTATGATGCTCGTAAATCTATTCAAGCCCGGAGAAACCATGCACCTGCCATTGCCGGATATTGGTATTGATATAGGCATCAAGAAAACAGCACTTACGCTAAAAGAGTTTTTGTATCACGTATTCCCATCTTCTGTTATAGAGTCTATGGCAAAGAATGAGATTTTGCAGATTGTAGTTTTCTCTTTATTCTTTGGTGTGGCAACTGCAGGTATTGGTGAAAAAGGGGAGATTGTAATTAAGGCAATGGATGCTATAGCGCATGTAATACTCAAGGTAACGGGTTATGTAATGAACTTTGCACCCTTAGCAGTATTCGGAGCAATGACGGCTATTATAGCCAAGCAGGGTTTAGGCATACTTACTACATATTCCATATTCATAGGCGAGTTTTATTTGGGGTTACTGTTGCTATGGTTGGTATTGATTTTAGCAGGTTCTTTATTCCTCAAGAAAAGAATCATTACACTTATTCAGCGCATCAAAGAACCTATATTACTGGCATTCAGTACCAGTAGCAGCGAAGCCGCATTTCCTAAAACAATGCTCGAGTTGGAACGTTTCGGTTGTAAGAACAAGATTGTGAGCTTTGTACTACCGTTGGGTTATTCCTTCAATCTGGATGGCTCTATGATGTATATGACTTTTGCATCACTTTTTATAGCACAGTCTTACGGTATACATCTCGATTTTGCTACACAAATGAGCATGCTGATGGTGTTGATGCTCACCAGTAAAGGTATTGCAGGTGTGCCGCGCGCATCGTTGGTGGTAATAGCGGGTACGCTTGCTACATTTAATATTCCGGAAGCAGGACTTGCATTATTGCTTGGTATAGACCCGCTGCTTGATATGGGGCGCAGTGCAACGAATGTTGTAGGAAACAGCATTGCAACTGCTGTAGTAAGCAAGTGGGAGGGAGATTTAGAAAGTTGATAAGATTTCGTTTAGGAATAATTCCCTATTTTCACGCCTCCAAGACGAAAATATGCACGATATAATAGAATTATTGAAGGAATTGATGAATGCAGAAAAACTGGCTGCATTGGTAACAATGTATGGCGGTTTGTATCTGGTTGCATTTATCATTTTTGCAGAAACAGGTTTGTTTGTTGGTTTCTTCCTGCCGGGAGATTCTCTGTTGTTTGTAACAGGCTTAATGATTGCAAATTCTCAAAGCCCTTTCAATAACGATTTTGCAAACCTTGCATATTGGATAACGCTTATAACAGTTGCCGGGGTAATAGGCAATGCAGTGGGGTATTGGTTTGGTAAAAAAACTGGCCCGTTGCTGTTTGAACGTAAAGACACACTGCTCTTTAAAAAGAAGCACGTAATACAGGCAAAAGAGTTTTATGACAAACGTGGTGGCAGTGCTGTAATTCTTGCACGTTTCCTGCCTATTGTGCGCACATTTGCACCAATTGTAGCTGGTGTAGTGGAGATGGACAGAAAAAAATTCTTCTTCTTCAATGTCGTAGGTTGTGTTGCATGGGTCGCCAGCATGACGCTTGCAGGCTATTTCCTTGGCGAAAACGAGTGGGTAAAACACAATTTTGAGAAGATAGTTATCGGGCTTATCCTTGTTACGACAGGCCCTGTATTATTCAAGATGTTTTTTGGTAAAAAGAAACAGCCTATATTGGAAGTAGGTAAAGATATCATAGAGGAAACTTTTGATATCGACAACGATACTTCTGATGGCAAACCAAATAAATAATAAGGCTGCATCTCTCGTCAGCATTCCTGTCATAGTAGCTGCACTAGGCTACTTTGTAGATATTTACGATTTATTATTGTTCCTCATTGTTCGCGTGCCCAGTCTTAAAAGCTTGGGGTTGAGCGAGGAAATGATATCCAGCAACGGTATGGAAATCATCAGTCACCAGATGTGGGGGCTATTGATTGGTGGTATTGTATGGGGTATGATGGGCGACAAGAAAGGGAGGCTTAGTGTTTTGTTTGGTTCTATTCTGCTTTATTCGCTTGCCAACATCGCCAATGGTTTTGTAAATACCATAGAGCAATACAGTATTTGCCGTTTTATAGCGGGTATAGGTCTTGCTGGCGAACTAGGTGCGGGTATCACACTCGTCAGCGAATTGGTACCTAAAGAAAGGCGAGGTATTGCCACATCCCTTGTTGCGGGCATTGGTCTTTCAGGCGCGGTATTGGCTTATTTCATTTCACAGCATTTCGATTGGCGGGTTTGTTATTACATAGGTGGTGGCTTAGGGCTTACTTTGTTGCTGCTGCGTGTCAGTGTTTTCGAGTCTGGTATGTTCAAAACCATACAACATGCAGAAGTAAGTAAGGGTAATTTCCTGATGTTCTTTACCAACGGAAAGCGCTTCAAAAAATACCTGCTTAGTATTCTTATTGGTCTGCCTACTTGGTATGTAATTGGTATACTGGTTGGCTTTTCCAAAGAGTTTGGTACACACTTTGGTATTGAGGAAGCCATCAATCCTGCTAAGGCCGTTATGCTGGCTTATGTAGCTATTTCCATAGGCGATATTGCTATCGGTTTTGTAAGCCAGGCATTGCGAAGCCGCAAGAAGGCGTTGTTTATTTTTTATGCTATAACTGTTGTAGCAATCATTCTATACTTCAATCAAAGTAATGGCTCTGCAGGGCAAATGTATGCACTCTGTGCACTATTAGGCTTTGGTACTGGCTTCTGGGCAATTTTTGTGACAATGGCTGCAGAACACTTTGGTACAAACCTGAGGGCTACCGCAGCCACTACAGTACCTAACATGGTGCGTGGTGCACTGCCATTGATGGTTTTTATGTTTAAAGGTATGCAGCCCGAACTGAGCTATGTTACCGCTGCCGCAATAACAGGTGTGATTGTTATGTTAATTAGTATTATAGCTGCATTCTTAACAGAGGAAACATTTGGTAAGGATCTCGACTTTTTAGAGCATTAGCAATAAAAAAGGGAGGCTGAGCCTCCCTTTTTTATTATGCGGTTACCTCATCGTAAACCTTAATTTCATTATACAGTGTATCTCTTTCTACAGGTAGTTTACCTACAGATGTAATGAGGTTACACAAGTCTTCTGTACTCATAGCAGGTGTTTGTTCTTCAGAGCCTGCCATGGAGTATATCTTGGTTGTATCGTCTATTGTACCATCAAGATCATTTACACCAAATGAAAGGGTAAGCTGTGCCGATTGACGTCCCAACATAGGCCAGTATGCCTTCAGGTTGCGGAAGTTGTCCATAAACAGTCTGGCAATAGCGTATGTACGCATATCTTCTACAACAGATACTTCAGGTACATTAGACATATCATTATCCATATTGCGGAACTTCAATGGGATAAAGCAGTTGAAGCCACCGGTTTCGTCCTGTAATGCACGGAGTTTGCTCATGTGGTCAACCCTGTGTTTGTAGCTCTCAATATGGCCATATAGCATGGTAGCATTACTATGCATACCCAGTTTGTGTGCAGTTCTGTGTATATCCAGCCAGCCTTCACCATCTACTTTATCAGGGCAAATTTGCTCACGCACTTCAGGGTGGAAAATTTCTGCACCACCACCCGGTAGCGATTGCAAGCCTGCATTTTGTAATGCTTTCAGCCCTTCTTCCGTTGTCAGTTTCGCTTTGCGGAACATATAGTCTAACTCTACAGCAGTAAAGCCTTTTATGTGTATATCAGGACGTAATGCTTTTATCTTGGTAATTACCTCGCAGAAGAATTCCAGATTCATTTTTGGGTGTACGCCACCAACTATGTGCACTTCAGTTACAGGCTGTCCGTCATATTTGCGAACCATATCCAGCATTTGGTCCATGCTCAGTTCCCAGCCATCATCACGATGTTTGTACTGGCGAGAGTAGGAGCAGAAATTGCAAGTGAACACGCAAACATTCGTAGGCTCTATATGGAAGTTGCGGTTGAAGTAAACCTTGTTGCCATGTAGCTGAGATGTAACATATGCTGCCAGTGCCCCAACAAAACCCAATTCGCCCTTTTCAAAAAGCAAAACGCCCTCCTCGTCGGTCAGGCGTTGCTTATTAATAACTTTATCTGCAATTTGTTGCAAGCCTTTGTCAGCGGGCATATGCTGATATATTGCTTGCAGGTTGTTTGTATTCGTCATTATTCTATTACTATTTTTCTACTAACTACGCCTTCCATATATTGGCATTGAACTGTATAAATACCTTTGCTCATACCTGTTATATCAACACTGATTGTGCCTGATTGTTGGTCATTACCCATGTATTGTTTTACCGGCTGGCCCAACATATTTATTATTGTTACACTTTTTATATAGTCGTGATATGTAATGGTAAACAAACCATTTGATGGATTGGGAACAATATCAAGGCTTTGCTGCATCTCTGTACCTTCAACACTTGTAGGCCATGTCATCAGATAGCCATTCTTAGGAAGGTTTGCAGAACCACCACCATTTGCGAGCTCTGATTGCATACGCGTTACCTGTCCTTTAGAGAACATGCTCATACAAACATCGTTTACATAGTCCATGTAGTTCATAAACATTTCGCCCGGGCTAGAGCTGTTACAGCTTGCTTTTGGGAATGTTGGACAAGTACTTTGGTTAGCATCTTTTTGTACAGGAGTATCGTCTACACCGTCGTCGTCGTTACAATTGCCTGTACCAACTGATGTATTGCCCCAAATATGGTTTAATGTGAAATAGTGGCCCAGCTCGTGCACCATAGTGCGACCCTTATCTGCATTAGTGACAAAAGACTGTGTAATGTTAGTTCTTTTACCAAATGCTTTGTAGTCCAGACAAACGCCCATCAAATTAGCATCTCCCATAGATGCAGCCAATTTAGGGTTATATGCATAGCCTAACACTTTGCCGGAGCTAGCCCCGGTTATGTTGAATATCCATACATTAAGGTATCTTGAATTATCCCATGGGTCTAAGCCACCTTGAGCTGTTTTTTTAGCTGCGCCATCGCCAACGTCAAAACCTGTAAAGCCTGCAGGTTTTACAGAAATTTCAACACCGGTAGTGCCTTTGCCGCTAGGATCCCTATGTGCCAAACCGAAAGAAATATTCGGGTTGCCTTTTAAAGATGCAAATGCAGCAGGTATAGTTTCTGTATTTTGAGCGTTGTAATCTACATTCAAAACAGCAATTTGTGATTGTATTCTTGAATAAATGCCTGCAACACCACCAATTTCATCTATCTGCGCCTGTGTTGCCATTACGTGGAATACCAATGGTATTGTGTAAGAGCTTTCAGTAGTCTTAGCAGAAGCGTTAGTTTGTTGCTGTAGCGCAAATGCAGCTACTTGTTGCTTCAGTTCTGCTTCATATAGTTCGTAAGCAGCTTTTTTAGCAGGGCTGCTGTTTATGGCAGCTTGTATAAGTTCATCATGAGCACATTTTTGTGCAGATGCCACATTGCCAATCATCACCAGGCCACTAATAGCAGCCAATACCAGGCTTTTTTTCATCAAAAATTTGTTTAAGTATTAAGAGTTCGTTTCCCTGCTGTTTATTTCATCTCTTATTGTGATAGCCCTTACATAATCCTCTTGTTCCAAAACTTGTTGCAAAAGGTTGTGAAGGTCTTCCAGGCTCATGTTTTTCAAGTCATTATCAAAGCTGCTGCTTTTTATAGTACTTTTTTCACTTCTTTCGCCCGAAGCCTGCGTTTGTGGTGTTTCCGGATTGTCGAGGTAAAGACCTGCAGCATCCAGTATGTTTTCGTAGGTATAGATTTTACAACCAAACCTTACAGCAAGTGCTAGTGCATCTGATGTACGAGAGTCTATTTCTACAGCATTATCGTCTGATTGGCAAACGAGTTTTGCAAAAAATATGCCTTCTTCCAGTTTGTATATTACTACCTCTGCCAATTCTATGCCGAAAGTTGTCATGAAATTGGCAAATAAATCGTGGGTAAGTGGCCTGCTTGGTTGCATTTTTTCTAATGCAACTGCAATAGCTTGCGCTTCAAAACCACCGATAACTATTGGTAATCTTCTGAGGCCATCGACCTCGCCTAATACAACTGCATAAGAATGAGTCTGAGTAATACTGTGCGACAGGGCAACAATTTCCAGTTCTATTTTTTTCATTCGTTATAATGCCTTTATGCACTGCAAAAAAGGCTCGTGAAATTAGGGATTTTTTACCAAAGTTTTAAAACATATTAAAAAAGAGTTGGTGCGTCGCCATCATCACCGTTACTATCTTTAACAAGTACTACTTCTTTAAGCTCATTACCTGCAATTTTAGTACCTACAGTCTTCCAACCCGTAACATCTGCAATCTCGTGCAACGCAACTATTTCTTCTGTCAATTCAGCCTTTCTTTTGCCCATTCTCATTATTACAACCGGTTCTGCTTTAGTCGTTACCATTTTCAGGAAGTTTCCTTCACCTTCTTTGATAAAGCTGTATTTATTCTTAAGTGTTTGACTTTCAATCACAAAACGCTTCAAATAAAACTGGTCTCCTTTTTTATCAAAGTAAATAGCACTTACTACTTTGTCCTGTGCAAACTTTTCTATTCTTATAACGTCATCTGCGTCGAATCTGTTAGTCAGTTCAAAGTCTGTAAGTTCGTAAGTTCCGTCCTTATAGAATGTAATAATCTTGTCATTTTCTTCAAAGCTGCCAAGTAATTGTCCGTTCCCGTCTTTATTCAACCTGCCGACAGCAGCATCGTACCATATTTTTTGGCCCGAAAGTGTAGAGCGACCTTTTTCTTTAAACTTAATGCTCTTAATAGGATACTTGGTTACCTGATTGCCCTGAGAGCTACGGCCTTTTATTTCTAGTTCTTCAAAATAGAAGTCGAGTACTTTGTTACGAGCCTTGCTGCCAGGTGATAGTGTGATTTGTATTACTTCAGCTTCACCATTGGCGTTAGAACTGAAATACATGACTTTGCTATTGGGGTTGCCTTTAGTAAGGTCGTATTCCTTATCTCTGGTAATACCTGTTACATTGAAGCGCTTGCCGTATGCTATGCCTGTTTTACCATCTATATAAATCATATTGTAGGTAGTGCGCTCATCATTCTTCTGGAATACTGCCAGATGTATGATGTCTTTACCCACAAAGGTTTTGTCTGCTACTTTAGTAATCATCATCTTACCATCCCTACGGAAGATGATTAGGTTGTCAAGGTCAGAACAGTCAAAAGCAAATTCATCTTTCTTCAGTCCCGTACCAATGAAGCCTTCTTTAAAATTTACATACAGTTTAGCGTTAGCAATAGCAATATTCTGTACCTGTATAGTTTCAAACGGACGAATCTCCGTTTTTCTTTCCCTTCCTTTACCATGCTTTTTCAACAAGCCTTCGTAATAGGCAATTGCATAGTCGTTCAGGTGTTCTATATTATTTTTTACCTCTTCAATACCTGCTTCCACACCCTTGATGTGTTCGTCAGCCTTAAAGGAGTCAAATTTAGAAATACGTTTGATGCGTATTTCCGTAAGCTTTACAATGTCTTCCTGTGTTATTTCTCTACGGAATTTCTTCTTATATGGTTTCAGGCCGTTGTCTATTGCTGTTAATACACCTTCCCAGGTTGTTTCTTCTTCAATATCACGATAGATGCGTTTTTCGATAAAGATTTTTTCGAGAGAAGAGTAGTGCCAGTCGTCTTCCAGTTCTCCCAGTTTTATCTCCAGTTCCTTCAGCAATAGCTTTTTGGTATGCTCTGCAGAGTATTTAAGTAACTCTGTAACCCCTACAAACTGTGGCTTTTCATCTATAATGACACAAGCATTGGGCGATATAGACACCTCGCAATCTGTAAATGCATAAAGCGCGTCAATTGTCTGGTCTGTAGTAACGCCTGGCGCAAGCTGTACCAGCAGTTCTACATCCTTGGCTGTATTATCAGTAACGCTTTTTATTTTGATTTTACCGCTGTCGTTAGCTTTCAGTATACTATCTACCAGTTGGGTAGTAGTAGTACCATACGGCACATCTTTGATGGCAAGTGTTTTCTTATCTACTTCTTCTATATGAACCCTCACACGTACTTTGCCACCGCGAGCACCGTCATTATAGTTGCTCACGTCTATCATACCGCCTGTTATGAAATCCGGGTATAATTCAAATTTTTTGCCTTTCAGGTATTTAATGGCTGCTTCCAGCAATTCGCAGAAGTTATGTGGCAGTATTTTGGTAGATAAGCCCACGGCAATACCTTCTGCACCCTGAGAAAGCAACAGCGGAAATTTAAGCGGCAGTGTAACAGGCTCATTCTTTCTACCATCGTAGCTAAGCTGCCAATCTGTGGTCTTACCGTTAAAAGCAACATCCAGTGCAAATTTTGAAAGACGGCCTTCTATATAACGTGGTGCCGCGGCACTATCGCCTGTGCGTACATCGCCCCAGTTACCTTGTGTGTCTATCAGCAAGTCTTTTTGCCCCATGTTGATGACTGCGTCGCCGATAGATGCATCACCATGCGGGTGATATTGCATCGTTTGGCCTATCACATTGGCTATCTTATTGTACCTGCCATCGTCCATTTCCTTCATGGCATGCAGTATACGGCGTTGTACAGGTTTCAGCCCGTCTTCAACAGCAGGTACTGCACGCTCCAGTATTACATAGCTGGCATAGTCGAGAAACCAGTTTTGATACATTTCATTTATCAAAACAGTTTGTTGCTCTCCGTGATAATTCAGTTCAGACATTCCTAGCGCTTATATTTATGCGTGCAAAAATATTCGGAAACCATCAAAATAAGCATTGAATTAATTTTTATATAAGACATAAGTCATGGTTTTTATGCACATTTTGTGCTTATTTTGGTGTAAAATATATACCCGATGAATTCATTTAAAGCAACAATCGTATCATTAGCGATACTATCTGCAACAACTGTTTCTGCCCAAAAAGTACGTTTATTAGACGGAAGCCTCGATGCCCTGAAAGGCGTTACAAAAATCAATGTTCAGTTTGACTATAGTAAAATGGGCGTAGGCAAGTTTGAAACAGAGGAAGAGTATATCAACAAGAAAAAAGAAGACTATAACAAAAAAGAATCAGGTAAAGGGGACGACTGGTCTCGTGCCTGGAAAGCAGACCGCAAAAACAGGTTTGAACCACAGTTTAAAGAACTGTTTGCCAAGTACTGTGATATCAACATCGGCGACAATCCGAATGAAAAATATACTATCATATTCAAGACTACGTACACAGAACCTGGCTTTAATATATACGTAACGCGTAAAAATGCAGAGATAGATGGTGAAGCATGGATAGTAGAAACCGCTAATCCATCAAATGTGATTGCAAAGATTTCGGTACAAAATTGCCCTGGTCGCACTTTTGGTGGCAATGACTACGACACAGGCGAACGTATACAAGAAGCCTACGCAACAGCAGGTAAAGGACTGGGCAAGTTTCTTGACAAAGAATTGAAATAGTAGAAATAATAAAGCCTCCATTAGGAGGCTTTATCATTGTATTAAGTAGTAGCAGCTAATCTTGTTGCTAACCAACTGTCTTTAATAGGCACCAGCCAATTTTTCATCAGATCTGCTTTAGTACTCACCAGATTGTTGAAGAGTGGGGTATCCATACTGATGTAGCCTTTTTCAATTGCATATGGTATCTGGTTCAGTGGTAGCATTTCTGCTTTGCCTTTCACCAAAAAAGTCAACATCAGTCTATCAAACATATTAACCTCGTATTGGCGTTCTATACTTTTTATCACCCTTACAGAAGCATCAGTGCTACACCCGCTAACGTGTACGTCGTTCTCATCCGCAATGATTACGATAAACTGCCTGAAAAGCAGCTTAGCCCAACCTTTAACGGGTTCACCATGTGCCTGCCATTGGTTATAGAATTGATGTAGTTGTTCGTTTATCTCTGCTTCCTCACGTTCAATAAACGCCCTGTTGCTTTGGTATATCCAAACTCTCGAATTGTCTGCTAAATCTGCAGGTATTACAGATTGTAAAACACTAATATCCATGCTGCAAAGTTATGTTCTTTTGTATTATGCCAGCGACCTTGCAACCATTTCTGCAATATCCAGCACAGCTACACTGTCTTCTTTTTCTTTGTTTTTAACACCATCCGTCAGCATAGTAGTACAGAAAGGACAGTTGGCAGCTATAATGTTAGCACCTGTTTCAATAGCTTCTGCAGAGCGTTCAAAGTTGATGCGTGTAGTACCTGCTTCTTCTTCTTTGAACATCTGTGCACCACCTGCACCACAGCACAGGCCGTTTGTGCGGCAGCGTTTCATCTCTACCAGTTCTACATCTAGTGCTTGCAGCACTTCGCGCGGAGCTTCATATATATTATTACCACGTCCCAGATAGCAGCTATCATGATATGTGATTTTCTTGCCCTTGAACTCGCCACCTTCTTTCAGGCGGATGCGGCCATCATTTATCAGTTGTTGCAAGAAGGTTGTATGATGTATTACTTCATAATCACCACCCAATGCAGGGTATTCATTCTTCAGTACATTGAAGCAGTGAGGGCATGCAGTAACAATCTTTTTCACACCATAAGCATTCATGGTTTGTATATTGTTATATGCCATCATCTGGAACAGGAACTCGTTACCACTGCGGCGTGCAGGGTCTCCTGTACACATTTCTTCCTTGCCCAGTATGGCAAATTTCACGCCCACTTTATCCAGTATCTGCGAAAAGGCTTTCGTTATTTTCTGTGCTCTTTGGTCGAAGCTGCCTGCACAACCAACCCAAAACAGTACTTCGGGTGTTTCGCCATTCGCAGCGTATTCCGCCATTGATTTAATATGCATAGTTTATTTGTTCTGAGAGTTAGATAATTAAGCTTCTGCTGCCATTTCTTCTGCCCATTTGTCTCTTTCATCTGGGCTAAATTTCCATGGAGCCATGTTGTTTTCAACATTGCTGAACATCAGGTTCCATTCCTGCGGGCTGTTACTTTCTTCCATTACAAGACACCTGCGCAACTGGTTAATGATAGACAACGGTTCTATACCAACAGGGCAAGCTTCTACGCATGCCTGGCAGGTAGTACATGCCCTCAGTTCTTCAACACTTATGTAATCGTGCAGCAGCGATTTGCCATCGTCGACAAAGCTCTTATTTGCATTGATGTTCTTACCTACTTCTTCCAGCCTGTCACGCGTATCCATCATTATTTTGCGTGGAGACAGCTTTTTGCCGGTTGCATTGGCAGGACAGGCAGAAGTACATCGACCACACTCTGTACAAGAATATGCATCCAGCAGGTTCTTCCAGCTCAGGTCCATTACATCTTTGGCGCCAAAGCGTTGCTGTGCCGGCTGGCTGCCATCAGATGGTGGCGCCAGCTCCGGTTGCATCATATACAGTACTTCATTCTGTATTTCCTTCATGTTAGCCATTTCGCCTTGCGGTTGCAGGCGTGTGTAATATGCATTCGGGAACGCCAGTACAATATGCAGGTGTTTAGAATAAGGCAGGTAGTTGAGGAACAAGAATACACCAATGATATGCAACCACCATCCACCGCGCTCTATTGCTATGAGTGTACCATCAGAAAGGCCTGCAAACATACCTGTGAAGTTGGAGCTTATCCAGAAAGGTTCTGTAAGTGTGTAATGTTCTACACCACGTGCTTGTAATACCTGATCTGCTGTGTTCATCATCAGGAACAGACTCATAAGTACAACCTCTGTTATCAATATCAGGTTAGCATCATTGCGTGGCCAGCCTTCCAGTTCAGACTGGTTCAGGCGTTTTACCTTCAATACATTCCTGCGGATGAGGAACACGACACATGCTATCAATACCAATGCAGCCAGTACTTCGAAAAAGCCTATCAAGTAGGCATACAAGCTACCCAATGCTGGTGCAAACAAGCGGTGTACGCCCAAAATACCATCCAGGAATATCTCAAGGATTTCAGCATTGATGATGATGAAGCCAGCATAAACAGCTAAGTGAAGAAAAGCAGGTATTGGCTTTTTGAACATTTTTTGCTGTCCAAGTGCCATCAATACCATATTCTTCCAGCGTGCGCTGGAATTGTCTGTCAGGTCTTCGTCTTTACCCAGTTTTATATTTCTCCTTATTTCGCCAACTTTTTTGCTGAAAAAATAGACCGAAATTCCGGCACAAAGAATGAATAATATTTGTTGTACAAGATGCATGCAGCAACGGATTTATGGCTCGAAAATAGTTGCTTTTGCGCTAAAAACATAGTTTAACATCTTGAGTTACATCGTTTCGTATAAATTGTTTAGGTTTGAGCTAAATGTTTTACCCGGATGTTGAATAAAATATATGCCGTTTTGTTTGCATCAATGTTGACTGCCGCTGCTAATGCTCAACAGGATATAGCCTTAATCAGGTCTATGGAAGACTCTTTGGTTAAGACGGTAGACTCTATGTATGAGAATAATATACCTGATGAAATGTCGACCTACAATGCAAGGGTTGTAAAGCAATTGGTAAGGGCTTTGAAAATGGACGGCTCTTATAACTATGCATTTGATAGTTTGGGGAAACGTTTTAACATCATTTATTCAGACGACAGAAAATTCAGAATATTCAACTGGTCTATAGCACTGGAAGAAAATACACGCAGATATTATGGCGCTATACAGATGAACAGCGATAAGCTGAAGCTATATCCATTGGTAGACTGCTCCGGTGAGTTAGGCAAAGGTGCAGAGGATAGTGTGCTGAAAGGCAGCAAGTGGTATGGTGCATTGTATTACAGAATCATGTCTAAAGAAACGGAGAACGGCACTGTATATACTATGTTTGGTGTAAACGAAGCAAGCCCTATCATAAAAAGGAAAATACTGGACCCGATGATGATGACTGAAACCGGTCCTGTTTTCGGTGCACAGATATTCAACATCAGGTCGCAAAACAATCCCGACCAACGTATACAACGCTTTATATTAGAATATAAAAAGCAAGTACAGGCATCGCTCAATTGGGAAGACGAAAACAAAGTGATATACTTTGACAGGTTGGAGTCTGAAACAAACGACCCTGGCCGCAAGTATACATATGTGCCTTCAGGTCAATATGATGGTTTCCGTTGGGTAGATGGCTACTGGAATTTTATACAAGACCTGATACCGGTAGACCAATTGAAAGACGGTGCAGCACCCGTGCCACAGCCATATAAAGGCAGAGAAAACTAAGACTGATTTTTTTGCCACTTTTTTTATTAGATTTGCAGCCCGATAACCGGTCCGGTAGCTCAGCTGGATAGAGCATCAGCCTTCTAAGCTGAGGGTCATTGGTTCGAATCCAATCCGGATCACTTCATTGGACAGACTGGCTTCATCGTCAGTCTGTTTTATTTTATCTTCTTTCAAAGCCGCTTCCAGTATACATATCATTAGTACAGCTTCATTCACTTTTGTGGTTCGATAAGCATTATTTTCAAACTGTAGTTTTTCGGGGAATATCGAACCAATGATTTGCCGCTTGCCTTTTACGTCAGATTGCTCGTAGCGTTCATCAATATGAGCAAGGTTATGTAATGCTTTATCTAATAAGGCTTCTATATCCTCGTCAGGTGTTGTCGAAGCATTACCAATCTTTGCTTCCAACAAGTTCAACTTCCTTTCACATTCAACCTTGATAGCCTTATAGTCCGAGCTATCAATAGCATCTGCTAATAATAGCTCTCTTGCTTTCGCTAAACGGCTGTTCTGCTCGTTTATCTGCTGTAATAAATCCCTTTTACTAAATGCTTTATCTGATTGGCTGCGTTTGTATTCTTCAATAATAACAGCCTTGTAAATAGTAAGCATCGCAAACGTAGGCTTATACTTCCGTAGCTCGTCCATAAAAGCATCGTGTATATCTTCTGCTTTATATCTCCAACCACACGAAGAAACACAATGGTAGTAATTGTAATACATTGTTCTGCCTTTAGAACGGCTTGCTGTAATGAGCCTACCGCATTTAGGACACGTTAAGAAGTTCCGCAGGGGAAATTCCTCACGTATGGCAATTTTTATAGCTGCTTTAGGATTTCTCTTTCTGCCATGTAGTACGTCCTGTGCAGTATAAAACAGTTCCTCCGATATAAGCGGCTCATGCGTACCCTGTACCAAATAACTATCCTCGTTGCCATGCTTCGGTACAAATATTTTACCGCAATAGACTGGATTTTGTAACAGATGCCAGAAATTGTTTTTAGAACAGGTTAGACCTCTTTTCTTCGCTATGCCATATAATTCCAATACACTGCAACAACCAGTAGCCAGCATCTCAAATGCCCACTTCACTATATCCGCTTCGGGTTGTTTAGGAGCGATATACTTTCTGCCAGTTTCATAGACTTTGTTGGTATATCCATACGGAGCAAGCCCCATAAAACGCCCCTCTTTTAATGCCCGTACCATACCACTTTTGACATTCAAGGCTCGGCGTGCGTTTTCTACTTCGGGCGCAGCAAGAAAGAACGCTAACATAAGTTTGTTCTCTGGTATCGCTAAATCGAGCGGTTGCTCAATGGCTTGCGGTTCAATCCCTAATTTATTGAGCGTTGCAATCATCGCGTAAGAATCTCCAGCATTGCGTGAAAACCTGTCCCATTTTAAGAACAACAAAGCATCAACGATGCCCTTATGTTTCTTATACTCGGCTAATAGCTTCTGAAACGCTGGGCGGATAAAATTCTTAGCTGAATGGTCTTCAAAAATGACCTTGCGAATTTCTATTGCGTTTATGTCGCAATACTTCCGTAACATTTCCTCTTGGTAGCGTTGGGAATAACCACTGTTAGCCTGCTCGTCGGTGCTAACTCTTATGTACAAATCTGCTACTTTTTTCATTTTCTATTATTGAAATCGTCTATCTCCAATTTAGCCATTTTTTGCATGAAATCCAATACCATAGCGGCTTTTGACAGAGATATATTTATCCCCATTTCTGCTAACATGGCTTGTGCTTTTTCGGGGGTAACACCCCTTTGTTTTTCATTTTGTTGCATACAGGGTATATTAATTATGTGATAGAAATTGTATTTCCGTTAATGTCTTTCCATGCAGTATTTATATCGGTTTTTATATCAGCAAGCGAAGCGAAGAAAAAAAGCCTTGCAGTAGCAGGGTGTATATTGGTATTCGCTTTCATCTTTTGTATCACAGCGTTTTTTATTCCCTCATGCTCAAAAACTGATAGTACAAACGGATTTGCAGCTATCCCATATTTTTTTGATGGTGTACCAAGGGCTATAGCTTTGGCATGAGTGCCAAGCTGATTAAGTATGCGTTTACTGTCCTTATCACAGTACATTTCTAACAGATATAATCCGTTAGTTGTCTGCAATACCGCATCGGGTATATAGTAGCTACTATTCCCCGTAAGCGATATCTGTGATTTAGCGGTTAGGTTGCCTTTCTTTGTGCTGCCTGTTTTGTGATAGTACGCATCATAGTTAGTAATGGTAATACCATGAGCAGAGCAGTAGTTATCTAACAGTATATGCAGCCAAACGCTATTCACACGGTGGAAGTAATCACGTACAACTGGTGTAGTCCCAACAGGCATATTGATAATGCTGATAGCATTTTTATGAGCCTGTAAAAAACTACGCCCATTCTCTTTGAGCATGTAGATATTTTCGGCTCTTACTTTATAACTTACCTCTACACGAAATGACTTGATATAGCCACCGTCAAAACGTAAAAGCCTACCTAAACATTCACGGAGGTAACTTACACTCTTACCTCCTGTAAGAAACTGTAGTTGTGAAACGGATAAATACTGGTATTTAGCCAGTAAACATAGTATATCCGTCATTAATCCGTTTATGAGCTCTGAACGCATAGTTTATTAGTTAAATGCAGGTGGTTCTGCGGTAAAAGGATTATCATTTTTCTTGGCTTTCTTTTCCTCCTTTTTGGTCGTTGTATTCTCTTTCTTCACTTCTATATCAATTTCGCTTGGGAGGGGTGCAGGGGAGGGCGTAAGTACACGATACACCCCACTTTGTTCTATGATATATCTGTAACGCTTTTGCAGGGCTTCGCCAGTTAAAAACAGACTGCTATGCACGATAGGTACTTTCACACGAAAAGCGGGCGAATTATCGCTGCGTTTTACATAGAAAGAAAGCGGCTCTAATGCTGCTAACTGTTCAACCGAAACAGAGGTTTCTTTACTATAAAAACTGCGGCTTTCTCCATCACTCACACCGATACATTTCGTAAATGTGTTAGTGGTAACAGCAGCCTTCATTTTTACGTCCAATGCTTTGATAGACTGAAAACACAGGGTAAGCCCAACCTTAAATTTTCTTAGCTCTAAAAGCATTGTCGCGGTAGATGTACACAAATACGTTGAAGCCTCATCTATATAGTAATAGACTGGTACTCTACGCTTTTCTTCGGCTATTGCCTCTCTACGCATAGCGATAGAGGTAACAACCGCTTGCATTAAACGACCTATGACAGAGGCTACAAAAGGGTTAGAACGTGGTGCGTTTATGATAATTACTTTGCCCGTATTCATGCAGTCTTCTATGCTAAGTCCATCATGTTGCAGAATGTCAAAAAGAGTAACGTCATTCATAAAGAATGATAATTTACTTATGATGCTTCTTTTTGATATGTCATACTCTTTCGCACCCCATTGCTTGCTATAAAACTCTCTGATATTCGGGTGTCGGTGCATAGCAGCCATACGGAGCAAATCAGCATTGTTTTTATCATCAAAGAACCTTAACAGCGTAGCCATATTTCTATATTCGGGTGCAGCGTATAACAAAACAAGCAGTGAGGGGCGTAGGAGCATCTCCATCTGTAAACTAAGCCCGTGCTGTGCGTTCTCTATTAGTTCTGCTATGGTACTGGCAAGCTGTGTCGCAAGGCAATTTCTGTATTCATCGTCTGCATCGGCAGGTACATACATAGGATTGAACCCCGCACTTATTTTATGAGAGTAATTACTATCCCTCTGTAAAGTTGTCGAGATATAAACTATTCTGTCTTCGTCTAACTCACGGTATGCAACCAGTTTTTTAGAAATGTCGGCATGAGGCTCTTGCAGGATTATACAGCAGTTACGTTTCTTTCTTGAAGAACGTACCAATGATAAAATCTGATTGAAAATTAACTGGCTCTTACCCCCGCCCGTACCAGAGGTAACGAGTTGGTGGCTCAACAGTTGCCTTTTATTTATCCGTGCTTCTATTCTATATTTCATTTTCAATTTCATATAAAAAGCCATACATATACGGATTGTGTACTTTAAAAAACGAAGACAGTAGTTTATTATAGGCATCTCGTGTTGGGGTTAGATGGCTAAATAACTTTCTGTCTTCGTTCGTACAAATCAGCAATACCGAGAATATTTTATAGCGTTTGAACTGTGTAGGCGTGATAGTTTTATCGAACAAGAGTTGGAACTCTGTAAACATAAAACCCCTAAGCAGCAGTAACGCCATGTAGTCGTAATCAGAGAGCGGAGCAGTAGCGAGCAGGTTATCAATGTCATTACAATGGGCAGCAATCACAGCATCAAATCCCGCCTCGCAATCTTGCATCTGCATCGTACCCAAAAAAACGCCTTCATCGTCATCGGGTACAATAACGGAGGCGTTTAAGAAAATCTGTAATAATTGTTCGGTTGATAACATACTATGATTTTTTTTGAGTGTTGCAAGACCAATTTAAGAGCATATACAAGCAAGGCAGCTTCGCCGCTCGAAAGCCATTATAAAACCTTTTTTTTCGGCTGTTTTGAAATTCATGTTTCCTATAATTCCACTCATTCAACAACTCGCAATAGCCCCGCTCCTGTTTCATTCGTGGAATCCTGTTATACCTCTGGCTTGGTTAATTAATTGTGTTACTTTTTCGTTCTGTTGCTGATTTAGATTTCCATTGTTTTGCATCTGAAATGCTGTTAGTAGTTTAATGACTGATTGCATCGTTGCAGAAAGATTAGTAGTCTGTTGTTCTGATATAGTGTTCGTTAACTCTGTTGATTGCTTCGCAGCGTTGAACCATTGGTTAGAAAACTCCATGTGTCTTTGATTATTAATAAGGAGAACTTCATTCTCACGACGGGAGAAGTGGCTACCGATACGATAGCCAACAACTCCACCTATGAGTAATAAGATGATTATTACTAAGATTACCATTGTTATATTTTTTACTTGATTTGTTGATTAAAAGTGTTTATACTATCTCTACTTTCGTTTCCGCATGGTGGTCGAAACCCATGCTCGAATTGTTTTGAATCATCGGTGCCAGTTTTTTGCTGGCACTGTTTTTTTATGCTTAAATATTTCCTGCCCCGCCCTGAGCGTAAAACTGTCGTGCTTTTTGTACTGCTTCTGTTTCTTCTGCGGGCTGTACGTCCGCTTTTTGCATGATGAACAGATAACGGTTCCAAAGTGATTCGACCTGTTTAGCTATGTTGTTAAGTTTATTGAGTGTAAGCCGTAGGCGTATTTTGAGTGCAAAATGAGAGATGCTCGTTATAGCGGTCTTTAAGAATATAAATCCGAATGCTATTTCTGCCAGACAGATAAGCGTAGAGAATATGACAGTATAAATAACTGCTGAATGCATCTCTGCCGCACCTCCTGTGCTTGCCTGTAGTGCCAAGAACGCTTGAATGCCGATATAGATCACTCCCATAATGACAGCTCCCCAAAATCTGCTTGTAGGCTCTCTTTTGCCTGTGTAGTCGCTTTTGACTAATCCAGCGTTCAATTCTTCGCCGATTATCAAGCCCATACATACAAAACCCATAGCTACTACGATGCTTGCTGTTTCGCTAAAGTTCCCGATAGCGACAAGTGTCATACTGATATTGCTAGCCTCTACATAGCCGAGTATTATCGCTACGAATACACCTAAAAAACTGATGACAGTTTTGAATGTTGAGGTTTCTTTCCCTTCATTCGCTGCCTGTATCTTTTCCAGTTTTTGTAGTAGCTTATTGTATAGTGTTTCAATGTTGCCA
>DGQM01000006.1 GCA_002389765.1 Bacteroidetes bacterium UBA4414 | reverse complement strand
GCCGCTGGTGTTACTGAAATGGTAGTGCCATTGATAATAGGAATAGTTGTTGCAGGGTGTAATACTTACCTGTTGATAATAGATTTCAGGTTCGGAGAACAAAAAATGAAATTCTTTGAAAGGCATTTTGATAAAATAGAAGAATTGAGCCAGCGCCTTTCAAGAATATTAATGGAAGANNTAAACTGGTACAGGTAGCCGCATACGGAGGAAAGACAGATGATACACTGCAAATTATTAACCCGATAGAGATACCGCCTGGCAAAGGTATAGTGGGCAAGGTGTACCTAACCAACGAACCTGTAATAATAGAAGATACAACACAAAGTAAAGACTATATAGTTGACGATGAGTTCAGAATGTCTGAATTGGCAGTGCCTATATCTATTGGTGATGAAGTATTTGGCGTTATCGATTCTGAACACCATAAGAAAAGATATTACCAGCAAAACCACTTGCAGGTTTTCAGATTGATANNAGGCGATGAAAAGTAAATTCATCACCAATATATCTCACGACCTTAAAACACCACTTTCATTGATATTGGGGCCTGCAACGCAAATTAATAACATAGCCAAAGACCCAAAGGTATTACAGCAGGCATCCTATATACTGAAAAATACCAACCACCTGATGACAATGGTAGAGCAGTTGCTGCAGCTGAATCATGTAGAGCAGGGCATAGGAAAGGTAAAGCCGGAGTCGATAGACCTTACAGCTACCATAAAGAGTATTTGTGAGCAATATGAGCCATTGGCAATGGAAACAGGCATCACATTTACACTGGATATACCTCGCGAACTATATATAACATCAGATCATTTCAGGTTGTCGCAATCTGTACACAATCTTTTACAAAATGCATTCAAACATACATCAGATGGAGAGCTGATTGGGGTTCGTGTTTCAAAAAGCGGAGGGGTAGCAGTTATTGAAATAAAAGATACTGGCATCGGTATTCCGAAAGATCAACATGAAAAAATATTTGAACGCTTTTATAAGGTAGATGTCAATAATCATAAAGGAACAGGCATAGGTTTATCGCTTGTGAAGGAGTATGTTACACAACTGGGGGGTAAAATATCGGTTGCTTCAGAAGTAGGGAAAGGTACAGTATTCAGTATTATAATACCTGTGATGCCTCCTGATGTAAGCGTAGAAACGATTGATGAAGTGATAGTAAAAACTGAAATTACGAATGATGACAAGTTGCCGTTAATGCTTGTTGTAGAAGATCACATAGAGCTGAATGCATTTATTGCACAGGCATTTGAAGAGAACGGATTTAAAGTAATAACTGCTTTTGACGGCAGGCAGGCGTTGACGATGATGCAGGATAATATTCCTGATATCGTTATTACAGACTTGATGATGCCTGATATGAATGGCGAGGAGCTTGTTGATGCCATTAAAAACTCCGATACTTTTGAGCATATACCTGTTATAGTTTTAAGTGCAAAAGGCCAATTGAATAGTAAGGTAGATTTATATCAGTTGGGTGCAGACAACTACCTTACAAAACCTTTTCAACTGCAAGAGTTGCTGGCAATTGCTGATAGTACTTTAAAACAACGTAAACGCTTGCGCGATAGTTTTCTTGCAGATTATCTGAATAAGCCTCAAAGACCTGAGCAAAATGATGTAATTGCAGAAGAAGCAAGTAACAATAATGTACAGCAATACATTGATTATATACTGGAACATCTGGATAGCCCTGATTTGAATGTCAATACTATGGGCAAACATTTCAACCTGGGGCGCAACAGGTTGCAGCGCGAAATAAAAATAATAACAGGGCTTACGCCTGTTGAATTTATCCGTTCCGTAAGGCTGAATGAGGCACAAAAAATATTAAAAGCAGGCAAGCACAATATTTCTGAAATAGCATACATGACAGGCTTCAGTAATTTGTCTTACTTCAGCAGGTCTTACAAATTGCAATTTGGTGTAGCTCCGTCAGAGGTACAAGCTGTTGCATTACGATAAATATTTGCCTACTATCGGCACCCTGCGTCCTATGCCAAAAGCCTTTGGCGATACACGTATGATAGGGCAGAACTGATTGCGCTTATATTCATTCATGTTCACCAATCTCAGAATACGATTTACCAATGCCGCTTCAAAGCCCATGGCAATAATCTCCTTAGGCCCTTTACGACATTCTATGTATTGATACAGTATCGGGTCAAGCACATCATATTCAGGCAGGCTGTCACTATCTTTTTGGTCTGGACGTAGCTCTGCAGATGGTGCTTTGTCTATAATGTTTTGCGGAATGATTTCTCCATTTCTATTGATATAGCGTGCCAGTGCATATACTTGCATCTTGTACAGGTCGCCAAGTACGCCCAGTCCGCCGGCCATGTCACCATACAGTGTTCCGTATCCTGTAGACAGTTCGCTCTTGTTAGATGTATTCAACAGTATAGAACCAAACTTATTAGACAATGCCATTACCAAAGCGCCACGTATGCGCGATTGCAGATTTTCTTCTGCCACGTTAAATGGCAAGTCTTTAAAGACAGGCTTCAATGTATGCTCATAAGTATTGAAGATGTCTTTGATGGGTAGTATGTCGTATTGGTTGTTCAGGTTTTTAGAAAGCTGCTCTGCATCTGTTACAGAATGGCTGGAAGAGTAGTGAGACGGCATTAGAAGTGCACGCACATTTTCAGCACCCAAAGCCTCGCAGGCAAGAGCTAATACTACTGCGCTATCAATACCACCTGAAGACGCCACTATAGCTTTTGTAAAGCCCATCTTGCCAAAGTAATCTCTGATGCCCAGTATCAGTGCCTGATGTATTTCATCTATATCATAGTCATCATCAAAACCATCGGGTAGCAGTTCTGCTGTTGGTATGGCAGCAGCATGCTTTACAGGTGTTTCAGCAAATGTCTTATCGTCTTTCAGTGTTACGCTTTGCATTGCTTCCTCAAAATAGGGTAGCTCTGCAATCAGATTTTGGTGTGTATCCATCACCACAGAACCGCCGTCAAATACAATCTCTGTCTGAGACCCAACGGTATTGCAATACACCATCGGCAATTTGTATTTAGCAACATTCTGCTTTATCATGCTCATCCTGCCTTCTGCATGCAGATAGTCGAATGGTGATGCACTGATGTTTATCATGATGTCAGGACGCTGTTCCATCAGCTTGTCCATCGGGCATATTTTATACAACGGATTGTTGCCAAGATTCCAGATGTCTTCGCAAACAGTTAGTGCTATTCGTTTGCCTTTAAACTCAATTACATTCCAGCTATCGGCAGGCTCAAAATAGCGGTACTCGTCAAATATATCGTAGGTAGGTAGCAGCGTTTTGTGTGCAACATCAACTACTTCTTCGTTGTATAATAGGTAAGCACTGTTGTGCAGGTCTTTACCCAGTATTTCTTTGTTTCGGGTAGGTGCACCAATTATCACGCCAATTACATCAGCCTCTTTGCGGATGGCATCAACAGCTTTTTCGCACTGCTCTATAAAGTCATTGAATTCAAGAAAATCTCTGGGTGGATAACCGCAAACGGATAGTTCAGAAAATACTATCAAATCTCCCCCTTGCAGCTTCGCTTGTCTGATGGCATCAATGATTTTTGCCGTGTTCGCCTCGAAGTTGCCTATATGATAATTCTGCTGTGCAAGAAATATTTTCATCCTATGTCAAAAGTAATAATCGTAATGTTAACAGCGCGAGAAAAAAGAAGCCTGCAATTGATGCAGGCTCTGAAAAAGTATTATTATTGTGTGGATTAGAAGAATAATCCCAACCTCAATGCTATATTATTCATCCTTACATTACCGTCGCTGAATTTACCTTTATAGTCCAGATCCAGTTCTTTAGGATTGGTAGCATCAGGTGCAAATCCATTATTAAACAACAGTGCTGCGTAAACACTCATTTTATTACTCACAGCATATTCTACGCCACCACCTACATTCAACTGGAAAAGGAGTGGGGTAACACCCAATCCTGTCAATTTTTCATTATCGCCACTAGCAGTTTTCACAACAGTTTTACCACTTACTGTATCTGTGAAACTTACATCATAGCTTGCTTTTTTGCTCAGGGTAATGCCTAGTGAAACGCCCAGTTGGCCAAATATGCGTAAACCACCTCCCAAATCATCGCTACGTAGTTTCAGTCCGAAGGGTATTTCCAGATATTGCACTTTGTAGTTGAAATCTGCTGATGTTACTACACCCGCACCTGCCGGTTGTGTTACAGCAGGGTTCCAAGTAGCATTTACCTTACCGCCCATTCTGTTTATCTGAAAGCCTGTAGCAATGCCATAATTCTCTGCAAAGAAATAATCTACCATCAAACCCCAAGCAAACCCTACTTGCGAGCTGCCTTTATCTATCAGGTATAGTTTGTCATCGCTTTTATTAGCAGTAGGTTTCATCCAGGTAGATGTAGGTGCCAGAAATGCTCCGAAACGTACTTGCCTCAGGTCTACATTGCCACCTTTACTCTTACGGTGCTTTTTACCTTCATTCATCGGTACGGGCTCACCATACTCATAGCGCTGTGCAAAAGACGATGCTGCCATCAGGAGTAATGCAGCTAAAACGGATATTTTTTTCATATATACTGTGGGTTAGTATGTTAATACTGATTATGATATGGCAAAAAATAAGCCGTATTTTTGCCGCCGTAAAAATAAAGCTGATTTACCTATGTTCAACTGGTTATCCACAACAAAGCCTGCTTTTGTTAATAAAAGGACTGTTAAATCTGTGCTTTTAGCACTGCCGTTGGCTGTTTTGTCTGCTTGTGGCGGCAATACGGAGAAAGCGCCTGATGTATCGGACGTAAAAGTAGAACTGAATACCCGCAGACTTGACCAGGATATTACCGCTATTGATACTAATAACATAGCTGCCGGTTTGCAAAAGCTGCAAACTAAATACCCGGATTTCCTGCCATTCTTCCTCGATACACTGATGGGTTTGGGCATACAGGGCAATTATAACGATACGGTGCAGGGTATTCGCTTAGGTATGCACAGCTTCCTGACGCACAAAGATTACCGTGGTCTGCTGGATACAGTCGCAAAACATTATCCCGATACAAAAGAAATAGATGGCTGGTTGCAACAGGGCTTTCAGTATCACAAGCACTACTTCCCGAATGCTAATGAACGCAAGGTCGTGTACATGATTTCATGGCTGAACAACTGGGCGGCGTTTACCTATGATAGCACTATACTCGGTATAGGGCTGGATATGTTCCTCGGCGCATCATATCCATACTACAAAGCGGTTGGTATTCCTGAATACAAAAGCACACAGCTTGTAAAGGAATACATACCTGTGGTAGCCTTCAGGGCGATGTATCGGGAAAGAACACCATTTGTAATGGAAGACCGCACGCTGCTGAATATGATGATACAACGTGGTATAGAAGCTTATTATATAGAAAAAGTACTGCCTTTTGTGCCTAAGCCAATTCGCCTCGCCTACACAGAAAAGCAACTGAAATGGTGTGAAGAAAATGAAGCAGGTATTTACAATTTCTTCATCACGCAGAACTTCCTCTACGAACGTAGTCTGCAAAAAGTGGTACGTTATGTGATGGAAGGGCCAAGTGCAGCCGGTATGAGCGACCAAAGTCCGGGTGAGGTTGGCACTTGGATGGGCTTGCAGATAGTAAAAAGCTATATGGCGCAGCACCCTGAGGTGACACTTGACAAACTGATAGCTATGCCAATAGACGAGCAGAAAATATTGCAGGAGTCTAAATACAAACCAAAATAAATATCAAACCAAACATATAGTTTATGAAGCGTTTATTACTCGCATGTACACTGATGGTATCTGTGTTTGCAGCCAATGCTCAATTGGCAAAAACAGATGACATGAAGAAAAGCCTTAGCAACGAAAACAAGGACACGGTAGCATGGGTGAAGGGCGGCCTGCTGAATATCGGCTTGAATCAGGGCTTTTTGCACAACTGGGCTGCCGGTGGTGAATTGGCATCTTTGACTGTAAATGGCCTGTTCAATGGTTATGTAACACGCCTGTATCACAGGCAAATATGGAGCAATAACCTGGATCTGAACTATGCATTATTCTATGCATATTCAAACAGCTTTGTGCCGCGCAAAGCAGATGACCGTATTGACTTTACTTCAAAATATGGTGTACGTATAGATACTACGAAAGATTTCTACATCTCTGCGTTGTTCAACTTTAAATCGCAATTCACAAAAGGTTACGACTATAAAGCCAACAATTGGGATACATTCTCTGTATCAAACTTCCTTTCGCCGGCATACCTTACATTGGCTGTCGGTGCGGAGTATCGCAAGGGGACTAATCTTAGTTTGTTCTTCTCGCCAATAGCCGCACGCATGACGCTGGTAGACAAATACTATACTATGCGCGACCCTGCAGGTGCTTTTGGTGTAGAAAATAGTAAAACATCTCGTTTCGAGCTGGGTGCTTATTTCTCAGGTCGTTATAGCACAGACCTTAGCAAGCCTTTAGCTTGGCGTACAAGGGTAGATTTCTACTCAAACTATCTGGCAAAGGATGTAAAAGATGCAAGTGGTATAGTGGTGAAGAAAGACAACCCGGGTAATATTGACTGGTTGTGGGATAATATAGTGCTCTACAAAGCCAACAAGTTCCTGACGGTATCAATGGGGCTGACATTGATGTATGATAACGATATTCCTTATGTAGGGACTACAGTAGATCCTACAACAGGTAAAGATGTTAGCAAAAACGAACCGGGCGAATTTATGGGTTGGTTCCAGACTAAACAGATATTCACATTAGGATTTGCTTACAAGTTTTAATGGGCAAATTCTGAGCGGAAAAGACTACTTTTGAAGCGCACCCTTGCAGGTGCGCTTCTTTAATTATAGATTTGATTAATGTCCACGTCGTATCAGATAAAATTACCCCAGTTCGAAGGGCCGTTTGACCTGTTGCTGTTCTTCATAGAGCGCGATGAGCTGGATATATACAATATTCCCATACATAACATCACCAAAGACTTCCTGAAGTATATACACGAGCTGGAAAACCTGAATATAGAGCTAGCCAGCGAGTTTATATTGTTCGTTTCTACCCTGATGCGTATCAAGGCCAAGATGCTGCTGCCTCGTCGAGAGGTGGATGCGCATGGTAATGAGATAGATCCGCGTCAGGAATTGGTAGATAAGATATTGGAATACAAGCGTTTCAAAGAGGCATCTGAACAAATGGTTATCATGGAAGCAGAGCGCCTGTTGCAACAGAAGCGTGGTAACATTAAGCAGGAACTGGATACCCTGAGCGAAACCTACAGCGAAGGCACCGAGATACAAACCGTATCTATGTTCAAACTGATGCAGGCTTTCGAGAAGGTAATGAAGCGTTTTCAGGACAGGGAAAACAAGCCGCAACACGTAGTTGTAAAATATAATTACAGTCTTGAAGGGCAGCGTGTACACCTGCTGGACTATATGAAGACGAATGGACGTGCAGCATTCGAAGCTGTTTTCTCACAGTGTGAAAACAGAATACATGCCATCTTTACCTTCCTTGCAATGTTGGAGCTAACACAACAGCGCTTCCTGAGCCTGCTGATAGGTACAGGCCGTAATAACTTCATCATAGAATGGAATAATAACCAAGAGCAGGATGCTGTGCAGGATGAAGCATTTAAAGCAGAGCAAGGCGTTGATAATGAGGAAGAAGCATCAGGTGCTGATAGTAATGATTTACCTGCAGATGACACAGATGCAGATGAAATGGCACAGTAATTGCATTATACATAATTGAAGACTCAAACGGAGTCTGGAGAAATTTCCCCAAATCGCTGTCGGACAGAGGATAGGGGAATTTTTGATTTTACAGCTTATTGCCAATCAGGTTTATCTCTGAAGTAGCACTCACTTCCGATGTTTTTCCGCCACTGCTTATTTTGCCACTCAGGTGTTGGGTTATCTGCCCGATGGTAATCTGCCCTGTTTTTATGTCTACATCCAGTCCGCCCGATTGTATGCCGCTGAATATCATGGCTTGTGTAGTGTCTTCGGTGGTTATTTGCCCTTGCAGTTCTACGTGTGCTATATTACCGTCAATGCTTTTCAGCGTGTAGGTGTTTTCCAGCTTCATGTGGATGAAACCATTAGAAGTATGAAACTCCTTTTTCCAAGTATCTCCCGGCTTAATGGCTTCGGCAGGGTACATGGTTAGGAATTGCAGCATGGCTTTGCGTAGCGAGCTATCTCCGTAATTTACGGCACTGCTATCTGTTAGTTGCTCTTCGTCAAATAAGTTTTGTACACCCGTTATACCGCTTTTAGATACAGATATATTGAAGGTGCGCTTCATCATTGCACCAACAGAGGCAAACATCGGGTTCTGATTTGCAGTGTCTTCAGAGTCGTATTCGTTAGTGGTTACCCCGTTGCCTGAGCTCATGGTAATGCGGTTGTATGTCACAGCCACATTCTTGTTATCTGCGTTGGATGTTGTTACGATGTAGTTAGATAGCAGTTTCATTTGCTGGGTAATGGTAAGTGTCTTGCCATTTACCACAGGTTCCAGTGTCATTTTGCTATCCAGTATGTATTGGTAGCTGCTGTCTTTAATGAAATTGAATTGCAGGCTGATGGGTCCGTTGTTCTGCTCAGGTAGCCCGTTATCGTCGCATCCCGTCAATACGACGGAAAGAATCAATATGATAGCAGTGATATATTGCTTAACGAAAGACAAATCCTCAATTGTGTTCAACAAAAATATAAATCATTCTAAGCTCTGAAAGCATTTGGGCTGCTTGTTTTACGCAATAAGGCAGATTTTTTGATATTCAGCCCGTGATTAACGAATTTTGCAACCTGTTTATGGCACAGCAAAAACTGAATATACTTGCAATAGAATCGTCTTGCGATGACACAAGCGCAGCGGTGATACAGGATGGGGTAGTACTGAGCAATCTGATAGCTACCCAAAAGGTACACGAGCAGTATGGTGGTGTGGTGCCAGAAATGGCATCGCGTGCGCACATGCAGAAGATAGTACCGGTGGTAGATGTGGCTCTGAAAAATGCTGGTGTAGATAAAAAGGATATTCATGCAGTGGCTTTTACACAGGCACCGGGGCTGATAGGTTCTTTGCTGGTAGGTGCATGCTTTGCCAAGTCTTTTGCGCAGGCATTGAATGTGCCGCTGATAGATGTGCACCATATGCAGGCACACGTACTGGCACATTTTATTGAAGACCCGAAACCCGAATTTCCGTTCCTCTGCCTTACTGTATCTGGCGGGCATACGCAGATAGTGCTATGCCGCAGCCATCTGGATATGGAAGTACTGGGCGAAACCATAGACGATGCTGCTGGCGAGGCTTTTGACAAAGTAGCCAAGATGCTGGGGTTACCATATCCCGGCGGGCCAATGGTTGATAAGCTGGCTAAAGAGGGCAATCCTACAAAGTTCAGCTTCCCGCTGAGCGATATGAAGGATTACGACTTCAGCTTCAGCGGGCTGAAAACAGCGGTGCTGTATTTTCTGCAAAATGAAAAGAAGAAAGACCCTGATTTTGTAGCCAATAACCTGAATGATATCTGCGCATCTGTGCAGCATACTATCATAACCATACTGCTGAAGAAACTGAAGAAAGCAGCTAAGGAATTGAAGATAAATCACGTGGGTATAGCAGGTGGTGTATCTGCCAATAGTGGTTTGCGCACGGCACTCACAGAAACAGGTGCACAGCTGGGCTGGCAGGTGTACATCCCTAAGTTTGAATACTGTACCGATAATGCAGCTATGATTGGCATTACAGGCTATTATAAATACCTGCAAGGTAAGTTTGCCGATTTAAGCGTTAGCCCTACCGCAAGGGCAGTATGGTCATGAGCAACCATTACTTTCAGTTTAAACAATTTACCATTCATCAGGACAAGTGCGCCATGAAGGTATCTACCGATGCCTGTATACAAGGTGCATGGGCACCCATTGCAGATGATGTTGTTGATGTGCTGGATATTGGCACGGGTACAGGCTTGCTGTCACTCATGCTGGCACAGCGTAATGAAAGCATACAAATAGACGCTATAGAACTGGATGCAGATGCAGCGCAACAGGCAAGTGAAAACATAAAGGCATCTCCCTGGGCAGATAGGATAAATATTATACAAGGTGATGTGACACAATATGCTTTCACAAAGCAATATGATATGATTATCTGCAATCCTCCATTCTTCAATAATAGTTTGTTAGGCGATGATGCGCAACGTAATAATGTGCGCCATACAATTAGTCTTTCTTACGATGCGTTGCTTGCGGTACTACAAAATGTATTGAAGCCAACAGGGTATGCAGCTATATTACTGCCAACAGCAGAGCACGACGTATGGGCGCAGTTACTTAATAAAAACGGATGGGGCATTACTCAACTCCTGCAAGTGTACCCTAAAGAAATCGGTGGGTATAACCGTGTTATTAGTTTGTGCAGTAGCCAACCAACAACTGAAACGAATGTGGACAGACTGCAGATATACAAACAAGGTGGTGGCTATACAGATGTCTTTACGCAGTTGTTGCAGCCTTTTTATCTGAAGCTTTAACAGCGGGCTTGTACATAATAAAGTGCAGATTGATAATTATCCATCCCGCCCAGAAAAGATAAAACCCGAGATGGAAGCGCTCTCCTGCTATTCGGTGCGAAAAATCTGTTCTGAAATCATTATAGGTATAATACAATCCCGCAATGGCTATCAGCATACTAACGATGTTGATGATGGTAACTCTTGTGCGCCCCTTATCTTTCGATATGAAATAGTGTATCATAAACAGCACCAGATATGCACCGAATACTGCCAATGAACTCTGCCACCAACTTTTAAAAATAGCATATTCTTTATACGCAAGGTTAATGCCCAGCCTGCCTACCCACGATATTTTGTGAAACAGGTAACCACAAACTACAGATACTGCCGCCAATAATAGGAAAACAGGAATACGCCTTTTCATATAACAAATCTAAAGGAATAAGTATTACTCTGTTTCGGTTGGTATCTTTTTGCCATCCTTATTCCATTTTATATGCACTTTCCCATCTTCACCATCTTCTGCTTTCAGATATAGAATAATACCTCTGCGGCTGCGTTTATCTTTCAATTCTTTATCTTCTATCAGTTCGTCTTTTTGTGGGTTGCGGATAGGTATTTCCATTTCAATGTTTGTGCCTTTGGTAAGGCTATAAACGCCTTGCAGAAATATATTCAGCACACTCGATTCTATAGCCATTGGCTTGATGTATATCTTGCTACCTTGCACTTGCAAATCGTTCGATATCTTTTTGAATGTGATGTTAGAAAGATTCCTACGTCTGAATACAATTTTGCCTACTTTTTCTAATGGTTCAAAATTTACGAGCGCACCCTCTACCAGATGGAAGTCGCAATTGCCATTCAGCGAATAGGGGGCAAGGCCACCATTTTGCAGGCTACCGTTCATATTGATTGAAGCACTCAAGGTGCCGCGTATGTTCTTTTCTTCTATAGCCTCTTGTCCAAAGTTTTCAAATGCTGTAAATAGCTGTTGCACATTTACGTGTGCTACGTCTACATTCATTTTGAATGGAGTTGCATTGCCTGATGGCAATAGTTCTGCTTTCATTTGCAGTGTTCCTTCGGCGTGGTTCAGTTTTATGCTGTTGATGCTGATATCATTTTTGCGCAGCAGTATATCGGCTTTTACATTCGTAGCATTGAATTTTCTGAAGTATAACCTTGCAAGGTTTACATCCAGATGTGCAGTGCTCAATTCCAGAAACCTGTTCAGGCGTGCTATGTAGCGGCTGGTGGTTTTGTGCTTCTTATCTGTAGCGGTGGTGTTGTACTTTGCTTTGCTTACAAATGCCAGATAGTCGTTTATGTTTATCTGATTACTTGTTATGTGCCAATCAATAATTGCCTTGTCGGGAGACGTGTAGAACAGGTTCAGGAAGTCTTTAACACCACCTTTCATTTGTACGGTCGTTTTGTTGCGTGTCAGTTGCAGGTTGGGTACGCTCAGGTCATTACCGTTAAAATTCAGCACGCCATTGCAATTGGTAAATGCAATGTTTCTGGGTGTATAGTTTATCTCTGCATTGTTCAGCCGCACATATCCGTATATATATGGTATAGTAGTATCGTTTTCGCTAAGGCCGCCTTTATATATCAGGTTCACATTGGCAGTGCCTGATTTGAAGTCGAACGTATTGCCTTCCGTTATTTGGTTTATTTTTTGCAGGTCTATATTGCTGCGTATGCGTCCACTGAGTACGGGGCGCTTCAGGTTGGTTACAGCGGCAGTATCGAAGGTGAAAGGTATATCATATAGTTTGCCTTTCAATTTATACAAGTATATAGCAGAGTTAGCATCTCCATAGGTTTCTCCACGCACTACTTGGTTGGTATACATACCTGTAAAATTGGCTTCATTGACAGTGCCTACAGGTGTATGTAATGTGTTTTTTGTAACCGTCCAGTAGGTACGTACCCATGGTGTATCTCTGAATTTCATTTTGCCAATCAGCGTGGTCTTTACACTCAAAGGTTTGTCTAGGTCTGCCATTGCAATCTTGGATGCGATTGGTTTGGTGAGCAGCGCTGTAGCATCTTTCAGTTTTATCTTGTCTGCAGAAAAGCTGAGGTTGAACACGGCAGGCTGCTCTGCAAAATTAAATTTACCTGTTAGCTTCACCGCATCATCATCTATATGTATGCCTTGCAATGGCAGGTCCAGTATTTTGGTGGCTTTGTTGTATGATGCAATCAATGTACCCTCAATCGTTTTGTTCTTGAGGAAGCTGCCACGTGTAGTATTGAAGCAGAATTGTTTTATCAATACTTCGGTATTTATATTGGCTTTCAGTTCATCATCATCGTTTTTGATGCGTGCAGCAGCATGCTTAATGTCTATTACAAAGTATTTGAACTTCGTTTTGTTTTCTATGATGAAGTTTACATCTGTCAGTATAATATTTTCAGCATCTGCATTGCCTTTCTTTTTCTTTCTTACGTCTTTTGGTTGTAGTGCCCATGTATTGCTATAGCCGTTACTGTCTGTGTATATATACAATTCGCCATGTTGCACACGTAGTTGATGCAGATGTGGCTTACCACTTATCAGCGATGTTATGCTTATGTCAGCATAGATGCTTGCAGCTTTCAGTAGGTCGTGCTTGTGTTGCTGCCACAAACTGTCTTGCAACGATACGTTTTGTAGTGACACGGACAGGTTAGGGAAATTGCTGAACAATACAACGTCCATTTTCTCAATACGCAATTCGCCTTTTACTTTATTGTTTAGTTTTTCGGCTACAGTTTTTAGTATGCTTTCTTTATTGCGACTGATATATACTGCTATTATTACCCAGGCTATAACGAAAAGGCCAAGTAGTACTGCTGCGATTTTTAATGATATGCGTAGCCAACGGGGCATGAGGGAGTGTGTTATTATTTATAAATATAGCAAATGATAAACGCTGCAATGCATTATTCATTGCACACAATGTTAATTTCTGTATTCAAAAAAGTTTTTTGACATGCGTAGGGGTTAGAAAGATGTTATGTGTTTTGATACTGTAAAACATAAAGAGATACATTATGAAACAGTTTATAACTACACTAACTACTGCCGCAGTATTGGCAGCTACTACAGTACAGGCACAAATGCCTTATAAGTTAACGGTACAAAATCAGGCATACACACCACTTACAGGTGCTACAGTTATTAATACTACTGCATGGACAGATAGCACATCTTATGTAGTGCCTTTGGGTTTCAATTTCAAAATCGGCACAAAAACCATCAGTAAGCTGAATCTGTTGGAGATGTCAGGTATAGCAACAGACACTACAGGCACCGTATCAGCTTTCAATATCATCGGTACTGCAATTGTTGATAGAGGAATTGTGTCGGGTACATCAAAATCGCCGATACGCTACACTGTTTCAGGCAGTGCAGGTAGCCGTATCTTCAAACTGGAGTTGCTGAATGCAGGATTTTCTGATGAGCTGGATGGACACAGTACACTGAACGATTCTGTAAATATACAGGTATGGTTGTACGAGGGTACAGATGTAGTAGAAATGAGGTATGGCAGTTCTAAAATCTCTTATCTGTCTGAATATTTTGGTTTGGGTGGGCCACTTGTTGGCTATACTAATAACCTGAAAGTAGAAGACCAGAGCTTTGATAAAATATACCTGCTGAAAGGCAGCCCTGCAGCACCTACGCTGGATAGTGCCACGCTTAGCTCCGGTAGCTTCCCGTCATTAACAGGTTTCCCTGTCAGCGGTACAGTATATCGTTTTGCGCTAAAGTCTACAGGTATTGCTGCATTTGCCGAGGCTGAAAATATTAAAGTGTTCCCGACTGTTTGTACAGACAAAGTGAACGTAACCAATAAGGGTACTAAAGAAATGGCTTATCAGTTGTTGTCACTTTCAGGTAGTGTATTGGCAAAAGGAACAATACAAAATGGAACTAATGCTATAGATGTGAGCATGGCGCCTGCGGGTATGTATGTACTCACACTGTTAGATGGCGATGCAGCTGCATCTTACAAGCTGATAAAACAATAGGTAGTAAATAGAAGGAAAGGGTGGTTTTGACGCAAGGTAGCAGAGCCGTTCCCGGCTTTGCTACTCACCCTTTTAGCAATCGGTTTGTATCTTTATAACCTACCGATACTTGTATGGAAGAAAAACTGATAGATTATTTTTCGAAAATAATGTCACTCACTATAGAGGAGGCAGATGCTATCAGGCAAAGTATCGTTACAAGCTCGCACCACAAAGGAGAATATTTACTGAAAGAAGGAGAAATACCAACAGCATGTTATTTTGTACTGAAAGGATGTGTACGCGAGTATTATATAATAGAAGGAGAAGAACGAACCAGTAATTTCTTTACCGAAGACCAATGGATAATACCACCCGGCGGGTTGATGGTGCAGGTACAGTCTGACAGGTTTTTTCAATGCCTTGAAGATACCGTATTGGTGATAGGAAATGCTGAAAGAGAACAGGCAATGTATCAAAACAATAGAAAGTTTGAGACCATTGCCCGTATGATACTGGAGCAACTGGTACACGAAAGGCAGAAGCTACAGGCCGGCTATGTTACCGATACGCCCGAACAACGCTATGAAAAACTGATTGCCGCCAATCCCGACCTGATGCAGCGGGTTCCGCTTTACCAGATTGCCAGTTATATAGGTGTAAAGCCCGAATCGCTCAGCCGCATCAGAAAACGAATAACTGATAAAAGCAGAAATAATAACGCATAATATCCCCTGATTGCCGTAGGGGTTTATGGTATAGTTTTAGTTTCTTTGTAATAGCATTGCCACCCCAAAATGACTGCTGCAGAAAGAGCATTTAAAGATTTGTTTGACAGAGAGTATGACAACCTCTGCAGGTATGCCATGTCTTTTCTTGAAGACAGTCATCTTGCAGAAGATGTAGTGCAAGATACGCTGGTGAAGTTTTGGGAACAACGCAAAGACCTGATAGACAGCAAAGAGGCTAAATTTTATCTCATCACCGCCACCAGAAACAACTGTATTACCGCACTGCGCAAGCAGGCAAGTTCGGGTGTCAAGTTTACAGATACTACCCCGGAAACAGACCCCGAACCATTTATAACAGGCAGGCAAATGCGTGAGGATGCAGACGAGCAATCGCGTAAGATAGCAGAAGCACTCAACCAACTGCCACCTAAATGCAAAGAGGTATTTCTGATGGTGAAAATGCATGGGATGAGCTATAAACAAACCGCTGAATCATTGGATATTTCTGTAAAAACCGTTGAAAATCAAATGGGTAAAGCCATCAAAACCCTTCGCGATTTTGTACAGAGTGGAGCCATGGCAGGATTGATTTTGATATTGTTATTAAAAAATATATTTCAGGCGTAGGGGTTATTTATTAATCATGCGTTATAATAGTTGAGCAACCAATGCAAATGAACGAGCAGATAGACATAATCATAGCCAAAAAGCTGGCAGGAGAAGCCTCGGAAGAGGATGCTCGCTTGCTGGACGAGTGGCTGGCTGCCGATGCAGGTAACAAAACTGTATATGAGCAGGTGGCTAAGGCTTGGCAGCGTTCTGAGGAATTGCTGAATGGTACCAGCTTTAATAAGTCTGCCGCTTGGGATAAGGTTGCATCACGTATTACTGCTCCTGCCGAGGTGAAAAAGCCGAGGGTGATGCCTTTATGGGTTAAATACGCTTCGGGTATTGCAGCTATTTTGCTGGTAGGGCTCATCATTATGCGCCCGGGTGCAGATAGCGGCATGGTTACCATGATAGCCGACGCTGGCAATCTGGATGTGGTACTGCCTGATAATTCTCACATCACATTGCGCAAGGGTAGCAAACTATCTTATCCTAAAGAGTTTGCAGGCAATACCCGCAATGTATCGCTGGAAGGGGAAGCCTTTTTTGATGTGCATCGCGATGTTACAAAGCCATTTATTATAGATGCACAGTCTGTAGATGTAAAAGTACTGGGTACATCTTTCGATGTTACCTGCAACGAAACTGATGCTACCGTTACCGTAGCTACGGGCAAGGTGCAAATGACATCAAAGCAAAAAATAGCAAACTATCTGATACTGACACCGGGGGAACACGGTGTGTATAAAAAACAACAGCTTTCCGAAACCACTATTGAGGGGGCAAACTACCTGTACTGGAAAACAGGCAAGCTGGTATACGAAAACAAAAGTCTGGAATACATCTTAAATGAGCTGTCTCAGCTACAGGCTCTCAATATCACCCCGGATGCCACTATGACTACCGATATGCGTCAACAATTAATCAACATTAGCTTCAATAATCAAACTATTGAAGAAATTCTTAACGAACTTTGCCTCGTTGCCAAATGTAAATGGCAACAAACCGATAACAACTACGTTATATTGGCAAAGTAATCTATGCGCTACATCTTTACGCTGCTATTGACATTATCAGTAGTGCTTGCATCTTACAATGCAGGTGCACAGGGTAGTGCCTTGCAGGCAAAGTATAAGCCGTCATTTGCAAAAGGTTCAGTGAAAAAATATATCAGGGATATAGAGCAGCAAACTCATATCCCTGTTTCGTATAGTAACGATTATGTAGATGTAAGGCGTTCGGTGCAGCTACCCGAAACGGAATTAACTGTTGCCGAGGCATTGAATATTATTCTTGCAGGCCAACAGGTGTCCTGGCAACAAAGCGGTGATAAGATATTATTGATTTCGGGTGCAGATGGTAAGCCAGCGGCTTCGGGTAAAATTACCGTTAATGGCTATGTAAAGGAACTGCAGAACAGGGAAGTACTGATTGGTGCTGTAGTGTATGTGCCCGAGTTGGGTATAGGTACTACAACCAATAGCTATGGTTTTTACAGTCTTACCATGCCTGTTGGCAAATACAAAGTAATGTGCTCATACATAGGCTACGGTACTGATTCTTTCAGCAGCGATGGTTTGGCAGGAGGCAGAAAAGATATCTTGCTTTCTTCGCTTGCACAGTTGAAAGAGGTAAAAGTAGTTTCGGAAAAAGAAACATCTGCCGAGCATCTGCATCTTACCTATGCCGATATTAAAAGCCGCCCTACCATATTGGGCGAAAATGATGTGATGCGTGCCTTGCAACACATATCGGGTGTGCAATCGGGCACAGACGGTACAAATGCTGTTATGGTAAGAGGTGGTGACCCAGGGCAAAATCTAAATCTGCTTGACGGTGTACCGCTATACTATACCGACCACTTTTTCGGTTTCACATCTATCTACAATGCAGAGGCAATCAAGTCTGTAGATTTTCATAAGGGGGCATTCCCATCTCGCTATGGTGGCAGGCTATCTTCTGTAATAGATGTAAATACCAAAGATGGAGATATGCAACGCTGGGGTGGCCAGTTTACTATGGGGTTGATAAAGGGAAGCATCAATCTGGAAGGACCGCTTGTAAAAGATAAGGCATCCATCATGGTATCGGGAAGACGTACATGGTTTGATTTGTTGTGGAAGCCGTTTACAAAAGATGCAGGATTTAACTTCTACGATATCAATGGTAAGGCCAACTATATATTGAACAAAAATAACAGACTGTACCTAAGTGTGTACAATGGCAGAGATGGTATTATGCTCGATTTTGAAGGTTCAGGCTCCAAAGCACGTTGGGGAAATACTGTTGCCAGTGCTAAGTGGAATACGATTGTAAACCCCAAGTTGTTTGTAAATACAATAGTTACGTTCAGTCAATTCAAATATTCACTGATAGACAAGAAAGAGCAGATAGATAAAGACGGAAAGACTACCACAGGTACTTATCAGGGCAATTCATCTATTACAGATTGGGCATTAAGGCTGCATGCCAATTGGTATGCTACTGCTACGCAACGTATTGAGTTTGGTGCTCACTTCAGCACTGCATCATTTATACCTGCGGAAATGCTTACTATCAGTTCTCAGCAGTTACTTCCTACATCGTTAGTGCCTGCAGATAAATTTCAGTCAAATGAATATTCTGTTTTTATTGAAGACGAAGTACGCATCAACAAACGTTGGACAATACGCCCGGGTATTCACTTTGCCAACTGGTTTAGCGAAAGATTTAATTATTCCAGCGTACAGCCACGTTTTTATACCTCGTACAAACTGGCAAAATCGCATACTGTGTATGCATCTTATACAGAGATGGCGCAGTTTCTGCATCTTATCAGCAATACCACATTCGGCTTGCCTACAGATTTTTGGATACCCAGCTCATCTCGCATAGAACCTGAAGAGGCAACATTATATACGGTTGGTTACATGGGGCGTCCGGAGAAGATAGGCCTCACGTATAATATTGAAGGATACTACAAAGACATCAGCAATACTACAACCTATAGCATGGGTAAAAACCTATTTGATAATACGTTGAAATGGGACGAAAAAATTATTCAGGGTGTTGGTTGGAGCTATGGTGTAGAAGCTTCTTTCAAAAAGAAACTTGGTAGCTTTACTTGGGCAACTGCATATACGCTTTCATGGACATGGAGGAAATTTGCACAGCTGAATGAAGGTAAGCCTTTTCCTTATCGTTTTGATAGAAGACACAACCTGAAAACAACACTCGAGTTTCGTCCTTCGCAAAGATTTGATGTTGCAGCTTCATGGTCATACATGACGGGCGAGGCTATCACTTTGCCCGACCAGATATATCCTGATCTTGATAATAGTCTGCATATCTCATCTGCCAATGCAGTCAGTAGCTCAAATTATACGTACAATTATGTGCAATGGAATAATTACAGATTGCCTGCCATTCACAGATTAGATATTGGTATGAATTTTACCAAAAGGAAAGGGAAACATTATGAGCGTATATGGTCGCTGGGTGTATTCAATGCTTATGCAAGGCGAAATGTAATGTATGTAGAATTGGTGAATGCAACGGGCGACGCATCAAATGGAGATTTTAAATTGAGGGGTATGAGTTTCTTGCAGTTTATTCCTTACCTCAGTTATAAATTATCGTTCTAGGGCATGAAAAAACAGATTCTACATATCAGTTCTTTCTTGTGCGTTGCATGCATGCTGATGCTGTGGTTACCTTCCTGCAACAAAGATCTTGATCTTCCTCCTATAGGAGGAAGCAAAAAGATTACATTGCTTGGAGAGTTTGTGGCAGGTGATAGCCTTTTTCTCAGAGCAGGACAAAGTATTTCACTTTCTTCCAGCAGTGCTTTGCGTTTTCAGCTGCTGCAAAATCTTTTAATAGAAATAAAAGACAGCAATGGCAAAGCAACTCCGTTACTCGGGTATACTGATTCACTGGCACAACGTATATATACACTGCCCTTTAGTAATAGTAGTATAGCTGTAGCCGGGCAACGATATAAGGTTACGGCAATACACAGTATACTTGGCACAGCTACTGCAGTAGTAGATATACCGCAGCAGGTAAAAGCTGCCATTACAGATACTGCTACTGTAAAATATGGGCAGGATAGTACACTGAGGGTGAAAGTGAAAATAAAAGATCCATTAGCTGCTACAGATTATTATGTAATTGAAGCACTGAAGCAGAAAGCTACAGCCACTCCGTACTTTTTGTACAATGGCAGTTGGGTAAGGATAAGTGATGCCAGAGAAGCTTATGAGTCGTTGCGTTCATCGGGCAATGTAACTACCAAAGTAGATACGGTATATTACAAAGACTATGTAAGGCAAGCTATTTATACCGCAGATGCGTATTCTGAAAATATATATGACGTTGGGGCTTTTACGCGCAGTAAAAGAGTACTGTTGAAAGACATTCGTTTCAATGGTAATGATTATGAAACTACCGTGTTTGTTGTAAAACCGCTCGAAAACCAATTTGCGCCGGACTCTTCTTTGGGTAAGATAATTGTGTATGTAAAATCAGTATCTAAAGATTACTTCGATTTTTTGAAAGCCTACGAAACCTACGACCCATCTGCAGGTTACAATTCTTTTCAGCAACCCGTTAAGATACAAGGCAATGTAAACAATGGTATGGGTGTAGTAGGTGGGGTGTCGCAAATTACCTATTCATATCTCTCAGGCCCTTGGGGTTTGCTACTAGAATAGGGGTAATTGAATCATTGTGCGTTTTACTATCAAATACAACACGATAGTACATGAAACAACGCATTTTATTGCTACTTACTTTCCTGATGCCGCTGGCTCTATGGGCGCAACAAGTTACCATCAGCGGGTATGTAACGGAAAAGAAAAGCGGTGAACGCCTGATTGGCGCAACGGTTTTTATTCCTGAAAAAAATATTGGTACTGCAACCAATGCTTTTGGCTTCTATTCTATTACCATACAGGCAGAAGATGTTAAGCTGAAAGCTTCTTATGTTGGCTATGCCACTTTTTCAAAAGACATCAGCCTGAAGCAAAATACTACACTGAACATTGAATTGGAATCTGCCAAAGAGATGAAAGAAGTAGTCATCACCAGCAAGAAAGATGCAATACAAGAGCGTACACAAATGAGTGCTATCGACCTGCCTATACAAACCATCAAATCGCTGCCTGCATTTCTTGGCGAGGTAGACGTGTTGAAGGCAATACAGCTGTTACCCGGTGTACAGGCAGGTAACGAAGGTTCTTCGGGCTTTTATGTACGTGGCGGCGGACCAGACCAAAATCTGATACTGCTTGACGGTGTGCCTGTGTACAATGCGAGTCACCTGTTTGGTTTCTTCAGTGTATTTAATGCAGATGCCATTCGTAGTGTAGAATTGGTAAAAGGTGGTTTTCCTGCACGCTATGGTGGTCGCCTTTCTTCTGTGTTAGATATTAATATGAAAGAAGGTAATAAGAATAAACTGCATGGCGAAGGTGGTATAGGGCTTATAGCTTCCAGGCTTACGCTCGAGGGGCCTATACAAAAGGGTAAGTCTTCTTTTATGATATCGGGCAGAAGAACATATTACGATATCATAGCTAAACCCTTTATCAAAGGCAATTTCAAAGGTGGTTATTATTTCTATGATCTTAATGGTAAGGTTAACTTTAAGCTTACTAAGAAAGATCACCTATATATAAGTGGTTATCTGGGCGACGATAAGTTTTATGCAAAACAAAAACAGGAAGACGGCAATTCGCTCAGTTCATCTTTTAATACAGATCTGAAATGGGGAAACATCACAACCGTAGCGCGTTGGAATCATGAATACAGCAACAAACTATTTGGTAACCTTACTGCATATTACAGCCAGTACAGATTTATAGTTTCAACACAAACTAAGAGTACCTTCTCGGGGTCTAATGATGAGTTTTATCTGAAATACTCTTCCGGTATCAATGACAAAGCTGTTAAATACGATTTCGATTACATTCCGCATCCTAATCACTATATAAAGACAGGCGTAGGCTATGTAAATCATACCTACAAGCCCGGCGCACAACAAACAAGGGTAGCAGCAGTAGGCTTTAAACAAGACACCACCATTGCTACAAAGGATATTCATGCAGGTGAGATAGATGCATATGTTGAAGATGATATCAGAATATCATCAAAACTGAAAGCAAACCTTGGTATACACTGGACGGGCTTTATGGTACAGGATAAGTTTTACCATGCCATACAACCACGTGTAGCCGCTCGATACCTTATAAACGACAAACTGAGTGCGAAAGCATCGTTTGTGCAAATGAATCAGTTTATACATCTGCTTACCAACTCTTCTATTGGCTTGCCAACAGATTTGTGGGTGCCGGTAACGGCAAGGGTGCCTATGCAAAAATCTTATCAGGGTGCAGCAGGCTTGGCATATACATACTTTACTGGTATTGAAGTGTCGCTGGAAGGCTATTATAAAACAATGGACAATGTGCTGGAGTATAAAGAAGGCGCAAGTTTCTTTAATCCCGGTAGCAATTGGGAAGACAAAGTAGAAATAGGAAAAGGTAAAAGCTATGGTGGCGAATTGTTCTTTCAGAAGAAGAAGGGTAGGGTAACCGGCTTGATGGGCTATACACTTTCTTGGACAAAACGCCAGTTTGATAACCTGAACGGTGGTAAAGAGTTTCCTTATCGCTATGATAGAAGGCACGATTTTAAAATAGCTGCTATATATGAGTTGGCTAAAAATGTAGAAGTAAGTGCCGAATGGGTATATGGTACCGGTAATGCTATCACACTGCCTGTTGGCAATTATACCGGCCCTGATGGTAGCAATGTGCAGGTATATGGTGAACGGAATGGTTATCGTATGCCTTCTTACCACCGTGCAGATGTAAGCATCAAGTTTTCAAAGCAACGTAAAAACTGGGAACGTGCATGGGTTATCAGTGCATACAATGTATACAACCGTCGCAATCCGTTCTACATATACAGTTCTACAAACAGTCAGGGTAATGCGGTGTTCAAACAAATGAGTCTGTTCCCTATTATTCCATCTATCAGTTATCAATTCAAATTTTAATCACCATTATAAAGTAGATAATATGAAACGTCATTATATAGCAGCATTGTTAGCTACGGTAGCACTCACATCCTGCGAAAAAGAAATTACCGTAAAAGTACCCGAGTACACACCGCTACTGGTGGTAAACAGCGATACCGAAGTGGGAGATACCATGCGGGTAAGTGTAGGCAAGTCTATAAGTATTCTGAAATATAAAAAAGGGCAAGATCTTTCTGTAAAAGATGCACAAGTACTCTTGTTGAAAAGTGGCAAAGTGGTAGATACCATGAGGTACGATGCTAACATCAATAGCTACAATTCAAGGACGATTGCAGAGGATGGTGGCAAGTACGAAGTGAAGGTGAATGCACCTGGCTATCAGGAAGCAAGCTCATCAACTGTTGTGCCGTCTTTTGTAAAGATAGAGAGCATGCAACGCATACAAAAGGTAAGACTGGATGCAGACGGGTTGCCACAGGACGAATTGCGCATTACGTTCAAAGATCCGGTATCGTTGGGAGACTACTACATCCTCAGTTTTACAAAAGACAATATATCAGGCGACACAACTATGTATTACAGCTCTTGTATTAATACCGTAGATGCGAGTATCGAAAGTGTATCGAACGAACAGATAGACCAGAATACCTGCCTCAATGGGAATGCTATCTTTATACGCGATGCATTGTTTAATGGCACAACAAAGGAGCTGCGTGTTTTTGTTAATAGCACTTATGCAGAGCCGTATAACAGCGGAGGTGTCATATATAGAGTAGTCGTAGCACTGCAACATGTTACCGAAGATTATTTTAAATACAGAAAAACATATCAGTTTGCTACAGAGAATGGAGATAATCCTTTTTCAGAGCCAACAAACATACACACCAATGTGAAAAACGGTTACGGTGTCTTCAGTGTTCTCAGTTATGATGCTGTAGAAGTGAAGTGATATTTTATTTTTTACATTTGACATAGATCAAAGAGGGTGGCGGTTGTCACCCTTTTTTTGTAATTAATAATAACTTTTGGTTAATTATTTTTAATCTATCCCAAAAGAACAATCAGTAGTTAAAATACATTTAGTTTATTTAATGAAATATGTTGAAAAAACGGGTATCACATCGTATTTTTATACGGATTATCTGTTTACTTAATTAGCATTAAAAATACTCTTATGTGCGTTTTGCTTAATCAATAATTGTTGATTAAGAGCAATAATCAATTGTAAAAAAAGTTAAAACCCCACATATGGTCAGATTTAGACTTAAAAACAAAACCGCGGCAATCAGAAATGTAATGACGGCATTTTTGCTATTGCTATCACTATCATCGCAAGCACAAACCTCACTTTATAGCGAGGGTGCAGATTTGCCAGATCTTGTTGGCTCTCCGCCCACGTTGAATATCAACTCCGCAGGTACATATACTGTTAGTGGTGTTGCTAGTACACCAGGCGACCCACAGGATGCATGGTATATTAATGTTGGTTCCAGTGTCCAGATTACAGCTATTTCATACGTAACATCTGGCTCTACTACTACTTTCAGTCTTCAAACTTTAGGAGGTATGTGTGTGGCAACCACAGCCGGAAGTGGCAACTTTGGCACACTCAGTTGTTATACTTCCACATTTGGTGCTGTTACAAGTACATCTTTTTTTAACTTATTGGCTGTAAGTGTATCTACAGGTCTTACATATACTGTTACATATACCGCGGTATCTTTAAGTGCTGCACCTGCTATTACAACCAACCCATCTTCTGCATCAGTTTGTGCTGGTAATAATACCAGCTTTACAGTTGCAGCAAGCAATACGCCTACATCATATCAGTGGCAGGTAAATACAGGTAGCGGTTATTCAAACCTTTCTAATGGTGGTGTGTATAGCAACGTTACAGCTGCTACGATGAATATCACAGGTGCTACCGCGGGGATGAGTGGTTATGTGTATCGTGCTACTGCAACAAATGGCACCGGTACATCTTCTCCATCTTCAGGCGCTACTCTTACGGTCAACAGTGCTCCTGGTATTACAACAAATCCAAGTAATGCCTCTGCTTGTGTGGGGGGGAATGCCAGCTTTACAGTAGCAGGTAGCAATACACCAACATCATACCAATGGCAGGTAGATAATGGTGGTGGTTTTACAAACCTCACTAATGGTGGTGTATATAGCAATGTTACTGCTGCTACTATGAATATTACCGGTGTTACCGCAGGTATGGCAGGCTATCAATACAGAGCTACTGCTACTAATTCTTGCGGTACTTCAGCGGCATCAACAGCCGCAACGCTCAGCATGGGTACTGCCCCAACGATATCAACAGACCCAAGTAGTAAAGCTGTTTGTGTAGGAGGTAATACAACTCTCACTGTAGCTGCAAGTAATACACCAACATCATATCAATGGCAGGTAAATACCGGTAGTGGATTTACGAATATTTCCAATGGTGGTGTGTATAGCAATGCTACTACTGCTACGTTGAATATCACAGGCGCTACAGCCGGTATGAATACATATCAGTATCGTGCTACAGCTACCAATGCTTGTGGTACATCATCTGCATCTGCAAGTGCTACACTTACAACTGTGCCATTGCCTACAATTACAGGTACAACTCCGGGCATTGCTTGCGTTGGTGGTTCTGGTTCTGTGGGGGCAACCGTTTCTTCGGGTGGTACAGTTAAATGGTACGATGCAGCTTCAGCAGGCAACTATTTAGGTTCGGGCACAACGCTTACTATCAATCCTGTGTCATCTGCGGCTACTTATTATGCAGAACCTACAATTGTTGTTGGGGCAGGCTCATTGTCTACACCGTTTAATTCTAATAATGGCTCTAGGGGGGTAATGTTTGATGTGTTGCCTTCAACAAATATTATTGTTTCAGGTTTCTCAGCCGACATATATGGAAGTACAACAGCAGCTTATGAAATATACTACAAAGTAGGTACTTATGTAGGTAGCGAAACTAATAGTGCGGCTTGGACTTTATTAGGTACAAATAGTTCACTTACATCTTTAGGAAATGGAATTGCAACACCATTGGGTATCAACTTCTCCTTGGCACTCAATTCTGGTCAAACCTATGCATTTTATATTACTAACACTAGTGGTGGAGGTCTTAATTACACATCAAGCTTAACAGGTGGTAGTGTTCTTGCCAGTAATGCCGATATCACTATGTATCTTGGTGTAGGTAAATTATACCCATTTAGCACTACATTTACTTACAGGGCATTTAATGGTATAATGCATTATCAGTCTACAGAATGTGTAGGCTCATCAAGATCTGCCGTAGCACTTAGTTTATATACATCGCCATCTGTTTCGTCTCATCCGTCAAATGTTACTGTAAGTGTAGGTGCTAATACATCTTTCACAGTTGCAGGAGCAGCTACGGGTATAGCATACCAATGGCAGGAAAATACAGGTAGTAGTTGGGCAAATATCACAAATGGTGGTATATATAGTAATGCAACCACAGCTACATTAAACCTTACTGCTGTTACGCTGGCTATGAACAGCTACCAGTATCGCTGTGTAATATCAGGTACTTGTACGCCGGTTGCTAATAGTAATCCTGCTACGTTGACAGTTCAGTCAACACCTCCTGTCATTAGCGTAGCGCCTGCAAATGTTGCTATCTGTACGGGAGCTAATACTAGTTTCACAACTACAGCAACCAATACACCTACAAGCTATACATGGCAGGTAAATACAGGTAGTGGTTATACAGATATATCAAACGGCGGTGTTTATAGCAATGCTACAACTGCTACTTTGAATATTACAGGTGCCACTACAGGTATGAATGGTTATTTATACCGAGTGATTGCTACAAACCCGAGTGGTTCATCTGCTCCGTCAACAGCAGCAACGCTTACAGTAAATACTGCACCGGCAATTGGTACGAATCCAACGAATAGTACGATCTGTTCTTCAACAAATACTACCTTCACTGTAGTATCTACAGGTGCGGGCCTTGGCTACCAATGGCAGGTTGATAATGGTTCAGGATTTACCAATTTAGTAAATGGTGGTGTGTACAGTAATGCTACAACAGCTACATTAAACATTACAAGTGCTACTAATACAATGAACGGTTATCAATATCGTTGTGTTGTAACAGGTACTTGTGCTCCATCAGCAACATCTACAAGTGCAACGCTTACTATTGTTCCTGCGCCTGTTGTTAATACACAACCGCTTAATCAGGTGGTATGTAACAACGCACCAAATGTATCTTTCACTACATCGGTTGCTAATGCTACAGGTTATCAATGGTATGTAAATACAGGTAGCGGTTATGCTGCTATTACTAATAATGCTACATATGGTGGTGCTACTACTAACACACTTACTATTACGTCTCCTTCATCTGCTATGAATGGTTATTTGTATAAGTGTGCAGCAGCTGCTAATACACCATGTTCTACAGTAGAAACTAATCAGGTTTCGCTTACGGTAGTTCCTTTGGCTGTCATCAATACACAACCTTCAAACAGTACTACTTGCGCAGGTAGCAATACTACATTCTCAGTAGCTGCGTCTAATGCAAATGCATATTTGTGGCAGGTAAATACAGGTAGTGGCTTTGTGGCGGTTGCCAATGGTGGTGTTTATAGTGGTGCAACCACAAGTACACTTACCATTACAGGCGCTACTATCGGTATGAGCGGATACCAATACAATTGTATTGTATATTCTAACACACCGTGTGGTTCAGTTACAAGTTCTACAGCTACACTTACAGTCAATTCATTGCCAGCTATACTTGTGCAGCCGGATAATAGCAGCATGACGGTATGCGCGCTTGCTGGTACAGCGTCTTGTTCTACTGTTGCTACAGGTACCGGTGTTAGCTACCAATGGCAGGAAAATACAGGCAGTGGCTGGAATAATCTGGGTGTAAATCCTGTTATTACAAATAATGGTTTCGGTGGACTTACATTCACCAATCCTCCTGCAAGTATGAACGGTTATCAATACCGTTGTTTAGTAAGTGGTACTTGTACCCCTTCACTTACTTCAAATATTGTAACACTTACAGTTAATACTTCTCCTGTTATCAATACACAGGCTACGGGCGCTACAATTTGTGCCGGAAATAACCAAAGCTTTACTATCGGTGCTACCGGTACTGCGCTTACATATCAATGGCAGGAAAATACAGGTAGTGCATGGGCTAATATCACCAATGGTGGTGTATATAGTAATGCTACAACAGCCACACTTAATCTGACTGCAGCACCTTATAGCATGAATGGTTATCAATACCGTTGTGTAGTAAGCGGTACATGTAGTCCTTCAGTTACAGGTACACCTGTTACATTGGTTGTAAATTCTCCTGCAATTGTTACTGCACAACCTGTTGCTCAAACAGTATGTAGTGGTACTACTGCTACATTTAGTACTGCAGCTATTGGCACCAATCTTACATATCAGTGGTATGCAGATTATGGCAGTGGTTATATTATTATTACAAACAGTTCTCAATATAGTGGTGCTACAACCAATGTGCTTTCAGTAGCAGGTGTTAATCCTGGTATGAATGGCTTCATGTATCAGTGCCGTATTACTACAGGTTCTTCATGTACGCCAACAGTTGTTAGCACATCGGGTGCATCGTTGACTGTATATACATCTCCTGTACTGTATAGCCAACCTCTTGCAGCTACTATTTGCGATGGTGGTAACACTTCATTTAATATTACTGCTACCGGTACAGGGCTTACATATCAATGGCAGGTAAATACAGGTAGCGGTTATGCAAATATCACAAACGGTGGTGTATATGCAAATGCAACCACTGCTACACTATCGCTTACCGGTGCTACTGTGGCAATGAATGGATATTTGTATCGTTGTGTAGTTAGTGGTACATGTGTACCATCTGCTACAAGCAACGGTGCAGCACTCAATATACTTACATTGCCGGCAATTACTACTCATCCTTCCAACGTTACAGTTTGTGCAGGTGTTACAGCTACATTCTCAGTGGCTGGTACTGGTAGTGGCCTTACATATCAATGGCAGGTAAACCAAGGTAGTGGTTGGGCAAATGTTAGCAATGGTGGTGCTTACTTCAACGCTCAAACGCCTACATTGTCTATTGTACCTACTAATGCAGGTCTTAATACGTATCAATATCGTTGTGTAGTAAGTGGTCTTTGTACCCCGGCTGCGATCAGCAATGCAGCTACACTAAACATCAATACAGCTCCTGCAATTACAACACAGCCAACAGCAACGGTAATATGTGCAGGTGGTAATACAAGCTACAGTGTTAGTGCAACGGGCACAGCGCTAACCTACCAATGGCAGTTGAGTACCAATGGCGGTAGCAGCTGGAGCAACCTGACTAATACAGGTGTATATACAAACGTAACCACTAACAGCATGAGCATCACTGCTGCAACAGCGGGTATGAGCAGCAGTTTGTATCGTTGTATTGTAAGTGGTACCTGCTCGCCTGTAGCTACTACAGCTAGTGCTTTGCTGACGGTAAACACACCGCCAGCG
>DGQM01000016.1 GCA_002389765.1 Bacteroidetes bacterium UBA4414 | reverse complement strand
TATCCAAAATTTATTGAACCAGAAGGTGAGACAAGTACAAGATGTAAACTATGATAACAAAGTTGATAAAAATTACAATGACGTGAACTCAACAGACAAGGCTATCATGGAATACAGGCCCGGCCGTTATTTCACGATAGGCTTGAAAATGAAGCTTTAATACATATTGCCGTAACATTGACATAATCTGTTATTAATGTTACGGCAATCTTCTGATAACACACCCATTCTACTTTCGCAATCAAATAATAAAACATGAAAAGACTTCTCTTCTTAACAGTATCGCTGATTGCTGTAGCAACGCAAGCCTTTGCGTTTAATACAGTTACAGTAAAAGACAGTATCTCTACAAATACTACGTGGACTGCTGGACAACAGTATTTATTGAAAGGTTACGTATACGTAACAAATGGTACAACGCTTACCATAAATCCGGGTACTATCATCCGTGGCGACAAAGCAACAAAAGGTGCATTGATTGTTGAACGCGGTGCAAAAATTGTTGCGGCAGGTACTGCAGATATGCCAATTATCTTCACATCAAACGAACCACAAGGCAGCCGTACTTATGGCGACTGGGGTGGTGTTATCATATGCGGTAAAGCCCCTGTAAATTGGACTGCAGGTGAAGCACAAGTAGAAGGTGGTCCTCGTTCTTTCTATGGTGGTACAGATGCAAGCGATAACAGCGGTGTACTTTCTTATGTACGTATTGAATTTGGTGGTATCGCATTCTCTCCTAATAACGAGGTGAACAGCCTTACACTTTGTGGCGTAGGTTCAGGTACACAAATAGACCACATCATGGTGTCTTATGGTGGCGATGATGGTATCGAATGGTTTGGTGGTAATGTAAATGCTAAATATCTGGTATCTCACCGCATGGTTGATGATGACTTTGATAATGATAACGGTTTCAGCGGTAAAGTACAGTTTTTCGTTTCTCAGAAAGATCCTAACGTTGCAGATATCAGTGGTTCTAAAGCTATCGAATCTGACAGCTATCTGGCTGGTACAGTAGATGGTAAAACAGATGCTTCAAAAGCTACAAAAGCTGTTTTCTCTAATGGTACTATGATAGGGCCGGTTGTTACACCTACTTCTACAGCTTATGACGTTGTTCAGCACACTGCGGGTGTACACATCCGTCGTGGTAGCTCACTGAGCCTGTTCAATTCTATCATTGGTGGTTTTGCTTGTGGTCTGTTGATAGATGAATCTTCTTCTTCATATGGTTCTACTACTAAAAACATTGGCAGTGGTTCTATGGAGTTCAAATCAAACATCATAGCAGGTACAGCTACAACAGGTATTCCTGCAGGTGCACCAAACAAAAACATCGTATTTGTAGTAAACGGTGCACGTTCACTAACACCTACTTCTGCTAATGCTGACTCTGCTACATCTGGTAACACAGATTGGACACCGTATACTGGTCCGTTTGCTTACCTGCAAGATCCGGCATCTGGCAACTTCCAGTATGCTTCTATGACAAGCCAACTGACATTGTGGAATCCGTTTGATGATCTTAACCCTAACTTCTTCCCTAAGAGTTCTTCTCCGGTTATCTACAACAGTAAAGCATTGCCTTCTTACATACCAGCAGGTACATTCCCAGGTAATGTTTATCCGTTCGATTGTTCAAAAGCTATTAATACAGATACTTCAAACAAGTTTGCTAATTACAATGCGCCAACTGTTGTTCCTAACTTCTCATCTGCAAAAGTGAGCGATCCGTTCTTTACTAAAACTAACTATGTAGGTGCATTTGGTTGCGCTGGTGATAACTGGATGGCTAAATGGACGAACTTCGATCCTAACAATACATTCTATGAAACAGTTGTTTCTGTAGAAAATATTGAAGAAAATATTGAAGCTACATCAGTTTATCCTAACCCTGCTACTACTAACGCTTATGTAAACATCGCGCTGAAACAAAATACTGATGTAAACATCTACTTGGTAGATATGACAGGTCGTGTTGTTAAAAATATCTTCTCAGGAAAAACTTCAGGCTCTCAGACTTATAACGTAGACCTGACAAACGTGAATGCTGGTATGTATTTCATTACTGTAGCATCTGCAAATGGTCAGAAAACAACTAAGCTGACTGTAATCAAATAATTTACATGTGGTTTATTTAAACAAAAGCCGGTGGGTTCTCCCGTCGGCTTTCCTTTTTATACAGTTGGTAGCGATATGAAGAATGTAGTGCCTGCTTGCGGCTGGCTTTCAAATCGGATTGTACCATTTTGCAGTTCTATATATTCCTTGCAGAGAACCAGTCCCAAGCCAATACCTTTTTCGTTGTTGGTACCATAGGTGGAGCGTATCTTAAGAGAGAATATCTCATTTTGTTGTTCCAAAGGAATACCTTTTCCATTATCCGCAATAGCTATAATAGTGCGGCCTTTATCTGTATTTGTTGATATGGATATTTTACCGAACGATGGGGTGAATTTGATAGCATTATTCAAAAGATTGCGTACTACAAGTTGCAACATGTCAGCATCGCATGTTGCCATCAATCGTTTGTCTATATTGTTTTCAAAGCGTATATCTTTTTGAGAGGCAATAGCATGTTGTGTGTTAATGGTGCTTGTAAGTACTTCTGATATATTGTTTGCTTTTAGTTTTGCACTAACGCCTTCCATTTGGGTTTTAGACCATGATAGCAGGTTAAATAATAGGTCTGATGTATTCTTTGTAAGGTCTAAGAGTTCCTTCTTAGCAATAGCTTTTTCATTTTCATCCAGCATATTGAAGGAGAGAAGCTCCAGGTAGCTTTGCATGGTGTTCAATGGGCTTCTCAGGTCATGTGATAGGATGGAGAATAGCTTGTTTTTTTCAGCGTTTACTTTCTCCAGTTCTTCATTATGTAATTGTATTGCTAATGTTTTTTTGTCAGCAGACGATTTTTCGTAATCATAATTTGCTCGAATGAAGTTGAGTGTTGCATAAGACAATGCCAGCATTATACTAAATGATACTGCCGTATCTATATCCCTGTCAGTAAGTGTTTTGTATGTTACTGGTGCTATACCAGGGTTGTTATGGTTAATAATTAATAATGCAAATACATTAACTATGTGTAGCGTTGTCCATAGCCAATATGTCTTTCTGGGAAAGATGGCTATCAGGAATATATATGTTAGGAAGAAACAAAGGAAAGTAGGCCCGTCTATCCCTGAATTGTAAAAAAAGTTCAGGGTAAGGAAACAGTAGGAGAGGACTGCAAATAGTATTCTGCTCAGGTAAAACCGCTTTCTGATTCTTGAAAGATAGTATAGGTATGCTTGCAGCCCTAAAATACATGCGGTTATGATTAGTATCCATGTAGGGTAGCCAAGCATATAGTTCATTGGCAGGGCAATACCAACAGCTACGATAGCTATGATGTTTATCATGTTAAACATTCTGTTCTCCAGCGTGAATTCAGAATGATGCCCTATAACAGATCTGTACAGCTTCTTTATCCTCGTTTCCAAAAGATATTATTTAACGGTGTTTTGTTTGCTGACAGCCAATGTACAAAATATATGCGTTTTGTCACAAGTCTGCTATTTCTCCCCAAGTATGCCTGATGGTCTGATGCGTTTTCTGCGTTTTAGTTTAAAACCCTCCACCCCGTATTTATTCAGGTGTGCCATCGCTTCCTCAATACTATCTGTATATAGAAACAGGTCTGTATCTATATCAGATATGGTTTTATTCTTAACCATGCTTTGTATATGGTTATACAGGTCTTTATGGTATTCTTTGCCCATCAGCACAACAGGGAATTTTTGAAACTTACCTGTTTGTATCAATGTAATGGCTTCAAAAAATTCATCAAGCGTACCATAGCCCCCCGGCATTACTACAAATCCATAAGAGTATTTACTCAACAGTGTTTTGCGTACGAAGAAGTATTCAAAATCTACCCAGTGATCCAGATAAGGATTGGGGTTTTGCTCATGTGGAAGGATAATATTACATCCTACAGATATACCGCCTGCTTCCTGTGCACCACGATTGGCAGCTTCCATTATGCCGGGGCCGCCACCAGTCATTACTGTAAAGCCCAAGTCGGCTACACCGCGGCCTACTTCCCTAGCCAGTTGATAATACGGGTGGTCTTCTTTGAATCTGGCAGAACCAAACACCGTAACACAAGGGCCTAGAAAATGTAGTTTCCTGAACCCATGTATAAACTGGCGCATTACTTTAAAAAGAAATTTCAGCTCCTGCCATCTAGATTGCGGGCCTTCCAAAAACACCGCTTCTTTAGGAGAGCCTACAGGTGTAAAATGTTTGCCATTCAGGCCATTCGTATCGCTCATAAATAATAAATCCCTGCAACTAAGTTACAAGGATTTATCTTTTGTGCCCTAGCCATGCACCCAGGCTACAGTTTTTACCACTGAACGGTCAAATAATCTGCATAACCCGTAGTGCCCGCCATTACTATATACCCCACCTTACTGCCATATAAATTCTGCGCTGCTATCTCAAACAGTTTCTTGCCATTGGCATATCCTATCCAGTAGTCGCCTTGTTGTTCCACTTCTATATTATTCCAACCTGCTACAATGGCACTGTTATATTGCCAATCTATCAATGTTTTTACGGCTGTGTTTGCATTACCTTCTTTGTACACGGCAAAATATCCTTGATCATCTATAAACAGCGAAAAACCATAGTCGTTGTTAGATACACCCCAAACCAAACCCATAGCATTATTCGATTGCATGCGTGTTTGTATAAGGAAGTTGTAATTAGTATTGAGCCCCGTGTTTACTGCTACTGTGTTTGTGCCGTCATTAGCAGGATTATACACATATTTCAACTGTCCGCCTGTAATGCGTACGGATGCATTGTTGTAAGCATCTGTAAACGACCAGTTGTGCGAGTCGTAGTCAAAATTATCGTCAAATATATTCTGATATCCTACAGGTGTATTTGTGTTTGGGTTTGCATTATAATATTCATTCTTTACGCAGGATGTAAGAGTTGTTGCTACTGCAAAAATCAAACCAATGAGTAATAAGCGTTTCATACAATTCATTTACTTGCAGATACATAGGCAACAAGTATGCCTGTTGTGTGCCAATTTCCTCGCGGTATGCTCATTTAACAAGGTTCTAACATATCTTAGCGCAAATAATAGTTTATGCAAAACCCGCGCTCAGCAATGTATTGGAAGGAAAAACTACAGATGGAAAGCCATGTGGAAGGTGGAGCATTCAGAGAAACGTATCGTGCTGCTTTAACATTTCCTCAACAGGTTTTAAGGCCCGAACACACGGGTGAGCGCAACGCTTCGACAGCTATTTACTTCTTATTGGAGCATGGCGACTTTTCTGCTTTTCACCGCATTGCGTCCGACGAGATGTGGCATTATTATGATGGTGCAGGGCTTCGTATTTATGAGATGAAACCTGATGGAACATTACATGTACACAAACTTGGGCTTGATATAGAAACGGGCGAACAACCACAGATATTGATACCTGCCGGTAGCTGGTTTGCATCTAGGGTAGAGGTGGCAGATGCTTATTGTCTTTGTGGCTGCACGGTAGCGCCTGGCTTCGATTTTGCCGATTTTGAACTGGCACAAAAAAGCGCGTTGCAGCAACAATACCCGCAACACGCTTCTATCATAGATGAGTTAACACGCTAATCTTTGCTGCTACCTTTAAACTGGTGGTGCATTTCTTTAAACAGTACATTAAATGTTGTCAGCGAGCCATACACAGCGGTAATGTATTGTTGTATATCTACCTTCTCTTCATCAGTAAGTACTTTATGCGCATTCACTTTCTGTTCTATCAGGCGCATCCTGTCGCGCACCATTACTATTTTATGAAAAAAGGTTTCTATAGGTACTTCTTTTGGCTGCAAGCTATCATCTCCGGGCTTTAGTATCATCACCCCATTATTCCATTTAGTGCCCATTGGTACCAGTTGCATATCGTGCAGCCTGCGTTCCAGTATATTGTCCAATGCTTGTTCTATATCTGCAAGGGTCAGCCCACCTGCAGTGGTTGGTTCGCTGCCTGCTTCTGTAGCTTGCAGCACTTTCAGTTCATAATCTTTATTGATGCTTTTTGTGCCGTTCTGTGATTTGAACCAGATAGTATATGTTTCGCTGGCAAGGTCTACAATTACACCTTTGCCAAAGTGAGGGTGCTCTACACGAGAGCCAATGCCTAAGTTCGTTTCCATACGCTAATATACATAAATACAGGTAGCGTATGTGGCTTATTGCTCTTGGTTAATAGCTTTGAAAATTGCCCTGCTTACAAATGCCAGCAATGCACCTGCACTTACTGCAAGTGCCGCCCATACAGGCCATCCCGGCAGGTGTGGTAGCGTTACGTTCAGTGCGGTACCTTTAGCAGCTATTACCTCTTGCAGTATTACGGCTACTATGGTAGATGCTAGTAGTGTTATCACAATCAGCGGTACAAACCTGCGCATCATAAACATGGCAAGGTAGCGTGGGCTATACCCCATTTGCAGCAATAGCGATAGTGATGCCTCTGCTTTGGCAATGGTCAGTTCTATAAACAATATAAATACCAGTGTGCCGATGCCCATGAGCAACAATGCCAATACACCTGTGCCCGATGCTACCGCATCTACTACACCGCGCATTTTGTTCCAACGCAGTTGTTCGGTATTGGTGGTATAGTTGTTCATTTGCAGAAACTCAGCAAAGCGTTTATCACTCGGGTCTTTTACCTGTAGTATCAGTCGTGATGGCGCAACAGGTACATTCGGTGCAAATGTTTTATTGCCATGCTCTATAAAAGATTGCGGTACTAATACCGAGCTAATACGGTCGCTGAAGCCAACTACGCGTCCTGTATATTGTTCTGTATATAAGCCTCTGCCAATGGTTATATCAAATGCCAGTGCCTGTATGGTAGTCTGCGATAGTTGTGGTAAGTTCTGACTCAGCGCAAAACCGTAGTTATACAGGTTCAAAAAATCAGAAGATAGTATGATGGGTACTTGTGTATTGCCTTCTTGCCAACTCCAGCCATTGGGTTGCTTATCCATAAACCTGTCCGGCACTGCTTCCAGAAACATATCTGTAGAAAAGCCGTTTGCCACACTCAGCGATGCATACACAGGGAATCTGTTCGATACCAACATGCCTACATCCTGCACTTGTGGTGCATTCTCAATAGTCGATATTTCTTTGGGTGTAAAAAGCGATGCGCCTTTTTTACCCATCGATTGGTCTGTTACCTGCTTGCCTATCGTGAGGAAGGTGCTGCCAAGGCTATCATTATCGTGCGTGCCGCTTAGTATCAGGCTGAAGTTCCACCATATCATCACGGCTATCAGCAGAAGGGTAGTGCCTGCAAACAAGGCTATGAGCGATGCCCACAACCTGTTGTTGCTGCGGTGGCGAAGCAATAACTTTTGTACAAGGCGCGATTGTTTCAGTGGTTTCACAGCAGCAGTTTTCTTGAATAGGTGAAATAATCATTATCATCAAGATCTGCCAGTAGTAGTCCTGCTCTGTTCATTGTGGCTACTTCATCTATCAGTGCTATAGCACGCTGCCTGTTGGCATAGTCCAGATGGCTGAACGGTTCATCCATTATCAACCATTCAAACGGCTGCACCAATGCGCGTACAATGGCTACTCGCTGTTGTTCTCCGTAAGATAGTTTGCTGGCAGGGCTGTCTGCTTTATGTTTCACACCCAACTTATCCAGCCATTTCTCCGCGTCATATTCACTTACGGTATTGGTAAGCCTGCGTTTCACTTCTATGTTTTCCCAAGTAGTCAGTTCGGGAAACAGTCGCATATCTTGAAATATAACGCTTACAGATGATGCCCTCAATTGAGAAAGTTGTTCGCGATTTATTTCATGCATTTTAAATGCACTCCAGTGTATTTTGCCTTCGTAGTCTTTTCTCAACCCATACAGAAAATGTATCAGCGTTGTCTTGCCCGTGCCCGATGGTGCTTGTATAAATACACGCTCACCACTGTTGAAAGTCAATTGCTGATTCCAAACGCGTGAATTGTATTCATTTATCTTATCCTTCAGCGGTATGGGTACTATATGTTCCAGGCTTAAACGCACGGGGTGAAATTAGTAGAAAAATATTTATTGGTTGACAAGCTATATCACAACATCTGTTAAAATACTGTGTTATATCTCTTTACAAGGCTTATAGCTATTTATCAAGTCATCAAAAAATATTAAATTTAGGTATGATAACGCGCCTATTTGATTTTGTAGCTAAACGTGTAGCAGAAGACCCCAACGGGGTAATGCTGGCAGGTAAGGAAAACGGAGCATATCGCACCTATTCAAATGCAGTAGCATGGGATATGGCAGCCAAGCTCTGCGGCGGACTATTGACACTTGGCATCAAAAACGATGTGTTAGAGCCGGAGGTGCAAGAGAAAATAGCGTTGATATCGCCCAACCGTCCCGAATGGTTGATTACTGATCTTGGCGTGCAGCAAACAGGTGCTGTATTAACACCGCTATATCCAACCATCAGCCCGAACGATTTGGTGTATGTGCTGAACGAAGCAGAAGTGCGTATTCTGTTCATTGCAAACGCCGAAATGTATGAGCGCTTCAAAGATGCGTTCACGCAAGTGCCTACTTTACAGCATATCTATTCTTTCGATGAAATACAAGGCGTTAAAAACTGGAAAGAACTCATCAATAAAAACTTGCAGCCCGATGCTTCGATTGTGAATCGCATCACAGAAAAAACACTGGCAACCATCATCTATACATCCGGCACAACAGGCAACCCGAAAGGTGTAATGCTGAGCCATGAAAACATTGTTCGCAATGTGTTGGATTGTGAGTGCGAATTCTGGTTTGCAGTAAGAGGCGGCAAGGCACTCAGCTTCCTGCCGCTGAACCATATTTTTGAAAAGATGGTTAGCTACATATATATCAATGCGGCTGTCTCCATCTACTATGCCGAAAGCATGGATACCATCGGCGAAAACCTGAAAGAGGTACAGCCTATTGTATTCACAACCGTACCACGCCTGTTGGAGAAAGTATATGAAAAGATACTGGCAAAAGGTATGGAGCTGAAAGGCATCAAACGTGCATTGTTCTTCTGGGCATTAGATTTGGGCTTCAAATATGATAATGCAAAACCGGGCAGCTTGTGGTATCGCATACAGCTATCGATAGCCAACGCTTTGGTTTTCAAAAAATGGAGAGAAGCACTTGGTTGTAGCGTGAAAGCCATTGTAACAGGTGCAGCAGCATGTCAGCAACGCCTGATACGTGTATTCTCTTCAGCCAACATACCTATTATGGAAGGCTATGGGCTTACAGAAACGTCGCCTGTTATATCTGTAAACAAATTTGCCAGCGAAGACCGTCGTGTAGGTACCATAGGCCCTGTAGTACAGAATGTACAGGTAAAACTGGGCGAAGACGGAGAGATACTGGTAAAAGGTCGCAATGTGATGATGGGCTATTACAAAAATCCGCAACTAACGAAGGAAGCTTTTGACGCAGATGGTTGGTTTAAAACAGGTGATATTGGCGAATGGGTAGAAGGCCGCTTCCTTAAAATAACAGACCGCAAAAAAGAAATATTCAAAACTGCAGGTGGCAAATATGTAGCACCGCAGGTGGTAGAGAATAAAATGAAGGAGAGTCCTTTCATAGAGCAAATAATGGTAATAGGTAACGGACGCAAGTTTGTTAGTGCGTTGATAGTGCCCGCTATTGCCAACATCCGCAAGTACATGAAAGACCATAATATGCCTGCCGCCCCCGATAGCAACGAGGCATTGGTAAAAATGCCTGAAGTAATAGAGCTGGTGCAAAAACAGGTAGACAAATTCAATCCGTTATTCAGCCACCCTGAACAGATAAAGAAATTTGCACTGCTCCCCAATGAGTGGACTATTGACGGTGGTGAAATGACACCAACCATCAAACTGAAACGCAAAATCATTGAGCAGAAATATGCCAATGTGATTGAGGGAATTTATGGAGAGTAAATATAAATGACCTATAAACTATTTATGGATAATCAGTACAATATTGAGAAACCTCCCGTGCCTAAAGGGATGAGCTATGTGCTGAAAACATCAGAAATACAGGCTGCTTTTAATAGCTTAAAAGTAGAGCTTCCTATCTATGTTAGATATTATGCAAAGAACATACCCCGTGTTTTTGAGTGTAAATTTCTAATGCCTTCTGGTTTTGATAGCAAGTATCGTAATGCAAATACAAACCCTCAATACAAAAGGATATTCGTTTACTTGTCCTGTGTTGACTATAAGATTAAAGACGATGTGAATCTACAAGTTGTAGATATACTAAATACTTCATTTTCTGAATGGCTGTCTGCAATTATAGCACTACCGGATAATTCGACATATTTCAATCGAGAAATGTATTTCTGTATCGTTTTTGAAAATGATATAGTCACTACAAAATATACTCCGGAGTTTTAAACCATTTACACATTCACCACCTTCACTGTCTTCTCACCCTTCACAGTCATCTTACCAATAGGTTCTATAAAACCATCCAGTCCGCTTGCTTTAAATAACGCTGTTACTTCATTCACAGTTTCAGGTACTACACTTATCAGCATGCCGCCATTTGTTTGAGGGTCGGGTAGTATGCTGAATGCCTGCATTACATCTACACCTGTTTCAAAACCTACCTGTGTACTATAGCTATTCCAGTTGCGGTAGGTAGCATCGGGTACGATGCGTTGTGCAAGGTATTCTTTAGCCCCATCCAGTATTTGCAGTTTATTATAGTATAGTTCTGCGCCAAGTCCGCTGCCATCAGCCATTTCTATCAGGTGCCCTAATAGCCCGAAGCCTGTTACATCTGTCATAGCATGCACACCTTTTATATTGCCGAGTGCTTCGCCAATATTGTTCAGCTTAGCCATTTGTTCTACCATTAGCGGTTGTAGTTCAGGAGTCAGCACACCACGTTTTTGTGCGGTAGAGAGTATTCCCACACCCAATGGCTTAGTAAGAAACAATACATCACCTTCTTTCGCTGTATTGTTCTGTTTCAGGTTTTCTATGGATACAATACCCGTCACTGCCAGTCCGAAGATAGGCTCTGTACTATCTATGCTGTGCCCGCCTGCCAGTGGTATACCGGCTGCATCGCAGGTAGCCCTGCCACCAGCTATCAGTTGTTGTGCAAGCTCTGCAGGTAGTTTCTCAACAGGCCATCCCAATATGGCAATTGCTATAAGCGGTTTGCCGCCCATAGCATACACATCGCTGATGGCATTGGCAGCTGCTATCCGCCCAAAGTCGAAAGCATCATCTACTATCGGCATAAAGAAGTCGGTGGTAGATATCAGTGCAGTGCCATTGCCCAAATCATACACAGCTGCATCGTCTTTGCTCTCATTGCCCACCAGTAGTTGTGTGTTGTTGGGTAGGCTAATGCTTCCTTTCAAGATCTGCTCCAGTACAGCAGGTGCTATCTTGCAGCCGCATCCTGCACCATGAGAGTATTGTGTCAGTTTTATATCGGTAGTGGTATTATCCATGTTGTCTTATTGTATTGGCTATCAGTATAGCATTGTTGGCAGCATTGGTATTGCCGCATGTTATTGTATGTACCTGTTCTGGCTTACGTTCCTGTAGTCCTTTTTTGTATTGCTTGTCGTAGTACTTCAGCAGTATCGCAAAGCAATCGCTGATATTATCTTCCAGCAGATGATTGATGGCAGTCTTTGTTTCCAGTGGCCCCAGCCTTTTCTGTATGCGCATGATGGCGCTCACCAGTTTGTCTTTGTCTTTTTTGCCATAGCCGGCAACAATGTATTGCAGTCTTTCTTCAAAAGGTACATCCAGAAAATATACCTGCGATGCACGCATTTGCCGCCACAACTCATGAGGGATGTTTACATGTCCCACACGTTGGCTTTCATCTTCCAGCCATATCGTTTCTTGTTGGTGTAGTATCAGTTGCAAAGCAAGCCTGTTTTCAAACATCTCCTGCGATGGTTGTTCTACACCCTCAACAGCACCAAAAGCAGAACCTCTGTGTCCTGCAATGGCTTCCAGGTCTACAATGCTGCCACTCATTTTGTGCAATACTTCTGTTTTGCCCGAACCTGTATAGCCACCAATTATGCGAAACTGATAGGGCTGAGTGAACTGTGTCAGCACTTTTGTACGGAAGGCTTTGTACCCCCCAATCAGTGTATATACTTTGAAGCCATACAAATCCAGCAGCCATGCTACACCCGCGCTACGCATACCGCCACGCCAGCAGTGTACCAGTACTGTTTTGTCTTGTTTGTCTTGCAGCCATTGTTCCACTTGCTCTACCATCGTGCGCATTTTGCTGCCGTAGTAGTCAAGCCCTATTTTAATAGCGGTTTCTCTGCTTTGTTGTTTGTAGGCAGTACCTACTACTTTTCTTTCTTCATCATTGAATAATGGCAGGCTGAGTGCGCCCGGTATATGCGCATGATTATATTCGCCGGGGCTGCGTACATCTATTACGGTGTGTTCTTTTGCCAGTTGCAGAAAATCGTCTATTGCCAGCTTTTGTATTGCCATTGCACCAAAGTTATAAAACTTACAATGGTAATTTCACCCCTAAATCACCCTGCAGCAAATTACAGTCTGTTATAACTTTAGGTAAGCAAAACGAATTGTTATGACAAATCAGCCCGATACTACCACAAGTAATACAACAAAGAAATCACCTTGGGTGACGACTGTGCTGCTGCTGGTTTCTGTTTATCTGATTATTGAGATTGCCAAGTCAGGTTATGCCTTTGGTCAGTGGCTACAGAATGTAGTAAACTGATTTACTGTGCCGTAAATGGAATACGATGTGTTTTGCCATTACTGCTAATGCGTAATATTAACTGCGTTGTTTTAGGCAGATGGCTGATATTGATGCGTAGCACGCCCTCATTATCTGTCTTTGCAGCATTAGTTTGCAATACCTGTCCGTTCAGCGATAAGACCTCAACTTGCACGCTCGTATTAATCATCCCCGATAGTTTAGCAAACAATATCCCGTTTGCGGGAACAGGATAAACAATTACATCTTCATTGTTTACGGTTGCTTGCACACCTGCAGGGAATTGCACTTTTACATAATACTCGTTATTGATGCAGGTATTCGCATTGCTGTCTTTTACACTGTAGAGCGTATTTGCGGTGGGTGATACTGTTATCTTTTTGCCGCCGGCACTTGTGCTCCATACATATCCGCCTATCCAGTTGGCAGACAGCTCTATGCTGTTGCCCAGTGTTATGGTAAATGTATCTCTTCTGTTGGCATCTTTAATAATGGTAAACTTATCTGCTATCACCCCATCCTGACGAATGAATTTTGCATCCAGTCTGTTGTCTTCTATTTCTAAGAAGAGCATACCACCATCATTAAAAGAAAATGGCATGGCATTGTGCGGATAGCCTGTCTGTACACCACCGCTTGCACCTGCACTACCCGCCACTACATATACAGTACCATGTGTGTTTTTGCCACTAGGATATATGTACGGGCAAGAGTTGGCAGAGCCATCATACTTAGCGCTCGAGCTATCTTTGGTGTGTGCAACAATATTAAACGCTGCCTCATTACCCGCGTATCCTTTCAGCAGATAAGAACGCTCGTAGTTGTGGCTGTGCCCGCAGAGTATCAGGTCTACACCATTGCGCTCCAGTATTTGTATAAAGTTTTGCCTGATGGCTACCAGCTCGCTCTCATTATCACTGTTATGATTGCCCATGGTGTAGGGCGGGTGGTGCCAATAGGCAATTGTCCACTTTTTATTATTGGCTGCAAGGTCATTTTTTATCCATTGCACTTGTTTGCCATTGGTATCATAGAGGCGGGTAGTGCCTGCATCTTCCTCGCCATAAGAGTCAAGCGAAAGGAAATGTATATTGCCCCAGTTGTACGAATAATAAGCTTTGTTGTTAGATGCCACACCACCGCTTTGTCCTGCATCAGGTACGGTAAATATATCGTAGTAAGGTACTGCATGGTCGTCTTGCCTGCCTCCGTCATTTGCATAGTCATGATTACCGGGTGCAGGAAACATGATATGGTTTTTCAGAATGGTTGACTGATACGGGGTGAAGAATCCACTTGTATATTCTGCGTCCGTGCCGTTTGTGTATGCATTATCCCCTAGCAACAGCATCAGGTCGGCTGCTTTCAAGCTCTTACCTTGCAGATAGTTCAGGTATTGGTTCAGGCTGTTTGTCTGATAATTATTATCATTCCTGCCGCAATCGCCAAATACTGCGGCTGTTATTTTTCTGATAGATGTATCAACAGGTGCTGTTACAAAGAAATTGTCTGCATCGCCTTGCAATGTTATAGTAGTAGTGCCTACAGTGTAATAGTATTTCGTATCTGGTGTCAGCCCTGTTACCCTGATGATGTGTTCTGTAACAGGCGTGTTGTCTGTAACACTTGTTGTATAGCTGCCGCTGGTAGTCCCAATTGCTACTTTCGATGTTGTGGCAATATCTGTACGCCAACGTATAGTAATTTCAGTCTGGCTGCCTGCCTGTAGGTACGGTCCTCGTACTACAGACTGTGCATTGCTGAATTGCTGTAATGACAGTAATAATATAGCAGTAACTGTGTACGATAATATACGCATAGCTATGTTTGTATGTATGATAATGCAATGTATATGCCGAATCTGCTAACCTGCAGAGCGTGTTATCTTTAGCTCATTCTCTACTTTGCGTTTCACCCAGTCTTTATATGCCACTCTATTCAGCTTGCTTTCTATCCATACCGGTACGTTAAACATGCTAAAAACTATCTGCTGCACAGGATCATTGGCTGTTATTGCTAAGCTGCTTTGCAGTTCTTTAAAGTTTTCCTGCAGGCTGCGGAAGCTTTTAGTCTTATATGTTTTGTGCAATGTCTGCAAAATAGCATTTTCAAAAGGTAATGGCTTTTCGTGCCTGTAGAAGTAGGAGTAAGTGCTTTTGTATTGAATGTCGAACATATAATCGTCCTTCATTTCAAAACAAATAATCAGCAGATATAGATTGGCAAATGAATAGTGTTCAGGTCTTGTGTCGTCATTAAACAACAGTGTTGCATTCTTAACATAGTGAAAAGCATTTTCATAGTCTTGCAATACAAAACAACTAATGCCCAATGATAAGCGCAGTGTGCGTTGCAGGTCGGTATTAATATATTGCTCCCATCCCGCAATATGGTCTTTCATCACTTTTGCCAACACTTTTACTTTGTCGTAGTCGGCCAGTTTATTATACACCCTGTTGAGTGCAAGATGTCTGATGGTTTCAAAATACGCTTTGTGTGCTACACCTTTTATTTGCTTATTGGCGCTATGCTGCATCACGTCTATCACATGCTGATAGTCTTTGGCAAGTATGGCGGTATAGTAGAAGATGTAAAGCACTTCCATATAGTTTTCACAATCGTGTGCTATGAAGTGCTCATTGTTTTGCCATGCATGTATGTTGGCGTATGCGTAGTTGTAAGATGTTGCATCGTTGCTCAGGTAGCCAAGTGTTGCTTTGGTCATCCTATAGTAATGCAGATGCCAAAAGGAAGCAGACTTTGGTTCTTTCTGCAATAGCGGATTTTGCAACAGACTATTGATTGTTTTCTTGTCTTCTTTACTCTGTCTGAAGTGTGTTTTTCTTCTAAGCAATAAAGCATGGAAGCTGAGTTCCTGCAATTGCAAAATGCGCAAGTGCTCATCTGCCGATATGCTGTCTTCCTCATACTCTTTCATCATGGCTTTCTGAGAAGCCTTCGGGTTGCTATATAATTGCAGCTTTCTGTACTCCTCTTTCAGCATTTGTATCATGGGATGCAGCTCATATTTGTTTGCTTCTTTTATGGCATGCTCCCAAATTTTCAGTGCTGCTTTGTACAATCCCTTTTCTCTGAATATCCTTACCAGCGATAGTTGCTGAAATATACGTGCATTATTATTGTCGTGACTGTTGAAGTAGAGTAGCGCATCACATATCTGTTCGTACAGGTAGTTTTTGGTATATGATATGTTTTTAGCGTTCAGCGCAGGCGCCAATTGCTTTAGCAGTTTGGCCTCGTCATAGGTGTTTTGTTTGCTTATCAGGTCAAAAACTTTCAGATACAGTGGTTCTGCGCCCTGCAATGCATAGGCTTTTACATAGTCTCTGCGGAAAAAAAGTTTCTCCTGCGCAGACAGGCTATGTACCAGTGTCCATATGTTGTTAGACGGTGTTGCCACTGTTTTACAATCCTCAAATTTATTGATAAGCCCAAAAAGGCTTTATAGTGTGTTTTGTCTGTATGCCCTGTCGGTAAAGGGTTTCAGTTTGTTTTTGTATAGAGAGATTAATGCTAATGCACCCAAAAGTTACGATTTATTTCAACCACAGCCAAGCATATGTAAGGTAGTTTTACCTCATCGATCGATACTTGAGAAATAATTCTACAAACATTTAAAACGTTCAAACATGAAAAAAGCATTATTGGTACTGTTGTTGGGTGCTGCTACGCATGGTTTGCATGCGCAGTCCATCTCCCGGCAGGTAGTGGCTGCTGCGGGTGGTACTACCAGTAATAGCGCGGGCTCGCTCAGCAGTACGGTTGGCGAAATCGTCATCGCCACTGCAACATCAGGCTCCTTTTTACTAACACAGGGTTTTCAGCAGCCCGATGCTAATCCTACAGGTATTACTAACACAAAACAGGTGCTGGTCAATTACAATTTGTATCCCAATCCGGCACAGGATGCCATAACGCTCTCACTACAGTCAGAAGGTAATTTCTCTGCATCATTTTACATCTACGATGCAGCAGGCAGGCTTTTGTTGCAAGAGGATAAAGCAGCGGTAAATACAACTAAGTACAGTCGCATATTCAACATCTCATCTTTCACTACCGGCAACTACTTTCTGAAAGTGGTAAACCTCTCAGGTAGCGAGGTAAAAACAATTCCGTTTACTAAAAACTAATTCTCCACAAAAAACATTTACACCATTATTCTAAAATCATTAATTATGAAAAATATTAAATCTCTTATACTGGTTGCAGTTTATGTATTCTTCTCTGTAGCTGCATTTGCGCAACTGCCTTTTGCTACTAACTATCAGGCAGTATTAAGAAATGCTTCTGGTGCTATTATGGCCAATCAAAATGTAGGTGTTCGCATCAGCATCATCAATGGTACACCTACTAGCACTACTGTATTATATTCAGAAACAAGAACGGCTACTACTACTGCGCAGGGATTGCTGAATGTTGAGATTGGTGACGGTACAGCAACAAGTACTACAGGTTCTATTCAGGGCATCAAATGGATAGATAGCAGCAAATTTCTGAAAATTGAATTAGATCCCACTGGTGGTACTTCTTATGCGGATTTTGGTACTACAAAATTGGTAAGCGTGCCTTATGCATTTATGTCAAATGGGTTGAGGGCAGATAATTCGGGTGGCGATGGTATTCGTGGTGGCAGCAGCTTGTGGCTGGGCTTGTACGAGTCGAATACTTACAGGGGCTACTTGGGTAGCTATAGCGGTAAAGCAGAGGATGTAGACTTTGGTACAGGTGCAGGTAACACATTAGGTAGCTTAAATCTTACCATAGGGGCTTCACCAAAAGTAACCATCGATTCTATTGGTAATATGGGCGTAGGTACTCGTTTCCCTAAAAACAGGTTCCAAGTAGATGGTATTACAGGTACTTTTTCGGATAACGGTATACGCATAAATAATACATCGACATCTACGGGTTGGAGTTTTTACGCTTCTTCAGGTGGAGATATGATTATTGGAAAAACAGGTAATCTAGGTACTTTTAATGGCACTACAGGTGCTTATACTACTGTATCAGATGCTCGCCTGAAACAAAATATTACTGATATGGAGCCTGTACTTGCAAAGCTATCTTCGTTGAAGGCAAAACGTTATCAGTACAAATTCAACAATCCGGAACATAAACAATCAATAGGCTTTATTGCACAGGATATACAAGCATTGTTCCCCGAATTTGTAGCTGTAAATACTACCAACGAGGGTAATCCGATGGTGCCAAACCAATTAAGTGTTGACTATGCAGGTCTTAGTACATTAGCTATCAAGGCTTTGCAGGAACAACAAGCACAAATTGAAGACCTGAAAGCACGTATTGCTCAACTGGAACAAATTGTAAACAGCTTGAAAAAATAAGTCGTAATAAATACGATTAAACGAAAGAGGCATACCTAATGGCATGCCTCTTTTATGTTTTTTTAATTAAGTATAAGCTTAGTATGCCCTTGCAAACAGTACACGTTGTGTAGACGGATTGCCTGTCAATACACATTTACCTGCTTCCTGCTCGTTGTTCAGCGGTATGCAGCGTATGGTAGCTTTCGTCATCTCTTTAATCTTATCTTCTGTTTCGGCAGTGCCGTCCCAGTGTGCAGCTACAAAGCCACCTTTACCATCCAGCGTACTTACAAACTCTTCCCAACTGTCCACTTTCGTGATGCTCTCGTTGCGGAAAGTCAGTGCTTTGTTGTACATATTCTGCTGTATTTCTTCCAGCAGGTTGCTTACATAGTCTGTAAGCCCGTCCAGCGATGTTGAAGTTTTTGTTTTCTCATCTCTGCGTGCTACCTCGGCTACATTGTTTTCCAAATCGCGAGCGCCCAGTGCTATACGTACCGGTACACCACGCAGCTCATATTCTGCAAATTTCCACCCCGGGCGGGTAGTGTCGTCGTTGTCAAATTTCACACGGATGCCTTTAGCGCGTAGTTCTTTTACCAACTGTGCAGCTTTGTCGTCAATCTTCTGCCTTGCTTCAGCATCTTTGTTATAGATAGGCACTATCACTACTTGCAGCGGTGCAATGCGCGGTGGCATTACCAAGCCTTCATCGTCACTATGTGCCATTATCAGTGCGCCAATCAATCGGGTAGATACACCCCATGATGTTGCCCAGACGTATTCTATATTATTGTTCTTGTCTGCAAACTTCACATCAAATGCTTTCGCAAAGTTCTGCCCCAGAAAGTGAGATGTGCCTGCCTGCAGTGCTTTGCCATCCTGCATCAGTGCCTCGATACAATAAGTATCTTCTGCACCTGCAAAACGTTCGTTAGCTGTTTTCACACCTTTTATCACCGGCAGTGCCATGTATTCTTCTGCAAACTGTGCATATACATCCAGCATCTGTACTGTTTCTGCAATAGCTTCTTCTTTTGTAGCGTGTGCAGTATGGCCTTCTTGCCACAGGAACTCTGCGGTACGCAGGAAGAGGCGTGTACGCATTTCCCAACGTACTACGTTTGCCCACTGGTTTACCAATATTGGCAAGTCGCGGTAGCTTTGTATCCAGCCTTTGTAGGTACTCCAGATGATGGTTTCAGAAGTAGGACGCACTATCAGTTCTTCTTCCAGTTTAGCTTCGGGGTCTACAATTACGCCACCACCATTAGGGTCGTTCTTCAGGCGGTAGTGGGTTACCACGGCACACTCTTTTGCAAAGCCTTCAACGTGCGATGCTTCTTTGCTCAGGTAACTTTTGGGTATAAAAAGCGGGAAATAGGCATTCTGGTGGCCTGTTTCCTTAAACATTTTGTCTAATACGTCGCGCATGTTTTCCCACAGCGCAAATCCATAAGGTTTAATTACCATGCACCCGCGCACGTCTGAGTGCTCGGCCAATCCGCCCTTCAAAACCAGGTCATTATACCACTGAGAATAATCCTGTTTACGAGATGTTAAATTATCTGCCATAAGTCTTTTGGCACGCTTTTCGTTGCCTTTTTAGTGCCGCAAATGTACTAATTTCACTAAGCAAAACATATTAAGATGAAACGCTTTCTTTTAACCGGTCTTGTACTGATGAGTATGGCAGGTACTACTGTATATGCACAGCAGTACGATGATGATATATACACTACCAGCAGAGAAGCAAGGCGCAAGGCAAAGGCTGAGAAAAAAGCCGATGAAGAATACCGCCAGCAACAGGAAGAGCGCCGTGCACAGGAACAGCAAAATGGCAGCTATAACGATGGTAGCAATAATGGATATGCCTCTGATGATGCATATATAGACTACGACGACGATAATTATTACAGCAATCGTTTCAGCCGTTTCGGTTATGGTTCATTCTACAATCCTTATTGGTCTTACGATCCTTGGTACAACCCTTACTGGGGTTGGGGCTATGGCTACGGCTATGGGTACAGGCCGGGTTGGTCTGTAGGTGTAGGCTGGGGTGGCCCTTACTGGTCATCTTATTGGGGGTGGAATAATTGGTATGGATATTCATGCTTCAATAGTTACTACTACGGTGGCTGGGGCAATGGTTTTGGCGGCTGGGGTGGTTATTATAACGGCTATTGGGATGGCTACTACAGTGGCTTGTATAACGGTGGTGGCTTCCGTAGTAATATCACGTATGGTCCGCGTACATCTTTCAATCGCAATTATAATAGCCTCAGAAGCTCAACAGCTTTAAGGTCTGTATCTAGTAATGTAGGCGGCGGACAGTTGCGTACATCTCCTGGCAATACCGGTGGTGGTTCGCTGCGAGGAGGTACTGTAAATAACAATGCAGAGCCCGGACGCAGCTACAACAGAGGTGGTAATATGAATACGAATACACCTGTGCGTGGTGGCGATAATGGCTACGGTAGCCGCCCGGGTACTGTAGATAGGCCAATGAATGCACCTAGAGACAATAATAACGGTAATGGAAATGTATTTGAATCTCGTCCTTCTCGTGGAGGCAATACTACTTTCGATAGGCCGATGAATGTTCCATCAGATAACAATACTTATAACAATGGTACTGTAGAATCTCGACCTTCAAGAAGTTATGGCGAGGTTTCACAACCACAACGATACGAGCAACAGCAGCAACAACCGCAGCGCTTTGAGCAACAACGCTATGAACAACCAAGGTACGAACAGCCTCGTTACGAGCAGCGTTCGCAACCATCTTATAACGCACCTTCCGGTGGTGGAAACCGTGGTGGTGGTTTTGGCGGTGGTTCTTCCGGTGGCGGTGGTGGCAGCCGTGGCGGCGGATTTGGTGGCGGCGGCGGTGGTCGCAGATAAGATTTAAAGGGTGGCAATATTGCCACCCTTTGTTTTATAATCCGTTAAAGCTATCTTAATAAATACAAGGCTTTTAACATTGGTATAGCATTTGATTATAGATATTTGTTAAACCTTTATTTTAAACATTCGCTCAATTTTTTTGTCATAATACACAGAAATCTGCTTTTATGAATATTCGCAGTTATTTATCCGCAACAGTATTACTACTCACATATTCCGCGTCTTATGTTTTGGCACAAGACGAGACAGATGCACTACGCTTTTCTTATCTGCAACCACAGGGTACTGCACGCTCTATGGGCATAGGTGGTGCGCTAGGTGCATTGGGTGGCGATTTTACATCACTCAGCATCAACCCTGCGGGTATTGGGGTGTATAGACGCTCAGAGTTTACATTCACGCCGTCGCTCAAGATGAATAATACACAAGGCACTTATCTAGGCAAGCAAATGGATGACAACAGCACACGTTTCACTATCAATAATCTGGGTTTGGTGGCTACAAGTGCACAACGTGGCCAGCGCTACGAGCGCAGTAGTTGGAAATCTACATCATTCGGTTTGGGTATCAACCGCCTGGCCGATTTCAGCCACAATTATACTTACGGAGGTTACATGGCAATTAATCCGCTGGATAATAATTCTTCATCAGGTGCAGAGGTTTTCTCTATCGATGCAAACAAATATCCTACGGATATAAATAACAGCAATTCTTCAGGTACGCCTGCATACATGGGCTATCAAAGCTACTTGCTCGATACCGCTGGTGGCAACTACGTTCCTGTTACATTTAATACTTCAGGGGTTAACCAATTGCGTAGCGTAACACAAAAGGGCGGTATTTCAGAGTTGGCAGTTTCATTAGGTGGTAATTATGAGGAAAAGCTGATGCTGGGTGCTACACTGGGCATCCCTGTAGTGCGCTATAAACGAGAGATGGTGTATGAGGAAAAAGATGCAACAAACAATACCAACAACTTTTTTGAAAGTTTCACGTATACAGAGTCGCTCGTTACCCGCGGTACCGGTATAAATCTGAAACTAGGTGCTATCTACAAACCTGTTGAAGCATTGCGCTTAGGTGCAGCTATCCATACACCAACACTGATGACGCTGAAAGACGAGTTCAATAAATCGTTGACAGTAAATTCTGAAAATTTTAAAAATGTGTTAGGTGTTGGCGGTTCTCCTACTACCCGTGTAGATGCGCCGACAAATACGTACCAGTATAGCTTGGTTACCCCTTGGCGTGGTGTGCTGAGTGCGGCAGGTATATTTGGTAAATACGGCTTCATCAGTGTCGATTATGAATATGTCAACTACGCGTCTGCACGTTTCTATTTTGATAATGCAGACCGTACATATGAAAACAATGTAAACACAGCCATCAAAAACAGCTACAAAGGTGCTTCAAACCTGCGTGTAGGCCTCGAAGGCAGGATAGATAAAGTATCGCTGCGTGTGGGCTTTGGTTACTATGGCAGCCCATACAAAACAACTGTTGTAAATGCGGATAGAATTGAAATGTCTGCAGGTATAGGTTTCCGTACAGATTCTTGGTTTGTAGACCTTGGTTTTGTAAACAGCCAAAGCAAAATGCAGGAACAGCCATATACGCTCGATCCTACAGCTGCAGGTTATGCAAACGTAATAGTGCCTACTGCAACACTCAAAAACAACTTCAACAACGCTGCACTCACATTTGGTGTTAAGTTTTAAGTAATAAGAATAAGTTTCTGCAAAACCGGCTGCCAAGTATATGGCAGCCGGTTTTGTTATTCGGTGGTTAATCGAAGGTTATTCAGCGGTTAAGTAGCCCTTTATTTAATGTTATTGCCCGAACCCTGTTGTAGTTTTACCCCGTTAAAACAGCACTGGTATAAAACAAGTTACTTGTGTAGTTTTACTTAATAGTTAATAAAATGAGAGATTTATTACATAAGATATTGTTCATGGCAGCTATACTGGCTACTGCACATTTGCCTGCAAATGCGCAGTGGAAGATGCCACGAGAGTATGGGGGAATGAATATTGCCGTTGGCCCTTCGGCCATGATATATCTGGGCGACCTTACGCCTAGCCGCTTTGGCGATTTTGCACAAGCAAATGCTGGTGTGCAGGCAGCAATCATGGCACCTATTAATAAGAACCTGAGTATACGCGGTACATTCATCACCGGCAATCTGGATGGCGATGATGACCGTTACGATGACTGGAGGCCTAAACGCAGTTTCGCATTTAAAAGTACAGTAACAGAAGTGTCTGCAATGGTGCAATGGGAGTTTCGCGGGCAGCAGTGGGAGCGTGCAGAAAATGAAATCTATACAGACAATTACAAAATCAAGCGCTACAAAATATTGTCTCCATATGTGTTTGCAGGTGTTGGCTATCTTAATAACAAACTGGAGCGCGAAATGGATGGTATAGACTCTGTATACTTTTACGGAGACCGTGCTTGGGAGAAATACAACGAAGAAAAGAACAAAGTATACAAATCGGGTATGTTAGTAATGCCTGTAGGTATAGGTACACACGTACTCATCAGCCCAAGTATCAGGTTGTTTGCAGAGTACACATATCATATATTGTTCAACGACTATCTGGATGGCTATGCAACAGCCGTGTATTCCAGCAAGCCCGATGCTTATCAGTCATTCACAATCGGTATCGATTTCCGCTTGCTGAAGCACAATGCCCTGCGCAAGAACCAAGTGTGTTATTGGGGTTTATAAGACACTAAATACATAGAAAATTTCACAAACTGTCGAAGTGTTACAAACTTATGCTGGGTCTATAAACTTCTTTTTTTCGACACTTTCCAATTTATCATATTCCGCCGAAAGTATACAAACTAACTCCTCACTGCCTATGCCACGTATATCTACTTTTTTTACTGTAATTTGTTTTTTATAATTCTCAGACATTTTTTCTGGGTCTATCCCCCTTCTTGAAAAACAAAAAGATAAGGTATTTAGCTTTTGAAGTCTAGCAGACATATTGATACACGGACCAACAAAATCATTCCCATCGCCAACAGTGTAAATAGCACCTCTTGCTATACCACACCTTAATTTTGTTGGAGGAGATGCAATAGATTTGGAAACTTTTGGTAAGAATGTTTTCTTGTATTTATTACAGATATTCAACATCGAGACTACTACGTTTCTAATTTGTATATCACTCATTTCTGAAGTATCCCAGAGGAATAAGATTCCGTCTCCTAAATATTTTGAAAGAAATGGTAAGTCTGCCCAAGTTGAATACCCATCTGTATATTCTTTTTGAGTCAATTCAGATCTTATTTCGTCAAAAATCCATTTTAGAAATTCACTTAAGTATTCTGGGACAGCTAATTGTGGGTCAATTTGTTTACAGAAATTTGTAAATCCTTCTAAATCAAAGAAAACACTTAGTGCATTTACCTGTTTCGATTCAGTCTCTATTTTGCCAAGACCTAAAATATCCTCATTAAAGTTGTCGAAACTATTTTTGTCAACAATAGTTATTCTTCTACCATTGTCTTCAATTATTTTGAGTTTAGACTTTGCAATTCTAAAATTTCCCATGTTTGTGATGTGTTATATGGTATCGTGATATGTAAAAATAATGTTTGACTTATTATATCCTAATATACAGTATTAGCCTCATTATGCATACATACTATTACAAACAATCCCCATTTCTCCACACATTAAACCCATTTATCAACTAATAAAAATCCAAATATCTCTTTAACCCGTCCAAAATTTATATTTGCACCCGTATGGCAGAACAAAATCAATATACGGAAGATAGTATACGGTCGCTCGACTGGCGCGAACACATACGCCTCCGCCCCGGTATGTACATAGGCAAGCTGGGCGATGGCAGCAGTGTGGACGATGGTATCTACGTATTGCTGAAGGAGGTGATAGATAACTGTATCGATGAATACACCATGGGCTATGGCAAGCGGGTAGAGGTGCGCATTGATAACGGCACCGTTACCATTCGCGACTATGGCCGTGGCATACCATTGGGCAAGGTGGTAGATGTGGTGAGCAAGATAAATACTGGTGCCAAGTACGATAGCAAAGCCTTCCAGAAGTCGGTAGGTCTGAATGGTGTGGGTACCAAAGCGGTGAATGCGCTGAGTACGTATTTCAAAGTAACTGCCTATCGCGATGGTAAATCAAAAACTGCCGAGTTTGAACGTGGTGTATTGACCAAGGAGCACAAAGAAGTAGACACTACCGAAGCCAACGGTACGCTGGTTACCTTCACACCCGATGATACGGTGTTCAAGCACTATCACTTCATCAACGATTATATAGAAAATCAGGTATGGAACTATTGCTTCTTGAATGCCGGTTTGCAGATACACCTCAATGGTCGCAACTATATATCTAAAAACGGTTTGCTGGATTTGCTGCAACGCAAAACAAATCCTGAAAACTGCCGTTACCCCATCATTCACATGAAGGGCAATGATATAGAAGTAGCCCTTACGCATACGGGCGATTATGGCGAGGATATTTATTCATTCGTCAATGGTCAGTTTACCACGCAAGGTGGTACACACCAGGCAGCTTTCCGCGAGGCATTTGTAAAAGTCATCCGCGATTTTTATAAGAAAGATTATGATGCAGCCGATGTTCGCCAGAGCATTTGCGCGGCTATATCTGTTCGTGTACAGGAGCCTGTGTTCGAAAGCCAGACAAAAACAAAACTCGGCTCTCTCACAGTATCAGAAGGCGGGCAGAGCATGAAGGCATTTGTACTGGAGTTTCTGGCAAAAGAGCTGGACAACTACCTGCACAAGAACCCTGCTGTGGCCGAGGCAATGAAGAAACGCATCGAGCAGAGCGAGCGCGAACGTAAAGAACTTTCGGGTATCCGTAAACTGGCAAATGAGCGTGCTAAAAAGGCCAATCTGCACAATAAAAAACTCCGCGATTGCCGCATACACCTCAATGATGATGTGCCGAATAAAGGCAAAGAGGAGTTTATGCAAAAGCAACTGGAAAGTACCATCTTCATTACCGAGGGTGATAGTGCCAGTGGTAGCATTACCAAAAGCCGCAATGTAGAGTCGCAGGCGGTATTCAGCCTGCGTGGTAAGCCGCTCAACTGCTATGGTCTTACCAAAAAAGTGGTGTATGAGAATGAAGAATTCAATCTGTTGCAACATGCGCTGAATATTGAAGAAGGTATGGAAGGCTTGCGTTACAATAACATAGTAATAGCTACCGATGCCGATGTAGATGGCATGCACATCCGTCTGCTTATCATGACTTTCTTCCTGCAGTTCTTCCCCGATTTGGTAAAGAACGGCCACGTATATATTCTGGATACACCACTGTTCCGTGTTCGCAACAAGCAAAAGACTATCTATTGCTATAGCGACGAGGAGCGTCAGCGCGCTATTAAAGAACTGGGTAGCAAGCCGGAGATAACACGATTCAAAGGTTTGGGTGAAATAAGCCCCGAAGAGTTTGCACAGTTCATTGGCGAAGACATGCGCAAAGAGCCTGTAATACTTGGGCAGGAAGCACAGATACAAAAGCTGCTTGAGTATTATATGGGTAAAAACACCCCCGACCGTCAACGCGATATCATTGATAATCTACGTGTAGAAAAAGACCTTGCAGAAGAAGTTGCTGGTTAATAAATAAACGTTTTTTGAGCAAAAAGCCGCCGTTCAGGTGGCTTTTTTGTTAACGTAAAAGTTTTTTTGAAGATTAAATTATTGATTGATAATCGATTGTGTTTTTCGAGCTAGGTGATTAGAAAATTCCAGTGTTTACACTGGTGTTTTCGCCTTCTTGATGTGTTTACTTTGTATTTCACCAAAAAACATCGCAATCATGAAACACAGTTATTTCTCCCCTAGGAGGGTTCTTGCCACACTTTCAGTTTTGTTCTGTTCTTTGCTTGGTACTAACGCTCCGTTATTAGCACAAACATTTAATACGCCAATAGCTTATGAAGATTCATGGCCGATGGCTGGTAGCCCTGATATTAGCCTTACATCCCACACTTCTGCATACTCATTCGGAGGTGTTAGCATTACGGGTTTGGGAGCGGTAGATTTGGCATTAGCCGGTTGGGATGATCCCTTCGGTATCGTGGCCGGTGCATCTTGGCGATACCTGCAGCCGGGCAATCCTTCTATTGTGCTTGCACAGGGGGTCATTCCGTATACCAATGTGAGGGATGTAGAGGTTGGATTTTTAGATGTATCGGGTAGTTCTCAAATGCTTGTTGCATATTACGAGTTGGGTGTTGGTCATAAAATAGATGTATATGACCTTACAACATCGGGTCCTTCATTGTTGTACACAAACGTATTGTCTACATCTCCAATTTATGGCCGTATCAGTATGGATTGTCACCTTACCTATGCAGTATCATTGGTGTGGGAAGAAGGTGGTGTTATTTACACAATGGTCGGCCTCAATTCTGGGCCATCAATAGCATTCAGTGGTGTGCTCACGCTTGCAAAAACCGGAAATGATTTTATGCCGGATTGTGCTTTCAGTCACACTAGTATGGGTGGGTCATTGAATGTACACTACTGCTATTACAGCCCGGCTACAGGTATAATGAGAGAGGTGTCTTATGATTTCTGGGCGATGATATACATGTCAACAGGTACCGTTGTGCCTACACTATTCAACGACTTTAATTTTATTGGCTTTTATAGTGATCCTGTGATAGCTAATATAGATTGTCCCGGCCATTATGATGTTGAAAACTGGGCATATGCATATACTACCAACAATCAGGATATATCTGTTCGCCTGGTAGACTACCACACAATGGCATCTGCTGCTACGCGCATTATTAATGACGGATCTGTGCTTGCTTGTACTGCCATCAATGGTAATTACAACTACGCTCCTTTCCCTGCATACGATCCTAATCACAGTCCGGGTGCTGAAAATATATACGTAGGCTGGTATACAAATACGCCTGATCCTGCTGCTGGAATGCAGCCTGCAGGTTATGTAGCTGTGCGTATGACAGAAAATGGTTTAGTGGCACTTTCGCCGCTCGATTACCTCGGTGTAGCTAATAATCCTACATGGGCTACACAAACACCGGTACTGTCATTCAGCAAGCAGGACGATATTTTCCCATTCCTGTATACCGTATTTCCGGAATACAATCCCGGCTTCCCAGGTTATCAGTTGCAAAACAAATACCACAATTGGTCATCGCCTATGTTCAAGGGCGAAGAAGCACATAACGCGTTTGAATGTAATGATGAAGCTCGTATAGCTGAGTTTAAAAGTAAAATGGTTGCCAGTACTACCATCAAAGCATATCCTAATCCATTTACAAACGTACTTGGTTTATCTTTCCCTGCATCTATGCAGCAGTCATCTACAACTATAGTAGTAAGCGATATGACAGGTAAGGTGATGGATACTTACAGCGGACAGGTATCTAAAGTAAATGCACATCTTACAGACCTGAGCAAGACATTATCTCCCGGCGCATACATCATGAATGTAAGTGTAGAAGGACAAACGAAACAAACTATTAAAGTTACCAAAGTGCAATAGGGGCCTTATTGGTTATATCACCGTGAAAACGAAAGCGACAGTCTATATGGCTGTCGCTTTTTACTTACATTTAGGTTATGAGCGAAGCGTACTACAAAGGCAAATTCTTTACCGCAGCAGATGAGATAAGTTTTGATGAAAGTGAATTTGAGAAATGTCAGTTTCAGGACTGTAATTTTTCTGCAGCCGATTTATCCAAATGCTCGTTCACTGATTGTAATTTTCAAAACTGCGACCTTAGTAATATTCGCATAAATAATACCACGTTTAGTAATGTACAGTTTACAGATTGCAAAATGCTGGGTATTGTATTTGCAGACTGCAGTCCGTTTTTGTTGTCATTCAGTTTCACTGGTTGCAATCTCAGTTACTCATCGTTCTACAAACTGAAAATTCACAACACTAAGTTTGCAAACTGCAACATGCAGGAAACAGATTTTACATCTGCGGATATTACGGGTTCATCTTTTGACGGCAGCATGCTTGCAGGTGCCATGTTCGATAATACAACACTCGAAAAAGCAGACCTGCGCACAGCCATAGGCTTCTCCATAAATCCCGAAAACAATCGCATCAGCCGGGCCAGGTTTTCAGTAGATGGTTTACAAGGCTTATTGCATAAGTATAATATAGAAGTGGAGTAGGTTAATTCTGCCAGATGGGTTCATCAGGTGGTTGTAGCGTTTGTGCATCTATTATAATTCCCTTTGCATTGCCGATACTGTCTTTTGTTCCTGCAGCATTATTCTTTAGTATGTTCAGTACATCTTGATATATCAAGGTTGGCTCATAGTATTGTAAGCGGCGGTATTTATTTCTCTCTTTTGCCCACCTTGTTTTTATCATCAGTTTGAAGATGCTTACCCGTCTGTCAGCTATCGGTCGCCCGATAAGCCCTTCCTGTACCCGTACGTTTACCTTCCATGCACTATCATTTAGTAAGTATTGCAATCCGCCAACTTCAAGAAAACTATATCCGAATGCAGAGCATCCCGCACCTTTGCCCGCCCGCGGATTATTTTCTCCGTTGTAGTATTTGTCATAGCCACGAGCTTTGTACTCCTGCAGGTATGCCCACAGCCTTTCAAACATCTGCGCATTTATCTTGTAGCGTATGTACACCATCTCTCCGCTTGCTGTTCTTTCTTGTAGTTGCGGTTGGTTAATATTAGCCTCTTCCAGCTTTCCGTTGATTGTTGCAAACAGAATACCCAGACCCCAGCCACGGTGCATCACTTTATGCATCATATACCTGTTAGACGTAGCTGTAGTGCCAACAAGCGCATAGCGGTCCTTATATTTCAGTTCTACCATCACATGGCCTATAGCATGTTTTTGCCCCCTGCCATATTTATTGGCAATAATGGCATTATTGATATAACTGAAAACAAGACTTCTTGGCGATTGCCAGTTGATAGGCTTGGGTGCAGGTAGCACATACAGCGTTAGCTCCTGTGCTGTTGCCGTTACCGATAGAAGTAGAAATATAAGCGTGCGCAAAACCTGTTGTGGCATATTGCTATATCAATGTGAAAATACAGTGTTGCTTGTTCTTTTGCTATGATGCTCATCATACAATTTAGCCACTGTTTTTTGTAAATACAGTACGTGCTGCATTTGTAAAACATAAATACAAAACATTAACTTTAATAAAAATCATCCCTTGTTATGAAGTACACTGCAAAAGGAGAACACAACCGCAACTTCGAACTGTTTGACGAAAACAACAATTCACTCGGCACCATAGGCTACGATGGTTGGTTTTCTATGAAGGTGAAAATAACACAGGGTAGCAGCCAATACAATGTAGAGTCTGCCAACTTCTGGCATACAGAGCTGCAGGTAAAGAAAGGGGATGAGGTGGCTGCAACCATCAAGTTCGGTTGGGGCGGTATGTCTGTCGATTATCAGGGTAAGACCTATATGTTCAAAGCAGGTATGTGGCACAATAAGTTTTCATTGGTTACAGATACAGACCATGCCATCATTACCCTGAAGCCAGATTTTCAGTGGACGAAATTCTCATTCAATTATAAGATAGAAATCGACGATAACTATACCGAAGGCAAGAGTGCCTTATTGATACTGATACTCATATACTGCTGCAACCAAATGCAAGCAATGGCAGGCAGTGTTGGTGGCGCAGTGGTTTAGGGTTTGTACCGCAGTATAGCTATCACATCTTTCGGTTGTTTGTATTCAAACCAGCCGACAACTTTTACTATCATACCAAAGAACCATCCTTTAGGTTTAGCCAGTGCAGTGCCTAATTGTGCAATGGCAGTATCACGAGTGCTGATGCAATTATTATAAACACTTCCTGCTTTGCCATCCAGCTCTGTGGCAAATAGCCATGCGCCATCTCTGGCGGTGTCTATGCTGAACTGTACCAGCATTTCATCATAGTTTTTTGCAAAGCTGTCTATCAGAAACATCAGGGGAGATACTTTAAATACCTCTGCTTTCACTACATCTATCAGCGATGCCAGTACCGTGTTTATTTTGTTGAAGTCGTTTTGTAAGCCACCAAGTACGCCGCCATGCATGGTAGCAACGGTAGATATACCGAGGTCAAGGTTGATATGGGCATTGATGCCCAGCAGCAGGTGTTGCATGATAACGCCTTTGGTTTGTGCAGCCTCAAAAGCCACTGCCCACGATGCGGTCGGTTTATTGCCGGCTTTCCACGCATACCATGCATCCAGGTAGCGATTGGCAAACAGCACATCCAATACTTCCATACGTGCATTGTCTTCAAATTCGTTAGCAGCTATTCCTTGTTTGATGCGACAGGTAACCCGATGATACAACGCAGCAAAATATCCTGCACGGTTGTTGGTATCGATACACTCCTGTATCACGGCTTCCAGTTCGGTTATTACCTGGTCGATGGTTTGGGCTGGCATAGTAGTTCTTTGCCGAAAAATAATACATTACTATCTATTGCAAAAGCTATCCACAACATCATTTGCTAACTTAGCTATATGAACATAGAACAACTGCACGAATACGCCCTCAGCTTGCCCGATGTTACAGAGAGTTTTCCTTTCGATGAAACAACATTGGTCATGAAAGCAGGCGGAAAAATGTTTCTGCTTGTAGCGCTGGATGCAGACCCATTGCAGTTTAATGTAAAATGCGACCCCGAGCATGCAATAGAACTACGCGAAGAATATGATTGTGTACTACCGGGCTACCACATGAACAAAAAACACTGGAACACCATAATAGTAGACGGCACCCTCACCAACAAACAACTCAAAGAAATGGTGCTGGATAGCTATAATCTTATTGTCAAGAAAAAGAAGAAACGTTTATGAGTACATTTATTCGTTGGCTATTACCCGCATATCAATTTTGCTCAGACTTTAGTAGAGAACCGATAAAGGTTGATTTGACCAAGGCTGTCAAAAATATATTTAATGATGAATTGCATAAACGAAAGTACAGTTTTGGTAATTTGTCGTTACTTAATAAAGTTGATCCGGAAACGATTGATCATGCCTATGTGACTTTTTATCCGCGGTTGATAACAGGGTTGATAGAAGTAGATTTTTTTGAAAAGGTTATAAGGGATAGTTTCGGGGAAGTACCTGATTATTTTAAGCTAAATTCTCACGATGATTGGCCATTGTCTAATGGTGTTGTAGTCTTAGAAATAAAGTATAAATATGATGTGAACAATATCCCAACTAAAGAAGACTTTAACAGTGCTGGTCTTATCGACTTTGAGAACGAGTTTGTAAAGGGTTACAAAATGCATTCTGCAGTTATTAACGAGTTTTGCTATTTCGTGTTAGCAGGACTACATCTGAAGTTTCCAACACAGTCATACATGTACAATAATGATACAACTGTATATGATGGTTTTTTTCAAATGGCAAGTAAAGGGAAAGTGTATTGTGAGCATATGCGGTCTAGTTTATTTATGCATGAGGTATTGATAGAAAAAGATAAGTTAGCTGAACTTGAAGTAACTTATAATTCTTTATCGCTAATATGGCATCATAATTTATGGTCACTTAAAAGGTATTTAAGCGCGGTAAAATCCAATCAAGTTTCAATTGACAGCCTATTAGATTTAATTTATGCGCTTGAAGGTTTATTTGATAAGAATACATCCTCTGATTTTGTTAAAATAATTTGTCTTACGAAACTTGCGAACTCTATTAAGGAAGCGAAAGAGGTTAAAGCTATTTTGGATTTAGCATATAGAATACGTAATGAAATAGCACATGGGGGTATTTCATATGAGCCATATGATAAGGTTAAATTGCAAGGGAAAGAGGTTTTTGTTGAGGAAGTATTTTGGAAAATGAAACACTATGTCGCTGTTATGATAGCGCTTGCAATGAATAAGGTATTAAATAATAAGCAACAAACTAATTTAAGGTTCAATGAAGATGATTTGATGCAACATTTATTTGTATGATATGTTATTAATATGTTTATTCATCTTTTATTTGTATATTTGCTATAATAAATAGACCTGAAAATCCTATCAAAATGACTCCTGAAAACCGTACCACTTGGCAGGCGTTAAAGCCTGCCCACCAAACATTCATAACCCACTACCTGCGTACACACAACAAAAGACTGGCTTACAAAGAAGCCTACCCAAATGTAGCTGATGGTGATAGTCTGCGTTCTGCTACTAATCGTTTATACAGACAGTTGCAGCCGTTTATAGAAAGCCTCACCGCACATGCTACCACACTGGCATTAGATGAGCTGATGACGGAAGCCAAAGAAGTCATCAAAACCAATATCTGCAGCCTGCAACAGCGCAGGGAAGTGTTGGGCAAAATGATAACTGGGCAGATGCAGGTAAAACGCCACATCCGCTTGCGCGATATGGTGGTAGAAGTGTACGATGATGTAAGCCCTGCTGCTCTTATCCGCGCCATCGACCTCGACAGTCGGCTTGCTGCCAACAAATACAAAGAGAAAATTGAACAACCCAAACAAGCGGATATATTGCCTGTTCGGGATATTATAAAAACTGAATTGGTTAAACCCAAGCAGGAGAAATCTCTCGAAGAACTCCTGAAAATATACCCTTATGGAGATGCCTATTGGCAGGGTAGGTGCATAAAAGTTCCTGCGCAGGATATACAACGGCTTGGTTTTGATACACTCGACGACGGCCTGCCTTATCTCAACAACAGTCTTACAGAAGAATACCACCAACTCCGCATCCGCCAAACAATGGATTACCTGCAACACCATAACCCTGCCGTGTATCAGGATGTGCTTACTAACCCTGAAAAGCCTGTAATTGTAGCAGATGAACCGCAAGAGCAAACACCGCCACAACCCACTGCCGATGAGCTTTGGAAGCAATATCTGGCAGCCGATATTAACACCCGCCGCCTGCCCACCGCAGACAGGCAAGCTAAAGAACTATGGTTCAAAGCCATCCCCCCAAAACAGCAATACAGGCTCATTGCGCTCTATTCCAAAACAGGGTAATAAATCCTGAATACTAATTCCTAAATCCTAACGCCCAATTACATTTTCAGAACAGCTAAAATCTATCCCTTAGATTAGTAATTTGATGATGTAAATGCTGTTCGGTATTATAAACTATCGTAGCTTTGCGGCGCATTTATATCTTTCATCAGGCACTATGCCTGTCATAGTGCTGCAAAACATAAAACGATGGCAGCATCTACAACACGCCAATCGGACAAGGCACCAAGGCTCGTAATACTTGGCGCAGGCTTTGCAGGCTTGCAACTCGCCAAAAAACTCAGAAATTCGGCTTACGATATCACGCTGATAGATCAGTACAACTATCACCAGTTTCAGCCACTTTTTTACCAGGTAGCTACCGCGCGCCTCGAGCCCAGTTCTATTTCTTTCCCGCTTCGCAAAATCTTTCAGCGTAGCAACAATGTGCATGTGCGCAATACCAAAGTGAAGGAGGTAGATATGGCAGGGCAACAGGTAGTAACAGAAGACGGCATATTCCCTTACGATGAATTGGTAATAGCCACAGGTTGTACTACCAATTTCTTCGGCAATAAAAATCTGGAACAGTATGCCTTCCCGATGAAGTCGACCACAGAAGCTATCACACTTCGCAATCGCATCCTCCTCAATTTTGAAGATGCGCTGAATGCCACGCCCGAGGAGATGGAGGAGATTATGAACATCGTAGTAGTAGGTGGCGGTCCTACAGGGGTAGAGCTTTCAGGCTCGCTGGCAGAATTGAAAAAGAACATCCTGCCACGCGATTATCCCGATATGGATTTCAGCAAGCTGAATGTATATCTGTTAGAGGGTAGTCCAAATACGCTCGCTGCCATGAGCCCTGTTTCGCAACGCATATCGCAGGAATATCTGGAGAAAATGGGCGTGCAGGTTTGGACAAACGCGGTGATGCAAGACTATGACGGGCATACAGCTATATTAAAAGATGGCAGGCAGATAAAAACTCGTAACCTGATATGGGCGGCGGGCATTACTGGCAATGTGCCCGCAGGCATATCTAAAGAATTGCTGGTGCGTGGCAATCGCATCAAAGTAGATGAGTATAGCAGGGTAGCAGGTACAGAAAATGTATTTGCCATCGGCGATATAGCCTATATGGAAACGAAAGATTGGCCAAACGGACATCCGCAAATGGCCAATGTTGCGGGCAAGCAGGCTACGCATCTGGCAACAAACTTGAAGGCATTAAAAAACGGCAACAAACTGAAACAATTTACCTACAAGCTGCCGGGCTCTATGGCAACGGTTGGTAAACGCAAGGCGGTGGTCGATTTGCCATTCATTAGTTTTCAGGGTGTCATAGCATGGCTGTTCTGGATGTTCCTCCACCTGATGTTGATACTCAATGCTAAGAACAAGCTGATTATCTTCATCAACTGGGCTATCAGCTACTTTACCAACGATACTACGCTCAGGCTCATTTTGATGCCAACGCGCAAGCAGGTAGAGATGGCTAAGGAGCATCATAGTATGGAGGAGTAGTATCAGGCAATACCTATTTGTCTAACTAGTAGGCGTTTGGCTACAGGTAGCAGTGTTTCGTCTAGTGGTACAGGCAACGGGTACTCTACACTGAATACGGCAGGGTTGGGCAATGTGCGTATCGATTTGATGATGTCTCGCTTGATGCTTTCGTAGGTATTGACAATACTGTTTTGCCATGTATCTACATAGTTCAAGCGTATGCCCCGATACTTGTCGTTCTGATGCTCGAATAGGGTGATGGTATAGTTGTAAGCCTTCACCTCGCTATAGTTGCCGAAGCGTACCAGTACATAGCCTTCGTTCTTGTACAGCGGCATGATGCCTACTGGTTCTACACGTAGTTGCTTCTCTATCTTGTCGTAGAGTTCTGCGCCATTGTCAAGTGTTGGCTTCATTTGTGCCAATGCATATTGTGTTATGTTCTCCAGTTCCTGCATAATGGCATTGTCCTGTAGCATCTCCTCGTACACCAGTTCCAGCTTTTGCAGGTTTACATTGCTTAGCTGTTTGGGAAAGCTGTCCTGCATCAGCTTTTTATGTTCTTTGAAAGCCACCAGATTATTGTAGTGGAAGACGATGTCGCCCAGTTGAGGGTATAGTTTGTGTTCGGTAAAGTATTGGTTTACCTCTTGCAGGTAGGCAAGCAGTCGGTACTTCTGTAGCTCAAAGTCTATATACCCTTCCATAAACCATGTTTCGCTCAGCTTCATATCTTATGGATTTAGTTCTTCTAATATACCAAATCAAACAACGTGCCGCAATGGGTAGGTATTGTAATCTGAGTGTTAAAATGCTACCATGCTAATCAAGCCCTGCTATTAATTCCTGCATCAGGTTTTCAGCTGTTTGTCTTTTTGTAATAGCTGCTATTTGTCCACCCCAATATGCAATCAGATCCTCCCTGTTAGTTGCTAGGGCATGTTGTCTGAGTGCGGTCATAAATGTTGTTTGTAACGGGAAAGGGGCTACATGCAAATGCTGATGAATGGTTTGGGTAAGCCCGTTAGTAAGTACTCTGCCCATTCTTCCTGTATAGGCTTTGGTAAGCGATGTATATCTTCCCTTGTCTGAATTCAGAGCTTCTTTATGCTTATCTGTCGCGCCGGACTCTTCTGTAGCAAGGAATGCGGTACCTACCTGCACGCCTGCGGCTCCTAAAGCTATTGCTGCTCTTACTCCTTTGGCATCAGCAATGCCTCCTGCTGCTATTATCGGGGTGTTGAGGTGTTGGGTAAGTATGCGTGTAAGGGCAAAAGTACCATGCAGTGATTCGAGGGCAGGTTGTAAAAAGGAAGGGCGATGACCGCCTGCTTCAAAACCACTGGCCACTATGGCATCTACACCTGCCTCTTCCAAAGCAAATCCTTCATCCAAAGTAGTGGCAGCGCCTATGGTTTTAATGCCCTGTTTTCTGCAATCTTGTAGTATAGCTGTGTCGGGTATACCAAATACAAAGCTGAATACGGCTGGCCTCGTGCGTAGTACTATCTCTACCTGTTGTTCAAATTTGCTTGTTGCGTTAGCTGGTTTGGGTGGCAATTCCAATCCTTGTTCATTGAAGATGGGCTCGAATAGTTTACATAGCTGCAAGTATGCCTCGTCTGTATAGTTGGTACTTGCGGCATCTGTGTCATTTACCCACAAGTTTATGTTAAAAGGTTTATCGGTTGCCTTTCTGATATCATTTATGATTTCAGCCAATGCTTGTGGTTCCAGTTGATAACCACCATAACCGCCAAGCCCACCTGTTTCGGATACTGCAGCAACCAGTTTGACGGAGGATAGTCCTCCGCCAAATGGTCCCTGTAATATAGGATATCGTATGCCCAATAATGAGTTGATATTGTGTTGGCTATCCATGGCTGATGTTTGTGAAGAGCTTGTTTACAATCCACCATCTGCCGCCTACTTTAGATAGTGATATAAACTCGTGGTAGTTATTGCCCAGCATGGGTACATGCAGTTTGGTCATAGCATTATTGCCCAATACTTCAATGCCTGTTATACTCATTTTGAACGATTCATTATTATCAGCCGGGCTTTTCCTGTTGATAACAGCCTGCAAAAACTCATCAAAAGGCTTCATATATTCATTGCCGTTGATGTCTCCCCATAGTATTGCAGTTGGGTGAAATGCCTGCTTCAATCTGTTTGTATCACCATTATACAGTCCCATGAAGTAGTTATTGATTACCTGACTAATGGCGTCAACTTCTTTGTTATACATATACATTGATATTAGTAAAGGCGATTGTATAAGATTTCGGCTACCTTTTCTGACGATTGAGGGTTCTGTCCTGTTATCAGCAGTCCGTCTTCTATGGCAAACGAAGACCAGTCGTTGCCTTTTTCATATTTTGCACCACGTTCTTTCAGTTTGTCTTCCAAAGAGAAGGGTACGACTGATGTTAGCTGCACGGCAGATTCTTCTGTATTACAAAAGCTAGTAAGGCGTTTGCCATTGATGATGTAATTGCCGGATTTGTCTTTCACATTTACCAATGCTGCAGAACCATGACACACAAAGGCTACAGGCTTGTTGTTGTTATAGAATCCTGAAATGATGTTGATAGAGTTTTTGTCTTTCGATAAGTCCCACATTGGACCATGACCACCCGGATAGAAAACCGCATCGTAGTCTTTGACGTTTACTTTAGAAAGTGCAATTGTATTACTCAATACCTTCTGCGTTTCATTATCTGCAAAGTATCGTTTGGTAGATGCTGTCTGGAATGATGGCTCATTGCTCTTAGGGTCTATAGGGGCTTGTCCGCCATTAGGGGATGCGACAATTACTTCAATGCCTTTGTCTTTAAAGTAGTAATAAGGTGTGGCAAATTCTTCAATCCAGAACCCTGTTTTCTTGCCGGTGTTGCCCAGCTTGTCGTGAGATGTAAGTACAAACAATACTTTCTTTTTAGATGTTTGTGCTGTTGCCTTTAAGCTGAGGATACTTGCTAATGCCAGTAAGATGGCGCTTGTTATTTTTTTCATTTTTATGTTTTATGATTGAATAATTAAGTTGTGCTATGCGAAAAGATGTCCTGCAACGTGGCCGCCATCCACATTCAATACTTCGCCGGTAATGAAGTTGTTATTGGCAAGCATGTAAGCGGCTTCTGCTATGTCGTTACCTTCGCCTATTTTACCCAGCAAGTGCAAACCGGCAAGTGCGTCTGCATTGTCGATGCCTATCTTGCCTTGCAGCGGACTGCGAATGATGCCCGGAGCAATGGTGTTGACTTTGATGTTGTTTTTGCCAAACTCTGCAGCCAATTGACGGGTGAGCGCATGTATGGCTCCCTTGCTGGATACAGGTGCTGATGCGGGGAAGCCTGCTATGGCATGATCTACCAATACAGTACCTATGTTGATAATGGAGCCGCCGCCGTTTTCAAGCATGTTTGGTATGGCTGCCTGACTGGTATAGAAAGTGCCTTTCAGATTTGTTTTGATGTACTTGTCTATATCAGCTTCTTCAACATCAAGAAATGGTTTTGGTGAAAAAATGCCTGCGTTGTTAATCAGTACATCTACTTTGCCGAAATGCTTTATGGCTTCTGCTATCAGTGCATTGCTGATGCTCTTTTCACTAACATCTCCCGCAAATACTACAGCGCCAGATGGTGAGCCGAGGCTACCATATGCTTTTGTAAGGTTCTCTTTGCTCAGCGAGTTCATTACTACGTTGTGTCCCCTTTCAATGAACAGTTTTGCGATGGCATAACCGATGCCTGTGGATGCGCCTGTTACTACAATTGTTTTTGGTTGCATGTATATTATTGTTTAGTCTTTTTTCTGATTTCTGTTACCTGCTCGCCACCAACGCCCCAGTTGTCGGTGTCTATCTCATCGATGGTTATGTGTGTTAACAGAGGGTCTTTATTTAGTACTTCAAAAAGAAGTTTTGTAACCCCGCTGATGAGCGCTTGTTTTTGCTCTTTGGTCACCCCGTCTCTTGTGACTTCAATTTTTACATATGGCATTGCTTTTTGTGTTTTGATATTGCAAAGGTGATGTGAATGGGAGCCTTTAAAAATGGACAAAACAGCAATTGTATTGTACTTTATGGCATCGTAGGTGCATACGGTGATAACTGTGTCTTTTTGTCCAAGATTTATGTCGGATAGTGCAAGCAGTGGTATATCAATTAATGGTATTTTTGCATGTAATCGATGCAGGTTTATGAAAGCCAAAAACAAAGTGATTCCGATACTTAACATTGCGCAGTATTGCACAGACAGAGATGTGTGGAATATTAAAGTGTCTTCATTTAGTGAAGAAGCTTGCACCATTGCAGAGTTTGACGAGAAACACAGGCACGATTATTATGAGATAATATGGCTGCGAAAAGGGAAAGGTTTGCACATGATTGATGGTGTAGATTATCCATATAGTGGTTCTGTGTTGTTCTTATTATCACCCGGGCAAATGCATCAGATAAGACCTCAAGAAAAAGCGGATGGATATGTGATTAAGTTTTTGCCTTCATTGTTCAGGCATACAACAGATGCAGATATATACCTGACAGGAAGCAATGTGTTTGATAATATACAAGCACAGCCGGTTCTGAAAGTTACCTCTTCACTTTACGCAGTACTGGATGATGTGTTTGGTAAGTTGGCGACGGAGTTTAATACCGACGAGCAAGATAAAGAACGCATCATGCTTTCTTATTTGCAGATACTCATTACCCATATCGAGAGGCTGAAGCGAACCAGCCAACATGAAATAAATAACCCTATTGGTGCTGATTTTCATTTATTTCAACAGTATAAATCGGCCGTAGAAAAACATTACAGACAAGAGCATGGAGTGCAGCAGTATGCAGACAGGCTATTTACACAAACAAGAACGCTGAACACCATATCTAAAAAGTATGCGGGCAAAAATGCCGCTGCTATAATAGCAGACAGGATAGTGTTGGAGGCGCAGCGTGATTTATATCATAATCTGAAGACTATCAAAGAAATAGGCTATGATTTAGGTTTTGATGACCCTGCATATTTTACCCGCTTTTTCAAGAAACAGACAGGCTTTTCCCCGTTAGAATATAAAATGAATAAGTCTGTTCAATCAATAGCCCTTAAAGCCGGATAGATTTCGATTATATCCACATATTAAGCTGTGCAATGCAATAGGTTTTCCTATCTTTGTATCAGTGCTTCGCTTTATAGCCATATCGTTATTATTCACAATTGTGTTTGCGCAAACGCCCGTTCATCAGGTGATGAAGGTGAAGGTGTTGGTAGAACATTATTTTGAACACAAAGCGTTGGACGAACAGATCGACTTTGTTGATTTTCTTGCGATGCACTATGCCGATGATGCAAAGCGCGGAGACTATGAGAGAGATATGCAGTTGCCTTTCAAACAATGCAACCATGCGCCGCTGATGGTCTTTACCTTCTTTGAGCATAAAGACTTTAGTATCAAACAAAAGCCTGTTTTTATTTGCGAAGAGCAGGTGCTTACAGGTTACCAATCGCCATACTATGCTGCTGAGGCATTGTCTAATATATGGCAGCCGCCACGGGCTTAATCCATTCTTCTCTTTATAGGTCAATGCTTATAGTGCATTGACTTCATTTCATTTATTGATTACTGATTTGTGTCGATATGCTTTCGATGCAATGATTTAAATTATACAATCGGTATGCTGAGCAAAATCATCAGCTTTTCAGTTAGTAATAAACTGATAATTGTACTATTTGTATTGGCACTAGTTGGCTATGGTAGTTATGAACTTACCAGATTGCCTATTGATGCCGTGCCGGATATTACAGACAATCAGGTGCAGGTTATAACCACCACGCCATCGCTCGGCGCACCTGATGTAGAGCGTTTAATAACATTCCCAATTGAGCAGGCTAATAGCAATATCCCCGGCATTAAGGAGATAAGGAGCTTTTCGCGCTTCGGCTTATCTGTCGTTACTATAGTTTTTGATGACGATGTAGATATATACTGGGCTCGCCAGCAAGTAAACGAGCGGCTGCAGCAAGTACAAACGCAGATACCCGCAGACATTGGTGTGCCATTTCTTGCACCTGTTACAACGGGATTGGGGGAGATATATCAGTATGTAGTAAGGGCCAAGCCGGGATATGAAGCAAGGTATGATGCCACCCAATTGCGAACAATACAAGACTGGATAGTGCGCCGTCAATTGCTGGGGCTGAAAGGCGTAGCAGACGTGAGCAGCTTTGGTGGCAACCTGAAGCAGTATGAAGTAGCGGTTAATCCTACAAAGCTGGCATCTTACAACATCAATATAGAGGATGTATTTGCCGCCCTAGAAAAGAACAATGGCAATACGGGTGGTGCCTACATAGAGAAAGGCCCTGCCATATTATATATACGTAGCGAGGGCCTTGCTACAGGCATGCCAGATATTGAGAATATCGTTATCAAGCAATCGGCAGGTGGTGCACCGCTGCTGGTAAGAGACGTGGCTATTGTGAAGATTGGCGCAGCCATACGCTATGGTGCTATGTGCTATAATGATGAGGGCGAGGTAGCAGGTGCGGTTGTAATGATGTTGAAGGGAGAGAATAGTGGTAAGGTAATAGAGATTATTAAAGCTAAGATAGCACAGATACAAAAGACACTGCCTGAAGGCGTAGTAATAGAGCCTTTCCTGGACCGTACAAAAATGGTAGGTCATGCAATAGATACGGTAGAGAAGAACCTGCTGGAAGGCTCGCTGATAGTGGTGTTTATTCTGGTGCTGTTTCTGGGCAATGCAAGGGCAGGGCTTATAGTGGCATCTATCATACCGTTGTCTATGTTATTTGCCGTTATCATGATGAACATCTTTGGCGTGAGTGGCAACTTGATGAGCCTCGGCGCACTAGATTTCGGATTGATAGTGGATGGTGCCGTGATAATAGTAGAAGCCGTGATGCACAGGCTCAGCCATTCTAAACTATACAAGGATGTGAACAGGATGACGCAAGCGCAGATGGATGGAGAGGTAAAGACTTCTGCATCGCGTATGATGAACAGTGCTGTGTTCGGACAAATCATCATCCTGATAGTATATCTGCCAATATTTTCTTTACAAGGCATAGAAGGTAAGATGTTCCGCCCGATGGCGCAGACAGTGGCGTTTGCATTATTAGGTGCATTCATCTTATCGCTTACCTACATACCTATGATGAGTGCTTGGGTTATCAGTAAGAAGATAACACATAAGGATACATGGTCTGATAGGGTGATGGCGAAAGTGGAGCATCGTTTTCAGTCTGCATTGCAAAAAGTGATGCATTACCCGAAAGCATTGATTGGTGCTGCTTTCTCTTTATTTGTAGTAGCTGTGGTGGTACTGATGTCTATGGGAGGCGAGTTTATACCCCAATTAGAAGAAGGCGATTTTGCTGTAGATACCCGCGTGTTGACGGGTAGCAACTTGCATACATCCATCAACGCTACACAAAAAGCAGCGGGGATATTATTGAATAAATTTCCTGAAGTAGAAAAAGTAGTAACCAAAATAGGTAGTGGCGAAATACCTACAGACCCGATGCCTGTAGAAGCTGCAGATATGATGGTGATACTGAAAGACAAAGACAAGTGGACATCCGCAAAGTCTTTTCCTGAATTGGCAGAGAAGATGAGTGCAGCACTGGCCGATGTGCCGGGCATTACCACAGGATTTCAATTTCCTGTGCAAATGCGCTTTAATGAACTGATGACTGGTGCAAGGCAGGATGTGGTATGTAAGATATTTGGCGAAGACCTGGATACGCTTGCATATTATGCCGATAAACTGGGAGCATTGGCATCTTCTGTAGATGGTGCCAAAGACCTTTATATAGAAACCGTTACTGGGTTGCCACAAATCATCATCAAACATAATCGTGCCGCGATGGCGCAGTATGGTGTAGATATAGCAACGGTGAACAGCGTTATTAATGCCGCATTTGGCGGGCAAGTAGCAGGTACTGTATATGAGGGCGAAAAACGTTTTGACCTTGTAGTGCGACTGGATGGTGATCAACGCCAGCGTGTGGAAGATGTACAGAACCTGCTGGTGCCCGTTGCGGGTGGTGTGCAAGTGCCGCTGCATCAACTGGCAGATGTGGCTGTAAAAGACGGACCAAACCAGATACAGCGTGAAGATACGAAACGCAGAATAGTTGTAGGCTTCAATGTGCGTGGGCGAGATGTGCAGAGTATCGTAAACGAATTGCAGCAAAAGGTTGAGAAACTAAAGCTGCCTGCGGGGTATTATATAACCTATGGCGGTGCTTTTGAAAACCTGGTGCAAGCAAAACAAAGACTGGCATTGGTTGTACCTATTGCATTGGGTTTAATATTCCTGATGCTATACTTTGCATTCAAGTCTGTAAAGCATAGCCTTATTATCTATACTGCAATACCGCTATCAGCAATTGGTGGTGCATTTGCACTGGCTTTGCGTGGCATGCCTTTCAGTATCAGTGCAGGTATTGGTTTCATTGCATTGTTTGGTGTGGCTGTATTGAATGGTATAGTATTGATATCGGAATTCCGCAGGCAGATGCAGGAAGGTGAAACGGATATACGCAAAGTAGTGTTGAATGGCACTAAGTTGCGTCTGCGTCCTGTATTGATGACAGCTGCCGTAGCATCGCTTGGCTTCTTGCCAATGGCTATCAGCAATGGTGCAGGTGCAGAGGTGCAGCGTCCGTTGGCTACAGTTGTAATTGGTGGATTGATTACAGCCACTTTCCTCACACTGTTTTTACTGCCTGTATTATTTGTCTTGTTCGATAAACTGAATTTTAAAATGAAAGCGAAAACCGCAGTAGTGCTATTGCTATTAATAACGCCGTTTGCTGCCCGTGCACAAAAGTCTTTGAGCCTGCAGGCAGCAATAGATACCGCATTACACAACAACCTGAAAATGCAATCGCAGCGCATGACGGCAGATTACTACAAACGTATGCGTGGTACGGCGTTCGATATGAACAAAACTAATCTCTCTGCAGAGTGGGGTAATATCAATAGTGCATACAGCGATACGCGCTATAGCATTACACAAAGTATTGCTTTCCCGTTAGTGTACGTAAAGCAGCGTTCGCTGACACAAAAAGAGTGGAATGCTGCGACTGCGCAAACACAGATGAAGGAGAAGGAATTGATAAAGCAGGTGTCTGTTTTGTACAATGAGATAAATGCACTGTATCATAAACGCGATTTGCTGCTACGAGCAGACAGCCTCTATGCGGCTTTTGAAACAAAGTCGGCATTGCGGTTTAAACTTGGAGAATCTAACTTGTTAGAAAAGACAGCGGCAGAGAATATGCGTGGACAAATAGCATTGCAGTTGCAGCAGCTTGAAGCAGACCTTGAGATGCAGCAAAGCCGCTTTGCATATATGCTGAATACGGATGAGCTGTATGTGCCTGAACAAACGAATACGAAAGCAGCGGCAAAACTGGCAGGTAGCGATGCAGACTTGGGTAGCCATCCGTACATCTCTTACCTGAAACAGCAGGAGCAAATATCGAAAGCTATGTACAGGCTTGAAATGACAAAGCTACTTCCTGAAATAAATGGTGGATACTTCAATCAAAGTTATAGTGGCTGGCAAAAGGTAGATGATGTGGACAGGTTTTACACAAAGTCGAATCGCTTTGGTTCTGTAATGCTTGGTGTTGGTGTGCCGATATTCTTCTTCTCGCACAGCGCAAGGATACATGCGTTGTCGCTGAACAGACGAATAACTGCAGCAGAGTTGCAGGACGGTAATAATATGTTGGCGATGCAGTATCAGCAAGCAATGGCGGCATACAAGCAGCAAACGAAAGCTGTAGCATACTACGAAAGCACTGCATTGAAAAATGCGGACGTATTGATAGAAACAGCAGGCATGCAATTTACCGCAGGCGAGATAAACTATATGGAATACACATTGCTGCTCAATCAGGCAATCAACATCAACAGCGGATATTTTGATGCCTTGATGAAACTGAATGAAGCAGTATATGAATTAAACTACCTCACTAAAAATTAAGAATCTGTAATGAAACATATCATATTAATATCGGCTGCTGTAATGTTTGCTTCCTGTGGTGGCGGCAATAAGCAGGAAGCTGCCAAAGAAGCAACAAAGGTTTCTGAAACCACTGTGACACTTACTGATGCGCAACTAAAAAATGCCGCACTGGAAGTAGGTAAGCCGCAAATGCGAGAGATACAGTCTGTGATAAAAGTGAGTGGTAAGATAGATGTACCGCCACAGAATATGGTGTCTGTGAGTTTTCCGCTTGGAGGGTATTTGAAATCTACCAAATTGCTACCCGGGATGCACATCAACAAAGGTGATGTGATAGCCGTGATGGAAGACCAGCAATACATACAGCTGCAACAAGACTATCTGACTGCCAAAGCAAGGCAGGAATATCTGGAGGCTGAATATCAACGCCAGCAGGAGCTGAATAAGAGTAAAGCAAGTAGCGATAAAGTGTATCAGCAAGCGATGGCTGAGTATAAGAGCAATCGTATTCTCATCAGCAGCCTGAAGCAGAAATTGCAATTGATTGGTATCAATGCTGATAAGTTGAACGAGTCAAACATTTCAAAATCTGTAAGCGTACATTCGCCGATTGATGGCTTTGTATCTGCAGTAGATGTGAACATCGGCAAGTATGTAACACCATCCGATGTGTTGTTTGAATTGGTGAACCCTACCGATATACACCTTGCATTAACGGTGTACGAAAAGGACATCAGCAAACTGTACATGGGGCAGAAGGTGTTGGCATTTACCAATAACAATCCTGACAAGAAATATCCTTGTGAAGTGATATTGATAGGTAAGGACGTGAGCAATGAACGCGCTGTGCAGGTGCATTGCCATTTTGAGGCGTATGATAAAACACTGGTACCGGGTATGTATATGAATGCAGAACTGGAACTACAGAAAGAAAATGTATTGGCTGTGCCTGAAGATGCCGTTGTGCGCTATAATAATAAGCAATACATATTTGTGGTAAACGGCAATAAAACTTATGAGATGAAAGAAGTGCAGACGGGTAGTACACAGGATGGTTACATCGCTATATCTGATCTCAAAGGTGCAGACCTTGCCGGTGTAAATGTGGTACTAAAGAATGCATATACCCTGCTGATGAAATTGAAGAATGCAGGGGAAGAAGAGTAGTTTGGGGATACGGGGTAATAAAAAAGCAAGCCAATCGGCTTGCTTTTTGCTTTTGTATATAAGGTGTTTAGTCTTCCAGATGTTGCTCTGTTTCGTACCACGGGAATGAGTCTGCATTCTTACCCTGCTCCCAGTAGAAAGGACTGTGCGGCTTGTTGTAGTTGCCTGTTTCCGTCATTGTTTCAGCGTCATACAATCTGCCATTTACCATGGTGTATTTGATGCTCTCTGTATTATAGATATTGTCGAGCGGGTTTTTATCGAGCACTATCAGGTCTGCGAGTTTGCCTGTTTTCAATGAACCTATGTATTGGTCAAAACCGAGGCTTTTTGCAGGATTGATAGTGGCTGTGCGCAATGCTTCCATAGGCGTCATGCCACCTTGTGCCATCATCCATATTTCCCAGTGGGCACCAATGCCCTGTATCTGTCCGTGTGCGCCCATGTTGATGGTAACACCGGCATCGTTCAGCTTCTTCAGGCTTTTAGATACCAGTATGTGCCCGTTCTCATACTCCTCTTCAGGTGCCATGATGCGGTGTCTGCTGCGGGTATCTATAACAGGGCGTGGTGTGTAGCGTAGTAGCCTTTCCTTCTCCCATACGTTGGTATGTTGATACCAATAGTATTCGCCTGATAGGCCACCATAGCTAACGATGAGAGTTGGTGTATTGGCTGTGCCTGCACGCTTCCATAGTTGTATTACATCATCGTAGAGTGGTGCTATTGGTATATTGTGTTCTATGGTTGTGTGTCCATCCAGTATCATGCTCAGGTTGTGGTAGAAGAAAGAGCCACCCTCAGGTACCACTTCCATCTTCAGTTCGCGGGCGGCCTCTATTACCATTTGCCTTTGCTCGCGGCGCGGCTGGTTGTAGCTCTTTACGCTAAAAGCACCAAATGCCTTTGTACGCAACAATGCACTCTTTGCATCATCGTAATTATTGATGACTGCTTTGAAGTCGCCATCGGCACCATAGAGGATAGTACCTGTAGAATATACACGTGGGCCTACCATCTTACCCGCTTTTACCAGCTCACTTTGTGCAAACACAAACTCACTGTTGGCAGAAGGATCGTGCATGGTAGTAACACCATAAGCAAGGTTGGCATAGTATGGCCAATGCTTTTCGGGGATGATGCCACTATTGAAATGCCCTGCGTGTGCATGTGCGTCAATAAAGCCCGGCATGATGGTTTTGCCATTACAATCTATCTTCTTTGCGTTTGTTGGTATTGATACATCTGCAGATTTGCCGATGGCTTTGATGGTATTGCCATCTACTATGATGGTGCCATTATCAATCACGCCTGCATCGTCCATGGTGATGATGCGTGCATTGGTAAATGCGATTAGGCCTTTGGGCTTATCTGTTTTTGCTGTAAGGTTTATAGCTATGCCTTGTGCAGGTATGCTGAATGTAGAATCGGGTTTGCCACCAACAAACTGAAAGAGGTCTTGCAGGTTGATGGTGTAGTATTGGTCATCCAGTGTGTAGTGTAGTTTCTTGCCATTGTTGCTCCAGTGAAGGTTGTAGCCCGCATCTTTAGAAACACGCCTTACAGGGAAGTCTGCCGAATCGCTACCTAAAGTAATAGGGCGACCTGTATAGGGGAATGCGGCAATATAAACCTGATGCAGATTTACATAAGCTACCCAATCGCCATCTTGCGATACGGTGAATTGACTGCCATAAGTACTTTTGAAGATAGTCTTCTCTTCATTGCCATCAATATTGCAACTGTTGAAAGTCTTGTTAAGTCCGCCGCCTGCACTGTAGTATATAGATTTATCATTCTTGCTAAAAGCAGGTTTTTCTCCTTTGTCTGTTATAAAAGTTTCTTTTCCACCGTTTGCCGCCATCATGTAGATGCCCGGTTTTGCAGTGTATGCCGGGCCGAGTGTATTGCTGCTGTTTTCGCGTTCGTACACAATCCATTTACCATCGTGAGAGAATGACGGAGTGCGGAAGATACCTTTCTTGTTGTTGAGCTTTTGATAACTACCGCTTGCTATGTTTGCTTTGCAGATGCTTGCACTTGTGCTGTCGTTCCACGATACATATACAAGGCTCTTACCGTCGGGGGAGAATGATGGTTCGTATTCATACTCTTTGCTGTCGGTGATGCGTGTAGGCTTGCCATCGGGCAATGCCTTTTTGTAGATATGCCCCAGTGCACTGAACACAAGCCATTTACCATCGGGCGATGTGGTTGCATGTCTGATTACATGAACATTGAATCTGTCGGGATTCATGTCTTGTGCAAAGCGTACGGTTTCTGATATCTTCTGTTTTACATCGCAGGTAAAAGGAATATCTGTAGCTGTGTTGGGTTTGTTCACATCTACCTTTCTGATTTTGCCACCTGCCCATATAATGATGTGATTATCATCGGGTGTCCATGCAAAGCCAGTGTAGAGGCCGAATGTAGACCATGCTTCCTGCTGGTCTTTAGACAGGTTGTTGTAAACAGGCCATTCTTCGCCTGTTTTCAGGTTGCGCAGGTAGAGTACACTCTTTGTACGTACCCTTTTTACAAATGCCAGCAGTTTGCCACTGTGCGATACCTGCGGACGAACTGCACCGCCCGGTCCTCCTGTTACCGTTTCATTGGTACCTTTCTCACGGTCGAAACGCTTGATAACGAATATCTGTTCATTCGGATTTTTGTTGTACTGAAAGTAGCCACCGGGATACATGTCTTCGCTATAGTACACATAGCGTCCGTCGGGAGATACACATGGTTCGTTTACATCCTGCTGGTCGTTTTTCTTTACAGTGAGTTGCAGGCCGTTGCCACCGTTTGTATGATACATCCACATTTCGCCCGCGCCTAATGAACGGGTAGATGTAAAGTGTTTACGGGCTACTATGTATTTACCATCGGGCGTCCACACTGCATTATTCAGCAAGCGAAAGTTCTCTTTGGTTATCTGCTTGGCATTGCTGCCATCGCGATTCATGATCCATATATTATCGCCACCACCTGCATCGGAAGTGAAAGATATCTTTTTGCCATCGGGGCTGAAGCGTGGTTGCACTTCTATTGCTTTGCCCTGGCGCAGCACTTTGGCTTTGCCGCCAGTAGCGGGTAAGATGTATATATCGCCCAGCAGGTCGAACACAATGTCTTTGCCATCGGGAGAGATGTCAACGTTCAGCCAAGTGCCTTCATTTACCGTAAAGGCTACTTCTTTTTGCGGGCCACCGGGATTTTCAACATCCCATTTCTTTTTATCGCCGGCCTGTGTGCATACAGGTAGTATCAGCAATGCCGCCAGCAATTTTTTGAAGGTCATACAAATATGATTTTGCTTAAAGATAATAAAGCAAGCATGGGAAAGAAACTCTGTAAAGGGTGAAAGGATGGGTGAGATGGTGTGCGGAATAGCTGTATATTTAGTAGGATAGTACATACAATTATGAAAAAGTATAACCGTAAGCAGTTTATACAAATGAGTGCAGGCACAAGTGTAGCCCTCTGGCTGGCAGCCTGTGGTATGGATGGTGGCAGTGAACACAAAGGAACTGATACTACAAAGGCAAAGGCTGCACCTGCCAATGTACCTGATAAAGCGGCAGACAAGCCTGCTGTCGAAATGATTGATAAAACCGATGCCCGCTATGACGCGCTGCGCAAGGGTTTTAATACACGTATAGATAAACACCCACTGATAATAGCACGGTGTAAGACTACTGAAGATGTTGCAGAGGCAGTGCGCTATGCCAAAGCTAAGGGATTGCCTGTGGCGGTAAAGAGTGGCGGGCATTGTATGGAGGGGTATTCGTGCAATGATGACGGGATGGTGATAAACCTGTCTATGATGAATAAGATTGAATGGCTGGAAGATGGCAAAATAAAAGCAGGGCCGGGTTGTTTGCTGAGCCATGTATATGATGAGATATTGCCAAAGGGTGTTATACTCCCAGCCGGCTCTTGCGCTACTGTGGCATTGGGTGGGCTAACGCTGGGTGGTGGTTATGGCATATTCTCTCGCAAGCATGGGCTTACCTGCGACCACTTGCTGGAAGCTACGATGGTAGATGGGAATGGTAATATCGTATCGACTAAAGATGATGAAGAATTGTTGTGGGCGCTGCGTGGTGGTGGTACTGGCAACTTTGGCATAGTGACGGAGATGGTGTACCGCACACACGAGGCACCGAAGACACTACAGGCGCACTACCTGAAAGCGCGTAAGCTGGATGCGGAACGTGCAGCATCTATACTGCAAAAGTGGATGGAAGTAACAGCGAAGCTGCCAGCCGAGTGTTTCTCTGGCTATGTGCTGAATGGCAGTACACTGAATATATTGATAACGAACTATGGTGAACACAGTACTGCTTTTCAGGAATTGCTGAAAGAGCTGGCAGGTGTTATGGACCAGTTCAGAAGCAGTAGCAGGGGAGATTTGCAACACATGCTGCGCAATTACTATGGTGTAGGTAAACCATTGTATTTCCGCAATTCATCGGCAGGTTTTTTTAGGGACTATGCAGATGTGGAGCCGTTTATAAAAGAAGCATTGGCCAAAGTGGTGGCAACACCGGGTATGATATACCAAGTGAATACATTGGGTGGTAAGGTGCGCGATGCTGCTGCTGAAAAAGGCTCTTGCTTTCCGCACAGGCAATATGAGTTTGTATCTGAGATACAGGCTTACAGCACTACACCTGCACAACATGAGCGTACGGCGGTATGTACTACAGAAGTACTGAAGCTGACATGGCAGAGCGGCATCAATACACAATACGTAAACTATTGCAGCGCTGAGTTTAATGATTGGGAGCATGCCTACTATGGCGATAACTACAAACGCCTGCAAGCCATTAAAAAGAAATATGATGCAGACGATGTGATAAGGCACCCGCAGAGTGTGAGGGTGGGGTGATGGAGTGTTTTACTCTTTAGTATTTTTTTATATCATTGCATGCAAATAACATCAAAATGAAAAAATTAGTACCTATAGTATTGTCACTAGCCCTATTGGCTGTAAGTGGTTGTAAAAAGTTTGAAGAAACAATAAATAAAGCAGCTACCGAAGGCTCGCTTTCCTGTACCGTAAAAGGTAGAACATATACGGCGGGTACTGTGAGTGTAGGTGTTACAGATAATGCGTTTCTTATGAGTGGTTCGCAGATGTCTGATGATGAGTCGCTGAATATAAATATCGGTAACTACAAGGGGGCAGGTAAGTATACTTTCGATGGTAGGTATAATAATGCCAGATATACTAATTCAGATTCACATGCTTCTATTAGTGGTGAGATAGAAATCATCAGCACAGGCGATAAAAGTGCAAAAGGTACGTTCTATTTCCAGACAATTGACAGCGTGATGATAACTGATGGTAAGTTTGATGTGAACTGGAAGTAGTTTTTTATAGATTCTGTAATCTGTTTGTAGTATTTAAGGATAAACATGGAAACCAATAAAGCACCGATATTTGTTTTAAGAATTGTAGCCATCATTGTAGGCGTTGCACTATACAAGCAGTTCAATTTTGACACGTTCAGCATTAAGAATATACCATTGGCTATTATTTATATGGTCGTATTTTTATTCTCTGTTTATGTGCTCATCAAAAACAGGAAGAAAGTATCTAAATAATAAAGCCTGCACTCACTTGCAGGCTTTATCTTTTTTATGTTGCGGAGAAAGAGGGGCTGGCATCGAACAGTTTTGTATTCGTAATTATTAATCGTCTGATAGTTTTATATCGTATTAGACGATTATTGTTCTTGTAAATAGAATTATTCTATCTTTCCTGCGTACTCAAAAAATATCACATGATACAAATACCTTCTTCCATCATCGAAATTAACCAGCTCTTAAAGCCTGATCAACTAGCGCAGATTGATTTGCTTATTTCACAGATACCTTTTGAAAATGGTAAAAATACTGCTACCGGTGCTGCAAAAGAGTTGAAAAATAACTTGCAGGCAACGACGCAAGACAGCGCATCTAAGCGACAACTACAGCAAATGGTTTTTACGGCGATTGCAAGTAATCCAATAATTCAATCAGGTGTTATGCCCAAAAACATTTTACCACCCATTATAAGTAAGTATAATAATGGTATGGAATACGGTTGGCATACAGATAGCCCGGTAATGACAATAGACTATACTATACGTGTTGATTTGAGTATAACGGTCTTTCTTTCAGACCCCTCTACCTACAAAGGCGGCGAGTTAGTTATTCATACACCTTCAGGCTTTGTACAGTATAAAATGAATAAAGGAGATGCTGTAATTTACCCTACCACAAAGCTGCATTGTGTGAATCCGGTAACTGAAGGAGAGCGTATTGCTTGTGTTACCTGGATGCAATCGCTTGTAAAGGATACAGAGAAACGAGAGTTGTTATTTCAGCTCAAAACAATACAGGAGTCTATAGCGTCTAAAGATCTTACTGGTGTTGATAATCTTATGTTGCTACAGGTGTACAGTAACCTGATGCGTATGTGGACTGATTTATAATTATAACTTTATAATGCCATGAAGACAATAATAAAATACTGTTTGCTGCCCTTCAAGTTTGATACTGCAGCAATGTTGGACGAAGTAGCCATATTGCAAGACAAGTGGTTGATGCACTACAATACACAAGACTACAGTGGAGAATGGAAGGCTATACCTTTAAGGTCGTCAAACGGTAGTGCTGAAAATGCATTGGCATCGTTTGACATAAATACTGTGTATGCTGATACCCCATTACTAGCGCTGTGTCCTACGATAAAATCGGTAATTGATAGTCTTAAATGTGAAAAAACAGTTGTTCGTATATTGAATTTAAGGCCCGGTGCTATAGTTAAGGCACATACAGATGCCGGCTTAGCTTTTGAACAAGGAGAGGTAAGAATACATATTCCTTTGAAAACAAATGACGGTGTTGATTTTTATGTAGATGACGAGGCTTTACATCTGCGCGAGGGAGAATGTTGGTATATAAATTTTGAGCTGAAGCATAGCCTTGCTAATAACGGAAACACTGACAGGATACATTTAGTAATAGATTGTATTGTAAACCCATGGTTGCAAAATGTAATATCTGATAATGAATCGGGCATAATAAAGAGAATATCTGTTCCGGACATGTTTTCCATTGATCAAAGGAAGAGGATAATTGATGAATTGAAACGTCAGGGAACTGAAGTGGCGTTTCAGCTTGCATCTAAAATGGAATCAGAATTAGATAATTAGTAACAGTTTTTACCATGACGAATACACTAGACAGTATAAAAAAATTCATTAACGAAATTGGCATTAATTGTATTGAAGGAGAAGTTCGGGCAGATTCATTTTTGCCCGGTGTTGACATTGTAAATGGTTGCTTAGTATATAAGGAGAGCACATTGTTAAGCCCAGGTGATTTGTTGCATGAGGCCGGACATATTGCAGTGTTAAAGCCAACAGACAGGGCGTGTGTTTCCAGCCCAAATGTAAATGGGGATTTAGAAGCCGGTGGTGCAGAGATGGCTGCAATAGCATGGAGCTGGGCTGCATTACAATACCTTGATATAGATCCTGCAATAGTGTTTCATTCCAATGGCTATCATAATGGTTCCGAATCGATCATCGAAAACTTTTCAAAAGGTCATTATTTCGGCGTTAGTTTATTGCAGTGGTTTGGTATGACAACGGAAAAAAGAAATGGAGATGGTGAGTTAGGAAGTGTGTATCCTGAAATGAAAGTTTGGTTGCGCCCCTGATGTTTTATCGCTATACAAAAAAAAAATGACAAAAAAACCCGTTTAATAACGGGTTTTTTTGTGAGATGTTAACTTTACCTTTAAACCGTATTAAGTTAATGTCAATAATCAGGTTGGCAAGAATAGGGATTGACTATAACTGTATTTTACAACATCATGTAATCATTCATTCAATCATTTATAACCATTTAAAAAAATCTCACTTATGGAAGGTACAATCGGCGAAATTCGATTATTTGCGCCAAATTTTGCCCCTAAAAATTGGGCATTGTGTCAGGGGCAACTGCTGAGTATAGCACAAAATCAGGCATTGTTTTCAATTTTAGGAACAACATATGGTGGTGACGGACGAACTACCTTCGCTCTGCCGGATTTCAGAGGCCGCACAGCAGTTAGTTCCGGCCAATCGCAAGGCACATCTAATTATCTTCTTGGCGAAATGGTAGGTACTGAAAATGTTACATTATTATTGCCAAACCTGCCTTCACATTCTCACGCAGTAACGATTACCAATCAATCCGGTACAATAGCTATACACGCATCTAATGATGAAGCCAGCCTAACCTCACCGGTTAATAACTATCCTGCAATAGTTAACGGATTCAGCGTGTACAAATCAAATCCTGACAGCACATTAAAAGCATCGCCTGTTAATGTGGGTGGTTCGCTATCTGCTACAGTTACCGGTGGTACACAGCCACATGAAAACAGACAGCCGTTTTTAGCACTCAACTACATTATCTGTCAGTATGGAATATTTCCATCTAGAAACTAACTTTTATAACAAAAAAAATAAAAATATTCATTATGGAAGGTACAATGGGTGAAATACGTTTATTTGGTGGCACTTTTGCACCAATGTATTGGCAGTACTGTAATGGCCAACTCTTATCTATTGCAGAGTACTCTGCTTTATATGCTTTGCTGGGTACTACATATGGTGGAGATGGTGTGACAACCTTTGCACTGCCTAATCTGCAAAGCAGAGTAGCAGTGGGTACAGGGCAAATGCTAGGAGGTAGTAATTACTATCTGGGCGAAGTAGCCGGTGTAGAAAATGAAATGCTTACGCTTAATCAGATGCCGGGACATACACACATGCTTGTTGAAAATATTACAGCAAGTGCCGGGATACCTGCAACAAACGACGAGGCTTCTGCCAGTGAGCCTGAAAATACCGGTTATGCAATACCTAGTAACGGCTTGGCAATGTACAACCCGACTGCTACAACCGGTGCTGCAATGGGTGTTAGTACAGGTACATATTCGGCAACGTTTACAATGAGCATGTCTGGCGGTAATACACCACACAATAATGTGCAGCCTTATCTTGGTATGAACTTCATTATTTGTGTTGAGGGTATTTTCCCTTCAAGAAATTAATTAACCACGAAAAACATTTAAAAAATATTTAAACGTATTCTTTATGGAAGGTACAATTGGTGAAGTACGTATGTTTGGAGGTACTTTCGCTCCAAGAAACTGGTCATTCTGCAATGGTTCGTTATTAAGCATTGCGAGCAACACGGCCTTGTTCTCAATATTAGGTAATAATTTTGGCGGTGATGGCAGAGTTACTTTCGGATTGCCAAATCTGCAAGGACGTGTAGCTATTGCGGCGGGAACCGGTCCTGGTTTATCTACATACTCACTTGGAGAAAGTGGAGGTACTGAATCTGAAGTTATTACTACATTGCAAATGCCTGCGCACAATCACCAGGTAGCAGCAAGCCTTAATAGTATTCTTCATCCGTCTTGTTCTACTTCGGCAACAGGTAATACCAGCGAACCGGATAATACGGTACCGTCTGTTACCACAAGTAATANNCGGTAAATCTTTCAAACTTTGCCGGTGGTGTTACTGTTGCACCTGCAGGTAGTGGTTTCCCTCATAATAATATCATGCCAACATTAGCGGTCAACTATGTTATTTGTATGTATGGTGTTTTCCCAATGAGAAACTAAAATATATCAATCGTAACATCAAGTGCTATGTATTAAATACAGCACTTGATGTTTTACTTAGTATAAGCAATGAAAATAGGGTTATTAGTTCCAAATTCACAGTTATTTCCTTTGGTTGGGTTGCAGTTTTGTGATGGCGTCATGCTTGCATTACAAGCAAATCCACAACTGAAGATTGAATTAGTTATAGAAGATGTAGGAAATGCTACAAATACTGAGTTAATAAAGTCAAAATCAAACAAACTATTATTACAAGATAGGGTAGATGCAGTGATTGCATATGTTGGTGCTAAAAATAATGAAGAGCTTACCGACTTGTTTGATAAACATAAGAAGATACTGGTACTTGCAGAAATGGGTGCATTTGCCAGATATGAGAATATTGACTCCACTTATGTACACAGGTATTCATTAAGGGAATGGGCAGCATCATACGCTCTTGGTAAGTACCTTGCATCACAAGGTTTTTCAAAAGCATTTATCTGCCTGTCTATGATGGATGCCGGGTATCAACTACCGTATTCTTTTGTATCTGCATTTGAAAGTGCGGGTGGTAAGGCCGTTGGTTATATGTCTGCTCAACTGAAATTCAATGATAGTTTTTTTGAACAATTAGATAATCGTATTAACGAATCACAGCCTGATATTCTGTATTGTGCCTTTAGTGGTAAAGATGCCATCGATTTTTTTAATGGTGCAATGAAACTGATTGAAAAATATAAGCTGCAAGTAGCGGGTCCTGCATTATTAACTATTGCTGAAGTTGTAGAAAAGCACCCTGATTCTTTGCATGGTATTATTACAAGTTCTGCTTGGTATCCATCTTTACAAAGTGAGATAAACGAAAAGTTTTGCAGGGATTTCAAAATGCTAAACGATAACGAAGCAGACAGGTTTGCGCTATTGGGTTATGAATGCGCATTGTATATTCTTAATAATGTTGTGCAGCAAGCAGATGGACGATTGTCTCAAAAAGAAACTGCTGCAAAAATGCGCTCATGCAATTTGTTAACACCTAGGGGGGGTATTAATTGCAATCACGCACAATCATTATCCGGAAGTTACATTGCCAAAGTTAGTAGTAGCGATATTTCTGAAGTTATACATTTTGTTGACGATGATCAGGAAGACTGGCGCTTGGCAAATTTTAATAACCATCCTAATGAAGGTTGGCTGAATCCCTATCCTTGTACATAGTGTTTTAGTTGAAGATTATGAAAATTGGAGTGCTTTGTAATAGTAAAATGGCTTTGCCTTCGTTGCAACTAATGTTGCATAATAAATTAGTAAAGGCAGTTGGCGTACCGTCTGTAGAGCATGAGGCAACTACAGATATAAAACAACTGTGCTCTTCATATGGTATTACTCCAGCTGTATTTCATAAGCACGACTTAAACACGCAATTATCAAATTGGTTAGAAGATAATCTACTAGATATAATATTGGTATTTACTTTTCCGTATAAAATTCCCGGAGATGTAATTACAAAACTCCCAAAGGGTATTGTCAATTTCCACTTTGGTTTGTTGCCTCAGTATCGTGGAGCCGATGCTATATTTTGGCAAATAAAAAATAAAGAAGATTATGGTGGTATCAGCGTCCACAAAATAGATGCAGGTTTTGATACCGGACCTATTATACATATTGAAAGGATACCAATACTGCATACAGATACCTATGGTATGCACATGCATAAACTTGCGCATCAATGTATAAACGTACTACATCTGCTATTGCCTAAAATATTATCAGGCAATTATGAGGTGCACACACAAAAAGAAGATACAGCAAGATATTACTCTAAACCCGGTGCGAAAGATGTTGCCATTAATTGGCAGCAACAAACGGCATCAGACATAGTAGCACTTATAAATGCTTGTAATCCTTGGAATAAAGGCGCATACACTATGTTGAATAATAATTTGTTACGCATTACTTCTGCAAGTGTTCATGACGAAGTTGCAAATAGTAAACCGGGTATAATAGCTGCTATTGAAAAGAACAGCATAAAGGTGAATTGCATTGATAATTCGATGTTGGATATTAGTGTATTATCAATTGATGAAGGTATATATCCACCATCATTAATTACATCTTTTATTTCAATTAAGCCCGGCGATTTATTTCACGAAGTAATTTTTTAATTCAGATAAAAACTAACAATCTACTAATATGAAACTTGATTTTTCCTCTAAGCTAAAATGCATGTTATCCATAGTGTTATTACTATTTGGATTGACAGACGCTAAGTCACAGACAACTCTATCTGCAGGAGATATAGCTTTTACAGCCTATAATAGCGATGGCACAGCAGGCCAAGCTGATACATTCGCTTTTATGTTACTGACTAATATTTCATCTGGCACGCAAATCGTTTTTTCTGATGGCCAATACACGGATGCAACAGGGTATATTCAGCTGAATAGTACTACATCTGATTGGGTGTTGTTTTGGCAATCAACCTCTGCAATGACCTCCGGAACACAGGTGAAAGTTTGGGCATCCGGAAACTGTACTTCAGGGTGTAGCGCAGGCACATCGCACGGTAGTATAGCAGGTGGCAGAGGGCTGGGGCTTACAATTGCCGGAGATCAAATTTTCGCATGTCAGGGTATCAGCTCTTTGGATACTACTACTAACTACAGGTATACGCCTACAACATTCATTGCAGGTATTCATATGAACTATATTGCAGGAACCACCACCACAAGTAATTGGGACAATAGTGCATCTGCTTCAACCAGTAATTCGGAATTGCCCAATTCATTAACTGATGGTACCAACGCTGTATGGGTATATGCTGCTGGCCCTACAGAAATGGATAACGCGCGTTATAATTGTACTGTTACTACCGGTACTGCATCTGCTATAAGGTCTGCAATTAACAATGTAAGTAATTGGGATACTGATGATACTAACCCTTACAGCCCTGCAACATGCTCGGCTATTACTTCTACCACATGGAACGGTAGTACTTGGAGCAATGGCAGTCCTACCTCAACGCTCGACGCTATAATAGCAAGTAGTACTACTCCCGGCAATTTTACCTGCAAACAACTTACAATCAATAGTGGTTTTGCCCTAACTATGGGGGCAGGTACAACCGCCAATATCAATGGTAATGTAACCAACAGTGGTAATGGTTTCAGCGGTGTAGGTACATTCAACTTTGCAGCCAGCAGTACCTTAAGCGGTAATGCCATTTCATGTGCTGGTACTATTACAGTAGCATCGGGTGCTACGCTTACTACAGGTGGTTTGTTGACACTTACATCAGATGCTACTAATACAGGTCGCATTGGTAACAGCGCAGGTAGCATCAGCGGCAATATACAGCTACAACGTTACATCCCCGGTGGCCGCAGAGCCTATCGCTTTTTCGCGCACCCTTTTACCAGCTCGCAACCACTCTCTATAATTACAGATGATATAGATATTACAGGAAACGGCGGTGCAACTAACGGATTCACAACCACAGGGTCAAACAATCCATCATCTTATTGGTATGATGTATCAACTGCAAATGGATCGTCTACCAACGATGTGGGCTGGACAGCATTTACCTCAGCCAGCTCAAACAGTTGGGATCAGTACGAGGGTATCCGTGTATTAGTGCGTGGTGCTAAGACAGAAGGATTAACAAGTGGTGCATACACACCGAGTGCCGTAACCTTGGACATGACAGGAGCGGTAAATCAAGGTACTCAAAACATAAGTGTAACAAAAGGTAGTGGTACTACCTATGCCTTAGTAGGCAATCCGTTTCCCAGCCCTATAAGCATGGATGCCACCAGTAAAACAGCTGGTATAGGCAGCAACTTCTATATCTGGAGTGCACAGCAAGGTACAAAAGGCGGCTATACTACTTATAGCTATGGTTCTTCCTCATTCAACTTGCCTGCTTGCGGTGCATTTGTAACCCAAATCAGCAGCAATGGTACTATTACAATAGAAGAGGCGGATAAGACAAGTAGCACCAGCACTATGTTTAAAACGACAGCCTTCCCTAACAGGGTAACGCTGCAAATAGAAGATAGTACAATATTCTGGGACAGGCTGCAGCTGCACTACAATGATAATAATATGGCTGTAGCAGAAACTGAGGATGCCATCAAATTTCCGAACCCTGAAGTGACCTTCAATACTTTCAGCAAAGACGATAGTGCATTGGCAATAGATAATCGTCCTTATGTGGAAAATGAAACGATAGTACTGGGATTCAGCACTCCATACCAAAAGAACTATAAAATGGTAGTGCCGGAATTTGATATTCCCGCAGGTACTAAGCTGTATCTGAAAGATAACTACACCGGAAAAAATGAAGAAATAACGCAAGGATACGAATACTGGTTTATTGTTGATAACAATGCGGCATCACAAGGCAAGGGCAGGTTTGAATTGAATGCAGTAGGCAAACCAACTAATAGTGTAAGCACCATTGCAAAAGAAAACAAGCTAAAATTGAAGTTAGTGCCTAATCCTGTAACAAGTGACGTAACAGTATACTATGAAGAAGCCGGACAAGAGACGTTCATCACCATTTGCAATATGATGGGTGCAAAACTTGTAGATGTGAAAACGGAGAGTAAGAATGGTAACATTGTAATTCCAATGTCACACCTTTCGAGTGGTATCTATATCGTTAACATTAGAAGTGGTAATGAAGTAGTAACTCAAAAACTGATCAAACAATAATTCATATACGCTAATAATCCTCTTAAGTAATGAAACAGCTAAAAATGATTGTCGCATATATATTCTTTACCTTGCTGTCTGCTACAGCATACGCACAAGGCCCCGGTTTTGATGACGATGTGGTAGACGAAGTGCCTATTGACGGTGGCGTAAGTGCACTTGTAATTGCCGGTGCTGCCTATGGTGCCAAAAAGTTGAAGGACNNATAAAGAAGAAGTAATAACATGAATAAAAAGATAAAAGGTTCACTATGGTGAACCTTTTATCTTTTTATTTGCTAGACAGTAAGTACCTGTAGAAGAAGGTGTAGTACTTATCTGTGGTTTTAAATGTTATTACAGAAACTTCTGCCAGAACATTGATGACGTTAAACAACAAAGCTTGCCAATTGNNAGTGTTTCTGATGCGTGTTACATTCTTGCCTTTTCGCAAATTCTAAATAGAATATAGCGATTACTATCTCTGTATTGTCGAAAAAATGCTAGTAAAAAAACGGGTTGTATTCAAATGTTACTTTCATGAAAAATAGAGTAGTATGAAAAAAATATTATCACTAACACTTATTATGTTGTTTGCATTCAATTACTATTCAAATGCACAGACAACTAAAATTCAGATTTCTTCAACAACGGTATGCTCGCCGTTGTATGTAACACTGTATGCGACAGACCCCACAACCTGTTCTGTTATGACGTCATTGCCAATTGTTATAGGTACAGGGGCATCTGTCATGTATAAAATAACAGACCGTTCGATTTGGCCCGGCGGTATCTTGCCGGGAACTGCTGCTGTAGTAGATCATGTATCTGCAAGTTATTGTACCGGTGCACCACCTGCCGGTGCAGGAACAACAACTACCGGTTGTAAGTTTTTTGATTACCTGATGGTCGGCGCACCTGTATGTTCAGGAGGATTAAGTACTACTTCTTGTTTTGAAGATTCAGGTAAATCTGGTTGCAGTACTTGTAGTTCAGGAGATATTGTAAATGCGGATTACATTAATAATGGTACTACCGTAACTGTCAAACTTTATTAATAAGTGATTCTTAACAGCTAAATAGAATAGTATTATGAAAAATATCACAATCTTATTGTCTGCATTATTCTGTATGTTATTTACTACAGGTAGCGCGCAAACACAGAATATACGAATTAGTGCAGATCCTGGTTTATGCAGTTCTGTAGATGTATTACTTTATGCTATAGATGTGACTAGTTGTGCTCCTCTTATAGAGTCTGACTGGCTAACATTTACACCCGGCATGGTAAAAACGGTATCAATTAATGCTGCGATATGGCCGAGAGGATTTACGCCAACACGTAATACGCGTGTAGAGGCTGTTCTGGTACAAAGTTGTAGGAATGCCAGCCCAATACCACCAATTGCTTGTACTAATATTGGATACGTGAAAGTTGGTAATGCGGCTAGTGCTTGTCCGGGTTTTGCCCCTTTGCTTGCAAATGATTGTTTTGAAGATCCGGGCACCTGTACTACATGTAGTGCCGGTACAGTGTTCAATGTTACTTACAATCATATTACAGCTACAGATTTAGAGGTTTACATTTATTAATGTTTCCATTATAGTAACACAGTTTTCTGAAAATCTCCTGATTATAAAAACGTTCAATCATTTTAAATAAAAAATTATGAAAAGAGTAGTATTTGTGTTGTCAATATTTATGACTTTGTTACATACTAAAACTATAGCGCAAACAAAAGATATACTTGTAAAAACAGATGCCAGCTTATGCGGTTCTGTAGAGATGCTTTTTTATGCTATAGACCCGGTAAAGTGTACAATTATTGAATCAAATTGGTTGGCTTTNNCGGAGCGAATACTCGCATCCTTGTTTCATCGCCCATATGGCCGTTGTCAGTACCATCGAGCACTAGCATTATTGAAGCAGTTGCAGTAAGGTCTTGCCGAGGTACTATTCCATTAAGGCCAAAGACATGTGCCAATGTAGATTTTGTAAAAGTTGGTAATGCGAGTAATACTTGTGGTGCATTTACAACTATATTATTAAGAGACTGTTTTGAAGATAGCGGGTCATGTGGTACTTGTGCTACAAACACAGTGTTTAATGTTAAATATAGTCATGTCAATCCCACATCTTTGGAAGTAGAGGTATACTAATTATTGTCCCTTAATATACAATACGCATATTTAAAGCATATTGTTACACCCCCTATGGGCTGCATACGCAGCCCATAATTTTTGTGTGCTGTATAAAGGTTTGGGGCTATCGAATTCTAACTGTATAATATCGTATAATAAATGCTATGCATCCACTGGGCCGAATTCCATAAATTGAATTGTTTGTATGGATTGTAAATACTTATAAGTCTGGTTAGTTGTCTATAAATAGTTGTCGTTCTTAAATATTATCAAAGAAGGTGTTAGTGCCACGGGTAATAGGCATGTAGGATTTTTATCCGCATGCCTTATCTTGTTTTAATATTTAACGATACAAATCTTAACCAGATTGCTTACTATATCATGAAAAGAATATGCAACAGTGCTGTTCTAATATTGTTATTGCAACTATTTATCAATAGTCTGTANNACAGAAAAGGTTATATATGGTTTGGTACTGAAGAAGGTGTTTGCAGATATGACGGGTATGAATTTTCAACGTTTACTAAAGACGATGGATTGTCTGATAACGAAGTGTTTCAGATATATGAAGATTCAAAAGAACGGTTGTGGTTTATAACATTTAAC
>DGQM01000030.1 GCA_002389765.1 Bacteroidetes bacterium UBA4414 | reverse complement strand
AACAAAATGGACCGTGATGGTAAGTTTCCATTCGACCTGCTGGACGAGATAGAAAAAGAACTAAACATATCGCTGCATCCGCTTTCTTGGCCTATTAATATGGGTAAGGAGTTTAAAGGCGTATATAATCTGTATGATAAAAGCCTGAACCTGTTTACTGCCAGTCAGAAAGCTACAGATGAAAACTCTGTACCGATACCAGATTTGAAAGATGGCCTGCTGGATGAAAAAATTGGTGAGCGTGATGCAAACCAACTGCGTGAAGATGTAGACCTGTTGGATGGTGTATACGGCGAACTGGATACGGAAGCATACCTGAAGGGTAAAGTAGCGCCGGTATTCTTTGGTTCTGCTGTAAACAACTTTGGTGTAAAGGAATTGCTGGATACGTTTATTCGTATTGCTCCACACCCGTTGGGCAGGGCTACAGACAAGCGTTATGTAGAGCCTGGTGAAGATAAGTTTACAGGGTTTATATTTAAGATACACGCTAACCTTGATCCTCGCCACCGTGACCGTATTGCCTTCTTGCGCGTATGTAGCGGCAAGTTTGAGCGTAATAAATACTACAAGCACACCCGTATAGAAAAAGATGTTCGCTTCAGTAACCCTTATTCATTCCTTGCGCGTGAAAAGGATGTAATTGAAGAGGCATTCCCCGGAGATGTGGTAGGTTTGTTTGATACAGGCAATTTTAAAATAGGTGATACACTTACAGAGGGAGAAAAAATGCAATTCACAGGTATTCCAACATTCTCTCCCGAAATATTTAAGGAGCTGGTGAATAAAGACCCGATGAAGACCAAACAGTTGGAAAAGGGTATCAACCAGTTGACGGACGAAGGTGTTGCACAGCTCTTTACACAACATGGTGGCAACCGCAAAGTGATAGGTTGTGTGGGTGAGCTGCAATTTGAAGTAATACAATACCGATTGTTGCAGGAGTACGGTGCTTCTTGTGCGTTCGTGCCATTGAATTTCTACAAAGCTTGCTGGATAACAGGCGATAAGAAAAAGCTTGAAGACTTCATCCGATTTAAACAGGCAAATGTAATGGAAGATAAAGACGGCAATCTCGTTTACCTTGCACAGAGTGAATGGTTCTTAAATACAGAACGCCAGAATAACCCTGATATAGAATTCCACTTTACAAGTGAGTTTAAAACTCAAATGGCATAAAATATAAAGGGCGGCATTTGCCGCCCTTTATATTTTATGGTTGTACCTACTCTTTGCGTAATTTGCCTGCAAATACTTCATCCTCTCCTGCAGATATTTTATATAAATAAATGCCACCAGGTAATGAACTGATATCCATTTTTACTTCACGTTGATCTGCAGATTGATGGATTACAGTATATCCTGTGAGGTTGTAAATACAAATGTCCTTTATGTTTTTGTTACCCGATTGTATAGTTAATGTATTGGACACCGGGTTAGGGAATATTTTTAAACCGCTTTCTTGTGCAACGTTATCTATTCCTGTAGGGAAGTAAACTGTAGTGTCAGGTATGGTAAGGCCATTTGCACAACTACCATCGGAAGCCTGCAGGAAGGGCATGAATTTTGCCTCGCCGCTTACAAAATTGTCCCAATAATCATTAATTGTGGCGGCTATTTTTACAGAATCAGTTTCGCCCCAGTAGTTGTTATCTACATTTACAATCACCTTCAGCCTGTCCATATTGATTGTGTTGTGAGCAATACAGTTGTTATGAATACTGTGTGTACTGTCAACACCGAAAATGCCGGTTTGGTTATACTCAATACTGTTTTGGTATAAGTACACAGAAGTAGTCCAATCATTAACTATTCCGTACCCGTTATTCCAAATCTGATTGTTAGATACATAGTTACATGATGAGATGCCATAGTTTTTATTGTGACTAACTACGTTATTGCTAACATAGGTGCATTTAGTGATTGCGTTTTCAGAATTGTAAAAAACGTTGTTGGCACAAGTGTTGTTAACATTCCATGTGTTTACAATAAACCCATAAGACTTGCACTTTGTAACAATATTATTTGTGAATACTGTAATGCCATCAGAAAACATTGCCGCCTCACAGTAATTGAATCTGCAATTGCTGACATGTGTATATGAGCGTACTCCCTTACCATTATATATGCCTGTTCCGCAATATTCGAATAAGCAGTTTGTAACAATTGATGCCATGTTTTCAACACTAACACCACCACCTATGTACTTGAAATGACAATATTCAAATCGTAAAGTATCAGTTGATTTGTTATTACGAACAACAAATCCTGACGTAACAGCTCTGGGGTATTTTGCATTGGTTGTTACAAATATATTGTCTGTAGCAGTGCCTTTCATATTCAGCATGCCATCTACATAAAGCAGTTTGTATTCATCGAATTTTATAACTGTGCCTGGTTCTATGGTAAGTGTTACGTTAGAGTCTATTAGTGTATATCCGGTTATTATNNTCCATGTAGTATTTTGGTTTATATAACCGGAAATATTAACGGCAAATGATTGTATAAATGCCAATACACAAATTGAGGTTATTAAGGACTTTTTCATATTCAGGAGCTTAAAAGTTAGTAGTTGGTTTGTTAAAAGCGTTTTATTGTTTGATGAATTTACCAAAGACAATATCGTTCTCCATAATTACTTTATATGTAAATACGCCTGTTGAAAAAGACGTAGTATTTACATTGATCTTTTTGTTATCGCATTGCTGTTTATATACTTCTTTGCCCGTCATGTCATACACAATAATCATGTCAATTCGTNNGGGTTCGGATAAACAATAAGGTTGCTATTCAACGTTTTGATAGTTTCATTTACGCCTGTAGTAATCGGTGCAGGAAGCGATATTGTATCAATACAGCTCAGGTCTTTATCTTGAAGAGGTGGCATGAAGGTTGATTTGCCAGAAGTGAGATTGTCGTAAAAGTCGTATATCTTATTTGACAAAATAGTAGAGTCTGTAGCGCCCCAATAGTTTTCTGAAATATCAGCGGGAAAGATGGTGTAGTTGACATAATCGTAAGATGTGCTGTTTCTGATACAGTTGTGTATCAGGTTGTGTCCCGGATTTACAGAGTAGTTACCATTGATAGCAATGGTATTATAGTTGAATCCATTGTTTTCTACAAGGCCACCGCCTCTGTGTATCAATCCTGTTTTATTGTACCATACCTGGTTGTCTTTTACCATGCCTCGGCCATCAATACCTACAGAACTATTATAGGCTATTGTATTGGCGCCAATGTATATAGCGCCTACCACGCCAACAGAATTATAGTATATTTTATTGTTAACTACTACACAATTTGGGCCTGTATCCTGCACGCCAAAGTCATTGTAACCGATATTGTTTTTGTCAATCAGAGCTCTTCCTCCAATGTAAATGGCTGTTCCGTTACGCTCAAAAGTGCAGTTGTTAATATAAGCGTAGGCTGCAGGCCAGGATAAGTTTTTGAAGCCTGTTTTATTGTTAGTAAAAACGCAATTAGTAAGTTTTATGCTGAAAGCTCGTACATACATTGTAGCATCACCGCCGTATTTAAAGTTGCAATAATCGAATACCAGTGTGTCGTTTGGTACATTGTAGAAGAGTTCTATACCAGCCCAGTCTCCGGGTAGAGGGGATGTTTTATTTGACGTAAACGTAATAGAATCTGCGGCTGTTCCATCTGCCATGATTCGACCGTATACATACATCTTATATCCTGCGTCAAAGCGCACTATAACTCCTGGCTCTATAGTTAAGGTGGCCGGGGTATCGATAGCTATGTTTCCTGTTACAATATAAGGGCTATTGGCTTTCGTCCATGTAGTGTTTGCAGAAATCAGACCGGATACATTGGTGGCGTAGCCTTGCAGAAATAGGAGTAAAGAAACAAGGGTTAAAAGGGTTCTTGTCATAAGGAAAGGTTTTTATATGACAAAAGTATACAAAAATCGTTCCGAAACCCTTTTAAGTGTTTTTTTGATATTAAAATGACAGTGTCATCTCATATTGACTGATTAAGTGTTTTAAACCTGTTTCCCGGATGAACTTATCAGCTTCAGATGCGTCTTCAATATTTACTGCCAGAATAGGTGCAGTACAGTTTTGGGCTAAATATTGAAATAAAGCTGTTGCCATACCTTTTCTTCTGTGGCTTTTTGCAATACCAAATTGATGAATCCTGCTTGCCTTTGCATCAAAATGCATATAAGCTATAACCTCATTATTGTCTTTTATGCCTATTGTAGTAATGGTGTCTGCACGATTCTGAATGCGTTTATCCATTTGCTGCCACGCAAATTTGAAATCACCCAGTTTAGATAGCATTCCATAATCGGGATAGGTTAATACTTCAATTTTATAGTCGGCAGTATTATTTATGTTTATTTCGCCTTTATAACCATGAAGCTTTCTGGTGATGCAAAAGCCTGCACGTTCATATATACTACGCGCACCAATATTGTTTTCCAGCACCTCGAGCAATATGCTATTAATACCCGGTTTTTTCAGAATTGGGAAGCTATATTCAAGCATTCTTTGTGTCAGCTTTTGTCCTCTGTATGCGGGTATTACACCTGTGCCTCCATCCCAGGCAGTTTTGCCATCTATACCAAAGAATATCAGCCCTACAAGATTGTCATTGTCAAATGCACCTACTGAATACCTGAGGTCTATATCTTCAAACCGTATTTTTTGCAGCAGAGTTTCTGTAGTAAACTGTAAAGGCAGTTCATAGTCTGCAAAAGATTGGTTGAAAGCGCTTACAATGTCGGCTAACGGGGTGTTTTCTAAAGACTTTAAAAGCATATGCAAAGCTACAGTTTGCAATATTTTCAATATCACCCCTTCGCGGGTATTTTTTACAGCTAAAACAAGCTACTTTCGCATTTCAAATTCTGTAATTGTATGAATAAGAAGCTGATAGGGGCACTGGCTCTTTCAACAGTTTTCGTGGCCTGCAAAAACGAAGGCAAGCAGGAAGCTGCAAAAGGCGATATACTAATTGCCAATATGGATACAACAGCCAATCCTGCAGACGATTTTTTTGAATATGCAAATGGTGGCTGGATAAAAGCCAACCCTATACCAGGCGATGAAACAGGTTGGGGTATTGCAAACCTTGTACAAGAGGAATTGTACAAACGCCTGTTGCATATCAACGAAGAGGCACTAAAGAAAAGTGCTAAATCGGGTACGGACCAGCAGATTGGTGATTTCTGGTTTAGTGCTATGGATACTGTAAGCATTGAGAAAGAAGGCATCAACCCACTGAAGCCTGAACTGGATAAAATATATGGACTGACAGATACCAAAGCGCTGATGGCTTATGTTGCGTATGCACATGCTAATGGTATTGGTCTGTTCTTTGGTGAAGGCGTATCGCAAGATGCGATGAACAGCGAAGTGATGGCATACTATCTGAGCCAGGGTGGCTTGGGGCTGCCTAATCGCGATTACTATTTCAATACAGACGAGCGTACGACAAAAATCCGCAACGCATATCCTGCTTATGTTGCTAATATGTTGGTGCTGATGGGTAATGATACAGCTGTTGCCAAAACAAAAGCTGCATCTATTATAGCGATAGAAACAAAGCTGGCACAGGCATCCCGCAAACTGGAAGACCTACGCGACCCTTATAAGAACTATAATAAGATGGCCATCAGCCAGCTTAAAACAATGTCGCCAACCATTGATTGGACAAGCACACTTGCACAAATGGGTGTGAAGAGTGTAGATAGTGTAATTGTAGGGCAGCCTGAGTTTTACAAACAACTGGATAAGGTAATATCTACAGAAAATCCGCAAAACCTGAAAGACTATATGGCTTTCCATTTTGTACGCTCTATGGCTGGTTACCTGAGCAAGCCATTTGTAGATGCCAACTTCGATTTCTACAGCAAAATGATACGCGGTGCACAAGCACAGAAACCACGCTGGAAGCGCGCATTGTCTGCAGAAGAAGGCGCAATGGGCGAGGCGCTTGGTCAACTATTTGCTAAAGAATACTTCAATGAGAAAGCGAAGAAACGTTATGAAGACATGGTTGAAAATGTACGTAATGCCTATAAAGCACGTATAGAGAAACTGGATTGGATGACAGACAGCACGAAGAAGAAAGCATTGTCTAAGCTGGCTACCATTACCAAGAAAGTTGGTTATCCTGATAAATGGAAAGATTTCTCGAGCCTGAAAGTAGATCGTGGCCCATATGTACTAAACGCAATGCGTGCTAATAAATGGTGGAATGACTATTATATGAACAAACTGGGAAAACCTGTTGATCGTACAGAATGGGAAATGACACCACAGACATATAATGCATACTACAATCCGTCTAACAACGAAATTGTACTGCCTGCAGGTATCTTCACTGTACCGGGTTATCGTGATGAAGAACTGGATGACGCGCTGGTATATGGTTACGGTGGTGCATCTACCATTGGTCACGAAATAACACATGGTTTTGATGACGAAGGTCGTCAGTTTGATGAAAAAGGTAATTTGAAAAACTGGTGGAGCAAAACAGATGAAGATCAGTTTAAAGCACGTGCGGAAGTATTGGTGCAGCAGTTCAACAAAATGATGCCTGTAGATACTATGCACATCAATGGAAAGGCTACACTGGGCGAAAATCTGGCAGACCTTGGCGGTATACTGATAGGTCTGGATGCCTTCAAGCAAACAGCAGCATATAAAAAAGGTGAGAAGATAAATGGCCTGACACCGCTGCAGCGCTATTTTATGGGCTACGCGCTGGGCTGGATGTACCACACACGTAAGGAAGAACTGGCTAACCGCTTGCTGACAGACGTACACTCTCCTGCTAAAGAACGTGTAAATGGTCCGTTCCCTAACGTGCCTGAATTTTACGAAGCATTCAACGTTAAGCCTGGTAATAAGATGTATATACCTGATAGCTTGCGCGTAAGATTGTGGTAAAACACTAGCACGATTGTGCTAAAAAAACATCTTTTTGAAAATAATTAGTTAAGCACCAACCTTAGGTTGGTGCTTTTGTTTTTATGGCATTAGTTTTGCTATGAATTAGCAATTGCTTTTCCGGAAAATGAACATTAAAAAATTACTCATCGCTAACAGGGGCGAGATAGCTATACGCATCTGCCGTGCTGCATCAGAACTGAATATCCAAACAGTTGCTATTTACACATACGAAGACCGTTATTCACTGCACCGATACAAGGCCGACGAGGCCTATCAGATAGGTGAGGATAATGATCCGTTGAAACCATACTTGAATATTACAGAAATCATCAGAGTGGCTAAGGAGTGTGGTGCAGATGCCATACATCCGGGTTATGGCTTCCTTTCAGAGAATGCAAACTTTGCGGCCAAGTGCGCAGAGCATGGTATCGTGTTCGTAGGACCGTCTCCAGAAGCTATGGCAGCATTGGGCGATAAGGTGACTGCAAAAACGGTGGCACAGAAAGCTGGCATTCCACTGATAGAAAGTAATGTTGAAGCACTGACGGAAGAGACTATTGCGCTGAAAGAAGCACAACGCATTGGCTACCCGCTGATGATGAAAGCTGCTGCAGGTGGCGGCGGACGTGGTATGCGTGTTGTAAGGGACGATGAGCAATTGAAAAAAGCATTTCACGAAGCAAGGAGCGAAGCGAAGAATGCATTTGGTGATGATACGGTATTCCTTGAAAAATTTGTAGAGAACCCAAAGCATATAGAAATACAGATAGCTGCCGATAGGTATGGCAATATTGTACATTTGTATGAGAGAGACTGTTCTGTACAACGCCGTTTCCAGAAGGTGGTAGAGGTGGCGCCATCAACTACACTCAGTCATGGTGCTTTAGAAAAGCTGTATGGTTATGCAGTTAAGATAGCATCTGCTGTAAATTATAATAACCTCGGTACAGTAGAGTTTCTGGTAGATGCTGCGGAGAATATCTATTTCATAGAAGTAAATCCGCGTATACAAGTTGAGCATACGGTTACAGAAATGATAACCGGTGTAGACTTGATAAAAACACAACTGTTTATAGCAGATGGCTACAAACTGTCTGATAAAGAAATAGGACTGGGCAACCAGCAAGCCATACCAAAGAATGGGGTGGCTATACAATGCCGTATTACTACCGAAGATCCTGCGCAGGACTTCAAACCAGACTATGGTACGTTGCTTACTTACCGCAATGCTACAGGTTTTGGCGTGCGTTTAGATGAGGGTAGCTCTTACCCGGGTATGAAGATCAGTCCGTTCTTTGATAGCATGTTGGTGAAAGTGAGTACATGGGGTAATACACAACAGGATGCTGCACAGAAAATGCACCGTGCATTGAGAGAGTTCCGTATTCGTGGTGTAAAGAACAATATCCCATTCCTCGAAAACCTGATTACGAATAAAGACTTTATTGAAGGTAAAGCAACTGTCAATTTTATACAGGAGCATCCGGAGTTGTTTAACATGCCGCAACGCCAGGATAGGGGTACGAAGATGCTGAAGTTCTTAGGCGAGGTTACTGTGAATGGTAATAGTGATGTGAAGGTGAAACACGACGGTCGCAAATTTGAAAAGCCAATCGTACCCTCGTTTGATAGCTTGCAAGCATACCCCAAAGGAACAAAAGACCTGCTAACGGAATTGGGTCCTGATGCATTTGCACAGTGGTTGAAGAACGAAAAGCAGATACACTATACAGACACAACATTCCGCGATGCACACCAGTCGCTACTGGCTACGCGTATGCGTACCTACGATATGATGAAAGTGGCAAAGAGCTTTGCGATGAATAACCCGCAGACATTCAGTATGGAAGTGTGGGGTGGTGCAACGTTCGATGTTTGTATCCGTTTCCTGAAAGAAGACCCGTGGAAGCGTTTGGCAAATTTGCGCAAAGCAATACCTAACATCCTGCTGCAAATGCTGATACGTGGTGCGAATGGCGTGGGTTATGCAGCGTACCCTGATAACCTGATAGAGAAGTTTGTAGAAAAATCGTGGGAGACGGGTGTAGATATATTCCGCATTTTCGATTCGCTGAACTGGATGGAAAATGTAGTGCCTGTAATAGATATGGTACGCAAACGTACGGGCGGCCTTGCGGAAGCATCACTTTGTTATACAGGTGATATTCTGGATCCGAAGCGTACGAAGTACACACTCGATTATTATCTGCGTATTGCTAAAGATTTGGAGAACGCAGGCGCGCACATTCTTGCCATCAAGGATATGAGTGGTTTGCTGAAGCCATATGCAGCGAAGGAATTGATTACTGCGTTAAAGAGCACCGTTAATATTCCTATCCACCTGCATACGCACGATACATCATCATTGCAACCTGCAACTTATTTGATGGCAATTGATGCCGGTGTGGATGTAGTAGACTGTGCATTGGGTTCATTGTCGGGGCTTACGTCTCAGCCTAACTTTAATGCCATTGTGGAAATGATGAAATTCCACGAGCGAGAAAATCCGTACGATATAAAAATGCTCAACAGGTATTCTGATTACTGGGATACTGTGAGGGAATACTACTATCCATTTGAGTCCGGATTGAAAGCGAGTGCGGCTGATGTGTTTCAGCATGAGATACCTGGTGGCCAATATTCAAACCTGAAGCCACAGGCTATAGCACTTGGGTTGGGAGATAAGTTTGAGCAGATAAAAGACATGTATGCTACGGTGAACGACATGTTTGGTGATATAGTGAAAGTAACACCGAGCTCGAAAGTAGTGGGTGATATGGCACAGTTTATGGTTGCCAACAACCTGACGCGCGAAGATGTGTATGCGAATGGCGAGAATATTTCGTTCCCTGAATCTGTGCAGCAATTCTTTATGGGCGATATAGGACAGCCGGAAGGTGGCTTGCCGAAAGACCTGCAGAAGATTGTATTAAAAGATAAAACACCATTTACAGACAGGCCCAATAAGCATTTGCCTCCTGTAGATTTTGATAAAGAGTTTGAAGCTTTCAAAGAGAAATTCAGCAAAGACCTTACTATAACAGATTTCCTGTCTTACAAATTCTATCCGAAAGTATTTGAAGAAGGCTTTGCTTTCTGGCAGGAATACGGAGATGTATCTGCAGTGCCTACGTCTATTTTCTTCTACGGTATGGAAATGGGGCAGGATACTACTATAGAAATTGCGAAAGGAAAGACATTGCTGATTCGCTTGCTGAGCATTGGACCTGTAGATGATAATGGTAAACGTACTGTATTCTTTAAGCTGAATGGGCAGACACGTAACGTAGATGTACTGGATAAATCTGTAAAAGTGCAGAAGGTTGAAAACCGTAAAGCAGACAAGGCTGATGCTAATCAGATAGGTGCACCACTACAAGGTATGTTATCGAAACTATTGGTGAGCAAAGGCGATAAGGTAAAGAAAAACCAACCATTATTTGTAATAGAAGCCATGAAGATGGAAACGGTAGTAACTGCACCGCATGATGCAGCTATCAGTAGCGTAGACTTGCCATCAGGTACATTGGTAAATACAGGCGATCTTGTGATGGTGATTGCATAACAACCTTATGATAAAAGAAAAGGTGCCAAATCTCATTGGCACCTTTTCTTTTTAATAGTAATGAATTAAGACCATGTTGCTGCTGCGGATGCTAATGCTTCGCTATTTTTAGTTAGCTCAGCCAAGCGCTCCATTACACGCTCTACCAAAGCATCAGGGCAAGAAGCGCCTGATGTTATCATAACGCGCAGTGGTGATTTATTTGGCAGGTAATTATTGGTTTCAACCTCAGTGTGTGTATGCAGGTCGAAGTGTTTGATGCATGTGTCTGATACCAGACAGTGCTCATCTTTAATAAAGAAGGTTGGTAGTTTCAATTCGCAAAGCTCTACAAGGTGCGATGTATTAGAACTGTTATATCCACCTATAACAATGGCAATATCAGCATCTGTTTCCAGCATACCTTGTACTGCGCTTTGGTTATCATTTGTTGCGTAGCAAAGGGTGTCACGGGTATCGGCAACATAGTCGCTGATGTTTTCTGCAGTAGGTTGATGATGTTCTATCATTACCTGTTTAAGGTAATCTGCAATGCCTTGTGTTTCGCTGGCAAGCATGGTAGTTTGGTTTACCACACCAATACGTCTGAAGTCTTTCGTTGCATCAAAACCTTCAGAGTATTGCCCTTTAAAATCTGTATAAAACTGTTCCGCAGGCAATTCTCCCGTTATGTATTTAGCCAGCAGTTGTGTCTGCTCCATGTCTTTTACAACAATGGTATGCGTGTTGGCTTGGCTATGTGAAAAAGTAGCACGTGTCTCTTCGTGATTTGGTTTCCCATGCACTATAATGGTATAGCCATCTTTACCAATCTTCTCAGCACGGTTCCATACTTTTTCTACAAACGGGCATGTTGTTTCGTACCTGCTGGGTTCTATGCCTTTGTCGCGGAGCGTTTTTTCAAGTTCTAACGTTGTGCCAAATGCCGGTATGATAACAATATCATCTGATGTCAGTTCATCCCAACCCATCAGCATATTACCTTTGGTATCCATAATGAATTTCACACCCAGATTTTGCAGGTCTGCATTTACACCGGGGTTGTGTATCATTTCACTCAGCAAGAAAACTCGTTTGCCGGGATTTTCGGCAACGGCACGAAATGCTATTTCAATAGCATTCTCTACACCATAACAAAAGCCAAAGTGGCGTGCAAGAATTAAATGAAGTGAACCAGCCTCTAAAACTGTAGGGCTGAAGTCTTTTTTCATCTTATCGGCAGCCTTGCGCTTTTGTTTGATGGCAGTAACGAGTGTACTGCGGTAGTGTACCGGAACGTCGAACGATTTCATTGCGCAGCAAAGGTACGCTTTAGGCTGTTATGAAATGTATAATATGTAGGCCGGATTAGCTGCGCAGCTTACTCACTTTTACATCCATACCGGGCTTGGCTTGCATCAGGCCTGTCAGGATAATGGTATCGCCTGCAGACAGGCCCTGAATAATCTCTACTTTATCACTGGTGCGCTGTCCCAGCTTTACAACAGTCAGGTCTATTTTGCCATCTTTGATGCGGGCTACTTTTTTGTCTTTAGTAGTTGGTATGATGGCTTGTGATGGAATCAGTATTGCATTATTCTCGCTGTTCAGCGGTAGTTTGATGTTGGCATAAGAGCCGGCTATTAGTTTGCCATCGGTATTGGCTACTGTAGCACGTACTTTTACAGTACGAGTGCCTGCTTCTGCCCCTGCATCAATTGCAGCTATCTTACCACTCAATGTATCCATTCTGCCTGCAACCGAAAAATATACAGTATTTCCAACAGCTATAGATTTCAAATACTGCTCAGGCACATTGAAGTCCATTTTTAGTTGATGTGTTTGTTGCAGGGTAGATATAACTGTGGTAGGAGATATTACTGCTCCGACACTTATAGAGCGTATGCCTATTGTGCCATCAAACGGTGCTACTATACGTGTAGATCTTAGTTGGGCTTCTGCATAAGCAATGTCTGCATTGATGGATGCTATCTGTGCTTCTGTAGTTTCATAGTCCTGCTTGCTGATGCCACCTATCTTCAAAAGCTCTTCCTGGCGCTTCAGAATGTTTTGTTGTAGCTTAAGTTGAGAGCGTTGTTTTTGCAGTTGTGCTTTTATCTCATCATCATACAGCTGCACCAACGTTTGTCCTTTATGTACTTTGCTACCTTCTTTAAAGTTGATTTCTGTAACACGACCTGCAATTTCAGGATGTATTTCAATTTCTTCATTTGCCAACAATGAACCACTTGCTTCAAACTCACTACTGAAAGATTGCGGAGTGGCAACATATGCTTCGGCATTCAATCCTTTAGGTTTGTTTTTGGCTGCATTTTCATCCTCGCCACTGCTACATGCACCTGCAAGTGTAGCCAATAGTAATAATGCCGCTGCCTGTTTTTGATATGCCATGCTCGTTCCTTTCATTATTTATTCAGAAATTGTGTAGCAAATATATCGATAACTGAACTTGCAATATGCAGGATACACATCATAAATGGCATTGGCGCTATAGGCAAAAACTAATACAGATAGCTGTAGTAGCGGTCTTATCGGTCATCGGTATATGGTATTTGGCTGATTGTCCGTGTCATGCAGATGCGTATAATTATTATGTATTTCAACCCTATCAACTATTAAGGAATCTGTTTTTTGGAAAAATTCCTTTCAGCATCGGGGATATTATGTATGTGTTGTGGGGATTGAGTTTAGTAGTACTAGTTGTCCGTTGGGGTTATTATCTGTTGAATTTCAAAGACTATGGAGCTACGCTCAAGTATTCTGTTGTGAAAGGAATAGCATCGCTGGCTGGTATCTATTTCATGTTTATGATAGGTTGGGGTGGAAATTACTACAAAGAACCATTAGCCGATTACTGGCATATAGATACTGCGCAGTGGAACGATAGCTCTATTATTGAGTTTGATAAGTTTTTGGTGCAGCAATTGAATACTACCATAGTTGGTTATAAACCTTACAGGTTTAAAGAAATAACTAAAAAAGCTAAGACTTATTATAAGCAACAAACAGATTGCTATCGCAATGGGAAAGGGCTTGCCATAAAGCCATCACTGTTTGGTAACTGGATGCAGTACATGGGTGTGCAGGGTTATTATAATCCATTCACAGGAGAGGGGCAGGTAAATAAAGGTGAGTTAGATTTCATGCTGCCGTATGTGGTGTGCCACGAAATGGCACACCAGGCAGGTGTTGGTGCTGAAGATGATGCAAATTTATTGGCTTATGCACTATCTGTTAATTCGAGAGATACAACATTTATGTATTCGGCCTATTTCAACATTTGGCTATACACGCACATGCAATTGCGTATGCGCGATACTGTTGCTGCCAATGCAATAAAAGAAACGCTGAACGCTACAACAATGGCACACCTGAAAGCACTTAGAGCACAACGCCGTAAATATCGCAGCAAGATAGGGGCATACACAGGTGATGTATATGACCAATACCTAAAACTCAATGGCCAGAAAGATGGTATTGAGAGCTACGATAAAGTAACGGTTAGTGCATGGCTGTGGGAACAGCAACGCAATGGTAAAACAGAGAAACTATATATTCCTTAGCCTTTATACTCGCCCCATACAGCACGTAGTGTATCAGAGATTTCGCCCAGTGTACAAAGGTTTTCAACTGCTTCAATAACAGCAGGCATCAGGTTGTCTGTACCCAGTGCTTTCTCGCGGATGGCTGCCAGGCAAGCCTCAGCTTTCACATTATCGCGTTTAGCACGCAATGCTTTCAGCTTTTCGCTTTGTACTACGCGTATGGAGTCATCTATTTTCAGCAGTGGTGTATCGTTGGTTTCTTTTGTAGTGAACTTGTTTACGCCGACAATTATTTTCTCGCCTGTTTCGATGGCAGTATTGTATTTGTATGCACTGCGGGCTATCTCTTCCTGAATAAACCCTTGTTCTATGGCCTTCACAGCACCGCCCATCACATCTATTTTGTCTATCAGCTTCCATGCAGCAGCTTCTACCTCGTTAGTCAATTGCTCTACATAATAAGAACCTGCCAGTGGGTCTACTGTATCTGTAGCGCCACTTTCAAATGCTATGATTTGTTGAGTGCGGAGTGCAATACTTGCAGCTGCTTCTGTTGGCAATGAGAGTGCCTCGTCATAGCCATTGGTATGAAGTGATTGTGTGCCACCCAATACAGCACTCAGTGCCTGTAGCGATACACGTACTATATTGTTTTGTGGTTGTTGTGCAGTAAGCGTGCTGCCACCTGTTTGTGTGTGGAAGCGTAGCATTTGTGCTTTAGGGTCTGTAGCACCAAGGTCTTTTGTAATCTTTGCCCACATGCGGCGTGCAGCACGGAACTTAGCTACTTCTTCAAATATATTATTGTGTGCATTGAAGAAGAACGAAAGGCGTTGTGCAAATACATTGATGTCAAGTCCTTTTTCTATAGCAGCTTGCAGATATGCTTTACCATTAGCCAACGTAAATGCTAATTCCTGCACAGCGGTAGAACCTGCCTCACGTATATGATAGCCCGAAATAGAAATAGTATTCCACTTCGGTACCTCCTTGCTGCAGTATTCAAATATATCTGTGATGATACGCATAGATGGCGCAGGTGGATATATATATGTACCACGTGCTGCGTATTCTTTCAGTATATCGTTTTGTATAGTGCCTGATATTTTTCTTACATCAGCACCTTGTTTTTTAGCAAGCGCTATATACAACGATAACAGGATAAAACCTGTTGCATTGATGGTCATAGAGGTAGATACATCCTGCAGGTTGATGCCTTTAAATAGTATCTCCATGTCTTCCAAAGAGTCGATGGCAACACCTACTTTACCAACTTCGCCCTCACTCATGGCATGGTCAGAGTCATAACCAATTTGCGTTGGCAGGTCGAAGGCAACAGACAGTCCCATTACGCCCTGGCTCAATAAAAAGTGATAACGCTTGTTAGATTCTTCGGCAGTGCTAAAACCTGCATACTGGCGCATTGTCCACAACCTGTCGCGATACATGGCTGCGTGTACACCACGGGTAAAAGGGAATTCACCAGGTTGTTCGGTCATCGCAACCGGTTCGCAGTATATTTGTTTTATTTCAATGCCTGAATCGGTAACAATCTTCTTGTCGCTCACGTTTACTTATTTGAGTTTGCTTGCTTAAAAAGGAAATTATGCCATTGCGCCACCAGAAAGGATGCGTTTAGCTTCTTCATTAATGATTTGTAGGGCAACAGTTGTTGGTGGTTCGCTTGCATCCGTAAGTACCACATCTACAATACGCATATGCAGGTCTTTTGCAGCTGCATCGGGTTTCAGTTGTTGCGCTATTACGCCTATCATGTTTATTTCTTGCTCCATTACACCTTTTACCGTATTCCACACATTGCTGGATACATATATCTGTTGAGAAAGGTTGTGTTCAAACTCGCCACGGATGGTAAACACCAAAGCTTGTTGCAAGTCTGTCACCGTCATTCCGCTCATGTATACACGTGGTATCAGCGAGCGTGGGTTGATGCGCTCAATATATAATGCCAGCCTTTCAAGCGCTTGCAGGCGCATACGTACAGTGAATTCTTGATTTTCGCGCAGCATGGCAATTTGTTTGCGTTGCATGTCTGTAACCAGAAACTTCTGTACGATAGTGTAGCATGCTATCAGTACTATAATGGCCGGGAGGATGTATTTCAGTATCTCTAATACAGTGTTCATATTGAATTATTGCGTCGCAAATTATCGATTTTTTCGGGTAAGGACTAGTATTTATAACGTTTTCAGTCGTAATTTATAGGGTAAATTGGTTAATACGTATCTATAAAGGTCTTTTGAAAAGGATGTAATAATATTACACCTGCAATGATAGGATTCTATGTATAAGATTTTAGTAGTAGATGATGATAAGGACATGTGCATGCTGCTGGATCGTTTCCTGACAAGGAACGCCTACAGCGTAAGATGCCTGCATACAGGTAAGGATGCATTACAATACCTGCAAAAGAACAAACCCGACATCATTCTCTGCGACTTCAGGCTGGATGATATGACAGGCTCCAAGCTGTTGCAGAAAATCAAAGAAATGATACCTGCGGCATTGGTCATCATCATTACTGGTTACAGCGATGTAAAAGATGCGGTTGAGGTAATGAAGATGGGGGCTTACGATTATGTAACCAAGCCTCTTTTTCCTGATGAAATACTGCTAACAATAAAAAAAGCACTGTCTGCACAAGGAATAAAAGAAAGAAAAGAAGAGATAAAGCCACAGATAGAGGCTGCAGAAGAGCATATATATGGCAATAGCCCTGAGTTTCAGAATATCATTAAACAAATAGGGCTAGTAGCGCCTACCAACTTCAGTGTAATAATATATGGTGAAAGCGGTAGCGGTAAAGAAGCTATTGCCAAGATGATACATGAAAAAAGTGAGCGGGCTAAAGAGCCGTTTGTAGCTATCGACTGTGGTGCACTAACAGCAGAGTTGGCAGGTAGCGAACTCTTCGGGCATGAAAAGGGGGCATTTACAGGCGCAGTATCACAAAAAGTAGGTTCACTGGAAACGGCAAATGGCGGTACTGTATTTCTGGATGAGGTCGCTAACTTATCTTATGACATACAGGTGTCACTTCTGCGTGTAGTGCAGGAAAGAAAGATAAGGCGTGTAGGTGGCGTAAAAGATATAGGCTTGGATGTGCGCATCATTGTTGCCAGCAACGAAAAGCTTTGGGATGCGGCACTTAGTGGTCGTTTTCGCGAAGATTTGTATCATAGATTTAATGAATTCAGTATAGAAGTACCGCCATTGCGCAATAGGAAAGACGATATCATGCTCTTTGCTGAACACTTTCTCAAGCGTACCAATGCAGAACTAAAGAAGAATGTCCGTGGCTTTTCGCAAGATGTAAAAGACATTTTTATGGAATATGTGTGGCATGGTAATCTGAGAGAGCTATTGAATGTAGTTAAGCGTGCTACATTATTGACAGATGGTGAATTGGTAGAAGTTACTGCATTGCCTTTTGAGATAAACAATTATAAAAAGTTGCAGTTTGATAATGTGAAATCAGACTTGCAGGCAGATAGTATTGAAAACCTTGAGAATAAATACAAAGCTGTGAACATAAATGCCGAATATGAAGTGATACTGGAGGCGTTGAGGCGTACACAGTTTAATAAAACAAAAGCAGCCAAACTGTTAAATATTGATAGGAAAACGCTGTATAACAAGATAAAACAATACAAGGGTTTGGAATAAGGGTATGACTGAGCAAAATAACATGAGCGATGCCAGGCTTGATAAAGCAGATGCTGTGTTTAAGAATGCAGAATTGCTTTCGGGGTCGTATGCAATGTTGGTTGTTGAAACTAGCAGCAATCGCATATTACATTGTACCAATCATACCGAACAAGTACTTGGCTACAGTCTGGACGAGATAAGGCATAAAGGGCTTACGATTCCGGATATAATAGATGAACGTCAACAAGATCAGTTTACACATCAGGTAGCAAGAATATTTAATACGGAGAATGCAGAGAGCCAATATGTGATGTATAGCATCCTGATGAAGGGGGGTAGGAAGCAAATGTGTTTCCTTTTTGCAACACCTCCTACGGGTACTACAGGTGTTCAGGATTATTATATTGTTTTGATTATCCCAGATTTGTCGGGACAGGAACTTCCATTTACATCATTTGATTCCAGAAGATTGTTTCTTGAAAAGCTCAGCAATTTCAGCTTTGGTACGTTTGAGTGGATAGTTAAAGAAGATAAAGTATTCTGGTCTGATGGTATATACAAAGTCTATGAATTAGACAAGGAGACACCGCTTACTTATGATGCGGTAAGGATTTACTCGCATCCAGACGATAAGGAAAGGGCAGGACAAGCCGTGGCAAATGCGTTGAAAACAGGCGAAGACTATGATATAGAGATGCGCATTATTACACCGGCTAATAAAGTAAAGATAATTAGTGCTTCAGGCAGGGTGCTGAAAGATGAGCATGGTACTGTTGTGAAGATGGTGGGTAGTGTACTTGACATTACTGGACAGAAACAAATAGAAACAGACCTGAAGAAGAACGTAGCAGAGTTATACAGGTCGAACAAAGAATTGGAAGAATTCGCCTATGTAGCCAGTCACGACTTGCACGAGCCATTAAGGAAGATTACAACATTCAGCGAAAAGCTGTTTGATGAATGCAATCATTTACTAACAGAAGAAGGCCGACATTATCTGGACAGAATAAAATATTCTGCAGATAATATGACGAAGTTAATAGATAACCTGCTTGAGTTTTCGTTGCTCAATCAATATTCAGACCCATATGGACAAGAGTCGCTTAATGCTGTATTAAAAGAAGTGCTTAAAGATTTAGACTTACTGATTGAGGAAACTGATGCTGTTTTGCAAGTAGGCGATATGCCTGAATTAGAATGTTCCCATTCGCAGATGAAGCAGTTGTTTGTAAACCTTATAAACAACGCCATCAAGTTTAGAAAGAAAGGCGTACCTGTTGTTATAGATATTTCAGGTGAAGTGTTGACAGATCAAGAAAAAGCAGTGTTGTATCTGAATCCTACTGTTAAATACTATAAGATGGTAGTAACAGATAACGGCATAGGCTTTAAGCAGGAATACGCAGATGTTATATTCCAGATTTTTAAAAGATTGTATGGCCGTTCTACTTATGCAGGTTCGGGTATTGGATTGGCTATATGCAAGAAGATATGCGACCACCACAAGGGGGTAATATATGCCGAAAGTGAGCCGGGTGTTGGTGCAAAATTCATAGTAGTGTTGCCCGAAAAACAAGAGATATAATTATGCTGTCTTCCTTTTTCAGGATATTGATTGTTGATGATGATAAAGATGATTTCTTTATTACCAGTGATTATATAAAAAAAATTCCCGGCGTTAATGTGCAGATAGATTGGTGTGATGATTATGACACTGCATTGAGTCATATTGCCAACAAAAACTACGATATATACTTTGTAGACTACTTGTTAGGCGCCAAGTCTGGGGTAGAGTTGCTGCAAGATGCATTGAAGCTGAACTGCGAGGAGCCTATTGTAATGCTTACTGGTAAAGGAAGAAGATTGTTAGATATTGAAGCAATGGAATCGGGGGCAGTAGACTTTCTTGTGAAATCAGAGATTAATACAGAGAAAGTAGAGCGTAGCATACGCTACGCATTGTTGCGATCTCGCAGTATCAAAGCGCTAAAGGCCAGTGAACAAAAGTACCGTAGTGTGTTTGAACAGTTGAAAGACGTAATATTTGTTGCAGATACTGAATTGTATTTTTTGGACATCAACGATGCAGCAATTGCCTTGTTTGGTTACGATAAGGGGCAGCTGCTGTGCATGAAACTTACAGACTTGTTGGTGCCGCTTCCCGATATGGAAATCTTTGCACGTACATTGATGCAGGCAAATGGCGAGGATGTAGAGGTAGTACTAAAAACGGCAGATGGTGAGTGGCGCAATTGCATAGTGTCAGCTACAACACATTTCGATACAAAGAAGAATGCCTATGTACAGGGTATTATACATGATATCACAAAGCTTAAGAAGGCAGAGCGCGCAATATTACAATCTGAAAAGCTGGCGGCTACAGGCCGTTTGGTAAGAACATTGGCGCATGAGGTGCGCAATCCATTAAATAACATCATCCTATCAGTAGAACAAATGAAATCGGAGGGCTTGGATGAAACCGTGCAGTTTTACAGTGAAATAGTATTACGAAACAGCTCGAGAATAAATAGCCTGATTACAACGTTGCTTTCTACTTCGCGTCCTACGGATATTGTTATGAAGCCGATTGATATAGCTGTGATTATTGATACGGTGCTAAGTCGTGCAGCCGATAGCATGCTGCTGAAAGGCGTAACCTGCGATAGGGGACAACAAGCTAAAAATATCCTGATAGAAGCAGATGCAGACAAGCTGCCTATAGCATTATTCAACATTATTATTAATGGCATTGAAGCTGTGGAAGAGGGTAAAGGGTTGATTCGCGTAAGTGTTGATGTAGATGATGATTATGCCATTATCGAGATAGCAGATAATGGTAATGGCATCAGTGATGAGAATATCGGACGCCTATTCGAACCATATTTTACACAAAAGCGCAATGGCTTAGGTTTAGGGCTGGCAGCATCATTCAATATTGTACAGGCACATAAGGGTAGAATTGAAGTGTCTTCAGAACTGGGTAACGGTGCAGTGTTTTCTGTATATATCCCGCTTTATAGAGTTTAGCCTGCACCAATAGCTTCATCGATATCCGAGAGCTTTATGGGTTTCTCTATTATTTTCAGTTTGTGACTGTTTGTGATATCAGTATCATAGTCAAATGCGCTCATGCAAATGATTCTCAAATTCTTATGTGTCTCTGAAATCTCTACTGCAAACCTCCAACCCAATCCATCTGGTAGATTGTTGTCAATAAATAAGATATCAGGAGAAATAGAGGCTATAGATTTTCTGCCAACATCTATGTTGTTGGCCGTATAGACTGTATATCCCTTTGGTTGCAGGTACATGGTGAATAGTTCACACAAATCCTGCTCATCGTCAATGATGAGAATTGTTTTGTTTAGCATAAGCGCCCCCCGGTGCTATAAGCAATCAAGATAGGCGTTTTTTTTCAACTGCAATAGGGAGTAGATACTAATTCTACATGTTTAGATAAATACCCATTTGGCTTTTGTTGCGTCATCTTCTGTATTTTAGTGTATTATGAATATAGAGAACGAATACCTAGAGGTGAACCGAAAACTGTGGAATGCAAAAACACCACACCATGTAACATCAGATTTTTATGACAATGATGCCTTTATAGCTGGTAAATCAACGCTTAAGGAGGTAGAGATTGGCTTATTGGGCGATATTAAAGACAAATCTGTATTGCATTTGCAATGCCACTTCGGGCAAGATACTATGTCTATGTCTCGTATGGGGGCGAAATGTACTGGTGTAGATTTTTCGGATGTAGCAATGGATAAAGCCAAAGAACTAAATGCTCAATTAGGACTGGATGCCACGTTTATTTGCGCTGATGTATATAAGCTACCTGAAGTATTAGATGAGAAGTTTGATATAGTATTTACAAGTTACGGTGTATTGGGATGGTTGCCCGATATGGAGCGTTGGGCAAACGTAGTGACTCATTTCTTGAAACCCGGTGGTAAGCTGGTGTTAGTAGAACTTCACTCCGCGGTATGGATGTTTGATAATGCATTTACTTATATTCAGTATCCTTATTTCAATAAAGAGGCTATTGTAGAAACACTGCAAGGTACTTATGCAGATAGGGATGCCGATATTGAATTGCAGGAAATAGGGTGGAACCACCCCTTGTCTGAAGTGATGCAGGCATTAATTAATGCAGGTGTAGATATTAAAGTGTTTAATGAGTACGATTATTCTACCCAAAACTGCTTTGCAAATATGGTGGAAGTAGCACCGGATAGGTTTTGCCTGAAAGGCATGGAAGGTAAACTTCCTTTGATGTATGCTGTTGTAGCAGAAAAGAAGTAGTGGCTAAAAAGAAATCAGATATAGCAATTAATGGTTTTGAGGTAATCAGAGAATGGTTGCAGGCTAAGGGCTTGCAACCATTTCCATTTCAGGAAGAAGCTTGGCAATTGTATGCTGAAGGGTTGAGTGGCATTGTAAATGCGCCTACAGGTTTTGGTAAAACATTTTCGGTATTTCTTGGCGTGGTTATCGATTGGATAAACAATAACCCCGACTATAAGACCAAAACAAAAAATGGCTTGCAGCTTTTGTGGGTGTCACCACTGCGTGCATTGGCAAAAGATGTTGGCAGGGCTATGGAGCAGGCATTGGCCGAATTAGGAATGCCCTGGAAGGTAGCGGTGCGCAACGGAGATACCTCAACCTCGGAAAGGCAGAAGCAAAAAACAAATATGCCTGAGGTGCTCATTATTACCCCGGAAAGCCTACACCTGCTGATTGCAACAAAGAACAATAAAGAAATTTTCAGGTCGCTCAAGTGCATAGCAATAGATGAATGGCACGAGCTATTAGGTTCAAAGCGTGGTGTGCAGATGGAGCTAGCTTTGTCTTATCTCAAAACATTGCCGCAGCAGGATAGCTTGTTGCGCATCTGGGGTATATCGGCAACAATCGGCAATCTTGAAGAAGCGCTGTATGTATTGTTGGGCGATAATCACAACGGTACTATTGTAAAAGCAGATATCAGAAAACAAGTAGCTATCCACACTATTTTGCCCGAAACGGTTGAATGCTTCCCATGGGCAGGGCATCTCGGTGTGCGTATGATAGAGCATGTGCTACCCGTAATACATAATAATAAATCGACGCTGCTATTTACAAACGTTCGCTCGCAGGCAGAGATATGGTATCAGGCATTGCTTGATGCAGACCCTGAACTTGCAGGTGTTATTGCACTGCATCATAGTGCTATAGATACAGATGTGCGTGTATGGGTAGAGGAACAACTACATGCCGGCACATTGAAAGTGGTAGTGTGTACGGCAAGTTTAGATTTAGGTGTAGACTTCCGTCCTGTAGATACAGTGATACAGGTAGGTAGCCCTAAAGGTATTGCTCGCTTTTTGCAACGTGCAGGGCGTAGTGGCCACGAGCCCGGTGCTGTCAGTAATATTTACTTTGTACCTACACACACTTTAGAAATAGTAGAAGCTGCAGCGCTACAAGAAGCCTACGAAAAGCAACTGGTAGAAAGCCGCTATCCCGTAGTGCTTGCGTTTGATGCGCTGGTGCAATACATGGTTACCCGTGCTACGGGGGACGGTTTTATAAGCGAAGCTTTACTTGCAGAGGTAAGAACAACAAACTGCTACAGAGATATTACATATGCCGAATGGGATTGGTTGCTAGGATTCATTACGCATGGTGGTTCTTTATTAAGGGAATATGATGAATACCACCGTGTAGTAAATATAGATGGCGTGTATCGTGTAGCCAACAGGCGCGTAGCTATGCGGCATCGTTTGCACATAGGCACCATTGTGGGCGATGCATTGTTGCGCGTAAAGTTTATGAGTGGGGGAAATGTAGGTACGATAGAAGAATACTTTATTTCAAAGCTTGTACCAGGAGATGTATTTGTACTGGCGGGCAGAAAGCTGGAACTTGTTATGATACGCGATATGGTAGTATATGTGCGCAAGTCGAATGCTAAGAAGGCGCACGTACCTGCATGGGCCGGCGGTCGAATGCCATTGTCTGCTAATCTGGGGAGTGTGTTGCGACATACATTTCAGCAGGCTGCATTAGAGCCACATACAAATGAGTTACTCACTTTTTTGCAACCGCTATTCCTAAAGCAGCAAGAACTATCTGTCGTACCGAAAGAAGATGAGCTGCTGGTAGAGTTGATTAACACGAAAGATGGCTGTCACTTATTTGTTTATCCTTTCGAGGGGCGGTTGGTGCATCAGGCAATGGCTTCGTTGCTTGCATATAGAATAGCACAACTGTTGCCTATTACATTCTCAATTGCCATGAACGACTACGGTTTTGAATTGCTCAGCGATCAACCAATACCGGTTAGCGAAGAGAATATAAAACAACTGTTGGGCCCCGATGCATGGTATACAGATTTGCAGCGTAGTATTAATGCTGCAGAGATGGGACGGAGAAAATTCAGAGATATAGCAGTGATATCAGGCCTTGTATTCCAAGGCATGCCTGGTGCGTATAAGAAACAGCGCCATCTGCAAAACTCTACATCACTTATATATGAAGTGATAAGTGAAAACGAACCTGCTAATATCTTATTACAACAAGCGTATACAGAAGTGCTTACGTACGAAGTAGAAGCCACACGCTTATATAATACATTGCAACGCATAGCTGCGGGTACTATTATTATATCTCGTCCGGCTAATCTTACACCATTCTGTTTCCCTATTAAAGTCGATTCTTTGCGTGAAGAATTGAGTAGCGAGAAGTTGGAAGATAGAATTCGTAGAATGCAACAATCGGCTCAAAAGCAAGCCTGCTAAGTAATAGCGCTGACATATTACAAATGCCGAATAAAAATATGCAGTACAATGTTTGGAAGTAGCACAATCTTGTCTACTTTTGCACTCCCAATCGATACAGAGCGGGTAAGTTCTTAAAGCGATAGTTACAGCAAAATAGTCGGTGAGTTGAGTGGTTGAAGAGCGTGGTTAACTGATTAGAAAAATAAAGTTTTAAAAAACGTTTTGCAGTTTGAAAAATCTCTTCTACCTTT
>DGQM01000003.1 GCA_002389765.1 Bacteroidetes bacterium UBA4414 | reverse complement strand
AATACTTTCCAGATACGGCCTATTTGTTTTTTGCTATCTGCCGAGTTGATATCAGTGTGGTGAGACATTACACCTGAATATAACTTAGACTGGTCGCCTTCGTACAGATGTTGAATATTATCGTTAGAATGATGAGCTGACATTATTATAATTTTTTGTAGTTGTGATTGAATTCAGTTTAAGATTACAACAAGTAGAAACAAGTAAATACGAATACCCATACCAGATCTACAAAGNNGTGCCAGTAAAGACCTACTTTTTCGATCATTTCGTAGTGACCGCGTTTGTCGTATGTACCATTAACTGTATTAATCAAAGCCATTATCAACAAGACCACACCACTTGCTACGTGACCACCGTGGAAACCGGTAATAGTAAAGAAGAAGTTGTAGAAACTATGTGACGCTTCAAGCGCAGCACCTGCATTCGCAGCTGTTATAGTACCGTGTTTGAAAAAATGCTCAAATTTATCAAGTGGTGTATTAGGATCTGTAAAAGTACCCCACAAACCACCTGTGTTGTGTGCAAGGTGCGTCCACTCCCATGCCTGACAGCTCAGAAACGCAATACCACCAACAATAGTCCACATCAACCATTTAATAACACCCTGACGATCGCCATAGTGACCGCAGTGTACAGCCAATACCATCGTAACAGAACTCATGATGAGTATGAACGTCATCAAGCTCACAAATAATAAAGGTAAATTTGCATGACCCATGAACGGGAATGCATGGAATACACTATTTGCATCCGGCCATACTGCACTAAAGAAACGTTTAGTACCATAAGAGATCAGGAATGCACTAAAAGTGAAAGCATCGGAAAGCAGGAAGAACCACATCATCATTTTTCCGTAGCTCACGTTGAACGGTGACCGTCCGCCTCCCCATACTTTTGTTTCTGCTGTTGTAGCTTGTGACATAGATTGACTTAATTTCTAATTTAATTGGTTAGTTGTGAATTGAGCGCAAATTTCGAAACAATTTTATTGATTTGCCAGAAAGAACACAAATAAATAAATCCACAATACATCGACAAAATGCCAGTATGCACCTGCAATTTCTAAAGATGTGGCGTTGTATATCTTTACTTTAGTCCTAAAGGCGCGGAAAAATACAATAATTAATGCAATTATTCCACCCAAAATATGCAATAAGTGTAAGCCTGCTATTATAAACAGGAAAGATTCGCTCGGATTACCGTCTACCCTAATATTTTCGGCATATAATGCCTTGAAGCCCATATACTGCAGAACAGCAAATGCACAGCCCAACAGTATGGTAGCAACCATCAAAGATTTGAACTTTGACATCTGTCTGTTTTTGAACGATTTAACAGACATTATCATCGTAATACTGCTGAGCAGTATTACTGCTGTAGACACCCAAAACAGAACAGGTAAATGATATGTAACCCAATTGCCCTGTGCTTTACGCACTATATAAGCACTTGTAAGCCCGGCAAACATCATAATAATGCTGCCCATTGCTATCCACAAAGCAAACTTATGTGGGTGAATTTTCTTTTTGTCCGGAGTTGACTGCATAGTTCTTTCCATCGTTTTTGCTTTTACATTTTATCAAACAACAAAGCAAGCAATACGGTTGGCAGGTATATAAAAGAGGCAAACATTACTCCTTTTGCCGATTTATAATCATTTTTTATATAAAACCTTACTGACGCTACAAAGTATAGTATACCGCAAGCCATGCTAACCCACATACCTATATTTCCGGTAATGCCCACTACTCTTGGCACTACCGCCAATGGCACCAGTACGATGCTGTAGAACATACTTTGCAATGCTGTGAAACGGGAACTACGCTCTTGAGAAGGTAGCATGCTAATGCCTGCTTTTATATATTCATCATAACCAACCCAACCTATAGCCCAATAGTGAGGGAACTGCCAGAAAAATTGAATCAGAAATAAAGTCCAGCCACCTACACCAAGCCCACCTGTTGCAGCAGCCCAACCTAAGAGCGGAGGCAATGCACCAGGAATAGCGCCAATCAATACTGCTACAGGATGTACACGTTTCATTGGCGTGTATGCAAAACCATATAAAATTAATGATGTAAAACTTAAAAAACCTGTAAGCGGGTTGAAGAAATAACCGAGTAGTAGCGCACCACCAATACCCGCTACAGCCGCAATAATCCAAGCTTCTGTAACCCCCATGCGTCCATCAGGCAACGGTCGTATCATGGTACGTTTCATTTGTGCATCACCTTCCTTTTCCAATATCTGGTTGATGGTGTTAGCACCACCTGTTACCATAATACCACCCAGGAAAAGTATCAATACACTACCCCACTCAAAACTGATGCCCGGAGCAAGTAGATAGCCTATAACACTGGAAAAAACCACCATGAAGCTCAAATTAGGCTTCAGTAATTGACTGTAATCTTTAACCTTACCGCCCAGCATCATTTGCTTCTTAGCCTTAATAGGTGCTTCCTGAAACATTAAAATTTAACAGTGGCTTAATGAAAAAAAGTGGCACAAAGGTAATGCAAAAAGCATCAATGCGTACATTGATGCTTTTATATTTGAAACAATATTATTAACAATTATACGAGGCTACCAACTGCCACTGGCACCACCGCCACCAAAACTACCGCCGCCAAATCCTCCAAATCCTCCTCCACTACTACTACCTCCACCCCAACCGCCTCCGCGGGAACCGCCAAAACCGCCGCCACCTATCCATGGTCCGCTATCCCAACCACGATAGCCTCTGCCACTCATGTAGGAACCTCCTCCTCCACCACCTATTTTACTGATAATCCACAGTATTATATATACCAAGATTATTAGTATTACTATTACCAAAACACCTGGTTTGCCTCCCTTTTTAGGTTTTTCATCAGCGGTATATTCACCTTTCGTTGCAGCTATTATAGCATCAGCAGCTTTGTCAAAGCCAGCATAAAAATCGCCATTTTTAAAATTCGGGACAATTTCATTCCTGATAATACGACCGCATATTGCATCAGGCAATGCACCCTCCAGCCCATAACCGGTAGATATATTTATCTTCCTGTCATCTTTCGAAGCCAAAATCAGTACACCGTTATCTTTACCTTTTTGTCCTACGCCCCACCTGTTACCCAATTCTATTGCATACTGGGCTACTTCATACATCCCTATACTCTTTACGGTAACTACCGTTATTTGCGTAGAAGATGATTGCTCATATTGCAAAAGTTTGGCTTCCAATTGGCTAGCTTCTTCCNNAATCATTTACCAACCTCGGCGGGGTAGGTTTTGCAGGAAAATCCTCTTCGCCCGCCCAAGTGTATGTAAAAGACATGACACTCAGCAACAGTGCAAAAACTATTCTTAAATAAGATTGAATACGAGCCATTATTTACCAAATACTATTTCGTCAGGCAGTTCATTTCGTGTTACAGCAGGGTCGTACGGAAAATGAGTAGCCATTGCATTGCCTAGTTCTTTTACACAATTGGCAAGGCCAGTTGCAACTTCACCTGCCTGCAAGTGACTTTTCAGCTTTTCTGCAGCTGTTTGCCAGAAGCTAGCTCCTCCAGCTTTTTCATATATCTCCGTATCGCCTGCCAGCGCAAACTTTCTGTCTTCTGTTGCCAGATAAACCAGCACTGCGTTTCTTTTTTCAGTAGCAGTCATACCCAGTTTTTCAAAAAGCTCAACAGCTCTGTCCATGGCATCAGCCTTATTGCATTTGCTTTCAACAAATACACGAAGCTCTCCTGTAGTGCGGCCTTCAGCCTCTCGGATGCAAGCCACTACCTGCTCCTGCTCTGCAGTAGTAAGTAGCGGCTTCTTTTTTGAGAAAGGAAACATCTTTATTTAGAATTGAACGGTTGGTGCTTTTTGTGCAGCTGCATCAGCTTCAAACATACCTTTAGCGCTAAAGCCCATCATACCGGCAAATATATTGTTAGGAAAAACACGCATTTTAGTGTTGTATTCCTGCACAGCATCATTAAAGTTTTTGCGGGCAACTGTAACACGATTATCTGTACCCTCCAACTGGTCTTGTAATGCTAGGAAGTTTTGGTTGGCCTTTAGTTCAGGATATGCCTCAGAGACTACCATCAATCTACCCAATGCCTGGCTCAGCTCACCTTGTGCATTTTGGAATTCGCGCAGTTTTTCTGGCGTCAGGTTATCAGGATTCACTTGTATAGATGTAGCTTTTGCACGTGCGTTAATTACATCTGTCAGTGTTTTCTGTTCAAAATTAGCAGCGCCTTTTACAGTGTTTACCAGATTAGGAATCAGGTCTGCACGGCGTTGGTATTGGTTTTGTACTTCAGCCCATTTGCTTTTAGCATTTTCATCAAGCGTTACAAGCGATTTCTGAATGTTGCATGCCTGGCAGCCACCTATCAGCAATATGCCTAGCAATACGACTAATACAATTGAACCTTTTTTCATGTTTTTATCAATTTTAACCAAAAGTAGTATTTACAAATAAATAAATGGCAAGGCTTTCGGCCGTTGCCATTTGTAAGAAAGTGAATATCAATATTCCGTCGGTAAATGCAGCATTATCTCAGGTAAAACCTTGCCGATACGCCAGCCACATTATGATCAAAGAAGCCCGACTCACTCAAGAAATTGACCGCAGGCTTAATATCAGCACTCAGCCCCAGTGGTATCTTTTTAAATACATACTCTACCCCACCAATGGCATCTATACCAAATATGGCACGATTATCGTCCATATACCTACCTTCTTTGCTTACATAGCGCCAGCCACGATCCCATACACCTGCGTGTACGCCACCACCCATAAATATTCTCCAAGAAGGATTAGGGAGTATAATATGATAGGTTAGTAACCCAACGGCATTAAAGCTTGGGCCTCCCCATCCGCCTGTTATACCACCTGCATTTAATTGTCCCTCAAAAGCCAAATGCTTATCCAAGAACATTTTGGCAACAAAACCACCACCGTCAGGTGTTGCACGAAGGCCCAAACCTACTTTACCGCCTTTTGCAGATACATTGGTTGCAGCAGAAACACCTGCTAATACTAAACCTAAAGAAAACAATAGCTTTTTCATACAATTCAGTGTTTTGGTTCAATAACCGAAACACAATAATGAAACCAAATGTTGCCGATATTGCCAGATCACTTTCTTTTTTAAATAAGTTTAACGAGCGAACACTATTTTTGCTAAAATTTTCAAAAAAGCACATGCAATCATACGAAGCTACACTGGAGTTTGCCCAATCAATGGATAATACCGATACTTTATTTCCATATCGCGAAAGGTTTCGCTTTCCGCAGCATGATAATAAAGATGTTCACTATTTCTGTGGCAATTCGCTGGGTCTGCAACCTAAAAGTGTAAGCTACCTGATGCAGCAAGAGCTGGAAGACTGGGCACGCTATGGTGTGGAAGGACACTTTCAGGCACGCAACCCTTGGTTTTCTTACCATCATATCTTTAGCGACAGGCTGGCTAAAATAGTTGGCGCAAAGAAAGATGAAGTTGTAGCTTCTAACACATTGACTGTCAACCTGCACCTGCTCATGATATCGTTCTACCGTCCGCAGGGTAAGCGCTATAAAATAATAATGGAAGCGGGTGCATTTCCGTCTGACCAATATGCTGTAGAAACACAAGTGCGCATGCACGGATACGAACCGGATGATGCAATCATAGAACTGAGTCCTAAAGAAGGTGCACATATTATTGAAGAAGACGACATTATTAAAGCTATTGAAGATGCAGGTGATTCATTGGCGCTCGTAATGATGGGTGGTGTAAACTACTATACAGGCCAGTTGTTTGACATGAAACGCATTACTGAGGCTGCACACAAAGTAGGCGCATATGCAGGCTACGACCTTGCACACGCAGTAGGTAATGTACCACTGCACCTGCACGACTGGACCGTAGACTTCGCATGCTGGTGCTCTTATAAGTACTTAAACTCTGGCCCCGGTGGCGTTGGTGGCATATTTGTACACGAACACCACTATAGCAATCCTGAGATATTCCGCCTTGGTGGCTGGTGGGGCAACGATGAGAAAGACCGCTTCAAAATGAAGAAAGGCTTTATACCACAAAACAATGCAGGTAGCTGGCAAATGAGTAATGCACCTGTTTTTAACATGGTGGCGCACAATGCATCGCTTGATATATATGAAAAAGCAGGCATGGTAGCCCTTCGCGAAAAGAGCCTGAATATGACAGGCTATCTTGAATGGCTGCTGAAACAAGTAACACACCTGCCATTTGTTATCATTACACCTTCTCACCCTACGCGTAGGGGTTGTCAGCTTTCATTACTATTCAGTGATAGAGGCCGAGAAGTGTTTGATGCATTGACAGCTAATGGTGTAGTAGCAGACTGGCGCGAACCGAATGTAATACGTATTGCACCTGTTCCGCTATATAATACATATGAGGACTGCTACCGATTCTACGAGATTTTGATGAGTATAAAATAATGCGCTACTTTGCGCAACAGGCATGGCAGTATTTTACAACACAGACGAGCTTAGGAGTTTCAATAACACAGTAATTACTATTGGTACGTTCGACGGGGTTCACCTTGGTCATCTTACCATATTGCAACAAGTAGTTGCACATGCCAAAGAACTTGGCGGTGAAAGCATTGTATTAACTTTTGAACCACATCCACGTAAACTACTGTTTCCTGACCAGACAATCAAAATCATTACACCACTTGCTGAAAAAATTAAACTAATAACACAAGCAGGTATAGACCATGTATTCGTAGTACCTTTTACGCAGTCTTTTGCTGCTTTATCTGCCGAAGCATATGTAAAGGACTTCCTTGTAAAACATCTACAACCCAAAGGAATCGTGATAGGTTACGATCATCAATTTGGTCACGATCGTGCAGGCAACATAAAACTGCTGCAAGCGTATGAAAGCGAGTTAGGATTTAAGGTATATGAAATACCTGCCAAGCAAATAGAAGATGCCGCAGTAAGCTCTACTAAAATTCGTAATGCCCTGACTGGCGGCCATGTAAATGATGCTAATAAAATGCTTGGAAGAAGATATTGTCTTACAGGCAGTGTCGTATCCGGTGCGCAACTTGGCAGAACATTAGGTTTCCCGACTGCCAACATAAAGCCCACAGATGCAGAACAGATAATACCGGGTAATGGTGTGTACGCCATTCAGGCTATCATAGCGGGAGATACGTACAACGGCATGATGAATATTGGTATTCGACCAACCGTAAGTAATGAACTAAGCCTGCATATTGAAGCTCATTTATTTGACTTCAACAGAGACATTTACAATCAATCAATTGAAGTTGTATTTGTTGAAAGACTGCGTAATGAACAACGCTTTCCATCACTGGATGCATTAAAAGCACAATTGAATACAGATGCTGTAAATGCTAAAAGAGCATTAGGCATACTGTAGCGCTTCCAGTCTACCTACCATTTCTTTCAGCAGTTCTGTGCCATCCGTATTACTATCTATACCTACTGCTTTGTTACTGTATTCTCCTAATAGCATTAAAGCATGTTCTACTTTTGGCAATTGCCATTTTGCGGCAACGCCCATTATCTCTCTCACCTTCGATGGCCATGTACCCAATGCAGCTGCTACATCTTTATCGGGTTTGCCATGCAGAAAATGTGCCTGATATAAGCGGTTGAATTGATTATAGAATGAGCCTACAATCAATACCATTGGTGCCACTTTGGGATTGGCTATAAAATAAGCCAACATACGATAAAGCTTGTCCTTATCTCCTGTTGTAAGCGCTTCCGGAAACTCAAATACGTTGTATTCTCTACTGATACCTATATACTTCTGTATCAACTCTGCCGTCAATTGTTTTTCGTCCGGCACATTGATGCGCACTTTCTCGATTTCATTGGCAATTTTTTGCAGATCATTACCAAGATATGTTGCCAGTATTTGCGACTCTCGCTCCCCTACATGGAAACCAATCTCCATACCATAATTCTGTATCCACGTAGGCACCATATCATCTTTAATCTTGTCAGATGTAAAATGAATGCCCTTATCCTTGGCAAACTTTACCAGTTTGCTACGTCCGTCTGCTTTTTTAAACCTGTGTTCTATCAGAAAAATAGTTGTGGGTGCAGGATTTTCAAGATAGCCCGCCAGTTCGGTCAACGAACGCATTTGTGCAGCATCTTTCAGTATCACTACTTGCCGCTCTGCAAACATGGGAAACCTCCGGCATGCATTTACTACATCTGCCCACTCCACATCTTTACCATACAATACCATCAGGTTAAAGTCGCGCTCATGTGGTTCCAGTATTTTCTCTTCAAAATGACTGGTAATCATGTCCAGATAGTATGGTTCTTCCCCATCTATCAGATACACAGGTGCATATTGCTTTGCTTGTAAAGATTGTATCAGTTTCTTGTATTCTGCCGTCATACTATTCGTTCACATAAACCGGTTCAGGATGAATATCAGAAATACCCTTCAGCCTCAGAAAAACTTTGGCACTCGTCAGTACGTCTTGCATACAGTACTTAGCAATGCGTGGCAGGTCTTTTTCTTCCCAATACACCTGTCCTACCATGCTGCCGTCCATATCATCCTTGGGCGAAGGTATTCCTAAAATCTCGGCGAGCAAAGCCAAAGATGTGAAATGCTTATAATCGCCAAACTTCCACATTTCCAATGTATCATGATGCGTTATTTCCCATGGCTTTTTACCACTAAGATTCATACTATCAGGCAGCGGAATATTGTTTATCAACATACGCCTGCACAAAAAAGGCACATCAAACTCCTTTATGTTGTGCCCGCAAAATTGCAGATTGGGATAATGCTTTGCAAAACGTTGTACCAGTTCTTTAAAATCGAGCAACAACTGTTTTTCATCATCATTTGCTAAAGGCTTCAGTCTCAATGTCCAACTATCACCTTGTTGCTGTAAACTGCCTACTACTATACAAACCACTTTTGCAAACTCAGAAAAAACACCTGCTTTTTCTGCAAAAAGCATAGAGGGTTCAGGATTTTCTACTATATTACTTTTAAGATATCTTGCCTTTTTCGCCCACTCGTTTTGCAAAACTTCTGTTAAACCATCGAAGTTTGGAACCAGTGGTACTGTTTCGATATCAAGAAATAAGATTTGTTTAAGAAACTCCATGAAAAGGGTTATTATATTTGTAAGCGATTATCTAAAGTAATAATTAAACCAATATTTATGAGCCAGGAATTGAACAATCCCACATCTTCGACTCCGTTGCAGCCAATGCAACCGCAGCAGCCAAAGAAAAATAACAATATGCTGTTCTACGGCATCATTGCAGTATTGGTGGCTGTTATTGCTTATCTGTTTGTAAACAACAATAAATTGTCTGACAAACTGGAAATTGCACAATATCAATTTAACGAAGCGGACTCTTCTCGCAGAGCTGTTGAGTCTGATTATCAAGCCGCGTTAGTGAGATTGGATGAACTGGTTTCTAAGAACAATATGATGGATAGCATCATCAACGATCAGAATGGTGAAATTGCCAAACTGAGAAACAAAATTGAAGCTATCGTTAAAAACGGCAATGCTACAAAAGCAGAACTGGGTAAAGCGAAAAAACTCATTGCACAACTTAATGGCAAGGTTAGAACATACCAGGAACGTATTGCTGAACTTGAAAAGCAAAATGCTGATTTGAACGACCAGAACACGGTACTAACAGCAGAACGCGACCAAGCCGTTACTGAAAATGTTGGCTTGCAGCAAAAAGCAAGGCTTGGAGCAGTATTACATGCATCCAATATCAGGTTTACGCCGATAGACTTGCGCCGTGGTGGTAAGAAGGAAAAAGAGACAGGCCGTGCAGGTAAAGTAGATGTAATGCGCATAACCTTTGATATAGATGAAAACCGTATCGCTGAAAGTGGTACTAAAGAAATTTTCATACGCATTACGGACCCAAGCGGCAACCTGTTGAGCAATGCAGCATACGGTTCAGGTTCTACAACCAGTGCCGAAGGTGAAACAATCAACTACACTATTCTGAAACAAATAGCACTGGAAACAAACAAACCGGTAAAAGACGTAAGCGCTGACTGGAAACAAGACAGCGAATACCAGAAAGGCACTTATACAATAGAGCTGTATAACGACGGCTACAAAGTAGGCGGTGGCTCTGTAACACTCAAATAGCACTTTACACACGGGTAGATATTTTGTACCTTAACTGCTGCATTATCTGTTGGTAACAATTTGATAATGCAGCAGTTGTTTTTTGTTCACATAAGCTGATATAATATTGTGGCGGATATTGAAGAACATATGGAAGTTTTACCAGGCAAAATACTGATAGTAGATGATGAACCGGATATAACCGAATTTATCAGCTACAACCTGAAAGGTAAAGGATACCTGACAGCAACTGCCCGCGATGGTGTAGAAGCAATAAGAAAAGCTAAGGACTTCCGCCCCGACCTGATACTGCTTGATATTATGATGCCAAACAAAGATGGCATTCAGACAATCAAGGAGTTAAGGCAAATGCCGGAATTTGAGGAAACAGCTATCATTTTCCTGACAGCATTGAGTGATGAAAAATCTGAGATTGAAGGTTTGAAAGTTGGTGCTGACGATTATATAGCAAAGCCAATAAAACCTGAACTACTGGCAACACGTATACGCACTGCACTACGCCGCTTCCGCAAAGACGATGAACAAGACCAAAAGCTGAGCTTTGGCGAACTGGAAATCAACAAAACTAAGTTTACCGTTACATACAAAGGCAATGAAATAATCCTTGCGAAGAAAGAGTTTGAACTACTTTCTCTGCTGGCATCAAAACCGGGTCGTGTATTCCTGCGTAATGAGATACTGCAACGCGTATGGGGCACAGATGTAATTGTGGGCGACCGTACTATAGATGTACACATTCGTAAAATACGCCAGAAGATAGGTATAGACTTGATTACTACTGTAAAAGGCGTAGGTTATAAATTCGAAATGGTGTAGTTTAGTAACTATGTCATCGGTACTGAATACCAAAAATCTTTCTCCAAGGCTGTTATCCTTTATTACAGCGGCAGTGATGTCTGTCATCAATGCGTCGCTCAGCCTTTTGTTGCGTCCGCAGTGGCAGGTGACATTGATTGTGTTCGTGGTAACATTCATCATCACCTATTGGATATACCACTATACCCTACAACGTTTTATATATCGAAAAATTAAGCTGATATATAAACTCATCTACCAAACCAAAGCAACTAAAAAAGAAGAGTTTTTCTACAACAACATACTGCCACAAAAGTCTATTGAAGAAGTACGTGCTGATGTGGAACGTTGGGCAATACAAAAACGTGACGAGGTAGAGATGCTTCGTGCCAATGAGCAATTCAGAAAAGAATTCCTGATGAACCTTGCTCATGAATTGCGCACACCTGTTTTTACAATCCAAGGGTATGTAGATACACTTCTTAACGGTGCACTTGACGATCAGAACGTAAACCGTAAGTTCCTTAGCAATGCCAACAAAGGCATTGATCGCCTTGTGCAACTGCTGGACGACTTAGACGAAATATCGAAACTGGAATCAGGCAGAATACCTATTATACAAGAGTCGTTTGTAATTCAAGATCTTGTAAAAGACGTGTACGAAGAATTATCGCTAAAGGCTAAGACTAAGAACATAGAACTGCTAATAAAAAAAGGCACGGAACGACCACTTGAGGTATATGCTGATAAACCAAAGATTAAGCAGGTACTTGTAAACCTTGTTGAAAATGCCATAAAATATGGCAACGAGGATGGCACTATTACTGCAGGTTTCTACGAGGTTGACGACAATCATATATATACAGAAATATCTGACGATGGCCCCGGTATAGCTGAAGAACACCTGCCACGTATATTTGAACGTTTCTATCGTGCAGACCGTAGCCGCAGCCGCGAAATCGGAGGCACGGGGCTGGGTTTGGCAATTGTCAAACACATCATTGAGGCTCACAATCAATCTGTAACAGTACGCAGTACCTTGGGTGTTGGCTCTTCATTTGGTTTCTCTTTGGATAAAGGCAAAGAATAAAGAATATAATCTATACCATTTTAGCCGAATTTAGGATTCTAATATACCCGTTTTGGTTTATCTTCGCGCGCGTCACAATACCAAAAAACAGATAACGATGACTCCGCAGAAAATAACAATGGGCTCTAATGGCCAACTGAATGTTCCTGAAAATCCTATTATTCCGTTTATAGAAGGTGATGGTATAGGACCTGACGTGTGGGGCGCAAGCAGAAAAGTAATAGATGCTGCTGTTGAAAAAGCCTATGGCGGAAAACGCAAAATAGAATGGACAGAAATGCTGGCTGGCGAAAAAGCATTCAACCAAACAGGAGAATGGTTGCCGGTTGAAACATTGGATATTGCGAAAGAATACATCGTTTCTATAAAAGGGCCTTTGACTACACCTGTAGGCGGTGGCATACGTTCACTGAACGTTGCTATGCGTCAGGAGTTGGACCTATACGTTTGTCTGCGTCCTGTACAATGGTTTCAGGGTGTTCCTTCACCTGTTCGTCATCCTGAAAAGGTTGACATGGTTATCTTCCGTGAAAACACTGAAGACATCTACGCAGGTATAGAATTCAAAACAGGTACACCTGAAGCACAAAAAATGCTCGACTTCCTGACCAATGAAATGGGTGCTGGCAAGAAAATACGCTTTCCTGAAACCACTTCATTCGGTATCAAACCTGTATCTAAAGAAGGTAGCGAGAGACTGGTTCGATCTGCAATAAAATATGCGTTGGAAAACCGCCGCCCTACTGTATCATTGGTTCACAAAGGAAACATCATGAAGTTCACAGAAGGTGGCTTTAAGAACTGGGGATACGAACTGGCAGAACGCGAGTTTGGTGATAAAGTGTATACTTGGGAACAGTGGGAAAGAACTAAAAAAGAACAAGGTGAAGAAGCTGCCAACAACGAGTTGAAGTTGGCTAAAGCAAATGGCAAGCTGATTATCAACGACGTTATTGCAGACAACTTCCTGCAACAAATACTATTAGCTCCGCAAGACTACTCTGTTGTAGCTACACTGAACCTGAATGGTGATTACATTTCAGATGCATTGGCAGCTGCAGTAGGCGGTATTGGTATTGCACCGGGTGCAAACATCAACTACCTGACAGGGCATGCAGTGTTTGAAGCTACACATGGCACTGCACCGCGCTTTGCAAATACAGACACAATGAATCCGTCTTCATTATTGCTGAGTGGTGTAATGATGCTGGAATATATGGGTTGGAAAGAAGCTGCAGACAGTATAACAAAAGCGCTGAGCGATACTATCAAACGCAAACGTGTTACAATAGACTTTTACAACCTGATGCACGATGCAACTTTGTTGAAAACAAGCGAATTTGCACTGGAAATCATTAAAAATCTCTGATGCAGAATTTAGCAAAGTATATAGATCATACTATTCTCAAAGCCACTACAACCGTTCAGGACGTAGTGGTTTTGTGCAATGAAGCAATTACCTACAATTTTAAGGCTGTTTGCATACCACCTGTATATGTAGGGCTTGCGCAAAAAATATTGGCAGGTACAGATGTAAGTATTGCCACAGTGGTAGGCTTTCCATTTGGCTATAGCAGTTTGCCTGCAAAGCTGGCTGAAATTGAAAATGCTATATTACATGGTGCAAAAGAAATAGACCTAGTACATAATATGGCTGCTATTAAAAATGGCAATTGGGAGTATGCAGTGGCTGAAGTTGAGGCTTGTACGAAACTGGCTCGCAAACATGGCTGCTTAATAAAAGTAATCCTGGAAACCGGTAGCCTTACAGATGCAGAAATAATACATAGTTGCAGATCTTACGCTCCGCTTGGTGTAGATTTCATTAAGACTTCTACAGGCTTTTCTGATACAGGTGCTACAGTACATGCGGTGCAACTGATAAAACAAAATACCCCTGCCGACATGGGCATTAAGGCATCCGGTGGCATTAAAACCGCTGCTTTTGCCAATGAACTGATTGCCGCAGGGGCTACCCGTTTAGGATGTTCTGCAAGCGTGGCTATAGTAAAAGAGGATAAACCGTTGTAGATTAGCGCACTGAATGAGAGCGATTTTCTACTATATCTTATTTTTTACCTTTTGTTTTAACTACAGCATTGCCAATGCTCAAGTGTTGGTTGATGAAAAAGCCATTGACGATGATGATACTGCAGCAGTATCTACAGGCGTAACACTACATGCAGACCCAAGGCTGGATGTAGTTGTAAAAAAATACCGTAACGTACAGTTAGGTGTTATCCGTTCAGGGCATGGTTTCAGAGTGCAGATATACAATGGTAACGACCGCATCAAAGCCAATCAGGTAAGAGTAGATTTCATTCGCAGATACCCACAGGTGCGTACCTACCTCAGCTACGTACAGCCTCAGTTTCGTGTAAAGGTGGGCGACTTCCGTACACGAGCAGAAGCACAGAAAGTATATGATGAACTGACAGGGATTTACAACCCTTGCATGATAGTACCCGATATTATTGTAATAAATACAATGAACGATGATTAATCAGATTCGTGAAAAAGCAGCTAAGTATTACCCTGAAGTACAGGAAATACGCCATCATATACACTCCAATCCTGAATTATCTTTTGAGGAATACAAAACATCTGCATTCATTTCAGAGAAGCTGACATCATGGGGCATTGAGCACCAAACAGGTGTTGCAGGTACAGGTGTAGTTGCACTCATCAAGGGCAAGAACCCGGATAAACGTTGTATTGCCCTACGAGCAGATATGGATGCCTTGCCAATACACGAGGCAAATGAAACCAGCTATCGCTCAAAAAACGACGGTGTAATGCATGCTTGCGGGCATGATGTGCATAGTAGTTGCCTGCTGGGCACTGCACGCATCCTCAGTGAGTTGAAAGATGAATTTGAGGGTACCGTAAAACTGATATTCCAGCAAGGTGAAGAGAAACATCCCGGTGGCGCAAGCCTATTGATTGCTTCAGGTGTATTAGAAAACCCTACGCCTGAAGCAATCTATGCATTACACGTGTATCCACATCTACCAAGTGGCACAGCAGGTTTCCGTGCAGGTAAATACATGGCAAGTGCAGATGAAATATACATAACAATAGAAGGTAAAGGCGGACACGCAGCACTACCACACCAAACAGTAGATCCTATTACAACTGCGGCACAGGTTATTGCAGCATTGCAACAAGTAGTAGCACGCAAAGCCAATCCACTGATACCTACTGTACTTACCTTTGGCAAAATAGCCGGTGGCTTTGCAACCAACGTAATACCAGATAAGGTAGAGATGTTGGGCACACTACGTACTATGGATGAGAAATGGCGTTACGAAGCACACAAGTGGATTGAAGACGTCATACATCATACATGCGAGGCATACGGTGCTAAAGCAACTGTAGAAATACCTAAAGGCTACCCTGCCCTGTACAATGACCCTACACTGACGACATTTGCAGAAGACTGGGCAAGAGATTATATAGGTGGCGAAAACGTACACACGTTAGATATGCGTATGGCTGCTGAAGATTTCAGCTTCTATGTACAACAAATACCAGGTTGCTTCTTCAGGATAGGTACTAACCTAAACAATGAAAAGTTTACCGCACCGGTACACAATGCAAAATTTGACATTGACGAGAAAGCGATGGAAACAGGTATTGGCTTGTTCAGCTGGATAGCTGTGAATGCTTTAAACAAGTAGTACTATACCCTACCCCAAACAGCAGTAGCATTACACCCACCAAAACCTGACGCGGTTTTGAGCACGTATTGTATATCTGCATGCTGTGCGTCCGTTGTTACATTGAGTGGTACAGGCACGCCCAACTCACTGAATCCCAGAGATGGTATTAACTGACCTCGTTGAAGGCTTTCTATTATCATAACACTTTCCAGCACACCTGCTGCACCAAGTGTATGTCCGGTATATCCTTTAAAACTATGTACTGGTGTTTGCTGAAGACCGCATAAATTGAAAGCCTTAGCTTCCATTTCATCATTATAAAGCGTTGCAGTACCATGGGCAGATACCATATCTATATCTGCTGCACTTATACCCGCTTGTTGCAAAGCTGTATTAATAGCAAGCGCAAGTTCTTCGCCTGTTCTCGAAGGGCCTGAAATATGATTTGCATCGTTTGAGCTACCACCTGCATACAATCTTGCCAATGCACCAAAATCGGGTTGTGTTGTAAGTACTATAGCCGCACCACACTCACCAAGGTTGATGCCTTTACGGCTTGCATCAAAAGGCTTACAAGCCTCATCTGCAACAGCCTGAAAAGATTGAAAGCCACTTAACACAAACCTCGAAAACCTGTCGCAACCAATAACAATAGCATGTTTGTGTGTACCCTGCTGCAACCTGCGCATAGCATATACCAGTGCAAGCACACCAGATACACACGCATGAGATACTACGACAGGCTTATTGACATTCATACCTAAAGCCTCTGCAATGATGTCTGCGCTTTTATACAAAGACAATCGTTCATCATCATACATGCCCAACCATTCAATATTACCTTTAGTAGTAGATAACACTACCAATGTATCTTCGGCATTTAGGTCTTGATTGCAAGCGTTTAATGCTTGCTTACCAGCGAATATGGCAAGCTGTTCAAATGGCGATATAGTAACGGATGTTCTTGTTTGTGACTGTATGTACTGCCACTTGGACGCATCAATTTTAGCCCCCCAAAACGGAGCAGTGCTCAATGACGCATCATCGTGTAGCATAATACCGCTCTTACCTTGCAAAACGGCATCCCAATGAGATTTTACGTCAATCCCAATTGAAGATGTAGTATTTGTAGCTATTGCGTATACGGGTAGCATTTAGTCAGCAAGCCATTTTTCTTTCCAGTCAATCATAAATTGCGGCAATGTCCACATCAACTCCAAGCTGTCACGATGCATAAAAACCTGCATAGAGCTACCTGTAGCCACCTGTTCGTTTGTCTCAGCGTCGTAGATACTGTAGTGAAACAACAACTTAGCCGCAGCACAGTCTTCGTAAGTAGTTTCGAGACGTATTTTATGTCCATAACGTAGTATGCGCTTGTAGTTACAATCAATTTTTATGAGAGGAACTACAATATCACTACGATAAAAATCCAGGTATTTTAAGCCATAAGCATTACCAAAAGCTTCGCGTCCATCTTCAAAATAACGTATAAAATGTCCATGCCAGACAATACCCAAAGGGTCTGCCTCGCTGAATTTCACTTCAAGTTCGGTAATGTGTGTTAGTGTATTTTTCAAGGGGGTGATTATCTTATTTATTGCCAGTCTTTCCAATCAGACTTTATCTCTTTTATCACGTTCACAAAAGGTTTAGCCCAATAGTTACGGAAACCAAAACCTCCCGACTTACCCTCTACACGTTTTGTAAACAATACAGTTTTAGACTTCATATCAACGAAAGTAACCCACATTGACGCCATCTCTCTGCCTTTACTCATGCCTTCAACAAAGAACAGCAAGCCAATACCTGTGTTACCCTTAAAGTCATATTTTTTAACAAGCGAAGCCACTTTTTGTTCATCCAACAACTGATATTTATTAGCATCACTTTCAAAGAAATTACCCTTCAGGCTGTTATTGGCTTTTTCAGTTACATCAATGGCATACTTCACTTCAGTACGCCTGATGGCATCAGCAACTTTGTATCTGTCTTTTTCATTAACAAACAGGCTATTCCAAGATGGAAAATACTTATCGCGCATTTGGCTATTAGTTATTTCTCCCGCATCCTGCCATTGGGTGGCATCACCAATAAATTTCAATTGAGAGAAATCGAGCCCTAACCATGTAACAGGCACATCTGCATTAAATACATCTTCTTTCTTTTGTGCAAAAACATTGATAGAAAGTAACGTGGCTAAAGCCAATACAAATAAGTTTTTCATGACGTTGATATTTTAAGATTCCTGTAAAAATATTTTGAGTTCGCAATTAGCTATCTCTTTGCCGTTATTAAAAACCCTGCCCTGAACTATGTGTACATTCAGCACCTGTGTTTTAAAACTAACTTCTGTAGTGATTGTGTCACCAACTGCTGGCATATCTATAACAGTCAGGGCCTTCAATGCCCCTATGAAACCTACAGGAATATTTTTTCCTTGCGCTTTCAGACTATAGCCTGTACCTGCAGCAGCAGTCTGTGCCATATTCTCAACAAGGCCCGGCTCGGTAAACTTGCCATCCTGTACAAACAAGTGGCCTTCTCTGATGGTAAAGTTTGTTTCAGATACGATTCCGTCTGCTTTTACAATGCTGTCTATCATTACAAAAGGCGGACGCTGAGGTATGTATTCTAAAATATCCTGACTGCTCATTTCTTCCAGAAATCAAAGTAGTTAAACCATTGTTCGGGGTATTTCTTCAGCATTTTCTCTAGCAGTGTCACATAATCATCCAACATCAACTCCATACCTGTAGTTCCCCTGCCTTCATAAGTCTTGCTTTTGAAAGCATAAAAATGATAGTGAAAATTAGTCTCTTTAAATGCAAAAACAAAGCACACAGGTGCTTTTAGTTTGGATGCCAGTATAAATGGCCCTGCGGGGAAGAGTGCTTCTTCTCCTAGAAAATCATGTGCCATAGTACGATTTCCCGGACGAAACCTGTCTGCGTGCAAACATATCAGTTCGTTGCGATTGAGTGCAGCAGACATTTCGTAAATATGCGACTGGTCTTCTCGTATATAAATAATATTAAATGAACGTTTGCTATCAAACTGGTCCATGTAAGCTTTCATCTGCTCACCCTCACCATCATACATCACAATATTTATCTTAGCTTCTACGCGCTTTAGCAGGTGGCCTGCCGTTTCCCAATTTCCCAAGTGAGCACTAACCAATACACCGCCTTTCCCATCTTTTACCAGTTGCTCAATATGCTCTATCCCTTCATGTGTAAAGGATAGCTCTTTACCTTGACCCGACAAAACAGCGATTTTATCAATCAGTGTTTGGCCGAATACCATCAAATTCTTCCTAACCAGTTTTGATGCTTCCGCAACACTGAAACCCATACGATGGACGTACAGGTAACGTAATGGATCTGTAGCTGCTTTTACAAAAAAGCGATAGTACAGTGTAACGAAATGAAGTAATGCGTATGCAGATTTTAACCCACCCTTTTTGAGGAGCCATACGAATATTCTGTAACCTAAAGGAGTACCCCGCGAGCGTCCTTTCCAGGTTTCAGTATCAGGCATTGGCAGATTGCAGACGGTTGGCTACGTAATCGTAAAAATCCTGCATTGTAACCATAGTTTGGAAATCTTCAGGCTTTACTTTGAAACCGAAGTTCTGTTCTATAACTACAACAAGGTCTATGTAGTCTAGACTATCAAGGTCAAGTGTTTCTTTCAAGTCAGCCTCAGGCAAAATAGTAGATTCATCCACTTCAAAATCTTCTACCATAAATGCCTTAATACGGCTAATAATTTCCTGCTGGTCCATATAGATATTTAGAACGCCGGGGTTTTACGCTTTAAATTAAATTATTCTCTGTTACGTATTAGTACATAACAAAGCACAAATTTAATAAAGATATTTGGAATAGCAGAGAAAAGAAGAGGTGCAAATTAGAAATGCACCTCGATAAGACTATTTAACGGAATATTCTGACCGCCTTTTATTTGCAAGTATTTGTCCGTGACCGACCAAACGGTAGTACTTATACTTCTTGGCCCTTGGGTAGTTTCGAACGTTATGGTTGTTTTACCCTTAAATTCATTACCAAGCCTTGTGGCATATTGCAGTTCTTTTTGCCAATGTTCTGTATTATCTACAAATGCAGGAACGATGGTGTAGTTAGATACTTCTTCTTTTTCTATTAGGGTGGCCATCATACACTATTTATTCTTTAATTAAATATACGCAATTAAATAAAAACAAAATGCCTGCGAAAAAAGTTTTCACAGGCATTTATCATTAACAATTGATGTTCAATCTGTTCAATTATTGCAGCTTTACATTAAAGATTGCTTCAACATCTGTTTCGCCACCCGCGGCATCTGGGGTAGTAGCGGCCTTGTTCGTTGGCTGGTGTTTCAGGGTTATTGTAAGTGTACCATTACCAGCAGCATCGGTTTTCAACTTACCTGCCTGATTGAAAGCTGCACCTTTATCATCCTTGCTACCATCGCTGAAGGCAACAGAACCAGCACCTGAAGCAGGGCTTGATTGATACACAAACAGGTGTTCTGTATTCTCGTTTTTCACTTCTACGGTCTCGTCTGTAGCAGGGCTTGTCTTTTCATTTAGCAATTGCACCTCTACATTATAGGTTTTATTAGGCGTTAGTAAAACAGAATCTTTAGTAATAGTACCCTGCGATGTGCTACCAAAACCATTTTCTACCTTGTACACAAAGGTTTTATTAAAACCTGCTCCGTCAGTTACTACCAGCTTTACAGTTGTAATCAGCTCCTGCTCTACAGGAGTAGGAGTTGCTACTTCATCTTTCTTACAAGCCGTAAACGATACTGTTGCCAATGCTGCAATTGTTGCGTATTTAATGATATTGTTTTTCATAATTATTGAATGTTTTTAAAATTGTTAGTTTTTAGAAATTAGTCCGTAAAAATTGAATGGAACACGCAGCCTTAGCACTACGTTCGTTCCCGGTTGATTGATGAAATACCTGAAAGCATCCAGATAATCGCGGTATTGCTGGTTAAGCGCATTAATAACCGTTATGCTTAGGTAAATAGGATGACCGCTACGCATAATAGTTACACCTGCTTCGGCATCCAGAACAAAATAATCTGCAGGCGGACGAGGGTAATCTATTTGGTCGAAATTGGCAGGAATACGCCATTGCCTGAATACATAGCGCACGTCTACACCCAGAAACACCTCCTTAAAGGTTTTACCAAGGCTGAAAGTGTACTTAAACCCACCCGATATGCGGTCTGCTGGCATTAGCATCAGCCAGTCTTTTTGCTGCACATCTCTGGCAAAGAGAAAAGAAGCTTTCAGGTGCGCTTCCAGCGGCTTAGCAACGCTATACTTTACAGAAGCATCTGCACCATTGAGCCATGCATTTGTTTGGGTATACCTGAAGCTTTTAAAATAGCCTCTGATAGTAAGTATATCAGCATCCGGTTTCAGGTAAATGAAATCGTTGATATACTGTGTATACAAAGACAATTCAGCATGCAATTTATCAGGCACATTATACGCTGTTTCTATATTCAGGCTATATGCTTTTTCAGGCTGCAAGTTTTTATCCCCCAGCTCTATACGTGCAGCACCATGATGCAAACCCGAACTAAACAATTCGCTGGCTTGTGGTGCTCTCCATGCATTGGCCAATGTGGCGTTCCACTCCCAATTAGGTTTCGGTTTATACCTCAATCCTATTGTACCTGAAGCATTACTATAATCAAAAAGATAGCGCACTATTGTTTGATTATTACCTTCCGGATTGAACACTTCATAGTGCCTGTAATCATACCTTGCACCTACCTCAAGTGTCAGTTTATTCAACCTGTAGCGCTCTATGATGTATGCAGCCAAACCGGGGCTGCTGTAGTTGGGTATAAATACCCTGTCGCCATCCTGCATGTAGTTTTCCTGATACACACCGTCAATACCAACTTGTCCGCTGATACCTGCAATCGGCTTGTGTTCCAGATTCAGGTTCAGGGTTTGGGTGTTGAGCGTCAGGTTTAGTTGGGCCTTGTCGCTGGTACCACGTATTATATCGTACTCCTGTCTGTAGTTGTGTTGATAAGCATACACCAGACTAATTGCGCCTGCGCGTGTATCAGCGTTTACTTTCAGTTTGGCAAGGTCGTGTACCACGTGTTGCATCGGTCGGTCTATCTTATAGCTAAACCCTGCATTAACCAAAGGTGTATCACTATTAATAGCTGCCATCAAATCAACCTGATTACCGGTATGAGACCCGCGGTATATACCAAGCTTAGTATTGAAGTGACTATAGAATGCTTCTACCCCGAAATGGGCTTTTTTATAGGCTATAGTAGCAGAATAGTTCTGTTCTTCTGTACCCGTATTTGCCACCCAATAGCCGGGAATGCTGTAGTTGCCACCTTGCTTCAAAGTACCCTGCAACCTGATGCCCAGCCCTTTGATGTACTTAAACCCATGCTGTACAGTTGCAGAAGCAACCCCCATACGGGTGTTACTAAAACCAGCCAGATTTACCTCGCCATCCCAACCTTTCATAGTCCTGACGGGTGACGGCTCTACCAATACAACACCACCAATAGCGTCTGTGCCATAGCGCACGCCTGCAGCACCTTTAAGTACGGTTATGTTATTAGCCAGAAATGGGTCAATATTCGGTGCATGCTCCCCCCCCCACTGTTGGTCTTCCTGACGGATACCATTGTTGAGGATAATGATACGATTGCTATGCAGGCCATGAATAACAGGTTTTGCTATTGTTGCGCCATTAGATAACACAGAAACACCATTAACGCTCTGCAACATATCGCCCAGTGTTTTACCACTGTTCGACACTATGTCAAGTCTATTAATATTTCCTTTGCTCTGAATAATAGTTTTGACACGGTCGTCAGATACCACTACGTCTGCCAGCTCCTTGTCTATGTGCGACAGACTGAATTTCAGGCTTGCATTGGCTGATATTTTGAGCTCTTTTACCAAATGTTCATAACCCGCAGCATGAAAGTGGATATGATAAACACCCGGGCATGCGTTCTCTATTTCAAAACGCCCGTCTTCATCTGCTTCAAATTCACGTTTCATCTCGTCTATGTATACCGATACAGGAAACAATGACTGACCACTGTGCGTTTCCAGCACCCTGCATTTGATGTTTATATTACAAGTATCCTGCGCATATACATGTTGCACAAGTACCATCAGCCATAGTATCATGGCTATTAATACACGATTCATATCGTTGTCTTAATACAAAAACGAATTGGCAATGCCGCAAAAGCGGGATAGCCGTTATATACTTAACTACGAAATGATTGCAGGCGGGCCGCGCAGATAAGCAGTAAGCGGACTGCTTGGATTGTATGTAACGCAAGTAATATCAGTATAAACAGGATATACCAAACGTGGTACATGCAACCTGAATACCTGAGCATCATTAACAAAAAACGGTAGAGAATAACTTAAAAAACTACAGTGATGGTGTTCGGGCTCAATAACCAGTCCATCTTTTTCAAGATGGCTGTGTACGGTATCCTTGTGCCCTGAAAACAAATGTATGTATTCCTTGGGCGTACTGCCAAACAACAGCAGTATGGCAAGCCATGTGGAAATAACTATATGTCCTGTTTTCTTAATCACCAGTATATTGCAGTCGGAAAACTGTGTTACAAAGATATAGAATCCCAAACTAAACGCTCCTATGGTACTATTCAGAAAAAAGTTAATACTGCTATATATCATGGTTAGTATTATGCCCTACAGCTTTGCGCAAAGGCTGAGCGACCATAATACACCAGGCTGGTATGCAATGCTTGGCACTTTGTACCTAAACAAAAAGCAGAAAACTTCAATATGGTTGGAGTACCAATGGCGTAGAGATGATATAATAGGCAGCTGGCAACAATCGCTGGCACGTACCGGTTTTCAATACCACTTTAAAACAGGTGCTTCTGCTATGGCAGGCTATAGTTTCATCCTTTCATATCCATACGGAGACTATCCTGTCGGGCCGTATCATACTACAGAACATCGCATTTTTGAACAATTGATGTGGAATGGAAATGTAGGACGCATCTTCCTGAATCATCGTCTGCGTCTGGAACAAAGGTTTGTAAGCAAAATAGACCAGACAGCCCCAACCTACTCAATTACAGACTGGACATTCCTGAACAGAGCACGTTATCAGTTAAGAGCGGCATTGCCAATTAACCATAAAAAGCTAACAGATAAAACCTGGTACGCACTGGCATTTGATGAAATTATGATAGGTTTTGGCAAAAATGTAAAACAGAATATTTTTGACCAAAATAGAATAGGACTGCTTGCCGGCTACCAATACAATAAAGTATTAAGGGCCGAATTTGGTGTATTTAACCAAACACTGCAACAAGCATCTCTTGTTGCAGGCAAACCTGTATTTCAGTACAATAACGGGATATTGCTGAATGTGTTTGTTACTAAACCTTAAGGCTTTTCCTCTAGCGCAGCTGCACCACGAGCTTTACGCCTTGCGCTTTTGTCAAAATTGATATCATAGCCAAGCAAACCTATTACCTCGCCATACCAGAAGTTGTGCCTGATACGACCACCGTCGCCTACTGTCAACACATTCAGATAGTTGGCAAAACCACCTTTTACATTTATTTCAAGGAAAAGATTTCGAACAGGATAGAAACGCGCACCACCTTCAAGGCCTATGACATAACCAGCAACGTGAAACTCATTATCTAGGCGTTTACCCATAAAATAGATATCTGAACGTGGCACTACCAAGCCTGCACCTACCTTATACAAAAGACTTGCCATGCGGAAGTCTTTCTTCTTATTACGCAATACTTCATGATGGCCAACGTAATTAATCATCCAGAAGTTAGCACCATTGGTATGTTCTACATGCAGAAAACCGGGGCTCAATATGGTATCCTGCCAGTTTATTTGCTGACCATGTATTTGTCCTGTTATATCGTATGGTTGATAATCTGTAACTACATACTTGGTATGATCATAGTTCAGCTCTATTGAATGGGTCTTCTTTTTATTGAGGAAGAAACCAATCCTGAATGAATTTTGTGGGATAGTAATATCCAGCGGATTTGTCCAAAAGCCCGAAAAATCAGGTTTATCTGTAGCTTTTACCCTATGTACCGTAAAATCGTACTGGCTGCCATTACTGAAATGTAGAGTACTGCGACTGAAAACATCGCGATTGTACCCCCATTGCAGATACATACCTGTAAGAACAGGTTTGGTATTGATGATTTGTGCCTGAGAACCAAAACTTGCTAAAGCGGCTAATGCCAATAATGCTATACGGCGCATACGAATAAAGCTAAAATCGCTGCAAAGCTATCGTAAAAAGGAATACGAATAATTGACGTTTATCATAGTTTTTCTATAACGCCTGCTATCCCTTGGCCACCGCCCACGCACGCGGTAACGATACCATACTTTTTACCCAGCCTTTCCATATCGTTAAGCATTTGGATAGTAAGCTTTGCACCGCTACACCCCAATGGATGGCCAAGAGCTATGGCACCACCGTTAATATTTACTATTTCAGGGTTCAGTCCCAATTCACGAATTACCGCCAGCGACTGTGATGCAAATGCTTCATTCAACTCTATCAGGTCAATTTGACTCAGATTAAGGCCTGTCTGCTTCAGCACCTTAGGCACCGCAGCAACCGGTCCTATACCCATTATACGAGGCTCTACGCCCGCCACAGCACACCCTACCAACCTGCCCCACGGCGTCAACCCAAGTTGATTCATCAGTCTTTCGCTCATAACAATAACAAATGCTGCACCGTCTGATGTTTGAGATGAATTGCCCGCCGTAACAGAACCACCTTGTGCAAAAACAGCAGGTAGTTTTGCTAATGCTTCGACACTTGTATCTGCACGTGGTCCTTCGTCTGTATCTACCACTATTTCACGTTCGGCACGTTTATTCTTTTCATTCAGGTAAACGTCCTTTACTGTTATGGGCAGAATGCCTTTTTTGAAATAACCTTCCTTGATAGCAGTAATTGCTTTTTGATGAGACTGATAAGAAAACGCATCTTGCGCATCGCGAGGCACGCCAAAATCCTTAGCTACCTGCTCTGCAGTAAGGCCCATGCTCAGGTAATAGTCACCGTTATCTTTTACGATATCATAGTTTGGCATAGTACGCCACCCTGCAGTTGGCACAAGGCTCATACTTTCTGTACCGCCGGCTACTATACAATCAGCCTGCCCCATCTGAATTTTGGCTGTTGCAATGGCAATAGTTTCTAACCCCGATGCACAATAACGATTAACGGTAACACCCGGTGCCCATTCACCTATTGCACGATTGGCAATAATACGCCCCACTTGCAAGCCCTGTTCTGCTTCTGGTACAGCATTACCTACTATCACATCATCTATCAGTTTCGTATCCAATTGCGGTACACTTGCCAGCAAACCTTTAATAACATCTACCGCCAAATCATCGGGACGATAATTGCGAAAAGCCCCACGTTTTGATTTGGTTACTGCCGTACGATATCCTGCTATGATGTATGCCGCTTGCATATAGTCTGAATTGAAAAGTTAATAACTGATACGTTATTAAAGTTACCAAATATCTGCTGCAATACATTGTTAAACTATCAATAAGCTACGGTGATAGTTGTATAACCTGTGTGGTGATTAAATAGCCTAATTTTACATTATGAAAAAGACAGTAGTATTAGGCGCTTCAGAAAATCCATCCAGATATAGTTTTATGGCTACAAGCAGGCTTGTTGCACATGGTCACCCTGTTGTTGCAATCGGAAACAAAGAGGGTAAAATCGGAAACACTGATATCATTAAAGAGCATCCTGCAATGGACGATGTAGATACGGTAACACTGTACCTGAACCCCACTAATCAACAACCATACTACGACTATATACTTTCATTGAAGCCGAAACGTGTCATCTTCAACCCCGGTACAGAAAACCCTGAGCTGGAAGAAATGGTAGAAGCACAAGGGGCAAAAGCTATGGAAGCTTGCACATTGGTATTACTGAGTACAGGGCAGTATTAAAAAGTAGCATATACAGATATGATAAACCCATGGCAATATGGCTTCGGGTTTGTTGTACATTACAGTTAATATGCCCAAACCACAACCCATACAAATATCCATCCCCCAACCTTGCCACGAGGATTGGAATAAAATGACGCCTACTGAACAAGGGCGGTTTTGCAATGCATGTCAAAAATGCGTGGTAGACTTTACTGGGTTTACAGATAAACAACTGTATGATTTTTTCAATGTACACAAAGGGCAGAAAATATGTGGTAGGTTTGATAGTATACAACTAAACAGGCAGATACAGATTCAACCACAGCCTCATAGTTTGCTGTATAAGTACTTTATTGCCCTAGGACTAACGATTGTACTAGTGCAAGTACCAAACCAGCAAATAAAGGCAAAAACTCCATTTGTACACCAAATCATCACTATTAACAATAACAGCACTGCAAACAGCACAGAAAATCAGGATAGCATCACTATTTCAGGCTATGTTTATGACTATAATAAAAGCCCCATAGGAAAAGCGACTGCACAGTTGCATTATGGGAATAATATTTTTGAAGCTACAACCAACACAAAAGGATACTATCAGTTGTCAATACCTGCAAATTGCAGAGTAGAACTACTCACGTTGGTTGTAACCGCACTCAATTTCGAGACAGAAACTATTTATTATACAAAAGAAACCCTTACTGAGACAAAAACCACTGTATTAAACCAAGCCATTATTGAAAGACGAACATATACAGGATTGGCTGAAATTATTCTGCAAAACTATACTGTACCTTTAATAGACCCATTCAACCCATCAAACAGAACTTTTACAAGTGATGAAATAGAGAAAATGCCACGTTAATAACTATGTCCCATCCACAGTGCACCGCTTATGCTGTCTCTTTCAGCACCTGTTACGCTGCTTAGCACATTGGTTTCTTCTCTCCAGCGTAGTGCACCTATCAGTGCCATTACAACTGCTTCTTTATACATTACTGTATCAGCATCAGGTACTATTACACCAACATTATATTGAGCCAAACCATGTTGCAGTTTTTCTATCAGGAATGAATTGAATGCACCACCACCTGTTACCAGCATAAAGGACTGTTCTTTGCCTGTGGGATATTTATTAACCGCATTGGCTACCTGCTCGGTAATGTGCAGCACCATCGTATGCAGTAAATCGTTCGTATTGTGTTGGCTTTCCAACAATGCAGGAAAAGCCATATTGATGGCAGCCTCATTACTTAGCGACTTAGGCGCTTGCCTTGTGTAATATTCGTCTTTATTCAGGTGTATCAATACGTCTGTAAGCAATGTACCGCTTGTAGCCATCTTCCCATTTTCATCAAAGGGCTTGCCCTCCTTTTTTGCCAATGTATTCAATACCTGATTGGCAGGACAAACATCAAATGCCAGCGGCTTACCATCTTGCTGTACGGTTATATTGGCAATGCCGCCTATGTTCAGATGATAGTCATATTGTCCAAACAACAATTTATCTCCTATAGGTACTATCGGTGCTCCTTGTCCGCCAAGTGCCACATCCAGCGCACGCAGATCACTGATGACAGGCAAGCCTGTAACCGCAGCAATAGCTGCGCCATCCCCTATCTGAGAAGTTGTATAATTGGCAGGCTCGTGCATTACCGTATGCCCATGACTGGCAATAAACTGTACTTGCAGCTCTATATTCTTATCTATTATGAATTTATTTACAGCTTCACCAATCCATCTGCCGTAAGTAGTATTAAGACGCAGGAAATCCGGTACAGACATTTGCTGTGCGTGTTTCAGATTATGAGCCCATTCTTCTGTATAAGCCACACAATCAGCCGCCAAAACCTGATAAGTCCATTGCCCACGCACCTCTTCCAGTTGTACAAATGCAATATCCAAACCATCCAGCGAGCTGCCCGACATAAGCCCGATAACCTTGTAAATCATGGGTGCGAAATTAGTTGATTAGTTGACTTGTTGATTAGTTTACTACTGAATTTATGTGGTTATCGCTAACCATCTGATAAAGTAACCTACAAGTCTATTAAATTTGAAGCATGTACAAAATGCCTGAATTTACCGAGAACGACCAGAAAGCGGTGCGTGACTTCATATACCAACACCCATTTGTTGTGCTTTCAGGTTGCCATGATAATACACCTGTAGCTACACAAGTACCAGTACTAATACACGAGCAGGAAGACAAGTATATATTGCGTGGTCACATTATGCGCAAGACAGATCATCATCTGGCTTTTGGGGCTAATCCGCAAGTACTTGTATTATTTACAGGGCCTCAATGCTATGTAAGCGCCAGTTGGTATTCTCAGCGCAATATTGGCAGCACATGGAACTATATGACCGTACACGGAAGGGGAACAATACAATATAAAGACGAAGCGCATTGCCTACAATTGCTTACCGACCTAACCCATCAATATGAAGACCAGCAACAAAATCCCGAATTGCTGGAATACATGAGCATGGAAGACTATGTAAAACCAATGATGAAAGCCATTGTAAGTTTTGAAATAGTGCTGGAAAGTATTACCCCCATCTTTAAACTAAGCCAGAACCGTGACGATGAGAGCCACGGAAGAATTGTTGAAGAGCTGAAAAAGAGAGGCGACTATAACAGTTTGGAAATAGCTAAAGAGATGCTCAAAAGACGAGAACAATAAATAATAGGCTAACATTTATAAAAAGATGTACTTTTAGCATTATTGTAACATCTACCTGATTCCCCTTTTCAACTCCTACTCTATATTCATAACGCCTATCGGGCAAAACAAGCAAACGCTTAAACGAATTATCTACGCTCATGTTTATTAAAACGTCTACGAGAGGTTTGCTGTTTTGTTATGTCTGTATATCACTAGTTGCAATAGTGTTATTGTCTGCGATATACAATCGTCAAAAGCTAACTAATACATACAAAGAACAAATTACAAGTTGCAGGGAAACAATAAAGTGCATCAACAAGCTTCATACTTTCCTGTCTAAAAGCACTTTGTATAGTAAAACTTATATAGAAAAAGAAAGCACAGATGCATTACAAAACCTCAGCACCAGTACAGATACACTATTGCGCCTTACAGATACGCTAACGCTACTAACCACATACAACCCAACTCAACAACACAAGGTAAAGTTGCTGCAACTTGCGGTGAATGAACATGTACAATACATTGACAAAATCATACGCGCAATTCAGAACGGCATACCATCTTCTGCTGTTAGCATTTATAACAATCCTATGTATGGAAGCATTCTGGAACATATTAAAAGCATATTGTCCCAAATTGAAAATAAAGAAATCGCAATATTAAAAGACCACAGCCAAGCTATTAGTATTAATGATAGAGAATTAAAATTTCTATACGCGTTGTTATTTGCCAACATCATGTCAATTTTCATGTTTCGAAAAAAGGACGGCACAACAATAAATACCAACTAAAAAAAGCTGGCTACATATACATGTAGCCAGCCTAACCAAGTATAAAACATCCACCTCTAATCTTTTGTGAAACGCGTGGTGATTCTCACCCCTTCATCTACTAACTGTAACAGATATACACCGGAAGGAATTGAAGACACATCCAGCAATACGGATTGTCCGGTCATTTTTTCAGTTACAACTAATTTACCTGTAATATCAACTATCTGTATTTGAGCCATATTGGTATACTGTCCTGATACACCTACTTGCAAATAGTTTTTTGTAGGGTTAGGATATGCTACAAGCATCTCGTTATTACCTGCAACGCTCTCAATACCAAGTGGTGGTGGCGTTATATAATCAATCATTGACCACGGCGAGTTTGATTTGACTCCATTATCCTCACAATTACACCTTACAAACATATAATATTGAGTTTTAGGTTGCAGGTATGGTGTTTGCACACTGTATGTTTTGATTGGCGTACCTATTACAGGCTCTGTTGATGTTGAGCCCAAATAATATTCATACAAAACAGCTGTTTTAACCGGACTCCAAAATACAACAGAGTTATTGGCAGTAAGTGTAGACAGCCCTAATACAGGCCTGCGACATGGAACCGGCGTTCTGAAAGAATCTAACTGCCATACACTACTATCGTTTCCTGCACACAATGAACGATAGTGAATATAGTACCATGTACCTTCTGTAAGACTTGTAAGACTTATAAACGGTGTCGTTAGTAATATTGTGCTTGCACCGGCAACAGGATCTGTCCTTTGATTATCAATCAGATATTGATAAGATGTTGCAGTAGCAATATTAAGCCATTGTAGCGTAGCCGAATTGGTATCAATCGCTGTTATCAACAACTTACCGGGCTTACCACAATCGGGCCTTGTTGTGAAACTGAATGTAACCCATGTTGAAAAGCTGACAGGGCTACATTTGTAACGCACATGGAAATAATACAAAGTAGAAGGGAGCAACCCAGAAAATGACGCGCTTGTTGATGACGTAACTGTCCCGGCTGTTGTAGGATCTGCAGGATTTGTATTTAGTACATACTCATAGCTTCCGCCACCTGGTACGGCAGTCCATGACAATGATGCACCACGAGATGCGATATTTGTAGTTGTTACAGGAGCAGGGGCTAAACATGCCGGACCGGGATCCCATTGATAACATTGGTCTGTAGCAGGGCGTGACGAAATATTATAAACATATGTTGTAGAAGACGATACAGGGCTACTAGTTACGTCATTCAAGACTTGCCAATCTGTCCCCGATTTTGCAATACCAATTGTTGCGCCACCACTTGTATTTACCTGTACACTGCCGGATTCTTGTTGGTAATGAACCTCAATAATATTTGTAGTTTCATACAACTTTACCTGAAACGAAATACATGGAGATGTAGCGGCATAATCCCACAGCCAGTTACGGCATTCCCAAGTAAATATTCTATTAGGTGCTGTACCTGTAACTTTATATTGAGACGTACCGGATGCTCCACTTACATCTTCATATAGAGCATATACACATGGTTGGATGCCTGAATTTACCTGATCATTAAAATTCCAATTGGCGATAGATGTACCAGCCCCAACACCAAAACGCAACCAACCGTTGGAACAGACCGTAACATCGGTATAATCTACTCCACAAAATCTGAATGTAAAACCTATGGGTATTGAAGTATAGTTATCATCTACCTGAATTGCAGGAATGGATGTACCGCCTGTTATGTATGAAAAAGGGCTTGAAAACGCACTGAAATTATATCCATAAGCATATATTGACTGGGCTCTTGCTTCTTGTATTACTAATAGTAGCAATACACTGAAAATCAGCATTTTTTTGAGAATAATCGGTTTCATAAGTAGGATGTTTTATAATGATGAATAGTAAGAACTTGGTAAATAAAAAAGGGGGAAACTATAGGTAGCATATCCTCTTTTCCTACTACAATATTACTATCAAAGACAACCTAAATAATCAAACAGCTAGTGATGCACATACATGGAAAGCCCTTACACCAAAGGTTTACAGCCCATATAGCCATCATAACTTAATATCATTCAATACATAGTGTAACCATTTAATACCGCATTAAATCTTTATTAAAAACTGATGTACTTTAACTATCAATTATTTACCAAAACAAAAAAGGCTACCAATTTGGTAGCCCTTCATGTGTGTGTGTTTTAATATTATCAGCTTATGCTAATTCTTTTTTCATTGCTGCAGCCATCGTCTTACCAATATCGGCAGGGCTTGCTACAACGTGGATGCCACATTCAGCCATGATTTTCATTTTGGCAGC
>DGQM01000002.1 GCA_002389765.1 Bacteroidetes bacterium UBA4414 | reverse complement strand
AAAGGCAACATCAACAAGTGAAACGACAGAACTGAACATGGCACATCTGGTACCGGGCAACTATGTGTTGCTGCTGAGCACAGAGGCAGGTGATAGGATGAGTGTAAAGGTGGTGAAGGAATAGAGCTATTTATAATTTATTTATTGTATATTTGCAGTGTATTTGTCCTCTCTTATTGTAAAGAGAGGACAAATAGTTTTAAGCAGTGCGGGAACAAAAAATGATATTGCTAAAATCTGCAACAAACTGCAACAAAACACAAAAAGTTTAATTGATTTATCTGCAGTCATGGTGTTGCAAAGCAAAACGTAACCATTCGTAACCGTTTTGTAGTTCGGGTGCAAGGTCAATTCCGCTAATTCGATGTATCTTGCAGGACTTAGGAAATAGTATATTTATTTATAATTTTTAATATGTATCGTAGTCATACTTGTGGCGAATTAAGGTTGGATAATCAGGGAACAGAAGTAACCCTTGCCGGATGGGTACAAACCGTTCGCAAATTTGGTAGCATCACGTTTGTAGACCTGCGAGACCGTTACGGCATTACGCAGTTGTTATTCAACGAAGCACTGAATCCACGTCTTGATGAAACACCGCTTGGTCGCGAGTTTGTACTACAGGTAAAAGGTACAGTTGCTGAGCGTAGCAATAAGAATCCTAAACTACCTACAGGTGATATTGAGATATTGGTGAATGATTTTGCCATAATGAATAGTGCATCTACACCGCCGTTTACGATAGAGGAAGAAACAGATGGTGGCGATGAATTGCGAATGAAGTATCGTTATCTGGATTTGCGTCGCCCTGCGTTGAAGCGCAATCTGGAATTGCGATATAAAGTTAACCGCAGTGTGCGCAACTATCTGGACACTTTAGGCTTTTGGGATATAGAAACACCTTTCCTGATAAAGAGCACACCGGAAGGCGCGCGCGACTTTGTAGTACCAAGTCGCATGAACGAAGGCCAGTTTTATGCCTTACCGCAAAGCCCGCAGACATTCAAGCAATTGCTGATGGTGAGCGGTTACGACAGGTATTACCAGATAGTAAAATGCTTCCGTGATGAGGACTTGCGTGCCGACAGGCAGCCTGAGTTTACACAAGTAGACTGTGAAATGAGCTTTGTGGAACAGGAAGATATTTTGAACACGTTTGAAGGGCTCTTCAAGCATGTATTTAAAGATGTAAAAGGTGTTGAGATAGATTATAACTTTCCGCGTATGACGTGGGATGACGCCATGTGGCACTATGGTAACGATAAGCCTGATATTCGTTTTGAGATGAAGATTCAAAACCTGAAGGCTGAAAATAAAGTATATGCAGAGGTGCTGAATGGTGTAGACTTCAAAGTGTTCAGCGATGCAGAAACGATACTAGCTATTGCAGTACCCGGTGCAAGTGAATATACGCGTAAGCAACTGGACGAACTGACAGAATGGGTGAAACGCCCGCAGATTGGCATGAGTGGAGTAGTGAATGTGAAATGCAATGCTGACGGTACTTTCAAAAGTAGCGTAGATAAGTTCTTCAGTGAAGATAAACTGAAAGAATTAGCTCAATACTGTGGTGCAAATGCAGGAGACCTGATATTGATATTAGCTGGCGCAGAAACACGTACGCGCAAGGCAATGAGCGAACTGCGCCTTGAAATGGGCAACAAGCTTGGCCTGCGCAATCCTGATGATTATAAGCCTTTATGGGTAATAGACTTTCCGCTGTTTGAATATGCAGAAGAAGAGAATCGCTGGATAGCACGTCACCATCCGTTTACGTCTCCTAAACCGGACCAGATTGAGTTGATGAATAATCCTGCTCGTTTCGGCGAAATCAAGGCTAATGCCTACGATATTGTGCTGAATGGTACCGAAATAGGTGGTGGTTCTATCCGCATCTACCAGAAAGACCTGCAAGAGAAGATGTTTGCAGCTTTGGGTATGGATAAGGAAGAAGCACATGAGAAATTTGGCTTCTTATTAGGAGCTTTTGAATACGGTGCACCTCCGCATGGTGGTATCGCTTTTGGCTTCGATAGGCTCTGTGCGCTTTTAGGTGGTCAGGAAAGTATCCGCGACTTTATAGCCTTCCCTAAAAACAACGCGGGCAGAGATGTAATGCTGGATGCGCCAAGTGCAGTAGATAAAGCTCAATTGGACGAATTAGGGCTGCAGCACAAAAGCTGATAAAAGGTTGTGAAAAACAGCTATTTTGAAATTATAATCTGATTGTTATCTTTATACTTTGTAATTATACAGTATGAAAAAACTTCTTATAGGTTCTCTTTTAACATTGGGCGTTGTAACAGCTATGACATCGTGCAATAATGGTGAGTATGATGCTAACCCAAAAGTGGACCAAAGCGGTGTTCTGAACCCATTAGACACTACAATTCCGGGTATTGTATACATTGGTACCATGAAAGGTTATATAGATGGCGGACTGGTATTATTTTCGCCGGCCTACTATACTATAAACCCTGACAACAATACGCGTACTATATACGGTATGGCTAAAAATGATACCGTATATTGGCGAACAATCTCGCTGACTGTCAGCAATGATGGCTTTGGTTCTAAGAAAGACGATACACTGACTAATGCAGTGTTTACTTACTCAGTTTATGATACAGTACGCAAAGTGCATAAGAAGTATATCGCCAATCCTACTGACAAAGACACTTTCAATGCAGTTATAAAGTCAAACGAAAATAATGTAACAAGAGGCGTGTTTAGTGGAAGGTTGAGGAATATTGAACCAATTCTTCCTGTGCCTGATCCTAACGATACAGTTACATTCAAGGCAATGAATTTTTATGTAGAAAAGAGATAAGCTTCAAAAGCTACAAACAAAAAGGATGCTCATTGAGCATCCTTTTTTTATTATCTGTAGTAGCTTTTGTAACTGTTATTGCGCATGCCACCCGGTGGGCATATCAAGTTTCTGCGAGATCGTTTTTCCTCGCTGCCACCACGCAGGAATCTAGGGATAAAACGTTTAATACCATTTGTCGGATCATCATATCCATTATCAAACGTACGCTGTCTTACTACTTTTTCACGTTTAGTAAGCTTAACGGCAAGGCCTGTATATACATCTGCATTACTGATATTTTGTCCTGCAATGGCAGAAATCAGTGTGTTAGTACCAATAAACAATGGGCCCATGTATACAATAGCACCCATATTCAAGTTTGTGTAGCGCATTAATGTAATAGGCAGCCCGAACTTGAAAAACTTGAGATCTATTCTAGGTGTCAGATTCAAATAACTGACATAGCCCGGCCTGAATATACTGCCATTGCTACCTTTTAAGTTCAACAATGTATTTATGGATAAAAACAAGCCACCACCTGCATTGTAATCAAAATTAGCACGCAGTGCGGTAGGCAAGCCAATCCTGAATTTTTCTCCGGTCTCATTTTGCTTTAACCTGCCAGATTCTGTTTGCCTTTTAAGATAATAAGAGTATTCTTGTTGGTCAGAGTCTATAAACTCAAGATCAGATAAGTTTGTTTTACCGGCATTAAGCGCATAAGCGGCACTTCCTCTATCGCCAATATAGCCAACACTGCCGATGTCTGTGATGGATATGCCTAACTTGTACTTGTAGATATCTTTTTTATCTAACTCTACATAAGGATGATAAGCGTATTGTATACCAATATCTAAGCCCAAACCACCGCGGCCTGCACGTTGCACAAGGTCTGATGTTTGTCCGGGTACTGTATTGTATGTATAGAGTGCTGTAATATCTCCTTTTGCATACATTGCGGTATCGCCAGCCCTTTGGTATGTTAAATCGCCGGCAAATGCATTAATAGCTGCATAGCCAATCAGGTACTTTACTGTAACACCAGCACTTAATTTGTAGTACTCATCTTCGCGCAGCATTTTGCCTAGGGTGATACCTACCTCGCCAAATGCATGTGCAGAAGCACCAACTTTTTTGAAGTTTAAAGTATGGTTGTAGTATTCAGGGTTATTCTCGTCTGTATAAATTTTTAATTGCTCTGTACTGATGTTTCCGGCATTAACAATGGCACGCGTACGTGTGTATATACCTACTTGATATTGCTTTTTGACACTGAATGATACCGCCGGCCCCATAATATCTACATTGGCCCATGCACGCTTGCGTTGGTTATTGCTCATCCGGCTATATTCATAGCCTTCTCTGGCTTCTTTTTCAAAATCGCCTTTCATCAGCCATGCGCCACTTACCTGATATGCATTGTTGCCTGCTAAAGCATTTACTGATATCAGGTTAATCTCAGCTCCTGTCAGCGCGTTATTTACCAATGCAGGATTTGATGGCAATTGCATAATTGCCGGATAATTATTGGTAGTTAGTCCTATGAACTGCTGCGCATTGACATGACATGTGCCAAGTAATAAGCCGCTGATTATGATACGTTTAAACATTTAGTCCTTAATTCCTTTAAGTGTATTGATATACGTAAACAAAGGGCGAGGTAAGATAGTTATAATTGCTAAGTATTGATATACAGTACTATAACGTAATTGTAAAATGTTTAGTGAGTACTAACAAAAACATGTCTTAATATTTACAATATTAAGACATGTGGTAATAAATAACACAAAAGATTATTTAAAGTATGCGCTATACATCTATTCTGGCTCTTCCTGTTTGTATGGTTTGCCGCAACCCGTAAGTCAATCATAACAAATAAAAATAGCCACTATAAAAGTGGCTATTCAGGTATTGATATTTATTTGCTAATAGTATTAGTTAAGCGCTTGCTGAACCAGTGCTGCAGCTTCGCTCAGTAGGATAGCAGACTGAACTTTTAAGCCACTGTTTTCTATCAGTTCCTTCGCTATTTCTGCGTTTGTACCTTGCAGGCGAACTATGATTGGAATATTGATATTGCCCAGATTTTTGTAAGCTTCGATAACACCAGCTGCAACCCTGTCGCAACGAACGATACCACCAAAGATGTTGATAAGGATAGCCTTAACATTAGGATCTTTCATGATGATGCGGAAACCTGCTTCTACAGTCTGTGCATTTGCAGTACCACCTACGTCCAGGAAGTTAGCAGGTTCGCCACCAGCCAACTTAATCATATCCATAGTAGCCATTGCAAGACCTGCACCGTTTACCATACAACCTACGTTACCGTCCAGTTTTACGTAGTTCAGGTTAAATTCGCCAGCTTCTACTTCCGTAGGATCTTCTTCGCTCTTATCGCGCATGTCTGCTATGTCTGCATGACGCATCAGTGCGTTGTCATCCAGGCTCATTTTGCAGTCTACTGCAAATATTTTGTCATCAGCAGATTTGAACAGTGGGTTAATTTCCAACATTGCGCAGTCAAGACCTACATATGCATTGTACAGGTTAGTTACAAACTTCACCATGTTTTTGTGTGCTTCACCGCTAAGACCAAGGTTGAAAGCTATTTTACGAGCCTGAAAGCCTTGCAGTGGCATGTTTGGTGCAACCCACTCTTTGTGTATTAATTCAGGTGTGTTGTGTGCTACTTCTTCAATGTCCATACCGCCTTCGGTACTGTACATGATTACGTTTTGTTTCTTAGTACGATCTAACAGGATAGAAATGTAAAACTCTTTACGCTCGCTAGGACCATCATAATACATGTCCTGCGCTATCAGAATCTTGTTTACTTTCTTACCTGCAGGGCCTGTCTGGATGGTAACCAGTGTATTGCCCAGTATGTTTTTAGCTACCGTAGCAACATCTTCTGCGCTTTTGATAACTTTTACACCGTTTTGCTCAGGCACTTCCATCATAGTACCCTTACCACGGCCACCGGCATGAATCTGCGCTTTTACTACGGCAAACTTAGTACCTGATTCTGTAGATATCTGATTGTATGCTTTTACTGCGTCGTCAACAGTTTCTACAGCTACACCATTTTGTGTAGGCACGTTGTAACGCTTCAATAATTCTTTGGCTTGATATTCATGCAAATTCATGACTGCAAACGATTTTTAAAATACGGGGCGAAGATAATCTTAATTGCTTAATAACTCAACCTCGAATTTGGTCAATTTATATAGATATGTGTAAAAGATGTAGATATATGAAAAATTAGAATAATGTACCCTCGCTATACAGGCGTGGCGGAGTAAGGGTAGTGCCGCAGTGTTTATTCAATTGCTCTATCAGGTATTTGATAAGCTCGGGGCTGTGCAGCTCTTCGTGCTGGTGCATAAAGAAGTAGCATTTTTCAAGTCCCTGTTCCATCCATACTTTGATGCGCTGCACCCAGTCATCTATCCTTGTATAGTCGCTTTGATGCAATGAATTGCCCACAAAACGGATAAAACATTCGGGTGTGCTCAGGTGCATATGTACATAGGCGCGCTTGCCAGCAGCATCTGTTATGATGGTGCCACGATTATTGGCCTTCAGGTAGTTAAATATGTCTTTGTCGTAGCCCGATGTGTACACATCATCATGCCTCAGTTCCAGAAACAAAGGCACATCTTGCGGAAAATCATCTATAAAAGCCTTGATAGTATCAAAATACGTAACACCCATTTGCGGATGCGGCATCAGGAAGATAGGGCCGAGGCTATCGCCAAATTCGGTAATGGCTTCCAGAAATGCTCCTGTTTCCACACCTGTATTTTTCAAGCGTTTCAGGTGGGTGATGGTTTGCGGAAACTTGGGGAAGAATTTAAAGCCTTTGGGTACTTTGCTTTTCCAACGCAATACATCGGCAGGAGAGGGAGATTTGTAAAAGGTGGCATTCATCTCTATGCAATTGAAGAGACGTGCGTAATGCTCTAGAAAATCTTTGTCTTTAGTGCCGGGTGGGTATAGCTTGCCTACCCAATCTTTGCGCCCCCATTTGGCACAGCCTATCCAGAATTGTGTATTGCCCTTGCCTGACTTCAATACTTCCGTAGTTGCCGAAGGATCAGGTGGTAGTGTAAAGTTGATGCTGTCTAGTTCCTGTTCAGCTACTCTGCCAAATTCCATGAGGTGAAGTTAATGCAAGCAGGTTTAAAAACTACTTGCCAACAAACTCTACAAAATACAGCCATCCTAAGACTGCCGCTGCTGCCGCCAGAAACTTAGCAAAGCGGATAAGTATGTGTGCTTCTTTCTGTTCAGGCTCTTTGGGTGTATCAAAAACAGTGCGGTAGCCTGAATAGCGCAGCAGGTTTACTGCCAGTGGTACGTCTTCTTCCTTTACCTGTAGTTTGATGCCTCCGAGTGCATTGGAGAGTGCAGGGTTTACCTGTACGGTATGTTCATCCTGTATATAACATTCAATGCCATCGGCCTCCAGTCTTCCCTTCAATAGCTGCGCGTGGAAGGCCACTGCAAATACGGCTATTGTTATCAGTCTCGTGTTCATAGTACATGCAAGTTAGGCGATAGTGATATGCGGCAGTATTGGTATCTGTGATGTATGTATAAAGTTTATTGCTTCTTTTTCTTGCTCGATTTTGCCCTGCTGTTAAAGTCGAGGCAGAGGTTTATCCAATATTGCAAGTCCGATTTCTTTTTGATGTTGTCGAAGTCTACGTACACATAGCCTTTCATTGGTTTGCCCTTCATATCCATAGGACGTACGCCGGGCTTTTCAAGTGATGCTTCATATACATCAGGGTCTATACGGCAGAGGATTTCTTTGTCGTTTACGCAGATGCACATCTTGTCATTGACCATAAAGCACATGCCGCTAAACATGGTTTTTTCTTCCAGTTGTTCTATGTGTGTTAATGCTTCGCGGATGCGATTGGCTACGGCTTCATTTACAGGCATACTATAATTTTATGGGTTCTTTACAAATGTAGTTTTTGCTATGAAACTACCTGTTATAAGCCCTAACACAGCACCACCACCCAGTATAAGCGATAGATTCAACACGAGCCCTATCATGGGAGAAGAAGATATAAGTTTGGTATAGTCTAATGCAAGAACAGTAAGTGCTGCACATACCCAGCCAATGAGGCTAAGAGGTATCCAGTTAATTGCTTTGGATGAATACGGCTTCAGCAAGAGGTATTGCGTAATGCCGACAGATAGCCCGGCAACACTCACGCTGTATAGCAAATAGCGGTCGCCGAAATTTATGTGACCGTATATCTTCAGTAAGTCGAAAATGAGGAAGGGGAGGCCTGCGCCTAATGCAGTGTACCATACCCATTTGATGCCAATGCTGCTATATTTCTTTAGCCTGAGCCATTGTGTAAGCCCAACACCCATCCCCACACTGATGCCCAAGTAGAACTGATACCCTTCTATACCCAGCCCATCGAATATGCCGGAGAGGATGAGTATAAACACAACACTCAACAACCAACCAAGAAACGTGGAGAGCGTCCATTTTTTGAGGGAGATACTATTCATAGTCGTTACTTAAGGTGTACAATATGAATATCTAAGATAGGGTAAAATTAAAAAAAGTGGTTTTCATCTAATACCCTTACTGCACGATTTAATAGTAGAAGAAAATCTTTATCAGTCATATTCTGAATTGAATTGTCTTTATAGTTGATTATTTTATTTAAATAGGGTGAACGGCCTGAGGTATATTGAAAGTTTAGGTTTTCTCCATTTATTATATAATCAATAGTGTTATTGTGCCTCAATGATTTATTACTGAAATCTAATAATCTTACAAGATCTCCACAGATTAGATTTCTTTCATGTTCTATATCGTTCCCTATAAATATTTTTTTGTCCTCTAAACTTGAAATGAATTCTATTAGTTTATTCTTATCTCCAAAAATCTCACTTAAAAACTTCAATACCAATACACAATCATACTCGTACAGTAGTATTGAGTGATTGTTTAATTTGAATGATTTATACTGTAGTGAATAATCTCCCCATTTAATTACATTTCTTAAGTCAAAAGCAATATTAGAAATGAAGATGTCAAGATACGTCCTAATTGTTTGTGAGAAATTAAGATCATACAGTGGAACATTATTTGGTCCAACATTAATTTTTGCATTCATCAAAATTGACTCTGCGAACTCTTTATAATATTCGACATGTTTAAAATGGAATATTTGATTGCTAAAAAATTTATCAATGTACCCATTGAAATCAACATTCAATCCATATTTATGTCGGAATATTTCCCTGATGTTATTAATGTCACAAACAAAAATCACTTTATCGAAACCGAATTTGTTTTTGGTATTGTTAGACCTATCGAAGTGAGCGGCAAAAATGTTTAATAGTCTGAATATATGTTCTGGGTCTATTCTGTCAAGGTCATCGATGATTAGTATATTTTCTTTTTCATCGTTAGTGTTTTTGTCCTTAGCACGACTTAAAACAGCCTCTATTATTTTAGTGATAAAATCATCCTCGAATATATTCCCTTCACTGTTTTCGAGGGTCTCTAAATAAGTTATTAGTCTATCGCCTTCATTGTTTTCAAGTTTGATTTTTTCTTGAATGTCGAAGAAAGTGTCTATTAATGGTCTTATTCTATCATAACTATCTATTACTTCCTTGCCTAATAATGGAATCATGTGTATAATAGAAGCTGCTATTTTTTCATAATTCTTTTTAAAGAATTGTTTAAAGACTTTTGAAAGTTTTACATCATCTTCTTTAACTTCATAACCATTTCTAAGTAATTCAACTATTACATCATACTTAATGTACTTGAAGATATCTTCGTTTGTCGCAACAGAATAGTTTACAGGGAATAGGTGAATTGTATTGTATTTTTCTTTTACTATAGACTGTTCGAAATACCATTTTAAGAAAGTTGTTTTACCCATTCCGAATCTTGCAGAAAAGATTATTCTTTCATTGTATGGTATATTAAGGTGTTCAGAAAATTCGGTATTAGGCTGGTTGAAAAGTTCTTCATTAATATCAGTCATGGTAGTATTTTTAGCATTACTAAAATAATAAAAAAGCCCGCCAATCGGCGGGCTTTCAATATCCATCTTAAATAAAGATTAGTTCTTAATAGCAGCTATACCAGGCAGTTGCTTTCCTTCAAAGAATTCGAGCATGGCACCGCCACCTGTAGATACATAACTTACTTTATCGGCATAGTTGAATTTGTTTACCGCAGCAACGCTATCACCACCACCTACAAGACTGAATGCACCATTGGCAGTTGCAGCAGCTACAGCATCAGCTATTGTCTTAGTACCATGCTGGAATTTTTCCATTTCAAACACACCCATAGGGCCATTCCACAAGATGGTTTTGCTTTCGCGTATTACTTTGCTGAAAGTCTCGCAAGCCATCTGTCCTATATCCAGTCCCATCCAGCCATCAGGTATTTCTGTATTTACACCGGATGATGTCTGTGCATCTGCAGCAAATTTGTCTGCAAATATGCTATCCTGCGGCAGGTGTATGCATACGCCTTTAGCCTCTGCTTTAGCTAGTAGTGCTTTCGCTGTATCCAGACGGTCGTCTTCGCACAGTGAGTTGCCTATCTGTCCGCCCATAGCTTTGAAGAAAGTATATGCCATACCACCACCAATGATGATGTCTGTAGCTTTCTCCAGCAGGTTTTCGATGATCATGATTTTATCAGATACTTTAGCACCACCAATGATGGCAACGAAAGGTTTCTGTGCTTCGTTCATTACTTTCTCAGCAGCAGCTACTTCGCCCTCCATTAGCAGGCCAAACATTTTCTTACCAGCAGCAAAGCTATCAGCTATCACAGCAGTAGAAGCGTGCGCGCGATGAGCTGTACCGAATGCATCGTTTACATACACATCGCCATAGGTAGCCAGTTTCTCTGCAAATTCCTTATCGCCTTTTTCTTCCTGCTTGTAGTAGCGCAGGTTTTCCAACAGCAATACCTGTCCTGCTTGCAATGCAGCCGCTTTAGCAGCAGCGTCTTCGCCAATGCAGTCTTCTGCAAACTGTACGTCTGTGCCCAGCAGTTTAGCCAGGTGTGCAGCAACAGGCTTCAGTGTAAAATCAGCCAGTGTAAGGTGTGGCTTCTTTTCAATATCCTTCAGCGGACGGCCCCAGTGGCTCATCAGCACGACAGCACCACCATCTGCCAATACTTTTTTGATAGTAGGCAGGGCTGCACGTATGCGCGTATCGTCTGTAATGCTACCGTCTTTGATAGGTACGTTGAAGTCGACACGTATCAGGGCTTTCTGTCCTGCAAAATTATGATTGTTGAATGTGCTCATTGTAAACCTGTTTTAAAAAAGAGAAACGCCGCCCATAGAGGACAGCGTTTCTTATTGTTAGTTAGATTATTTAGAAATCAGACCAGCGAAGTACTTAACAGTACGAACCAGTTGAGAAACATAGCTCATTTCGTTATCGTACCAGCTAACAGTTTTAACCAGTTGCTGATCGCCCACAGTCATTACTTTAGTCTGTGTAGCATCGAACAGAGAACCGAAAGATGTACCGATGATATCACTAGATACGATTTCATCTTCTGTGTAACCGAAGCTTTCGTTTGATGCTGCTTTCATAGCTGCATTGATTTCTTCAGCAGTTACTTTTTTGCTCAGTACAGAAACCAGTTCAGTCAAAGAACCAGTGATTGTAGGAACACGTTGTGCGCTACCATCCAGTTTGCCTTTCAGTTCAGGCAGTACCAGGCCTATAGCCTTAGCAGCACCTGTAGAGTTAGGTACGATGTTAGAAGCAGCAGCACGAGCACGGCGCAGGTCACCTTTTGGATGTGGAGCATCCAGTGTGTTCTGGTCGTTTGTGTAAGCGTGGATGGTAGTCATGATACCCGTTACGATGCCGTATTGGTCGTTCATAACTTTTGCCATTGGCGCCAGACAGTTTGTAGTACAAGAAGCGCAGCTGATAACAGTTTCGCTACCGTCAAGTATGTTGTGGTTTACGTTGTAAACTACAGTTTTCAGTTCGCCTGTTGCAGGTGCAGAGATAACTACACGCTTAGCGCCTGCAGTGATGTGTGCTTTTGCTTTATCAGCGTCTGTGAAGAAACCAGTACATTCCAGAACAACGTCAACATCGTGCTGACCCCAAGGAATTTGTGCAGGATCTTTCTGAGCGTAGATTTTGATAGTGTTGCCATTCACAACGATAGCATCGTCTGTGTGTTTTACTTCAACATCAAAACGGCCTTGTGCAGTATCATACTTCAGCAGGTGAGCCAGCACGTTTGGCTGTGTCAGATCGTTGATAGCTACTACATCGATACCTTCCATGTTGTAGATCTGGCGGAAAGCCAGGCGGCCGATACGGCCAAAACCATTGATGGCAACTTTTACTTTACTCATTTTATGGAGTGTTTTATAAACAGATTAATTAAAATTCGGGTGCAAAGGTACGTCCTATACTGGATATAGTGAAATGAAAATATATAAACATGCATAATAATTAAATGTGTATTAAGTTTATAGTAGTTTGATGATTAGATAATAAACTTGCAATATGCCACAAACGAATCATAAACGCCACCAACGCACTATACACGTATCTCCGTCGTTCCGATGGATAGAGAATGCCCATATACTACTGTGGCTGATAAAAGACTTTTGCTGGGCAATGGAATGGAAGACAGGTGGGGTGATTATGATATTCCCTACGGTAAGTGTGGCTTTTTACCTGCTATGGAAATCGAGAAAGGTAAAAGCAGAGGCGTACCATAATATAGCCGTTTGCTTTTGGATATTGGCTAACAGTACTTGGATGATAGGGGAGTTTAATGATATGGATTTGCGTCCGTTTGCCGCGGGTTTGTTTGGGAGTGGTTTGCTGGTGTTGGGTGTGTATTATGCGGTGTACTTTAAAAAAGACAGGCAGACGTATAATATGAAGTAGCTATCTTAATAATGTGATATCTCCTTTAAACAAAAATTCCCTGTTCTTAGGGCCTTTTATCTGTAGTAAATAGAAATATGTGCCAACATCGCATGTTTTACCATTTAGTGTACCATCCCATTTTTGAATTGGGTCTGTACTGGAGAATACTTCCTGCCCGAATCTGTTTACTATAATAAACTTGTAGGAAGCAGTTGCGCAACTGAGGTATGGCTTTAAATAATCATTTCTGCCATCTCTGTTGGGTGTAAATGCGCTTGGTATAATGGGCGTACACTCGCAGTTTTCAAAACCGATATTTATCTCATCACTGAACGCTCCACATTTATTAGTGGCTTTTACATAGTAAGTACCTGGTGTGGTAACAACGATTTTATCTGTTATACTACCATCAGACCATTCGTATGTGCTACCGGGAAAGGACTTTGCAACTAAAACTAATGTTTGATTATTGCATAAAACACTATCGGCACCCAGATAGAAGGATGGGTCTATTACTTCTATATAAATATCGTCTGAAACTGTACATACACCCTCAACAACGGTTACGGAATACTTACCGGTGTTTTTTGCGGTGATAAAATTTTGGTGGCTGCCAGTGCTCCATGTACGGATTGCGAAAGTATCTGGTATGCTCAATACTATACTATCGCCGGGGCAAAGTAGAGTATCGTTGCCTATTGATATTGTCGGCGGTGCTTGTATATCTACTCTAATCTCATCTGTTTTGGTGCAGCCGTCAACTGTTATTGTCAGTTTATAAGTACCTGCATCTTTTATACTATACTCGTTTGATGTATTGCCGTCTTGCCATAGATAAGAAGCATTGGGAATATTGTATTTAAAATGCAATGGTTTGTTAGTACAAATTGCAGTATCATCACCCAAATCGAAATTGAAATCTGTATTTACTACTATGAAACTATCTGTATTTATTACACAACCCGAAACAGACTTTACCCAATAGATTCCGGATGCAGATGTAGTGTAATATGCATTACCTGAACCATCCTGCCATTGCATATTAGTAGCACCATTGGGCGCATACAATGTGACTTGCTGACTGAAACAAGTGCTTATTTTTTTTGTGCTTGATTTAAATGTGGTATTTACATAGCCCGCTTTTTGTGGTAAACCAATAATGTTTCCTCCATATACATCTGGCGGACTCAGCATATACAGAGAATTGAACGTACACCCGGGATACATCATATCGGGGTTTGTTATTTGTCCTAAAACAGACGCAGGGCCACCTGATATATACAGATTATTGTCCGGGCCTAATTGCAGACCATTGCTGATTGTAGATACTGGTGTAGGAATGGTAGTTTTTGATGCTGTGATAGCTGTCGCATTAGCCAAACTAACATCGTATTGGTATACAGTGGGTATACGCATATTTACAAACAGCTTACTACCGTTGGGCGAAAACTCAATTGCATAAAAGTAAGCATTGACCAGATCGTAATTAATAACGTCAATTATTATTCCGTTCGTTACCTTACCTGTGTTTACATCAAAGTCGTGGAGTGCTAGAAAGCTACCTAGTACAGGACTTTGAACAGAGCTGAGAGCTAGTTTTTTACCATCGGGCGATGCTTTCATATAGCCAACACCATTGTGTTTGTATTGATAGCCGCCAGTAGATACGACGGGCGTTGTATTGATACCGGCAGCTGTTATTTTAAAGGCATAAAATGAATCTTTCAGAATAGAGTGGGCTAGCAACCAAATACAGCAATTCCCCGGAATCAGTGTTAATGATTCGGATAATGAGTCTTTAAGTGGTATGCTTTTCAGACTCAGATCAACATCGCCTAAGCCCCCATTTAGTTTCATATCAACAACAGTGTATGCCAATTGTCCTCTTACATTGGGGTTGCCACTGTTGGGTTCTACCGTAAATATGAAGTACTTGTCTGTATCGGCCAAGTTGCATGCTATAACACTGCCTTGTGCAGAGGTGCCTGTAGTGTCAGAACCTATGCCATTGCCATTTGGCATTATGCTATTATTCCTGTCCCACACTTTCACACCGTCTGTATAGAAAAGCAGGCTGCCTGTTGTATTATCACTTACTGTAGCACAATGTTCTTTTGCTAAGATGGAAGAATTAGATAGGGAAATGATGGGTGCAGCACCAAAGTATACACGTCTATTATTACCGTAGCACCAGTTATAATCTTGTTTCTGGGCAAGTACTATTATTGGCAGAAGTAGTATGAGGCATAATATGGTCAGGTGCTTAGCGTTCATAGTACAATGTGTAAGCTAATATAAGCAAGGCCGAATTAAAAATAGATTAATGTATGCCGCGCTCGTTCAATGCTTTTTGATATTGGCAAACAGTACATGTATGCTGGGGAGTTTAATGATATAGATTTAAGACCATACGCAGCAGGCCTGTTTGGCTGAGGGATATTTGTACTGGCGGTTTATTATGCGGTATACTTCAAAAAAGACAGGCAGACGTATAATATGGAGTAGAGTAAGAAGGTTATTAAATTAATGGACGATGGTTTTAGAAAACTATTGGTCTGTTATCGCTTTTGTCTACTATTATCAAACTTGCGTTGGTGCCTATGTATCGAAGATTATTAATTATCTCGTATACAATCTTATGAGCTTTTATGTATGAAACTTCTGCATTAAAAACCATTTGAATGCCTATCATTTCCCACGAGTACGAATATTCATCATCTCCTACTCTATAGTAATCACAACCATCTTTTACAATTTTGACCCATTGCATGCTGTTGGGGGTCATAATTGCATCGTATAGCTTACCGTCAGGTATTGTTGGTTCCTTATTGTCTTCAAAGCGTATAAGGAATTCAAAATTACTCCCATTCCAATTAAGCCGTTCCTGTTCGATTTCTGGTTCCTGTATTTGAGAAGGACTAATTTTCCTTTTAAAGAATAGGTTGAACCACTTTAGCATACGGGCGTCATTTGTATGTTTATTAGAGATTGAACTATCTGATTCCTCTGGCATCTAACGCCTGCTGATATGCCCTCGCATTTATCTGGTGCTGTGCTAATGTAGCTGCAAAATTGCTGTAGCCACTAAAATCTTCCTTAGCGCAGAAGTAGAGGTATTTGGTATCAGGCGCATTCAGCACGGCGTCTATGGTCTTCTTAGACGGTGTGCAGATTGGGCCCGGAGGCAAGCCTGTATTCTTGTAGGTGTTGTAAGGAGATACTACCGTTATGTGATTGCCCGTGATGCGTTTGATGCTGAAATCGCCGATGGCAAATTTAACGGTAGGGTCGGCTTGCAGTGGCATGCCAATCTTTAGCCTGTTGATGTATACACTGGCTATGTTGCCTTTATCGCCTTCCATATTGGTTTCTTCCTCTACAATGGCAGCAATGGTTATTACTTCATCGGCAGATAGGTTCTTAGCCTTAGCTAATTGCAGGCGATTATCGTTCCAGAATTTTTTATAGTTGGCTGCCAATTTATTCATCACTTTGATGGCAGTAGTGTTCCAGTAAAATTCGTAAGTGTCAGGCACCACAAGACACATAGCAGTGTTAGTGTCAACATCGTGCGCTTTGGTAAATGTGGTATCGTTTAGCAGGTATAAAATGCTGTCGGATTTTACCTCCAGATTGGCAGCTACGAAGTTGGCAAAGTCTTGTTTGGTACGCAGTTTATTGATGACCAGTTTAACAGGTGATTGGCTGCCTGAGCGCAACATGCGTACAATGCGATATGAGCTCATGCCCGCAGTTATCTTATACCTGCCGGGTTTTACCTTCTTCGGGTAGCCGGCAATTTTTGCCAGTTGCTCAAAAGTCCAGTTATTGTTGAGTATATGTTCGCGATGCAGAATGGCCGTAACGGTATCGTAGTTAGCACCTGTTGGTATGTACAGGTACTGTTCTTTCTTGCTGCTGTTGTTGCCCAAGAAAAGATAGGCTACAAACATGCCAAGCATAGCTATAATAGCCCCGATAGTAATAAATAGTTTTCTGCCCTGCATAAATAAAAAATACCTGCTCAATATTACAGAGCAGGTATGGTATAGTAAAATATTTTTAGCTTAATTATTTGCCGCCATTAGCAGGAGCTGCCGGTGCTTGCTGCTGCTGCTGAGCAGGAGCGCCAGATTTTTGCTTTTGCATATCTTTTACTTCTTTAGGCGTAGTGTAGAAGGTAACAGCAACCAAACACAGCGCAGCTATGATAGCCATAGAACCCCATGTACCTTTTTCCATCACGTCTGTAGATTGCTTTACGCCCATTACCTGATTGCCGAGGCTACCGAAGCTACCTGCAAGGCCACCACCTTTTGGGTTTTGGATAAGTACAAAGAATGCCAGAACTACACAAGCCAGTATAATAAGTATGGTTACGAATGATATCATGATTGTTTTTCTTTTAGGAGAACCTCAATTTTCCGGGCAAAATAAGCCTTTTTTTGCGGATTGCGCAAACTTAATTTGCGATACATTTCTATCGCTTTATCAAATTTGCCTTGTTTTGAATAGATTTCTGCGAGGCTTTCGCTTACCAGATCGTCTTCTTTGGTAATGGAGTTGACCGCCATTTCAAAGACTTTTTCAGGTATTTCCTCGTTTTCTTCTTCCAACGCGGCAGCCAGCTTTTCCTTTTGCCACATAGTTTTTACTGCCCTCTGGCCTTCTACTTCTTCTTTTTCCTGCTCTTTGCGCCTTTTGAAATAAACCAGCCATTCAGAGAAGCTCATAACCACCATCAACGATTTTGCTTCATCTGCAGGTGATACCTCTTTGCCCGGCAGGTCTTCAGGTATTTTATTTGATACCTGCATACCTTGATGCAGGAAGTAGTCTTCAGTATATACCGGCAGGATGAAAGATTCGTCAGTTTCAGGCTGATAATCATCTTCTGCGGCAACAGGTTTCTTTTGCGTATAAAGCGGCTCTGGAACTACTGCAACAGGTTCAGGTGTTACAAATGCTTCCGTTTCTTCTACCACATTTATTTCTTCCTGTTCGGGAATAACTACTTCTTCAACAACGTTGGCTTCAATTTCTGCCAATTCCGGTTCTTCTACAAACTGGACAGCATCTTCTACTATCACTACAGGTTCTTCTACTGCAATTACTTCTTCTGCAACAGGTGCTGTAACAGTTTCAGGTTGAGGTTGTGCTTCCACCGATTGTGAGGCTGCGGGTACAGCTACATCTGCACCATTCATGGCAGTTTGCAAAAACTGACAATACATAAGCCAGTTGCTCATATACAACTGCATAGCCGACATCATCGGGTTGTTGTAAGGCTCTTTCTTATGTTTGTTGGCTGCATCCATATACCTAGCGGGTACAAAATACGGATAAGTTTCTATCAAAGCCGATATGCTTTCAGCATCTGCATCTGAAATATTCTGCGGCTCTGCCAGTACCTGCGATATATATTGTATGGAAGAAGATGTAATCATGTTTCAGCGTAAAACTACTACCAATTTACAAATGCTTTATTAAAAATATCGTCTGCCAACTGATTTCCTATCGTTTCCATCAAAGAAGATTCTACTGCCTCTACCGTTTGAGATGCAGGAAAGTCTGCAAATCGACTGAATGTCTGGGTAAAATCTGCCTTTTCATTGAGCTTATTTTTAAATACTACAGACAGCGTAATGGTAAGTCTGTTTTGAGTAGCCTGTTGTGTATTGGCAACGCCTGAAACAGTTACTTCATACCCTGTAATAGTGCCTGTAATATCATAATCGGCCTCGCCTACGGCAACAGGTGTAAGGCCTGTTTGGGTGAGGATACGGGCACGGATTTTTGAAGTAAGATTTGGGCTGAGACTAGGGACTACGTTGCGTGCACGGTTATCGAACGTATGTATATTAATCGACTTGCCTTCGATACTTGCACCGGTGAAGCTGTATACGCCACAGCCACTGCATAGCAACAGGACAGGAAGAATAAGTATTAATAATCTGCGCATGATAACCACTCCGTAAAATTAATCTTTGATATCGTATTCTTTAATCTTTCTGTATAGCGTACGTTCTGAAATGCCCAATTCGTTAGCAGCATCGCGGCGGCGGCCTTTGTGCTTTTTCAGCGATTTGATGATGAACTCCTTCTCCCTATCCGCCAGCATCAACGATTCTTCTACATCTTCGTGATGGTCTACTGTACCTGCACCGTTGTTTGACGTGTGCAGTACTATCGGTGCATTAACCGGTGTAACAATTGGCTCTATCGGAGAAGAAACATCATAAGCAGGTACTATAGACGTAGCAGCATCGGGCATTGTAACAGGTGAAAAACCTGTGCCCTGATGCCCCATATTGAATAGCATCTGTTTTATCTCTGTCATGTCTTTCTTTAACTCGAAAAACAGTTTGTATAGTATATCGCGCTCTGTAGAGTTGAAATCTGATGATGAAGATGCTGCATTGGGACTAGGTATCGGTACGCCCGCAGGTTGCACCAATGCAAGACCTCTGTTGCCCGTATTCTGTGGCAGGAAGCGTTGCAGTGCATCAGCCGTAAGCATTTTATCTGTACTTAGTACTGAAATCTGTTCTGCAATATTTTTTAACTCGCGCACATTACCCGGCCACGGGTAGTTCATCAGCATTTGCTGTGCATTTGCATCGAGTTGAACAGATTGCGTTTTATAACGCTCTGCAAAGTCTGAAGTGAATTTGCGGAACAGCAGGGGAATGTCTTCTTTCCTGTCCCTAAGCGCAGGTACGCGTATAGGTACAGTGCTGAGGCGGTAATACAAGTCTTCGCGAAACTTGCCGTTTTGTGCATGTTCCAGCAAATCGCGGTTGGTAGCTGCTATTACACGTACATCTGTCTTCTGTACTTTGGAAGAACCGACACGTATGAATTCACCTGTTTCCAATACACGCAATAAGCGCGCCTGCGTGCCAAGCGGCATTTCGCCTATTTCATCCAGAAATATGGTGCCACCATTTACGGTTTCGAAATAACCCTTGCGGGCATCTACCGCACCAGTAAACGAACCTTTTTCGTGACCAAAGAGTTCACTATCAATAGTGCCTTCGGGTATGGCACCGCAGTTTACAGCTATGAAAGGGTTGTGTTTGCGTGATGATAGTGCATGTATGATATTGGAAAATGCTTCTTTACCCACACCGCTTTCACCGGCTATCAGTACCGAGAGGTCTGTAGCGGCTACCTGCACAGCAGTATCCAATGCATGGTTCAGCGCAGGCGTATTGCCTATAATGCCAAACCTGTTTTTTATGCTTTGATTCTCCATTGTTTTTCAGTCGAAAGTCATGAGTAGAAAGTATTGAGTACTTGTTTCATGACTGTTTTTTTAATCAACTATTTCGCCAATCAATGTAGCAGATGTTGCTGTATTGACTTTTACGTTTACATAGTCGCCTTTTTGCAATTGGTAGTTTCCTTTAGGGAAAACCATCATTTTATTTTGCGAATTGCGTCCGCACCAATCCATATCGCTGCGCTTGCTATCACCTTCAATCAGTACTTTGAAAGTTTTGCCTATATCGTTCTGGTAGCTTTCGCGAGAGTGTTTGTTTTGCAGATTGATGATTTCTTCCAGCCTGCGTTTCTTCACATCATCGGGTACATCGTCTTCGTAACGGCGTGCAGCCAGTGTACCCGGGCGCTCGCTGTAAGAGAACATGTATGCCATATCGAAACGTACAATTTCCATCAGGCTGACTGTGTCCTGGTGTTCTTCTTCGGTTTCGCTGCAGAAGCCGCTGATAACGTCGGTGCTCAAACCGCAATCAGGCATTATTTCGCGGATGCGTTTCACTTTTGCCAGATACCACTCGCGTGTATACGTGCGGTTCATGTGTTGCAGGATACGGGTATTACCGCTCTGCACAGGCAGGTGTATGTATTCGCAGATGTTTTCGTATTTGGCCATTGTATGCAGCACATCGTCCGTAATGTCTTTAGGATGCGATGTACTGAAACGAACGCGCAACAGTGGCGATACCAGTGCAACCATTTCCAGTAGCTTACCGAAAGTGATTTCTGTACCGTCTGTTGTGGTGTAGTAATAACTATCTACATTCTGACCGAGCAATGTAACCTCGCGGAAACCACGATTGAACAAATCCTGACACTCTGCAACAATGCTCTCTGCATCGCGGCTGCGTTCGCGGCCACGTGTGAAAGGCACTACACAGAAAGTACACATATTGTTGCAACCGCGCATGATGCTTACAAATGCCGTAACGCCATTGCTATCCAAACGGACAGGGGAGATGTCGGCATACGTTTCCTCGCGGCTCAGCAGTACGTTTACTGTTTTTTGTCCGCCTTCGGCTTCGGTTATCAAACCTGGCAGGCTGCGGTAGGCATCTGGGCCTACTACTATATCTACCAGCTTCTCTTCTTCCAGAAACTTGGCTTTCAGGCGTTCTGCCATACAGCCAAGTACACCTATCAGCATACCGGGTTGTTCGTCTTTCATCTTTTTGAAAGCCTGCAGGCGGTTGCGCACTGTCTGCTCTGCCTTTTCGCGGATAGAGCAGGTATTAATAAATATCAGGTTGGCCTCTTCCAGATTGCGGGTAGCGCCAAAGCCCTCTTCGTGAAGGATGGATGCTACGATTTCGCTATCGCTGAAGTTCATCTGGCAGCCATAACTTTCTATATAAAATTTCTTACTGTATGCATTCGGGTCTTCGGCAAACGGGGCATAAGCTTCACCTTGCCTGTTTTCTTCAATTACCTTTTGCAGAATCTCTGCCATATTTTCAGTTTCGGTTTGTGCAAAGGTAATATAAAGGCAGTTAAGGCTATCTAAAAAATGGGGTTAAAAATGCTGATAGGCTTATAGTTGACATAAAAAAACCACCTCGTATGGAGGTGGTTTTGTATTTGAAATTAATCTAATGATTAATTGAACTCGCTGTCAGGTATGTTTTTGTTGATTTCGACAGTTTCTGTTTTAGCAGTAATCGTCATAGGACCTGACAACATTTTAAGCGTGTGTGCTAATTTATAACCATTTGCACCTGCTACTTCTTTGTAGTCACTATACTCAACAGCTTGTGTTTCGCCATTTTCAGTTTCTACTTTCTTCACCAGGAAACCTGATTGTACATCGTAGTATTCAGTTGACTTATCGCCTTTAGCATCGGTTACTTCTATTGCATAAGCGTCTTTGTCGTTCAGTTTTTCCATGCCTTTCAATACACGCTTATTGTTATATTTTTCAGGGTGCAGGTCTGCAGCAATGTCTCCTTTTTCTTTAGCTGATGCAATTTGTTCAGGAGTCATATCTGTATGTTGACCTTGTTGCTCCGTATAACCTTTTGTACCATCAAAAACTTCTTTAGACAATGTCATACCCATACCTACTACTTCAGATTTCATCTTGTTAGGAGATTTTTTCATCTCAGTAATAGTAAGTGGTATTTCCTGACCTTGTACACTTAATGTGCCTTTGCTGACAGTTTTGATGTCTTTGATGCTATTCAATGCTTTTTCGCCACCGATAGCAGTTGCATATTTTTTCAGGATAGCATCTACGGTAATACCAGCAGGTGCAGCCTTAGCTTCTGTGTTTTTCAGGATGTTACCATAGTTGTCGTAATAGTCAAGTTTGCCATCGCTATCAAAACGAACCAGTGATTTATCTACATCGCCTTTTGCGCCTACAACCACGATGTTTGCTTTATCAGCATTCACGTATTTGCGAGCTATCATCTGTATATCATCAGCCGTAACTGCATTCAGGTTTTTCAGATAGTTCTGGTAGTAGTCTTTAGGCATTTTGTAACGCTCAATATTGATAGCGTACTGTGCGATGGTTTGTGCATTTTCCAAGCCTATAGCGAAGCTGCCAGAGAGATAGTTCAGGTGGTTTTGCAATTCTTCCGCACCTACTTTTTCGTTTTGCAGGCGTTTCATTTCAGCAATAATCTCGTTTACAGAACTGTCGCTAACAGCGTTGCGGCATTTTGCATACGCGGTGAAATTACCTTTCAATTCGTCCTGATTGATAGAAGAGTAAGAACCATAAGTCCAAGCGTGTTTTTCGCGCAGGTTCAGAAACAGGCGACCGTTAGAACCACCACCCAGAATTGAGTTAGCAACACGTGCTTTTATAACATCAGGTGTGCCCGGCAGCAGGTCTATCGGGTAGGTAACATTGATAACACTTTGTACTGCGCCTTCGCGTGGTACAAAAGCTACGTTTGTTTTAGAAGGAGCAGTAGGGTTGCTATAGTTGGCAACAGGCACTTCAGCTTTTTCCCAGTTTTTGAAGTGTTTCTCAATCATAGCTTTTGCTTCGATTACCGAAATGTCGCCTATCACAGCCATGTATGCAACGTTCGGGCGGAAGTAAGTTTTGTAATAATTTTTACAGTCTTCCAGTGTTATGTTGTTTACAGTAGCATCTGTGCTAACCTCGCCATAAGGGTGTTGTGTACCGAAGTTTACAACAGCACTAACGTTGTTCAGCATATCATCCGGCTCGTTCTTGCTGGCTTCCAGACCGGAAAGGGTACGTTTTTTAATTTTATCAAGTTCATCCTGCTTGAAGTCTGAATTGATAGTGATATCAGCCATCAGTTCCAGCATTTTACCTACGTGCTTTTTCAGACCAGATGCATAAACGCTTTCGTTTGTAGCACTGATGTTGGCACCCATGTAGTCTATTTCCTTAGCCAGTTGTTCATTACTGCGGGTTTTAGTACCACTAGTTAGCAATTCAGACATCATTTCGCGGTAGCCTGTTTTGTTACCTTCCAGTGCCGGTTTTACATCCAATTGGATGCTGATGCTAACTACAGGCAGTTTGTGTTTTTCAACCACAAACACTTTCATGCCATTTGGTAGGGTGAAGCTCTGTGGTTCGCCCAGTTTTACTTCAGGAGCAGGACCCGGTTTCGGGCGGATGCTGCGGTCCAGTTTTTGAGCAGATGCACTGAGTGCTATTGCTAATGATAATATAGATAGTGTTAACTTTTTCATTTTATAATACAGTTGAAGCTTGTTTAGAAAAATGGATTATCCTTTCTTTTGTTGCGATTTTGGTAAATAATAAACTACCAGCCTGTTTTCTTTTGTAAGGTATTTGTTCGCAACACGCTTCAGGTCTTCTTTAGTTATTTTAGTGTATTTCTCCAGCTCTGTATTAATCAGGTCTGCATTGCGGAAGTACGTGTAGTATGTAGCCAGGTTTTCTGCAATACCTGATACACGTTGGTTTTGAGAAACGAAATCGTTTTCTGCCTGATTCATCAGCTTTTGGTATTCTTCGTCAGAGATAAGAGCAGTTTTTACTTTCTCTACTTCTTCCAACATAGATTTTTCCAGTTCTTCAGGTTTTACGCCTGCGTTGGTGATACCGTACATGAAAGCAACACCCGGGTCTTCGTTAGGAATCATGAATGCACCTACTGCAAGACCTTTTTGTTGTTTCTCTACAATTTCTTTATTGAAACGAGAGCTCTTGCCCTGAGACAGCAGTTGAGATAACAGTTGCATAGCATACCAATCGTCTGTGCCCATTTTTGGTGTGTGGTAAGCAACGATAGTAGCAGGCAGTTGTACGTTGTCGAAGAATTCAACACGTTTTTCAGCTTTTTGTACCGGCTCTACTTCTGTAGGGCGAGGGATAGCTTTTGTGCCTTTAGGAATTTCACCAAAGTATTTAGTGATCATTTCTTTGGTTTTAGCTACATCCAGATCGCCTGCTATAGACAGTACCGCGTTGTTTGGTACATAGAAGGTTTTATAGAAATCCATAAACTCTTCCAGTTTTGCCTGATCTATATATTGCTCTTTACCGATAGGGCTCCAACGGTATGGGTGGATGGTATATGCGTTTTCGTATACACAGTTCAGCAATTGGCCGTATGGTGTATTATCGTAGCGTTGTTTCTTTTCTTCTTTTACAACTTTGCGTTGTGTTTCAACACCTACCATATCAATTTTAGCCTGGAACATACGTTCAGACTCCATCCACAAAGCCAGTTCCAATTGGTTTGATGGCATTGTTTCGAAATAATATGTACGATCCTGAGAGGTGTTTGCATTCAGCTGGCCACCGGCAGCCTGTACCATTTTCATGTATTCGCCGCGGCCTATGTTTGCACTGCCTTCAAACAACAGGTGCTCAAAGAAGTGTGCGAAACCTGTACGCTGCGGGTCTTCGTTTTTTGAACCTACGTGGTACATTACAGATACACATACAATTGGTGTGGCGTGGTCCTCATGCAGAATAACATGCAGGCCGTTTGGCAGGTCGAACTCAGTAAACTTGATGTTACCTTCTGCTTTTGCTGTGTTAGCCAGCAAGGATGCTCCTAACATCAAGGAGAAGAAAGCTTTGCGCTTCATAGATTATTAATTTGTGACAAAAATAACCGATTGGCTTATATAGATGAATGTTAATTAATCCTAATTAGAATAATTTCCCCCAAAATTTCCCCCGACAAGTGGATATTTGCAACCCCAACAGGACTTATTTATGATAAACACGGTGATATTTGATATGGACGGCCTATTGTTTGATACCGAACCACTATGGGGTATCAGTATGCTGCAAGTGGCACAAAAGCATGGTATTCCCATCACCAAAGAGCGTTTTAAGGATACACGTGGTTTTCATATATATGAGGTTACAGAGTTCTGGTCGGTGAAATATCCGTGGGAGGGAAAGTCATCGCAAGAGGTAGCCGAAGAGATATTGGACGATATTATAGCCCTGACGATAAAACAGGGTGCCATGATGCCGGGGGTAGAAAAAGCACTGGTGATGCTAAAGGATAACGGGTTTAAAACAGGACTGGCTTCATCTTCTCCCATCCGTATGATAAATGCACTGGTAGAACATTTCGGAATTAAAAACTATTTCGATTGTATATCATCGGCCGATGAGGTGGAGTTGGGGAAACCACATCCGGCTGTATTTCTGCATTGTGCAAAGCAATTGGGCTCAACTGCATTTCAATCATTAGTATTGGAGGACTCAATTAACGGGGTGGTGGCAGGCAAGGCAGCACGTATGAAAGTAGTAGCCATACCCGAGGCAGCACATTATGAAGATCAGCGCTTTTCACTAGCAGATGCTAAGCTGCAGAGCCTAGAGCAGTTTGATATGGAATTGATACAGTCTTTGTAATATTACTCCTGTGCATTATTCTGCAGGTCTTGTATTCTTTTCTTGCTGCTCAGCCAGCGTTCTGCCAATAGCATTAATAGTATGATGTTGATACCTATAATATAAAGGCTGAAGTGTTCTGTTAGTGGGGACTCAGGAAGCTTGCTGGTATAATCTGGTATAGCATCTGCAGACATAACCACTACATAAAGTGAAGCTAACAAACACAGTACAAGCACTGCTGCAATAGCTTTAATAATAAGGGGATTTATATATCGCTTACTCACGGGGGCTACTTCCATTCCCTCAATAGCATCCATCACGTTTTTTGTAAAACGCATAGATGGTTGCTCTGTTTCCAGCGAGTCGATGAGGTTCTTATATGTTTTATCTTCCTGTGTCATTTCACTGTATTTAAAGTTACATCAATTACGATACAATAAAGTCTTTTCCTTGCCATAGGCACGCTCTACAATATCTTTTAACTTTTGCCTTGCACGGTGCAGTTTTACTTTGGCAGTATTAGATTCCAACCGCATGATGATGCCTATTTCTTCTATAGATTGCTCTGCCAGATAAAACAAGGTTATGATTTCGGCATCGTCGGGTGGTAGTAGTTTTATACAACTGTTTACAGCAGTGCGTAGCGAGTTGTATTGTGGTTGATGATTCGTTGTGTGATTATCTGTAATGGCAGCCATAGTGCTTTCATCTGCAAATACTACATCAGGACGATACTTGCGCAGGTGCGATATAGCAGTAGTATGTGCAATGCTATATAACCATGTGCTGAATTTGCTGGTGCCTTTGAATCCGGCTAATGAGAGGTATGCTTTCACAAACACTTCCTGCGATACATCTTCTGCCTCTTCTCTTACAGGTATCAATCTGCTGACAATGGTAAACACATAAGACTGATAGCGCTCAACCAATACCGCAAAGGCTGCTTTATTGCCTTGCAATACAGATTGAATAATATCGACATCTTGTGCCTGCTGCATAGTTTGGGTATAAGACGCAAAATACCTGCTAAGGGTTACAGAAAATTATTTTTTTATTTTTTGTAACCTGTTGTCATTTGTCTGCGTCATAGATTCATCAACAAATTAATAACTTTAAAAACATAGATATGGAAGCAACAAAAGCAATGATACCGATTGTAATGTTTATATGCATGGCAGTTACAGCATTTGGCATATACTATTTGCGTAATAAAGAAAATATGGCGCTGATAGAAAGAGGTATTAACCCAAGAGAGAGCTACAGAAAATTTAGCTCACTAACTTACCTGAAATATGGTATGTTGTTTATAGGCGTTGGCTTGGGGCTGTTGTTGGCATATATAATAGACGAGAGCATGCCACACAAAGGATTTCAAGTAGGCCCTGACAGAGTTGCGTTGTACTTCTCGCTGATAGGAATATGCGGCGGGCTTGGGTTAGTGATATCTTACTTTATAGAACGAAAAGAAATGCAAAAACATCAGCACAAAGATTAGTTAATATATCCCTCGCTACGGCGGGGGATTTTTGTGTTATGCCAATTCCTTCCGCTTGCATGTATGATATATCTGCCTCCATGCAAATGTTTTGTGTGTGTTGCACCGGGGAAATATGTTTGTTTAAAAAAGTATGCGTTTACTATTCACTATGTTAATGTTTGTTGCAACAACTGCAACTACGTATGCCCAACAGGCTGCGGACAAGATACTGGGCAGGTATATGAATGATGAGCATAGCAGGAAGATAGAAGTTTATAAAGAGGGCGAATTCTATTGGGGAAAGGTTGTTTGGATAAGTGAAGCCAACGCCAAAGTGAAAACCGGTAATGTTGTGCTGAAGAAAATAAAGTACACCGGCACAGACTGGGTGGGGTATGTATTTTTGCCCGCAAGAAATAAAACGCTGGATGGAACGTTTAGTGTAGACAAAGATGGGAATCTGCACATTGCTGCAGATGCAGGCATGATGAGCAAAACCAAAATATGGAAAAGAGTAGACTAATCACATCCTAATATAATATCTCACTTCAAAGAAAATCATGCAAAAGATAATAGCAGCTATTGTTGCCTTGATGTTGTTTGTAGTACATACAGGCAATGCACAAACGTATACCGTAAGCGGTTATGTAAAAGATAATGCTACTGGCGAAAGCCTGATAGGTGCTGTTGTACAGGTAATAGCAACTAAAACTGGTACTGTAACTAATGAGTATGGCTTCTATTCACTGACAGTTGAAAAAGGAAATCATGAAATAAGTGTTAAGTATGTTGGGTATGAACCATATAAAATGATGCTGCAACTGGATGCTAACAAGCAAACAGATATTTTGTTATCGCAGGTGGGTAAAACACTTACCGATGTAGTAGTGAGCAGCAATAAGAAAGATGAGAAGCTGGCAGTTGCGCAGATGGGGATGGAGAAGCTGAATATGAAGGATATTAAGAACATCCCGGTATTGTTTGGAGAGAAGGATATCTTGAAAACGATTCAGTTGTTGCCGGGCGTAAAATCTGCAGGAGATGGTAATAGCGGTTTTTATGTAAGGGGTGGGGCTGCAGATCAGAACCTAATATTGTTGGACGAAGCACCTGTATATAATGCATCGCACTTGCTGGGCTTCTTTTCTACATTCAATGCCGATGCTATAAAAGATGTTACAATGTACAAAGGTGGTATGCCAGCTCAATATGGTGGCAGATTGTCTTCTGTACTTGATATCAGAATGAATGAAGGCAATAGTAAGGACTATAGCGTTAGTGGTGGTTTAGGGCTTATATCATCTAAGCTGAATATTGAGGGGCCAATAGTCAAAGACNNGCTCTTTTTTGATAACCGGCAGACGTACCTATGCAGACTTGTTTCTGAAATTATCAAATGACAGTGCTTTAAATAATAACAAGCTGTACTTCTACGATATCAATGCAAAGGCAAACTATAAATTGGGAGACAAAGACAGGCTGTATTTATCCGGTTATTTTGGAAGGGATGTGCTGGGTGTAGGAGATGCATTTGGTATAGATTGGGGAAATGCGACAGGTACATTGCGTTGGAATCACCAACTGGGCAATAAAGCGTTTTCAAATACCAGCCTTATATATAGTAACTATGATTATAATATAGGCATCAACACATCTGCATCAGATATTAATATAAAGTCGAGGATAGAGGACTGGAACCTGAAACAGGATTTTCAGTTATATGGCAATTCAAAACACGGCATAAAAGCCGGGCTGAATTCAATTTATCATACAATCACACCCGGCGTTATAGAAGCTTCAGGACAATCGAGTATAAACAGCATCAGCGAACAAAAAAGATATGCTTGGGAAAATGCGGTGTATGTATCTGATAACTGGAAGCTTGCTGATAAGCTAAATGTTGATGCGGGTTTAAGGATTAGCGCATTTTCTGTATTGGGGCCGGGTAAATATTACGAACTGGATGAACAGCAGCGAATAACAGATACGTTAAATTATAGCTCGGGAGAGTTTGTAAAGACCTATGTAAATCCGGAGCCAAGATTGGGACTTGCATACAGGCTGGGTGAAACATCTTCTATTAAAGCCGGGTATGCACGTAATACGCAGTATTTGCATCTTATCTCTAATTCCACATCTTCGAGTCCTACTGATAAGTGGGTGCCAAGCAACAACATAATAAAACCGGAAATAGCAGACCAGTTATCACTTGGGTATTTCCACAATTTTAGTGATGGTAAGTTTGAACTGAGTGCAGAGGCTTATTATAAATCCATGCAGAACCAGATTGACTATAAAGACGGCGCAGATGTTTTTATGCAAGATGCTATTGAAACGCAATTATTGTTTGGGAAAGGCAGAGCGTATGGGCTGGAGTTGATGCTGAAAAAATCTACCGGCAAATTCACAGGATGGATTTCATATACATTATCAAGAACTGAAAAGCAGATAAACGGGATAAATAATAACGATTGGTACGTAGCCAGACAAGACAGAACACACGACTTATCTGTTGTGGCAATGTATCAGTTGTCTAAACGATGGGTGGTATCAGGTACCTGGGTGTATTATACCGGCAATGCAGTGTCGTTCCCGAGTGGTAAATATGAGGTAGATGGTAATGTGGTGTTCTACTATACAGAACGTAACGGATACAGGATGCCCGCATACCACAGGCTTGATTTGGGTGCAACATATCAGTTGTCTAAACCCGGAAGGAAATTTACGTCAGAGCTTTCGCTTGGCCTGTATAATGCCTACGGCAGAGAGAATGCTTATACAATAACATTCAGACAAAGTGAGAGTGATCCTTCTAAAACAGAGGCTGTTCAGACATCGCTATTTAAATGGGTACCATCTATTTCTTACAATTTTAAATTTTAGTGGTTAACATGAAATTTCTAAAGTCAGTGTTGTTTGTATGCCTGTCTGCAGGTTTTGCATCTTGCGAAAAAGTAATAGATGTTGACCTGAATACAGCATCTCCGAAGTACGTAATAGAAGGTACTATTGATAATAAATCCGATAAGCATTGGGTAGTAATAACCCAAACAAAAAACTTTGATGAGAATAACAACTTTGCAGGGGTTACGGGGGCTACTGTTGTTATAAAAGATTTGTCTGGAAGCGCAGATACATTAAAACCAATTAAGGATGGGGTATATGAAACTCAAATTTTAAAAGGTATTCCCGGACATACATATCAGCTGTATGTGAATATAGGTGGTGAAGTATTTACTGCTCAGTCGTACATGCCACCTGTCGTAAAGCTGGATAGTCTGTCACTTGCAAAATCAGAGTTCGCTTCACAAAGTGGAATAGATATATTGGTTGTGCCGCATTTTACAGATCCCGGTGGTGTAAGGAATTATTATCGTTTTGCTTTTTATCTGAATAACATTAAGTCAAAATCTGTGATTGTAAGGAATGACGAACGCTTTGATGGTAAGGCAACACAGCAGGCCTTCAGGGGCGTAGATGCGGAGCCATTGAGCGGAGATAGTGTAGAGATACAGATGCAATGTATAGATGAGTGGGTGTATAAATATTTCTATAGTCTTGAACAGACCATAGGGCAGAATGCAGCAACGCCTGCAAATCCGGTTTCGAACATTGCAGGCGGTGCATTGGGCTATTTCAGTGCCTATACTGTAGATAGTAAGAAGATATTTATACCGTAGTATTATTTCTTCAGCCACTCATCGGTAAAATGGCGTGTGCCTTTTTCTTCGTTGAATTTCTTGTTGTTGTATTCGTTTGATTTGTTGCGGGGGATAGATAAACTATTCCATCCATCGTTTTTGAACATCTTAGCTATATATACTATCTGCCCAACATGATAGGAGTAGTGTGCTATTTGTCTATTGGTCGCTTCAAGTATAGTATGCCCTTCGTTGCGGATGTAAATGATACGTTCCAGGTCATCATCTGTAATACTGCCAAGTGCATTGAACAAACATTGCCAGCCTTCTTCCCACTTCTGCATCAATGCTTCACGGGTGTTGATGTCGTTATCAAACTCCGCATCGCGTTGTCGCCATTCTTTCTCCCCGTCTGTTGTCAGGAAGTCTGTCCAACGGCTGAGCATATTGCCCCACAAGTGTTTTACAATAATGGCAACACTGTTGCTTTCTTCATTCGGCATAATGAACAGCTGCTCGTCTGTCATCTGTGCCATAGCACCTTCTCCCAGTTTCTTATACATCTGAAACTGCCTGTCTGCGCTTTTAAGATATTGAATAGCCATGTTGAATATGTTTAATTGCAAGGATTATTACTGTCGCCATAAATAGCGGGGCGTGTTATCTCCATCAACCTCTCCGGTACTGCAGGTGCTTTAAAGCCAAACTGCTCGTACAGCCCGTGAGCATCCAAAGTTGCTAATGAAAGACGGCGTAATGTCTTTACCCAATCAAGATTCATAAGTATCTCCATCATCTTTTTGCTAAGCCCTATGCCGCGGTGCGCTTCTTCAACATACACATCTGCCAGGTATGCAAATATGGAATAGTCTGTTACAAAACGGGCATAACCCACTTGTTTACCATCCTTCAGTATGCCGATGCAATAAGAATGATCGAATGCCGTCTTTACTACATTAAACGGTATCTTTTTGCACCAGTATGCTTCTGTACTCAGCCATTGATGTACATCCTCAATGCGCATCAGTGCTTTGTCTGTTGTTATGGTATAGCCTTTGTAGTCTATGGTTACGGGGTGCATGCTTGTTATATTATGTAGTTCCAGTTGTGTGTGTCTGTAGCCATGCCTTTGCGTACGTTGTATAGCGCTTTTTGTAGCTTGTACATAGTAGCGTCTTCACCTGTGTAACAGTTGTATTCTTTACCACCAATGGCAATCGTTTCTATCGGGGCTATAACTGCGGCAGTGCCTGCGCCAAATGCTTCTACACGCTTGCCTGCTTCCAGTGCTGTCTGTATTTCTTTATGTGCTATCGGGCGTACATCTGTTGCTATGCCCATTTCTTTTGCCAGTGTCAGCAAAGAATCGCGGGTAATGCCATCCAATATAGTACCCGACAATGGTGGTGTCAGCAAAGTATTGTCTATAAAGAACATCAGATTCATGGTGCCTGATTCCTCAATCATTTCATGTGTTTTGCTATCTGTCCATATCACCTGGTCGTAGCCTTGTTCTTTTGCCAGCTTGGTAGGGTAGTAGGCGCCACCATAGTTGCCACCGCATTTTGCAAAGCCGGTACCACCATCTGCAGCACGTGCATATTTATTTTCCACTTTTACTTTCAGTGGTTTGGCATAGTATTGGTAAGCAGGTGTACACACTATCATAAACAGATACTCGTCGGATATCTTCACACCCAGTCTGTCTTCTGATGCTATCATGAACGGACGGACGTAGAGCGAACCATGTTCGTCATAAGGTATCCAGTTGCTATCCAGTTGTATAAGCTGGTGCATTGCTTCATTAAATAACCTTTTCGGTACTTGTGGCATACACATACGCTCCAGCGATTTTGTAAAACGGTCGTAGTGTTTATCCATACGGAAGATGTTGGTGCGACCATCCTGCATCAGAAATGCTTTCATGCCTTCAAACACTGTTTGTCCATAATGCAGACACAGCGCAAACGGGCTCATGCTAAGGTTTGTAAACGGTACAATACGGCTATTGTGCCATTCGCCATCTTTATACTCGGCAATGAACATGTGTTCTGTAGGCTGCTGTCCGAAAGGTATAGATGTTGTGTCCTTTACCTGGCGCTCTGCTTGTGGCGTTATTGTGATTGCGTATTCCATATAATACACTTTTTTATTCCGCTTCGGGAATGGTTAATAATGCGGCTTTTTCAGCCTCTGTCTGTTTATGTTTACGGCGATAACCGTAGTTTACTATATATACACCACTTGCAATGGTTGCAAAGGCAAGTGCAGTGTACCAAGTCAATTGTTCTTTGAGGATAAAATACCCTAGTATCACAGCTACCAACGGATTTACATACGCATACAACGTTGTAATACCTACAGGCAGCTCCTTCAGCGCATACATATATAATGTGTATGCCAGTACAGAGCCAAAGATGACGAGGTAGGCAAGGTTCCAGATAACTTTTGGCTGGAACAGGTCTACGTGGCTATAGTCATCTGCAAATAGGCTGAGGATGAACAAACCTATACAACCAAATATCAACTGCATACCCGAATTGAATATGGGGTTGACATCAGACACATGCTTTTTATTGATGACACTGCCGAAAGACCAGCAAGACGTAGCAATGAATGTAGCTATGATGCCAAACAGATAACTGCTATTGGTAAGGTCTGCAAGATTGTCTTTGAATATCAGCGCTATACCTGCAAAACCTGTTAGCATACCTGCTATTATAATGCCGTTGATACGTTCTTTGGTGAGTATAATATTAATAACTACAGCGTTCAGTGGCATCAGCCCGCATATCAGTACCGCTACACCACTTGGTATAAAACGCATGCCCCACATAACAAGCCCGTTGCCCATTGTGATAAGTAGGAAGCCCACTTTTGCCTGATGCAGAATATTTGCTTTGGTTAGGTCGGCCTTTTTGTTGATGAATAATGCAATGGCTATAATGATGATGCCTGATATTACCTGCCTGAGTGCGGCGAATAAAAATGATGGAAATACCTGTACTACAATACGCCCCGAAAGGTAGGTGGTACCCCAGATAATGCAGATGTAGAATAATGCTAATAGTGCTTTTGTGTGCCGTGACATAGATGCCTTAGTTAGAGATAATGGGATATCTACATGGCAAAAGTCTATAGATTATTTGAAACAAAACAGATACAATTTTCGTATTTTCGACCAGAACAGTTTTTTTAACAAACTTCCTGTATGAAGAAAGAATTGAAAGGGAAAGACGGACATATATACCTGCACATAGCTGATGGCATAGAGCAACAGATAATGGATAGGGTGCTGAATATAGGCGATAAGCTACCGTCAGTAAGGGGAATGAGCGAACAACAGGAAGTGAGTATGAGTACTGTATTGCAGGCCTATTATCATCTGGAGGGTAAGGGGCTGATTGAGTCTCGACCGCAGAGCGGGTATTATGTAAAATATAATCCCTCTCGTTTTCTATTGTCTTTAGAAAAAAGCAATCCTTCGCTGAGTACCAAGAACAAAAACGTTGAGGCCATCATATCTGAAGTGTATGACGATTTTGTGATGCCGGGTATTATGAAGTTTTCGCTGAGTGTACCTGCACCAGAATTATTGCCACTACCCAAGCTGAATAAAGCGATGGCACAGGCATTGAGAGACTTGCCTGATAACGGAACATCGTACGAATCTATACAAGGCAACAGCCTGTTGCGTACACAAATAGCCAGATGGACACGCCAATGGGATAGCGGACTGAAAGCAGATGACCTGGTAACTACGTCTGGGTGTATGAATGCTATTTCTTATTGCCTGATGGCCATTACCAAACCCGGTGATACCATAGCAGTAGAAAGCCCCGTGTACTTTGGTACGCTGCGCTTTGCACAGAGCATAGGGCTGAAAGTGGTAGAACTGCCAACACATCCTGAAACGGGTGTAGACCCCGATGATGTAAAGCAGGCGCTACAGAAACATAATATAAAAGCATGTTTTTTTGTTACCAACTTCAGCAACCCGTTGGGCTATACCATGCCCGATGAACAAAAAGAAGCATTGGTAAAACTACTGAGCAAACACGGTGTGCCGCTGATAGAGGACGACCTGTATGGTGATGTATATTTTGGTAAGAACCGACCACGCTCTTGTAAGAGTTTTGATAAAGAAGGGAATGTATTGTGGTGCAGCTCTGTATCTAAAACACTGGCGCCCGGCTACAGGGTAGGCTGGGTAGCACCGGGTAAGTATCTGGAAAAAGTGAAGCGCCTGAAGCTATACCACAGCATTACCAGTGCAACAGTGCAGCAGGAAGCCATTGCTAACTTTCTGGTAACCGGCAGGTACGAACACCACTTGCGCAAGCTGCGACAAACATTGCACAGCAACAGCCTGCAGTTTTCTCGTGCCATCAGCGAATATTTTCCTGAGGGTACGAAGATGAGTAGCCCTAAGGGTGGCTTTATACAATGGCTTGAGCTGGACAAACGCATTGATACCTACGAGCTGTATCGTGAAGCTATACAACACAAAATAAGCATAGCCCCCGGCAGTATGTTTACCCTGCAAGACCGCTACCGCAACTGTATGCGCCTTAGCTACGGTATGCAATGGACACCACAGGTAGACCGCTCACTGAAAAAACTGGGTGGTCTGGTTAACCAACTGATGCGATAATGTATACGTTCATTCCATTCCATGGAATGGAATGCGCTATTCCTAAAAATGCAGTTTTTGTTCCGTTCCGCGGAACGGAACACGTTTTATTTTAAAATGCACTAATCTGGAGTTAATATGCATTCCTCATTCCATTCCATTCCATGGAATGGAATGCTTTATGTTTTTAAAATGCACTTTTTCCACCATGCTTATTTATATTTAGATAATATATTAAATGTGAAAAACACAGATGAAGGCAATAAAAATAAGTCTAAGAGTAATTGGTATGATATTACTCGTAGTTGGTTTTGATTTTGTTGTACAGCGATATCCGCATCCATTATGGTTTTTTGGTGCTGGTTGGATTGCGGTACTTATAAGTTTCTTTATCAAGACTTCGGAGAAATAGCGTCTCAGCTACGCAAGAAATTGGGATTCAAAAGTGTATCATAAAGCTCTTGTTAATCGAATATACATGCATACTCCATATAGAGAAAGATTACTAAATGGACCACACTTCAGGGTTAAATATCGTTTTTATACAGAAGAAGAAGGTGGTAGAAAGTTTCCTCCATATCAGGGTTATAGATCTGATTTTTGGTATGAAAACCCAAAGCCTATGAATGAATTGTTTATGATTTACCCGGAGTTTGAAGACGAAAATGGTAATGTTATTTTAGATAATACGTCTTCAGTTCCTTCTGAAGGTACAGCGATTATGTGGGTATTACTTCAGGATAGAGTCCCGTATCACAAAGAGCATTTAAAACTGAATACCATTTGTCATTTCATGGAAGGGCATAAACGGGTAGCAGAATGTGAAGTGATAGAGTTGATGTTTTAATAATATTCTTTTTATAGATATGCGTGTTATTGTAGGGGATATGTAGCACATTACAAAAACGCGTTTTTAAAAACAAACGTGTTCCGTTCCGCGGAACGGAACAGAGGTGTTATTAACTATTGATTAGTGCAGTTTTAAAATATAGCCATTCCACATGCTGGAATGTGGAATGCGCTATGGCAAAAAATGCGTTTTTAAAAACAAAGCCATTCCATTCCATGGAATGGAATGAGCTGTGCGTTATTTCTTCTTTTTGCCCTGTGGGTGTTCTTTCTTTTTCACCACCACCCATTCGTCTATACTTACGTTGAATGGCATTTGCCCTATCTGTACAATGGCTTTTTTGCCACGTAGTTCGGTTAGCTTGCCCACCTGGTGATTGTCTTTGTTGCGCACCATATCGCCCGGCTTGGGTGTACCGCCTACTACATCGTAGTTCTTATCGGCCTTCTTGGCTACGGCTACATTGGCTGCTATCTGTTTGCGTTTAAAGAGTACATTCTCTGCCGCAGCTATTACCTCGCCTTTGTTATCGGCTTTCTTCCAGTCTGTTATTATCTGTTTAAACTTGCGCTCCATATCGCGCAGGTAGTCCAGCTCTTCTTTCTTTATCTTGTTTTGCAGGCGCAGTGTGTTGTATTGCTGTTCTTTCTTTTCCTTGTCTATCAGTTCTTCAAACTCGCGCTCCAGTTCTTTATTTTTCTTCAGCAGCTTATCTACTTCTTTTTCTTTGTTGGCAAGCTTCTGGCTCTGCTGCTCTGTCTGGTGCAGCATCTTATCCAGCTTAAAGTGTCCGCGCTCAGTTAGTTGTCTTGCACGGTCTATGATAGCAGGCGGCAGTCCGCTGCGCTGTGCAATGGCAAATGTGTAAGAACTACCGGGCTTGCCTATCGTCAGTTGGTACAAAGGTTCCAGCTTGTCTTCGTCAAAAGCCATAGCCCCGTTAAAGATGCCCTGAACCTTACCCGCCATTACTTTCAGGTTCAGGTAGTGGGTAGTGATGATGCCCATGGCATGGCGTTTTGCCAGCTCTTCTACAATAGCCTCTGCAAATGCACCACCCAGGTTGGGGTCAGAGCCGCTACCCAGTTCATCTATAAAGAACAGTGTTTTACCATTGGCAAAATCCATGAAGTATTTCATATCCCGCAGGTGCGCACTATAGGTACTCAGCTCATGTTCTATGCTCTGTGTATCGCCAATGTGTATCATCATCTGCTTAAAGATGCCTACCTCGCTATCGGGGCTGGCAGGTATCAGCAGCCCTGCCTGTGTCATCAGTTGCAGCAGACCAACGGTTTTCATAGATACTGTTTTACCGCCGGCATTGGGACCGCTTATTATCAGTACACGCTTATCTCTGTTCAGCGAGATATATAATGGTATGGTAGGCTTGCCCTCGCGGTTGTTGTGCAACAGCAGCAACGGGTGTGTAGCTTTTATCAGGTCTACATGCGGGTGGGGGCTAAGGCGTGGCATCTCGGCTTGCATATCCATTGCCAACAGTGCCTTTGCACGTATGAAATCGTATATACCACACAAGTGATAATAACCATCCAACTGCTGATGCCAACCTGAAAGGGTAACAGTGGTTTGTGCCAGTATGCGGTGTATCTCTCTGCCTTCTGCACGCTCCAGCGATGCTACTTCGTTATTCAGTTCAATGGTTTCTTCAGGTTCGATGAACACGGTACGTTGTGTATCGCTCTCGCCATGATGAATACCTTTTACAATGCGTTTATGCTCTGCAAATACCGCCACTACACGCCTGCCATTCAGATAGCCCTCGGCTATGTCTGCCAGATATCCCTGCTTGTTCAGCTTGCGCAGCACGCCTTCAAACATCTTGCGGAGTTCCTGCCTGCGGCTTGCCAGTTCGGCACGTATGCTCATCAGCTCGCGCGATGCATTGTCGCGCACATTACCCATCTCATCTATTACCGCGCTGATGGTTTCATTTATCTGTTTCTCGTACTGTATTTTATCTGCCAGTGCGCGCAGGTTCACAAACAAGCCTTCGTGGTTTTTAAACCAGTTCAGGATATCGCGTATGTTCAGTGCCAGTTGCTGAAAAGCCAGCAGTTGGTCTGCCCCCAGTACGGCACCGGGTATAGATAACAGTTTCAGTTCTTTTTCAATATTACGGGTAAAGTCGTTCGGGAAATAATCACCACTCAGTAGTATCGACTTGTACTCTCGTGTCTGCACCAGTGCCTTCTCCACATATTCTATACGGGTATGAAAACGCAAAGACTCCACCCGTTCGCGGGCGGCATCGGTACGGCATTTCAATTTCAGTAATTGGGCTACCTTACTAAACTCCAAAGCATCTGCGGCGTGCGCAGGGTATAAAAGCATCATATATTCTTCTTCCTAAAAGGTATGCAAAGGTATGGATACGGTTGATTTTTAAGATTTATGAAACATTTATTTCGATTATATTGCATGTAGCGAAATTTATGAGCAATTACGAGGAGTTAATATCGAGGTTAGACGCGTTCATCAGGAAGTATTATGCCAATCAACTGCTGCGCGGCTCGCTTATATTATTTATATGTCTGCTCGCCTATATCCTTACCGTATCTGTAGGTGAGTATTATCTGTACCTGCCTGTATGGGCAAAAATCAGCATTGTTTCCTTGTTTGTAGTTGCCGGGCTTGCTGCGTTGGTTGTGTGGGTGGCTATCCCACTCAGCAAAATGGCAAAGCTGGGCAAACAGATAAGTCATGAACAGGCTGCCGTTATTGTAGGTAAGCATTTCCCGGAAGTAAGTGATAAGCTGTTGAACATACTGCAACTGCGCCACCATGCCGATAGCCACGAAAGCCGAGAGCTTGCATTGGCAAGTATTGACCAGAAAGCAGCACAGCTGTCTGTGGTACCTTTTGCCAGTGCGGTAGATTTGAGTAAGAACAAAAAATATCTGCCATACTTGTTGCCATTGGTACTGGTAATGGTGTTTATATTAATAGCTGCTCCTAAAGTTTTCTCCGATGCGTCGGAAAGATTGCTGCAACCTACCAAAGCTTTTGAGAAGCCGGCACCGTTTCGTTTTATCGTTAAGAACAAAAATCTGCAAGCCATACGTGGTGCAGACTATGTACTGCAAGTAACCGTAGAGGGCAATGCACTGCCTGCTGACATGTACATAGAGCTGGGTAGCGATAAACTGTCTATGCAGTCTACAGGCAAGAACGAGTTTCAGTATACGTTCCGCAATATTACCGAGCAGTTCAGTTTTCGTCTATTTGCAGCAGGCTTCTATTCGCAGCCATATATTATAAGTGTGGCACAAAAGCCTGTGCTCAAATCATTCAATGTAAAGATTGACTACCCTGATTATACCGGTCGTAAGGATGAGTTGCGCAGCAGCATGGGCGATGTTACAGTACCGGTGGGTACATACATCAGTTGGGCTTTCATTGCAGAATATACCGACGAGGCGTTTATTCGTTTTGGCAATGGCAGTCCTATCAAACTTACGCATCAGGCAACAATGTTCGGCTCGCAGTTCAGGTTTATGAACGATACGAGTTATGTACTGTCGTTACGCAACAATGCTACCAACATTACCGATAGCTTCAGATACAGTGTACGTGTAATACCTGATGAGCATCCTGTAATACAAATGCAGGAGTTTAAAGACAGCGTAACAGGCAAACAGATATTGCTGACAGGTACTGCAGGCGATGATTATGGTATCAGTAAAGTATTGTTTCACTACGACCTGACAGGGGCTAAGAATCAGCCCATAGCAAGCAAGAGCATCCCGCTTCCGTTGAATGGTGGAGCGCTTACGGCATTTCAGTACTATTTTGATGTAGAACCGCTGAACCTGCAACCCGGGCAGAAGTTGCAATACTACATAGAGGCTTGGGATAACGACGGTGTACACGGTGCTAAAGCTACTCGCAGCGAGGTTAGGTCTTATAATATGTTCAATCCGGAGCAGCTTGACTCTGCCATCAATGCCAATGCAGAACAAATCAACTCGGGTCTCAATAATAGCTCTGAACAAACAAAAGATATACAGAACGAGTATAAAGATCTGCAAAGCAAAATGTTGGAAAGCAGTGATATGGGTTTTGAACAAAAGCAAAATCTGCAACAGCTATCCAATATGCAGCAGCAGTTGAAGAACCAGATGGAAGCTGTGAAGAAGCGTCTGGATGAGCAGGTGCAGCAAAGCCAGCACAAAGAGTATAGCGAGGATGTAAAGGAGAAACAACAGGAGTTGCAAAAGCAGATGGATAATCTGTTGAATAAGGAATTGAAAGAGCAGATGAAGAAGCTGCAAGAGCTGATGCAACGCCTGAATAAAGAAAAGGCTTTTGAAACCATGAAGCAATTGGAGCAAGAGAACAAACTCTTTAACATGGACCTACAACGCATGCAAGAGCTGATGAAGAAGCTGGAGATGCAAATGCGTATGGAAGACCTTGCCAATAAAATGGATAAACTGGCAGAGAAACAACTGGACTTGAAAGCTGAAACGGATAAGGGTAAAAAAGATAATCAGGAGTTAGCCAAACAGCAGGAGGCACTGAAGAAAGAACTGGAGCAGGCCATGAGTGAGGAGATGAAGCAGATGGAAGAGCTGAACAAGGAAATGAAACAACAGCAGGATGTAGCAAAAGAGAAAGATAAAGCAGGCGACGCGAAGAAGGATATGCAGGATAGTAAGCAGCAACTGGATCAGGGGCAGAAAAGCCAATCGAGCCAGTCGCAGAGCCAGGCAGCAGAAAACCTGAAGTCTATGGCACAGAGCCTTAAATCAGGCGCAGGTGGTATGAATGCCATGCAGTTGAAAAAAGATATCCGCGCAGTAAGGCAGATACTTACCAATCTGGTGCGCCTTTCTTTTGATCAGGAACAGTTGATAATGAAAGTACAGAACACACCTGCTACGTCGCAAAACTATATTGCAAATCAACAAGAGCAGAAACGACTGCATAGCAACAGCCGTATGATACGCGATAGTCTGTATGCACTTAGTAAGGAACTCTTTAAGCTGGCACCAACCATCAATAAAGAAACTACAGAGTTGGAGAATAATATTGCTGCTGCCATCAAAATGATGGAAAACCGCCGCAGAGAAGATGTAATGGCAAGACAGCAATATGCCATGATGCATACCAACAATCTGGCACTGATGCTGAACGAGGTATTATCTAACCTGATGCAACAGCAAAGCCAGCAAAACAATACTGCAGGCAAACAAGGCCAGTGTAATAATCCCGGAGGTAAAACACCAAAGCCGGGTGTGGGTAAACAGTTGAGCGATATCATTACCCAACAGCAACAATTGGGCAATGCCATGCAGCAGATGGAGAATGCAAAGCAACAACGTGAAGGTCAGCAAGGGCAGGAATCAAAAGACGGTAAACCGCAGAATAAGGAGGGTAAAGAAGGTAAGGAGGGTAGCGAAGGCGAATATGGTAATGCACAAAAGCTGGCACAAATGGCACAGCAACAGGCGGCTATACGTCGTCAGTTGCAGCAACTCAACAGCTTGCTTAATAGCAAAGGTATGGGTAATGCAAAAGAGATAAAGGAGATACAAGAGAAGATGGACAGGGTAGAAACAGACCTTGTAAATAAACGTATGAGTGCAGAAATGATGATGCGCCAAAAAGAGATACTGACTAGGCTTTTGCAGGCAGAGAAGTCGCTGCGCGAACAGGAGCAGGATGAGAAGCGTTCATCAAAAAGTGCTGATGAAATAAGCAAGCAGATACCGGCAGAATTGCAGCGTTATATAAACGAGAATAAACAACTATCTGAGCAATACAAAACCACACCTGCACAGTTAAAACCATACTATCGCAACATGGTTCAGCAGTACTATCAATCGATAGGTACTAAGTAAAATATAAGAATTTTTAGTGAACTATATACATCTTAGGACAAAGATAGTTTACAAGGTCAAACTTATATTATATAATAGTATAAATTGACTATGATATGCAGGTTACAAGAAAATATATACCCTGCTTTAACAAACAGGGTATATCAATATACTTAATGAATCCTGAAAGGGTATTGAAAGTATTAAGAAGCTATTTATTCTACTATAAATTTCAAATGATGCTTCAGACTTTACCTAAAAGGGTATTTACAGGGGAACCAGAATTTATTTTTGTTGACTATTAAACTTTTCTACAGCCAAAATACCATGTTGCGTAATCATTCCTTTTATTGGTAGCATATTTTCCCGAAACACTTGTGTTTCAAAATCACCAAATATAAATGCAAATGGTTTTGGCTTTTCTGGTTTAGTTTCAAATAGAACTAATTTGTTAGCTTCTAAGTCAAGCAACTGAATAATTCTTTCATCTTCACCTTTAATATTTAGTATATCATCTGGTATTTGATGAAACTGATTGTCCCCCTTAAATTGATACAGGTATTGAAGTACAGGCATTTGGAACAGGGTTCCAATTTTGATTTGTTCATTCATTGTATATGGTTTTTGTGATGGTTAAATTAATAGTTTTAATCTTTATTTTTCTTGATAGCCTTGGCAATAATTAGGGTGCAACCTACTATTACAAGCATTAATGATAATCCCATTGTAGTGTAGTTTAGATGTTTTAAAGAAAAGCAAAGGGATTATTCATGAGTATTATAGCTAACACCAATAGTACAGCAATCAGTATAAAAGCTACGATAAATGAATTTCTTCTGTTAGTATCAACAGGTGGTTCCATATAATCTATTGATTGATTTCCAGCATCATCAACAGTCTTTACGGCACCACCACCTGGAACAAATTTATTGCCACATTTAAGGCAAGTAATTTGAATCTTACCGCTATCGTGCATACCGAGTGCTACACCGGCTAACGCACCACCTGTAAGCATTCCTATGGTGGCTTGATTTCCATCAAACCCTTTCTGATTGGCAGATAATTGGTCTGAATGACATTTTGGGCAAATAATTGTTTCTTTCATTGTGTGGTAGTTTTGAACATAAAAAATAGCGTAACTGAAAATTCTTCTGCTGTTCAAGGACTACCACGTCCTACCCAATACAAAAGACACAGCTACGCCATAAGGCGCACTATATCCATAATTTGTATTAGGTGCTGATTAATGTGGTAGTTTAGAACAGCAATACTTATGGTTTGTGCAATATGATGATTCCTTTATTTATCCATAGGCTGATTATTTGGTATAAAAATACCGTTTGTTTTAAAAATAGTTCAATAAATATTAGGTAGATGTCAGGACAATTATTATCTTTGTCCTAATAGATACCTAATTATATGTTTGGCAAGTTTAAGAATCTTCAGCAATTAATGGACTTTTTCAAGGATAAGGAAACATGTGTAGAATACTTAGAAAAGAAAAGGTGGGGTAATAATCTAATTTGCCATCATTGCGGACATGATAAGGTATATAGAACTAATGTTGGTTATAAATGTGCATCATAAACCATGCTGTCTT
>DGQM01000029.1 GCA_002389765.1 Bacteroidetes bacterium UBA4414 | reverse complement strand
GTACTTGTTAGCTGTGGAGCAGGATTTACTACCACTACTACATTGTACGTACCCGCGTTCGTACAACCGTTCGCACTTACTGTGTATACATACGTTACACTGATCGGTGCTGTTGTTGTATTCGTTAATGTCTCATTCGGATTACCACTACCTGTGGCCGCCGTATTGCTGATGCCCGCTACCGTCGCTCTGCTCCATGCATAGCTCGCGCCGCTGGTGCTGCTCGTTGGCGTGTAGCTGAACGTACTGCCGCTGCAGATTGCGCTCGGCGTTAACGTGCTGGTCAGTACAGGGGTCGGCTTAACGCTCACTACTACATGGTAGTTCGTACCGTTCGTACAGCCGTTCGCACTTACCGTATATACATACGTCACGTCTACAGGGTCTGCTGTCGTATTTGTCAGTACTTCACCAGGATTACCACTGCCGCTCGTTGCCGTATTGCTGATACCGGCTACCGCGGCTCTGCTCCATGCATATGTCGCACCACTCGTGCTGCTAGTCGGCGTATAGCTGAACGTACTACCACTACATATCGAAGCGGGGCTTACCGTACTTGTAAGTACAGGTGTAGGATTTACCGTTACTAACACACTGTACGTACTCGCGTTCGTACAACCATTCGCACTTACTGTATATACATACGTAACATTCACTGGGCTCGTGCTGCTGTTCGTCAGTTGTTCGCTAACCGTGCCGCTGCCGCTGCCTGCTGTGTTACCGTTGATACTTGTTATCGCGGCTCTTGTCCAACTGTAGGTAGCACCACTCGTGCTGCTCGTTGGCGTATAACCAAACGTATTGCCGCTGCAGATAGCTGCTGGTGTAAGCGTGCTCGTCAGTTGTGGCGTCGGGTTAACCGTTACGACCACACTGTACGTGCTCGCGTTCGTACAACCGTTCGCACTCACCGTGTACACATACGTTACATCTATCGGTGCCGTCGTTGTATTCGTTAAGGTCTCACTCGGGTTACCTGTGCCTGTCGCTGCTGTATTGCTGATACCAACTACTGCAGCTCTGCTCCATGCATAGCTCGCACCACTTGTGCTGCTCGTCGGGGTGTAGCTGAACGTTGCGCCACTGCAAATCGATGCAGGCGTCAACGTGCTCGTCAATATTGGAGTTGGCTTCACGCTTACTACAACACTATATGTTGACGGATTACCACAACCCGCAACAGATAATGAATAAACATAGGTTACATCTATCGGCGCAGAAGTTGTATTAATTAAAGCCTCATTAGGATTACCCGTACCACTTGTTGTAGCATTGCTGATACCTGCAACTGCTGCACGGCTCCAATTGAATGCAACACCACTGGTACTACTTGTTGGGGTATAACTGAATGTTGAACTACTACATATAGCAGATGGTGTCAACGTACTTGTCAATACCGGAGTTGGATTAACAGGAACAGTAACATTCTGTGTATTTGTACAGCCATTTGCTGTTAATGATATAGCATAAGTAACCGTTATCGGAGCAGTTGTACTATTACTAAGCAGTTCGCTGATATTAGCACCCGTGCCACTACCCGCTACATTACTATTAATACCTACTATAGCCGCTCTGCTCCAAGTAAATGAAGTACCTGTTGTAGCTGTAGCCGCATTGTATGTAAATGTTGTGTTATTACAAATTGCAGATAACGATTGTAAACTTATCAATATCGGACTTGGATTGACAGTAACTACTACATTATATGTAGTAGGATTAGCACAACTACCAATACGCACTGTATAAACATATGTTACGTTTACCGGTGCTGTAGTTGTATTTATCAATGTTTCATTTACGCCGCTTGAACCACTGCCCGCTGTATTACTTATACCTGCAACAGTAGCACGTGTCCATGTATAAGTAGCACCTGTTGTGCTGCTGGTTGGCGTATATGTAAATGGCGTATTGCTACACACAGCAGACGGCGTTAACGTACTAGTCAATACCGGTGTAGGATTTACCGTTACAGTTACGTTTTGTGTATTAAAACAACCATTCGCTGCAAGTGTGTAAGCATAAGTCACAACAATCGGAGCAGTAGTTGTATTTGTCAATGTTTCGTTCGGGTTCCCCGTTCCGCTACCTGCCGTATTACTAATACCCGCTACTGCGTCACGTGTCCAAGCAAATGTAGTACCCGATGTTGCACTTGTTGGCGTGTAGCTGAATGTAGCATTATTACATATTGTACCTGCATTCAAAGTACTTGTCAAAACAGGTGTAGGATTAACTGTAACTACTACATTCTGCGCATTAGAACAGCTATTGGCAGTCGATGTATAAATATAAGTCACATTTACAGGAGCAGTACTTGTATTTGTAAGTGTTTCGCTCACCGCACCACTACCGCTACCTGCAGCATTACTATTTATAGTAGCAATGGCCGCACGTGTCCACGCAAATGTAGTACCTGTAGTTGCACTAGTTGGCGTATAGCTGAATGTTGTACCACTACATATAGCAGCAGGCGCCAACGTGCTTGTTAGTGTTGGAGTAGGGTTAATGGTAACATTTACATTATAAGTTGCAGGATTAGCACAACCATTAATAGAAACTGTATATACATAAGTAACTACCACAGGTTCTGTAGTAGTATTAACCAATGTTTCACTGATACTTCCTGTACCACTACCTGATGCATTACTGATACCTGCAACTACTGCACGTGTCCAAGCAAATGTTGCACCACTTGTGCTGCTGGTTGGTGTATAGCTGAATACCGTACTGTTACATTTAGCAGCAGGCGTTAATGTACTTGTTAATACCGGCGTAGGATTTACAGAAACCGTTACATTTTGTGTATTAGAACAACCGTTTGCAGTAGACGTTATTGCATACACTACGTTTACAGGGGCCGTTGATGAGTTCGTCAGTGTTTCACTGATATTACCATCAGAGCCGCTACCTACTACATTGCTGTTTATAGTAGCAATAGCAGCACGTGTCCATGTAAATGTAGTACCAGATGTTGCACTTGTAGCTGTGTATGTAAATGTCGCATTGTTACATATAGCAGCAGGTGTAAGCGTACTGCTAAGCGTAGGCGTTGGATTAATTGTAACGACTACATTATAAGTAGATGGATTAGCACAACTACCTATTCGAACCGTATAAACATACGTTACGTTTACAGGAGCTGTAGTTGTATTTATCAATGTTTCATTTACACCGCTTGAACCACTGCCTGCTGCGTTGCTGATGCCTACTACAGTAGCACGTGTCCATGTATAAGTAGCACCTGTTGTGCTGCTTGTTGGTGTATATGTAAATGGTGTATTGCTACATACTGCAGATGGTGATGTAGTACTTGTTAATACCGGCGTAGGATTAACCGTTACATTTACGTTATATGTACTTGGGTTTGTACAGCCGTTTGCTGTAAGCGTGTAAACATATGTTACTACTATCGGATCTGTAGTAGTATTCGTCAATGTTTCGTTAGGGTTACCTGTACCGCTACCGGCACTGTTGCTGATACCTACTACTGTTGCACGTGTCCATGCAAATGTAGTACCTGTTGTACCACTTGTTGGTGTATAGCTGAATGTAGCATTATTACATATTGTCCCCGGAGACAAAGAACTTGTCAAAGTAGGGTTTGGATATACCGTTACCGTTACGTTTTGTGTTCTTGAACAGCCGTTTGCAGCAACAGTATATACGTATGTAACAACTACAGGAGCTGTCGAACTATTAACCAATGTTTCACTGATACTACCTGTACCGCTACCACCTACATTACTGTTAATAGTAGCAATAGCTGCACGCGTCCATGTAAAGGTTGAAGGATTAGCATTGAATGTATTACTTGTAGGTGTATAGCTGAATGTGGTATTGTTGCATATTGCCGACGGTGTAAGCGTACTGCTGAGTGCCGGTCTCGGATTAACTGTTACTACAACATTGTAAGAACTTGGGTTCGTACATCCGCCAACGCTTAATGTATAAACATATGTTACGTTAACAGGGTTATCTGTAGTATTTGTAAGTGTTTCATTCGGATTACCTGTACCGCTACCGGCAGCATTGCTTATACCTGCTACTGTAGCACGTGACCAACTGAAGGTAACGCCACTTGTAGCACTTGTAGGTGTATAACTGAATGCAGTACCGCTACATATAGCTGATGGCGTCAGTGTACTTGTTAGTGTAGCTGTAGGATATATTGTAACAGTTACGTTCTGTGTATTCGAACAGCCGTTTGCTGTCAATGTAAATACGTAAGTAGCTGTAAGCGTTGTGGTTCCTGTATTTACAAGTGTTTCGCTGATACTTGCACTACTTCCGCTAGATGAGCCATTCGTACCAACTGCAGCGCGTGTCCAACTGAATGTTGTACCCGCGGTTGCACTTGTAGCTGTATAATTAAACGCTACACCATCGCATGCAGTTGCTGTTGTAGCACTGTTGAGAACCGGTGTAGGGTTTACCGTTATTGTATAATTCGCCGAATTACCTGTACAACTATTAGCTACCGGAGTAACTGTAATAGTAGCAACAACAGGTGCTGTTGTTACATTCGCCGCATTGAATGTTGCGATATTACCGGTGCCTGAAGCCGCTAAGCCAATAGATGTTCTGTTATTCGTCCAGTTGAAAGTAGTACCTGATACAGCGCCGCTGAATGTCATTGCGCCGGTTGCAGTGCCATTACACAATACCAGATTTGATGGCACTGTGACATCCGGTTTTGGTTTTACTGTTACTACCACATTGTATGTAGTAGGATTAGTACAACCGTTTGCTGTTAATGTATAAACGTACGTTACATCAACATTTGCATTAGTAGTATTTGTAAGTATTTCAGAAATAGAACCCGTACCGCTACCAGCAGCATTGCTGATACCTGCTACTGTAGCACGCGTCCAAGAATACGTAGTACCACTTACACTACTTGTTGGTGTGTACGAATAAGTTACACCGCTACAAACTGTACCCGTACCGGAACTTGTAAGTGTTGGGTAAGGGTATATTGTAATACCCACCGCACTACTTGTAGACGTACAGAAACCTGATGTTACTACTCTGCGGTACCAGGTAGTAACACTAATTGTAGATGGATCATAATCCTGCGATACAGCTCCTGAAATATTAGTAAATCCAGTACTGGCACTCGTAGTAGAGCTTTGCCACTGATAAGTATATGTACTGCCGTCACCACCGGTAGGCGTAGCGCCTACTATGTTGCCGGGATCACCACTTTGACAGAATGTTGCAGGTGTAGGCGCAGTAAGGGTATTACTTGCTATTGGTGGTTGTACAGTAATCTGTATTGCTGAACTGATATCAGGTGTTGTACAAGCACCGGATGTTACAGTTCTGCGATACCATGTAGTAGCAGTTAATGCACCCGGACTGTAGTCTTTAGACACAGCACCTGAAATATTCGTAAAGCCTGTAGAGCCGCTGGTTGTAGAGCTCTGCCATTGATAAGTATAGCTAGTACCGTTACCACCCGTTGGTGTGCTGCCAGTTAAAGCAGCAGGAACCTGGGCATTACATATTGTTTGAGCAGCACTGATTGTATTATTACCAAGCGCAGGCTGAACTGTTATTTGTGTATTGTCTGAAGATGTACATATTCCATTTACAATCTGCCATTGGAATACGTAAGTACCTTCTACCAGATTGGTAACAGTAGTATTATACTGGCTAGCAGTAAATACAGGCGCAGGAGAACCCGACGGCTGAGAAACTACAGACCAAGTGCCTGTACCGGTAGTAGGTTGATTGCCCGCCATTGTAACAGTAGTACCATAACATACTGTTTGATAAGCACCAGCATTAGCAGGTGTTGGCGGTGTATATATTGTTACCGTTACGTTTGATGTACTTGCTGGGCAAGAACCATTTGTTGTAGTCCATGTAAATACATAAGTACCTGCAACCAAACCTGTAACAGCAGTATTATTCGAATTTGCATTAATAAACACAGGGTCTTGTGCACCGCCCGGTTTTGAAGCAACTGTCCATGTGCCTGTACCAACTGTCACGGCAGTAGCGTTTAATGTAACAGGTGTATATAAACAAACATTTTGGTTTGTACCTGCATTAGAAGCTGTTGGCGGATCACTAACAGTGATAGTCATGCTATCTGTAGACACACAACTACCATTATTCAAAGTCCACATAAGGGCATAAGTACCCTCTTGCAGACCACTGATTTGTGTATTATATAAAGCACTGTTTGTAAATGTAGGATTTGGAGCGCCTGAAGGTTTGCTCATTACAGTCCATGTACCCGTTTCACCTGAAATAGGCGCATTCGCTGCGAGTGTAGCGGTAGATGTTGGACCAGGAGTATTACAAATTGTTTGAGAAACACCTGCATTTGCAATATTTGGCGGTGTAGAAGTAACAACTACACTTACATCGTCTGTTTTAGAAGTACAAACCCCATTAGCAATAGTCCAACGGAAAACGTATGTACCCGGTACAGTATTTACGACTCTGGTATTTGCGTCATTTGGTGCATCTATCGTTGGTGTATTAGGGCCACTTACTACAGTCCATGTACCAACGCCAACTGTTGGTACATTACCTGCCAAATAAATATTGCTGGTACAACCATTCAATTGGTCTGAACCGGCATTGGCATTTGATGGTTCAGCTGAAACGGTAATCCTTACGATATCATTATTAGAACCACAGTTACCATTTGTAATATTCCATTGCAACAAATACACACCTGCTGTCAGGTTACCTAAAGTTGCATTTGACGTCGCAGCATTTGGAGAGAATGTAGGTGTAGAACCACCAGATTGACTTATTAAAGACCACTGGCCTGTACCAACAGTTGGTGTATTACCTGCTAACGCTGTTGATATGGTAGGCTGAGAATTCAGTATACATAACGATTGGTCGGCACCTGCATTTGCAATAGTTGCAGGGGCACTTATAGTTATTGAAACAGTACTGTTTGTTGAAGGACAAGCTCCGACAGCAGGCATCGTATACCTGAACTGATACGTACCCGGTATCAAACCTGTAGCAATAGCACTGCTTGATGAGTTAGGCGTAAGTGTCGGTGTATTCGGGCCACTGACATTAGACCATGTACCTGTACTGCCTGCATTACCGGCTAACGATGCAGTAGTTGCATTACACAAGCTGGTAGATGGTGTAGTAGCAACAGCCGGCTGCGTTACATTTATTAGTACAGTATCAATACTTGGCGGGCAATAAGGACTTGATGATGCTGTCCATGTTAGTGTATAAGTACCTATAATAAGGTTTGATATCGAAGCTGTATTACTTGAAAACGAAGAGAACGTCGGTGTATTAGGTCCGCTTACGGCTGTCCATAAACCACTACCCGATGATACCGCTGTAGCAGCTAATGTAGTACTGGTACCACTACACAAAGACTGGTCTGTACCGGCACTTGCAGCGCTAGGTGGCGTACTTACTATTACCAGTACATCGTCGTAGTTGCTGCTGCATGCGCCGTTTGATATTGTCCAGCGGAATGTATAGCTACCTGCTACTAACCCTGTAACTGTTGTACCTGCAGAAGATGGCGTAGTAATGGTTGCACCACCAGGTCCACCAACTTGTGTCCACGCACCAGTACCCGTAGTAGGTGTATTACCTGCCAGTGTTACAGAAGTTGCGCCACAGATTGTTTGGTCTGTACCCGCTGCAGCAGTTGTAGCTGCACCCGATATGGTTACTACTACCGTATCTCTGGTAGTATTACAACCAGATTTAGTGAGTGCCCATTCAAATACATATGTACCATTTACAGCACCTGTTACAGTAGTATTGTATGTAGTAGCAGATGTAAATGTTGGCGTGTTAGGACCACTAACACGTGTCCACAAACCTGTTTCACCTGAACCCGGTGCATTACCTGCTAATGTAATGGTTGTAGTACCTGAAGTAAGACACTGGTCTGCACCTGCGGTAGCTTGTTTTGCACCTACACTTGAACTGGTAGTTATCAAAACATTATCTGCAGATGTCCCACAAGCATTTACTATTGTCCATGTAAATGTATAAACAGTGTTTGCAACTAAACCATTTACGATAGCATTGTAGCTATTAACATTAGAAAATGTAACACCAGCAGATGGCGATACAGTCCATGTACCGGTTTCATTTAGTATTGGCTGATTACCACTCAATTGATAAGGCGTACCATTACATATTGTTGCATCAAACCCGGCATTGGCAGTTGTAGGAGCTGTAGATGCTACCAACACATTTACATCCGACTGCTGATTGTTTGATGTACCATTTGCACTGATAATCCAGCGGAATACGTATGCTCCATTTGTAAGGCCCGATACGGAAGTAGTAGGACTTGCAGGTGTTGCGATGGTTGCAGTATTAGGACCACTTACTTGCGACCATGAACCCGTACCTGTGCTAGGTGCGTTTGCAGCAAGATTGGTGGTGAATACATTACATGCCAAAAACTGGGAAGTACCTGCATTTGAAGGAGTAGGCGTTTTTGATATTACAACGGTTACATCTACCAACGCATCCGCACAGCCACCTTGTCCATTATTGGTAGTTCTCTTCAGCCTGATGACATAGTTACCGATTTGAGTAAATCCACTAAGTGTTAATGGGGCTGCAGATGTTGTAGTGAAATTACCTATACCATAAATACTCTGTATATCAGACCCCGCAGGTCCACTGATCAGTGCCCACTGTGTGCGGTCGCCACCTGTGAAGCTATAAGGTATAGATGCATTCGTACTATCAGGATTAGCAATTACCACTGTACTACTCGGAGTAATGGTAGGCGGTGTAGTATAGCTGATAGTATACGTACCTACGTTCGTACAACCGGTAACACTATTATTAATAGTATAGGTAAGCACAGTTGTACTGCTACCGCTAAGACCTGTAATAGTTGTAGATGCAGCATTTACGTTTGTAATTGTACCAGCACCACTAATCTTTGCCCATGTTATGGTCTCATTTGTATAAGCAGGCGTTGGTGCAGTTATTACTGCACTGGTTCTGGCATCGCAATAAACCTGAGTGATATTAGGCGTTGATGTAACCGATTGTGTAGGTGCAGGCACAATAATATCTACCTCATCATAACCATTCACACACGGTCCTGCTACCGTCCAACGGAAACGATATGTACCCTGTACCAGATTTGAAACACCTGTATTATATAAATGTGTATTACCTATAGTTGGCGTATTCGGACCGCTTATCAATGTCCATGTACCCTGCTGTCCACCAACATTGCTACCGGCATATGTACCTGCAAGTTGGGTTGATGTTGTAAATGTAAAACAGTTAGAAAGTGTCTGATCAGGTCCGGCATTTACGGGTGTCACACCACCACGGTTGGTTACAGTTACCTCATCATATGATGTACAAGAGTTAGAATTAGATATTGTCCACCTTAAAGTTGTTGTACCGGAATTAGTAGTTGGCAGCGTAACAGCAGTAGTAGGGGAAGTAGGATTTGAAATACTGATACCATTTGTTGCGCCGATAACGGTCCACACACCCGTTTCGCCTGAGCCTACAGCATTTGCTGCCATATTGATAGTACCCGCACAAGAAACTACGTCGGCACCCGCATTGGCAGTAGTTGCAGGTAGTGTCGTAAATGTTACATCCTGATAAACAGGAGAACCATCCGTACACCTTGCAGACAAGCGAAATACATACGTATTACCTGCTGAATAGCCGGATACCGTAACGGTAACGTCATTACCACTAACTACGGGGGTTCCTAAAATAACCGCCGGCCCCGATAATTGAGACCATGTGGCATTACCGCCTGAAGCAAATAAACCATTTGCTTTCCCCTTCAGCACAAATGGCTGCCCTGGGCAAACGGATTCACTGACACCCGCATTCACGGTACAGTTTTGCGCGGAAACTTGTTGGCTGAAAAACAGCAGCGTGGCAAAAACTACGTAAGAAACGTAACGATAAATCTTATTCATCAATGTGTGATATTGAAGTGGTGGTTCTCACTTACAATCCACACCAGGCTTGAAATGCTTTATGGTGCTAATTTTTACAGGAAATCGTTTAAAACAATAACCAATTAATTTTTAACAAATTTAAAACAAATCAAATTTGACCGGGCGCAGATTGTCAAAAAACTACGAGACAATAATACCATCAAGGTTTGGGTTAGACAGGTAGCCAAAGTGCAATTGGGCACGAACGACAAAGTTTTGTCCACGAACGACAAATAGCTACGACATATTAAAAAATAGACAATGAAACCTGAATACTAATTGTTCTAATTTTGAAAAATGGAAGTTGTTGCACAATTTCCAAATATTATTACATGCGACTACATATATATATCATCCTCTTTCTTATATCATTCTTCACAGATATGTCTGCCTCCTTTGCTGCGGCAAGGCAAAAGCATGATAAGTTTATTATTATCCTCGATGGCTCGGCCAAAATGAATACAATATGGAGAGATGAGCTGAACAAATATGACGCTGCTTCATTATTAATATCCCGATTGATGGATAGTATGCACATGGCTAATGAAGATGTGCAGTTTTGTCTCAGGCTATATGGCCATCTATACCCTACTACAGTGCAGAATTGTAAAGACAGCAGGCTGGAGGTTTACTTCAGTAAAGATAACCGCTCGCAAACACGTATGCGGTTAGGCTCTATGCATCCTCAGGGTAATGTATCACTAGGGTATGCACTACAACAATCTGCCAATTATGACATTGAAGACCGTTTTGACGATTATAATGTAATACTGATAACATCGGGCACCAGGTATTGTGATAGTAACATATGTGCTTCGGCAGGGGCATTGCTGAATAAAATAACAGGTAGGTCTTATGTACTGAATCTGGGCTATGACGAACCTATTGCTACCGGCTATTCGTGTGTAGGCAATGTATATAATATCAGTAGCAAGCTTGCAATGGAAGCTGTGATAGATACCATCTGCAACCCATTCAGAAAAAAGCATACTAAGGCAGATACCGTATATGCATATAGCCAACCACTAAAGAAAGCAGATACAACTACTACGGCACCAGCTATATCTATACCAGATACAGTAGCACTACAAACTGGTAGCTACCTGCTTTTTACCAGCAACTATAAAACAAGTTCTGTTCAGTTGAGCATACTCACCGCAAATGGTTACACACCTATAGGCAAGAGCTTCGCAATACCCATGACAAAAAAAGAAACTATGCCGAGCGGTAGATACAGAGTGTACTACACTATAACAGACAGCGATAACAAACCCCAAAAAAGAATTAAGGAATTCTATATAAGAAAGGATCTTGATAATGTAGTAGACCTCGATTAATACTTAGATATAAGAGAGAGCATAAAAAAGAGCAATTCAATGAATTGCTCTTTTTAGTGGTGGTGTGGGAGGGAATTGAACCCCCGACACAAGGATTTTCAGTCCTTTGCTCTACCAACTGAGCTACCACACCTTTTCCCGATTTGGGATTGCAAAAATAGGTTTATTATCCAATTTTCCAAAAATGATACAAAACAATTTATTGTTTCAGGAAAAACTTACTCATATTCAATTTTCCTTCATCCTGAACTAAGATATTGTATTGTCCTACAGGCAAGGCTTTCACATCTATTATATTGCTTACATTGTTAAGCACCCCACTCATTAGCCGTTGTCCATATATATTTAGGATACTATAGCTTACCAACCCTAATCCCGATTTCAGCTTTATTGTTATTTCATCTTTTACCGGGTTGGGGAATATTATCAGTGCCTCTTTTTCATATGTAGAAATACTATTGTATAACGGGTCGTACAACTCTATAATCCTGTCAATCTTGCTACCAGTACCTGATGATGCTGAGTTGCTAGTTGAAATATAAATACGTCCATCAGGGGATATACATATGTCTCTCAATCTTCTATACTTTGAAAGGCTTGTTTTATTAACTGCACTGATATCATCATTTGTTGCATTAAGTTTCAACTGGTATAGTGTAGAATCTTTCAGTGTGGTCATAAGTAAAGATTTCTGTAATTGCGGAAACATGGGATGGTCATAATAATCTATACCACATACAGCCAATGTTGGTGTCCAAGCTTCTAAAGGTTCTTTTACGTTAGAGTCTGCGCAAAAACTAATTTCTGCTGTTGTATTGCAATATCCTTTTACAGAAGGCCAGCCATAGTTTCTACCCTTCTCTATTATATTTACCTCGTCATCGCTATTGTCGCCGTGTTCAGACTCATACAGTCTGCCATTAGCAAATACCATTCCTTGTGCATTTCTATGTCCCCAACTCCATACAGCACTACCACTTATGGGATTATCTGTAGGCATACTTCCATCTAAACCTATTCTTAATATTTTCCCGTTTATCACACCCGTGTTTTGGGAGTTGGAAGTTACAGTTGCATCACCTGTGGTTATGTATAGGTAGCCATCTGCAATAAGTAACCTACAGCCATTATGAAAGTTTGCAGCACCAATATTATCAAGCAAAATCAACGGGCTTTGCAATGCATTCAGTGTACTATTATACGTGTATCGCACTATCCTTTCCTTATAAACAGATGCATCTGAATAGTTGTAAGCTACATATACATAAGGCTGTGTAGCAAACTGCGGATGCAGTGCCAACCCTAGCATACCACCTTCGCTTTGTATGCGTGTATTCGTTTCATTATAAAGTGTATCTATCCTCCCGCTTGTAGGTTCCAGTCTGCATATATACCCGTTCTTCTGGGTAAACCAGATATGATTATCAGGACCGTAGACCAACTCCCAGGGAATAAACAGCGAATCACGCACTACACGGACAGTCATTTGTGCATTTGCCTGCTCTACAAATACATACAATACGGCTAACAGATATATTAGTTTTCTCATCTCCTCAGTTTATATATTCAATTTACGAAATATCAGCCTTAAATAGTCTGTTACACTTAGTTGATATATTTTTACATCTCATGGCGTTGCACGATTTTACAACACAGTTCATACAACAACTACAACAAACAACTGCTCTTGAAGCTGTTGCAGTAGCATTTGGTATGATAAGCGTTGTGCTTGCCAATATGAATAACGTATGGCTCTACCCTACAGGTATAGTAAGTACTATTATTTATGTATGGATAATGGCTAAAGTAGGGTTGTATGCAGAAAGTCTGCTCAATCTATACTATCTGGTTATGAGTATTTATGGTTGGGTGCTGTGGCAAAGGGGGAAAGAGAATGATAATCCGGCTGCTATCTCTCACAATAGCAAGAAAGACTGGGCAATAACAGGTGCAATATGCATTGCCGGCTGGGCAATACTCTACTTTATATTATCTCATTACACAGACTCAAATGTTCCTGCACTAGATGCCGTAGTTTCTGCAACCGCATGGGCAGGCATGTGGCTGCTTGCCAAACACAAAATAGAAAACTGGATACTGCTGAATATATCTAATGCAATAGCTATACCGCTATACATATACAAGGGTATTCCGTTCACAGCCTTCCTTACGTTATTTCTTTTTATTGTTGCTATCTTCGGTTACTTCAGATGGAAAAAACAATATCGTTTGCTGCATGCTGCATCTTAGTGCTGTTTCTGATAACAGGCTTGCAGACACGTGCGCAAAATGCAGATATAGATTTGCTGCGCAACATCAGTGGTACGCGTGGTAGCAGTACAGATGCTGTCATGAATGGTATTACACAATCTACCTACCCAATAGCACTGGCTACACCTGCTGCACAACTCATAATAGGTTATGTAAAGCATGATAAGCAGACTATACACAATGGTTGGCAAACAGTAGGTAGTCTTGGTACAGCAGTCGTTCTTGGTTATGGGCTGAAATATGCAATCAATCGCAATCGCCCATACGAAGCATATAAAGATATTAATCCGTATCACTATGATACAGACCCATCATTCCCGTCAGGGCATACAAGCATTGCATTTGTCAATGCTACATCGCTAAGCCTGCAATACCCGAAATGGTTTGTTATAGCCCCTGCGTATTTATGGGCAGGCACTATTGGCTATTCCCGTATGCAATTAGGGATGCACTATCCAAGCGATGTATTAGCTGGGGCACTTGTAGGTGCAGGCAGTGCATTTATTGCTTACAAGGGGCAGCAGTGGTTATTGAAAAGGAAACAAAAGAAAATAAAAGGCATCGTTGAGTAGCATTAAGAAAATAGTAGTTATAGGGCCTGAGTCTACCGGGAAAAGCACACTGAGCGAAGGGCTTGCTAAGAGCCTGCAAACGCTTTGGGTACCGGAGTATGCACGCACCTATCTGGAAAGTCTGGGCAGAGAATATACAGAAGCAGACTTGCTTGAAATAGCTAAAGGGCAATTAGCTGCCGAAGACGCAGCGATGCAAACAACCAATCAATACCTGATTTGTGATACAGACCTGTATGTAATAAAAGTATGGAGCGAGGCTAAATACGGGCGTTGCCATCCATGGATACTGGAACAAATTGTACAACGCAAATATGATCTATATCTGCTTACATATATAGACATACCATGGACTGACGACCCGCTGCGCGAGCACCCACTACCAGAAGAACGACAATACTTCTACAATATATATCGGGATATTGTTGTACAATCAGGTTGCCAATGGACAGACGTTCGCGGTACAGCTACCGAAAGGTTGAATACCGCAACAAATGCTGTTCAAAAACTGTTATAATACCGTATATTTATACAACAGACTATGTTACTCCATATTCATCCAAAAGATCCGCAACCGCGAAATATCAAGACCGTTGTCGATTGCCTGAAGAACGGAGGAGTGATTATTTACCCCACCGATACTATCTATGGTCTTGGCTGCGACATTTATAATGTAGACGCTATTGAGCGTATCTGTCGTATCAAAAACATTGATCCCAAAAAAGCTCAGTTTTCGTTTGTGTGCAACGATCTCAGTCACATCAGCGACTATGCAAAAAGTATTGACACACCGATATTCCGCATGTTGAAGAAGGCACTGCCCGGTCCTTACACCTTCATCTTCGAGGCCAGCAAGATGGTCCCCAAGATGCTGAAGACAAAGAAAGATACCGTTGGTATTCGTGTACCCGACCACAACATCAGCCAGGAATTGGTTAGGCAATTAGGCAATCCCATCATGAGTGTATCACTCCCAATGGATGAGGAAGTAGAATACTATACCGACCCATTGGTAATGCACGAAATCTTTGAAGACAAGGTGGACATCGTGATAGACAGTGGCATTGGCAGCATTGTTCCATCTACTGTTATAGACTGCTCATCAGGTACTCCCGAACTGATAAGGGAAGGTGCGGGCGAATGGGAAAAAATCTTTGGCTAATTAGCACATTCAAACTTTCTTTGTCCTATGTATACAACACAGGACGAACAACGCTTATATACACAGGCTAAGACCTTACTGAATACTGATGGCAGCAATGTTGAAGAAACTGTTGTGCAACTGCGCGAAGTACTCAACTATGCCGACTGGAAGTACTATGTACAAAGCGAACCTGTACTGGCAGATTTTGAATACGATACACTCTTCAAAAAGCTGCAACACCTCGAAGAGCAATATCCTGAGCATGTAACAGGAGACTCACCTACGCAACGTGTAGCAAAAGGTTTGAGTGAAAAATTTCCTGCTGTCAGCCACTTGGTGCCTATGCTGAGCCTTGACAATACTTACAATGCAGACGACCTGCGCGATTGGGACAGGCGTTGCAAAGAACTGGCAGGCACTGATGATATAGAATACTGTGCAGAACCAAAATACGATGGTGCCAGCATATCGTTGATATATGAAAACGGGCAACTGGTACGTGGTGCAACACGCGGCGATGGTGTGATGGGAGAAGAAGTAACCATCAACATAAAGCAGATACGCTCTATACCACTATCAACAGCTTTTACAAAAGACAATGTTAACCAGATAGAAATCCGTGGCGAGGTCGTCATAAACAAAGACGTATTTGCCGCATACAATACACAACGTATTGCAGAGGGCTTATCGCCTTTGGCCAATCCACGCAATGCCGCATCTGGCACGCTCCGCATACTGGATCCTAAAGAAGTAGGTAAACGCAAGCTATCTGCCGTGTTATACCACATCAGCTATTACACACAGCCCAATGGAGCAGATGTACCATCATCATTACATACCCACTACGATTCGCTCAACTGGCTATATCAACTGGGCTTTCCTACACCTGTTAAGGAAATGAAACGCTTCACAAGCATTGACGAAGTAATAGCATTTTGTGAAGACTTTGAAACAAGAAGAGATGATTTGCCTTACGAGGTAGATGGCCTTGTTATCAAAGTAAACAGCTTTGCTATGCAGGATAAAATGGGCATGACCACCCACCACCCGCGTTGGGCAGTAGCATACAAATTCAAAGCAAGACAGGCTACCAGCAAGCTATTGCGCGTAGAGTTTCAAGTAGGTCGCACAGGCTCTGTAACACCTGTTGCCAAGATAGAACCCGTGCCTATTGGTGGTGTTACAGTTAGTTCTATATCATTGTTCAACGAAGATGTAGTACGCGAAAAAGACTTGCACATTGGCGATACTGTATTGGTAGAGCGTGCAGGTGATGTGATACCATACATTGTAAAACCATTAGCAGAACTGCGCGATGGTAATGAAGAGAAAATCATCTTCCCTACACACTGCCCTATATGCAATGAAGAGTTGGAGAAGCCCGAAGAAGAAGCCGTATGGCGTTGCATTAACATCAGCTGCCCTGCACAGGTAGTAGAGCGCATCATACACTTCGCAAGTAAAGATGCGATGGACATACGCAGCATGGGCGATGCCAATGTGCGTAAGTTTTACGAGCTTGGGCTTTTACCAAACATCCCAAGCATTTATAACATCAATTGGGAAGAGGTGCGCAAGCTGGGTGGCTTTGGCGAAAAGTCTATTACCAACCTGCAAACAGCTATCAACAATTCTAAAACACAACCACTCAATCGTGTAGTATTCGGTCTCGGCATTCGCCATGTAGGCGAAACAATGGCCAAGACACTTGCCAATGCAGTAGAGCATATCCGCGATTTGTATAACTATACAGAAGAGCAACTGCTGGCGCTCGATGATGTAGGCCCTAAAGTAGCAGCATCTGTTTTGCACTTCTTCCACACACCCGAAAACAGGCATATGATAGACCTGCTGGATGCGGCTGGCGTTAACCTTATCAACCTAAAGCGCAACACACAATCAGGTGGTGGAGAGCTTGAAGGCAAGTCGTTCTTGTTTACAGGTACACTCAGCCGCTTTAAGCGCAGCGAAGCCGAGGCGATGGTAGAAGAAAAAGGCGGCGCGTTGCTCGGCAGCGTTAGCAGCAAGCTCAACTATCTGGTAGTGGGCGAAGATGCAGGCAGCAAGCTTGAAAAAGCAAAGAAACTGGGTACTGTTGCGATACTTACCGAAGAGGAGTTTTTAACATTGATAAATGGCTAATATCATGGCTTTATCCTATATTCATTCTATGAAACGTACCCTCTATATAGCTTTGATGGCCATAGCAGTTGCATCGTGCAACTCGGCCAATAGCGAACGTCCTTCAGATAAATACGAAGAAAAGAAGAAATCGTTGGAAGAGACGGAGCGCGAGAACCCTTTACAGTTTCTGCGCATACAGGGAGATAACCATGTCAATCTGCTGAACCAGGAAGTAGTAGAAGGCGAGATAACCAACAAAGCAACACTTGCCTCTTTCAAAGATGTAGAGGTTCGCATTACCTTCAAAAGCAGCAGTGGCAGTACTATAGAGAAAGCCATTAAGACAGTGAATGATGTGGTAAGGCCCGGCAAGTCTGTATCCTTCAAGTTCAAGATGAAGAAGCCTAAAGGCACTGCATCTGTAGCGGTAGATATTACCGGAGCTACTGCCGATAAATAACACATACGCATATATTCTTTACAAAAGCCGTTCCTGAACGGCTTTTTGCATGTATTGACCTCACATTATATTACCTTTGCAAACGTTTTTAGCACATACCAACTAACTGATGTCTGAGATTAGGCCATATTTAAGATTGAGCGGGCTGGAACCTTTGGTGGTTCGTCCCGAAACCAACTTTGTAAACGTGGGTGAGCGCACCAATGTTACAGGCTCTAAGAAGTTTGCACGATTAATAAAAGAGAACAAATACGAAGAGGCTTTATCTGTTGCCCGCCAACAAGTAGAGAACGGTGCGCAGGTACTGGACGTAAACATGGACGATGCCCTGCTGGATGGTGAAAAAGCAATGACTACTTTCATCAACCTGTTGCAGAGTGAGCCCGATATCGCCAAGATACCCGTGATGCTGGATTCATCTAAGTTCTCCATCATACTGGCAGGCCTTAAGTGCATACAGGGTAAGTGTATTGTAAACTCTATATCGCTGAAGGAAGGTGAGGAGAAGTTTATAGAGCAGGCTATTATATGCCGCAGCTTTGGTGCTGCTGTTATCGTGATGGCTTTTGATGAGCAAGGACAGGCAGACAATCTGCAACGCCGCGTAGACATCTGCCAACGCGCATATGATATACTTACGCAACAAGTTGGCTTTGCACCGCAAGACATCATATTCGACCCCAACATATTTGCAGTAGCAACAGGTATTGAAGAGCACAACAACTATGCTATCGATTTCATTGAAGCTACACGCATCATCAAACAACGCATGCCGCTTACCAAAGTAAGTGGTGGTGTCAGCAATGTATCGTTCTCTTTCCGTGGCAATGACCATGTGCGCGAGGCAATACACAGCGTATTCCTATATCATGCCATCAAAGCAGGTATGGATATGGGCATTGTGAACGCAGGACAATTGGTAGTATACGATGAGATAGAACCACAACTGCGCGAACTGTGTGAAGATGTAATACTTAATCGTCGCCCGGATGCTACAGAACGACTTGTTGCTTTTGCGGAAACGGTAAAAGCTACCGGCAAGGAAGAAAAGAAAGATGAAGCATGGCGCAGTGCAAGTGTGGAAGAACGTCTGAAACACGCACTTGTAAACGGCATTACAGAATATATAGATGAAGATACCGAAGAGGCTCGTCAAAAATATCCAAAACCATTGGATGTAATTGAAGGTCCGCTTATGGATGGCATGAACGTAGTGGGCGATTTGTTTGGCAGTGGTAAAATGTTTTTGCCACAGGTGGTAAAGAGTGCACGTGTAATGAAGAAAAGCGTAGCAGTACTAACACCATTCATTGAAGCTGAAAAAGAAGAACGTCGTCTCGCGCATCTGGCAGCGGGTACTGAAAACAAAGAAGGTACCGGTGCAGCTAAAATATTGATGGCTACCGTAAAAGGTGATGTACACGATATAGGAAAGAATATTGTGGGTGTAGTACTTGGCTGTAATGGCTACGACATTATAGACCTTGGCGTGATGGTACCAGCTGATAAAATACTGGACACAGCGCAAAAGGAAAATGTAGATATCATAGGCTTGAGCGGCTTGATTACTCCATCACTGGATGAAATGGTGCATGTGGCTAAAGAGATGAAGCGCCGTGGCATGAAGCAACCATTGCTGATAGGTGGCGCTACTACATCGCGCACGCACACTGCAGTGAAGATTGCACCTGAATACGACAATGGTGTGGTATATGTACTGGATGCTAGCCGCAGTGTAACAGTTGCCGGTAGCCTGCTGAGCAATGAGCAGAAAACTGATTTCCTTAGCAGCATACAAACAGAATACACCAAACTACAGGAAGACTTTGCCAGCAAGCGCGCTGCAAAAGAATATGTAACGTTTGCAGAAGCGCAGCAAAACCCTGTTAAAATAGACTGGGATAATTATACTCCTCCTACACCAGAATTTACAGGTGCGAAAGTATTTGAAGACCATGACCTGTCTGAAATACGCGAGTATATAGACTGGGGGCCTTTCTTCATAACATGGGAAATGAAAGGTAAGTATCCTGAAATACTGAAGGATGCAAACGTTGGCGCAGAGGCTACTAAGTTGTTTAACGATGCCAACGCAATGCTCGATAAAATAGTTGCAGAGAAATGGCTGCATGCAGAGGGCGTTATCGGCTTCTGGAATGCTACCAAGACAGCACCTGATACTATCGTATTGAAAGACGATGCAGGCAATACATTGCAGACATTAGAATCACTGCGTCAGCAACAAAAGAAAGCGGCCAACCAACCGCATTTTTCACTCTCAGATTTTGTAAGCCCTGTTGCAAAAGACTACGTAGGTGCTTTTGCAGTGAGCATACACGGCATAGAACCACATCTGAAAGCCTTTGCTGATAATCACGATGATTATAACAAGATAATGCTGCAAGCCATTGCAGACCGTCTTGCAGAGGCATTTGCAGAATTGTTGCACAAAAAAGTACGTACCCAATACTGGGGTTATGCAAAGGACGAAAACCTGAGCAATGAAGAATTGGTAAAAGAAACCTACCAGGGTATTCGCCCTGCACCGGGTTATCCTGCTTGCCCCGACCATACAGAAAAGCATAAGCTATTCAGCCTGCTGAATGCGTCTGAAAATGCGGGCATTCAGCTTACAGAATCGCTGGCTATGTATCCTGCGGCTTCTGTATGTGGTTGGTACTTCAGCCATCCGCAAAGCACGTATTTCGGTATCAATAAAATTATGCCCGACCAGTTGGAAGACTATGCCAAACGCAAAGGCATGACGATTGAAGAAATGACTAAATGGCTCAGGCCGACATTAGAAGGATAGACAATGAGCGAAATAAGAAAAGACGCAACAGTAGCAGGCACACAATCAAAGCCGTTAAAGATATTGGCAAACATCATATCGTTTGTTTTCCATCCGGTATTTATGCCCACGGTATTGTTTGCATTGTTGTACAAACTTGCGCCGGCAGGTTTTGCAGGTGTAGATAGCAAGATGTTTTCAAAGCTGCTTGCCATTGTAGCTATTAATACATTGGCATTCCCACTGCTTACAACATTGCTACTGAAAGGGCTTGGCTTTATTCAAAGCATCTATATGCACGATCCCAAAGATCGTATCATACCACTCATCGGTACCATGATCTTCTATTTCTGGGCTTACCATGTATTTAAGAATATAGATGCTCCGCTTATACTACGTGTAATGCTACTTGGTAACTTCTGGGGTATCATCTTATTGTTTATCCTCAATATCTTCTTCAAGATAAGTATGCATACAAGTGCGGCAGGTGGCTTCCTTGGTGTAATGATTGTACTATTACTTACCAATCCTGTAAACATGATGCTGCCACTGTTTGTATCACTCATAGTATGTGGCATTATAGGGACAGCTCGTTTGCTGTTGGGCGCACATAAGCCTGGCGAAGTATGGGCAGGTTATGTATTGGGCATTATATCGCAGGTAGCAGCTTATATTTATATCATCTGGTAATACATTGAATATCCTATTCATTTGCAGCCGCAACCAATGGCGCAGCCCAACAGCAGAGACTATATATAAGAACGTCGCGGGCATAGCTGCAAAGTCGGCTGGCACGTCATCATCTGCCCGTATAAGGGTTAATGAATCCTTGCTCTTATGGGCAGACATTGTCTTTGTAATGGAAAATAAGCACAAGGATATCCTGCAACTACAATTCCCCTCTGCTATGCAAAACAGGCAGATTGTCGTTATGCATATTCCTGATGAGTATCAATATATGGACGAAGAACTGGTTGAGATGATACAGGATGTTGTACATCCATATATTACATAAATAGCGTAAATTTGCAATGATAATATTGCTCTTTGACATACCGTATAAACCCGACTTCTATCCCAGCTTTTTTACAACCCGAAACAATTTTACGCGTGTGTAAAACTGGAAACAAATGGAAACAAAATCGCATCCAACTTATTGATTTTCAATAAAAATTATTACCCGCCGTTTGTTCCGGCAACAAAAAATGAAGGCTCCCCATTGGAAGCCTTCATTCATATAATCGAGTCTTAATAATCGACTAGTAGCGGTACATTTCAGGTTTGAAAGGACCTTCTTTAGAAATACCCAGATAGCTTGATTGTGCATCTGTCAGTACATCCAGTTCTACACCAATTTTAGCAAGGTGTAGGCGAGCCACTTTCTCATCCAGGTGCTTAGGCAGTACATACACTTTGTTTTCGTAGTTGCTGTGGTTGTTCCACAGTTCTATTTGTGCAAGTGTCTGGTTGCTGAAAGAGTTGCTCATTACAAATGATGGGTGGCCGGTAGCACAACCCAGATTCACCAGGCGGCCTTCTGCCAGTACGATAACGTCTTTACCATCTATTGTGTACAAATCAACCTGAGGCTTGATTGTATTTTTAGTGTTACCATAAGCATCATTCAACCATGCCATATCGATTTCAATATCGAAGTGCCCAATGTTACAAACGATTGCTTTGTCTTTCATCAGGCGGAAGTGTTGCTCTGTAATCAGATCGCGGCAACCTGAAGCTGTTACGATTATGTCTGCTTCTTTCACAGCATCAACCATTTTCTTCACTTCAAAGCCATCCATTGCAGCTTGCAGTGCGCATATAGGATCGATTTCTGTAACGATAACGCGAGCACCCGCACCACGCAGCGATTCTGCAGAACCTTTACCTACGTCGCCATAACCACCAACAACAGCTACTTTACCGGCCATCATTACGTCTGTAGCGCGGCGGATAGAGTCAACCAGTGATTCTTTACAACCGTATTTGTTATCGAATTTAGATTTTGTAACAGAGTCGTTTACGTTGATAGCAGGCATTGGCAATGTACCTTTCGTTACACGCTCATACAAACGGTGAACACCTGTAGTAGTTTCTTCACTGATACCTTTGATGTGTTGTATCAATTCAGTGTAGTTGTCCAGTACCATGTTGGTAAGGTCACCACCATCATCCAATATCATGTTCAAAGGGCGGTCTGCACCACCAAAGAACAATGTTTGTTCTATACACCAGTCAGCTTCTGCCTGTGTTTGGCCTTTCCATGCAAATACACCTATACCTGCAGCAGCAATAGCAGCAGCAGCGTGGTCTTGTGTAGAGAAGATGTTGCAAGAGCTCCATTTAACTTCAGCACCCAAAGCAACTAATGTTTCAATCAACACCGCGGTTTGGATAGTCATGTGCAAACAACCTGCTATACGAGCGCCTTTCAATGGTTGAGACGGTCCATATTCAGCACGGATAGCCATCAGGCCCGGCATTTCTGCTTCAGCCAGTTTTATTTCTTTACGGCCCCATTCAGCAAGGCTCATGTCTTTTACCTTGTAAGGCAGTTTAAAGTCGATTTCAGAACGAGTCATTGTGCTCATATTCAGTCTATTATTTACGATTTGTTTTTTCGAAGCGCAAAGGTATCAAATCAGCTATTATTAACCAAATAAATAATATGTGATTAAGTATTAACCAATAGTATGATAATAACAATAAACAATTAGTAATTGTTCTTCAGGTACTGAACGATTTTTTGTTCAGTTTCGGCACTTACTTTTACCAATGGCAGACGTACAGTGTCTTTGCAAATGTTCATGTGTTTCAATACACATTTTACACCTGCAGGGTTACCTTCTGCAAATAGCAATCTGATGCCTTCCAACATTTTATAATGCAATTGTTGCGAATTGTTGTAATTACCTGCTATTGCATCGTTTACCATTGTTGTAAAATCTTTGGTAAAGCAGTTGGCAGCAACAGATATTACACCTTCCATACCAATGGCTACTTGTGGCAGCACCAAATCATCATCGCCGGAAAGAACAGCAAAATGTGATGGCTTACCCTGCACAAGGTCCATGCACTGGCTCATGTTACCGCTTGCCTCTTTTACAGCCACTATATGCTTAAACTCATTAGCAAGGCGCAATGTAGTAGCAGGCAACATGTTTGTAACCGTACGGCCGGGTACATTATACAGTATGATAGCTTTAGTAGTAGCTTGTGCTATTGCTTTAAAGTGTTGGTACAAGCCTTCTTGTGTAGGCTTGTTGTAGTATGGTACTACAGTAAGGATGCCATCAACACCACTCAGGTCATATTCGCCGAGTTGTGCTATGACTTCCGCAGTATTGTTACCACCAATACCACATACAACGGGTACACGTTTATTGCATTTATCTACAATAAACTTCAACACCTGTTTTCGCTCATCCGCACTCAAGGTAGGCGCCTCGCTGGTAGTACCTAATGCCACCAGATAATTAACGCCACCCGTTATCACATGATTTACCAGCGTTTCCAGCGCTGCGTAATCTACACTGCCATCAGTGTTGAAAGGTGTTATCAATGCAACACCTGTACCACGAAATTGATTCATATTAAAGGCCGGGGATTTTAATCCTTTTATGCCCGGTTTTTTTGTTGTGTTTAGTGTACTATTCGCTTACCTCGTCGTAGAAGCCCATTTTAGAGAACTTCTCTATACGCTCTTCTATACGTTTATCTGCGTCTTTCTTGTTCAGTTCTGCAAGAGCACCCAGCAGGTATGTTTTCAGGGTAGCTGCCATTTCTTCCGGCCTTGCATGTGCACCACCTACAGGTTCTGCCACTACATCATCTACCAGATCAAAGTTTTTCATGTCTGTAGATGTAAGCCTCAGTTGTTCGGCAGCTTTCACTTTATAATCCCAACTACGCCACAGGATAGTAGAGCAGTTTTCAGGAGAGATAACCGTGTACCATGTATTTTCCAACATAGCCACTTTATCACCAATGCCTATACCTAATGCACCACCCGATGCACCTTCACCTATAATAACACAGATAACAGGCACTTTCAGGTTAATCATTTCAAACAGGTTGCGGGCAATAGCCTCACCCTGTCCGCGCTCTTCTGCCTCCAGACCAGGGAATGCACCCGGTGTATCTATAAATGTGATGATTGGTCTGTTGAATTTCTCAGCCATTTTCATCAGGCGCAGTGCCTTACGGTAGCCTTCGGGATTGGCCATACCAAAATTGCGCAATTGGCGCATCTTGGTATTGATACCTTTCTGCTGGCCCATTACCATTACTGGCATGCCATCCAGCTCAGCCATACCACCTACCATAGCTTTATCGTCTTTTACCTGACGATCGCCATATAGCTCAGTAAAGCTGTTGAATATCTTCTCGATATAATATAATGTATACGGACGCTCAGGATGGCGGCTTAGTTGTACACGCTGCCAAGGCGTAAGCTCTGTATATATCTTTTCTCTTGTTTTTTCTATTGAAGCCTCCAGTTCTCGAACGGTTGCAGATACATCTACCTGATTCTTGGCAGACATCTCTTTCAGCTTGTTCATTTGCTGATATAACTCTTCTAACGGCTTTTCAAAATCCAAAAACTGCATTACAGTACGATTTAGGGATACAAAAGTAAGCTATTAGCCGCCAAATACTATGCTTTTTGATAGCTTTCCAAACCCATAAAACAAACATTCAATATGTTTGTCCAACAAGTATTCTTAACTTTATAGTCATCAACCTCATGTGGCGTGCCGTGCTACCTTTGATACACAAGCTGTGCGTCCTTAATATTATATTACAGCGTGAATACAGATAAAGTACAAGAGTTTAACGCACTCTTCAATAATGCAGCCATCGGCATTATTATCACCAATCAGGTGGGAGAAATACTATCTATCAACAATTTCGGGCTCAAACAATTCGGGTATGAGGAAAAAGACCTGGAAGGAGAAAAGATTGAAATACTGATACCACAGCGTTTCAGAGCCAATCACATAAAACACAGGGACAACTATCACGGTAAAAATGCCAATAGCCGACCTATGGGTATGGGCATGGACCTTTTTGCTGTAAAAAAGGACGGCACTGAATTTCCTGTAGAGGTTAGCATCAGCCCTTACATGACTGTTGAGGGACAATATGCCATTGCATTTATTAGTGATATTACTATACGTAAGCAGTCTGAACAAGCGCTTTTGAATCTGAATGCCGAACTGGAAGAAAAGGTAAAAGAACGCACACAGTCGCTGTCTGAAGCCTTGGAGAAAGAAAAAGAGCTGAATGAACTGAAATCGCGCTTTGTATCTATGGCCAGTCATGAATTCAGGACACCGCTGAGTACAGTGCTATCTTCCGCTTATCTGCTTTCTAAATACAGCCAAACAGAAGAACAGCCTAAACGCGATAAACATATTCAGCGTATTGTATCATCGGTAAACATGCTGAATGATATTCTGAATGACTTCCTGTCTGTTGGCAAAATAGAAGAAGGCCGCATACAGGTTCGATTTGCAGAAGTGAATATCACTACCCTGATTAATGAGTTATTATCTGAACTGCAGCCAATATATAAGAAAGGGCAGCATATTGAGTATAATCATACAGGTGAAGAAGTAGCTATGCTGGATGTTTCTTTACTGAAACATATTGTGATGAATTTGCTTTCTAACGCTATCAAGTTTTCTTCAGAAGATGCTGTAATTCATATATCTACTAGCAATCCTGATGGTAGTGAACTGACACTGAAAGTAAAAGATAATGGTATAGGAATATCTAAAGAAGATCAGGAACATTTGTTTGAACGTTTCTTCCGTGGTGCCAATGTTACCAATATACAAGGCACCGGGCTTGGCTTGCATATTGTTGCCAAATATGCAGAACTGATGAACGGCACCATAAAAGCTGAGAGTGAATTAGGAGAAGGCACCGAATTCATTATTACATTTAACCTCAAAAACGAAGAATAAATATGAAGACTATATTACTGATAGAAGACAATGAGGACATCCGCGACAATATGTCGGAGATACTCGAGATGTCGAACTATAAAGTACATACAGCTTCTGACGGTAAGGAAGGTGTGGCTGTAGCTATGCAGCATAAACCAGACCTGATAGTATGCGACATTATGATGCCCGTACTTGATGGCTATGGCGTACTGCACATGCTGCAAAAGCATCCCGATACACAAAACATTCCATTCATATTCCTGACAGCCAAGTCTGAACGTGCCGAGATACGCAAGGGTATGGATTTGGGTGCTGATGACTATATCACCAAACCTTTCAGCGGTACAGAGCTGCTGAATGCTATTGAAACACGCCTGCGCAAGTCTGAATTGCTGCGTATGGAGATTGCCGCTGGCATGACGGGGTTGGGGCAATTGATAGAAACAGTAGCAGGCCCTGATGCATTAAAGACATTTGCACAAGACAGAAGCACTAACAACTTTAAGAAGAAACAGATAATATACTCTGAAGGCAGCAAGCCATACAGAATGTATTTTGTAGAAAGCGGCAAAGTAAAAACATACAAAACCAATGAAGACGGTAAGGAATTTGTAATAGGCTTGTATAGCGCAGGGGATTTCTTTGGCTACATGCCTTTTCTGGAAGGGGCAAACTACAAAGATACTGCAGAGGCACTGGAAGAAACGGAGCTCGCAGTTATCCCTAAAGAAGATTTTGAGCAATTGTTGAATAACAACAAAGAAGTAATGTACCAGTTTATAAAACTGCTGGCCAACAACGTTTCTGAAATGGAGCAGCAGTTGCTGAATCTCGCCTACAACTCGCTACGCAAAAAAGTAGCAGATGCGCTTATTACTATCTATAAGAAGTATGGAGAAGGATTACCTAACTTCCGTATAGATATGAGCAGGGAAAATCTTGCCAATATTGCCGGCACCGCAAAAGAGTCTGTAATACGCACCCTGAGCGACTTTAAAGATGAAAAGCTGATAGACATCAGTAAAGGAGATATCATCATACTGGACGAAAAGAAGCTGTCTAATATGATGAATTAAAGCCTGTTTGTTATGGGTAAACTATATTGAAATCATTTAGCAGACGGCTGAATTCTGCTTCCATCATTTGCATATCGCTACGCAGTTTTTCGTGTTTTCGGGAAACTGCGTTTTCGTTTTCTACAGTAGTAGCTATTTTATTTTGCTTGATGATGTCATAGCGCAACAAAGCAATCACTGCATCTTTGTGCAGCAATTCGTTGTGGTAGTATTCAGCCTTTTCGAGCGAGGAGGCAGTGATATCTTCTTTGATGATTGCTGCCAGCCTGTTCTTCATATATATGTTATCCTGCAGCATTTGCTCTAATGTCTGCAGCCATAATTCTCTTTCTTCTTTCAGATCAGCTACTTTAATCATGGTCCTTAGCTACCATACCTGAATAAGTATAGTTAGCTGATGGTAAAAGTACCCGTACAATTGGTTGCAAAGAATAACCCTCGTCAACCATATACGTGACATTTATCATCAACGCAATTTACCCCTACCCTTTATTTCAGATGATGACTAAAATCATCATTTACATGCTATCACCGTCATGTTTTAGGCTTGTATGCCTCGATACTTTTACAATATGAGCCAACGCATATTTAGCACATATATAAGTTATAACCTGCCGGAAGTAGCCAACAGGCTTGATATGGAATATTACGACCTGGCGCACCGCCTGTGTAGCAATGCAGAGGGTTATATAGACCATCTGACAACCAATACAGATGTAGATACATTGGCTTACAACAACTACTTCAATACATTCAAAGACCACCTGCTGCGGTTTGTAGAAACCCGCAAGGTAGTTTTTCTGCCATATATAGATGAGCTGTATAACAAAAGTGCCACCGGGCATAATTGTGCTACATGCTCCGGCAGGTGCGAGGTACAGCACGGCATTAAACTGCTGGAACTGAACACCACGCTGGAGCAGCTTCGCACTATTGCCGCAGGACTTAAAACATCATTGCCATCATTGGCAAATACAGCCTACAAAGGCGAACTGAAAATACTGTACAACGAGGTAGAGCTATTGCACAATGTCATTAACGAGCTTCTTTACCTGGAATCTGAGGTACTTATTCCAAAAATAAAAGAGGCACAAAACTCAATCCATGCCTACAACTGAGCAAGAACGTAGCACCATCATCATCAGCAAACCCATAAAAAAAGAAGCCACAAAATGTTATCACTGTGGCACAGATTGCATCACCAATACCATAGCTATCGAAGACAAAGTATTTTGTTGCGAGGGCTGTAAACTGGTGTTTGAAATACTGAACGAAAATGGCCTGTGCGATTATTACAATCTGCAATCTCATCCAGGTCTGTCGCAAATAAAGCCTACACGTAGCGATAAGTTTGCGTATCTGGATAATGAAGAGATAGCATCGCGACTATACAAGTTTACAGATGGTAACAACACCATGGTTACCTTCTACATACCGGGTGTACACTGTGCATCTTGTATGTGGCTGTTGGAGCACATGAACAAGCTTGATGCAGGCATCACAGAAAGCAGGCTGAACTTTACGAATAAGGAAGTGACCATCCGCTTTCAGCAACAGAAAATCAGCATTCGCAAGATAGTAGAGCTCCTTACCACAATAGGTTATGAGCCATACATAAGCCTTGACGATGCCGAACAAAAGAAATCTAAAAACTACAATAAGAAACTAATATATAAACTGGGTGTTGCAGGCTTTTGCTTTGGCAACATAATGCTGATGAGTTTTCCTGAATACCTGTCTACGGACAAGGGTATTGAAAACCAGTATGCATTTCTTTTCAGGATATTAAATCTTGTGCTATCATTACCTGTGTTTTTTTATTCTGCATCAGAGTTCTTCAGCTCTGCATGGGCGGGTCTGAAACAGAAGATTCTGAACATAGACGCTCCTATAGTACTTGCATTAATTATTACTTTCAGCCGCAGTATATACGAGATAGCTACTAACACAGGTAGCGGTTATCTGGACAGTATGAGTGGTATTGTGTTCTTTATGCTGGTAGGCCGTGTGGTACAAGAGCGCACCTACAGGTCTATATCATTTCACAGAGACTATAAGTCTTACTTCCCGATAGCAGTAAACGTCATTACCAAAGATGGCATCGTATCTAAAAACCTGCAAGACCTGCAAGAGAAAGATATTGTAGAACTGCACAATGACGAGATAATACCTGCAGATGCAATAGTAGTAAAAGGCAATGCCCGTATAGATTACAGCTTTGTAACGGGCGAGAGCGAACCTGTGATGATAGAAACCGGCAAACAAGTATATGCAGGCGGCAAACAAACAGGCGAAAAGATAACTATTCAGATAGTAAAACCTGTTGCGGGTAGCTACCTCACATCACTCTGGAATCACCATTCATTCAGTAAAAACAAAATAGAGAAAAACAATCGTGATAGCATCATTCATGTAATGAGCAAGTATTTCACAATAGTACTTTTTGTGCTTGCTGCAGCTACAGCCATCTATTGGTGGATGCACGACCCTAGCAAGATACTACCAAGCGTATCAGCCATGCTGATAGTAGCATGCCCATGTGCTTTGCTGCTGGCAGCTACCTATACAAACGGCAATCTGTTACGCCTGCTCAGTAACAACGGTCTGTATCTGCGCGATGCTACTATTATAGAGCAATTGGGCGATGTATCTCATATAGTGTTTGATAAAACAGGTACACTAACGCAGGGCAGCAAACAGTTTCACAGCAGCGGGCATCAGATGACGGAAACTGAAAAGTCTTGGATATATAATATTGCTTCGCATAGCCAGCACCCATATAGCAAGGCTTTGGTAAAATTTTTAGGTGCGTACCCTATCATAACAGCTGAAAAATGGGAAGAGCATACCGGCAAGGGCTTATATGCAGAAGTAGCAGGCAATATCATCAAAATAGGTTCGGCTGCTTTTACAGGCGTAGAGCTGGAGAATGAAAACAACAAACCAGCACTTTACATCCGTATCAATGATAAGATAACGGCATTCTATATCACTACAGAATTCAGGGACGATATACCGCAGATGATACCTGTACTGCACAACAGGTATGGCTTATCGCTACTTTCGGGTGATAACGATAGACAACGTGAGCGTCTTGAGGGTATTTTCGGGCAAAGCAGTAAGCTATTATTTGAGCAGAAACCAATTGACAAGCTGCAATACATTGAGCAATTGCAAACAAAAGGTGAAAAAGTATTGATGATGGGTGATGGGCTGAACGATGCGGGTGCATTACAACAAAGCAATGTTGGCATAACATTGGCTGATGACATCAACAACTTCACCCCATCTTGCGACGCAATACTTGATGCACGCAAATTTGGTAAGTTCCCTGCATTGCTGCGTCTGGCACATTCTGGCAGGTATATTATTTATTTCAGCTTCTTTATTTCTATTCTATACAACATAGTAGGGCTTAGCATATCTATGCAGGGTAAAATGAGCCCGATGATAGCAGCCATCCTGATGCCTGTCAGCACACTTACTATCGTACTGGTAACCACAGGGTTAGGAAGCGTTATTGCAAAGCGCCTGCATCTCTCTTTAAAAACCTCTTAAACCGCCTGACAAAAACATGACTACAATCATGTTTTTGTTTGAGCGGCGTCATAGCATGCCGCATGGTGCGATGGTAGTTTTGAATATTCAAACTCAATACTCACATGAGTGCACTTTATCTACTGGTTTTGGCAAGTATAGTAGTTGCCGGCTTTTTCCTGATGGCGTTTATATGGAGCGTTCGTTCCAATCAATACGAAGACAAACAAGGCGCAGCCATCCGCATGTTGCAAGACGACGAAATCAAATCAATCAACTAAACAGCAATTTCTTAAACAACACAATACATGAGTAACACACTGCAAACAGACAAATTCTTTTACGACAATAAGATCGTAAAATGGTTTGCGTACGCTACAATCCTCTGGGGGCTGGTGGGCATGCTGGTTGGTGTACTGGCTGCATTCCAGCTGGTATTCCCTGTCCTTAACCTCAATACCGCACAAACAACTTTCGGCCGCGTGAGGCCAGTACACACCAATGCGGTGATTTTCGCATTTGTGGGTAATGGTATTTTCATGGGGGTTTACTATTCGCTGCAAAGGCTGTTGAAAGCCCGTATGTTCAGCGATTTTCTGAGTAAACTCCACTTCTGGGGATGGCAGCTCATCATCGTACTGGCAGCTGTATCGTTGCTGATGGGCTATACTACCGGTAAAGAGTATGCAGAACTGGAATGGCCGATTGATATACTGATTACGCTGATTTGGGTAACATTTGGTGTCAATATGTTCGGTACCATCATCAAACGCCGCGAACGCCACCTGTATGTTGCTATCTGGTTCTACATTGCCACATTTGTAACAGTAGCTATGCTGCACATTGTTAACTCATGGGAAATACCTTTCAGCGCATTTAAATCATACTCTTGGTATGCCGGTGTACAAGATGCATTGGTACAATGGTGGTACGGACACAACGCGGTTGCGTTCTTCCTTACTACTCCATATCTGGGCGTGATGTACTACTTCCTGCCTAAGATTGCTAATCGTCCTGTTTATTCATACAGACTTTCTATCATCCACTTCTGGGCATTGATATTCATCTATATCTGGGCTGGTCCTCACCATTTGTTATATACTGCACTGCCAGACTGGGCACAATCACTTGGTACAGTATTCTCTGTAATGCTGATAGCGCCATCTTGGGGTGGTATGCTGAATGGTTTGCTGACACTGCGTGGTGCATGGGATAAAGTAAGAGAAGATGTGGTATTGAAATTCCTTGTAGTTGCGGTAACAGCATATGGTATGGCAACTTTCGAAGGTCCGATGCTGAGCTTGAAAAACGTAAATGCTATCAGCCACTTTACAGACTGGACTATTGCACACGTACACGTAGGTGCGCTAGGCTGGAATGGCTTCCTGACATTTGGTGTGCTGTATTGGCTGATACCAAGAATATTCAAAACAAATCTTTACTCTCAAAAACTGGCCAACTGGCACTTCTGGATTGGCACACTGGGTATCGTATTCTATGCAGTACCTATGTACTGGGCAGGCTTTATGCAAAGCCTTGCATGGAAAGAGTTTACTGCTGAAGGTCAATTGAAATATCAGTTCATGGAAACAGTAATGCAAATGCGTCCGTTCTACATGATGCGTGGTATAGGTGGTGTTTTGTTCTTGCTGGGTGCTATTATGATGACGTATAACCTGATTAAAACAGTACGTCAAGGTAAAGCAGAAAATGACGAAGCAGCAGAAGCAGCACCATTGGCAAAAACATATGTAGAACACGGCAGCAGCCACTGGCACCGTTGGATAGAACGCCGTCCTGTACAAATGATGGTATTCAGTTTGATAATGGTAGCTATCGGTGGTCTGATAGAAATCGTACCAACGTTCATGATCAAATCAAACATCCCAACCATCACAAGTGTGAAACCTTATACTCCGCTTGAGCTGCAAGGCCGCGATATATATGTTCGTGAGGGTTGCTATACATGTCACAGCCAAATGGTTCGTCCGTTCCGCAGCGAGGTAGCACGTTATGGCGAATATTCTAAAGCAGGTGAGTTTATCTACGATCACCCATTCCAATGGGGTAGTAAACGTACCGGTCCGGATCTGGCACGCGTAGGTGGTAAATACCCTGACAGCTGGCACTTCAACCATATGTACGAACCATCAAGCATGTCTCCGGGTTCTATCATGCCTGCATACACATGGTTGTTCGAAAATGAAATTGATACAGCTATTACACCTGCAAAAATCAGGGCTATGCAAACACTGGGCGTACCATACGAAAACGGTTATGACACAAAAGCCAATGCAGACCTGATGGCACAAGCCGAAAAAATAAAAGGTAATCTGGCTAAGGATAATATCCAGGTGAAGAGCAATAAAGAAATCGTTGCACTGATAGCTTACCTGCAACGCGTAGGTACAGACATCAAACTGGAACAGAAAACAACTGCATCAGCCAACTAATTAAGTAACGTTCAAAACTGACAGACAATGAAATTCAGGCATTATTTAGAAAGCATAACAGGTGTGGGCATCTACCCTATGGTTTCGCTCTTCCTATTCTTTGTGTTTTTCACGTTGCTGGCTGTATGGGCTATTAAAGCAAAGAAAAGCTATATAGACGCTGTAAAAAACATTCCACTGAGCAACGATAACGATCATCAATAAAATTTTAAAACGCACAATCATGCGCATCCGTTTTAATAAATATGTATCCCTTGCTATGCTGGCCATTCTTGCCCCTGTGCTTGTACAGGCAGCAGAAGCGGCGGCAACACCCGAAGGGAGCAAATTCAACGCCATCCTTATAGGTTTAGTGAGCCTTACGCTGATACTACTATTTGCTATTCTGGTACTCGGCAATACACTCAGACAATTGGGCTTTGTGTACCGCGATAAAATGCGTAGCGAACGCAAAGCAGGTCTGATGAAAACTCTAGCGTTACTGATGGGACTTGGCCTTACATCATTGGCTGCAAACGCCGAAGAAGCGGCTGCAGAAGCCACATCATCAGCACCTGCATACATCAGTGGTATACCATCTGCTCACTTTTACACACTAATGGGCATCATTGGTCTGGAGTTGTTGGTTATCATTTCGATGGTATTCCTTGTCCGTACTATGGTGCGCCTGATAAGTGCAGACCCCGCAAAAGCTGCGTTGGCAGAAAAAGTGGTGAAAGTAAACTTCTGGGATAGGTTCAATAAAGTAGTACCTATCGAGAAGGAAGCAGACATCATGCTGGATCATGACTACGATGGCATCAAAGAGCTGGACAACAGCTTGCCACCATGGTGGAAATACGGTTTCTACCTGACAATCGTTACCGGTATAATATATCTGTGGTACTACCATGCTGGTGGTAATGGTCCAAGCTCTTATGATGAGTTTGTAGCAGAAGTACAAGCAGGTGAAGAAGCGAAAGCTGCATACCTGGCAAAAAGTGCTAATAATGTAGATGAGAATACAGTGAAGATGCTAGATGCAAGCGGTATAGCTGCAGGTAAAACAATCTTTGAACAAACATGTGCTGCCTGCCACGCTAAAGATGGCGGTGGCGGTGTAGGCCCTAACCTGTGCGATGAATACTGGTTGCACGGCGGTGGTTTGAAGGATGTATTCAAAACCATTAAGTATGGCTGGCCTGATAAGGGTATGAAGAGCTGGAAAGATGATTTCTCTCCTAACCAGATAGCACAGATTACCAGCTATGTAAAATCACTGCAAGGAACTAAACCGGCAGCACCAAAAGACAAACAAGGTGAATTGTATATAGAAGGCGGCGCTACAACACCTGCTGACTCTACTGCAAAACCCGCAGCAGATACAACAGCAAAAGCAGTAGCAATGAAATAAAGAGGAAACTAACTAAAACACAAATAAAATGAGTGGTAGTAATGTGGAAGGTGGCTCGTTCAGAGACAAGGTAGCAACAGTAGATAAAGAAGGTAAAAGAATATGGGTATTCCCGCAAAAACCTAAAGGCAAATATTATAATGCCCGTACACTGTTGAGTGTATTTTATCTGTTGGTACTTTTCATCCTTCCGTTTATTAAATACGACGGACACCCTTTATTCCTCATTAATATCCTTAAAAGAAAATTTATCCTGTTTGGCCAGATCTTCTGGCCACAGGATTTTTTCATTTTCGGGTTGGGAATGGTATTGTTCATCATTTTCATTGCATTGTTCACGGTAGTATTCGGCCGCATATTCTGTGGTTGGGTGTGTCCGCAAACAATATTTATGGAACTGGTATTTCGTAAAATAGAATACTGGATAGAGGGTGATGCTGCAGAGCAACGCATACTGAAAAAACAAGCATGGAATTCTGACAAGATTTTCAAAAAAGTGATGAAATGGACTGTGTTCTGGGCTATCAGCTTCCTTATTGCCAACACATTCCTTGCATACATTATAGGTATTGATGAGCTACGAACAATTGTATCAGAACCTATCGGTAATCACTTTGGTGGTTTTATAGCAATCGTCATATTCACAACAGTGTTCTTTTTTGTATTCTCTTGGATGCGCGAGCAGGTTTGTACTGTTGTTTGTCCTTACGGACGTATGCAGGGTGTACTACTCGACAAGAATTCCATCATTGTAACGTACGACCACGTACGTGGTGAGCCTCGTGGTAAATTCAAGAAAAATGAAGAGCGTGCTATCGGCGACTGTATAGATTGTAACCAGTGTGTGAAAGTTTGCCCTACAGGCATAGACATCAGGCACGGTACCCAATTGGAGTGTACCAACTGTACAGCATGTATAGATGCGTGTGATAGAATGATGGAAGCTGTAAATATGCCGACAGGCTTGATACGCTATGCATCAGAAAACAACATCAGCACAAAACAGCCTTACAAGTTTACAAACCGTATGAAGGCATATACAGCAGTAATGATATTACTGTTGGCGGTAGAGGTGTTCCTGCTGGTTAGCCGCACGGATGTAGGTATTACTATACTGCGTACTCCGGGGCAATTGTATCAGGAACAACCTAATAATCAGTTGAGCAATCTGTACAATTACAAATTCCTGAATAAAACATACCATAACAAAGTACTTGAACTGAAACCTGAAGATTTTAACGGCACTATAAAATTGGTAGGTGAAGAAAAGTTGAGCATTCCAAAAGAGAATGCAACGGCAGGTTCAATGTTCATCTACATGGATAAAAAAGACATCAAACAACGCAAAACAAAACTAACGATAGGTGTGTACGAAGATGGAAAGAAAATTAGCACCATTACCACATCTTTCTTAGGTCCATTTTCAGCTAACTAACTAAAACATAATCCTCATGAGCGTAATGAAAATAAACTGGGGCGCAAAAATAGCCCTGTTATATGGTGGCTTTGTAGCCTTGATAGTAGTACTTGTTGCAGGTAGTATGCGGCAAGATTTTGATCTGGTTTCTCCGGACTACTACAGCCAGGAAATAAAATACCAACAAGTAATAGATGCAGGTAAAAATCAGGCTACGCTTTCTGCACCCGTATCTGTGCATGCAAACGAAACTATAGTAAGCATAGACTTTCCTGCAGAGTTTGCCAACAAAACACTTACGGGCAACATACAGTTCTATTCTCCTGTAAATGCAGCTTGGGATAAAACCGTAAAAATTGAAAATACGGGCAACAGTGTATCTCTGCCACGCAGCGAGCTGCATAGCACTACCTATACAATCAAGATAAATTGGGAAGCTGATGGTAAAAAATATTATCAGGAAACATCTTTAAACCTGCACTAAAATGAGCACGTTCACACTTTCTATGGCACTGCTGATGGGGCTTACAGGTAGCCTGCACTGTGCAGGCATGTGCGGCCCTATTGTATGGGTTATGCCATTCGGTATGATGAATGGCTTTAAGAAATGGCTAGGCATTGCGCTTTACCATATAGCACGCATCAGTGTATATGCTGCTATGGCTATCGTGCTGCATTCTTTCAAAAACCTGTTTCAACCACAGTGGCAACAATATATATCTATCGCATTAGGTATTGTATTACTGGTAATAGGCTTTGTGTCTTTCATTCCTAATTACACATTAAAGATATCATTGCCCTGGGCTGGTTTTGTAAAAAACCAATTGGGTAGATTCATTGGTAATCCTTCTCTCTTCAGCCTTACAATGGCTGGCTTGCTGAATGGTTTGCTGCCTTGTGGCCTTGAATACATGGCATTATCATCTACCGTTACAGCACCTACACCTGTAGAGGCTGCAACATTGATGTATGCTTTTGGCCTGGGTACTGTACCTATGATGGTTGGCATAACGATCCTAAAAAACAAAGCAAGCTTTTTACGCTTCAATCATGTACGCAAATTGGTGCCTGTTATGATGTTTGCATTTGGTGCACTGTTTGTAGTTCGTGGCATGAATCTGGGCATACCCTACCTGAGCCCCAAAGTAGCTGTAGAACACAACGAGATAAAAGCAAGCTGTTGCCATAAAAAATAGGACAATGCGCATCTTTGCAGGCATACTGCTATTGCTACACGGTACGATGGCCGCTATCTGCGGCATAGTACTCATGCGTGATGTAAGCGGTGGTGAAATAGGCTTGCAATTATCGCTTTTGGCACACAGCCCTTTTGTAAATTATTTTTATCCCGGGCTGATACTTTATACCATACTTGGCTTAGGCAGTTTCTTTGCCGGTGTTTACACTTTACTAAAAGCCAGGCACTACCCATGGATATTGATGACAATTGGTAGTGGCATTATTATCTGGATTATTACACAGATGATTATGATACGCCTGCAGTTCAATCTGCAATATGTAATAGCCGCAATCGGTATTACTTCGCTGACATTAGGCGTGTTGTTGTATAAAAAAGAAAAATACTAATCCACGCTCATAAAAAAGAAATGGGGAATCTCTTTGAGATTCCCCATTTTCATACTATCCCCCTTAAATATTATAGCATTGTTATTGGTTCTACGTAATGGCTGGTATTCAGTCTGCTGCTTTCCTTTATAGCTTTAAAACCACCCTGCACATCTATAAAATTATAGTAGCCTTTTGCCTGCATCAGCGATATAAATATCATTGAGCGATAACCCGCTGCACAGTGAACATAGTAGGTAGCATCTCTATCCCACGCTGTATCATTATCATTTATATAGTTCAGCGGTACATTCTCTGCACCTAATACGTGTTCAGAATCATACTCGCTTTGTCTTCTTACATCCAGCAAAAATGCTACAGGATGTGTTTCTAATCTTGTTGCCAGTTCATCTGCTGTTATAGATTCTACTTTCCGTATTGGTTTACCTAAATCTAGCCATGCATTCATACCACCATCCAAATAACCGATGCAATGATCGTATCCAACCCTCGCCAACCTTGCTACTACTTCATTAGCAGGTGCGTCTGTTATCAATACTATTTTCTGATTGATGTCTTTTATGATAGTACCAACCCAAGGAGCAAAATCTCCATTTATGCCAATATTGATAGCACCCGGAATATGACCCGCTGCAAAGTCCTGTGATTTGCGAGCATCCAACAACATGATGCTGCTATCTGCAGATAGTTTTTCTACCTCTGCAGCAGATAGCGGTGTTGTACCCTTCTTAATTACTTCTCCCACATTTTCATAGCCTTGTTTATTCAACATCACATTAAGCGGGAAATATTGTGGTGGCTTAGTAAGCCCTGTCAATACTTCTTGTATAAACGCTTCTCTTGTTATGCCTTTTCTCAGCGCATAGTTAGTTGCTTTCTGATGCCCCAATGTGTCTGAGGTGTCTTTACTCATATTCTTGCCACAAGCACTACCTGCTCCGTGTGCAGGGTAAACGATAATATCATCTGACAATGGCATTATTTTAGTTTGCAGCGAATCGTACAACAAGCCTGCCAGCTCTTCCTGCGTCATATTAGCAGCTTTCTGTGCTAAGTCAGGGCGGCCAACATCTCCTAAAAACAAAGTATCACCGGAAAATAATATCCGCTGTGTACCGTTTTCGTCCATCAACAGGTAACAGCAACTTTCCATAGTATGACCCGGAGTGTGCAACAACCTTACGGTAATATCTCCCAGTTTAAATTCCTGATTGTCTGTTGCCGTTATGGCCTCAAAGCCCGGTTTTGCGGTAGGGCCATATACTATTGATGCGCCCGTTGCTTTTGCCAGGTCTACGTGGCCCGATACAAAATCGGCATGAAAATGCGTCTCAAAAATGTATTTGATAGTAGCATTATTAGCCCTGGCTTTCTGCAGATATGCATCAATATCTCTTAGCGGGTCTATAATGGCAGCTTCCCCTTTACTTTCAATATAATATGCTGCCTGTGCAAGGCACCCCGTATAGATTTGCTCTACTAACATGATTGAAAATATTTACATCGAAATTCATGTAAGTAGCAGAAACAATAGATGACTACCGTCAGCAGGGCTTATGACAATGATTTTGTTTTAGGAATGGCATAAAAAAAGCTTCACAGATTGTGAAGCTTTTTTGCGGACCGGACGGGACTCGAACCCGCGACCTCCGCCGTGACAGGGCGGCATTCTAACCAACTGAACTACCGGTCCGTGTTAGTTGGGGTTGCAAAGATAAGTTCAAAAAAATGAATTCTGCAAATCTTATTTCACATATTATTCAATACAATAAGTTAGTGCTTCACAACCCTTTCAATATGGCTCTCATTTCCTGTTGTAACTTTTACCACATATACTCCCGGTACAAGGTTTTCCATACTTATCATAGTAGTACCACTAGCCTTAGTTATAGCCTCGGTATGCAATATCCTTCCCTGCAGGTCTAAAAGCTGAATATTACCTTTCCCTTCTGATGTTATATAGTTTACATAAATCCTATCTTTTGCCGGATTAGGAAATACCTCAACTGTTGCTAGCGGTTCTACTTGTGGTGTATTCAACCCGAATACCGACATGAAACTGAGTGTATATGACGCACCGAAATTACCTCCTGACAAACTGAATGGCCCTGCATTTGCTGCTGTAATATCTTTTAATGTATTACCATTATTAGCATTTTTTATCTTCAACGTGCCCGTGCCTTCTATTGCATCGTAAGAAGACAGAAACTGCAAGCCATCTCTATTCATACCAATAGCGCTTGTAGAAGGCCCCTCATCAGAGAAATAAAACTTGTAACAAGCACCCGGACTAAGACTGATTGTATCCAAATACAACGTTTGATTCTTAAATCCACCCTTACTAAAGTGTACCTGACCGGTTGATACATTAACAATTTTGTAAGAATTCTCACTGGCATCGTTATTCGTCATAAAATGCACTATGATTTTATCAGGGAATGTATTGGCACCGCTAAAATCTGAACTCATTGTGTTATCATCAATATATCCATCCGCTTGTCCATTCGGGTCTTTTACTGTCACAATAAACTTACCATATTTAGCCGGCCAGTTTACTGCATTTGAAAGTGTTACTGTATCGTATTCCCACATTGCCAAATTACCCTTCCAATCATAGGTTGTCATTGTTCCTCCATCCAATCCATATTCAATCTTAGCACTTGTAAGTGCTGCACTACCGTTGTTACGAATAACAATAACAGGATTGCCGCAAATAGGATTCAATCTTTTAAATTCGGCTTCTGTACTAGGGGCAAGTATATTTTCTATAGACACATCGTTGGCGTTTGCCGGTGCTTTATACTCTATCAGGTAAGCAGTAGTATTAAGATTGCCAAACTCTGTATACCCAACGTATGGCTCCATATCCATATCTACAGTGTGTTGTGTACCTCCTGTAAGCCCTGTTATATCAACATTATCATAACGCACGGGCGACCCTGGACACCATCCTCCCCTATCATACACCCATGTACTGCTTTGCGGGTATACTGCATTTGTAGCGCAATCATTTCTCCATAAGTCTCTTTTATTTACGACACTGCCGTCCCATTTCAATTGCCTGTATTTTTTACAATACTCAAGGCATCCATGCACACTATCACTTCCATGCCCTGTATTTATGGCCTTAAATCTTGCAACATTCGTACTGCCATTCAGATTCACACTTACAGGTACAAGGTGTTTTTCGATAGAGTCGTTATTATTCCCATATTCAAAACTACCATCCCAGAGTTGTGTCATTGCAACAGGCTCACAAGACGGAGTTCCCTTAATACATATAAACTTCAGGTTAATCTTCCAACCACGATCTTTATTATCTTCATCGCCTGTATGCCTGTATATCACTTCAACAGAATCGTGCAATAGCATAGCAAAATCCGTAACATCATAGTACCAAGTATGTTGCCAGTTCATAGAAGAATTCCATAAAAACCCGAACGGAGTTACTAATCTTGCAATTTCATAGTTGAGCGGAGTAGCCGTTTGGGTTCCTACCCTACCTACAATTACATTGTTTATATAATCCCACTCACCGCACTTAAGCCCCGGAGCACACTCAAAACTGAGTTGCATAAGCACTTTGCGATATTGAGTTGTTAGCGTCGGAAATTTTGCCCACATTGGATAAGTAGCGCTACCAACAATAGGATCAGTAAGAATGGTGACATCTTGATGAGATACTACTATTGTAGTATCTGCTGCTTTAACACTTGTTGCTGCAATTAAAAGGCATATAAGTGTCAATAGTTTTTTCATATAGGTCAAATTATTTATCAATACAATATACTCATAATTAATGTCATGCTTTGGACGTGTATATTGTCATATACAATTTCAAGCATTTTAATGTATATTAGAGTAAGCTTTTAACTAGTAAAGCTATAATAATCATGTGTTTACTATATGAAGCCCTACACTATCTTTAATCACTTTTTAATATGGCTACTAACCTGAGCTTGTTATTTTTTCAGCTTTATTTAAATACCGGTTCATGAAACACACGATACTTTTAGTAGAAGACGAGAAGAAGATTGCAGATACATTGGAAGCCGGATTGGAAGAAGAACAATTTGAAGTTTCAGTTGCTTACAATGGACTGGAAGGTAAAAAGCTATACCTGAATAACGCCTACGACCTGATAATACTAGATATAAATCTACCGTTTATGAACGGGTATGAGCTATGCAAAATCATTCGCGAAAAAGATAAACGCATACCCATAATAATGCTGACTGCACTCAACTTCATGGACAATAAGATACAAGGTTTTGATGTTGGTGCAGATGACTATATTGTAAAACCATTTGAATTCAGAGAACTGCTTGCCCGCGTTAAAGCGCTATTAAGGCGTACAGATGTATTGTTGGATGCACCTGAAGAAAAGACACTTACCATTGCAGACCTTGAAGTGAATCTGGATAATAAAGAAGTGAAACGTAGCGGTACAAAGATTGCCCTCACTGCAAAAGAATTCCAGCTTCTTGAATACCTGTTGAAAAATAAAGGTCGTGTAGTATCTCGCGCTGATATTGCCAAAGACGTATGGGATATAGACTTTGATACCCAGACAAATGTGATAGATGTTTACGTAAATTTTCTGCGCAAGAAACTTGATAAAGATTTTACCCCGAAACTCATACACACCCAAGTAGGTATGGGCTATATATTAAAAACAGATGCAGATTAAACTTCGTATTGCCTTTGGATATACCCTTATTGCAATCTTGTTATTACTAACAGGTTGTGGTTTACTATACTTCTACACGCTGCAAAACAAAGAAGAAGAACTAAAGAACCGATTACTTTACAAAGCTGTCAGTACCTACCAGATAAATGCACTAAAACCTAATAATGNNAATATTAAATATCGTTATGATGAGGATGCTACGCAGCTACTTAAAGTCAGTAAAAATCTAATTGTAACAGGTCGCAAAAACTCACCTTACTATTATAAAGATGATACCCGAACTGTAGTTGTATATGCAGACCCCGAAAAACCAAACAAAGAGGTTGTTATAGTAGCCGGGCAGGAAAAGAATATTGCAGCATGGATGTCTGACCTGCNNTTTTCTAAACGTGTAGTACGTTCTATCAGCAATCTTACAGAAAAGCTCACGCAAATATCATCTGAAGCATTTTCTGCACGCCTTACTACGGGCAAAGAAAAAGATGAACTCTGGGAGCTTGCAACAACCATCAATAACCTGCTGGACAGGCTTCAATCTTCATTTGACACACAACGTCGTTTCTTGTCTAATGCATCACATGAGCTTACAACACCACTTGCAGCAATATCAAGTCAGTTAGGCGTTGCACTGCACAAAGAGCGCAGCAATGAAGAGTATAAAAAAGTATTCCTATCTGTAAAAGATGACGTAAAACGTCTTGCCCTGCTTGTGCGCAGCATACTTGAGATAGCTAAAGCAAGCGGCTCTGTTGGGGGTATAGATCTCACCAAAGTGCGTATTGATGAGCTACTGATGCGCATTCCCGGCGAGATGAAAAAAATCAGCCAGCTGTACGATGTAAAACTGAATTTCGAAGACTTCCCGGAAAGTGAAGGTTTTGACATCCTTTATGGTAACGAAGCGCTACTATATAGTGCCTTAAGAAACGTAATACACAATGCATGTAAATTTTCTAAAGACAAGTGTGCCAAGGTATCGCTTACCTATACTTATCAGAATATAGTTGTAGAAGTAAAGGATAACGGACCGGGTATATCTGCAGAAGAATTGCAAAACATCTTCCAACCTTTCTTCCGTGGCTATAAGTACGAGAATACAAATATGATACACGGTACAGGTTTAGGTCTTGCATTGGCACACCGCATCATAGAGCTGCACAAAGGCGATATTTATGTAGAGTCTGTGGTAGGTGAGGGTAGTACATTCAGCATATTCCTGCCGGTAGATAGTACCAAGACATACAAAAAATAAAAGGAGCCAATCGGCTCCTTTTATTTTGATAAGATATGCTGAAACTTATTTAGCAATTGTTATACTGCTGTTTTTTACCATCTCGCCATTGGCATTGATGGCAGCATAGTAATAGGTACCCGCTGCAAGAGATGATACATCAATACTTGTAGTACCATTTACATTCGCAGATAATACTTGCTGACCGGTAATGCTATACATGATAAAACGTACTTTGTCTTCAGACTGTAGTTGCAGTTTAGTACTTGCAGGGTTTGGAGATACTGTAAACTTAGTATTGTTATTTACATTCTCAACACCCGCCGGGAAGATAGAGTAGCTAACATCATCTATAAACAATTCGCTACCTACCGTTGCTTGCCTGCCACTGCTGGTAAAGACAATCTGCAATGCATTGGGCGATGCCGTATTAGTACCATAGTCTATTGGTACAGATACCAGTGTATATGGTTGTGCCGCTGTTATATATTGTACACCAGCGCCTACCACAGAGTCATCACCGTTTGGTTTACCACCTTTTATAATAGATGAAACTACTACGGTAGCACTATCGCCACCAGTTGGGTTATACTTCAGCCAGGCATTTACATAGTTTACCCTGCCATTAAGAGGAGTACCTCCGGAGAGGGTAAATTTCATGTTAACAATATCAACATTGATAACAGCATTTGTAAGTACACCTGCTACATTTCCAAGACTAGGCCCTTGGTTCTGCGTTACTATCCTTGCTGCGTAGTTACCACCATGCTTGTCTGTTGATTTATACAATTGACGAGACGGACTCCCCGTAATGGGACTATAATAATGCGCTAAAGANNAGTCAGGACATCTCCAACTATCTACAGCTTCAAGCTTGGTTCCTGAAACAGTGGGTGTACGCCAGTTTTCCATTTCACTGAAAATAACAGTTTGTGCACTCGCTGCATTCAGCGTAAGCATAGCTGCTAAGAATGTAATTACAGGTTTCATATTACAATATTGTTATTCAATAAAGTTAAGGTTTAATTTAATGTAGACAGCACTTGCTGTATAGCTTCAAAGTTTGGTACATCGCCAGCATTTTCAAGTACTTCTGCATACTGTACAACACCTTCTTTGTCAATCACAAAAGCAGAGCGTTTAGAAACACCTTTCATGTCATTGAACCAATCGCCATAAATACAATCATAAGCAGTAGATACTTCTTTATTAAAATCGCTCAATAAGCTGAAGTTCAGTTTTTGCTCTTCTTTAAACTTGCCCAACGAGAACAATGAATCTACTGACAGGCCATATACTACAGCATTTGTATTGTTGTAGAAAGCCAGATTATCCCTTACGCCGCATAGCTCTGCAGTACACACACTTGTGAAAGCCAACGGGAAAAACAACAATACCACATTCTTACCCTTCTGCTCGCTGAGGGTTACTTTATTCTTTTCTGTATCGCGCAGTGTGAAATCCGGGGCTTGCTGCCCTACCTGAATTGCCATAAATTTTAGTTTTTACGTTTTTAAAAGTATGCGAAGATAACACCCTGTCAAAATGATTGGTTCATTTATACCCTGAAAAGGATCAACTGACAGAAAATCAATATACATATTATAAAAATTATTGTTTTCATGAAATTTTGACGCACCTTTGCAATCCATTTTGCAATGGCACAAAAGATGCTAACTGAAGTGTACAAACATCTTGTAATCACTTTTTAAAAATTTAAATATCATATACTATGGCTAACAACGTAAACATTACACCGCTGCACGACAGGGTAATTGTAAAAGCTGCTGCAGCTGAAGAGAAAACTGCTGGTGGTATCATCATCCCCGACACTGCTAAAGAGAAACCTCAACGTGGTACTGTAGTAGCTGCCGGCCCTGGTAAGAAAGACGAACCAATGACAGTAAAATCGGGCGACACTGTACTGTATGGTAAGTATGCGGGTACTGAAATATCTATTGAAGGTGTTGACTACCTGATTATGCGCGAAAGCGATATTCTGGCAATCGTTTAACCCCAAACCCCTAAAGGGGCTTAATTAAGCAACAATAAAAAATCAATTAATAACATTTTCCGATTCCCCCTTCAGGGGGATAGGGGGTAAAAAATAAATAAGAATAATATGGCTAAGCAACTTTTCTTTAATACAGAAGCACGCAACAAAATGAAGCGTGGTGTAGATGTACTGGCAGATGCAGTAAAAGTAACACTGGGCCCTAAAGGCCGTAACGTGGTAATTGAAAAGAAATTCGGTGCACCGGGTGTAACAAAAGATGGTGTATCAGTAGCAAAAGAAATAGAACTGGAAGATGCTATTGAGAACATGGGTGCACAAATGGTAAAAGAAGTAGCATCTAAAACTGCTGATGTAGCAGGTGACGGTACTACTACCGCTACTGTATTGGCTCAGTCTATCATAGGCGAAGGTTTGAAAAACGTAGCTGCAGGTGCAAACCCGATGGACCTGAAACGCGGTATTGATAAAGCAGTTGCTACAATCGTTAACAACCTGAAAAAACAATCTGAAAAAGTAGGTAACGACAATAAAAAGATTGAACAGGTGGCTACTATCTCTGCAAACAACGATAGCGAGATTGGTAAACTGATAGCACAAGCTATGGGCAAAGTAGGTAACGAAGGTGTTATCACTGTAGAAGAAGCAAAAGGCACTGAAACAACTGTAGATGTTGTGGAAGGTATGCAATTTGACCGTGGTTATCTGAGCCCGTACTTCGTTACTAACACAGAAAAAATGCAGGCTGAACTGCAAAATCCATACATCCTGATTTACGACAAGAAAATCAGCACCCTGAAAGACATCCTGCCAATACTGGAAAGCACAGTACAAAGCGGCCGTCCGTTGTTGATTATTGCTGAAGATGTTGATGGTGAGGCACTGGCTACACTGGTAGTAAACAAACTGCGTGGTTCGCTGAAAATAGCTGCGGTTAAAGCTCCTGGCTTTGGTGATCGCCGTAAAGAAATGCTGCAAGACATCGCAGTATTGACAGGTGGTACAGTTATCAGCGAAGAGCAAGGCTACAAACTGGAGAATGCTACTATTGCATCTCTGGGTCAGGCAGAAAGCATCACTATCGATAAAGATAACACTACTGTAGTAGGTGGTAAAGGCGAGAAAGACAACATCGTTGCTCGTGTTAACCAGATTAAAGCACAAATGGAAAGCACTACCAGCGATTACGACCGCGAAAAACTGCAAGAGCGTCTTGCTAAGCTGAGTGGTGGTGTTGCAGTACTGTACGTAGGTGCATCTACAGAAGTAGAAATGAAAGAAAAGAAAGAC
>DGQM01000014.1 GCA_002389765.1 Bacteroidetes bacterium UBA4414 | reverse complement strand
TAGTTTGTTGCGCTTTGAAAATAGGATTAGCAATTGTTGTACTGCTTAATGACGCCCCAGGTGTCCAGTTAAGAGCGTATGTGAATGTGCTAGGAAGTACTACACCATGCAGCAACATTGTATCGTTTTCACACATAGCGGCATCATTATCTACTTTTACAGTAGGCACAGGCTCAACAGTAATATCAAACTCTGCAGAACTATCAACAGGACAGCTAGGGTATTTAGCGGTAATTGTATAAGTAGATTTACCTAATGGAGACGGTGTAATTTTAGGATTAATCGCATTAGCATTATCGAACACACCAGGGTTACCGGTTGTACTCCATATATATGTATAACGACTATCACNNTCACTAGTTTAAATCCTGATAACACATCAACAGAAAGGGTATCGAACGCTTTACACCTATTAATGTTAGATGTTATTACAACTGTATATGTAACAGGAGTTCTAGGGTTAGTTGTAGGGATATTCAACGTATCATTATCCAGATATGTTGCAGGACTCCACTTAGTTTTATAAGTAACGCCAGGACCAGGATTTAATTTCAAGTCAAGTTTTATCGGATTGCCAGGACATGTTAATGTATCCGGGTGTTTAGTAAATGTAAGACCAGGCAATACACCAACAGTTACCGTATCCTTATTATTATTACAGAAAGAGTTTTGCTGAGATGTAACAACATAAGTAGTAGTAGCACCAGGGGTTGCTATTGGACTGGTACAATTCGTACAGCTAAGGCTTGATATAGGAGAACCTCCAGGCAATACAGACCATACATAATTACCACCACCATATGCTGTCAAGAATGCAGTTTCTTTAGGACAAACGTTAGTATCATTAACCGTTGTCACTTTGGGCCATATGTATATCTGAACAGGGAATGGGAAATACAACATGATACCCGGAGGGCGGCAAGTTGAATCTTTTACCGTAATGATCAACGTTCTGCTAGTATTACCGTCAGATGGAGTAGGCGTCCATGAGAAAGAACCTGCAATTGAGTCAGTATATAAGTTAGTATAATTAATAGTAGCCGCAGGTACAGAGAACAAGTGGTTATCTGTTGCAGTAAGTACAGCCGCGGTATCAGTAGAAACAGTTGCAAAGTTGAAAGACAGGTTTTGTCCTATGCAACCTTCTACCCTACCACCGGCACCAATATTACCACCAACCAAAGATGCAGCATTAACACCTGATGCAGGAGCGGATGTAGAACAGTTAAGTACCTGTACTTGAATATCGCGCATGATATAACCAATCAATGTACCATTTCTGTATTCACGTACACGTGTAGTAAGTGTATGAGCACCTACCGTAGCAGCAGTAAAAGCCATTTGGCCCGTTGCACCATTAACAGTAAATGTATTATTAGTTTGGAACGGATTGGTAGTAACGTTCAAAGCTGGAGTTAATGAAGTAAATGTAACACTTGCACCAGGACCACATTCGCTACTTGCATCCATCGGAACAATCATATCTGTAACCAACGAGTCACCATCCGGGTCAATTGCACCATTATTATAAGTATATGGTTGGTTTACACATACATATGGTATTGGTTTGATTGAGAAATATGGAGAAGAATTACCTTGAAATAACTGGTTATTAAAGGTAGTTTCCACATACAAGTTTACACCGGGAATGTTCGCACTGGCGTTCCTGGCACTTATAGACGTAGAGAATCGCCATTTAACACACCTTGCCGGCAACTGTACAATTGCAGAATACCACCACTCCCTATAACCCGGTAGTGATGAACCTGCTTGCTGACATGCATTAGGATAAGCTGAACAACCTGCGGATACAGGATCACCGTTTACACCACCACCCGGAAGGGCACCACTCCACTTGTTCATTGTAATATTTGCAGTATACGAGTGACAAGAGTCCGTAATACAAATTATCGCAGAGCCTGGCTCACTGATACCGGTACAATCTCGATAGAATTTAAAATACAGACGATAAGTGGAGTCACTTATCCATTCGTAGATGATTTCGCCACCGGCAGCGTGCGATGCTTTTGCCTCTTTATTTGGCATCAGCGCAAAGCTTAAGATTGCGAACGTAACAAGGAGAAAAGAGTGTAGCTTTCTCATATTGCGGCGTTGTTTTAACGATTAATTTACTACTATTATAATATTCGGGTTAAAATACGACTAAATCAGCTTTTATCCAAACAATAACACTTAAAAAAATCAAATAAATTATAAATATTAATCAACTATTAAAAATATCCTATCACTGAATTAACCTTACTAGAACAAAGACATTAATGAGATTTTAATGGTTGGGCGTTTTTCCAAAAAATTTTAACTTTTTCTGACAATTCATTCATATTCAACTTATTCATACAGTTAAAATGTTTTTTGGGGCACCTATTATACCCGATTTTACTGCAAGGATGGCAACCTATAGATTTATTTTCAAATATAACAGACAGTGGTTCGTAACTATTGGTAAGATTATTGCTACCATAATATGGAAACATACCCATTTCGGGGCTGGTATTGCCCCAAAGCGAGATAATTGGCTTTTTATAGGCCGCGGCAACGTGCATTAGTCCTGTATCATTGCTCACCACTACCCTTGCGTGCTGCACTAACCATGCACTTTCATTCAGATTGAACTTGCCACAACTATTATATATACGCACTTTATCCATCGATGCTATAGCCTCGCCATCTTCCCTATCCTCAGGACCACCTAATAATACCAACGGATACGGACAATGCTCGGCAAACTCCCTCCATTTTTCCACAGGTAGCTTTTTGGTATTCATGCTACCACCTATCACACACCCTACATAGCCCGCCCAGTGGCTCATGGGTATGTCTGTATTCTTCAGATTGGCAGATTCAGGTATAAAATAATCCAGCCCCCTGTTGTCATTCTTAACACCAAGCGGTTTCACTGTTTCCATATAGCGCTCTACAATGCTCTTGTCGGGCATCATTTTCAGCTTGAAGTTGGTAAGCAACCACTTCTGCACATTCAGCTTAGGGAAAGAATAACTCTGTACATGCAAAGCACGCTTTACGCGAGCAGTGCGCAGGTTGTGATGCAGGTCTATGATATAGTCGTAGTGCTCTTTTTTTAATGTTGCAATAGTCTGGTTGATATCATCTTCCAGATAATGCAGCTTATCTATATATGGATTGTGTGCCAGCACACTGCGAAAAGAAGCTTTGGTAAGATAATGCACCTCCACATCGGGCAATTGTTGTTTGAGACAACGTACTACAGGGGTTGTAAGGACAATATCGCCTATGGAAGAAAAACGGATAATCAGCACCTTCATAAGGGTGGCAACCTACGAAATAGCTGATAAATAAAGGCTATAAATTTTCCTGAAGCTGTGAATAACTACTTGGAATTATACTTCAGCTCTACCCATGCTTTATCTTCAATAATGCCCAGTATCTCTTTGGCATCATCACCAATACCTATCAGGCTGTTGTAGTATTGCTTTGTTTCAGGCAACGGTCCCATCACTTTTACAAACACATATTTGTCTGTACCCGGGTTGTACACTTTTATGATTGTACCACGCTTTGCCAGATTATGGAAAGCATATATCAATGTATTCTTAGCATCATTACCATAGCGGCTTTTCACTTTATTGGGTGTTTCAAAAAACACTGCAGAACCTTTCTCTTCTATCACATAGCGCTCACCTGCTGTTTGCTGCATGTACACTTTACCATACATACCCAATGTGTCGTTCCATACAGTATCGCGTGTATATACAGTAGCCATGCTGCCATCGCTTTGCCTTTCCTGCTTCTCCTTCATTTCAAGCGTGTACTTCTGCCCATTGGCTGCAGTACCTGTAGTGGCAGGTATTACTTTCTTTACTTCTTGCTGAGCTACAGGCGCTTGCTGCGTTGGTTGTTTTTTATCAGGCACACTACCGACAGAAGAACCATTAAAGTTAGCAGTTTGCTCATCATACAAAACCCTTGCAACAACCAGTGCCTGCCCTACTTCTACACTGTTATCGGGCAAGCTATTCCAGTCTTGCAATACACGCTGCTGCTCGTTGATTGTCTTACTGATACGGTACAAATTATCTCCCTGCCTTACACGATAATGCACAGGTTTCCACCCGTTGGATGGTGTTGATGCCGTTGCTTTGTTATACGTTTCTAACGGCACATATAGTTGCACACCTACCGGTAGGCCACTTTGATAATTAAGTCCGTTTTCGTCGGCCAGCTTTGCAGGTGGTACATGGTATTGGCGTGCGATGCTGAATATGGTTTCGCCACGCTTTACTGTATGGCCTATCACCCATTTTTCGCCTTTGGAGATAACAAACAAACTATCTGCCGATGCGGCAAATGATATATATGAAGTAATAAAAAGTAAAACGGTAATCAATAATCGAAGCATACTTGGCTCTAATTAGTTGCAATTCAATATACAACAATTATGCCCAATCCATATCCGAGATTTCCATGCGGATGCGCCAGTGCTTGGGCAGATAGTTATTAAAACGATTGCCGAGTGCCTTTATCCACCCGAGTCCCAGCCCGTTATACGTTAGCAAAATCCATCCTTTGTGTGTACCCTCCGGCAGGGTGAAGTCTTCTTTTTTAAGAAACTTTAACGCTTGCTCTTTATTCAGTTCCAGTTTTGGCAGGGTGGCAGTGCGGTGTATACTCAGTGCTACGTCGTGAGCAGGCAGCCATTCTTTGGCAGTTGGTGTACCTAGTTGTAAACCCGTCTTGCGGAGATATACAAATTGTTTCAGTATGTGATAATCTGCCTCGTGGCTTGGGTGGATGGCTACATAGTTTTCTTTATCTAATTGCAGGCATAGATATTCAGTATCTAACAGATGCTTTGTTTGCTCTTGTGCTTTTTTGTCTTGCAGTGTTTTGTAGCGTAGTGGCTTCGGTTCGCGGGTAGCATCTTTCTTTTGCAAGGCTGCAATAAAAAAGCCTTCGCCTTTTACCTTATCGGGGCTGAACCTGTAGCCGTGCAATCCCTTCTTTGAAACAGTTTCTACCACACCCCAGTCTTCTTTCAGTGCTACGGGCAATCCTGCTACTTCAAAATTATCACTAAGCCAATCCAGTATCTCTTCATCTTCCTGCGGGCTGTAGCTACAGGTAGCATAAATAACAATACCATCTTCCTTGAGCGATGGCCATACATCTGCCAATATGCGTTGCTGGCGTTGGCTGCACAACAATACATTACCCTCACTCCATTCATCCAGCGCACGTGCATCTTTACGAAACAAGCCCGAACCACTGCATGGCGCATCTATCACCACTACATCAAAATAAGATTCCAGCTTGCCAATATCTTTAGGGTCGTTACTGGCAACCCATGTATTCATATACCCCCAGCGGGTCATGTTCTCTTCCAGTATCGTAGCACGTGTACGGATAACCTCGTTACATACCAGCAAATCGTTCTCACCAAGAAAAGAAGCCATCAATGTACTTTTGCCACCGGGCGCAGCACACAAATCTAACACACGCAAACCACTACCAGCCTGTACATGACTGCTAAGTACATGATGCAGAAACATAGAAGAAGCCTCTTGCACATAGTATGCCCCTGCATGATACAAAGGGTCTACCGTAAACACAGGACGCTCTGCCAGATACCTACCCGATGCACACCATGGCACTTGTTCATTGTCTGCAAAAGCAACAGAAGCCTTGTAAGGATTGAGCCGAACAGATGTAACCGCAGGCAACTGATGCGCAGCAATTAGGGCTTCTTTATCGAAACCCTTTACTTGTTGTAAGTCCTGTAATAATATTTCAGGTAGTTTGCTCAAAATGCTGCAACCGCTAAGTCGCAAAGACGCAAAGCCCTTAGCGACTTAGCGTCTTTGCGGTTAGAATAAAATCATCACATTAATAAATACCCACGTAATTGTGTGGTGTAATAGCTTTCAGTTCTTTCTTCAGTGTGGCGCTTATCTTCAGACCGTCTATAAACTTGTGGAGTGTCTTTTGGTTGATGCCATCCTTGCCACGTGTCAGCGCTTTCAGTGCCTCGTATGGTTGCGGATAGTTTTCTCTGCGCAGGATAGTTTGGATAGCTTCTGCACATACCGCCCAGTTATTATCCAAATCAGCAGCCATTTTATCTTTGTTCAGCAACAGTTTGCCCAAGCCTTTATCGAGCGAGCGCAATGCCAGGAACGCGTGCGACATTGGTACACCTACATTACGTAATACAGTGCTATCTGTAAGGTCGCGTTGCAAACGGCTGATGGGCAGCTTTGCACTCAGGTGTTCGTAGATGGCATTGGCAATACCGAGGTTGCCCTCAGCATTTTCAAAATCTATCGGGTTCACTTTGTGTGGCATAGCCGAAGAACCGATTTCACCTTCTTTCGTTTTTTGCTTGAAGTACTCCATGCTGATGTAGCTCCACACATCGCGCGAGAAATCTATCAGGATGGTGTTGATGCGTTTCAGTGCATCAAACTGTGCAGCAATATTATCGTAGTGCTCTATCTGCGTAGTGTATTGCATACGCTCAAGGCCCAGTTTCTTATTCACAAAATCATTACCAAAGCGCACCCAGTCCATTTTAGGGAAGGTTACTTTGTGTGCATTGAAATTGCCGGTAGCACCGCCAAACTTAGCCGCAAACGGCACATGGCTCAGTTGCAGTACTTGTCCTTCCAGACGCTCTACAAACACCATCCACTCCTTGCCCAGTGTGGTAGGCGATGCAGGCTGCCCGTGTGTACGTGCCAGCATTGGGATGCCCTTCCAGTCCTTCGCCATTTTTTTGAGGCTGAGGATAGTATTCTGCAATGCAGGCAGGTATTGCTCCTCCAGCGCTTCCTTCCACAGCAGTGGCAGGGCTGTATTGTTGACGTCTTGAGAGGTGAGGCCAAAGTGTACCCACTCTACCGCATCACCCGCACCCAGTGCTTTCAGTTTATCCTTCAGGAAGTATTCTACCGCTTTTACATCATGATTGGTAGTGCGCTCTGTCAATTTTATCTGCTGCGCATCGTCTTCTGTAAAATGCTCGTATATGGCACGCAGCTTGGCAGGCTTAACACTTGCAGGCAGCTTAAAAATCTTTTTCTCGGCCAGGAAGAGGAAATACTCTACCTCTACACGTACACGATAACGAATAAGGCCGAACTCGCTGAAATAAGGCGCCAGCGGAGCCACCTGACTACGGTAGCGACCATCTACGGGACTGATTGCCGTCAATGCTGTTAATTCCATGGGTGCAAAGATAATCTCTTAGTAGTAAGTATGGAGTAGAAAGTAGAAAGTATGCGAGAAAGCCTCGTCAACACTGTCATTGCCCCATCAATGCCGTCATTCCGACTGCAAGGAGGAACTTTTCTCAGCGAAGCTAATCCCCTGAGTATTTGCACGCAGCTGTTCCAAGTGTTCCATCTGTTCCAAGTGTTCCGTTCGGAACAGTGGAACAGTTGTATTATTTACCCCGTCATTGCGAGGAACGAGGCGACTTTTCTCATGTAGCGTAGCGGAATAATCTGGTCTCGCGCAGGGGTGTTCCAAGTGTTCCATTTGGAACGTTCGGAACAGTGGAACAGTAAATTTCTATTTACTTAAAATCACATAGTCAAACAAAGTATATTTATACTCATGAAAAAAATACTAAGCCTATTATACTTAATTATACTAACAAGCTGTAACAATATACCTACAAAGGGTATTAACAAAGAGAAACAAAAAATAATTAACGATTATAACAAGTATATATTCAGTTTAAAAACTATTAATTCCAAATCCATAATTGATTCCCTTTATAGCTTATCAGACACTGTATTTACTGATACAGCCACTTATTTTAGAACACCAAAAGCAACTTTATATGTAAATACAGAGGCAGGAACAATAAATCGAGTTTATGAAAACCCTAAGGGAACAATTACAGCAATAATGTATATAAGAGAAAATAAGGAAATATATGTTGCCGAATATTTTAGTAACGGATTAGTCATGTGTCAATTCAGTGTTACCGACTCAGGCGTTAGACAGGGTCCCGACACATGCTACTATCATGATGGCAAACTACGTTTTACAGGGTATTATAAAGATAATCAGCAAGTAAAAGAACTATCAATTGACTATCCTGAAAATAATACAGAGGCAAAAGTGCTTAATCTGATTGAACAACAAGCTACAGTAAAAAAAGAAATCAATGCTATTGATAGCCTATCAAATGGCAAGAGAAAAATGACATTACTACCTATATTAGATGACACTACTAAGAATATCTATATAGTAAAGGTAGGAGAAGATAATGGTGACGCATTTGTAACACACTTAAGCTTTAGGGTTGACGCGAATAAAATGAAGATTATAAGATAAAAATTGCATAACACAATTCTTGTTCTTCTGGCCACATCGCTACAGGCAGCAAATCTTCTGATTTGTAATAGTACATCATCTACAGTACTAATGCTCAGGAGATTCCTCCTGCCGTCGGAATGACAGCAATATTCAATAAATTACATCTCTATGAGGCGTTATATTGCTATGTTAATTCTATTGCTACTACCACAGCTATCTATGGCTGCGGCGGGTATAGCTGATGTTGCTGATAACGACCCGGGGCTTTTTCTCATCATACTGATAGCGCTACTTGCTTTAGTATTTATGGTGCTTGCAGGTACGCTTATCATTTTATTTATAGCAGGTATTATGTTGCTCTTTGTTGGTGCAGGCATACTATCATTATCTGTATTTGCAGGATGGTATCACAACTCGGTTGGCAAAGGCATCAATACATTTCTGAACCTTAGTTTTATAACAGCAGGGATTATAGCTGCACTCTTACTATTGTTAGTGCTTGATATATTTAATGTACCAGCTGTTACCACAACATCTTTTTGTGTATCTGTAATTGCAGCAGGTGGTATTGCAGGGTGGATATGTATACGCATCACAAAACAGGTTATGCAATTACTCATTAACAAGTTGAATAAACCTAATCCATAAAACAACTTACCATCAACACCAAACAACACACCCAATCCTATACTGTTGCTGTATTGTTATTTTATGTTCTATACTCTTCTATCCTCTCCTTGGTGTACCAGTGGTAAGGGTTTGGTTTACCAACCGCATGTAAGTCTATGATTACCAACACCTCCCAATGCAGCAGGAAAATTGTTATTTATCTTTTGCTTTTGTAAGTGTGTATTTACTGTTCCAAAAACACTACCTGTTCCACTGTTCGGAACGGAACAGATGGAACACTTGGAACACCTGTAAGGTGCTAAAACATGCAATAATTAAATTATATTAAATTTTATCAGAAAAATAATAAACCTGATATTGACATTTTATTTCAGTACCTTCAATGAAACCGCCGTTTATGATTACGACTAATGATGTGTACAGGAAGATAAAGGAAATAAGCAGTCGTACTGCCAACCCGAGGCCTACGGTACAGGTAGATAGCATTGCCAAAGAACTGAACCAACTGCGCCAGATGATTGTCCCTATGCTTATAGAGCTGAAGGATATGCGCCTCATCAGCTTCGATAAGCCGAGCTCAGAGCATGTAAAGCTGACGTTGCTTGGCTTTACGGTAACACGATAGGTTTTACCACTGCGCGTTTTATCTTCACAATACGCAGTTTTTCCAGCAGCACCAGTGCTTTGTAGCCCATATCCCACTCGTACCAGCGGTGGGCATTGTCGGGTTTGCTGGGGTGTTTGTGGTGGTTGTTATGGTACGCCTCTCCCCAAAACAGGAAATCGAGCGGTAGTATGTTTTTAGATGTGTTCTTCATCTTATAGTTTTCATACCCAAACCTGTGTGCCCACCAGTTGACAGCCACACCTTGCAGTGCGCCCATTGTCAGCGTTACGGGTAGCAGCAGGTACATCCACCATTGTGTGGCAAGCTGCGTATATAGCAGTATGTACAGGATAGCCCATACAGCTTTTGCCTGCCACCCATGTGCTATACGGTCAAACTTTTCCCACTCGGGCAGGTTTTGCATATACTTTTCGGGCACGTCTGTAGTTTTGGTATAGATATCCCTGTAGTTGTTGCGCGTCTGCCACATCAGGGTAAACACATTGTGCGAATTGGCAGGCGAATGCGGATCGTGCTCGGTATCTGTATGTGCATGGTGCAGGCGGTGCATAATACCGTATGCAGATGCACTGATGTATGATGTGCCCTGTGTAAGAAACGAACCTATGAAGAACATTTTTTCCCAAAAGCGAGACATGGTAAACACACCATGTGCTGCATAACGATGATGAAATACAGACTGGAAAAAGAGCGAACTATACCAGTGTATAGCCAGCATCAAAAGAATTGCCATGCAGGATGTTTTAAAAGCTAAGTGCAGATCGAATGAATAACTAACGTAGCTTAAACATCTTTTCGTACATCTGTAATCTACAAATATTAATCGGCAATAGTGCATAAAGCTTTGAATGTGACAATAGGATAACAAATAAAACAAAACGTATCTGCAAGAGCAGCAACAAAAACAATTATTATTTCAAATGTTGTACCTTAAAATGGTGAAAACAATGTGCTACATACTCATCCTCGTTGCGTTTCTGACTACTAGAGACTGCTTCTCACAGATACAGACAGACATAGAAGGGTATTATGATTTAGTAAGTAAAACTCAGAAAAAGAACGGTGAGGTTTACGGATACACCGGAAGTCTGCAGATAAAGCGAATAGCTAAGAACAAACATGTGATAGTAATTTATGCCTGCAAAGGTGCCCCATCTTATAACTCCGGAGTACTCATCGATACAGTTGAATACAATACAGACAATATAATCTGCACATGTACATGCGATAGCAGTTGCAAAATTCAAATACGGTTTAAAGGAAACAAAGCTTTTGTTGAGCACAATGCCGGTGACTACAACTTTAGCTGTGGTTTTGGGCATGGTGTTGTAGCTACTGGCACTTATAAAAAGTCCGGTAAGGCAGTAAGAAAGTTAATTGACCCACAAAGCGGAGAAGAAATCAAGTAACAACATATAACCATCCTTTAACATTCTGCGTATTAGTTTAGCAGCCGCAAGTAGTAATTGGTGAAACAGCGCATAGGTTTTATATACAGGCTCTCTATAGCATTGCTGGTGGTGTGCATCGCCATTCAGGGTGTGGGGCAGTATGTGGTGTTGGGATTGTTTGAGATGAACAAGAGCTACATTGCCAAAAACCTCTGCGAGTATCGCAAGAACGCCAAGAACACCTGCAAGGGCAAATGCTACCTGCGCAAGCAGATGCGCAAAACCGATTGCGATAAAAACCCTTGCGGCAGTGCCCCTGCTAAAAAAACCAATATCAGCATAGCTACTTATATGCTGCCTGTGGCATCTCCAACAATAGTATATCACACACATTATACAACATCTGTGCAAATACCCGTAGTGCATCACCTGCATACACGGCTGTGTACCGATTCCGTCTTTCAGCCACCGCGGGGTGTAGTGGCTTAGTTTTCCCAACACAAGCATATAATACACGGTACCGCATGGTAACGGGTTGCGGTATGCGTATATGCTGCCCATCAAACAATCATTTTTTAATAACAATCATTCAATAAAACATTAATAATATGAAATCTATCATAGCAGTATTCGCATTTTTATTCATCAGCATGGCGGGCTTTGCACAAGACAAGGCTAAGTGGGCAGAGCTGGAAACGTTTCACGGTGTAATGGGACAGACCTTCCACCCAAGCGAGGAAGGCAACCTGACACCTATTAAAACACGCTCGGGCGAGTTGGTAGAGAAAGCGAAGAAACTGGCAGCATCTACCCCACCCGCAGCCTATAACCGTGCAGACATTAAAGCGGCACTGAAAGAACTGGTAGCAGAAACCGAGCAAATGGACAAAGCAGTGAAGCAAAAGAAAAGCGATGCAGACCTTACCAAACAAATAAGCACCGTGCACGATGCCTTCCACAAAATAGCAGGCCTGTGCAAAAAGGGTGATGAATAATACATCATGCAAAACAAACAATAAGTAAAGGCAGCGGGCAACCGCTGCTTTTTTCATGCTGCATTAGTATATTCGTATATACCATGTACAAAATACTCTTATCATACCTGTTGCTCTGTATATTGCCACCATTGCATGCGCAAGACACTACAGGACGTACACCCATCAATAACAGACCACTACAATTCAGCGATTTCAAAGGCAAGCACAAGCGCGACAGTGCATCAGCAGTTATTTTCACAGACATAAATTGGTATCCCAAGCAGTTGCCCAAAGCAGGGCAGCAACCCAATTACAGTGCAGATGTGTTCATGTATCCATACGAGTCTACGGTAAAAACATCGTGGATGCAAACAGCCGCAGACAGTATAAAACAACGCGTACTGCATCACGAGCAGGGGCATTATAACATATCACGCATTGGTGCGCTGGAGCTGAACTATATGCTGAAACGATTTGTATTTGACGAAAAAAGAGCTATACTACAGGCAGATAGCATGCGAAATATAATTGTATGGCGGGTAACAAAACTGCAAAAGCTATATGACAAGCAGAGCAATCACAGTCGCAACCACTATTGGCAGCAAGCATGGGATGTATGCATAGAACAGGGGCTGAAGCTACGCACCTTACGTGTTTTCCCTCAACTGTAAAACTCCTCTTCCCAAATATTCCATTCCATTCCATTCCATTCCAAAATGGAATATGTAATTCCTGATTTTTTGCACCCCTTATTCCATTCCATTCCAATTGGAAGATTGTAAAACCTCGTTTTTCGCAATTTGCTGATTATCAATAGTGGGCTATTTTCATTCCAAATATTCCATTCCATTCCATGGAATATTTAAGTACTGAAAAACGCAAATAACAATCTGCTACTTTGTGTAGATAGTAAAATGGGCAGTGATGGTTTTGGTAGCAGTATGTGCCTGATTGGTAAATGTAACATATGCGGTACCTGTAGCATGTGTGGCATCTGCTTCGTTAATATCTATACTACCTGTAGCTACATCTGCTGCGGCAAAGCCTTCATCTTCGGCATAGTACACATCTGTTATACACGGCTTGTTATTGTGCAGGGTCTGTGTATGCAGCTTCAGCAATTGGTGGTCTGTACCTTCGGCAAGTATATCCAACCTGCCTGTTTCATAATCCCAATTGGCATCAATGTTTTCTACAGGTATCTCTGTACCGTCTTGTTGTTGCAGGGTTAGTGTATGGTGTGGTGTGGTACTGTGTTTGGCACAGGCTGTCAGCAGCAGCAAAGGCAGCATTGTGTAGATGTACTTCATACTATGTGGTTATTTACAAAAACAGACTTGTTACAGTTCATAACAATTCTACCACAATACTACACATACATGTGGCACCACTATAGTGACGAGCATCATACAAACACACATATAACCGTTTAATAATCAATTGATAATGATTAATTAACAAGTTATTCATCTTGAATTAATAAAGATTGTAATAGTAGAAATATGCAAAAATTGAGGAGTTAAATATTCCACGGAATGGAATGGAATATGTGGAATAGAAAACGCTTGTATTGATTATCAGCAAATTGCGAAAAACAAGGTTTTTTGCATATTCCAATTGGAATGGAATGGAATAAAGTGTAAAAAATGAAGAATTGCATATTCCAAAATGGAATGGAATAAAAAAGCACGAGCCTTTGCCCGTGCCTTTAATAATATAAGATGGCGTAATACTACATATTAATACCGCCTGCTACTTCTATCCGCTGTCCGTTTACCCAGCGTGCATCTTCTGTACACAGGAAGGCTACCACGCCGCCAATATCTTCTGCCACACCTACACGGCCCAGCGGCGTACGCTCGCCCAGCATAGCTTTCAGTTGCGGATTGTTGCGTATGGCTGCACCGTTAAAGTCTGTTTCGATAGGCCCGGGGGCTACTATATTGGCACGTATCTGCCTGTTGCCATATTCTGCCGCTACGTGTTTGGTAAATGTCTCTACCGCACTCTTCATAGATGAGTAGATAGAATAACCCGGATTGCGGAAACGTGTTGTACCTGTAGATATGTTGATGACACTACCACCATCGTTGATGTGCTGCATCCACTTTTGGGTAAAGAAGTACACACCTTTGAAGTGTACATTCAGCATCGCATCAAAAAACTCTTCTGTAGCATCTGCAATGGTTTTGCCACCACCTATGCCTGCATTGTTTATCAGGTGGTCAATCTTGTCCCTGCCCCATGGCTGTATGGCTGCCAGTGCGCTTTGTATAAAGGCATCGTAGCTACCGAGGCTTTCCATATCCAGTTGCAATACGGCTGCTTTAACACCCAATGCTTCTACTTCCTTAGCTACCTGCTCCGCATCTTCTTTATTGCCTTTGTAGGTAATGATAACATCTATCCCCTTCTTTGCCAATGCCAGTGCCATATCCTTGCCCAGTCCGCGGCTGCTGCCTGTTACCAGTGCTGTTTGCTGTTTCATGTCTTGTGTTTTAATTGCTATTAAGATGATGCAAAGCTACCAAGCACCACTGGGTAAAAAATGGTGACTGCTTCAGAAAAAATGGTGAGTGGTTCAGATTTCAGACATTGCGATGCGCATTTCTGTATTGCTTGGGCGTAATGCCGCCACCGTATTTCTTAAAGAACTTGGTAAAGTTAGAGGGGTCGTAATCGAGCCTGATGGCAATGTCTGCAATGGCATCGTCTGTATTCGCCAACATGTCCTGTGCCAGTGCCAGTATCTTGTACTCGTATATATCGCAGGCAGATGTACCTGTAACCTCGTGTATGGTATTGCTCAGGTGGCGTGGATGTATGTGCATGGCAGCCGCAAAATCGCTGATGGTATCCATACGCAAAGCCTTGCCGTTTCTAAGGTCTTCCAGATGTGCATCCAGCAATTGAGTGTATTGCTTTACAATTTGCCGTTGGCGTACAGATGGAGCCTTCACAATAGTTTCCTGCATGATTGCAAATATCTGCAAGCTATGGCAGATGCAATATTGAATTTTCAAATACGGCAATACTTTCTGTTGTATATTCAGCTAATGAAGCACTACCTGTTATACCTCTTCCTGATAATACCTTTTTTATCTTTTGCACAAAGCAAGGAGCTATTGCAACGTATAGACAGATATAACACCATCAGACGGCTCGATTACGAACAGAAGTATGACTCTGTTATAGCCATAGCAGGCAAGCTGCCATTCAGAGACAGCCTTTACATCTACAGCACAGAAGAATTTATGGTTGAAGCCCTGCTACATAAGGGAGATACCACAAGGGCAATGCGCTATCTTGAAAAAGCTATTGAGAACCAGAGCTACGAGTCTGTAAAAAACATGTACTATAGTCTGGAGGCATTTAAGCTGGACAGCAATAAACAATACAAGGCACTGGTCGCGAACTTTGATAAGCTATTCAGCAAATACACCGGCACACTAAACCTGCCACTGCTGCAACTATGTCTTGAGATATATTATACAGACTCTCGCAGCCGCTACCTGTACCTGATGGCAGAACCGGGCAGTAAAATGCAGCTATATGCAGACAGCCTGCAATATAAAAGCGACCTGATGAATGTTGAAGCTATGAAGAACATATTACTGCAATACAAACGTTTCCCGGGCATATCAGATATTGGCAAATCTTTCCACAAAAACTTTAAACATATACTTGCTCATTTCTCTTACTTATTGCCGCAAGACGTACTAATACAATATCTGAAAGAGGCCACGATGAAAGGAGAAATTCCCAATTTCTATGGCCCCTTCCTGATAGATAAGCGTGCGTGGCAATACAACCAAGTACCCGAAATATATGGAGAATATGGCGATGCATCGGACTACAAAGATGGTGTATACCACTGCCCGCCAATAGCCGATATTGACTATGTAGATAAACGCAGAGCTGAGTTTCTGTTACCACCACTCTATACCGTACCTATGACAGGAAAAGTTGTTTTACCAAAAGATTATGACGCTGCTAAACAAAAACATTGACCGGCACCCGATAACTTTGCAATCCTAATACACATAACCATGCAACGTCCGCAAAGCACAGAACATAATCCCTACTTTTTAAAATACATAGCGTTGGTACCCGATGGTAGCTATTTCGACCTGCTGATGCAAAACACAGAAGATGTGGTGAACACTTTCATGAACCTGAGTGAAGAAAAACAAAACTACAGCTATGCACCTGGCAAATGGACACCCAAGCAAATGCTGATGCACCTGATGGATACCGAACGTGGTATGAGCTACCGCGCACTGATTGCTGCACGTGGCGATAGCGAACACCTGATACAAACACTTGATGAAGACCTGTATGCCGCTAATGCAGTAGTAGATAACCGTAGCATGGACGACCTGCTGGAAGAGTTTGCAGCCATCCGCTTTACCACCCGCAAGCTGTTTGAAGGCATGACCGAAGAACAAACCACATGGACAGCCAACGTAACCAACGGGCGTGTATCTGCACGCGCATTGGGCTATATGATGATAGGGCACGCTACCCACCACCTGAATGTATTGAAGGAAAGGTATCTGTAAAAATAAACAGAAGGTTCTGACACTACGTCGAAACCCTCTGTTGTTCTACTGCCCCTCTGTTAATACGTCTATGCACCCTTTAGGCGTTTAGGATATACGAGCATCAACCCTAGCGAACAAGCAAACAAAAAGCTTTCTATATTCAACCATTTGCTGCCAAAATCGCCTAGCGGGCCCTCGTGTATCAGCGTTATAACGCGCGATAGTGCATAGAACCCCCATAGCATGGTCAAAAAAACAAGCCCTGCCTTCTTATCTTTAACCAACAGATAAACAAGACTGATAACAATTGTTAAACCCACACCACCATACACACCGCGGATAGAACTATAAGCATCATTATTGGGCAACTTCACCTGTACAAGGTCCATTACCATCTGCGGACTGTAGAATGCCATAACACTTACCATCAACAAAGAAAATGCGGAGAAAGCTATCAGCACACCTGCGCTGATTTTTAGAAATCTGTTATTACTTTTCATATACTTTTATTTTGATGCAAAGCTCACCCATGCACAAAAAATAAATCTTGGCGTGCACCAAGATTTATGAGTAGTATGATATGTATGCAAACAATTACTTACTTATATCCGTCAGCTTTGCTACCAGTTTATAAAAAGATTGTCGGGGTATAGCTGGCACAGTATGTTTGATAGATTTATTAATGAACCCCGGTATGCAAACAACAAGGCCATCTTCAAGCCCCTGCAATGATGCAGCTACAACCTCATCTGCCTCCATCCACAAATTCAGGCCCTTTATTTTGTCAAAACGTTTTATATCTGCTTCTTTATGAAAACCGGTATGCGTAAGCCCCGGGCAAAGACTCTGCACCCTGATACCCTTCTCACCCACTTCCATATGCAGCGATTCTATAAAGCTATTTACAAATGCTTTGGTTGCTGAATAAATACTACTGCCCGGTGCTGGTATAAATGCAGCTAATGAAGACACAGCAATGATATCACCTTTTCTTCGTTTCAACATTTGCGGTAATATAGCATGTATCAATTGTACTACAGATATGCTATGTACATGTATCATTCTTACAGATGCTTGTATGTCTTCTTTTGCAAACAGCATCTTCTCTCCATAACCGGCAGCAGCTACAAAGGCATCAATCCTCATGCCTTGCAATTGACCAATCAAATCATCCACACTATCAGTTGCTGCAAGATTGGCTATAAGTATTTTTATGCTACACTTATACTGCTGCTGCAACTGTTGCGCCATTGCTTGCAGTTGTTCTTCATCCTTATCGCACAGCAACAGGTTATAGCTATTACGAACATAGGCACGTGCAAATGCAGTGCCTATGCCCCCGGTAGCCCCGGTTATCAATACTGTTTTTCTTACAGCCATGTTCTTATCATTGTACCACCAATTTACGGTTTACAATATTACCATCCACATCTACCTTTATAGTATAGACACCTGTAGCAATATTTGCCAATTGAATTGTAGCGTGTTTTTGTCCTGCACTCAGCTGTTGTTGTAGCAAAACACTACCCTTCATATCGCACAACAGAATACTGCCTTTCTGATACACAGTATTATCTATTATCACATTGCATACTGCTTTTGCAGGATTCGGATACAAGGCTATATTTTGCGTATGTAAAATCTGTGTGATACCCACAGGTTTTGAAGTATCTTCTAACGACCATAACTCTGCACCATTGCCTGTATAGTTTGCTGCAAAATAAAGCTTACCATCATACTCTTTGAAACCATTAAATGCAGTTACAGAAAGCGGATTGGTTTGTGTAGCCAAGGTATTTACAATTTTATGAGTACCGGTATCAGTACCATCAGACACATACAACTGGGTATCACCCAATGAAGATTGCGCAATGAAATATATCTTGTTTCTATACACCGTCAAGTAAGATGGCGCCGACGCATCCGGCCCGGGAATAATATCTTTCAATAGTTTAGTACCTGCTTTGGTACCATCACTAACCATCAATTCCGAACCCGTACTACTGCTGGCAGAGCCACTGAAATATAACTTATCATTATACACCACCGGCCATCCCGCATGATCTACTCTTTTAAAGCTATCAGTACCGGCTAGTGTTCCATCAGTATACCACAAGGCATCAGACATTGTAAAGCCTGCATGTACATATATTTTATTTTTCCACGAAATGATGAAATTGCGGTTAATATTATTGAACCCGGGCTTATTGAACACTTTAGTACCAACCGTTGTGCCATCACTTTCATATACAACGCTACCTGCAGGTGGGGGAACACTCACCGTGAAAAGCAATTTGTTGCCAACACCGAATAAATTTTGCGGGTAAGAACCCAGCATTCCAGCCTTTACATCTTTCAGCATTCTTGTACCTGTATCTGTACCATCAGATACCCATATTTCATCACCCTCCAAATCAGTAAATGCTTCAAAGTAAAGTTTACCTCCCACCTCGCAATAGCCTTTAGGATAGCTGCCACCTGTAGGGTTAATATCCTTGAACAGATAAGTACCTGTATTAGTACCATCAGTAACCCAAAAATCCTGATTACCACCTGCGGAACCATATGCACTGAAAAAAACTTTTCCGTTAAATGCTACAAAGCTTTCCGGCGTGCTAGAAACGCCACCTGCGTATATATCTTTTACAAGAGAAGTACCTGTATTAGTACCATCACTTTGCCATAGTTCTATCCCCTTACCACCACCACCATCAGCACTGAATATCAACCTAGAACCATTCAACACCGTAAGATTTGCTACAGAGGAACCTAATGGACCTGCCATAATATCGGATACAAGTGTAAAATTAGGATGTACACCGTTTGTATAAAAAAGCTCTTGTCCGTTTGCAAGATTAGTTGCGACAAAATACAATTTGCCATTCATAATCGTCAGCTCTTTGGGGTAAGAACTGCCAGCCGTATTAATATCGTACTCATTCAATATATACTGAGCATTAACTTGTGTACCGAACAATAATATTAAGGCAAGTAAAAAATTGCGCATATAAGAGTTTTATGGTTATTATAAACTTACGATTATTCCTGTATGTTTAGAAGATTTAGCATTAAGAGCAGATTAAAAAGCACTTAGACTGTTTTACCATTTGGTTTAACAGAATGCTAACAGCTTTATACTTACGTCTTGTAAAACATGCTTGTCTATACAACAAACCAACAATCGATGAAGCATATCTTCTCGCTGCTGCTTATGCTCAATGCATATATTGTTATGGCACAACCATATAGCAAAGCAGACTCTGCCCTTGCAGACAGCTTTCTGCACAAAGCATGGCAGCAACCGTTGTTCTCCTCAAAAAGAGATAAAATGTTGGACAGTGCTTTGATGATAATACCTACACATGCTTACTACTGGCAACAAAAATCTATGCCACTTTACAAAGCATGGAAGTATGAAGTAGGCAGACCATATCTGGATAGTGCTGTAAAATACGCCCCCGCTCATTGGCTGGATTATACAGCCTTTATGACTGCCATGTTTCAAAGAAACTATAATGATGCGCTACAACTTTTCTATCGTGCCAAGGCCAACCCGAAATGTACGGGTTATATTATGGACCACCCCTACAATTTTTATATTGGATTGTGCCACCTGCAACTGAACCATATTGATAGCAGCAAATATTATATAGAAGGTTGTGTAAATGAAACTATCAAAAAACGAGGCGAAAGCTGGGTACACCCCAATCATTTCTTCTATCTGGGCATTATCCAGTACGAGATGGGCGATTATGAAAAAGCTATCATTACATTCGGCAAGGCAATAAAAGAGTACAAGCAATTTTCTGATGCCTACTACTACACGGCACAGTGCTATGCCTACATAGGAAAATATAAAGAAGCACTTGCCAATGCAGAACTATCATCGCAATATTTCAACGAAGGGTATTCTATCCGAGAAGACAATACACTGTACGAATACTATCCTTATCAGCTACGAAAGTACTATCTGGGTGGCATGCTTGGCTACCTGAAGAAAAAAGCAGCTGCTAACTGATAGCTTTTTTTATCTCTGCTATCAGCATATCTATCTCATTTGTATTATTGTAGATGTGGGTAGATACGCGTAGCGAGTTCAACCCGTTTTCTGCAACACTGCGTATACGGATTTTACTTGCAGCACACTGGTCATAAAACTTTGTATACTCTATCCCTTTTATTCGGAAACCATTTACGGCACAATGGCTGCGATCTTCTGTGGGTGTTATCAACTCTACCCTATCGCCCAATATCAGCAGTTGTTGTTGTGTATAGTTGCCAAGATACTTAATGCGATTATGGATGTTCTCCATGCCTATTGTTTCTATAAAATCGATAGCTGCATCAACACCTTTATATAAGCCGGAAGCCTGTGTACCACCATAGTAACGGTGAGCGCTGTCTGCATACTTACCCATCTTAGGGGTTTCCAATGCCATATCCCACTTGCCATTATCGCTGCCGCCACCTACAAAATATGTCTGCAAGATTTGTTGAAAGTCTTTACGCACGTAAATAAAACCCGTACCCTTAGGCCCCAGCATCCATTTGTGGCAGCAGGATGCATAAGTATCGCAACCCATATCATGCAAATCCAGCATTAGCATACCAGGGCCGTGCGCACCATCTATTATTGAATAGATATTACGTTCTCTGGCCAATGTGCATATTTCCTTCACCGGCAATATCTGCCCCTGTGTGCATGGTATATGCGGTACAGCTATTACACGTGTACGGTTTGTTATCAATGCTTCAATACGCTCCAGTGTTGCTGCTGCTGTAGATGCAGGTGTAAAGGTTTTAATAACAATACCATGCAGTTTTCTACGGTTCAGCCACGGAAAGGCATTGCCCACATGTTCGTGTGTTGTTAGTATTACTTCATCTCCTTTGCGTAGCGGCACTCCCCAACACCCGATATTAATACCATCTGTAACATTATGTGTCAGTGCTATTTCATTTTCGTCTGCACCAACAAAAGCTGCCAGCTTCTTTGCTGTATTTTCCCAGCCACCATAACCGCCGTGATGGTCGCCATCCATCATACCGTTCTTCACCGCTTCTATTACCGGATATGGTGATGGCCCCATCGTACCATTATTCAGATATGTAAAATCTTTGCTAAGTGGAAACAATTGCCTTACGTTCTGCCAATATTTTTCGTCGTCTTTTGCTATGGGTTTGTCTGCTTTAACAGATTGCATAGCTGCCATTGCTTCCATTTCTGCAAAAGACATTGCAGATAGCACAGAAGCTGTTCTCAAAAAATTACGACGATTGAACATAGGGGTTCCTGTTAGTAGACTTTAAATATAAGATTAATGAATGTAAATCTTAAAGCAGGAAGGGGGTGATAATTAACGGCAACAAAAAAAGGGTTGATTTCTCAACCCTTTTAAGTAGTCCGACCTGGATTCGAACCAAGACTAACTGAACCAAAATCAGTTGTGCTACCTTTACACCATCGGACTAACTGGTGTCATTGGGATTGCAAAGGTAATAGGTGTTTTGAAAACAGACAAACTTTTCTCACAATTATTTTTTTAGAATAAATAACATTCGGGGATAAATATGCTGTTCTCTTATCGAAGCGTTCATTTGAAAATCATGTTTTTAGAGTAGGTTTGCAATCAATACCCATTTTAATACTTTTCAACACATGTCTATAGCGGCAAACCCGCGTCAGTTCGTTATTCGAACCATATTCATCAGCATGGCTGTCATCATGCTGATACGTCTTTTTTTTCTGCAAGTGGTAGAAGATAAATACAAGGTGATGGCAAACGATATTGCCATCTTCCGCAAAGTTGTTTATCCGCCACGTGGTGCCATATTGGATAGAAGGGGCAAACCCATGCTATATAACGAACGTGTGTACGATTTGATGGTGACACCGGGGAGTGTAAGCAAAACATTAGATACACAATCGCTCTGCGAAGTGTTGGGGATTACCACCCAAGACTTTACCAAAATGCTCAACAAAACCCGTATCAAAAGCGGGCCTATGCGCAAAGGTGTTTTCATTGAAGAGATGAGTGCTCAACAAACCGCACGCTTTCAGGAAAACATGTACAATTTCCCTGGCTTCGAAATGGCAGAACGCTTCAGGCGTACCTACCCGCGTGCCAGTGCCGCATTAATGCTGGGCTATATTGGCGAAGTATCGCCCGATATGCTAAAGAAAGAACAATACGCATCTTACCAGCAGGGCGACTATACAGGTATGAACGGATTGGAACGCAGCTATGAAGATGTACTGCGCGGTCAGCGTGGTGTTCACTTTCTGGAACGCGACAACTTCAACCGTCCGCGCGAACCATACAAAGGTGGTACGCTTGATACACAAGAAATTGCCGGTAAAAACCTTGAACTATATCTGGATGCAGACCTGCAGGAACTGGGCGAAAAACTAATGCGCAACAAACTGGGTGCTGTTGTAGCCATAGACCCTAGAACAGGTGGTATACTGGCAATGGTGAGTGCCCCCAATTACGACCCCAACCTACTTCGTGGTACAGAACGTACAAAAAACTATAGCAAACTGTATCGCGATGCTACTAAACCGTTGTTGAACCGTGCTACACAGGCATATTACCAACCGGGCTCTACCATGAAGCCTATGACAGCATTGATAGGGCTTGACGTCGGGGCTATTACACCTTCATTCGGCTATCCTTGTGCAGGAGGCTACTATGCATGCGGTAAGCGAATAGGCTGTACACACAGTGGAGGTGGTCACGCTGCTAATCTGCGTTTAGCCATGGCACACTCTTGCAACTCTTACTTCGTACACGTTTTCAGACTGATTGCTGATAATAAAAAATTCGGTGGTGTGAAGAATGGTGTGCAGGCATGGCACAAATACTGCAACGACTTCGGCTTTGGCCATCCTACAGGTGTTGATATTCCTTTTGAGATGAGTGGTAAAGCCCCCGACTCTAATACCTACAATAAAATGTACAATGGCTCTTGGAATTCATGCACCATGCTATTTGTAGGTATGGGACAAGGTGAGATAGCGCTTACCCCTATACAGCTTGCCAACTCTATGTGCATCATTGCCAACAAGGGCTACTACTACACACCGCATTTTGTAAAGTCTATAGGCAACAATCCCAACGACCCGTTGCTGAAGAAGTATCACGAAAAACACGTGGTAACACATATACCGGATACTTTCTTTGACGTAGTAGCAAAAGGTATGCAAGATGTGGTAGAACATGGTACAGGTACGGTTGCCAAAATGGAGGGCATAGAAATATGTGCAAAAACAGGTACCGTAGAAAACAAAGCCGTAGTAAACGGGCAGGCCATGAAGATGAAAGACCACTCGGTATTCGTAGCATTTGCACCAAGGGTAAACCCTAAAATTGCAATAGCAGTTGTGGTAGAAAACGCAGGTTTTGGTGCATCATGGGCGGGGCCAGTTGCCAGTCTGATGATTGAGAAATATCTGCTGGACAGTGTATCGAGCAAGCGCAAAGGGCTGGAAGACAGGATGTATAATGCCAACCTGGTAAATAAATACACCTACGCCATAGACTCTGCACAACGCCTGCGCGATGCTGCAAGGATGCAACGCAGAGAAGATGCAAAACGCTTGACAGATAGTATTGCTTTTGCTAAAGATTCTATCAAGGCTATGCGATTCTTCAACAAGTATTATAATATTAAGAAAACAAAATAAGCACACGCTAGATTATCATATTTCATGAGCACGCAGAGTAAATCGATATTCGGCAGATTAGACACAGTTACATTAGTACTGTATCTGGCGCTTGTATTTATAGGTGTAATGACCGTGTTTTCTGTAGAGCACCGCAGTACAGACCCCAGCATCTTTATGATGAGCAAAAACCACATGAAGCAGTTTATGTTTCTTGGCGTGTCTTTGTTCGTAGGGCTTATCATCATATTTACAGATAGTAAATTCTTTTCATCCTTTGCATACCTGTCTTATACCATTGGCATCTTCTTATTGATTATTACCATTTTTGCAGGTGTCGATATCAAAGGCTCACACTCTTGGTTGGGTGTAGGTGTAGCAAGGTTTCAGCCCGGCGAGGTCTGTAAGATATTTACGTCATTAGCACTTTCTAAATTTCTTTCTTCGCCCGATACTAATTTCCAGACACTACGCCACAGGCTGATAGGAGCTGCATTTGCATTAGCACCAGCCGTACTCATCATTCTGCAAAAAGAAACAGGGCTTGCATTAGTTTACTTCTGCTTCTTCCTGGTTATGTATCGCGAAGGTTTGCCGAATATTATCCTAATAATAGGTTTCTCATTGGTAGCGCTTACACTGGCTTCGTTGCTGGTAGATAGGTTAGTGTTGTTTATCATTATTACAACATTAGCAGCAGGTGGTGGCTACCTGATACGCAGAGAACTGAAAAGAAATGTATCGGCTCGTATCCTGTTGGTAGGTGCATGGTTGGTCTGTATATTATTCTCGCAGGTAATGGTGCCTGTGCTGTTTAAATATGTGCTGCAAAAACACCAGATAGAACGTATCTATTCTACCCTTGGCCAAGACGTTCCTGAAAGCTACATGAAAGCTGGCCAGAAAAAAGATGAGAAGAAAGGCAATGTATCTGACTATAACGTAAAGCAATCCAAGATAGCCATCGGTTCGGGCGGCTTCTGGGGCAAGGGCTTTTTGAATGGTACATCTACCAAAAATGAATTTGTACCCGAGCAGCATACAGATTTTATCTTCTGTGCCATCGGCGAGCAGTTTGGTTTTTTTGGCAGTGGTATATTAATAACGCTCTATGTATCGCTGATGCTACGTTTGATATACCTTGCAGAAAGGCAACGTTCAGCATTCAGCCGTATATATGGTTACTGTGTGGCATCTATCCTGTTCTTCCACTTTGCCATCAATATATCGATGACTATAGGGCTGGCACCGGTAATCGGTATTACGCTGCCGTTCCTAAGTTATGGTGGTTCATCGTTATTGTCTTTCAGCATCCTGATGTTCATTATGCTACGTTTAGACTCTGACAGGCAAGTAATGATTCGCTAACAGATAGTAACGTACATTTGCAGCGCAATGGCTAAGATTTTCCCATTATCTGAGGGCGTATTTACGATAGGGCACGATAAACAGTTTGTACCATTCAATCTGCATGAAGATGAACTGACAGACAGACCTATCGGTTCGCTGCTGGTAGAGATTCAACCTTTTCTTGTTGTTACTACTAAAGACATTATCGTGTTTGATACAGGGCTTGGTTTCAAAAACCCGAATGGTGAATTGCAGATACATGACAACCTGCGCAATGTAGGCTACGACCCGGAACAGGTAACTAAAGTAATGCTCTCTCATCTACACAAAGACCATGCAGGCTGCCTTGTGTATAAAGATGATAATGGCGTGCTGAAAACGACCTTCCCCAATGCTACCTACTACATCTACCGCCCGGAGGCCGACTTTGCTTTAAGTACCGGTTATCCATCTTACCATCCCGAAGACATAGAGCCACTGCTGACAACAGCGCAAGTTCATTGGTTAGATGGTGAAGAAGGTGAGGTTGATGGCTACATAAAATATACTCACTCAGGCGGGCACTGTCCGCAACACATCGTTTATCTGGTTGACGATGGCGGTGAAAAAATCTTCTTTGGCGGCGACGAAGCACCACAACTAAAGCAGATGAAAATGAAGTATGTAGCCAAGTACGATTTTGATGGCAAGAAAGCCATGCAACTACGCGAGCAATATGCAGAACAAGGCAAGCAGGAAGATTGGGAATTTCTCTTCTATCATGATGTGAAGAGTGCCGTAGCCAAGCTGTAATTAACGCAGCCTACCACCGCCGCCGCCTCTGTTTTCACGTCTTTCTTTCAATTGCTGCAATAGCAGTTTTTTGAATTCGCGTTCAGACTCAACAAGTGTAGCCAGCTGTTTAGGAGAAATAACTTTCAGGAATTCTTCCTTATACTTTTTGCGAAGCTCCAGCATTTTTTCCTGCATCTCTATATCATCATCTATACTGCGCATTGCATCTTCTGGTGATTGCCCCTGCGCCGCAGCATCTTTCTTATATTTACGAGCTATAGCAAAACGTTCCTCTTCAAAGCGGTTGTATATAGGCCAGAATTTTTCAGACTCTTCAGATGTCAATTGCAACTTATCGGTCAAGTATGCCACTTTAATGGCATGGATGCGTTCCATACGTTTCCCCGGCTGCGCCTGCACCGAGAAAGCCATTAGTAATATGAGTATAATATATCCTACCCGTCTCATTTCCTTTTGCAATATTATATTTTTAATCCCAACCTGTTTCATTCAGGTAATTCTCTATCTCTTCAGTCGATAGTTTGTTAGTTAATGTTGTTACATCTGCCTGCTCCAGTGTACCTGCAATAGCATCTGCCTCGTACTCATCTATATGAAGCTGCACGTATTCATTAATGCTATCCTTAGGTAATGCTGCCAATTGCCCTTCCGTAGTCAACGGGCTATCTGTATTCAGGTAGCGTAGTGAACCGAATCCTATACCTATTACCAGTATTGCAGCTGCTGCTCTGGTTACCATCTTCCATATAGGAAAGGCAATTGTTTGGGTTGCTTTCTTCGCGGTTTCTTCCTGTTTTGCCTTAGCCAGTATCTGCGCAGGCAGGTTTTCAAAATACCCTTCGGGTACTTCATAGCCCATTTCTCTGGTCAATGGCAATGATGGCTCCTGCACCTGCATCATTACATTTTTTGCCAAGCCTTCAAAATACCCTGCGGGTACTTCGTAAGGCATTGTTTTAGGCAAGTTCAGCATAGGCTCTGTTGCCTGTTCTGCTTTTACCGCATCTAACATAGCAGCAGGCAAGGCATCAAAGTATCCGGCAGGCACCTCGTACGGCGTGGTACGAGGCATATCTGCCAGTTTACTTTCCAGCCCCTTCAACTCTTGCAATATGTCATTTGCACTACTCATTGCTATCTTTAGACTAATAAATTACGTTTTCGTTTAATCTTGTGTCAAAAATGCTTCCACCTTCTTAACAGCGTGGTGATACGATGCTTTTAACGCACCTACAGATGTTTCTAATACATCCGCCATCTGCTCATAAGGCATTTCATCATAATACCTCAGATTGAACACTACCCTTTGCTTTTCGGGCAGCGATTGTATGGCCATTTGCAATTTCCACTCTATCCGCCTGGCATCATATCCTTTCTGTGCTATCAGCTTATTCTCCAACACCCCTTCATGGTCCGACAATGAAGCCGAAGCCCTGCGTTTCTGTTGCTCTATCCATGTCAGTGTCTCATTGGTAGCTATCCTGTACATCCAAGTGTACAGGTTGGCCTCTTCGCGAAACTCCCCTAAGTTCTTCCAAACCTTTACCAACACATTTTGCAATATATCATTCGTATCCTCGTGGTCGGCAACCATACGGCGTATATGCCAGTACAAACGCTCCTGATACTTGCGCACCAGTTGGGTAAATGCACTCTCGCGCATCCGCTCATCTTTAAATAGAGCCAGTATTTCCCTGTCGTCTGTATGTGTAGCCGTAGGAGGCATTTGTCTGAAGGTGCTTTGTAATATAGACTCAGAAAAGATAGGAAAGTTTAACCAATGCCTGAAAAATCTGTTCTGTGTAGTAGCTTTGCGGCCTATGCCAAGCTTTCAGGATTTAAAGATTGTATTTTTCGGTACGCCCGACTTTGCTGTTGCCTCTCTGCAGGCATTGGTTGAGGCAGGTGCTAATGTAGTAGCAGTAGTAACTGCACCAGACAAACCTGCAGGACGTGGCATGCAATTGCACGCATCAGCCGTAAAGCAATATGCCCTGTCGCAAAATCTGCCTGTACTGCAACCCGAAAAACTGAAAGCACCTGAATTTGTAGATGCGCTGCAAAACCTGCACGCCGACCTACACATAGTTGTAGCATTCCGTATGCTGCCTGTGGTGGTGTGGGATATGCCGCCAATGGGTACCATCAACGTACATGCATCACTGCTGCCGCAGTATCGTGGTGCAGCACCTATCAACTGGGCAATTATAAACGGAGAAACAGAAACAGGTGTTACTACCTTCAAACTAAAGCACGAGATAGACACTGGCAATATCCTGAAGCAAAGCAAAGTAGCCATACTACCCGAAGACAATATTGGTACACTGTATCAAAAGCTGATGGCAGAAGGCGGTAAACTATTGGTAGAAACCGTAAAAGGATTGGCAGCAGGCACTATTACAGAAATAGCACAAGCCGATGTTGCTACAGAGATAAAACACGCGCCGAAAATATTTAAAGAGCATACCCTCATCAATTGGAACAATGGCGTAGTAAGTATCCACAATCTGATAAGAGGCATGTCTCCCATACCTGCTGCATACACCATACTGCAAGAAAAAGTGTTGAAGATTTATATATCTCACTACGAGCTGGCAAACACTAACAAAGAGGCAGGTAGCTACGATACTGATGGCAAAACCTACCTGCGTTTTGCAGCAGCAGATGGCTGGCTGTATGTAGATGAATTGCAGATAGAAGGCAAAAAACGTATGCCTGTTGCAGATTTCTTAAGAGGTTTTCGCGCTTAGGGTATTAACAAAATATTGCGTTGCCAATGCATAGCCTTGCAGGCCCAAGCCTGTTATGCAACCCACACATTTAGCAGCAGTGTAAGATGTTTTGCGATATTCTTCTCTTGCATAGATGTTAGAGATATGCACTTCTATTACAGGTATATTGATGGCTGCAATGGCATCGGGGATGGCAATACTGGTATGGGTATAGGCACCACCGTTAAAAACTATGCCATCTATCTTGCCACGGCAACTATGCAGAAAATTTATCAGCTCGCCCTCTACATTGCTTTGGTAATACGTAAATGCTACCTGCGGAAACTGCTGCTCCATTTTTTTGAAATAGCTATCCAGCGATTCGCCACCATAGATATCCGTTTCTCTTGTACCTACAAGGTTCAGGTTCGGCCCATTTACTATAGCAACTTGCAACATCTTTTTGTATTTTAGAGCAAGATAAGAAAAAGGCAAGCCGTTTATGCCAACTATTGAGGAGCTTATTAAAACTAAGCCAATTAAGGATCCCTATGCTCGCGCAGTGCTCAACATCATTTTCACGGGCAGCTGGATTGTAAGTAATGCAAACCAGTCGTTGAAACCTTTTGGCATTACTGAACCACAATATAATGTACTGCGTATACTACGCGGACAAAATGGCGAAGCCATGAACCTGTTTGAGATACAAAACCGCATGCTGCAACGCATGTCTAATGTATCTCGCCTTATAGACAAACTTGTAGACAAAGGTTTTGTAGAAAGAACAGAGTGTAAGGAAAACAGGCGCATGGTTGATATCCGTATTACACAACAAGGCCTTACCCTGCTGACAGATGCTGAAACTACCATGCAACAAAACATGGAAGACACCATAGCATCGAAACTGACAAAAGAACAAGCAGCGCAACTGGCCGACTGGCTGGATGCTATGCACAGCTAATATTGCAAGCCGTGTGGGAAGCATACCTGAAAGGTTTTAAAGCGTATCTGCAACTGGAACGCTCCATGTCTGACAATACCGTAGAGGCATACATGCACGATGCCGCTATGCTAGGCGATTTCATGCGTTCTTCAGCAGCAGGTACAAGCCCCGAAGATGTAAGCCTAACTCATCTGCAATCTTTTTTGGCACACATCAACGAGATGGAACTGAGCGCAGGCACACAGGCAAGGGTTATCAGTGGTGTAAAATCATTTTACAGATACCTGCTGCTGGAAGAGGTTGTAAAAACAGACCCTACAGAACTACTGGAAGCGCCAAAGCTGAAACGTGCCCTACCTGAGTTTCTTAGTATTGATGAAGTAGAACTGCTGTTTAATACCATAGATCATAGTACACAGGAAGGGCAACGAAATCGTGCTATGCTGGAAACCATGTACAGCTGCGGATTGCGTGTAAGCGAACTGATAAACCTGCATTTAAGCAATCTGTATCTGGATGTAGGCTTTATACGTGTGATAGGTAAAGGAAACAAGGAAAGGCTGGTACCTATTGGAGAAACCGCTGTGAAACAAATAAAGCTGTACAAAGACCATGTACGCAGTTTTGTAAACATCAAGCAGGGTAACGAAGACATTGTATTCCTGAACCGCAGAGGCAGTGCCTTATCGCGTGTTATGGTATTTCTGATACTTAAAGACCTAACGCTGAAAAGCGGCATTAAAAAAAATATCCACCCCCACACACTACGCCATTCATTTGCCACCCATCTGGTAGAGGCAGGTGCCGACCTGCGGGCCGTGCAAGAAATGATGGGGCACAAAAGCATTACAACAACAGAAATATATACGCATCTCGACAGAACCTACCTGCGACAGACGCTGGAAAAGTTCCATCCTCGTTTTGGCAAATAGTTTTTTATTATTTTTAGGCTTACACCCTGTGAAATAATTTTATAAGCATACCCAAATTATCAAACAGCAATGACGCAACATCTGAGCGCGTTTCTCATACAGCTCATTATAATAATCATTACATCTCGGGTATTTGGCTACTTTTTCAAAAAAATGGGCCAACCAACCGTGATGGGCGAAATACTTGCAGGTATATTTCTAGGGCCTTCTATACTTGGCTCGATATTTCCGGTATATCTGCAAGCAATATTCCCTCCCGGTTCACTGGATACGATGCGTATCCTCAGCCAGATAGGTTTGATACTCTTCATGTTTGTTGTAGGCATGGAACTGGATTTGGATATACTGCGAACAAAAGCACGAACAGCTGTTACTATCAGCAATGCCAGTATCGTCATACCATTTTCATTGGGTGTATGCCTGGCTTACTTCCTGCACGATTATTATGCACCAAAAGACGTACCGTTTTATGCTTTTGCATTGTTTATGGGTATTGCCATGAGCATTACAGCATTTCCGGTATTAGCGCGCATCATCAGAGAACGCGCACTACGCGATAAGCGCATTGAAGCTATTGCTATGACTAGTGCTGCACTTAACGACGTTACAGGATGGGTTGCACTGGCATTTGTTATAGCTATTATTAAAGCTCACTCTTTCTCAGGCTCTGTATATACCTTGCTGGCAACAGTCGCCTACATGTTGGGGATGGTATTTATCGTTCGCCCACTGATGAACAAACTGGCCAAAGCACAGGAAAACAGTTTTGTCAAACAATCAACTGTTGCCATCATATTTATAGTAATGCTGCTCAGCTCTCTATGCACAGAACTAATTGGCGTACACGCATTGTTTGGTGCATTTATGGCTGGTGTTATCATGCCACAGCAATGGCACTTTAGGCAAATAGTTACAGATAAGGTTGAAGATGTAGCCTTAATTCTTTTGCTACCACTGTTCTTTGTTATCACGGGTTTGCGTACACACATCAATGCGGTAAATACACCTACTCTTTGGGCAGTAACATTGCTCATCATCTTTGTGGCTGTATTGGGCAAACTGGGCGGCAGTGCATTAGCTGCAAAACTTACTGGCGAAAACAACTATAATAGTCTTTCCATCGGTGCATTGATGAATACACGAGGCTTAATGGAACTTGTAATCCTGAACATAGGCTACGACCTCAACATACTATCGCAAGAGATATTTACAATGATGGTGATAATGGCATTAGTCACCACCTTTATGACGAGCCCTTTACTAAACCTACTGGATAAAGCATACAATAAAAAAGCCTGACAATTGTCAGGCTTTTTTATGATAATCTCCTCTAGAGAAGAATTTTTCGATAAGACAGTAAAGAAATATAAAGAAGTATCGGCTACCCATCTCCTTAATCTTCAGGTTCGATTTTCCGTACTTTCTGTTTGTCCAGCTATTGGGCAATACCGTGAATGAATAACCACGTATTACTGCCTTCAACGACAACTCAAGTGTCAGGTTGAAGTGCGGAGACATAATAGGCGCTACACCTTTTATGGTCTCTTTCTTATATAGTTTGAAGGCATTGGTAAAATCGTTGTAAGGTATACGGAAGATAATGCGTGTGGCATTATTCACCATCCTGTTCAGGAACAGTTTGTGCCTTGGGTAATCTATTACCTTACCACCTTTCATAAACCTGCTACCGAATACGCAGTCGCTATCCGATTCTACCATCTTGCGATAAAATGCAACAAGATCATCTGGAGAGTCCGACATGTCTGCCATCATAATAGCTACGCAGTCTCCACTGAAGCGCTCCAAGCCATAGCGTATAGCATAACCAAAACCGTTTGGCCCTTTGTTGGTATAGTGCACAAGTGTCGGAATCTCTTTACTGAGATTCTCCAAAACCTGCAGCGTGCCATCTTTCGAATTGTCGTTTACAACAACAATCTCATGATCTATATGCTCGGCTTTCAGCTTTGCATATATCTGGGGCAGCGATTCGGGGAGCGATTCCTGTTCGTTATACGCTGGTATTACAACCGATAATTTCATACTACAATTAAGGCTTTGCCCTTGTCAGGAAAGCTTCGTGAATTTGGGTCAGGATGTCATCAATATTGTAGTTCAGCTTCCAGCTTGGGTAGTGTGCCTCAAACTTAGAAGTATCACTTATCCACCAGATATGGTCACCAACACGATTTGTTTCAGAATAAGAATAGTTCATAGGCTTGCCGGTAATCTTTTCACAAATCTGAATAGCCTCTGCCATAGAGCAGTTTGAGAAACGGCCACCACCTGCATTATACACCTCACCTTGCTTTGGTGCTTGGTGGAAATGCCAGAACATATTTACCAAATCCCATGAGTGAATGTTATCGCGTACTTGCTTGCCTTTGTAGCCAAACACAGTGTATTTATCACCGGTAATAGCGCATTTCATCAGGTAAGACAGGAAGCCGTGCAGCTGTGTACCGCTATGCTTAGGCCCTGTAAGGCAACCACCACGGAAGATACCCACGTTCATACCAAAGTATTTACCATACTCCTGCGCTACTACGTCTGCCGCTACTTTTGATGCACCAAACAGCGAGTGCTTGGTATTATCTATGCTCATGTGCTCATCAATGCCTTTTGCAAAGTACGGATGCGACTCATCAATCTCCCAACGGTGCTCCAGCTCTACCAATGGCAGATAGTTTGGTGTATCACCATATACTTTGTTGGTAGATGTAAATATGAATGTTGCTTCAGGGCAGTGTTTACGTGTAGCCTCCAGCATGTTCAGCGTACCATTAGCATTTACTGTAAAGTCAGTAATCGGCTCGCGCGCTGCCCAGTCGTGGCTTGGTTGCGCAGCCGTGTGTACTATCAGCTTGATATCTTTACCATACAGTGCAAAGATTTTATCTATCGCATCAATATCGCGTATATCTGCGGCATGGTGCTCAAAATTACCAATGCTGTTTACCAGACGGCTTGTATTCCATTCTGTAGAAGCATCTGCACCAAAAAAGCGCATACGCATATTATTATCTATACCTACTACTTTATCAAACTTCTCTGAAAAGAACTCAACAGATTCACTACCTATCAAACCCGAAGAACCTGTTACTACACAGATGTTAGCCATGCTATTTATAGTTTATATATTTTACTTTAATGTCTTTTTCAAAATACTTTTCATCTGCTTTGATGGTTACTGTATTAAACACATCCATCATATTCTTGTCGCGCATATACACCTCAAACCCTCTGGTACTTGCTACCCATCTATCAAGAAATATGCCTGCTTTCAACAGCTCTACCGAAGCCTTATAATGTCTTACCGCGTTATTACGGTCTACCATCACTATCTGCACTACAGGTGGTCTGTCAAGTATCGATTGCAGTTTACCTGCAAAATTGTACTTAAGCTCAGCACGCATAGTCATTACCCACTCTACCGGTATTGGCTTATTAATGCCGGTTGTTATTTCTTTTGTTTCAACTTCTTGTAAAGGCGCAATTTCAGTTTTCTTCTGCAATAAAAGCCTTAACCTGTTATTTGACACAAACGAGTCTGCAAAGGTATAATTTTTACAGATGAAAAGATTTACTAAAAAGTCGTCATTAAATGCATATCTGCCATCAATTGCATCGTAATCATACAGTATATATTCCGGCGGATTCTTGAGGTAAAACTCATAGTTAATACGTTGCAGATAAGCAGTATATGCAGAGAAAGACTGAAACACGGGTCTTGGTTTATAGTTCAGGCCATTTTCTATTATAAATTCACTATCCCAAGGAAAAACATCTATCGATTTATTACCCACTTTTGCCAATACCGAAGGTGGTATCTGCCTGAACTTGGCACCGTTCAGCTTGGTTATAGTATCATAATTTTTTATTTGAGAAAAATAATTACCAATAGTAAAGTAGCGATTTTCAAAGGACATGTCTATTTGTCTGTCAGGGTATTCTGCAACCATAAACATTGAAAACAGCACAAATGCAAAGTTTATATTATATAGATTACCAATTTGCTTTTTATCCGTCAACGATAAAAACCCACTCAGAAAAACAATGCTAGCATAGCCAAAGTACTCGTAATAATGTTGTGCGTCATTCCTGAGTGTTGCCTGTTTTTTTAGTAAAAACAAATACCCGAAAGCCATACAGACAAAGAACAACCGGGAGAACTTTTTTTCCCTGATAGCGATGTACACATATATAATGCAAATAGCAGACAAGCCAAGAAACAATATATTGACATTATGTTCTGTTCTTGTATAGCACTCTGTATCCAGATACATAACGTCGTTATATCCTTTCACTATTTCAAACGCACCTTTTACATATCCCGGCAAATTTACGTGCAGCAGCCAAGCCCCTATCAATATCAAAGCAACGGACATTGCGGCTACTACAACAGCCTTCAGTAAGGATATACGTTTGTATATAAGCATGGTTAACAGATGCCCACCTAGAAATACCAATCCAACCAAACCTGCATTGAGTTTAATGTAAAAGCACAAAACCAGATTCAGCACCACCAATGCATAATACCAATACTTAGCCTCTGCATAAGACCTGAACATCCAGTAAAACGAAAACATTAATACAACCCAAGACAAGTCTGACCCATGGCTGGTACTCATCAGCAACGTCATGCAAAACACAGTAGCAATTGCAACAAACTTATTTACCGCAGCTACCAGATAATCTTTTAGAATAAAGTAAAAGTTTAGTACCATGTAGATATCAAACAATATGAATATCCACTTGCTGATGCCAGTACCAATACGGGTAGATAGTATACCTAGCGGTCCGTAGGTGTAAACAATATCCTCGCCCCAAACCCAATTGTGCGTATAAGCATAGCTCAAGGTAGACTGCCACGATACATCAAGGCTTAGCCAGTTGGGCCCTGCATCAACCAAATGAAGTGTATTAATAAAAGGATATGTAAATAATGCAACAGCCATAATGAGGGCTGTCAGCTTTAAAAGGGTGTTAGTGTCCTTTAGTTTATTCATAATAATATAGTTTGAACTACGGAGCAATAAGATACATCTATATTTTCAGCAATGTATATGTAGTAGGGTTAGTAGACGGTTTTTATGTTTGATTATTTTTTTAAGGAGATAAAAGGTGGTTAACCACAATCAGGCTTATTATATAAAAGCCAATAGTATCGGCAATGCCGATACTATTGATATGTAGTATTTTCTTAAAAATACTGCCCTATTGTTAGTAGGCTACCCCATTAACAATGGTTTCAGCTCTGCTTCGTTGTCTTTTATCCAATGATAGATGTCTGTGAAGATATCTTTTGCTGTTTTCTCTGGCTTCCAACCAATCTCTTGCTCTATCCTTGTGTTATCTGATATATATATCCTCAAATCTGCGGGGCGGTTTTCTTTTACACTTGCTATCTCAATCGTATTACCTGTTATCTCGCTGCATATCTGTGTCATTTCCAATAGCGATGCAGAACCCGCCAAGCCGCCGCCTGCATTGTATACTTTACGGTCAAACTTGTCCATGTTATGTATCTGCATATCTACCAACCTTATCAGATCGTCTATATGCAGCATATCGCGCACTTGCTTGCCCATACCACCGTAGCCAATATAGCTCAGGTTCTTCTGCCAATAGTGCCTTGCCATCCACAGTGTTACTACACCTTGGTCTGTTTTGCCCATTTGGCGCGGACCGGCTATTACACCAAAGCGTGTTACAGCAGCTTTCAATCCGTAAAACTCTACGTATTCTTTTATCAGGTATTCTGCAGCCAGTTTTGTTGTGCCGTAGAAAGAACGTGCTGCATCCAAAGACAGTGCTTCTGATACGCCTTTCGAGCTGATGCCTGCAATGCTTTGATTATCAGTAAATGAAAAACGTGTAGCCTCTTCTGTGTAGTTTGCATTTTCTATCAAGCTGATAGGATATACCCTGCTGGTAGAAAGGAATACAAGGCTTGCTTTGTTTTTAATACAAGCGTTGAAGCAATTGATAGAACCTACCAGATTATTGTTGATTACATAATTGGGTGAACCATCCAAACCACTCATTACAGAAGGTTCTGCTGATGCTTCAATCATACAATCAAACGCACCCAGTTGCTCCAGGTCTTCCGGATTGCGGATGTCTCCATGTACAAACTCTATACCCAGCTTTTTGAAATCAATAAGGTTCAGTTCTGAACCTCTGCGTTTCAGGTTATCAAATATTACAAATGAATATGCAGGATATTTTTGTTTGAGCTTGATGGCAAGGTTTGAGCCAACAAAGCCCGCACCGCCTGTAATCAGTATTTTCATAATATTGGTAGTCTTACTATCGTGCGGCAAAACTAACTGTTTTCCACTACAATACTAAACCTGTCCAGACTACCATTCCTCCCCTTTATCTCGCTGTACGATGCCTATTGCCGCCGTAGGGTCTATACCTATACGGAAGCCATAATATTGGTTATTCAGGTTATCCCAAGAGTACACAAAATCTACCCTAAGGAAACGTAGCGCCTTAAAGCCCAGATTGTCTACACCACCAAATGCTTCTATATAGTACTTATTGCTATTGGCATAGAATGTATTAGTGCCCGCTACAAAATACCATCTTGCCTGCCTCAGTAGTGGTATCTTGTTGGTCAGCAGCCCTTTCATATAGTATTCCAAATGCAGCTCTCCGTATAGTTTATCTGTATTGCTGTATTTGTAATAGGTAGCCAACTGAAAGCTATTCAAATATGGGGCAGCCACCAGCAACTGGTTATCTGCAAGGTGCATCATATCGGGCAGGCCTACATATCTATCATTCAGGAAGCCACCCGCCGCTATTTTGTAAGACAGGCTACCAAACAGTTTCAGGTTCATATCATCTTCTATACTGAAGCGCCATTTGTCAAAATCTGTAACACTATTACCTATACCTGCTATACCTTTTTGATAGTTGAGCCTAAAGAGCGGAAGATTGCTCCTGTTAGCTACTTTATAATCAGGATATATAGTGTATGTAACCCGGCCTGTAGGCAATGCCTACACTCAATATGGCAGCATCATGTTTTGCCCAGCCAAGTCCTTTCAAAGGAACAGGTGTGTTGTCTGTCATTTTAGGATTGTTAGACCATGTGTATGCTGTTGTATTCTCTAACGGATTACGTTGTTGATACCCTGCCTTTAATGCAAAACTCAACCCATTACCTAAACTTTGATTATACGTAATTGCACCGCCAAGACGTTCGTACAACTTCATATAGTTTTGCCCAAGTACCAGTGTCGTGTAGGTATTATACAATGGCGTAACACTGCTGTTGGGGTTGAACTGATAAACATATCTACCGCCTTCTATACCTACACTCCAGAATTTGCCCAGCCATTTACGATCTCGCTTGGTGTAAACAAACTTGCCCATAGCATTGAAGTGTGTATTGCTGAAGCCATACCTTGCGGCCAGCTTACCACTCAGGTATTGAGAAGTATCTATATTGCGTGTCCACCAAAGCTTAGGTGTTATATTCAAGCCTTCAACACTGTTAAAACCTATCAATCCATCAAGCAGCGAATTGGTAACAAAACGGTTTTTATTGCCTTTGGTTGAAAAATTATATCCACCCATTACAATAGACATCAATTCAAATCTGTTACGTTTTCTGCGCATGCTATCCATATACTTAGGGTCTTCATACCTGATGCGCATACTGTCTTTGTCGCGATAGTCTTTGCTTTCAGCTTCGTTCAGCGGCACCGGGCGGTTTTGTGTCCAGTAGCTGGTATCTTTTTTAGTAGCATCTGCGGCATAGCTACTATTTATCTTGGCATTAAACATAGAATCAGGAATATTGCCATTCACTTCCTGCTTGTTGTATATGGTAACAAAGTAGCCCGATATATCGAACCCGAATATCTTGAGGCTCGGGTATAATACCTGGTTTTTAATAACCCATGTATCTTTCTTCAGTGGCAGGTGCAGTTGCTCTACGCGTATAGTGTCCAGCAATTCCAAATTTGCTTTGCCTGTAGCATACAGGTCCAAGCTGTGAATCGCCCAGTCTTCTTCAACTATGTAGATATACCCCGTCATCAGTGGTTCGTACTGGCGTTTAGGGGTTACTTTTATCTTATCAATCACATAGCCGTTCTGTGTAAAGTCACCTTCGTATTTGTACTTGTAATACAATAGCGCATTTTCGCTGATGGGAGAAATGAAACCACGCGGTGTAATGCCTTGCAGTATGTTTACATTGTTTTCGTAAAAAGTAACCACAGGTGGCATTTTGGATAAACCAACACCATTAGGCTCTCCGCTTTCGCGCACCGCTCTTATGATAGTGCGTTCTTTATTAGCTTTTGAATAGTAAGTCGCTTCTTCTTCGCACAAGTACAATATGCCTTTACCTGCACTGTCTACGCCCAAATCTTCCTTTTCTATCTTTTGCCCCAAAATGCGTTTAGGTGTTTTGCGTGTACCAAACAAGCCTTTCAGATAAATATCTGTCTGGAAAGATTTAACCTGATCGAGGTGAAATTTGCGACGCTTGATAGCTTTGCGGATGATGGCATAAGCAGGGTCTTCCCCGTTTGCTTTTACTACCACCTCTTTCATATTAAGCGATTGTTCTTTCAGTTTGTAGTCGTGCGTCACGGTTTCATTTCCCGATATGGTGACATTGAATACCGACGGCACAAAACCCATATATTGCGCTGTCACCTTATGCGTACCATCAGGCAACGTTAGTGCATATATACCATCTGCATTGGCAGCAGTACCCGTAGTAGTACCTTGTATAAAGACAACCGCAAATGGCAATGGCTCGCCTTTATCATCTTTCACTACTCCCTTCAGCACACCTGCAAAAGAAAGCACAGGTAGCAGCAAGCATATAATCAGGTAAACAGTCTTCTTCATACAGTTGATGGTTTTGAGTTTAACAGGTTGTTGGCACAACAATCCCGTTAGTATTCCTATATCGGAATAAGCCATTAAAAAGTTACAATAAATTTAGTCGGATTTAGAACAAACCATTGATTTGCGCATCTATGCGGCGCACTACCTCTGCAAAATCTTCTTCTTTTTCTGCAAAGTTGTATTTATCAATATCTATTACCAACAGCGGGCCATCATTATACTGGTCTATCCACTTGTTGTAGAATTCATTCAGGCGCTTCAAATAATCGAGCCTGATGTTTTCTTCATAATCTCTACCGCGTTTTTGTATCTGGTCTACTATTGTAGGAATAGATGCTTTCAGGTATATCAGCAAATCAGGCGGATTCACCAGCTTGCGCAGTGTATCAAACAGTGATGCATAGTTTTCAAAATCGCGCTTGGTCATCAAACCCATCTCGTACAGATTGGGGGCAAAGATGTAGGCATCTTCGTATATGGTACGATCCTGTATTACACTCTTGCTGCCATTACGAATATCCAGCAACTGGCGCAGGCGATTGTTGAGGAAGTATACCTGCAAATTGAAAGACCAGCGATGCATGTCTTCGTAAAAATCTACGAGGTACGGATTATGGTCAACATCCTCAAAGTGTGGCTCCCATTTAAAATGTTTAGCCAGCTTTGCTGTGAGTGTTGTCTTTCCTGAGCCGATATTGCCCGCTACCGCAATGTGTTTAATTGTATTTTTCTGCGCCATAATCTCCGCAATCCGCTGCGTATTGTGTTACAATATAATAACCAAAAACTAAAAAAATAACCCTCTCTTGCGGAGAGGGCTGTTTTTAATAATAATTTATCCCTATCCGTTTCCTTGCTTCTGCAATAGTTGCCGATGCACTAGCTCTTGCTTTTTCTGCACCTTCCCTCAGTATTTTCTGAATCTTAGCCTCGTCTTGCTGCAAATCAGCCGCTTTTTCGCGTATTGGTGCTATGAAGTTGACCATATCTTCGGCCAGTTGCTTTTTCATATCACCATAGCGGATATTGCACTCGTTGTAAGCCTTTTTATACGTATCAACAGTTTCAGCAGAAGACACAAGGCTCATTAACTGGAATATATTCTGGATATAATCAGGCATTTCACTGTTGGGCTCTGTCGGGCCACTATCAGTCTTTGCCTTCATTACTTTTTTGCGGATGGCATCATCTGTATCTGCCAGATACAATGTGCTGTTTACATTCTCACTTTTGCTCATCTTACCCGTACCATCCAAACTCGGCACTTTTATCAACGAGTCACCATAATTGAAAGGATATGGTTCAGGGAACAATTCGCCATAGCGGTTATTATACCTGTTGGCAAAATTGCGTGCCATTTCTACATGCTGCTCCTGGTCTTTACCTACCGGCACTTTTACGGCGCGATGTATCAGTATATCAGCCGTCATCAATACAGGATATGTCAACAAACCTGCATTCACGTTATCTGGCTGTGTACGTACTTTATCTTTAAAGGTGGGTACTTTTTCCAGTTCGCCCTTGTATGCCAGCATATTCAGCATCAGGTACAGTTCCGGTATTTCGGGCAAATCGCTTTGCGCATACAGTGCTACTTTTTCAGGATCCAACCCGCACGCAACATTTTCTGCCACTACACGATACACATTACCGCGCAGGTCTTTCGGGTCGGGGTGTGTGGTCAGCGAGTGGTAGTCTGCCACAAAGAAATAGCAATTATACTCATCCTGCATACGCACATAGTTGCGCATAGCACCAAAGTAATTGCCAAGGTGCAAAAAGCCCGTAGAACGGATACCACTAACTACAATCTCTTTACTCATAACGGGCTGCAAGATACGAAAAGAAAAATCCTCCCGAAGTGGGAGGATGTAATATTGTATGGATGTATAAAAATTCTATGTCGCTATTGTTGCTCTTCTATTTCAGCCTTCAACAACGCCTTCTTTTCCTTCAAGAACCTAACTGTGGCATCTCTATGCTGCATAGTTGCTAATATTGAAAAATCTCCTGAAACAACAGCTTTACCAAGCGTTTTGTCAAAATCTCTGGTCATTTCAGTTTCTCGCTGTTCTAACAAGTCGTAAACGTGCTGCAACACATTTACCGTTTCAGGGTTTATATTATTAACAGCAACCTCTATTGGCTGTAATGATGACACCTTCCAAGAATAACCATTTTCAGTTTTTTCGGATGCGTGATTGCTAATTACAAACTTTTCTTTACCACCAATCTTAAATGTAAACGGCTGTTGATAATACATAGCTACTTTTCTGCCATCTTTTTCGGCAGGTATCCACTTAGGCATTTTATGTATCACGTCCAATGCAGCAGCAACCAACACACCAGACTTGGTACCATTGCCATTGGCACCATTTACATAGCTGTAATTTTCCGTTACTACCTGCGGATCTATTACTTTACCATCTTCATCTATTTTAAAACCTATCACTACCCTGCCTTCCATTCCGTTATCCATTGCTTCTTTCGGATACTTAATATTATCTGTAATGAAACGATACAGGTCACCATCAAACTCTGCTCCTTTATCTACTTGCATAGCCTGCATCACTTCCCACTTTTTAGGTTTGCAACTCTGCAATGCCACTACATTAAAAACTACAATGGCAGCAGCTACTAATGCCACACCACCAAATACAATAGCCAACGGGCTTTTTCTTTTTTTAAGCATAGTAATTCTTCTTTTTATAGGATGAACATTAAATGAATGTGTAAGTGGTAGTGTGCAGGTATCAAATACATTACTCAGCAACAGTTCGCTGTATTGCAATCTATCCATCCCAACCGCAGCATCTGCCTGAAACTCGTGTAGCTGCTTCAGCTCTTTACGAATGATATACAAAAACAAATTGGGCCAGAACAGGCATTGCAGCAATTGCATTATTACAACGTCTGTAGAATGTTTCATATACACATGCGCAGCTTCGTGTTGTATAATGGTTTCGTTGATTGTTTCATCGGGCAGAAAAATGTACCTACCCCAGCTACCCGGCCCGAAAGTAGTATTCAATAGTATGGTATATCCTTTTTCTTGCAAGCGGGTGCTTTTGCGTATCACCATCTGCAGGCGTATGCGTTTGTATATAAACAAGGCGAATAGTATACAAGCTATTGCAACATAGGCAACCAATAGCCAGTTGACGCTTTGGGTCATTACTTGTTTTTCATATCCTCCACTTGCTATCACTTCAGGCATGTGTACGTTCGTCACGCGTGCCTTTTCAAAATAAGTATTGAAAGATGGCAGTTTAATAAACGGCATCAGCACGGGCAACAACGCAGCACCCAACAGATAAGCCCTGTTGAATGCATGGATAGCTTTGTTTCGCAACAACAATGCATATACCAGATACAGAATGCCCGTATATGCTGTTACTTGAATGAGGTACATCATAGTGGTTATTTTTTATCGGTTGATTGTTTCAGTTCTTTCAAGATTGATTCAAGCTCTTGCACAGTTATATCATTCTCTTGTGCAAAGAAGGATAGCATACCCGCAAACGAACCGTTGAAGTATTTGCTTACAAACTGGTTCATGGTCTTTTTGCTATACGCTGCTTTCGGCACCAGCGGGTAGTACCTGTTTGCCTTGCCAAAGGATTCAAAACCCACAAAACCTTTGTCGCACAAAATTTTGATGATGGTACTGACTGTGTTGTAGTGAGGTTTAGGGGCCGGCAATAAATCGACAATGTCTTTTACAAAAGCCTTATCAAGCTGCCATAGCGCCTGCATTATTTCTTCCTCGGCTTTGGTAAGTGTTTTGGGTGTAGTTTTCATATGCTTCAACTAAGTTTTTAGTAAATCTACTAACTATTTAGTTAATCAACTAATTTTTTAGTTAAAATTATTTTAATCCTCAAACTGTCATTATCTGAATTATTCATTTTAGATTTGTCTAACTTTAGGTTTAGAGAAACAAATGAGCCGTTTACAAGACAAATCGCTTGGAGAAGTACACAGCACAATAGACCCTGAAAAAGCGGGCAGCAAATGGCGAAAGCTATTCGCGTTCTTTGGCCCTGCCTACTTAGTAAGCGTTGGTTATATGGACCCGGGCAACTGGGCTACAGATATTGCAGGTGGTAGCCAGTTTGGCTACAAGCTATTGTGGGTTTTGCTGATGAGCAACCTGATGGCGCTGTTACTGCAATCGCTCAGTGCAAGGTTAGGCATAGTGCAAGGTAAAGACTTGGCACAGTGCAACAGAGAAGTATATCCGCGCAGTGTCAACTTCGTATTATACATACTGGCAGAACTTGCCATAGCCGCCTGCGACCTTGCCGAAGTACTAGGTATGGCGATAGGCCTTAATCTTTTATTAGGTATTCCGTTACTCTTTGGTGTATTGATAACATTCCTCGATACCATCCTGCTGCTCTATTTGCAAAAACTGGGTATGCGCAAAATGGAAGCATTCATTATAACACTTGTTGCCATTATAGGTAGTTGCTTTTTGTTAGAGATGTTCTTTGCCAAGCCTGATGTGCATGCACTGGTAAAAGGCTTTGTACCATCCATACCAAACAATGCTGCATTATATATAGCTATAGGCATAATAGGCGCTACAGTAATGCCACACAACCTATACCTGCACTCTGCCCTGGTACAAACACGCAAAATAAATCATGATGATGCATCGGTGCGCAAAGCCATTCGTTTCAATGTATGGGATAGCACCATTGCGCTCAATATGGCGTTGTTTGTAAATGCAGCAATATTAATTCTGGCTGCCGCTGTTTTCTACACAAGTGGCAATGAGCATGTTGCATCGCTAAAAGATGCACACCAGTTATTAGCACCACTATTAGGCAACACGTGGGCTTCTCACCTATTTGCCATTGCACTGATAGCTGCGGGGCAAAGCTCTACTGTTACAGGTACACTTGCAGGGCAGATAGTAATGGAGGGATATCTGCGCCTCCGCATCAGCCCTGTGGTGCGCAGGCTTATAACAAGGATGTTGGCTATTGTACCTGCTGTATTGGTGATATGGATAATGGGCGAACAGGAAGTAGATGCAATGCTTGTATTCAGTCAGGTATTGTTGAGCATGCAACTTGCATTTGCAGTAATACCGCTTATCCATTTTGTAAGCGATAAAAAACGCATGGGTATTTTCACCATCAAGCCTGTGGTAAAAATAGCTGCATGGGTGGTAGCTACCATTATCGTTGCATTAAACCTTAAATTAGTATACGAAACTGCAGCAGACTGGATAGCACAAACAGACAGTACACTTATCAAAGCATTGATAATTGGCGGTGAGCTAGGCATAGTAGCTTTGTTAATAATCACTATCATTTATCCTTTCATACTGCAGCACAAAGAAGCAAGTGTAAATATTCACCAAACACCGAAGATGGAAGCATTGCAAGGCATATCAAAACCATTTCGCAAAATAGCCATGGCGGTAGACTATACCGATACCGACCGCATTGTAATGCAATATGCCATGCATCTGGGTAATGCTGAAACTGAATACCTGCTGATACACATTGTAGAAAGCGCGCAGGCACGTATGCTGCAAGACAAGGCCAACGACTACGAAACCCTGCAAGACAAAGCCTATCTGGATAAATATGTGCAACTCTTTGCAGACAGCCAACTAAAAGCACAGGGCGTACTTGGCTTTAAACATCGCACAGACGAGATAGCACGCATTGTAAAAGAACACAATTGCGACCTGCTGGTACTTGGCAGCCACGGCCACAAAAGTGTGAAAGACTTTATATTTGGTGAAACAATTAATACATTAAGACATAAAGTGGATATACCAGTATTTATAGCGCAATGATCAAAAAACTAAACCTAAAAGCCCTTCGTTTTCTTAGCACCAAAAGCTACCCTGTTCAGCTACTGTTGTTTCTTTTAGCTGGCTATGCGACAATGATTGCACTTATACCAATTGCAGCTGTCCTCGAAATGTCAGGGGCTGTTCAACAACTTATAGAACCTCCAAACCCTTCAAATTTGGAAGAGCTGCCTTTAGCTGTCATTATTGCACCTATTATAGAGACACTCATATTCCAACATCTTGTATTCCTGATATTCAGAAAGTGGATACATATCAAGAATAAATACGGCTGGGCAATACTTGTTTCATCTATATTATTTGGATTAGGCCACATGTATAATGTCATCTATATCATATTTGCTTTTCTGCAAGGTCTCACGCTAGCTTATTGCTACTACTTCTACAAACGCAATATTGTTAAAGCATTTTGGTCTACTGCTATAGTACACGCTATACACAATGGCATGGTTGTCTTAGTTGCAGTAAATTTTCCCGACATTTAGGGATAAATCTTCTCAGCTATGTTCATGAAGTGGATTATTATCCTTTTAGCCACACTCAATTTTGGCTACATGGTTTTTGACGGCAGCCGTGCATTGGCTACCGGCGATTATATTCGTCCAAAGTCGGGGGCGCATGCAGGTCAATTAGGCCCCTGGAGCAAGGCTGTTGAAAAAGTGGGCATCAATCCCGAATCTACAACCATGAAACTCATCTTCGTTATCTGGGGGCTTGCGGGCCTATACATAACACTGGCTTTTTTTCAAGACAAGCCATGGGCTTGGCAGGCTATGCTGATTGTCAACATCACATCGCTATGGTATGCCATGGTTGGTACTTTTGCCGGTGTGATACAGATAGCATTGCTTGTAATATCAAAATTGCTGCGATAAGCATCTACAGATAGTTATATTTGCATCCCAAACATCTACATCTAATAATGCAAAGAGATACCGCCATTTTCGGGCTTATACATGAAGAATTGGAGCGCCAGCGCCGTGGCCTTGAATTGATAGCTTCTGAAAACTTTACCAGTGCTCAGGTTATGCATGCCATGGGCAGCGTAATGACTAATAAATATGCCGAAGGCTATCCCGGCCGCCGCTACTATGGTGGCTGCGAAGTGGTAGATAAAAGCGAACAACTGGCTATAGACCGTGTAAAAGAAATATTTGGTGTTACCTATGCCAACGTGCAGCCGCACAGTGGCGCACAGGCCAATGCTGCAGTTATGCTGGCTTGCCTGCAACCGGGCGATACTATTCTGGGCCTCGACCTTAGCATGGGAGGACACCTTACACACGGTTCTCCGGTAAACTTCTCCGGCAAGCTGTACAAAGCAGTACACTACGGTGTGCGCAAAGAAGATGGTATCGTAGACTACGACCATCTGGAAAAACAAGCACTGGAGCACAAGCCTAAAATGATTATCTGTGGTGCATCTGCATATAGCCGCGATTGGGATTATGAACGCATCCGTGCCGTTGCAGATAAGATTGGCGCATTGGTACTGGCAGACATCTCTCACCCAGCAGGTTTGATTGCTAAAAAGCATTTGAAATCTCCATTCGATCATTGTCATTTTGTTACCACTACTACGCACAAAACATTGCGCGGACCTCGTGGTGGCCTCATTATGATGAAGAACGATTTTGAAAACACATGGGGCGTTACAGGCCCTAAAGGCGAAACAAGGACATTGAGCCAAATGCTTGACCTTGCAGTATTCCCGGGTACACAAGGCGGTCCGTTGGAGCATGTGATAGCTGCAAAAGCTGTTGCCTTCTACGAAATACTGCAACCTGAATTTGGCGCATATACACAACAGGTTATCAACAACGCGCAAGCTGCTGCTGCTGCCTTGTTAGAAAAAGGTTACAACATCGTATCTGGTGGTACAGACAACCACCTGCTGCTGATAGACCTGCGCAACAAAAACATCAGTGGTAAGAAAGCGGAGAATACACTGGTACATGCAGATATTACCATCAACAAAAACATGGTTCCGTTCGATGATAAGTCGCCGTTCATCACTTCGGGTATCCGCATAGGTGTGCCTGCTGTTACTACACGCGGACTGAAAGAAGAACACATGCCACACATCATCAACTGGCTGGATCGTGTATTGATGTCTCCTGATGATGAAAATGTGATAGCTACCGTACGTGGCGAGGTGAACGAGTTCATGCAACAGTTCCCGCTCTATCCTGAGATGTAATTCATTACACATATAAAATTTAAAGCCGCTGCTGTTTAGAATAACCTTAACACGGCGGCTTTTCTTATTTTTGTAGCTTCATGCTCTTGTGCTTCAAGCACATATGCACTAATAAAACATACATGAATCGTTACTATCTATATATATTACTTCCGGTAATAGCCTGTTCTTTTGCAATGCCTGCCGATGCACAATCGGTACGCACCAAAAAGAAGGAAGAAAAGAAGAAAGAACCAAGCATCTACGAAATAGATACACTGTTGCAACCCATCCCCCGCAACAGGCAGATGTGGCATGATAAAATAGATAAAGAACAAAACCGTGCAGATGCATCAGACGGTGTAATGCGCAATCGTGAGCTGTATTATACAGACGATTCTGTTATCAACCTAAGCCTCAATACTGCCATGTTTCAGGTGGTAGATCAGATGCAGAAAATGGTAGAAAACCTGCCACCGAAAACCAGAGATGCCATCATGGACAATCAGGAAAAAATACGTTGCCTGAAAGCCATCAATGAAATGCTGTATGCTTTTAACTCTGATGTAAAAGCAGATCCTGTTTTCTACCGTAAGCAGATATACAACATGCGCGACCTTATCATTGCCCGCAATGAAGGCACGAGCTTGGACTTTGTAAAAAAGAATATCAATTTCCAGACACTGAACAATGTGAAATACCTCTTCGAGCCAAACAGCGAGGAGCGTGTATTCATCTTTACAGAAATGGGCAAGCAAGAGCCGCAGAAAATGATACTGCGCCTCAGCGAGTTCGCGAACGAAAGCTATGCAGATGATGTGGTAGCCGCAGCTGCTAAGGTAGTGCCTAATGAGGTTTTCAACTATGCATCATCTACCAACTATGTACTGAGCAATGCTGTAAAGCGCAGCAAAGACCCGCTGGTACAAACCATTGTGCGCATATCGCAGGAATCTAAATCGCCCTTGAAGGCAATGCCATTCCTGAATGATATCCATACCAAGAAAAAGACTATTGCAGAAATAGACCAGATAACATCTAACCACGATTTGTTTTACCAGAATCTGGTAAGGCTGAAACTGGAGCAAGTGTCTTTGGGCGGCGATACTTATACCGATGAGCTGAAGTATCGTAGCATGAAGTACATCCGCGAGATGAACGACCTGCACGAAGAGAAAGACCCTGTTCGTTTCAAATGCATCGAAAGCTTCCCACCCGAGGTATTGTATTTCATCATGGTGTACGGTCAGGATGAAATTTATACAAGTAGCTTCCTCGGCACCTACAAGCGCATGCTGGAACGCATGAAGCCAATGACGGGCGATCAGTTGCTGGAAAAAGTTCACCGCGACAAATTCCGTACGTTCATCCGTATGTGTGCTGGTTACAACACACTGGCAACATTCCTCGGCACTATGGATGCTGATAACAAGAACAATGTGATGCGCAGCTTCATTGCTGGTCTTGAACAAGGCAAAGACGATGAACTGGAAGATGCTGTAGACGTTGCCGATGCATTTGGCAGTATAGAAGACTCCAGCCTTGCTGTATTCCTCGAAAAACAAGTAAAAGAGAACTACGAAGCATCATACAAATTCCGCAGCAAGAAGGGTGTGATAGTGTATGGTTTATTGGCTACACTTTTCGAAGGCCTGAAAGGTATGGATAGCTCTACAGCTGCCATGCAATCAGACAAGCTGAACCTGCCGCCTATCAGCATGGTGATGAACAAAAACCTGACCAATGATTCGGACATTGTTTATGAGCAGGTATTCTTCTACGGCGATGAAGATGGTAAAACATCTTACACCAGCTTTATGGGCAATTTCCCTAAAGACAAATGGAAAGTTGTTACAAATAAATACTGGGCAGAGATAACATCGCTGCAAGGCAAGAAGATAGTTATCTATGCAAACCTGCCGATACCTGAACCGGGCGATGAAGAAGCACAAAAAGAACTGGCAAAATATCTGGCAGAAAAAGAAATACATCCATCTGTAGTTATACACCGTGGACACAGCTACCACCTGCCATTGACGATAGACCAATTGCAACGCGAAACAAAAATCGTAATGCTGGGTTCTTGCGGTGGTTATCACAATCTGGGCAAGGTGTTAGATCATTCTCCTGATGCGCACATCATATCATCAAAGCAAGTAGGTTCTATGAGTGTAAACGAGCCTATCATCCGCAGCATCAACGACCAGATACTGGCGGGCAACGATGTTGACTGGATTACATCTTGGCGCGGGCTGAATGGCTACTTTGCCACTAAAGGCAGGGAGACTGCTAAAGGCATGTTTGATGATTATATACCACCACACAAAAATCTGGGTGCTATCTTCATCAAAGCATATCGCAAAATGCTCAGCAGTTTCGACGAATAGTTAATACAACAAAACACACCACTGTATGGCAAAAATTAAGCTCAGTAAAATAGATACCAAAGCACCTAAGCATCTTGACAAGGATGCTACCAAAAAGAAACTGGCTGCCATACAGGGCGAGCTTGATGAACTGCAAAACCTGCTATATGCCGAAGGAAAGCATAGCATACTGGTAGTAATACAAGGTATGGATGCCAGCGGCAAAGACGGATTGATACGTGATGTATTCGGTTGCATGAACCCGCAAGGTGTGCAGGTAACATCTTTCAAAGTGCCTACGCCCGAAGAACTGAGCCATGATTTCCTGTGGCGCATACATGAACATGCACCCGCCAAAGGCATGATACAGGTCTTCAACCGCTCGCATTACGAAGATGTATTGGTAACACTTGTACACAATATTATAGATGATAAGACAGCGGTAAAACGCATGGCTGCCATCAACGATTTTGAAAAACTGCTTATCAACCACAACAATACACATATCATCAAGCTATACCTGCACGTATCGCGTGAGGAGCAACTGGCACGCTTGCAGGAGCGCATGAAAGTGCCGCAAAAAATGTGGAAGTACAATGCCAAAGACATTGAAGAATCGCAACTGTGGGATACGTATATGGGCTACTACGAAGAGGTCTTCAACAAGTGCAACGAACCTGAATGGAACATTATTCCTGCCGACCAGAACTGGTACAAGTCTTACCTTGTAGCCAAGCTACTGCGCGATGCTTTAGTAGAATTGAAGATGAAATATCCGGGAATGAAAAAATAATTAACCCACAAACTTTTTGATAGCCGCATTTACAAGATGCGGCTTTTCTAATTGCAGAAAGTGTCCGCATTGTGCTATCATTTCCAGTTTGGCATATTGCATTTTGTGCACACCTTGTTCTGCAATGTGTTGTGTTGTTACGGGGTGTATCCACCTGTTGGGTATCAGCGCATCACGCTCACCGTATAGTACCAGTGTTGGTTGCTCTATCAGCCCCAGATTATCATATACTGGTTCATCCAGCATACTGTTTACACAAGCCTCTACCATTTGTCTGTAGCTACGTGTAGAGTGCGAACGCATTATCTGCACCAGCTCCTCCACCATTTCATCTATCTGCTTGGGGTACTGAAAGAAACTGGTACGTATGCTCTGGCGCAGACTGTTCTCTTCTGTGCTGAACATATCAAGCGTTGTTATGGTCGATTTATACATCGAGCGCTCGAACGCTGTAAATGTTTCAAAGCCCGCAGGCGCACACAGTATCAGTTTTTCGGCTGCATCCTGCACGTTTTCAAGCAGGTGCAACACTACCTGTCCTCCCATAGAGTGACCAACAAGTACTACATTCTTCAACCTCAGTTTTTGTATAAAATCGTACACACAACCTGCGTAGAAGTGCATACTGTAATCATAGTTGCCCCTGTCAGAATAGCCATTGCCCGGCAAGTCTATCGCTATACACCTGTAGTGTTCTTTGAGTGTTTCTATCTGGTACTTCCAGCTACCACCATAGGTGGCAAGACCGTGTACAAATACCAGTGTATGCTCGCCGCTACCCTCGTCTATATATGCCATATTGCAGCCGTTAGAAAGTACTGCATGATGTATGGCAAACTGCTTTTGTGCTGTGTGTATCAATTCCGTTCTGCTATTATTATTCAATATAAAACAAAAGGTGCGCATCACGCACACCTTTTATCTATGAGCTTATTATGCATCAACTGATTAACTATTCAACAAGTCAACCAATCAACTAAAAACTAACCTCTTTCTATTACCCATTTAGCAACAGCAGGTGCAAGTTCCTTCTGGCTCTTACCACCTACAAACACACCAATGTGTCCACCAGGGAAAGGATAATTTGTTTTATCCTTCGTGCCGATAGCTTCCATGATAGGCAATGTACTTTCGTTAGGGATGATGTTATCATCTGTAGCATATACATTCAGGAAAGGCACAGTCATGTTTTTCAAATCAATAGCACGTCCACCCAGTGTCATTTCACCTTTTATCAGTTTGTTGTCGCGGAAAAGGTCTTTGATGTATTTACGATACATCTCGCCCGGAATAGCAGGCAAATCGCCTTTCCATTTTTCCATGCGCAGGAAGTTTTCCATTTTGTCTTTATCACCCAAGCTATCCATCACGCCAATGTATTTGCTGATGTTCATGCTTGGCTTCAACATACCAAATGCGCCATCAACCATTTCACCAGGTACAGTACCTACGCTGTCAACGATAGCATCTACATCTATGTGTTTTGTCCAGCGATACAGCATACAAGTATTGGTGCTGAATTCGTATGGAGCAACATATGTAGTAAGTGATTTCAGTTTTTCAGGATACAGTGATGCATATATCATGCTGAATGTACCACCTTGGCAGATACCCATCTTGTGGATTTTATCTACTTTATTGCTTTTGCGTACAAAGTCAACTGCATCGTTCATATAACCGTCGATGTAGTCTTCCATTGTTTCGTAGCGGTCTGCTTTTGTAGGATAACCCCAGTCCATGATATAGATATCCAGACCTTCTTCCAGCAGTTTTTTCATCAGGCTGCGGTCAGGTTGCAGATCAAGCACATCGTGCCTGTTCAGCATAGCGAAAGAAACCAGCACCGGAGTTTTGCTCTTAGCAGGTGTTTCGCGGATGTAATGATACATTTTCACGTGGCCACTGCTCCACACCAATTCTTTTGGTGTTGTTGCCAGTTGCACATCCTCCATGTTTTGCAATGTCTCGTAGCCTTTAGCCAGTTTGTGCGATGTAGAAGTCAATTCTTCCACCATTCCTGCAGGGTTCCAATTCATACTCTTAAAAATTTTGCGCGAAATTATTAAATATTTTCTAAATAAGAGTAATTATACTCTCGTTAACCTTATGAATATAGCAGATTATGAACAGTTTACCAATTAAACGAAATTAATTCTACATAAAATGAGAGTCCCCGCCTCCGTACGGAAGCAGGGACATTATCAAACAGAACAAACTGACTTGATTAGTAATTGATAGTACCGTTTATATTACTCAATACCGCCAATCCGGGATTGCTCAACGGCACCGTCATAGTACCTGTAAAGCTGCCTGTAGCACCTGCAAACCTGCCTGTACCACCTGTAAATTCTGCTTCCAGTGTACCTGTAGCTACACCGTTTGCGGTGAAGTACAGATCGTAAGCAGGTATATTGCAATATATCTCATCGCCATTTGCGGCAACGAAAGATGCACATTTTACCACAACATGATTACCTACATAATTGCCACTAACTATGATGGGAGCTACGCATGTTTTGTTCTTAGCTTTCAGCAATCCCACGTGCGTTACTGTACCTGTACCTTCAAAATCGCCCACTGTTGCCATAGCACCACAGTTGCAAGACAGTCCCAATGATGTGTTGATGCTGTAGCTGAGGCTACCCTTAAATGGCCTACCGCTGCTTTTTGACATAGCTGTAGATTGCAAGTCTGCACTTTCTACAGTATTAGCATTGTTAGCAGTCGGGATGGCTGTGTTTGTAGCTTTATTACAAGATGTGGCGAATGCCAATGCACATGCAGCAATCAATAGTTTGTTTTTCATAAGCCGTATTAATTTGAGAGGTAAATGATTAATAGGCTAAGTTCCCTCTGATAACAACCTAATAACAAATTACTACTATACATTAACATCTGTTTTGCAAGCGCTTAACGATGCATTAACAAGGCGTATGGGCACAAAAAATCCCGCATCTTTGCAGAGCGGGATTTCCTGAATGATATAACGAGGTGGCTTATTTTGCTTTTGCCACAGCGATGTATTTCTTTTCTTTGATACGTGCAGATTTACCCTGACGTTCACGTTGGTAGAACAGTTTAGCACGACGAACACGACCTGTTTTGTGCACTTCGATAGACTCGATATTTGGAGAGTACAAAGGAAACAGACGCTCAACACCTACACCGTCAGACATTTTGCGAACAGTAAATGTTTGTGTATAACCACGACCCTGACGTTTAATAACATCACCTTTAAATGCCTGGATACGTTCCTTAGCACCTTCAATGATTTTATAGTTAACGGTTACGTTATCACCGGCTTTGAACTTTGGAAATTCTTTCTTCCCAGTCATCTGCTCTTGTACAAATGCTACTACGGTATCCATTTTAGTATTATTTTCGGTCTGCAAAGGTAATGAGTAGTCTGATAAATTCAAAATTTTAATTTAAATCTCTCAAATCTTTTTACCTGCACCTGTTTTACAAATGCGAAATTACGCAATAATTCAGTCTTTTCAGCAATTCCAGCCTACTTATCATCATCCAGCAAATCGGGCCTGCGCTCCGCAGTGCGTTTCAAAGACTGTTCCAGCCTCCACGCATCTACCTTTTTAGGGTCGCCACTCAGCAGCACATCGGGCACTTTCCACCCCCTGAAGTCGGCAGGGCGGGTATATACAGGCGGTGCCAGCAATCCATCCTGATAAGAATCGAACAGGGCAGACGTTTCATCGTTCAGCACACCCGGTATCAGCCTGCCAATTGCATCTACCACCACAGCCGCTGCCAATTCTCCCCCACTCAGTACATAATCGCCAATAGATATCTCCATCGTCACAAAGTGCTCCCTGATGCGGTCATCTATACCTTTATAATGCCCGCATATTATCATCAGGTTCTCCCGCATCGACAGCATATTAGCCGTTTGCTGGTTGAACTGTTTGCCATCAGGCGTCATGTAGATTATCTCGTCATATTTGCGTTCACCTTGCAGCTTCTCTATCAGTATAGCCAAGGGCTCGGGCATCATTACCATGCCTGCACCACCGCCAAACTGGTAGTCGTCTACCTGTGCCTGCTTGTAAGGCGTATAGTCGCGCAGGTTGTGCACCTGCACATCCAGCAAACCTTTTGACTGTGCCCTTTTCATTATAGAATGACTGAAGGGGCTCGTCAGCAAATCAGGAACAACAGTTATAATATCTATTCGCATGAAAAATCAAAAATTAGAACGCAAAAAGAAAAAGCATTTTCATTTTTTCTTTTTGCTTTTTAAGTTATCCCAAATACACCTCCAGCAATCCTTCAGGCAGATCTACACGTACATACTTATTACGCAGGTTCACTTCTATCAATATATCATCTACCAATGGTATCAGTACTTCTTTGCCTTCAATATCCAGCTTTGCCAACCACTGATGCCCTGTTTGTATTACGTCTGCTATCGGCCCCAGTCCACCTTTTTCTTTATCTACCAGGTTAAAGCCTATCCACATCAACGGGCTATCGGTCTTCACTTCTTTCAACACATCTTCTTTTACATACACATGTTTAGCCACCAGTTTCTTGGCAGCTTCCACCGTTTCTACATCTTCCAACGTAATGATATACTCCTCATTATTGGCAGCCTTAACAGATGATACAAAATGTGGTATCTGACTGTCTTTCCTTATTTCTACAAACAATACAGCACCAACTTCCAGCCAGTTGCTTTGTCCTGCAACATGCGTCATTATCAAACCGCCTTTCAGTCCGTGTGTAGCTACTATCTTACCTATGCGTATCATGGGCTGCAAAGGTAATACATTTGATTTTTGTACCCGATTGATTAGAAATACCCCAGATAAAACTTGGAATGGGTAGCATATTCTATGCTCAGTTCATCGCCCTCACCTACCTGCCTGTAGTCATCTATGCTTACTTCTATGCTCAACTTTACAGGCGAACTCAGGTAGAGGTAATAGGTGTTATTCTGCGGCATGTATTGCTTGCGTGTCACGTTTACACGCTCTATAGTTTTGGTACCACTCAATATATCCTTGTGCAGCTTGCGGAGTGTAAAGTAATAAGCACTGTATGCAATGCCCCCTGAAAATGCCATCAGAAAAAACACACCACCAAAATAGTATTTGTAAGAAAACGGATCGGGCTCATCGTTCCATGCTCTGAACCATGCTATAAGAAACGGACAGGCAAAACAAAACACCATGAGTATACGGACAACCTTATAAAACATGGCGTTTTCTTTCTTGAATTTCTGCTGCAAAAATACAAGCTCCTCTTTTTCAAGCGGTTCGTTGTACTTGTATAGATGCAGGTTTGCCATAATTATCAGAAGCCGTATATACCGGCGTATTTTTCGTGCGCGTATTGCATAAACACATTAAAATCGAGCCCAGTACCTGTTATCTGTCTGCACAATTCTTCAGATGTATATCTTCTGCCATACTGATGCACTTTGCCTCGCAACCACTCCCTCAAACCAAGCAACCTGCCGTTAGCAATATCATTAGTCAATGTTGGTATTTCTTTTACTGCCTGCTGATAAAACTGTGCTGCATAAAAACTACCTAACGAATAAGTAGGAAAATAACCAAAGCTACCATGCGCCCAATGCACATCCTGCAACACACCTGTTTTATCGTCTTGTGCAGATACACCGAGATATTTATTATACAATCCGTTCCAAGCCTCAGGCAGGTCTTCGGTAAACAAATCGCCATTCATCAAGCCCTTCTCTATTTCATAACGTATCATCACATGAAAATGGTATGTCACCTCATCCGCCTCTGTACGTATCAGCGATGGTTCTACTTTATTCATCCCTTTATAAAACACATCAATACTAACATCGTTCAATTGCTGCGGAAAATACTGTTGCAACTTAGGATAGAAATGATGCCAGAAGGCTGTACCCCTGCCTACATTATTCTCCCACAGGCGAGATTGTGATTCATGTATGCCCAAAGATGCAGCCGCACCCAATGGCAGTCCGTATTGCGCTATCGGCAAGCCCTGTTCATACAGCGCATGACCGCCCTCGTGTATACTGCTCCACAACAGCGATGAATAGTTGTTTTCATCTACCCTTGTGGTAACACGCACATCTGTTGGTGCAAAAGAAGTTGTGAACGGATGCTCTGACATATCCTGCCTGCCTGCTTCAAAATCGTAGCCCATAGCATGCAGCACATCCATAGAGAAATCCCACTGTGCATGTTTTGGATAGTTGCGCAGAAAGAAGCTGTCATCTACCTGTTGTGCTGTTTTTATTTTATCAAGCAATACCGGCAGTTGCTGCTTCACATCACCAAATACTTTGTCCAGCAATGCCACACTCGCGCCCTTTTCATACTCATCCAGCAATGCATCATACGGATTGCTTTCATAGCCATACATAGATGCCTGCTGCTTTTTCAGCTGTATCATCTTATCCAGCTCTGGCGCGTAGATGCTGAATTTATTTTCCTTTCTCGATTGTATCCACGCATTGTAGCTGGCACTTGTTTGTTGTGTAATGGCCTCTACAAATGCAGCTGATAATTTTTTGTTCTTGTTATAGTCTTCAAGGCTCAGTTCTGCATTTCGCTTTTCATCATCTGCCAAGTCGCCCCTGCCTGCCAGTTCTTCCAACAGGTTTCCGTATTGTTCAGATGTCAGCATTTCGTGCGCCAGCGATGCAAGTGTAGCCAGTTGCCTGCCCCTTACTTCAAATCCTTTCGCAGGCATATACACTTCCTGGTCCCAACCCAATACTGCAGATGCATTATTCAGGTCTGCCGCTTTCTGCGTTGTCTCTTTGTAGGCAGCATACAAGTCTGCACTACTCTTTTGTATGTTCATGTATTCGTTTGCTTCTTTAGAAAATAGATTTACTCCTGTGCTTCCAGACGCTCTACAGAGCTGATACCATCTAATGCTGCCAATTGCTGACATAGGGTGTCCAACTCTTCCCTATCATGTACATACACCATGATGGTACCATCAAAAATACCATCGTGAGAATCGATACTGATAGAACGCATATTCATCTTCAGCTCCGCAGATATTACGTTGGTTATCTTCTGTATCACACCCACATCGTCCAGCCCGAGGATGCGTACACCACTGAGGAAGGATATTTCTTTGTTCTTCGCCCATTTTGTTTTTACTACCCTATGGCCATAGTTGGCAAGCAATTGCGGCGCATTCGGGCAGTCGGTACGGTGTATCTTCAAGCCTTCGCCAGATGTGATGAAACCAAACACGTCATCGCCCGGTATGGGTTGACAACACTGTGCCAGTTTGTAGAGAATCTTATCCGAGCTTTCGCCAAAGATGATGAGTTCTGCACCCTTCGCAGGTTTCTGCTTCAGCAACTCGTCCGAAGAAATGAGGTTCTTCGTATCGATCTTCACTTCCTTCGGCGGCTGCACCAGCTTATCGCCATGTATAGAAAACTCTTTCAGGTCTTTCAGGTCGAGGCTGCCTACTGCGAATGCATAAAACAAATCGAGCGATGATGGCTTCTTGAAATGCGAACACATTTCAAGGATATTGTGCGCAGACAATGGCACTTTCATATGCTCCAGTTTGCGTTCCAGCATTGCCTTTCCGTCTTCTGCTATCTTGCGCTTCTCTTCTTTCAGGTAGTATTTGATGCGCGACTTGGCTTTGGCAGTCGTAACAAATGCCAGCCAATCTTCAGATGGTTTTTGTTTGGACGACGTAATGATTTCTACCTGATCGCCACTTTTTATCTGATGGCTTAGCGGCACCAATCTGTAGTTCACTTTAGCCCCTATACAACGTGCGCCCAGTTCAGAGTGTATATCAAAAGCAAAGTCGAGCGCAGTGGCGCCTTTCGGCAGCACACGCATATCGCCTTTCGGTGTATATATATATATTTCTTCTGTAAAAAGGTCGAGCTTAAAGTCCTGCAGGAAGTCGAGCGTATCCGTATCAGGATTGCTTAGTATATCGCGCAAATGTTGCAGCCAGCTATCCAGTTTACTTTCCTGTGGTGACTCTGCACCTTCTTTATATTTCCAGTGTGCCGCAAGGCCTTTCTCTGCAATCTCGTTCATGCGCGATGAGCGTATCTGCACCTCCACCCACCTACCACCGGGTCCCATTACCGTAGTATGCAGCGCCTCATAGCCATTACCTTTCGGCACACTTATCCAGTCGCGCAGCCTTTCTGTACTTGGCTTGTAGAAGTTGGTGATTACAGAATATACTTTCCAGCAATCTTCTTTTTCTTTTTCCTGAGCAGAATTAAGGATGATGCGAATCGCAAACAAATCATACACTTCCTCAAAAGCTACATGCTTGGTGCGCATCTTATTCCAGATAGAGTGTATGGCTTTAGGACGGCCATATATCTCAAAGTCCAAACCCAACCCCTGCAATTCTTCTTTAATAGGCTTGATGAACTCGTTGATATATCTGGTACGCTCGCGCTTTGTTTCCTTTAACCCCTGTGCTATTTCCCAATACACCTCGGGCTGTGTATACTTCAGCGCAAGATCTTCCAGTTCAGACTTAATCTCGTACAAACCCAGACGATGCGCCAGTGGAGAATAGATATACGTTGTTTCAGACGATATCTTGAGTTGCTTCTCTCGGCTCATGCTTTCCAGCGTGCGCATATTATGCAGCCTGTCTGCCAGTTTTATCAATATCACCCTCGGGTCGTCTGCAAGGGTTAGTAATATTTTACGGAAGTTCTCGGCCTGTACCGTAGTATCCGATTTCAGGTCTACTACGTTCGATATCTTGGTAAGACCATCTATTATTTTGGCATATACACTGCCAAATTCACTTTCAATATCCTCCAGTGTTATTTCGGTATCTTCTACCACATCGTGCAGTAATGCACAGATGGTAGATGTTACCCCCAATCCTATTTCTTCAATTACAATTCGGGCTACAGCTAGTGGATGTAAGATGTATGGCTCGCCAGATTTGCGGCGCATATCCTTGTGCGCATCGGCCGATATCTCGAAGGCACGGCGAATGAGTTTTTTATCTCCTTTTTTGATGCGGTGCTTCAGCGCACGTAACAATGCCCTGTACTCGCGGAGTATCAGTTTCTTTTCTTCTTCTTCGTTAAGATTATATGCTTCTCTGACTATCGTATCCATAAGCTACACTGTACTATGTAATTTACGAAGAAAGTCAAAAAAAGGGAAAAACAGCGTGTATCTGCTTACAAATACACGCTTAGTCATTATTTATAGCTAGCTCTGTAAAACTGCAGATACGCTTTCATATCCTTATCTATCAGCAGCTTTTCGTAGTTAAAATCTGATATGAATATCAACTGGTACTCACCTTGCTTATATTCTCTGAAAAGCTGCCCGGTTGTTTTCAGGTTATTCATATATATCTGCGCCGCAGATAGATTACGGAATGTCCTGATGGCAACCACCCCATTTTCCGGCGATAGTATCTGTAAATCCGTACTCAGCCCAAGATTATTAAACTTAAACGTATTAAAGTCTGATACACCTGCGCGGAAACCCGATGCCCTGGAGTCCATACCACCAAATACAAACAGTACCATATGTTCCGCTTCAGGCCTGTATATATAAGACGGTGCTGATGCCTTTGGCGCGGGTGCTACATCCGGCGGAAAACCACCGGCAGCATTTTGCAATGGTTTTGCAGCAGCCGGAGAACCCATTACAGGCGACGCACCGGCAGCCTTAACAGTATCTACTTTGGCAACAGCTGTATCCTTAGGCATATTCTGCTGTATATATTTCAATATAGCATCTGCCCATGGCCTCAATGAGTCTTTAGGGTATTCTACAATAAAGGCCTTAATAAGAGAGTCGGCAGGCTTGTATTGAGACATCCCAGCAAGTGAGATACCCTCTACGATGGTAAAGCGTTTAGCATATTTCCCCTGCGGATAGTCAACCTTAGCCTGTTTCACCTTATCCAGTGCCCAAGCGTATTTATGATCCAGCACCAAGCCATACGTCTCCTCATAGAATACACCTTCATTTACCCCTGTTTGGCTTTCATTAGTTGTTTCACGTGGCTTCACAAGTGCAGCATACTTGCTCTGCGGGTATTTTTGTTGCAACTCGTCTGCATAGCGCCTTGCATCCGGCACTTTACCCTGCCTGATGAATACCAGGTATCGCAAATACAAATCTTCATCCTTGAACTCATGATTAGGATAGCGCCTGTCTAATGTATCAAGTAGTTTTACAGCAGGCGGATAATCTTCCAAATCCTTGATATAGGCATTAGATGCATCCATATGCGCTCTGCGTATCAGCGTGTGTGCATCATCTATTTCTTGTTTTGTTCTTGGTATCAATGCCACCAATGCTTCTTCCGTAGGTATGCCATTTTCATCAACTTCTATTTCCTGCGCATCCCCGTTGCTACTGCCGTTTGCACTATTCTGATTGTTATTGCCCATACTACTGATGGCTGCATTACGCCTCCAGTTATCTGCCAGCTGTCTGTTACCCCACTTCCGTTTGAACTCATTTACCCCCTGCTGTACCAACGCTGTATTATTAAAATACCAGTTTGCGTAAGGGCTGTTACTACTTCCACCGCTGTTTCCGCCGCCTGTTCCCGCAGATACTTGTTCAGACTTGAATATACTGTCGGCTCTCTGCTGTTGCAGTTTGCGTATATATCGCCTTACTTCTGCGCGCATTTCTTTCTCCGGCATCGTACCCAATGCTATCAGGCTATCCTGCTCGCGTATTGTTCTCAGCGGGGCTGTAACACTTACCAGTGCAGAGCTGCGTTTTATTGCAAGCTCCATCAACGAATCTTTTGCCATAGCACCTGCAAATGTTGCAGCACTGTCATAGGCATTCTTAGCGGCTTCGTAGTCGCCAATCTTATAATATACATTACCCAACGTGGCAAAAGACAACCCTTTCTGTTTAGTAGTAGCTTTTGGCGAACGTATACCCTCTGTCAGGTATGCAATTGCCTCTGCGTTGTTACCACTGTTGGCCGATAACCTGCCCAATACATAGTATACCTGCTCGTAATATGGCTGATACTTACCATCATTCAATACTTTTTTCAACGCAGCAATACTCTCCTCCTGTGCGCCGCCTGCATACATCATACTGTACGCCAGGTTTTTGCGGGCATAGAAGTCCATATCTACTTTCGGATTCAGGTTTATCACTTTTTTAAAGCTGCCTGCTGATGCTGTATACTCCCCTCTGTTTTGCGCAATCTGCCCTGCTATAAATGCAGAACGCATACGCACCCAGTTGGGCATATTATTATCGTCTGCCACTATATTCAACTGTGTAGCCGCAGCTTTATAATCTTTCTGATTCAGGTAGATGAATGATTTTTCCAGTGCCAGCCTTCCCTGCAGGTCTTTCGGGAAGTTAGGGTCTGTTTCCAGCAGGTCTATTACAGACTCAGCATTACCTTCCTGCTTCATTTGTGTGTAGGTACGTGCCAGCCACAACAGCGATTCATTGTGTACCGACCTGTGTTGCAAAAAGCTTAATACCCCTTTTTTATCTTGTTGTGCTATAGACAGGTCTTTACCATTCTTCTTAGTATAGACACTCTCACTTTCGTTTGGTTTCTTTTTGCGTTTATCCCGCAGGCTCAGTATGTAGCGGAATGATGCTGAAGCCTCGCCATAATTACCCCTGTAGAAATATGCCTGCCCCAGCAACAGGTACAAATCATCACCCCATTTGGTACGCGGATCGTGTATCTGTATGCCCATCGACGCTTTGTAGATAATACTATCCATATCCGAAGCCAGCAGCGACGAATCTCTGTCGGGGTTGAAAGGGAACAAGGCCAATAAGGAATCATAATTATCCTTTCTGGTGCGCAGCATATTGGCTACTGCTTCATCCATTTTCTTATCTGCGTTGAAGTAGTAGTTGTAATGCGTAAATGTATTCTGCACTATTTGCCGCGGTATACCCCATCGGCGTTTCAACATTTTCTCGTTGGTATAGGCTTTTTGTTTTTTCTTAATCTTCAGTTCGAAAGCCAATTGTTGCTTTTGTTCTTTTTCTTTTTCCTTAGCCTTTTGTGCCTTGGCTTTCTTCTCCTTCAGCTTTGTCAGGCTGTCGGTTTTCACTTTTTTTATTGCCAGCAAACTATCTGTCCTCAGTTTGCGGGCAGCAGCTATAGCATCGGTCTTGGCTTTTCTGACTTTTGCAAAACTATCAGTCACCTTCTTTCTATGCGCCTTCAGGCTATCGCCAAAAGCCTTGCGCTTAGCCATCAGGCTATCCGTTTTCAGTTTCTTTACTACGGCTACACTATCAGCGTAGCGCTTGCTCTCTCTGTATTTGCGCTTAGATGCAAGGCTATCAGTACGTTTTTTCACTACAGCACGGGCGCTATCTGTTTTCACTTTACGTATAGCAATAGCACTATCCGCCACTTTTTTTCTGGCGGCTTTTGCACTATCTACTTTAGCCATTCTGGCCGCCTGCAGTGTTTTCAGCTTCACTGTTTTAGCTTTCTCAACACTGTCTTTATACTTCTTGCTCTCCCTGTATTTGCGGATGACACTCAGGCTGTCTGTCTTGTGCTTGCGTATTTTGGCTATGCTGTCTGCTACGCGTTTTTGTGCTGCCTGTCTGTCTGCCGTTTCTTTAGCGCGGGCCTTAGCCATGCTATCGCGGCTGGCTTGCAGGGCTTTTTGCTTTTCTGCCTGTTGTTTTTCTCTCTCTTTCGCGGTGGCTTCCTTAGCTTTTTCCTGTGCTTTGCGGGCAGCTGCTACAGAATCCTTTTGCGATTGCTGGGCATAACTTACCTGCCCGCCGGTTATGGCGCAGAAAAAGATGATGATAAAAACTAATATTTTCTGAGGGCTCAATATTGTTCTAATGTGCTTTGCTTCAATAATAATAACTGTAAAATGCGTAAAATATTATACCTGCAATCGTTAATTGCAGGTATATATTAAGACACCTTACATATCCATCAAAAATAGGAAAATCCCGCTAAACTCTGAATGCCATTTGCAAACCATCACATTAGCATAATATACATTTCAAATAAAGCATATTTATATTTATATTTGCTATAATGAACCGTGAATCCTATTATACAAATCATTCCCCATACTTACTGGTTGATATCTCCCTCTGCAACAATTGTTATAAACTACTGAAAACTGCAACAAATTGCAACAAATACCACTCTATCTAATTAATTATCAATAGATTATAAAATATGACCTAACAGTACAAAAATGCAACAATCTGCAACAAAACCCATTAAACATTATACAATATCAATTTAACAAAGACGCGACATTAAAAAATTGTCTTCATCACAGTTTAACCTTAATTTACACTCCCTTTGGTACTATGAGCAGGCCGGCAAGACGCAGACATATTTTCAAGCGGCTCAATACACACTATCGCTTAGTGTTTATTGATGATACCTCGCTGCAGGAAGTAGCTTCGTTTAAGCTGACGATGCGCAAGCTCTACATACTATTCAGCAGCATATTTGTGTTTGTAATAGTAGTAACGGTTGCCATACTGCTGCTGACACCATTGAAGTATTACATACCGGGCTATGCAGGTGGTAGCGACAGGCGCGAAGTGATACAACTGAAACGCACGGTAGATTCGCTGACAGACCTTACTGCCGCGCAGGAAGACTTTGAGAACAACCTTAAAAATGTAATAGCTGGTGATGTGAAACTAAAACTCGACACCACGAAACTGGATATGAAAAAGGTAAATCAGGAAGCAATGAAAAACCTGGTACCAATGAATGAAGAAATAAAAAAGGGTGCATTGCAACCTGTAAAAAAATAAAGCATTGGAAAACAAAAAGCCTGATACAAACATGATGCGCTACGCAGGGTTGGCAACACAATGGATGGTGATGCTGGCTGTTGCGGTAGTAGCTGGCCGTTGGATAGATGGCAAAACAGGCTGGAAGTTTCCTTTGTTTACAGTATCGCTGCCGCTGATAGCACTGGTGGTATCACTATGGCAGTTGATACGGGAATTCAACAAACCACGTAAATGAACAGAACTTTTATAATAGCAGTAGGCATTGTATTTGCAGCACTAACAGCCATTTTCTTTTATATGAAAACGGCTGCGCCTGATTTCCGCTTCAATGTAATGATGGGTGCTAATATTTTGATGCTGACACTTTCTACTGCCAGTTACTTTATGGTAACACAGCAAATAAAAAACAGGCCGCAGGCGTTTATAAGAGGTGTGTACTCCGGCACATTCCTGAAGCTGTTTGTATGCATGGCTTCGGTTATGCTGTATGTAATGATTAATAAGAAAGATATTCATAAACCAACATTGTTCGTTCTATTCGGTATATACGCTGTGTATTCTGTGGTAGAAACGACCATACTATCAAAAATGGCAAGAGTGAAGTGATATGAAAAAGCAGGAAACATCTCTGTATCATCTAAAACATTTTTTACCGGAGAATACGTTTGAACTGGTGGCACCTTATTTTATGAGCCACACCATCCACCTGACGCTGACACGCGAACGCAAGTCGGTACTTGGCGACTATAGAAACCCTACACATTCAGACCCATACCACAGGGTAACGGTCAACATCAACCTGAATAAATACAGTTTCCTGATAACACTGCTGCACGAGCTGGCACACATGCTCACTTTCAATCATTTTAAAAACGAAGTATCGCCGCACGGCAAGGAATGGAAAACACAGTTCCGCCACGTGCTGATACCATTTATAGGCAAGCAGATTTTTCCCGCAGATGTAGAAAAGGCACTCGTTGCCTACCTTCGCAACCCTGCTGCCAGTACCTGTACAGACCCTGCATTGTACAAAGCACTATATCGCTACGACGAACGCAAACCCGGATACTGTCTGGTAGATGATTTGGAAGTAGGTCATTGGTTTGAGATGGAAGACGGCAGCATATTTGAGGTGGTAGAACACCTGCGTACCCGCAGCCGCTGCCGAGACCTGATAACACGCAAAATGTATTTCTTCCAAGGGATTATAGAAGTAAAGCACGTAAGGCGGGACAGGCGTAAAATCGCTTGAAATATATTCACCCGATTTTTCACCCCGCGAAAATCTTAATATGATATAAAACACTACTGTTTTATACTACTTTTGACGTCTTAAATAAATCAGAATGATGAAACTGAAGCACTCTCTGCTTGCAGGTGCTGCGATGCTCGCATTGGCATCGTGCCAGCAAAACGGTGGTGGCAATACCGATGCTGCTGCTACCCGCAAACTGCTCGACCCGGCAAATATGGATACTACCATCCGCCCGGGCGATGACTTCTTTATGTACGCAAACGGCACTTGGCTGAAGAACAACCCTATCCCGGGTACAGAAACCCGCTGGGGAAGCTTCAACGAGCTGCAGGAAAACAACTACAAAGCACTCCACGACCTGTTGGATGCTGCAGCAGCTAATAAAAACGCCAAAGCAGGCAGCGCAGACCAAAAGGTGGGCGATATGTACCGCAGCGGTATGGATAGCGCAGCTATAGACAAAGCAGGCATTACTCCACTGAGTGGCGTGCTGGCTCGTATAGATGCTATTACAGATGCTAATGGCATACTGAATGAAATAACTACAGGACAAACACAAGGCAACGGCCAGCTGTTTGCATTCTATGTAGCGCCTGATGATAAGAATGTAACTAAGCAGATACCACAATTTGCACAAGGCGGATTGGGTATGCCTGACCGCGATTTCTACTTCAACAAAGATGAGCGTACAGTAAAAATCCGTGATGCATATAAGCAATACCAAGTGCAATTGCTGATGCTGATGGGTATGGATAGCGCAACCGCTAAGAAAGATGCGGCTGAAATATATGGCCTGGAAGAAAAACTGGCAGGTGCATCTATGACGCGTGTTGAAATGCGCGACCCGTACAAACTGTACAACAAATTCAATGTTGAAGGTTTGAATAAACTAACACCAGGCATGGACTGGAAAACTGTTTTCTCTAATCTGAAAATAGGTAATCAGGATTCTTGCATCGTTGCTACTCCTAAATTCTTTACAGAGGTTAGCAAGCAACTGAAAGCTACACCGGTAGATGTATGGAAGAAATACCTGAAGTTCCACACGGTGAATGATATGGCGCCATACCTGAGCAGTAATTTCGATAACGCACGTTTCGATTTCTACGGCAAGGTAGTACGTGGCCAGAAAGAACAAAAACCACGTTGGAAGCGTGTATTGAATGTTGTTGACGGTTCTGTTGGCGAACTGCTGGGACAGATGTATGTTGAAAAACACTTCAAACCGGAAGCTAAAAAACGTATGTTGGAATTGCTGGACAACCTGCAATCAACTTATGCAGAACGCATCAAACGTCTGGACTGGATGAGCGATGTTACAAAGCAAAAAGCACTGGGCAAGCTGGGTACATTCATCCGCAAAATTGGCTATCCTGACAAATGGCGCGATTATAGCAAACTGGAAATTGGCGGCAACGACTATGTAAAAAACATCATGGCGGCTTCTGCTTTCGAGTATGACTATATGATAAACAAACTGGGCAAACCGGTTGATAAAACAGAATGGGGCATGACACCTCCTACGGTGAATGCATACTACAATCCTGCTTTCAACGAAATCGTATTCCCTGCCGGTATCCTGCAATATCCATTCTTTGAAATGGGTGCGGATGACGCGGTTAACTACGGTGGTATCGGTGCTGTAATAGGCCATGAAATCACACACGGTTTTGATGACCAAGGTCGTCAATACGATGCTGATGGCAACCTGAACGACTGGTGGACTAAAGAAGATGCTGATAAATTCAACCAGAAAACAGCAGTAGTTATTAAACAATACAATGGCTTCACAGTACTGGATACAGTTCACATCAATGGTGAGTTGACACTGGGCGAAAACCTGGCAGACCTTGGTGGTCTTGCAATAGCTTACGAGGCTTTCAAGAAAACAAAACAAGGACAGGGTACTGAAAAGATTGATGGCTTTACACCAGATCAACGTTTCTTCCTGAGCTGGGCACAGGTATGGCGTGCAAACACTACACCTGAAGAAACATTCAACCGCATTAAAACAGACCCACACTCTCCGAACCTGTGGCGTTGTAACGGTCCGCTGAGCAATATGCCTGAATTCTACCAAGCATTCGGCGTGAAAGAAGGCGACAAAATGTGGCGCCCAGAAGCAGAACGTGCAAGGGTATGGTAATTAGTTGATTTGTTGACCGGTTGATTAGTTAACTGGTTTGATGATAGCAAAAGCAGGCAATATTGCCTGCTTTTGTCATTATGTAGTAAACAAAGCTGCTTTACCTCATACAACTGTCAATTAAAAAAATGATTTGATACGGCGTTATGGAATTCATTAAAACTTTGCATCAGAGAGTTGAATCACAATTAAAAACTTACCCGTATGAAAAGTCAATTAACATTACTCATGGTCTGTATGCTGATGAGCATACACAGTATTGCACAGGTTGGTGGCATTAGCGGCAAAGTGACCGACAACACCAAAGAAGGGATTATAGGCGCGCTGGTAGACGTATCCCAAGGAGGTGTAAAAGTTATTACCGTTGTAACAGATGAAGACGGTAATTACATTGCCAAGCCGCTGAACCCCGGACGTTATAACCTGACGGTTAAGCACGCAGGCTTTATTCCTGAAACAATAAAAGGCATCATTGTATCTCCAGACAAAAACACGAATGTAAACGTAGTACTAAAAGCTAACACTAAAGAACTAGAGGAGATAGTAGTCGCACAATACAAAGTGCCACTGGTTGATAGATCAAGCGATAAGAAAACAATAACTTCTGAACAGCTTGAAAAAATGCCATCACGAAACACACAAAGCGTGACAGCAACAAAGCCGGGCGTATACCAAAGCCGTGAAGATGCAGGTGTAAACATCGGCGGATCTCGTAACGCAGGCACAGAGCATATGATAGATGGAATACGTGTACACACAAGTAGAGGAATGCAACTGTCTGCACCTGTTTTACAAAGCGAGAGCTATAAACACACAAGAGAAAACGGACTAAAGAATGTAACAGACGAACCTCTCTCTACCATCAGTGTAGATGTTGACAGGGCTTCTTACAGCAATATACGTCGCTTCATCAACCAAGGACAAATGCCACCTGCTGATGCAGTGCGAGTGGAAGAAATGATTAATTACTTTGACTATAAATATCCGCAACCACAGGGAGATAACCCGTTAGCTATTGTTACTGAACTAACAACTTGCCCGTGGAATAGCAATAGAAAACTATTGCACATCGGCATGCAGGCACGTACTATCAATACAGACGACCTGCCTCCAAGCAACCTTGTATTCCTGATAGACGTATCAGGCTCTATGTACGATGAGAACAAACTACCGTTGGTAAAGACATCACTGAAGATGTTGGCTGAAAAACTAAGAGCCGAAGACAGAATAGCTATTGTAGTATATGCAGGTAATGCAGGTCTTGTGCTACCATCTACTGGTGGTGGCAATAAGAATACTATCATCAGAGCATTGGATAAACTACAAGCAGGTGGCTCTACAGCAGGCGGAGAAGGCATTAAACTGGCATACCGTGTAGCACAGGAAAACTATATAAGAGGTGGTAACAACCGTATCATTATGGCTACAGACGGCGACTTTAATGTAGGCGTAAGCAGCGAAAACGAACTGGAAGAACTTATAACAGCAGAGCGTGCAAAAGGCATATACCTTACTTGCTTGGGATATGGCATGGGCAATTATCAAGACAGCAAAATGGAAATACTTGCAGACAAAGGCAATGGCAACTACGCGTATATAGACAATGAAGCAGAGGCAGCTAAAACACTGGTAAAAGAATTTGGTGGCACAATCTTCACGTTGGCAAAAGACGTGAAAGCACAAATAGAATTCAATCCTGAATTTGTAAAATCATACAGGCTGGTAGGTTATGAAAACCGCGTACTGAATACTGAAGACTTTAAAGATGATAAAAAAGATGCGGGAGATATGGGCTCAGGCCATAGCGTTACCATCATCTACGAAATAGTACCGGCAGGCAACGCATCAGACATACCGCTGAAGTATCAGCAAAACAGCAGCTACCCTTCTGTACAAAGCTATTATAACAATGAAGAGCTCGCCACCATCAAATTCAGGTATAAAAAACCAAATGGCAATACCAGTAAAGAGATTGTAAAAACCATTTCGCCCAACAGTACGGCGATACAGAACGCCAGCGAAAATGCACGCTTTGCAAGTGCAGTAGCCATGTTTGGTATGTTGCTCAAAAACTCTCCCAACAAAGGCAATGCTAACTATAGCAAAGTATTGGCACTGGCTAGAAACAGTAGTGGATATGACAGAGATGGATATAAGGCTGAGTTTATACAACTGGTAAACAGGGTAAACAAAAGCGGCGATGTAGCAGTAAATAAATGGTACGAAGAAGAAGATTAGCTAACTGAGAATGCCACAAATAAAGGCCGATGTTTCATTGCATCGGCCTTTATTGATTTATTTACTATTTTGTATACGCTATAATGCCGCAGGACAAATCGCTTAATAAAACTACAATACTCATCATCAGCACATTGCTGCTGGCGGGTGTCTTGCTACGTCTGTGGCATATAGATTATCAAAGCATGTGGCTGGATGAAATGCATACCATGTTATTTTCAGACCCGTCTGTATCATGGACAAAGTATTGGCAAGAAGTTGGTGCAGATGTGCATCCGCCGCTATACTATACATTACTTAGGACTGTTTTTGCAACCATAGCATACACAAGTATTGCAGCCCGTTTAGTATCTGCTATAGCAGGCATAATATCTATATGGGCAATATTTCTGCTGGGCAGAGAGATAAAAGACAATAAGCTGGGGCTAATTGCAGCAGCCATTACTACACTCAACTACTATACAATCTCATTTTCGCAAGAGGCAAGAAATTATATGCTTGCATTCCTGCTTGTTGCACTTTCCTTTCTCTACCTAATACGCCTGCTGAAAACACTGCGACTAAAGCATAGCATCTGGTATGGTATATACACCTTGCTACTTCTCTACTGCCACTACTATGCAGTATTCGTTATTTGTGCACAAATGCTGATAGGGCTGCTATTCTTTCTGAATGAAGAAAAAGAAAACAGATATCTATTCATCAAGCGTTTCCTCCTGAGTGCAGCAATTGTTGCAATCGGGTTCTCGCCTTGGATTCAGTTTTTATCTTCCGTTACAGAAGTACGAACAACGTGGATACCCATGCCATCTAATCGATTTGTGATAGAATACTTCCACGAATACTTTGGCAATTCAGAACTATTGGTGCCCGTATTTGCCGGATGCCTGCTAATATTTATCGCAAGCGTATTCTTTGCACCGAAAACCAACCTAAAACTAAAGAACAACCCCATACTGCTAAATCTTACTATATGTAGTATCTGGATAAGTATTACTTACCTGCTACCCTATTTGCGTTCGCTGACAGCACTACCTATGCTATATGGCAGGTATACAATTGTAGTGCTGCCGGCAATAATTATAACTATATCATACGGCATCATACAGACCAAATATAAAATACTACAGGTAGCTATAGTGGGCTTTGTACTTGTAGAGTCTTTCATTGATTTGGGCTTCAAGAAAGATTATTATACAAAAGTCACCAAAACCCAATTCAGGGAGATGATAAGCAACGTTGCACAAAACTATCACAGTAATGCACTGATAGTTGATGAGATGAGCACACAGCAACAGTTTTATTTCAACACCTCAGGCATACAGCCTAATATTATAGAAATACCAAAAGATGCTTTTGCAGATTCGGTTCTTACTCCAGGAAACAAATACTTCAACATAAAACAATTCTGGATAATAGGTGGCCATCATGAAAAACAACTCGACAGTGCAAAACGCACTGAATTAGAAAAATACTATACCCGCTTGTGCAATGCTCAATATGTAGATGCATGGGCAGAATATTATGTATTAAAAACAGATACAGGGCTTGGCATTACACATATAGACTACAGCAATTTTGCCACAGGCAATTTTGCAAGCGTTACCGAAAAAAATGAAATAGCACTTCGTAAAGGCAGTATGCAATTCAAACCATCTCGATTGTCTGCAGGAAAATATGAGTTTATTATTTCAGCACGCGGTACGGTTGTGAATGAACTTTACCCTAATCTTTCCATATCGCTGAACAGTAAAAAACTGGGAGACCTACAAACTACAGCCGATACGACGATTGCTACCTTTTATTGGAGCACAGCCAATGATATACCTGCTACCTTCAGCATAACACTTACTAACGATGCTGCAGACCATGCGAACAACGCCGACCGAGATGCATATGTACATTTCATCAGAATAAAAAAGCTGCAATGACACCTGTAGCTGCATAACTAAGCACAGATAACTCTCCTTCAGCAATTATTAGCAGAAAATCCCAAATCAACCTTTTTATATATTTATTATTTTGCAGACCTTATGGACCAACAAGCAGCTAAAACAAATAAGCAGAACCGCATTATTCTCATCAGCCTGATGCTGATAGGACTTGTGCTAAGGTTATGGCATATCGACTATCAAAGCCTGTGGCTGGATGAATTATACTCAATAGAAGAAGCATCTACGCAAAGAACACTCAAGTGGCTGTTTGAATACCTGAAAACCACAGACCAGCATCCGCCATTGTACTATATATTTCTGCGTGGATGGATGTCTGTTGTTGGTTATAATGAATTTACACTTAGGCTACCATCAGCTATTGCAGGCACTGCAGCTATATATGCCGCCTACCGATTGGGCAAGGAAGTATTTAATGAAAAGATAGGCCTTATTGTAGCCTTATTAGCTACTATCAACTTCTTTGGCATCCACTATTCTCAAGATGGGCGCAGTTACATATTCATCTTTTTGCTTAGCTGCATTTCTTATACGCAGTTAGTGAAGCTATTAAAAAATCCAACGCTGAAAGGTGCGCTATTATACAGCCTTGTTTCGCTGATAATGGTATACACACATTATTTTTCTATCTTCTTTTTATTTGGCCAGGTAGCTGTAGTTACGGTGTTCTTCTTCCTTGCAGATGCAAAAACACGTATCAATTACCTGAAGTATTTTTTATTAAGCGGCACTATCGTAGTATTGGGCTATCTACCGTGGATACCTTCTCTACTCTACACCGGTAGCATCTCATCTTTTTGGATAGAACCAACTAAGGACACATTTATCAAAGACTATTTTATTGAATACTTTGGCAACAGCGGGTTATTAACACCACTACTCACTTTATTCATTCTTCTCTTTGCTGCAAGGGTATTATTTGCCCACTACGATAAAGAAAAGAAAATCATAACACAACCTGAAACCGCGGCACTGATTATTATACTTACGTGGATATTAGGCACTTGTTTTGTGCCGTACGTGCGCTCGTTATTTGTAATACCAATGCTGCACCCACGCTATACTACGCCTTTGATATCCGCATATCTGCTGGCATTGGCAGCAGGGATAGACTACATCAAAAACAACGCAGCAAAAACAGTGCTGATAGCCGTATTTGTACTATTCTCTCTTTTCGACCTGATTGCTGTAAAGAAATACTATACAGAACGCAATAAGGCACAATACAGAGAAATGACTCAGTACATCATTGAGCACAACCCCGAACATTATCCTATAGTAGAACAAACATGGGGATGGCTGCACAACTACTACTTCAACAGATATAATTACAAGGCCACATTTATAGACCAAAAGAAATGGAAATTTGTAGACTCTATAATGCCATTGGCAAAAACGCCACAGGCAGCAGAGGCATTCTGGTTTGTTGATGGCCATGTATATGAACCACTGGACCAGGATAAGCGCAACCAACTGGAAACAGAATATGTACAAGCTGTTAAACAAACATATTTTGGCGGATGGATAGAGCTATACTATCACAACACTCCGTATGACAGCCTGCACAATGCATGGATGATAACCGCTAACAGCTTTCCGGAAGATACCCGATTCGACCAGGGAAGGCTAATTGCTGTATGGAGCAATAACCCAACATCTCCATCTGGAACAGTATCCCTACCTAAAGGCAGATATCGCATTTCAATATCAGCAATGGGCAGCGATGCTAAAGATGAATTTGCTGCATTTAAGTTACTGATGAACGACCAAACAATTGCTGAAGTAAAAACCACTGCCGAGCTTACTACCTATTTTAGCGAAATGGATGTAGCAGCAAATACGGACGCCAGCTTCAGATTGGCATTAACCAATAATGAAGAAGACCCGCAAACACACAAAGACAGAAATGCTTTCGTGAGATTTATACGGATAAAGAAACTCAATTAGTAACAATAGTATAAAAGGAGCGGTGATTCGCTCCTTTTATCATTAAAAAATCCGTGCCAGTACGTATATATCCATCCAGATAGCCAAAGTAACTTTGCATTGTCAAATAACAGACAATCAATTAAGTATGAAGAAATCTACATTGGCCATTGCAGCAGTAGCATTGCTGGCTGCCTGCAAGAAAGACAGCACTACTACCACAACGCCTACACCTACGCCAACACCCACTACAAAGACTTTTACCTTTAAGGCAGACGGTACTTCTATTACACTCGACTCAGCCAAAGCTACATTATACAATCTGGGGGTAGCACCTTACAACCGTGAGATTGACGTATATGGTTTTAAAGGTGGTAAAACAGTGATAGAATTTCACTTTCTGCCAAAGACAGGCAAACAAAATGCAAGTACCTCATTCAGCGATGCTTGGCTGACCTATGCTGATGATACCAAAACATATGACTCACAATCGGGCGAACTGAACCTGACGGTATGCGACACAGTGAACAACAAGATAGAAGGTACATTCAACTTCTCTGGCAAAGAATTTAGCGGCACAGCTACTAAAACTATTACCGAGGGCACTATCTATGTAGATAATATGAAGAAGCAATAAGCATCTGCATAGTTTAATTAGAAAAGGGGCATCTGTTCGGATGCCCCTTTTCTAATTATATAAATTGCTTACACCCCAAGATTAGCTCTGAACATCTTAACGGCAATAGCCAAGAGTATTACCCCAAAGAATTTACGAACCACGAGGATGCCTGAATGGCCCAACAATCGTTCCAATAGATTGAGGGATTTGAGTGTGATGAATACAAATATCAGGTTCACAAATATGGCTATCAGGATATTACTTGCATGATAGCTTGATTTTAGCGACATGATAGTGGTAAGCGTACCCGAACCCGCTATCAGCGGAAAGGCTATCGGCACTACATTGCCCGATTTATTATCTTTTTCAGAGCGGAATATTTCCAGCCCCAATACCATTTCCAGCCCCAGTACAAATATTACGATACTACCCGCTATGGCAAAAGAGTGAATATCCAACCCCATGAAATTGAGCACCTGCTCGCCTATAAAGAAGAACAGCAGCATCAATGCGCCCGATACTGCGGTAGCCTGTACGGCACTGATATCGCCCATTTTCTTTTTCAGCGTCAACAGTACGGGTATAGAACCCAGCATATCTATCACGGCAAATAGCGCGAAAGACACTGTAAATATTTCAGAAATATTGAATGAATTTGCCCCTGTCATGCGGCAAAGGTACAATAGTTAAAAAGGATACCATAAGTTGGGCGCAGAATGCTAATTTTACGCCTTCAAATCGGGCAAATGTCAATAACTAATTATAACCATACGGTAGCAGAAAGATTTATGCGTTATGTGCAGGTAGATACACAAAGCGACCCCGCATCTCCATCGCAGCCATCTACCGAAAAACAAAAAGACCTTAGCAGGATATTGGTAGAAGAACTGAAAGCAATCGGCATTGCAGATGCAGAGCTGGATGAACATGGATATGTATATGCAACCATCCCTGCTACCACTAGTAAAAATGTACCCGTGCTGTGCTATTGCAGCCACGTAGATACAGCACCAGATTGTAGTGGTGCGGGTGTTAAACCGATACTGCACAAAAACTACGATGGCAGCGATATTGTATTGCCCGATGATAACAGCGTTGTAATTACGACAAAAGAGCATCCGTACCTGAAAGAAAGGATTGGTGACGATATCATCACAGCAAGTGGTACTACCTTGTTGGGTGCAGACGACAAAGCTGGTGTTGCCATTATTATGGATCTTGCGGCATACCTGATTCAGCATCCTGAAATACCACATGGTGCTATCCGTATACTGTTTACCCCCGACGAAGAAATAGGACGTGGTGTAAATAAAGTAGATATGAAAAGACTGGGTGCACAGTTTGGCTATACACTGGATGGCGGCGAGCGTGCACATCTTGAAGGCGAAACCTTCAGTGCAGATGGTGTAACGGTTACCTTCCAAGGCATCAGTGCACACCCTGGCTATGCGAAGGATAAAATGGTGAGTGCTATCAAAACAGCATCGGCATTTCTAGATAAGCTGCCGCGTAATGAGTGGTGCCCTGAAACAACTGAGGGCATGCAAGGCTTTGTACACCCTGTACATATGGAAGGTGTGCTGGAAAAAGCAAGTGTATCATTCATCATCCGCGATTTTGATACGGCTATGCTTGCCAAACACGAAGAGCGCCTGAAAGGAATTGCTGAAGAAACCATCAAAGAATTTCCGGGAGCTACGTTTGAGTTTGTAGTAAAAGAACAATACCGCAACATGAAAGAAGTGCTGGACAATCATCCACAGGTGATGGACTATGCAGAAGAAGCATATAAACGTGCGGGCATGAATGCCATCCGTATGAGTGTACGCGGTGGTACAGATGGTTCTCGTCTTTCATTCATGGGCCTGCCTTGTCCAAACCTGTTTACAGGTGAAATGGGCATACACAGCAAACAGGAATATGTAAGCGTGCAGGATATGGAGAAAGCTGTGGAAACACTGGTACATCTGGCACAGGTTTGGGAACAAAACAGTTAGAACCGAGATTTATCTGATTAAGGGATTGACCGGGTTTGAATTTTATTAGTAGTAACAATTTATAAGATAGAATATGAATGCTCAATTAAAAACAGTTTTGCTGACCGTACTTACGCTCTCTGTATTTACCATTGCATTGGTAGAACTGAGCGGTGTTAGCAGCACAGCATTATATAATAAATACAAAATAGGCAACGGCGGTGCACACAGCCACGACCCTGAACTGAGCGAAGTTCAACGCAAGGAGAACGAAGCAAAGAACATGCCTAAAACCAAAATTGAATTTGCAGAAATGCGTCACAACTTCGGTACCATCAAAGAGGGTGAAAAAGTGAAGCACGCATTCAAGTTCAAAAACACAGGAGACCAACCGCTACTGGTATATAATGTAGTTGCAGGTTGTGGTTGCACTACCCCATCATGGTCTAAAGACCTGGTAATGCCGGGACAAGAAGGTGAAATACAGGTAGAGTTTAACAGCGAAAACCGTCCGGGCCATCAGGCAAAAAATGTACTGGTGTATTCAAACGGCCAGCAGGAATCTATCTCTATTGGTTTTGATGTAGACGTAGAAAAGCAATAATGACAACAGCAAACGTAACATTCGGGCAGCAGGTAAAGAACTACTTATCGCTGATAAAATTCAGCCATACGGTATTTGCATTACCGTTTGCTATGATAGGCTTCAGCATGGCTGTGGTAAAAGACGGCCACAGCTTTTCGTGGGATTTGTTTGTGAAAGTGCTGCTGTGTATGGTATTTGCCCGTACATCGGCCATGGCATTCAATCGCTATCTGGACCGCAGATTTGATGCACAAAACCCACGTACTGCCAAGCGCGAAATACCAGCAGGTATTATCAAGCCGCAACATGCGCTGCTATTTACCATTATCAACAGTGCATTGTTTGTCGCAACCACATACTTCATCAACGAACTTTGTTTTTATCTATCGTTCATAGCACTGTTTGTGATACTGTTCTATAGCTATACCAAACGCTTTACGGCACTATGCCACGTCGTATTGGGTATTGGCCTGTCGCTATCGCCGATAGGTTCTTATCTGGCGGTAACGGGTGTTTTCAAACTAGTGCCTGTATTGTTTTCACTAACAGTATTAACATGGGTATCGGGCTTCGATATCATCTATGCATTGCAAGACGAAGACTTTGACAAAAGCCAACAGCTACACTCTATACCTGCGGCATTGGGCACAGCAAGGGCGCTGATGGTATCGAATATACTACATGTATTCTCTGCGCTGTTTGTTATCTATGCAGGCATCGCGGGCGAGTTTCATTTCACTTACTGGATAGGCGCAACAGTATTTATAGGGCTGCTTACTTATCAGCATATATTGGTAAAACCAAACGACCTGAGCAAAGTAGGCATTGCATTTGCCAATACCAATGGCATAGCAAGCATCATCTTTGCGCTATTCACCATTCTTTCTTTCTTTTTAGCATAAGCACTGTATGAACATAGCATTGATAGGATATGGCAAAATGGGCAAAGCCATTGAAGAGATAGCCACAGAACGCGGACACAATATTGTACTGCGCATCAGTACTGCTAATCGTGATGAGATGACGGAAGAGAACCTGGCTAAAGCAGATGTAGCTATAGAGTTTACCAACCCCGAAGCTGCTAAAGACAATGTAATAGCTTGCCTGAATGCGGGCACATCTGTTATATGCGGCTCTACCGGATGGAACGAAGGACTGAGCCATGCTAAGATGAAAGCCATAGAAAAAGGAAAAGCTTTTTTGCAGGCATCCAACTTTAGCATAGGTGTAAATATCTTCTTTGAAATAAACAAAGCACTGGCTGCGCTGATGAACGAGCAGCCGAGCTACGATGTAGAGATGGAAGAGATACACCATCTGCAAAAGAAAGATTCGCCAAGCGGCACAGCCATAACACTTGCAGAGCAAATCATTGATAACCTGCAACGCAAAAAACATTGGTCTGAAAAAGACAAAGACAACCCCGAAATCTTACACATCAACGCACTGCGCGAGGAAGGTGTACCAGGCACGCATAGCATCAAATACACATCAGCCATCGACGATATAGAAATAACCCACACCGCACACAACCGCAAGGGCTTTGCACTGGGCGCTGTATTAGCCGCCGAATTTGTAAACGGCAAACAGGGCATTTTTGAAATGAGGGATGTATTGGGATTGAAGAAAGTGGAGATGTAAACAAAAAGCACACTATAACTCTATGATTCAAGACAGCATTGGTATTAATATAGTATTCATAATAATCTTAGTATTTTTTATCAATACTGTTGCAGACGTACTAAGATTCACAAAGGAAGAAAACAGAAAAATGGATCCATTGAAAACGTGGTATTTATTAATACCGTTTTTCAATTACATCTGGTATCTATATGTTGTAATCAGAGTTTGGCAATCTTTAAAAAATGAATCTATTAGTAGAGGACGAAATAATAAATATTACCTGCTTCTTATTTTAGGAATAGTTTCTGCACTACTCATGCCAATAAATTCCATTCCAACGAAGGATGAACAGACATTTGAAATACTTAATAGCATGAAGAATATTGGATTCTATGCTTGGTTAGTTGTATTCATTATGTTATTCATTGAAAAAAGAAAGCTTATAAAACATCGGTCTTTAGAAAATTCATAATAAAAGCCCCGCAAATTGCGGGGCTTTTAGTTTAACACAATACTATCATCTGATTTTGGTTGCCAATTTAAAACGGCGTAATTTCAGTATAGCAATATCGACTTCCATGAATATTAAAAACAAAAAAGCAGTTGCTTTACGTACCATCGGGCTATCACTATCTACCACCGCGCTACTACTAAACCATCAGGCTATAGCATCTGATATGATAAGCGGACTTATATTCGGTTCGGGCTTTGGTTTTATGATACTGTCTTTTATCATCAGAAAGAAGCAAACAGTACGTGCGTAGTATCTGGCTCATTGCCTTATTATTATTCACTTCCGCAACATGCTACAGTCAGCAAACACTAAGATTTGCAGACTCTGTTAAGCAGGCATTTCATATCCCTGAAATATGCTACGCTGTGGTTACAGCAGATAGTGTGTTGGAGATAGCCGCTACCGGGCGACACTCCATTAATCTTCCGAACACTGCAACGCTTGACGACCGTTTTCATATTGGCTCTAATACCAAAGCCATGACGGCTTTTATGATTGCTAAATATGTAGAGCGTGGCAAGCTGCAATGGAGCACCAAACTATTCGATGTATTTCCCGAGTGGAGAAAAGCATCTAAACAGGCATATAGAAATATTACGTTGCAAGACTTGCTATCGCACCGTGCAGGCATACAGCCTTTTCAGGGTTTTGACGACCCTGTAATACCATCATTCAAAGGCAATAAGGTTGAGAAAAGAAAAGCATTCGGCAAATGGGCACTCACATTGCCGCCTGTGCTACCCGACAGTACCAGCCCGTTTGTGTACTCCAATGCAGGTTATACACTGGCTGCTTTGATGCTGGAAAAAGTGACAGGCAAAACATGGGAACAGCTAGCAGATAATATGTTCAACAAAGACCTGCACCTGAACATAGGATTTTCATGGCCTGAGAACCAAACGCGCAAAGACACTTGGGGACATTCTTTTGAAAACGGACAGTTTGTACCCGTCCCATCAAACACAGCACTCAGCATCGACTATACAGAACCATCCAGCAACATCAATATGTGCATAAAGGACTATATCAGATTCATACAGATGAATATTGCAGGGCTGGCAGGACAAAACAATTATCTGAAAGCAAGTACATACAAGTTTATACATACAGGCATTCAAGGTTATTCACTCGGATGGTTTAATATTTATGAGGGGAAAGAAAGCCTGTCTACACATGCAGGCACAGCAGATACTTACTATACCATTGCACATATAGATAGAAACAGGCATCTTGCCTACATCATCTTCACCAATGCATTTGACGGCGATGCTGTACCGCAAGGTGTAAGACTATTGATGCGGGAGCTGAAGAAGAATTATGGGAAGTGATAATAAAGTAAACGCCCCGCTCATCGCGGGGCTTTATTATTATTTCAAATACGTATCAAAATATCTACCTACACTTTTACCTCACACGTCTATTCAGTCTATTCATAGGCATGAAGTCATCGCCTAAAGGTGTTGACTCTGATACATACATTACCGCATTCAGTTTTGATACAATGCCTGAATTAATTGATTTACATATAACATTATCAAAAAATAAGACATCATCTTTCTTTAGTCGGCGTAACGCTTCAATTTGTTGCATAGTGAACATTTCAGCATTAGACGTTAAAGGGCCTAATACTTCGCCATGTACAGGTCGTATTGACAGTTCAAATGAAACCACTTTGAGATGTAGACTATCCGGTCTAATTTTTATTTGCTGATACTCAAGGAATGTTTTTGCTACTACGCTATCTGAACAACCAACATCACCAATACTAATGTAAGGAGCACCTCTATACACAACACGAAAAGACTTTTTATATAAAATTTCACGGCCTTTACTAATTATCAGCGTATCGTATGTAGGAGTCAAGCAGCATTTTTCCTTGAAGCTATATTGCCCTTGTTCCAATTCCGTTACAGAACCTGCAACCAACTTTACCTTTACACCATTAGGAATATTTAATATTTGTATGAGATTATCCTCTGCAGAGTATAGTGTGTTCGAGGCTCCTTTATTCTGTGATTTTATTGAAATCTCTTGCGCCAAGAGACTACTTGAAGTCAATAAACTATAACAGAACAATATAAATCGCATACACTAAAGATACAAAACAAAAGCCCCGCTCATCGCGGGGCTTTATTATTATTTAAGATAAGTATCGAAGTAGTCGGTTATCTTTTGCATCAGGTGTACACGGTCTTTACCACGTACATTATGCTCGTAGCCGGGGTAAACGAAATAGTCTACCTGCACGTTTTCGTCCACTGCTTTCTTTATGAAGTTGACAGACTGTTGCCATACTACAGTAGCATCGTCTGTGCCATGTATCAGCAGCAACTTGCCATTCAGGTTCTTCACCTTCGTCAGCAGGTTGGCATCTTCATACCCTTGCGGGTTTTGTTCAGGCGTATTCATGTAGCGCTCTGTGTACATAATCTCGTACATCTTCCAGTCTATCACCGGGCCACCTGCTACACCTACTTTAAACACACCCGGGTGGCGCAGCATCAGCGATGTAGTCATGAAACCACCAAAGCTCCAGCCATGTACACCCATGCGTTCCGAATCTACAAACGGTAAAGATTTCAGGTAAGCAACACCTTTCAGTTGGTCTTCCATTTCTACCGTACCCAGTTTGCCCCAAGTAGCACTTTCAAATTTGTAACCACGGTTGCTGCTACCACGTCCATCCATAGTAAATACTACATAGCCACGTTGTGCCATGTATTCGTACCACAGGTTGCCACTTTCAGGGAAGCTGTTGCGTATCAATTGCACATGTGGTCCGTTGTACAGATATACAACAACAGGATATTTCTTACGAGCATTAAAGTTGGTTGGCAATATCAGTTTGCCATATAGCGCTGTACCATCATCTGCACGCAGTGTTATGTTGCGTATTTCAGGACGGTCATAGTCTGTCAGTGTATTGGCAGCATCCATCAGTGTTTGGCTGAAGCCGTTGTTGGTACCCAATACCATAGTACGTTTTGGCACACCCGCAGCAGAGAATACATCGTACACATATTCGCCGTTTTCATTTGGCAATGTAGTGTGTACACCTTCGTTATAGTCTATACGGCGCAAGCTGCCATTGTTCCAGTTTACAGTATAGCTGTGTTTCTCCAGTGCCGACTCTTTGGATGCAGATATGATGATTTGCTGGCGTTCTTTGTTCATGCCCAGTATCTCATTCACTATCCATTTGCCTTTTGTAAGTTGTTGCAGCAGCTTGCCTTCTGTATTGTAGAGGTACAAGTGCATATAACCATCGCGCTGGCTCCACCAGATGAATTTGTCATTGCTCTCGGGCAGGAATGTAAGCGGGTGCAGCGGCTCTGCATATTTATCGCTTGTTTCTTCAAACAGTGTTTTTACAAACGCACCTGTTTCAGCATTGTACTGATTCAGCCAGATATGATCCTGATCACGGTTCAGTACTGCAATGAATATATATTGCTCATCAGGGCTCCAACTGATGTTGGTCAGATACTGGTCTTTAGGGCCTGTAGTTTGTATAGTCACCGTCTTGCCCGTGCTGAGGCTGTACACTCGCAACTGCACTTGGTGAGATGTACCACCCGCCATCGGGTATTTTACGTTTTCATTTACCGCAGGTGTTACCAGCCAGTTTACCACAGGATAATCTGCCACCATTGTCTGATCCATGTGGTAGTATGCCAGCTTATTGCCATTTGGCGAGAAGAAGATACCACCTTCAATACCAAACTCGTTGCGATGCACATTCGCACCACCGTTGGTAATATTCTTGTCCTTATCATCAGTAAGCTGTACGGTCTGCTTATCTTTTTTGATGATGTACAGATTGTTATCTATCGTGTAAGCGATATTCAGACTCTTGTCTATTACAGTATTAGCAGCTTTTTCGGGCAGGCTTGTCCAGTTTTCCCACATATAGCCATTGGCCGTCTTTGTACCTTTCTTCAAATCATTACCTGTCTGAAAATATACATAGCCTTTGTCTATCCATTTAATAGACGGTATGCCTTTCAGCTTGCCACCTATTGCATCGTTCAGTTCTTTCAGGCGCAGTGTGGTATCAACCTTGCCATCAGGAAAGTGCGTGCTGAACCATGCATCGTTTGCTACCTGATACATTTTATTAGTACCTGGTTCCCAGCTTACTTGTTTCAGCCCCTTTGGAGCCAACGCGCCCGAAATACCATTGGTAGCCTCTGCGATGGTGTATTGTTTTTTCTGTGCCTGTGCATTCAGCGCCAACAATGCAGCACCCGCAAAAGCAAACTGTTTTATATAATTCATATTACTGATTTGAGAATCGAGGGCTGAAATTATTGAATATCGGGCAAAAACCTATCCCCCATTTTATACCGCGGCAGAAAACATATTTATGCTTAAGTTCGTTTATAGATTATGCAAAGACTGATAGCCATACTACTGGCACTCTTACCGCTTGTATCCAATGCACAAAAAAGGCCCGGCAATAGCCCCAACCCCGTAGGGCATTTTAATGACGAAGCCTATTGGCAAAAATGTGCCGCTATTAAACACCTGCCAGCCAGCCCTGTAACGAGCGCAGATACGGCCATTGTAGTAATAAGCAACAGAAAGCCTAATGACACAGACGGGCTGCGCTATATGTGTGAGGACAGAGATGGCAAGGCACTACATTACTATTTCGTTTTCAGCCGCAGTGGCAAATGGAATGTGCTGCCGGTAGAAAGCCTGGAAAAAGCTATAGGCTATATGCCCGATAAAAGCAGGGATTGGGTGATGTATGTAGAGGGTATGGGCAAACTTTTTACCAGCGATTTGTATCGCGGTATGAATATGGCAGGACAATATGGAGTGAATGTCATTATGTTCGACTATCCGAGCATTACCACCACCAAAGGCGGGCTTGGTAATTATTTCTTCTCGATGAAAAATGCGCGTACTGCTTACAAGGATTTTATTCCGGCGTTTGAACACGTAAAGCAACTATACATAAGCGGTACGCTTGGCAGTGGCAAGATGAGCATGTTTTACCACAGCATGGGCAATCATATATGGCGAGAAGCTGTTAGGAACGATATGCTTGGCAAACTGAATGGGGATGTATGGATTAGCAACTTCATTATGAATGCTGCTTGCGTACCACGCAGAGGACACAAGCGTTTGGTAAACCAAATACACTTTGCTAAGAACATATACATCAACTACAACAAGCAAGATTTTACGCTTGGTGGCGCATATCTTGTAAGCAAGAAAAGACAACTGGGACAAAGACCTGTACGCAACATCAGCAAGCAGGCAGTATATGTAAACTTCAATATGCTATGTGGTAACGACCACAGCAATTTCCTGTCTTTGGAAGGGCGAGCACCTGCAAAACCACAATCGCTACGATATTACAATTCCATCTTACATGGCAATACGCCAAACCTGCAAGACAGCAAACAGTTTGGCGTATCGACGTATAAAAAGATTGGTTGGGAGTTGTTGCCTTAAAACCAAACCCCTAAATCCCCTGAAGGGGACTATTTATGTTTATGTAGCTAAAAGATTAATCGGGGTTGTTCATCAGCCTTAATACTTTTTCAACATCTTCGGGCGTATCAATGCAATGACTATCGAAGTTGGTGATGGCGCATTTTATTTTGAAGCCCGCTTCCAGCCAACGTAGTTGTTCTAAAGACTCTGCTTTTTCAAGTGAAGAAACAGTGAGCTTGCATACGCTTTCCAATACATCGGCACGGTAGGCATACATACCTACGTGGCGATAATAGTTGTGATGCTTATGCCATTCTTCCTGCGGCACGCCTTTTATAAAAGGTATCACCATACGGCTGAAGTACATGCCTTCCTGATGGTCGTTCAGCACCACTTTTACCTCACCCATATCAAACAACACTTCGTGGCTATCTACAGGTATAATGAGTGTAGCCAATTCTGTTGTACCGTCTTTCAGCACGCTTGCCAACGTATCTATCTGAGACGGGTCTATGAAGGGTTCATCGCCCTGTATATTAATAACATACTGATAATTGCCTCCAATCTGCTGCAGTGCATCCCAGCAGCGGTCTGTACCACTAGGGTGTTCTTCTTTCGTCATCACCACTTCGCCACCAAAAGACACTACATGCTCTGCGATACGTGCGTCGTCTGTAGCAACTACAACTTTATCCAGCGAGCCGCATTTTGATGCCTGCTCGTATACACGCTGTATCATTGTCTTGCCTTTGATTTCTATCAATGGCTTGCCGGGAAAACGGGTTGACGCGTAGCGTGCGGGTATTATACCAACTATCATAACTAACTATTATTCTTCTATTATTTGTGAATCCTTATAAATGTAAAAAGACGGCACTGTCTGATTGCGCAGCGTGATGTATGTTTTATAGGTATCTGTATAGCGCATACGACTGCCAATAGTTTCATTGTACAACCCGCTAAGGCCTGTCAACAGCTCTACAATTTCACGTACAGCACCCTCACCTCCTACATTGGCAGTCAGGTAATCTACCAGTCCGTTTTGTACTGCAAACTCTGTAAGCAAAGGATTGCAAGGGCGTGGTATCATGATGCGCAGTCCGCATATTTCTGCAGCACCAAAGTCCAGCACATCGTCAAATACAAAAGCTATTTCTTCGGGCTTGATACCATGCTTCTCGCATAGGTGTTGCATGGCTTCCGTCTTCATTTTTATTTTGCTGTACGCACCATGAAAACATTCGCGCTTGGCCAATGTCCATGCAGCACTATTACGCTCGCCCGATATGATGGCTACCACAGGCACATCATTATGACGCAGGTAGTGATTGAAGCGCAGCATATTGGTACCCATCGCATCTACCTCGCTGAAAGAGCTGGTACCGTTCTCGTCCTTCACCCCATTATTAAACACACCATCCCAATCGAACACATAGGCTTTGATGCGCGATAGTTTTTCCTGCACCTGTTGCGGTGTAGCAATAAAATTGCCTTTGAAATGGCTGATTACCGTGTTAATATCCATTTTTAAATACTAATATCTAAGTACTAAATCCTAAACAAATTCTAAACTCAGAAAGGAATAAAGGTAAAAACAAAAAATCCTAAACTGTTCATCAGTTTAGGATTTCGAAATTCGTGCTTAGTATTTAGACTTAAAGCCCCTTTAAGTCTTGTATATCCAGCATACCTACAGGCATACCATTTTCGGTAACCAGTATAGTATCTACGTTTGTTTTCTTGAACATTACAGCAGCATCGTTCAGCAGTGCATTTGCATCTACGCTGATAGGCGTACCGTATTGCATATCGCCCATTTTCTTGCTTAGGATTTGCTCACCGTCGTTTTGCAACAGGCGGCGGATGTCACCATCTGTAAACACACCTTTCACGCTACCATCTGCATTAGTAACCGTTACAGCACCAAAGCCATAACCTGTCATTTTAACCAGCGCACTTTGCAGTGTATCATCTGCAGATACCAATGGGTTGATGCCATTTGCTGCTTCCTTCACACGTACTGTCATCAGGCGTGTATCTACCAGGAACTGTTCTGTACCTACAGTCGTAAAATTATTTTCAGTCAGGCTCTTCAATACTTTCAGCGGCACAGTGATAGTGTGAACACCGATATTGATAGCATTGCGCACGTGCTCGTTGTGGCGCACAGAGCTGAACATGATTTTAGTATCGTAACCGTAGTGGTTTACAGCGTCAACACACTGTTCTACCAATGTCAGTGCATCGTGGCCCTGATCTTGCAGGCGACCTACCAGCGGACAAACATAAGTTGCACCCGCGTGCATAGCCATATATGCCTGTTGCAGTGTGTATACAAGGTGCACGTTTACCAGCAGGCCTTCTTTGCGTAGCAGGTGGCAGGCACGTACGCCTTCCAGCGATACAGGTATTTTAAATACTGTTTTCTTAGGGTCCAAACCCAGGTTCAACTGGCGGTGTGCTTCTTTCAGCACGTCTTCAGCCGTATCACCCAATGCCTCTATCTGCAATACAGGCACCATTTTGCTCAGCTTAACGATTGTACCATCTATATCAGTGATACCTTCGCGTTGCATGAATGTGGGCGTAGTGGTAAGACCATTCAAAAAGCCCAGTTTAAAACCTTCTTCAATCTCTTTAAGATTGGCAGAATCTAAGTATAATTCCATATTGAAAAATTCTAATTTCTAATATCGAAATCCTAAGTAACCTTAAATTTCGAAGCGCTAAATTCTAAACAAATTCTGAAATAGACTAATTTTCTTAAAACTATTCAGCTTTCATCGCCGATTTCGTAAGTATTGCACCAAAAATCTTCATTAATTCCCTTGATTCCTGTTGCAACTTATTACATTCTGCTATTATAACTTCATTACCACCCAAATCTAATAACGATAACCAATACCCACTTTCCTTAGCTTCTTTCCTGCAAATCTTTATTCTCATCAAAAAGTCTTTCTTTCCAAGAGATTCATTTGCTTCGATATAATTAGCACCTACTGAACCCGAACTTCTGACTAACTGTTTCGCATCTTCTACATTACCGATAGTTCGTGGCAACCTTTTGATGAATTGCCTTGTATTTAATGCAAATAACCTTGTCCTTTCCTCCAAATCATAAACTTTATTCTCCATGGTAGCTTTAAGGTTTCAGCGGTTTGAATTTGAATATTGTTTAGGATTTAGAGATTCGACATTAGGATTTAGCCCTATACTTTACCTCCAGATTGTGCAGTTCTATCAGCGGTTTCAGGTATTCTTCCAGATCATATACACATAGCTGGCTGGCAGCATCGCAGAGCGCTTTTTCAGGCTCAGGGTGCGTTTCTACAAATATACCGTCTACACCAGCTGCCACACCTGCCCTACCCAATACAGGCAGGAATTCGCGCGCACCACCTTTCGCATCTGCACTTGGTATGCCGTATTTACGGATAGAGTGTGTGATATCGAACACCACCGGATAGCCCAGTTGTGCCATGTGATAGAATGCACGAGGATCAACAACCAAATCGTTATAGCCCATTGTATAGCCGCGTTCAGTCAGGATGATTTTATCATTACCTGCATCTACGCATTTGCCTACCGGGTGTTTCATATTTTCAGGAGCCAGGAACTGACCATGTTTGATATTGATAACCGCACCCGTTGCAGCAGCAGCCTTTAGCAAGCCAGATTGCATACACAGGTAAGCAGGTATCTGCAACACATCGCACACCTCAGCAGCAGGTGCTGCCTGGTCTGGGTAGTGTATATCCGTCAGTACAGGAAAACCGAATTGCTCTTTGATCTTCGCCAGTATCTTCACACCTTTTTCCAGACCCGGGCCATCGTAATACTTCAGGCTGCTACGGTTGTCTTTGGTAAAAGACGATTTGTATATAATAGGTATGTTCAGCCTTTCGCCTACTTCTTTCAGCGTTTCCGCTGTTTTCATCATAATGCTTTCATCCTCTATCACACACGGACCTGAAATCAGGAACAGTTCGTCTGCACCACAAGAGATATTTCCTACGGCAATTTTCTTTGCGCTCATAATATTACATGCGCTGATACAGCGCTTTTATTGTATCAATAGTTATTTTTTCTTTCCAATCTGTACCGATGGCGTGGTTCCACATATGCGGCAGGTTGTATGCAACATGCGCCATAGCGGTAATGGTCTCATCGCTCCAGTTTTTGCTGAGTCCCTGTGGCAGTGTTACGTTATGTTTCTGCAACATGATTTTAAACTCGGCCACACCTTCAGGATAATAATCTTCCAGATGCTGGAAGGCTACACAGTTTGCATAGCAGTGTTTTTCATCCAGTATTTTAGAAAGGCCATAAGACAACGCGTGGCAAACACCTACTTCTGAATACGTTAGGCTAAGCCCCCCCATCAGCGATGCTACCATCAGTTTATCATCGTTCTCTGCCGTTTGTCCTGCATTATCGCCCAGGTAAATATCACGGCACAGTTTCAATGATTGTTCTGCATACGCATGACTGAAAGCATTGTTCAGCATACCATTCTCAGATTCTATACAGTGGATGTAAGTGTCCATACCTGTGTAGAACCATTTGTCTGTAGGCACACTTGCTATCAATTCAGGATCCAATATCACTTGGTTGAAAACTGTCCAGTCGCATTTCAAGCCCAGTTTCTTTTCAGGGCCTGTTAATACTGCCGTCATAGACACTTCTGCACCTGTACCCGAAATAGTAGGTACGCCCAAGTGATAGATGCCCGGTTTCTTTATCAGGTTCAAACCTTGATAAAGCGTAGAAGAACCCTCGTTGGTAAACATCAAAGACAGCGCTTTTGCAATATCCATGATGCTGCCACCACCTATACCTACTACGCCAGATGGCAGGCCTTTGCTTGCCAGTATTTCATCGCGCAGTTTGTCTATCTGCTCGGTAGTAGGTTCATGCGGGTCTACATCTATAAACTCTATGATGTCGCCAACTTTGGTTGGGATGCGTTTTGCCAGTTCGCTATTGTTGAAATAGTTATCAACCAGAAAAACGATATAGTTATTGTTCTCGTTGCGTACAGGTGCAAGGATGCTATCCATTGTATCGAACGCACCACGACCGTAAACAACCTTCTCGATGTTTTTGAAATTCTTATGCATGTGCTGTTGCTAATGCTTTTTTAACGCAATCAGAGATTTTTGCTGCCAGTTGTTTTACCTCATCTTCCGTCCATGTGCAACGGATGCCGAATGAAATAAGACGACCAACTACTTCCTGTGATTTTGGCAAATCGAGGTTTGCATAATCCTGAGGTGCACCCAATAGCTGAATTGGCAATTTAGATGCGGTGCGCATTTCTTTGATATGATCCCACTGATTGATGAAGTGGTACATATTGGTATACCAGTAGTTGAAACCGGTAACACCTGCTTCATTAAACTCAGCAACTGTGCGTTTAGCAGCTTCTGTATCAGGCAGCAGTATATTCAGGAATGTTGCAGAGTCTCCGCTAGGGTCTGCCAGTGTTGCAAAAGAGATGCCTTCAGTCTGGCTAAGGATATCTACCAACATCTTTTTAAGCTTGTTATTAGCTTCGCGGATGTGCGGTACTTTACGTGTTTGTGCAACACCTACTGCGGCATGCAGCTCACTGATGCGATAGTTGAAACCGAGTATAGGGTGTTGCTCCATACCACGGTTATTACCTATGTGGTCGTGTCCGTGATCGCAATAAGAATCTGCATGTTTATATACCTGCTCATCGTTTGTAACAAGTACACCACCCTCACCCGCTGTTGCTATCTTAAAGAAGTCGAACGAATAAGAACCTGCCTTGCCAAACAAACCTGTAGCAGTGCCTTTGTAAGATGCTGCAAAAGCCTGCCCAGCATCTTCTACCAGTATCAGGTTGTTTTCATTAACCACTTGCATGATGCTGTCCATTTCGGCCATGCCACCACACATATGTACCAGACATACAGCTTTGGTTTTCGGGGTGATTGCTTTACGAATACCCTCGGCACTCAGACACAGTGTTTCATCTATCTCTGCAAATACAGGCAATGCACCTATAAAGAGTACAGCCTCTACCGTTGCTATATATGTAAACGGAGGAACTATTACTTCGTCGCCCACACCAACACCTGCTGCAGCCAATGCTGCTGCAACTGCTGTAGACCCGCTACTGACAGCATGTGCATATTTTGCACCAGTTATCTTTTTTACTTCAGCTTCAAAGTCTTTTGCTTTCCAGATGCCGTTGCGTTGCGCATCATGATTATATCGGAAAAGAATACCTGTTTCTAATACGTCGGCTATTTCTTTTTTTTCTTCCGCACCAAATAGTTCTGTACCTGGCATTATATTAAAATTTAGAGTGCAAAACTACGCAATTAAAGCGAGAGCGGGAAGGTAAGAGGGGGCTATTTAAGCCATTGAGGGCCAACCACATCCAGTATGCGGCGGGTAGCACCCGTTTGGGCTGCAATATAGTCCTGTATTGCTTTTCGCATAGAATGACGGCAGTTTTCGTCGTTCATAAGCTCCTGCAACGAATTGTTAAAATGCTCTTTGTCGTTTATAGGGAAAGCATACATACGGGAAACCAGTGCTTTTGCCTCTACAAACTTGTCGTACACAGGGCCAAAATATACGGGCAGCCCAAAAACGGCAGGCTCCAGCACATTGTGTATGCCGCCACTCTGAAAGCCACCACCCACATAGGCTATTTCGCCATAGCTGTACAGGCTGGAAAGCATACCTATATTATCAATTATCAGCACCCGATAGCCGGCAGGTTCTTCAGAAAGTTCGGAATACAACACGCTATGCCCTGCGAACATATCCTGCAGGTGTTTTATGTGCGGTTCATCTATTTCGTGCGGGGCTATTATCAGCTTCCAGTTTTCGGGAAATGAGTTGACGGCTTCCTTCAGCATCGCCTCATCTTCGGGCCATGTGCTGCCCGCTATCAGCAAGTGGTCTTTTTCTTTGAATTTTTCTATCAGCGGGAATTGCTTAACGCTTGCGGCAATGCTACTCACCCTATCGTAGCGGGTGTCGCCCACTATTATTACGTTATCCTTCAGCCCGATGGTTTCCAGCAGGCGCTTAGATTCATCATCCTGTACAAACAGGCAATCGAAACAACGCAGCATTTTCCTGAACAAGCCCCCCTGTGGCTTAAAGAATGGTTGCGACTTGCGGAAAGCGGCAGACACCAATATCGTTGGCACTTGTGCATCTTTTAGTTGGGTAAGATAGTAGTACCAAAATTCGTACTTCACAAACACGGCTAGTGCAGGGTTTACCATCTCTACAAACCTGCGAGCATTGCTACGCCCATCCATAGGAAGATAGTACACATAGTCTGCACCTGCATAATTCTTACGTATTTCATAACCCGAAGGCGAGAAGAATGTAAGTACTATTTTATAATTAGGATATTGCTCTCTGATTGCTTCTATCAATGGCCTGCCCTGCTCAAACTCTCCCAGCGATGAGCAATGCACCCAAATACGCTTTTCATTTTTACTATTAAGGTCGGCGGCAATTTTATCTAACAAACCTTTCCTACCACGCAACCACAGCTTTGGCTTTTCGCCAAACAAAGCAGCTACGCGCACACCTAAACGGTATAGCAGCAGAAAGATATTGTAAAACAGCAATTGCATTATTCTATTAGCACTCAGGCAAGCTGATAGGCACTTTTGTTGCCAGTCCGCCCTCGGCTGTCTCTTTGTATTTATGGTTCATATCCAACGCTGTCTCCCACATGGTTTGTACCACGTGGTCAAGCGATACTTTGGCATTATCAGGATTGCTTTGCAGTGCCAATTGCGATGCGGTGATGGCTTTGATAGCCCCCATGGTATTGCGTTCTATACACGGCACCTGTACCAGACCACCTACAGGGTCGCACGTTAAACCCAAGTGGTGTTCCATTGCAATCTCTGCAGCCATCAGGCACTGGCGGGCATTGCCGCCAAGGCTTTCGGTAAGCGCAGCAGCAGCCATGGCGGAAGATACACCTATCTCTGCCTGACAACCACCCATAGCAGCCGATAGTGTTGCACCTTTTTTGAAGATGCTGCCTATCTCTGATGCAGTCATCAGGAACTGGATTATTTTTTCATCATCAAAACCATCGCAGAAGGTGATGAAGTAATGCAGTACCGCAGGCACTACACCCGCCGCACCATTTGTAGGTGCTGTTACCACACGGCTAAAGGAAGCATTCTCTTCATTTACCGCCAATGCGAAACAGCTAACCCAGTCTAATATATATTGGAAGCTATGCCCACCCTCGCGGATGGCAGCTACCCATTCAGTATGATTATTGTATGTTTTTCCTTTCAGGAGTTTTTTATTGAGGCTGGCAGCACGGCGCATTACCTGCAGTCCGCCCGGCAACTCGCCACCTATGTGGCTACCACGATAGATGCAATCGCGCATTACTTCCCATATCTTCAGCACACCTTTCTTTGTTTCTTCTTCGCTACGCCACGCATGCTCGTTTTCCATTACTACCTCGTGTATATGCAAGCCCGTTTTACGGCACCAATGCAGCAAGTCATCAGCCTTGTCTATAGGGAAGGGTAAGTCAACTTCATTTGCACCACTGCCTTCTTCTGCTTCCTTCACCACAAAACCACCACCTATTGAGTAGAATGTTTCTGCTATCTCCTCACCATTGTTAAAAGAACAAAGGAATGTAACAGCATTGGGGTGAAAAGGCAGGCTTTCATCCATCAGGAAAACTACATCTTCCGCAGGGTCAAAATCGATAACTCTTGAAAGACCAAGGTTTATTTTCTTTTCAGCAGCTATCTGGTTGAGGCGTGGTGTTATTTCATTTACATCAAACGTTACAGGGTCTTCACCATTCAAGCCGAGGATTACGGCTACATCTGTACCGTGTCCCTTACCTGTTTTAGCCAGCGAGCCATAGAGCAATACTTTTACAGACCTTACATTGTCTATCCCCTTTTGCTTGATGGTATCTATGAAGCGCAAAGCCGCGCGCCATGGGCCAAGTGTGTGCGAACTGCTGGGACCTACTCCTATCTTAAATATATCGAATACCGAAATACACTCTTTTTTCACCGTCAGATTTTAGTTAAATAAAAAAGGGGGAATAAAAATTCCCCCTAAAGATACTATGAAGCTTACAAAAAATCCTCCGTGCCCTCACATTAATTATGGCAGCAATACGTGGTCTATCACATGTATCACACCATTCTTCTGATTCACATCTTTAATCGTCACTTTAGCCACACCACCCTTAGCATCTTTTATCCATATCCAGTTGTCTTTCCACATGAAAGTCAACTCTTCGCCCTGTACTGTCTTAGCTTTATATGAGCCACCACCTTTTTTGATTGCAGCCATGATCTCTGCAGCGCTCCAGTTGCCCGGCACTACGTGGTAGGTAAGTACGCTTTGCAGTGTGCCTTTATTTTCAGGCTTCAGCAGATTATCTACCGTGCCTGCAGGTAGCATATCGAACGCAGCATTTGTTGGTGCAAATACCNNCAAGGCCGCCTGCTTTTACCGCAGCTACTAGTGTAGTGTGGTCTTTAGAGTTCACCGCGTTTTCTACAATGTTCTTTGACGGGTACATTGGCGCACCGCCAACCATTACTGTTTTCTCACCTTTCGCCATTACCATACTTGGGGTAAATGCAAACAAAGCCGCTGCTATTGCAGGAATTAACATGATACGTTTCATACAAATTGATTTTAGATTGTTGCTGAATTGTTTTACAAATACAGATACGGGGGCTTTTGTTTTTTGGTTTTGCGGATTTCTTAAAAAAATCAAAAAAAGCCCGTAGAGTATTACTCCACGGGCTTTTCAGCATATATTAATTTAATAAAACCTATTTTGTCTCCATACTGAATGGCATCATAGCCATAGCAGCACCATTCATTTTGCGCAGTTGTTTCAGTTGTTTGTACCAATCGTACTCTTTACCAAATTCTGCTTTCACGATTTGCTCTGCCACACTTGCGTTGTTGCCTTTGAAGCGGCGCATCAGACTTTCAAATTTATCAACAGGTTCAGGATATGTTACTACATCGTAGTCTTTCAGTTTTGCCAGTGTTGCAGCACTTGCTATGGCACGGTCCAGATCGCCCAGTCCGTCTACCAGCTTGATGCTCAGTGCATCGGTACCACTCCATACACGGCCTTGTGCAAAGCTATCCACCAATGCAATATCCATTTTACGACCTGTTGCTACACGGCTTTTAAATATCATGTAGATATTATCTACAGAGCGTTGCACTTTTGCAGACTCATCAGCCGTAAGTGCACGTGTACCATTCGGGAAGTCGGCATACGGAGCATTCTTCACACCATCAAACGTAACACCCAGTTTATTGCGCATCAGTTTTTCGCCGTTAAACATCATCGTGAATACACCAATGCTACCCGTTATTGTGTTAGGCAATGCAAAAATGCTATCTGCTTGACAAAGAATGTAGTAACCACCAGATGCTGCAACATCGCCCATAGAAGCTACCAATGGCTTTTTAGCTTTCAGCAATTGCAACTCGCGCAATATCACTTCTGATGCCAATGCACTGCCACCGCCCGAATTTACACGCAATACCACTGCTTTTACTTTATCGTTGTTGCGCAGTTTGCGTATCTGCTCTATCATGTTCTGAGAAGCTATCTGATAATCATCATCGCTTTCACCATCTACAATGCTACCTTCTGCATACAATACCGCTACCCTGCTATCGCCCGCAGTACCATCATCCAATGTAGATGCGTATTCAGACAGGCTTACGTATTTCACTTTGTCTTTTTCTTTACCACCTGTTTTAGCTTTGATGCGGTCTTCTACCTGATCCCAATACAGCAGGTTTGATACCAGTTTGTTTTTCAAAGCATCCTGCGGAAACTCGATAGCACCGCTTGCTGCCAATTGATACAACGTAGCTGTATCTTGTTTAGAGAATGTAGATGCCGCTTTCAGGAATTCGCTCCAGAAATCTTTCTGAAACTCTGCCACCTGTATGCGGTTGGCATCGCTCATCTTATCAGCACGGAAAGGCTCTGTAGCACTTTTGAATTTACCTGCATAGAATATTTCAGGCTCCAGCTCCAGTTTATCCAACGTACCCTTGAAGAAGGCAAGGATGGTAGCAAAACCTTTCAGCTCCATATCGCCCATCGGGTTCAGATAGATACTGTCTGCCGCGGTAGCCATATAGTATGCTCCTTGTGTGATGTTCTCGCCATAAGCATATACAAACTTGCCGCTCTTACGGAAGTCTACTATGGCATTGCGCATTTGCTGCATAGTTGCCCAGCCGTTTGCACTCGGGTTTAGTTTTATTAATATACCTTTAATCTTGCTATCGTCTTTTGCTGCCTCCAGTGCCTTGATGGCATCATATACACCAGCATTGTTTTCATCGCCATCGGCAAATACTGCCAACGAATTGCGCTCGCTGCGCTCGTGCATCATGTTCGACAGGTCAATCGTCAATACACTGTTTTCTGCAACAGTTGTTTGTGTTTCAGTTTTGGCCGAATTTTTTACCGCTGCTACGATAAGCCCGATAAATACGCCGAAAATGATAACGCCCGTTACAATCATCGCCAATAGCGATGCAAAGAACATCTTAAAAAATTGTTTCATCAGTTATTAGTTTGAGTTTTGTTATTCTATTGAATAACGGCACAAATATACAGGTAAAAGAATGTGCATATATCCTGAAAATCGGTGAACGGGGGTAGATAGTAGGTGAACTTTTCTTTTTAACTTGCCAACAAACCTACAACATCGGTATGCGCCACATATTATGGATACTCTTTATTGCCATCGGCAGCACTATTGCCCATGCACAAGACGTAAAGAACCCATTGATACCACCTGCCGAAAGGGTATGGCGCTCTTACCAGATACTGGAAAAGAATAGGCTTGCCATTATACAGCAGCTCGATTTCCTGAATAACTTCCCGAAAACAAAGCAGGTATTTATAGATGTGTTTGACCCTGACGACCGCAAGCAACTGTATTATGTGTACGACCAATACCTGACTGCCTTTCAGGATGCAGGCAAAATGCTACCCGACAGTGTACTGAAGATAGGTGTAGGCCTATGTAAAGACATGAAATGGAGCAGCGGCGTGAGCGATAAACTGCAACATGCCGTACTGACCGTAGCGGCAGACCACCCCGAAATATTTGTAGAACAGGCCTACAAGCTGAAACGCAAAGAACTGGAAGCACTGATAGACTATCTAGCAGATGTAGAGAGCAATCCGCTATGCGCCATCTACCAAAAGCTGATAGCCAACCTACACGAGGTTGGCGCCTACAACCTAGAGGGTATGTTGACGAGGGCTAAGAAAGAAAATACGCATTAGGCTATTTTTGCAGATGCAGAGAGATGGTTATATCTCAGATAACATGTTTCGAATTTGCCAGACTGTTAAAACCATATAAATGAAACTTAAGCTAACTATTAAAACTATTTTGGTTACATTTTCTGTAGCTATCACTACCATCCTGATAAGTTCTTGCAACGGCAAAATAAAAAATGACAGAAAACTATACGGTATTATTGTAGATAGTACCGGCAAAGTGGTAAGCAAAAGAGATTTTTATCTTCGGGCTACAGAAGATAAAGGCTTTATGTTCAACCATACGGAACGATGGCAATCTTTTAAATTTACTACAAATGACGTGGGTTATTTCAATGTAACTTACAGCTCTCAGAAGAAAGCCAGAGTTGCTATTACAAACTATAATATCAACTTAGCCGGTGGTGAAGAAGGTACAGCTCACTGGCAAATAGAGCCCGTACCTAACGACAATTACAACGCTGGAACAATAAAGCTAAAAGAATAGCTTAGGTCCCTATACATACCGCTGTTCCGGATGTTCCGAAGGGCATCCGGAACTAAAAATAGCACTCCGTTCTCCGAACGGCATTCATGGCTATGCAGCTACATGAAAGTACTGATTTTTAGCAACCCGTCCTTGCCATAATAATCTCGTGCACTGCTGTATAGATACTCCTCCTGTTTTTCTACAATGCCTGCCCTTACAGGATTGTCATGGATATATCCAAGTTTTGAGTTGAAGAACTCCAAACTCACAATTTCTTTAGCATGGTTATCAGGTTGCCAGAATTGTATATTACCATCTTTTTTCAACAACCATAGCAACCAGCTCCTTCGGCTTTCCTGCGTGTTCTTCTCTATTGCATCTACAACTTGTGTTGATGTATATTTCTTAAAATCACGCAGCACATCACTAAGATTAGTTTCTTCATCGCATGATACTATCATATGCAGATGGTTGCTCATTATTACCCAACCAAATATGCGCAAGCCTTTGTTTTGCTGGCAATAACGAAGACTATCTATTACTATATCAGCATATTTCCTACGCGTAAAAACATCTATCCATTGTACAACGGTGCATGTTATGAAATATACCCCTTGCTGATTATGTATTTTATAAGCGTACCCCATTATACATCTAAGTTAACGGCATCAAAAATCATCAGCAACAGTATTTCAAATTCCGTTTACAAAACGGCATCTTATTATTCGTTCAAGATGCCTTGCAGAACATCTTGAACAGCAGGGTATATAACTTTTAGTTTTTTCACATTGCCTGGTCGTTTACCATCATCATACTTTTGTATTCTATCATATTCTTTATTTCCAACCTCATAACTGAATGCTATTTCACTATCATCGATGAATAATTTATCAATATCAAGTGGACTAACTATAGCAAACTTATATTTTATTGTGTCAATAACTGGTTTTGAATAATACACTATTGCTCTACTCAAATCCGATTTACCCGCAAGTGTATAAAACTCCTCTCCTGATGTGATACCTGAATAAGGCTTATTGCATGTATATCTATACGTCTGATTATTTATTGTGTAAACAACATCCATTGTTTTCATCCCTACATTAGATATTACACCAATAACGCTATAATTATTTTTCAATATTTCTTTCTCCTCATCGTTCCTAAGTTTAAAAGACAAGTAAATAATAAGTCCGAGAAGTGTACATAAAACTGTTAAAATTATTTTTTTTCTAGAATCAGCCATCTTTATTTGTAGTGTTATTTATTTTACCGCCGCAGGTGTTCTTCACCTGCATCTTTTCTTCTCATCCTCATTATCTGCAGGCTCAATATCAGGCGTAGCCAATATCCTGCTCATATAGTTTACACAACCATACTTTCGTCTAATTTTTTCTGCAACAAATATGCCTGTCAATATGCCCACACCTGCTGCTGTATAAAATGCATACAATGGAACATCTACATACAATAACATCAACATACCAATAGCAAGAAATGCGAGCATCGGGCTGAGAAAAATCAGCACCCAGAATATCATTTCCATTAGTACATGAAAAGCTCTATTCATATAATCTTAATTCACTTCTAATGAAATATCATCTATAAACAAACCTAAAGATAAATCTATCTTTGCGCTTCATTAATGGCTAATACAGTTTACTTATTACTCGGCAGCAACGAGGGCAACCGCGAAGAATGGTTTGAAAAAGCTATGCTGCTGTTGCAGGATGCCCGTTGCAGCATAGTAGGCCAATCGGCCATCTACGAAACCGCTGCCTGGGGGCTTGAAGACCAGCCAGATTTCCTGAACATGGCATTGTGTATAGAAACCGGTCTGAACCCGCAGGAGTTGCTGTCACTTACCCAAAACATAGAAGCACTGCTTGGCCGCCAGCGTACCATTCGCTGGGGGCAGCGCACACTGGATATTGATATATTATTATACAACGACGATATTATTAAGGACAATAATCTGCAAGTACCTCATCCTCAATTACAAAATCGCCGTTTTGCACTCATCCCCCTCAACGATATTGCCGCAGGCTACATACACCCTGCCCTGCACAAGTCTGTAGCCACATTACTGGCAGAATGTCCTGATAATCTGGAGGTAAGGAATTACAAATTTTAACCTGAAGTTAATTTTACAATCCCGTGAGGTATTGCATATCTCTTTTGATTTTCTTAACTTGATAATCGTTAATTTCGCACACCTTTCGCCAAAGGCCTCTGCTATAACAACGACTCATATAAAGATTGCGGATGATTTGAAATTTACGTTAGGTTAAAAATTGTGAAATATGGCTGCCGTTACCACTAATAAAGTGAACCTCAAGAAGGCCTTGCAGGAGCACTTCGGGTTTGATGCATTTAAAGGAGAGCAGGAAAAGATAATCAAGAGCATACTATCGGGGCAAGATACATTTGTTATCATGCCAACGGGTGGTGGCAAATCGCTTTGCTACCAACTGCCAGCCTTGCTCAGCGAGGGTGTAGCCATCATCGTATCTCCCCTTATTGCCCTAATGAAGAATCAGGTAGACCTGATACGTGGCTATAGCAGCAAAGACAATGTGGCGCACTTCCTCAACAGCACCCTCACAAAAGCACAGCAGAAAAAGGTAAAAAGCGACCTGATGGACGGCAGCACCAAAATGCTGTACGTAGCACCCGAAACACTTACCAAACAAGAAAATATTACCTTCTTCTCCGATATGAATATATCATTCGTAGCGGTAGATGAGGCACACTGTATATCTGAATGGGGACACGATTTTCGCCCGGAGTATCGCAAACTGCGCGATATGATAGACGAGATAAACCCCGACCTGCCAATCATTGCCCTTACGGCTACTGCTACCCCAAAAGTGCAGGACGATATTGTTAAGAATCTGGCTCTGCGCCAACCCAATATCTTCATATCATCGTTCAACCGTGCTAATCTGTACTACGAAATCATGCCGAAGGGCAAGAAAGAGAGCGTACTGAAAAACATGGTAAAGTTCATACACGGTATGAAGGGCAAGAGCGGTATAATATATACCCTCAACCGTAAGACGACAGAAGAACTGGCACAGACACTGCAGGCAAACGGCATATCGGCAGTAGCCTACCATGCGGGGCTTGAGGCCAACATTCGCGCACAACGTCAGGATCAGTTTCTGATGGAGGATGTGGATGTGATAGTAGCAACTATAGCATTCGGCATGGGTATAGACAAGCCAGATGTAAGGTTTGTAATACACTACAATATTCCAAAATCGCTGGAGAACTACTACCAGGAAACTGGCCGTGCAGGCCGCGATGGGCTGGAGGGTAAATGCATCCTCTACTACTCTCACAAAGATGTACAGAAGCTGGAACACCTGATGCGCGATAAGCCACTGAGCGAACGCGAAATGGGTGCACAGCTGATATCTGAAACCGTTGCCTATGCAGAGAGTGGCGTATGCCGCCGCAAGCTGTTGCTCTACTACTTTGGTGAAGAACTGAAGCAAGACAATTGCGGCAACTGCGATAATTGCCTGAACCCGAAAGAAAAACTGGAAGTACGCGATAGCTCTAAGATTGTACTGGATACCATCAACGAGCTGGACGAACGCTTTAATATAAACTACGTAGTAGACATTATACTCGGCAAATCGAACCCGCAGATAAAGACTTTCCGTCACGACAAACTGAAATCTTTCGGCAGCGGTTTGATTATGAAGATGGAAGACAACTTCTGGTATTCGCTCATCCGCCAGATGATGCTGGAAGGCCTCGTGCGCAAAGACATTGAAGAGTATGGCCTGCTGAAGATTACCGACAAAGGACATAAATTCCTGAAAAAGCCGTTCTCTATCATGGTAGTGTTGAACCACAACTATGAAGATGCCGATGGCGATGATGAAGAAGTAACAGGCGGCAGCGGTGGTCCTGCAACGGTAGACCCTGTGCTGTTTGATATGCTGAAAAACCTGCGCAGGCAGGTAGCAAAAGAAAAGAGCCTTCCGCCATTCGTTATCTTCCTCGAAAACTCGCTGGAGGACATGGCTATCAGCTACCCTACCACAATGGAGGAGCTGGAGAAGATACAAGGTGTGAGCAAGGGCAAGGCACTGCGCTACGGACGCAAGTTTGTAGACATGATAGCCAAGTATGTAGAGGAGAACGACATTACCCGTCCGGACGATTTTGTGATGAAAAGCGTGGTGAATAAGAGCGGCATGAAGGTGTTCATCATCCAGAATATAGATAAGAAGATACCGCTGGAAACCATTGCTAAAAACAAAGACCTGAGCCTGCAAGACCTGCTGGTAGAGATGGAAACCATTGTAGCAAGTGGCACCAAGCTGAACCTTGACTATTGTCTGGAACAAGAGTTGGATGAATACGAACAGGAAGACATCTTTGACTTCTTCCGCAGTAGCCACGATGACACGCTGGATAGCGCTTATGAAGAATTCAAAGACCGCGATGTAACGATAGAACAGTTGCAGATGATGCGCATCAAATTCATGAGCGAATATGCCAACTAACAATAATTGATTAATACTGATAAGCCGTAACTATTAAACGTTACGGCTTATTTTTGAGATAGCACTAAGACTTCACAAACTGATGAAACTATTTGCAACGCTGTTGCTTGCTGCATTTGCAGGCACTGTATCTGCACAGCAGTACGACTTTACCCGCAAGCCAATGCACAACATAGAGTCTGCCACGAACAACGCCAACCAAAGTGGCATTGAGCGCTTCAATATACGCGGGCAGGTTACTTATGTATATCAATACAAGCCTGCTTTCAATGCATCATACAGCGGCATCAACAGCTTGCCATCTACCGAGGAGTCTGAAAACACACTTACGGCTACACTCTTTGCCGGGCTACGCCTGTGGAAGGGTGCAGAGGTATATGTAAACCCCGAACTGGCAGGCGGTAGCGGCATAGGTGGCGCGTTGGGTATGGGTGGCGCATCCAATGGCGAAAGCTTTCGTGTGGGCAATCCGCATCCTGTATTGTACCTGGCTCGTGGCTATTTCAAACAGACATTCAGCCTGCGCAACAAACGCGCTCGCAAACTGGGCTATGTAAACAGTACGGAGCTGGAAGGTGATGCAAACGAACTGGCAGGTTATGAGCCTAAAGACTATCTACGTTTCTATATAGGTAAGCTATCGCTGGGAGACTTGTATGATAACAACGACTATAGCAACAATGCACGCACACAGTTTATGAACTGGGCATTGATGAACAACGGCGCGTGGGACTATGGCGCTAACACCCGTGGCTATACCTACAATTTTACTACCGAATTGCAACTGGGCAAGTTTAACGTAAAACTAGGTGCTGCTGCCCTACCCGATATAGCAAACGGGCCTACGCTTAGTACAGATTTCACAAAGCATATAGAAGGATTGGCAGAAGTAAGCAAAACCATCAAGCTATGGAAACGTCCGGGCAAGATTGCCTTGCTTGGTTACTACAACCGCACACACATGGGCAGCTATGCACAAGCCGCACAGATGGCAACCCCATACCTGCGTGCTACACAAACAGATGGCAGGCAGAAGTATGGCGTGTGCTTTAATATGCAGCAAGAACTAAGCAATACTTTTGGTGCATTTACACGCATAGGCTGGAATGACGGTAAAACGGAAACATGGTGCTTTACCGAAATAGACCAGACTGCCACTTTGGGCCTTTCTGCAAACGGCCATAAATGGAAACGCCCGCAAGACAATCTGGGTATAGCCTTGATAGCAAATGGTATATCTCAAGACCATAGAAACTTCCTTGCAAAAGGCGGTTATGGCTTTATGTTGGGCGATGGTAAACTGAACTATGCTAATGAGTTTATCGGCGAGGTTTACTATAGCTTCAAACCACTAAAAAAGGACTTATGGTTTACGGGAGATTATCAGTTTTGTATGAACCCCGGTTATAATCAAGACCGCGGGCCGGTACACATTTTCTCTATACGCGCACACGTGCAGTTTTAAACAAGCTTCACAATACTATAAAATAGAACGCCCCGCAATGCGGGGCGTTTTCAATTAGCTTATGCCTGTGGTGCAGGTGGAGGCGTTGGTGGTGGTGTAGGCCTGTTGTTACCTTCAGGCTTGTTGCCGCCACTACCCTGCTGCGGTGGGCGATTGCCACCCGGCTGCTGCGGGCGTGGGCCCCTGTTATTACTACCGCCACCGCTATTACGATTGGGGTTGTTATTTGGTTTTGGTTGCTGGCCACCTTGCTGTGGTTGCTGTTGGCCGGCATTTTGTTGCGGACGATTACCACCTTGCTTAGGCTGTTGCTGTGGTGCATTTGCAGGGCGCTCGCCACCTTGTTGCTTTGGTTGCTGCGGACGGTTGCCACCACCTTGTTGTGGTTTACCTCCCTGATTGCCACCTCGTGCTTCTTGCTGTGGTTTTGGTTGTTGTGGCGGGCGGTTTTGCTGCGGGCGATTACCACCTTGTTGTGGTTTGCCTCCCTGATTACCACCGCGTGCTTCTTGCTGCGGCCTCTCGCCACCTTGCTTGTTGCCACCACCGCTTTTCTTCTTCTTATTGCCGCGTTCCAGTGCTTTCAGGCTTATCTGCCCTACGTCGTTCACAAAGCCCATATCTACCTTCACGGCAGTTTTGGCTGTGTTTACAACTTCCAGTTCTACCGGTTGCAGTTCTTCAGGCTTGATGCCCTGCTGATTTGCTTTCAGTATTTCCTTTACACGTGTTATAGACAGCGGGTATTGCTTATTGCTATCGCTAAAGCTATACCACATCAGGCTCTTGAATATATCGCGTTTTTGCAGCGTTGCCCTACCCTTGATGGTTTCCAATGTTTCCGCATTGTCAGGGAATACACGGAGCGCATCCATGTAGGTATCCAGTTCGTAGTTCAGACAACATTTCAGCCTGCCGCACTGGCCACTCAGTTTTGTCTGGTTGATAGACAGGTTCTGATACCTGGCAGCGGTTGTGTTTACACTCTTGAAGTCGCTGAGCCAAGTACTGCAGCAAAGCTCTCTGCCACAGCTACCAATACCACCCACTTTCGCGCTTTCCTGGCGGGCACCTATCTGCTTCATCTCCACACGCACTTTAAAGTCGCCCGCATAAGATTTGATAAGCTCGCGGAAATCGACACGCGCATCTGCCGTGTAGAAGAAGGTAGCTTTTTTGCCATCGGCCTGCAGCTCTACTTCACACAGCTTCATTTCCAATTTATGATTGCGGGCAATAACGCGCGACTGCGTAAGCATATTCGGCTCGCGATCTTTGCTTTTGCGGTAGTGCTCCATATCCTCGTCTGTAGCGGGGCGGAGTACGCGCTTCATTTCGGCGTTTTCAGATACGCCATATTTCTTCATTTGCAGCTTCACCAGTTCGCCCGTTAGGCTTACCTGCCCAATATCAAAACCACCTACACCTTCAACCGCAATCCAATCGCCTTTTTCAAGCACATTGTTTGTGTTGTTTTTGTAGAAGTCTTTTCTGCTGCCTTTATTGAAACTTACCTCTATTATCGGGTAAGGTTTTGCACTATCGTACAAGGGCAAGGAACTTAACCAATCGAAAACGTTCATACGGTTGCATCCACCAGTACTACACCCACCATTTCCTTTGCAACCACCGGGTTTTCCATTGGCTCCTGTGCCACAGTTGCCACATCCCATTTATATATATAATTTATGTTGACTGCAATCAATCAGGTGCATCTGTCGTTTTGTTTACCCTTCTGCACGGCACCTATCTTTTGCAGGATGTTGCGAAAATAACTTTTTTTAGTGATGATTGCCACAAAACATTAAACAATTACAACATACATCAAATATTATTTCAGAACTAATAAATGAGGCTGTCTGATATTGTTAATATCTTTTTTCGAGCAGAGCATTGGTTACAGAAAAACCGTAACCATTCGTAACCATTTTGCGGAAAATATCCGAGGCTGCTTTACTACCACAAATTTACAAAACATACCACGTTTATACAAAAAGATAATGGCGCCCGAAAAGGACGCCACTACTGCATATTGGTTAGTTGGTTTTAATTATTTGTTATTGTCCAGCGCGCAATCTGTAACATATTTGTTATTGCCCAGATAGTACTTTGCACTTTCCTCCTCGCACTTGGCTTTAGCTACGCCTTTGAAATTTTCTCTTTTCTTAGACGCTGTATTTATTTTGTATGATTCTCTTGAAACTGTATCGGTCACTTCGGTTATACACTTGCAGTCGTATACCTTAGAGCAAGAGCTTGAAAACAAAGCACCTCCTACTAATATAGTACACAACCAGATCGTATTTTTCATATAAATAACCCTATTTGGCTTATAAAAATGGTAATTATTGGTTGAATATGCAAGGGCGAGGCTAAGAATGTTTATTTTTTATGGGGATAAATCGGTTTTGCGGTACAAAATACATCATATAACAAAGCACCTGATATAACATCAGGTGCTTTCTCTTTTGTTGAATATCCCAACTATTGCTTCAGCAGTCTGCCGCTGTAACGGCCATCGGGGCTGTAGAGGGTATAGTAGTACAATCCTTTTTCTATTCCTTGCAGTGGTATGGTTTGTTTGTTGTGTCCGCTTTGCCAATTGAGCTGCTGCATATACACCACTTTGCCTGTGATGTCTGTAAGCACGCACCACCCTGCTCCGCCATTATATACATCGGCTTGTATTACCACTTGCGATGTAGCGGGGTTAGGATACGCTACTACATTTCGCAGACCTGCCTGCATACCAATAGCCACAGGGGTATCTATAGAACCGGTATCTACTTTATAATAGATTTTCAGGTACGGGCGGGTTGATACTGCAGTATCGTCGGACGAGTGAGCGTAGAATATTACAGCCGCATTATTGCAACCTACCGTAGGCGATTTGATAACAAAGCCATAATTGGGCACTACACTATCGCGCCACAAGCGGTAGGTTTCGGTAATATTATATTCTCTGAGCCCGAAGCTGTTTGGGAATGTAATATTGACAGGGCCATAAAATGCAGTATCTGATGTTGGTTGTGTGTCGTAGGTAATCTCATTCTCGTACCAACGTTGCGTTGCCCGATGGAAGTAGAAATCGGCATTGCAGTTGGAATAGCAATAAGATGTATGATCGAAGTGCATGAACCCTACAAATACCGAATCGACAGTATCGGGCAGATTACCAAGATCGAAACGAATGTATGCAGCAGCATTGGTATTGTTGCAATTGCTTATGGGGGCTGCGTATATCACATTGTCTTTGTAATTGGTAGTGGTATAGGGTTGCTGTACCAGTGCATCCATACCACCGTTCATGCCTCCATAATCAGTACTGTCGTTAAGTCCGGGTGCCGGGCGATAAATCATCACCGTATCCTTCTTACCAATGCCTGCAAAAGCAGTAGATACTGTAAAAAACAAGGCTGCAATAGCCAATAAAATACTCCCTCTCATAGATTGTGTTTTTTAGTTAATACAAAGTTCCGAAGGGATGTGCGGGTGCTGTATGATTGCAGGCACTATACATTATGACTTTTGTCATGTAAACCATATTCAGATTCAGTTGTTTGACATTCGTTAAATAGTTTCCGATAATCAACGTATCAGGAAATAAACTAATCAACCTATTCAGAAAGCCCGTTAACTTTGCGCATTCGTTTATGATAACAGTAATAGCCGGCACCAACCGGAAAGATAGTATGACGCTGAAAGTAGCAACCTTGTACCACAAGTTGTTGTCTGCAAAATATGATAATGTACAATTGCTGAACCTGGAAGGCAAGGCCGTGTGGGAGCGTGGCGATGAGATGAAGCAGATAGAAAACGACCTGCTGGTACCTACTGAAAAGTTTGTATTGGTAATGCCCGAATACAACGGCAGCTTTCCCGGTATACTAAAACTAATGATGGATAACAGCGACATACGCAAAGTATGGTGGTATAAAAAAGCCATGCTGGTAGGTGTAGCCGATGGGCGTGCAGGCAACCTGCGCGGGCTTGATCATATGACCAACATACTGCACTACCTGCGTATGCACATACTGTACAACAAAATACCCATCAGCCGCATAAACGAAGAAATAGGCGAAAACGGACAAGTATTGAAACCCGCAACGCAGCAAGCAATAGAAGCACAAATAGATGAATTCCTGAAGTTTTAAGCACGCAAAAAGACAATGACGAGGTTTCTTATTTTTCTGGGCCTGATACTATTGGCGGAATATTACTCCTATATAGTAGTACGCAGTGCCATGCGCACACTACCGCAAAATGCCAAAACAATACTGACAGTTATATATATCCTACTGACTGTTGTAACATGGGCTGGTTTCCTCAGCTTCAGGTTTATAGACTGGGCAAAAGTGCCGCATCTGGTGCGTAATATTTACATAGCCTTTACCATGGGCTTTTTGCTGGGTAAAATAGTGATACTGATTGTGATGCTGGGCGATGATGTGCGCCGCTTCTTTGTGTGGATGTGGAGCATATTCAGCAAGCCTGCAATTGCAGCTACTTCTATACCGGAGACTACAGGCACAGGCATCAGCCGTTCTATCTTCCTGCAACGCACAGCACTGCTATTGGGCGGTACTATGCTTGGTGGTTTTATGTATGGTATCAGAAACAGGTACAACTACCGCATTCGCCGTGTGCAAATAGCATTCAATAACCTGCCTGCTGCTTTCAAGGGCATGAAGATTGTGCAGATATCGGATGTACACAGTGGGAGCTTTGATAGCCATCACGCTGTGCAGAAAGGTGTAGAGAAGATAATGGAAGAAAAACCGGATATCATCTTCTTTACGGGTGACCTTGTTAATAACAAAGCAGACGAGATTCAGCCATACACTGACATCTTCTCGAAGCTGAGCGCACCTATGGGTGTGTATAGTACACTTGGCAATCATGATTATGGCGACTATGTACAATGGCCATCGGCTGAAGAGAAAAAGAAAAATCTGGATTGGCTGAAGGAAACGCATGGCAAAATGGGCTGGCGTCTGCTGATGAACGAGCACGTGGTACTGGAAAAAGGCGAAGACAAAATAGCCATCGTAGGCATTGAAAACTGGGGTGCTAAAGCAGGCTTTCCTAAATACGGCAAAATGAGCGATGCCTTTGCAGGGCTGCGCGAAAAGAATATTCCTTTCAAAATGCTGCTATCGCACGACCCATCGCATTGGGATGCTGAGGTTCGCAAAGACTATACAGATATAGACCTGACATTTGCAGGGCATACACACGGTATGCAGCTGGGTGTAGAAATACCCGGACTGAAATGGAGCCCTGTACAGTATGTGTACAAAAAGTGGGCAGGCCTCTATCAGGAAGGCGAGCAATACCTGTACGTAAACCGCGGATTTGGCTTCCTCGGCTATCCGGGCAGGCTTGGCATACTGCCTGAAATTACGGTTGTGGAATTAGTTTAGTACCCTTTGGAACAACTGCGCCATAAATTCGGGGCGTGGTTTCAGCAGGTCGGCTGCGGCTTCCTGCAGGAAAGGTTTCATGTCTTGTACCAAATCTGTTAACACCTCGCTTTTCAATTCTTCGTTCAGCTTCATTACTGGTTGTTCGGGCGTTTTTTCAGGGATTCTTTTGAGTAAAGTTTTCTTCATTAAGTATCTTTTGCATCTAAAACGCAATGGCTGAATTATTATTGTATTGCTAAGGTTTATTTAACAGAAATTGTCTAACAATTTCAGATAAGCATACGTCTATGCGGAAACAAATGCAGCACTACATTGTTGTAACTATATGAAAACGATAGGCATAACGGGCGGAACAGGATTGGTTGGCAGAGCAATAACAAAGCTGCTGATAAATAAAGGCTACAGGGTTATCATCTTTACCCGACACCTGCGCCCGGAAAGTGATGGTGTAAGCTATGCCTATTGGGATGCCAACAAGCAGGAAATAAGCCACGATGCGCTGCAACAGGTTGATGGCATCATACATCTGGCAGGCGAAGGTGTAGCAGACAAAAGGTGGACACCGCAACGTAAATTACAAATACTTGAAAGCCGCACAATAGGCACATCTTTCATCTCTAATCAGATACTGCTACACGCACCTATGTGCAAAGCATTTATTAGTGCATCTGCCATAGGTTATTATGGTGCAGATAAAGGCGGCAGGCCATTTACAGAAACAGACAGCCCTTCTACAGACTTCCTCGGCAGCACCTGCAAAGCATGGGAAGATGCCAGCCAGAGCATAGCAGGCAAAATACGCCGTGTGCTGATACGCATAGGTATAGTTTTGAGCACAGATGGCGGTGCATTTAAAGAATTTGCTAAGCCTGTAAAATTTGGCATAGCACCGCTGTTAGGTGGTGGTAAGCAAACCGTTAGCTGGATACATATAGACGACCTTGCCGCGCTGTTTGTATATGCACTGGAAAATGAAATGATGCAGGGCGTTTATAATGGTGTAGCTCCCACACCTGTTGCACAGAGCCAACTAATGTATAGCATCCGTAAAAACAGCAAGGGTATCAGCATACCGATACCCGTACCTGCATTTGTACTGAAAATAATGCTGGGCGAAATGAGCATTGAGGTGTTGAAAAGTGCTACCGTAAGCAGTCATAAAACGGAACAGACAGGCTTTCAATATCAATACACCACTATCAACAAAGCTGTGGCAGCATTGCTTGGCAATGCTTAATCTACATAAGTATTTTATTGACAGGCGTTAATGGTTGCGGCAGGTCTTTCTCGTCCAGCATATCGCGCAGGTCTATTTCTATAGTGCGGCTGAGGGCAGAAATAGGCACATCGTTCGCGCTGCCTTCAAACGGATTTTCCGTTGCCTCTCCCACTCGTTCCATTGATGTAAACACCCATGTTACTACCAGGCTGAAAGGAATATTGAGCCATATCATATTAGCACCCAGTTTCTGAAACTCGTTGAGCAAGCCGAATGGTACTATAAATACAAACAGACGAATAAAGAACAGATTAATAGACGCAAACTGACGAGGGTAAGGGAAGTTTTTAATACGCTCGCACTTGCCTTGCTGTTCGAACAGATTTACCAAAAGGTTTTCCATCTCTACATAGTTGAGCGATGTAATAAGCCCTTGCTGTTGCAATGTTTTTATATGTGCCGATTGCATGGCTATCAGTTGTGCAGCGCGGTTCTTTTTACTCAGTACATATTGCTCATCTTCCGCAGAAAGGTATTTTTTCAGTTCTTCTTCCAGCGTTGTTTGCTCTTCGGGTACGGTGAAATACTTTTTGTATTCTTTATTGTATGGCTTCACCATATTTTCCCAACTGCGAGGCTCGCGTAGCTGATAGCGCAATGCTGTAAGCCATGCAATATGCCTGTAGATAAGTGTGCGTTGTGCATCTTTATCGCCCACAAAATCGCGCGACATAATGCCCCATGCACGGCTACTGTTTACTATGGCACCATATATCTGCCTTGCCTCCCAAAGCCTGTTGTAGGTCTGCGTGTTTTTAAAACCTACAATAAAAGCAGCAGCAGTACCTATCATAGCAATAGGCACCCACGGAATAGTAAGCCAACTACAGCCACCAACTGCATATAACACAGTAGGTACTATGGCCATTACCAATAGCCTGTATATATCTCTCCTTGTCCATAAAAGGAATTCGGTAAGCGAATAATGGTCTCCTGTATGCATATCTACTTTCTGTCTTTAAGATTCAGTATACCAAAAGCATAGTTTAACTGAACCGCTATGATAAATGTGATACTGATGTATGTATTAATAAAACAAAGCAATGCACCGAATGCATACAATGCCTGTGCAACAATCACACGTTTTTTGATGGCATGTACTACATGCTTCATTTCTTCGCTATGCTCGCCTATGTGCTGATGTTTTTGCGCATAGAACCAGTGTATGTAAATAAGTACACCCAGTAAAAGAATATTAAGCCAATACAACAATATCGATACTTTATTATTGATATGGTGGCTCAGTACATCTGTAGTAAAAGGCAATACCGACACTGCCATCAGAAAGAATAGCGTTATCCAGTTCAGGTTTCTGTCGTACGACTTTATGTAGTGAAACTGTGTGCTTTGCCCTGTCCAGAAAATACCCAGCGTCATAAAGCTGAGGAAGAAACTCAGAAAAGCCGGCAACATATTTTTCAGCGACAAGAGCAGCTCTGCATCTGATTGTGTTTTATGTTCCAGCGGGTCTTTCAGGTTGAAGACAAGTATGGTCATAGCAATGGCAAATACGCCATCGCTCAATGCCTCGATACGGGCAATACGCTGCCCTGCTATGCGGTTGTATATAGACATAGTGCTTTGTAATATAATAATACACAAGTATCAGTATATGTACAATAGAATTATTTATACGCGTAGTCGCTCAGGTATTCGTAGTTGGATGTCAGCTTACCCTCTTCGCAAATAGTAGCGCGGCGAATGATATCGCTATTGCCACTCAGCAGTTCTTTCAGGATAAACTTCTCGAAGTGTGCACCGAAGTATTGCGACGCATCGCGCGGCAACTCGTTTGGCAAGTTATCTACCGCCATTACGTCTATGGTGTCTCGCGTGTTTTGGAACGGCGCTACCTGTGCCAGTGTTTTGCGGTCTATGCCATATACAGGGTCTGCAATGGTAGATGCTCCTACGTTGATAGGTACAGAGCCATCAATATCGCAGGTGATGTCGGCAATGACGCTCACACGCCAGTCGTTGCGCTGTATATCCTGCTTTTCGAACAGGCGTGCTATATCGTTATCCCAATAGATACCGTTCATCAGGATATCTGTCTGCGGAATGTATTTGGAGAAGAGACACTTGTATGCGTGCGGATTGGCATGGAAATCATCGCGCGAAAAGAGGTCGTTATCCTTACGTGCATATAAGTCGCCACCTTTCAAGTGGGTATATACAGGATAGTCGTACTGATGCGTCAGGAAGTCTTCCGGTTCTACAGATTCTATATCAAAATGCGTCATCACCTCTACAATACCACTAGCTACCTTGCCCGAACCAGTAACCACTATTTTGATATTTGGCAGCTTTACTTCTGAATAAGCGTGCAATAGGTCTGAAAAACCATCTACATTATGCGCAGCAGGCAAGTCGTACAATCCGAACTTTTGCCCATATGTAAGCAGCCCGTTGTGTGCACCTACCACACCTGCATAAAAGCCAAAACCAAGTATGCGCTGCTCATCTATATGCGTAAGGCATTCATAGTCTACCATGCGGATGCGCTTTTCTATCAGTGCATGCATCAGCTTCTGGTTGTATGGCTGCTTCTTTTTGGTATGTGAGAAGAAGAAATAGGTCTTGCCGGGGATCAGGTCATCTACCTTCACCTCTTTGATACCCAATAGCACATCGCAATCGCTCAGGTCGCGCTTCAGCTCTATACCCGCCGCAGCATAGTATGCATCGGGGATGCATCTATCAGGCGAAGGTTCTACAACTATCTTCAGTCCGGGGTGCTTTTGCATTATTTGCACACACTGCTCAGGCGTCAGGGCAACACGGGTATCTGCCGGTGATTTCCTTTCACGTATCAAGCCTATACGAATCATCTTACTTACATTTGTACACTCAAAGATAAGATACTGATTTTGCCGCATGGTTAACTATTTTGAATTATATGACATCCCTGTGAGTTTTGCTCCTGATACTGCAGTGGTAAAAAAGAAGTTTTATGAACTAAGCCGCAGGTATCACCCCGACCGCTTTACAATGGCAGGTGATGCTGAACGCGCTGAAGCACTGCGCATGGCAGCACTGAATAACGATGCCTATAAAGTATTGCAAAATGCAGACGCTACGATGGCATATATTCTGAAAATAAATGAACTGCTGGAAGATGAAGAAAAATATAGCCTGCCGCCCGTATTCCTGATGGAGATGATGGATCTGAACGAAAGCATCAGTGACTATGAGATGGAACCTGATAATGAAAGTCTGAAAACCCAAGCTACACAAGCGCTGCAAGAACAACTGGACAACTGGAATGAAGGCTTAGAACCACTGACTGCTGCGTATGAAGGCGGCAACACATCAAAAGAATTACTACTACAAATAAAAGATTATTATTTTCGCAAAAAATATTTGTTGCGGATATTGGAAAGAATAAATACATTTGCAACCCGCTGAACAAGCACGCCCAGATGGCGGAATTGGTAGACGCGCTAGACTCAAAATCTGGTTTCAGCAATGGAGTGCAGGTTCGATTCCTGTTCTGGGCACTGAATAAGTTGCACAAACGCCTGTAAGTCAATACTTACAGGCGTTTTTCTTTATTTAAAGTATCAATAGAGTAACAAAAAGTTGAGATTCTATCGTTCGTTTAGAATCATTCCGTTCTAATTTGCACATCAATAGCAACTTCCTCACACCGAACTTCATACTTCTTTTCCGGGTAAGAATACACATTAACCGATTGATGAGAGGTTGCAAATGTATTATCATACACAAATGTTTTGCAACCAAACATTATTTCTTCTATTGCTTCTGCATCATATACTGAAACTTTGTCACCAGCATGTTTATGAATCAGTCTTTCAATCTTTTTGATTTTATAGAGGTTATCAACGTCTTTAGTATTATCATCAGGCATTAAAACAAACAAATAATCTCTTGCCCTACTTATCGATACATTCAGGATATTTTGCTTATTCAGGAACATTCCTGGATGCTTGCTGATTGAGAAAGGCGGATTGAATATTGAAATGATTATATCACATTCATCCCCTTGAAAACCATGTATTGTACCAATTAGCACTTCTGTGTTATCGCTATCGCTATGCTGTTGTGCCAATAGCCTTTCAACCAATGTGGCTTGTGCCTTGTATGGGCAAATCACACCTATTCGAAATTTGTCTTTGTGGCTATGCTCTATCTGCTTTGATAAATGTTGAACAAACTCAACGGTAAACAAAGCTGAGTAAACCTGATAATTGGATTTATTCAATGTATTAGGCTTAAATATGCTTTCGTACTTGCTAACTGGAAATTTGATAATATTCAAGTCTTTGAAATCAAGCCCACAAATGTTTAAAGGCTTCTGCTCTGCTTCGGTACGATGATGCTCTAATATGCCGCCATAGGTAAAGTGGCTGAATAGTTTGCCGATTGTAGGAATTGCCCTGTATTGCTTTTGCAGGTTCTTAATTTCATATTGATGTGGCACCGTAACAGGGTCAACAAACTTGTCTAGCTTCACCATATCATAAATATTCATGTCTTTCCACTGCTCAATTTGTGTGATAGGCTGGATTTGGAAAGGATCTCCTGCTATGATGAAAAATGCCTCCAGCTTTTGATACAACACATAAGCAATACTTGCGAGTGTTACCATTGAAGCCTCGTCAATAATAATGTAATCCCACTGCAAGAATTTTAAATGCAGTCGTTCGTCCTGAACATCTGACTGAAAGTAGTCATAGGCAAATCGGGCAATGGTTGTAATTGTGGTGTTCTTTGGCTTTGTTCTAATGTCAAAGTTTTTATCGACCACTAATGAACTGTTCTCTAATTCGGCATCGCCAGTATTACCAAAGCGGAGTAACCAATGATAATAGCTTTCATCATCAGCCATTTTCTCAATGATTCGTTTGGTTAATACATCTGCTGACTTATTGGTAGGAGTAAGAACAAGGACTTTTAAATCTTCTTCCTTCTTCATCAAAGGAATGATTTCATCTGTAGCCAAATAGGTTGTTTTACCCGTACCTGGAGGACCAAAAATGAACCTGATTTTATCTGTTAAATTCTGCTGCAAATTGAAGTCATCCTCGAAGTCAAGTTGGCGAAACGCTTTCCGCAATTCTTCTAAAATGAAAACAGGATTCTTAAC
>DGQM01000018.1 GCA_002389765.1 Bacteroidetes bacterium UBA4414 | reverse complement strand
CGGTAGAAAAACAAGTAGGGCAAATTCAACAATTATTACGGGAAATGAATAATCAGTTGGGTAGGATTAGCTTTTCTACATCTGATGGGTATAGTGTATACGATATAAAAGAAATTATACGTTGCGAAAGCGATAATAATTATTGTAGGATTTTCTTTGTCAATGGCACCAGTTTGTATGTTTCAAAGACATTGAAGGATATTGAAGAGCAATTAAGTAATTGTGGTTTTGAGCGAATACATCAGTCTCATTTAATAAGCATAAGGCATCTTAAAAGATACATTAACAAAGACGGAGGTTATATATTGATGGCAGATGGCTCTCAAGTTCCGGTTTCGCAAAGAAAAAGAGCCAATATTGCGCGCTTGTTTGATGGATACGGGTTGTAATGATTTCAAATACTAATTTATAGATATCGAATGAGTAATAAGGGGGCAAATTTTATTTGCTGCCCTTTATTATAACAACCATTGTGCAAATTAGACTTGATTGTATTGATTAATCAATTTACCTACAGTTCCTACTGCTCTTATCAGGATGATTGCCAGTTACATTTAATATAAGTTTATTGTGCTAATATTTGCTTTGTATAGGTAGTATTATCAAATAGTATTCTTATTGTGTAAGCGTCGTTTGGGGCATTTATAGTTCTTTATTGTTGGAAGATTGTAATACTAAACTACGGACTAAGTAAAATAAACAAAGCCTGCCAATTGGCAGGCTTTGTTATTGGGCGGAGAAAGAGGGATTCGAACCCTCGGTACCCTTTGACAGGTACACACACTTTCCAGGCGTGCCTCTTAAACCACTCGAGCATCTCTCCGTAAGGGCTGCAAATCTAATTAAAAATCAGATACCGAATATTTTTTCTGCGTTGGCAGTGGTAATGCGGGCTACTTCTTCTCTGCTCATCTGTAGGGTGTCGCCAATTTTCTCGGCTATCAACGGTATATAACCACTTTCGTTGCGCTTGCCGCGATAAGGCACAGGTGCCAGATAGGGAGCATCTGTTTCCAGTACTAAGTTACTAAGGCCTATTGCTGTAATAACATCGGGCAGGGTGCTTTTTTTGAATGTTACTACACCACCAATGCCCATATAAAAACCGAGATCGATGATTTGTTTTGCTTCGTCTATAGTGCCGCCAAAACAATGGAAAATGCCATTCAGCTTGCCATTCTGTTTACTGCGTACGATGTCTATACAGTCTTGGGTAGATTCTCGGCTGTGTATAACAATCGGCAGGTTGTATTGCAGTGCAAGGTCTATCTGGTAAGCAAATGCTTCTTTTTGTTGTTCGGTATGTGCAAGATCCCAATAGTAGTCGAGGCCTATTTCGCCAACAGCGTAGAATTTATCTTTTGACAGCCAGTCTGCTACGATTGCCAGTTCGTCTTTGTAATTATCTTTTACATAGCATGGGTGCAGCCCCATCATTGGGTAGCAATTGGCAGGCCATGTTTTGGCAATACGCATCATAGATTCGATAGTACCGCTATCGCAATTGGGCATATACATTTTTGTAACGCCGGCGTCTAAGGCGCGTTCTATCATTTCCGTTTCGTCAAGGTTCAGTTGCTCTTCGTAAAGATGTGTATGTGTATCTATATACATGATGCTGTATTAATGTTGTGGCAGGGCTTTTACATCCCAACCTTGTTGTGTGCAGTATTTCAGTACGCGTGGTAGTGCGTAGCTCATTCTGTCCCATGCTTTCTCGCTATCGTGAAATACTACAATAGAGCCGGGCTCTATATTTTCCAATACATTAGCCAGACATTTTTCAGGCGCCAACATGATATCAAAATCTCCGCTCAATACATCCCACATGTAGATTTTGTAAGATGGCTTTTTGCGCATCAGCCTGTTTGCCTGGCTACGTTTTATACGTCCATATGGCGGGCGAAACAAGCGGCTGTTAATCAGTTTGGCTGCCTGCTCTATGTTATCTATATATGCTTCTGTTTTGGTAAACCAACCATTGAGGTGGTTGTGAGTATGGTTGCCAACCGTGTGTCCTTCGGCAATAGTGCGTTGATACACATCGGTATGTTGTGCTACGTTTTTACCTATGCAAAAGAAAGTGGCTTTAGCGTTATGTGCTTTCAGTTGGTCGAGCACGAAAGGAGTGATGGTAGGGTGAGGACCGTCGTCGAAAGTGAGGTATACAGATGGCTTTGCATCTTGCTGCATCTTCCAATTAAGATGACAGTAAAACAGTCTGCTGAGCCACCATGGCGTTTTAACTAAGTAAGCCATAGTGCAAACCAACGAAAAAAAGCTCGTTTTTAGTATCAGATTTCAACAAAGTCTGTTTTTAGCATCCAGCCTGTTTTGCCATCGGGTAGTATTACCTCGTGCCATTTGCCATTGGCATTGCTACCCGTCAGCTGTATAGTTGTGCCTTCAGGTATGTTTTGAGATTTACCGTTACCGGGTTTGTCTTGCATATTACTGTTTATCATCACAACGGCCATGTGGCTATCGGCTTTGCGCATGGCAGCTACAAAAGATATAATAATGAACAATGTCAGCAGCATCCATCCGCCTGCTTTTGCCTGAAATGGTAAGGAGAACGGCGCTTTGCCTAGTCTGTTAAGTATTGCAAAGCCTATCAGCAACAAAAACAATACAAGGCTTACTACAGCCCATGTGTCTGCCGCAGATGCAGCAGTCATCGACTTCCACCAACGAACGAAAAATACATCCTGTATTTCAACAATGCGGCCGGCTATGCGGCTTTGTGTAAGCAGTAGATTGTCTTGCAGGTTTTTATCTGAAGGATTGAGTTGCAGGCCGCGTTGATAATTGAGTACGGCTTCGCCGATGCGATTGAGTTTGTAGTATGTATTGCCGAGGTTGTAATACACTTCGTAGTCGGCAGGTTTTGCTTTGGCTATCTGCTCGTAGTAATGAGCGGCGCTGTCGTAGTTTTTTTGCTTGTAGGCAGCATTGGCTTTTTGCCAGTATGCACCATAGTTGTCTGCAGCTTGCATAGCAACAGACGACAGCAGTAAACAAACCAATAGTGCTATAGCTCTCATTTCTTAAAACAATCTTCCAATTTACTGATTATATCTATTGCTTCGTTGTAGGTATTATTCATTTGTTGTGTACCGCTATAGCCTGCATACAGTGCTGTTTCGCAATCTGTAACAATGCGCTGTGTACGAGCCATCAGTTCGGCAGGTACTTGTTCGCGCGTCATTGCTTCGTTTGCCATTTCGTGAGAAAGGGCAGATAGTGGTATGTTCAACTTATCGCTCAGGTACAGCCACACTGCTTTTGATATTTCTTCGTAGAAAGCTTTTTCCTGCTTTTGTGCGAGGTGTTTCTGTGCCGTAGTAAGGCGTTTGAGAGCAACTTTATTTGCACGTTTGTTGCGCAATAGAACGGTGTCTTTAGATAGCTCATCTTCTCTGCGGCGCCAGAAAGCAATACCTATAAATGCCATCAATGGTGCTGCGTACATAGACCAATAGCCTACGCTCAGTAGCATTGGTTGGCTATTGAGGCTTATGTCTTTCAGCGGTTTGGTATTGATATCATGAATGTCTGAAATAGGCATACGTGCCAGGCTGCCACCACCTTTGCCTTGTTTCACATTCAGCTTGTATGCTTCGGTATTCAGCGTTACGTATTTGCCCGTCTGTGCATTGTAGAAAGTAAATGCCATAGGGGGTATTGTGTAATCGCCTGCCGTGTTTGGTGTGATGGGATATGTAATAATTTTTGAACCACTGATAGTTGTGGTACGACCAGTGATGGTATCAACAATTATAGGGTCGAGCGATGTGATACCGTTTGGCAGATTCAGCTTAGGAGCTTCTATGAGCTTCAGGTTGCCACTGCCTGTAATGGTCAACTTCAGATTAGCAACATCATCAGTAGTAAGGCTTGTTTTATCAATTTCGCTTTTGATGGTGAAATTGCCCACAGCTCCGGTATAGTCGGCAGGTTTGCCATCTTCGGGCAGCGGGGTGACGTTTATTTTTACAGGCTTGCTTTTCAGATGCACTTTCACATCCTGATACGCCATACCACCAAAGAAATCATCATTAAAGAACGGATCGTTCATCAACAGGCTACCGAATGCATTCTGAAATGCAGGGTCATCGAACATGCCGCCAAACGGATTGCGTTGCCTTGTTTGTTGTATGATGCGTGCAATACCTTCTGCCTCGGCAGGGTCCAACTCAAGCGTGCCTGCTTGTTGCGGAAACAGTGCAGACTTTTTAAGCGTGAATACCTGATATTTTTTACCATCAATAATTTCTTCGGCAGGCTTCATATTACCCTTCGGCATTTCGAAATCCTGTGTCCAGAAACCGTTGAGCGATGGTAGTTTAGAAATAGAGCAGTTCATCGGTATGCGCGAATAGAGCTTGTAGCTGGCCGTTATCTGCTCGCCTACATGCACTTTTTCTTTATCTACCGTTACGCGTATAAAGAGGTCTTTATCCAGATTTACTTTGGCATCTTCAACAGGTTGCTGTTGTGATTGTTGCTGACGCAGCGCCTGCATTTGCTGTTGCCTGCGGCGTTGCATGGCTGCAAACGGGTCGTCCCAATCATCGCCGAACGGGTCTTGTCTTTGTTGCTGCCTTTGCGCAACAGAGCCATTCACCGCTTGTATGGTTACACTGTTCGATTGGTAGGTATGCCCCGCAGCATCTTTGGCAGTAGCAGGGCCTAGTGTATAGTTGCCCGGCTTACGTGGCTGTATTACATAGGTAACATTAATACCCTGGCTACTGGTTACCTTACCATTTACAATAGATGTATTGGAAAAAGTAGAAGAGTAGGGCCCTTGTGTTACGATGAAGTCTTTGGTAAGTGTAGGCGGAGGCATCAGGCTTTGTATATCTCCCGCGTTTTGTATGGTGTACTGCAATTCCATCTGGTCTTGCGTACCAATTTTTTCCGAAGCCGCCTGTGCTACGAAAACAACGTTCTGAGCAAATGCCATATCGCATCCTGCCAGTACCAACAGGCTAACAATATAATATCGCCACATATTACTAATGCGTGTCATTTGGGGTTGATACAAAAATATAAGTTAGCCCCCCTTGATGGATATAAGAAACTGTGAAAGACCTGTTAAAAAAGCGTTATAAATCACCGAGTTGCGGGCGCAGGGTGATGTGTTCTACACAGGCCTGCGGAGACAAGTTGTATGCTGCCCAAACCATATCTGCCACGTCTGATGCCTGCATAATGCGGCTTTCGGGTACACCACTGCCTTGCCAACTGCGACTGTAAACCGCACCAGGAGATATGGCTGTTACTTTAATGTTTGTTTGCATCAGCTCCTCGCGCAGATTGTCTGAAAACCCCATGAGTGCATATTTGGTAATGCTGTATGCGCCGCCATTGGGGTATGCCTTCAGGCTGGCAACAGAGCACATATTGAATATATGTCCGCTGTTTTGTTGCTTGAACGCAGACAGCAATTTGCGGGTAATATGATAAGCACTGTACAGGTTCAGGTTCATCAATTGTTCCAATTGCCCATCCGGTTCGTCTGCCAATGAGCCGGGGAAATAGGTGCCTGCATTGTTTATCAGTGCATCTATTGTTACAGTATTGTTCAGTACCTGTGCTGCAAAATTGATACAAGCATTTTTGTCTGAAAGGTCTGCCGCTACCGCTAATACTTTTCTGCTTGGGTATTTTGCCGCCCATTCGTTTTTTACTTTATCTAAATCGGCACTGCTGCGTGCGCAGATGGCTATATCGAAATCCTGAGACAGAAATTTATCGGCTATTGCTTTACCAATACCTTGTGTGGCACCTGTTATGACTGCGTATGGCATTATTTGTTTTTTCTTGTGTGTAAAATACGTTCATTTGCGCATAAATGGACAAGATAAAAACAGTACTGAACTGGAGCAGTGGCAAAGATGCTGCACTTGCTTATCATATATTGCAACAAGGCGGTATCTATCATGTAGATTGCCTGCTGACGACTGTAAATAATGAACACGACCGAATAGTGATGCACGGTGTGCGTGAGCAACTGTTGGATGCACAGGCAAATGCCATGGGCGTGAAAAGTAAAAAGATATACCTGCCTGCCGCACCCGATGACAGTACATATAAAAATGCCATGCAAGAGACATTGACTGCATTAAAGCAAGAAGGCATCAGCACAGCTGCATTTGGTGATATATTTCTGGAAGTCCTGAAGCAATACCGAGAGCAGCAATTGGCTACAGTTGGTTTTGAAGCAGTGTTCCCGCTGTGGAAACAGGATACCCGCAAGATGATTGGAGTGCTGGAACAGACGGGTATACAGGCAATGGTGATATGCGTTAATGAAAAGTTTTTGGGTAAGGAATTTTTGGGGAGAGCAATAGATAGCAGCTTTTTGAACGACCTGCCTGAAGGGGTGGACCCTTGTGGTGAAAACGGAGAGTTTCATACTTACGTTTATAACGCACCTTATTTTAAACAACCAATAGCTATACAGCAGGGGGAAGTAGTATATAAGAATTATACACCTGCACAAAACGATGCAGATAAATGGAATACAGGTTTCTGGTTTCTGGATTTGTTGCCTGTGGAATAAAGCACCAACTTTGATTTTGAAAAACTAAGAGATATGAATTGGCTGATACTGATTATTGCAGGTTTGTTTGAAGTAGGTTTTACTTTTTGCCTCAGCAAAGCAAAAGAAGCAACAGGTGCTACTGCTACATGGTGGATAGCTGGCTTTTTTGTGTCGTTGTCTATGAGTATGTATTTGCTTTACAAGGCTACGCAAACATTGCCTATGGGCACTGCCTATGCCGTATGGACGGGGATTGGTGCGGTAGGTACGGTGATAGTTGGTATTGTATTCTTTAAAGAGCCTGCAACCTTCTGGCGATTGTTTTTCATTTTTACACTGATAGCATCTATTATAGGATTGAAGTTTGTGTCGAGTCATTAAAATAAAAGAGCCGCATTTGCGGCTCTTTTATTTTGTATTGATTAGTTTATTTGAATTGTACCCAAGCCACTTTGGCTACTTTCTTTCTGCCATCGCGGTCTATCATTAGTGTAGCGTATGTTTTTGTTGCGGGACTGTAGTTGGAAGACTCGATATAACTGAATTTAGAATAGTCGTCATCTTTTGGTGTTCCAAAGAGATAGAACTTCTCTACTTTATTACCCGTTACAGAGCATGCTACAGTGTTGGCATCGCTAATAGCTACCACTTCTTTCATCTTCTTACCTACAGGTTTATCAAAGTTCTCCGGATAATCATTGTAAAGGATATAGGCATTGTTGCCTGTGTTTACATAGTCGTAAGACATGAATGCATTATTGTTGAGACCACCCATGCCGATGCCTTGTCCATAACCACCCCTCAATGCCCAATAGCCATTGCCTTTTTGCGAAATGTATAATGGGTCGATGCGCCCATTTGCGCGCTGTGATTTATCAATGGCTATACCACTTTTTTCATTGCCATCAGTATCGTATTCTGCAGTGCCGATTGCATTTAACTCTGTACGGTAGTAAACAGGACCCAGTGATGGACCGAAAGGAATGCTGCTATTAGATTTTCTGATTTCTATGTGCATCATTTCTTCCATTAGTACTGTTGTGCTATTGTCAGGGTTAATGACCATTTGTTGTGGTAGCCCTGAGAAACCGCCGGCTAATTTCAGATTGCTTTTTGCATATCCATCGGCATTGTCGGCATTTAATGGTTTTGATGTAATAGTTAGGTCTTCAGGTTCGATGGTGTTCATCAAAACTGTATAGAATGTCTTGCCACGCCCTGTAAAGGCATTGCTTTTGCTATTCTTGAACGTAAGGGTAAGTAGTTGAATTTTTTTAGTACCGGGATTGAATTGCATCAACGCTCTGGTTTTCTTAAAATCATTAGTGAACTCAAGTTTTTTGTGGTCAATAGTTTTGGCAGTGCTATTCATTCTCGAAACGATAACACGAGAGTCTTTGCCACCAGATGCCTCCGTATTATATCCATAAGTACACAAAAACACACGTTTGTCTGCATCCACCGTCATGCCGACAAAGCGTAGGTATTTAAAACCCTGTGCATCATAAGGAGTGCGATATATCTCTTTGTGTTCACCATTGTAATGTACTACTTCAATACGTTTGTCGCTTTCGCTGGTAAAGGAGTTGAAATTAACCACAGCATAGCAATCTGAAAGTGGGTCTTTCTGCACATAGAAATCAGCAGCATCTACTTTGCCGAAGGCCATCGCGTAGCCTGCGCCGAAACTATATTTATCTAATACACTGATTTGTTCCTCATTTACTATAGCCCCTGTAGCAGGATCCAGTACTATCCTGAAAAGGGTAGGTGTTCTTTCCAGCATTTGCTGAAGGAATACAACAGGCTTGCCGGCAATTTCATAAATACCTTCTATGGTAGATACCTTCATTTCGCGGGCATCCCATACTTTGCTTTTCAGGTTTTTAGTGGAAATTATCTTCTTGCTATTGTCATATACCTTGATGCTGATGCCATCTCTATTGAAATTGTAAAGGAATGTATTGCCATTTGATAGCTGCATTACTTTGTTCCATCCGTCTTCCGGTTCATCAAACGATGCACTGTATTGAATGTTAGTAGGCTGTGCTTTGGCCACGCTACCCGTAAGTAGGGCAAGGCTTAGAATAGATAATACTAAAGGTTTCATATTGGTATTTGTTGAAGCCCAATATAAAACGGGAACAGTAGAATAAAGAATAATCGGGATTATTTCTTCTTTGTAAACCTATCGTCGGTAAGTGCCAGTAAGAATGACTCGAGGTCTTGCTTGTCTTGTTCGGTAAGACCTAAAGGCTTGGCAAGGACAGAATCTCTGTTGATGCCATCTGGCATTTTAGCATGTGGATTGTCGTAGTAGTCAATCACCTCACGCAAGGTTTTAAAGCTACCATCGTGCATATATGGGGCAGTCATGGCTACATTGCGCAAGCCAGGTACTTTCATTTTGCCAATATCTGCAGGGTTTTTGGTTACATTATACCTGCCCGAATCGTTGTGTGTAGTGCCATTGAACAAACCAATACTGCGGAACTCATCACCTGTGAAATCGGGCGAGAAGTGGCATTCGAAACATTTTGCTTTTATACGAAATATATCACGTCCACGTACCTGTTGTTCTGTCATGCCGTTGGGCTCGTCGTTCATCCAACGGTCGTTGGGTGTGGCAGATGTTTCAAGCGTACGCTCGTAAGCGGCTATGGCAGATGCAAGTGTTTTGGTAGTTGGGTATGTTTTGTAAAGCGTATAAAACAGGTTGCGATATTTCTTACTGCGATTCAGGCGTTTGATGGCTTCTGAAAGTTTCAGATTCATCTCTACCGGGTTTTCTATAGGGCCCAATGCTTGTTGTTCTAAAGATGCAGCGCGACCGTCCCAAAAGAGGAAATCGCGGGCGCTTACGTTCATGGCACTTGGGGTATTGCGGTTGCCGAGACGACCATGAACACCCTTACTGAAGGCGGATGTATCTGCAAAGGCAAATTCGGGCTTGTGGCAAGATGCACAGCTAATGCTGCTGTCTTCAGACAGGATGGGGTCGAAAAACAGCATTTCGCCCAAGCGTTCTTTGGTAATCTTCTGCGGTGTTTTGCTGAATGAGAATCCTAATATGACTGTGGCAGCCAGCGTTGTGATGATAATACCTTGCTTCACAAGTGCAAAATTAAAATAAATAATATGCACTTTCACATAACGCTTCATTTAATACCTTTGCACCGCAAATTATTTCATACATATTATAAATATATCAGATAATGGAATACCGTATTGAGAAAGACACGATGGGTGAAGTGAAAGTACCCGTTAATGCTTATTTCGGCGCGCAGACACAGCGTTCTATCGACAACTTCAAAATTGCACAGGACATCAACAAGATGCCGAAGGAAATCATCCGTGCATTTGCCTACCTGAAAAAAGCTGCTGCACTTACCAATACGGATCTGGGTGTATTGCCTGCAGAAAAATCTGCGCTGATAGGACAGGTGTGCGATGAGATATTGGAAGGTAAACTGGACAACGAGTTTCCACTGGTAGTATGGCAAACAGGTTCGGGTACACAATCGAACATGAACGTTAATGAAGTGGTTGCTTATCGTGCACACGTTATCAATGGTGGTCAGCTGACAGATAAAGACAAATTCGTTCACCCGAACGATGATGTAAATAAATCGCAGTCATCAAACGATACGTTCCCAACAGCAATGCACATTGCAGCCTATAAAATGCTGGTAGATGTAACGATACCCGGCATCAAAAAACTGCGCGACACGCTGGACAGGAAAGCGAAAGAATTCATGCATATCGTAAAGATTGGCCGTACGCACTTTATGGATGCAACCCCGCTTACACTGGGACAGGAAATAAGCGGTTATGTATCACAATTGGATCATGGTTTGCGTGCTATCAATAATACACTGGCTCACCTGAGCGAACTGGCACTGGGTGGTACAGCAGTAGGTACGGGTATCAATACACCAAAAGGATATGCAGAACACGTAGCAGGTAATATTGCTAAACTGACAGGATTGCCATTTGTTACTGCAGAAAATAAATTTGAAAGCCTTGCAGCACACGATGCTATCGTAGAAGCACACGGTGCACTGAAAACAGTAGCAGTAAGCCTGATGAAAATAGCGAACGATATCCGTATGCTGAGCTCAGGTCCACGTTGCGGTATCGGCGAAATCTTTATCCCTGATAACGAACCGGGTTCTTCTATCATGCCGGGTAAAGTAAACCCAACACAGTGTGAAGCGTTGACAATGATTGCGGCACAGGTAATGGGTAATGATGTTGCTATAACAGTTGGTGGTTCTAACGGTCATTTTGAACTGAATGTGTTTAAACCGGTAATGATATTCAACTTCCTGCATAGCGCACGCCTGATAGGTGATGGTTGCATATCGTTCAATGACAAATGTGCAGAAGGTATAGAGCCAATACAGGCAAACATAGATGCAAACCTGCACAACTCACTGATGCTGGTAACATCGCTGAACACGAAGATAGGTTACTACAAAGCTGCTGAAATAGCACAGACTGCACACAAACAAGGCAAAACGCTGAAACAAACAGCGATAGACTTGGGTTATGTAACGTCTGAACAATTTGACGAATGGGTACGCCCTGAAGATATGGTTGGCGAAATCAAATAGTTGATTAGTTGACTTGTTGAATAGTTATTGAAAACGCCCTGCATTCGCAGGGCGTTTTTTTTGTTAGCTTTTTTGAGGCCTGATTGAATATAATAGGCGAATAAAAAATAGCGTAAAAATAATGGTAGCCATAGTGCCAAAGAAATAATGCCAATCATACCCCGCTTTGTGTTTGTAATTATTGTAGTGTGAATAATCAATGGATATAATTATTCCGGGCAATAGACAACCCAAAGTGAAAATTACGCTCCATAGAATTCTATTGTTAAATATCGATTGTGATAAAAGTAATATGGCAATGGGAGTATATAAAAGCACGTATGAAATACCAATGCTGCTATTGCATACAGGGCAATTTATAACGTCAGCTAATAAAAAGTAAGACCATGTCAACAGTACAGATATATATATAGCTCTTTGAAAGGTTTTATTAGACAATAATGATGGCATAATTGAAAATACAAAAAGCACCTCAATCGAGGTGCTTTTAAATATTGTTCCCTTTCAGGGGGCGGAGGGGGTTACCACACATACTGTTTCTTGTTCAGCAGCAATGCTTCACCTGCAATTGTTTTATCGCCTGTGCTTACTTCATATACTGCGCAATCGTACAGGATACGGTTTTTCTCTGCAACGATTTCTTTTACTGTAATCACCGCTTCGTATTCCGTATCTACAAACATTGGTTTCATCCACTTCATACTCTGGCTCATATAAACATGGCCATCTGCATACCACAGCGCACCGAATATTTTTGTGAAAACACTGGCACCCAGGAAGCCGTGTATAATGTTGCGGCCAAACATGCTTGCTTTGCCGGCTTCTGCATCAATGTGCAGCGGATTTACGTCGCCGCTAACGCGTGCATACGTATCTACATCGTCTTGTGTGTAACTGAACTTGTGGCGGAATTCGTCTCCTACTTTTAGCATAAAAATGTCGTTTTAACCTTCTTAAGATAGTAGAAATTTGAAAAAAGGGAGATAATTTCAAAAAAAATAAAATATTAACATTTGGCTGATAACCTCTAGAGTGGCTGATTTGGTGAGAAATCCACAGCTTGTAGAATTAATTCAGGGGATATTTTCCGCTAAAATGTACATTTTTTTAATAGGAAACACATACCTTTGCGCCGCCAAAAGGAACTTGGAGAAAAAGGTGCAGAAAGAATAATAGAGAGGTAACGGATTGCTAATATAGGAGTTTTTCTTTTGTGCAACATAAATAACGAAACAATTTTTATAATAGTTATAAAACTTAAACTATGGCTAACCAAGACAGCAAAAACTTTGTAGAAAGCGTACTGGACGCACAGAAACAAGCTGTAGATACAGTAGTGGAAAACACTAAAAAGCTGGCAAACGGCAACGCAATGGTGAATGACACTGTAGCTAAGGGTAGCGAGTGGTACAAAAACTGGCTGGATGGTCAGAAATCTGTATTCTCTGCAACTACCGATAAAGCAAACAATGCCACAGCAACTGCACAAGATAACATGGCTAAAATGAACGAGTTTTACCAAAACTGGTTCAATACACAAATGGGTTGGGCTAAGCAAATGTGGGAAATGAACATGGACTACATGAAAAATGCTACGCAACAGCAACAAGCTACTGCTGCTAACCCAATGGAACAGTTCAGCAATATGTGGAATTCACAAACAGCAAACTGGAACAATTGGATGAACGGTATGAACATGATGAACAACTGGAACAATACAATGAACCAGTTTCAAAATCAGTTTCAGAACAACAACCCATTCAGCATGGATACATGGAAAAAAGCAAGTGATAACTGGACTTCAGTTTTCAACCAATATTATACAATGTTGAACAGCACTTTTGCAGATATGCAAAAGAACATGCAGAACGGTACTACACAGGATGCTTACCGCAACATGGTAAATGTAACTGAAGGTTTCGGTCGTTTTGCTGAAATGTGGATGCCTTTCATGAAGTCTATCCAGGAAAAAACATTCAATACTGAAATGTTCAAGCAATACATGAACCCTGCTATGTACAAAGAAGTAATGGACAAGTTCTTCGGTTTTATGCCGGAACAAAGCCGTCAGTACATGCAGAACATGACAGAAATGATGCAGAAAGGTATGGGCCAGATGAACCAAATGGGCATGGGCAACTATCAGCAAATGCGCGGTATGATGAACAACATGATGCCTAACACATCTGATATGTTCTCTGGTATGCTGAATGGCTATAACACATGGTACAGCAACCTGAACAACGCAATGTCTCCTATTACTAAAATGATGACGCCTAACCAACATACTAAATCTATGATGGAATGGAACGACATTGCAAACCGTATGATGGTTTATAATATCAAGAATGCAGAAATGCAATACATGATATACAACCAAGGTGTGAAAGTAATGGATAGCCTGGCTGAAAACGTTGCAGCTAAAATGCAGAAAGGTGAAGAGGTTAGCAACATGATGGCGCTGTACCAAGAGTGGTTGAATATCAGCGATAAAGTATATGTTTCTTTGTTTGAAAGCGAAGAGTATAGCAAGCTGATGGCAGAAGTGAGCGCGCTGCAAATGAAACTGCGCAAAGACGTAGAAGCACAAATGGAAAAAATGCTGGTTGCTGTGCCTGTTGCTACACGTAGCGAAATGGACGAAATGTACAAAGCTATCTACGACCTGAAAAAGCAAGTACGCAACCTGGAAAAACAACTGGAAGCTACTGATACTGAAGGTGCAGAAGAAACTGCTAAAAGCAAAAGCAAGAAAGCTTAATTAAAGAATAGTTTGTTGTAGTGTTTAATAACTGAGTCCTGCCTTCGTGGCAGGACTTATTTTTTGAGTATAGCTTTCAGCATACGGGTATTGCCTGCCATGTCTTTACGTACTTCTACATCGGTATAGCCCATCGCCTCAAACAGTTCTTTGGCCTGCATAGAATAGTCTCTGTCCAGCTCGCAATAAATAAGTCCGTCTTCGTTCAGGTGTGTTTTGCCAAAGTCGGCAATGATACGGTAGAAGAGTAACGCATCTGATGTTGGTACAAACAGTGCCACGTGTGGTTCATGGTTCAATACATTGGAGTGTATTGTTGCTTTGTCGCTCTCGGGTATATATGGCGGATTGGAAACAATGATATCGTACTTGTCTAAAGTTGCTACCTGTTCAGGATTCAGGAAGTCGATATGTTTTACTTCTACAGTTGCATTCAGGTTGCTGGCATTCATGCGTGCTACCAAAAGAGCGCCGCTGCTAACATCACAAGCTGTAACGGTTGATTGTGGCAAATCGAGCTTTAGCGAAACGGCAATGCAACCACTACCGGTACCTATATCTATAATGGCAGGAGATTTGCCTGCATTATCTTTTACTACCCAATCAACCAGTTCTTCCGTTTCAGGGCGAGGTATCAGTACACTATCATTTACCATAAATTCACGGTTCATAAACCATGTTTTGCCAACAATGTATTGTACAGGGGTTGCTTTCAGTAATAGTTCCTTTGTATCGGTGTACTGTTGTTGCTGTGCTTCAGTAAATTGCCTGTCTTTTTCTGTAAGACGCTCTAATTTATCCGCGTCTGTGATGTGCTCCATAATAGCATGGGCGATGGCTGCGGACTCTCCTTCGTCGTACAATGATAATAGTGCATTCTTCAAATCGTAATAAGCCTGTCCGTATGTGAGCATCGGGCAAAGATACCCCAAGCGCAGAGAATAGCGGGCAATTAATTTAGAATATCTTTGCAGCCATGATGCACGAAATGTATATGCGCCGCTGTCTGCAATTGGCAGAGATGGGTAGGGGCCAAGTATCGCCCAACCCCATGGTTGGTGCTGTGTTGGTGCATGACGGTCGTATAATAGGAGAGGGCTGGCATCGTGAATATGGTAAGGCACATGCCGAGGTGAATTGTATAGATAGTGTTGCAGATGCAGATAAGCACCTGATAGCCGAAAGTACTATGTATGTGAGCCTTGAGCCATGCGCGCATCATGGCAAAACACCGCCATGTGCAGAAAGATTGGTGAAGGAAAAAGTAAAAGAAGTGATAGTGTGCAACCCCGATCCGTTTGAAAAAGTAGGCGGACGGGGTATGCAGATATTACATGATAACAATATTAAGACTGCTACAGGTGTATTAGATAAAGAAGGCCGATGGCTGAATCGTCGTTTCTTCTGTGTGCAGGAAAATAAACGTCCGTATATCATATTGAAATGGGCACAGTCTGCCAATGGCATATTTGCGCCGTATGGCAACAGGCGTTACCAGATAAGCAATGCGTATAGCAGTAGTATTGTACACAAATGGCGTACGGAAGAAGACGCTATTATGGTGGGGACGAATACTGCATTGGCAGATGACCCGCAACTGACAGCAAGACTGTGGGAAGGGAAGAGTCCGTTGCGTATAGTAATAGATCGCTCGCTGATACTACCTAGTAATCTGAAGCTCTTTAATAAGGAAACATATACGTGGATAGTGAATGATATGAAAGCAGAGGAGGGTGATAACCTGCAATACATAAAGCTGGAATTTGATGAGCATCTGTTGGAAAATATATTGCAACGATTGTATGATGCTAAAGTGCAATCGCTGATAGTAGAAGGTGGAGCGAAGTTGCTGAATGCTTTTATAGCAAAAGGATTGTGGGATGAAGCACGTGTGATAACAGGCGATAAAGTAATAGAACACGGTATTGCAGCACCTGTGCTGAGTAATGCTGAGGCTGCATTTGAAACTGCATTAGCAGAAGATATACTGCAAGTATATATAAACAGCGATAGCAAATATCCGTATGCGGAGGGGATGGGCTTATGATGTACCTGCTGCTGACGGTACTGCTAAATGCAGTGTTGTTTATTCTCTTTAAGTTATTTCCTAAATACAAGGTTGATACGTTGCAGGCTATTGTTGTCAACTACATTACTTGTGTGGTAACGGGTAGTTTGTTTCTGGGAGAGTTTCCTATAAGTAACAAAAGTATTGCGCAGCCGTGGTTTGGCTGGGCATTGGCTATGGGAGCAATGTACATTAGCCTGTTCAATTTTATAGCCTACTGTACCCGCAACTATGGTGTGGCTACTGCATCGGTAGCTAATAAGCTATCGCTGGTGATACCTGTTGTAGCTGCAGTTGTCTTGTATGGAGAAAGATTGAGCGTGATAAATATTGTAGGCATTGCACTGGCTTTTCCCGCAGTGTATTTGTCTGTAAATAATAAAGATGAGCACAGTGCTAAGCATGGCATGTTGCTGCCTGCATTGTTGTTCCTGTTTAGCGGTACGCTCGATAGTATTACCAAATATGTAGAGCATCATCATCTGCAAGAGGTAAAACAACAGGCAGTGTTCCCGATACATGTGTTTGCTGTAGCGGCAAGTATTGGTGTAGTGCTGGTGTTGATATCGGCAGCGGCTAAAAAGATACAACTGCACTACAGGAATATTATAGCAGGGGTAATATTGGGTGTCCCCAATTATTTTTCTATCTACTACCTGATACGCATGCTGAATGACAAAAGCATGCAGAGTAGTATAGCCATTGCACTGAATAATATTGGTATTGTGTTGCTGAGTGCATTGGCTGCATTGTTATTTTTAAAAGAGAGGCTGACGAAGCAACGCCTTGCGGGCTTGTTGCTGGCAATAGTTTCCATCATATTGATAGCGTGGCATAATGGCTGATAATTTTAAATATAAAACACCTGAAGGAGCTACTACTGCTGAGTTTAAAGACAGAGGTAGTAAGTTCCTTGCATACGCATATCCCGTGGGCAGTGCAGAAGATGTGAAGGTGAAGTTGCAATTACTGAAGAAAGAACATCCTAAGGCCGTGCATCATTGCTATGCATACAGGATAGGTACAGATGGGTTGCAATACCGTACCAATGACGATGGTGAACCATCGGGTAGTGCGGGCAAGCCCATACTGGGACAGATAGATAGTGCCGGTATTACCAATGTGCTTGTGGTGGTGGTGCGCTATTTTGGTGGTACACTGCTGGGCGTGCCAGGGCTGATAAATGCCTATAAGACAGCTACGCAAGACGCACTGCAACAAGCGGTGCTAATTGAAAAATGGATAGAGCAACGTGTAGAGATACAGTTTGACTATCCTGTAATGGGAGAGGTGATGTACTTGTTGCGCCAATGCGAGGCTACTGTATACAAGCAAGACCTGCAACTGTTTTGTGTAGTGCATGCTGGAATACCTAAGCCGCATGCAGATACATATATCGCAAAGCTTTCGGAAATTAGGGGTGTAGAAGTAAAACAATCTGATGCAGGCAGCACAACATAGCATACTGATAAAGGAGGAAGCCCGCAGAATGGGTTTTGATGCCTGTGGTATTGCTGCGGCTACACAATTGGATGATGATGCGCGTAGATTGGAAAGCTGGCTGAAGAATGGGTTTCATGGTACGATGCAGTACATGGAAAATCATTTTGACATGCGGACAGACCCACGCAAACTGGTGCCGGGGGCAAAGTCTGTTATTACACTCCTACTCAATTATTACCCCGAAGAAAAACAACAGGTCGATGCGCCCAAAATAGCCAAGTATGCTTATGGTACCGACTATCACTATGTGATACGCGAAAAACTGAACAATCTACTGGCATTTATTAAAGCCAATATTGGTGAGGTAGATGGGCGAGGCTTTGTAGATAGTGCACCTGTGCTGGAACGTAGCTGGGCTGTGCGTAGCGGGCTTGGCTGGGTTGGTAAGAATGGCAACCTGCTCACTAAACATTCGGGTTCTTTCTTTTTTATAGCTACGCTGATTACAGACCTTGAGCTGGAAGCTGATGCACCATTCAGTACCGACTATTGCGGTACATGCAGAAAGTGTATAGACGCATGCCCTACAGAGGCTATTGTATCACCAAGTATTGTGGATGGTAGTAAATGTATCTCTTACCTGACTATTGAATTAAAAGATGCCTTAATGCCGCAAGGCTTTGAAGGTAAGATGGATGGGTGGATGTTTGGTTGCGACGCATGTCAGGATGTATGCCCGTGGAACAGGTTTTCAAAACCCAATACAGAATCACACTTTACACCGATACCAGAAATCCTGAATTTATCGCTTGCAGAATGGGAGGCCATGAGTGAAGATGCTTTTAAGAAAGCCTTTAAAAACTCTCCTATGAAACGAACGAAGTGGAGTGGGGTACAGCGGAATTTGAAAGCGATTAGGCATTAATTTTTATATAGTGATTGAGGTTGTAAGGAGTATTGTTTTCTATTGTTGAATAGTGCTTTGTATTGTCAAAGAACCAGACTTCAATGCTTGGGGCAATTTTATCGAATGCTACTGTAATACATTCTCCATCTGCACATTTTATGAGAAATACCTCATCCGTCTTGATAATCTCTTTATGTGCATTGTATATTTCAGGGTATACCTGAAACTCTTCTATATCAAGCAGTTTCCCATAAGCTAGTATTTCAATTATTACAGATGTTTCAAGGTGTATTTCTGCATTCGTTTTCAGATGTAAAGAGTATTCAATAGAATAATCATGGTATACTTCTCCAAAACTATTTTCAAAGAATTTTTTTCCTGTTTTCAGGTTGAAGTATTTGTATTCATTGTTGTGAGAGAATACAAGAGAAAGGTCTCCTGCATATGAAATCGCATGGTCTTTATATATGCTCAGTCGAGAAGAACCACAAGTTTGTAGTTTGTGACCGAGAATGCCATATAAAAATGAAAGAGCTGCACTGTCTAGTGTAAGCATATAGACTTATTTGTTCTTCCCTTCCAGCATCGGAACAAAGCTGAAGTCGCCGAGGATTTCTTCTTTTACATTGCCTGCGGCATCTTTGGTTATACGCATCATCTTCTGTCCGTTGTCGTCGCCCACAGGTATTACAGCAATGCCACCCGGTTTTAATTGTTCTATCAGCTTGGGTGGTATGAATGGTGCTGCGGCCGTTACAATCACTTTATCAAAAGGACCGTAAGTAGGCAAGCCCTGAAAGCCATCGCCATAAAAACGCTTGATGTGCGGGTAGTTTTTCATGAAGAAGAAACCACCTACATAATCGTACAGCGCCTTTTGCCTTTCTATGCTAAACACCAACGCGCCCAGCTCTGCCAATACACATGCCTGATATGCACTGCCGGTACCTATCTCCAGTACTTTGTCAAATTTCTTTATCTCCAGCAACTGCGATTGGTAGGCAACTGTGTAGGGTTGTGATATAGTTTGGTTGGCTGTAATAGGGAATGCTCTGTCCTCATATGCAATGCGTTCAAAAGCAGGATCAAGGAAGAAGTGGCGTGGTATGCTGTTGATAGCTTCTAATACTCGCTCGTCTGTTATGCCTTTTTCGCGTAGTAGATTTACTAAATCTCTGCGAAGTCCTTTATGTAAATAATTATCGTCTTTCGGTTTGCTGTGCAGCATACCGTAAAGTTACGAGCGAGGTTTGTGAAATAAAACTTGCAGAATCAGAAAGTCTGTATTAAGGGAATTACTTAAAGTTTACAGCAAGCCCCATGCCTATGTAGTTGGGCTGTGCTACAGGCTGTATGCGCAGCGATATATCGCGCGATATATCGAAGTTCTTGAGGTGAGCGGAGGCTATGGCATCTATTACCTGTACTGTGTAGCCTAGTGCTGTAAGCAGTACTGTCATGTCCAGCCATTTGCGGTACTGGTCTTGCAGTTGTTTCAGGTTTTCGGTAGTATAGTTTTTTGTTTCTATGTCTGTGTCAACCGTAGTAGGGTCGTTATCGATACGTGTGTAGTATGCTTTACGGTATTTCTGGTAATTGGTAAGGTTGAAGTTGATGAAATAGCCTGCAGCAGCCACGCCTACATATATGGCAGGTACTTTCCAATACTGCCGATTGTAAAACTGACCGCTACCGGGGAGTATGGCAGAATACATGCCTGCTTTTTTCGGTTTTGGTTCAAACTTGTGAGGCTTAACTTCTTTTGTTCTGAAACTATCCGGTACAGTTTTAGGTAAAGGGTCTACCACTGCCAGGGTGGTGTCTGCCATCAACTCTTTGCCCGTAGAGGTATCGCTGACAGATTGTGCCGATGTGCTGAAGATAATCAACAGCATGGCTGCAATAAGAAGTGTGTATTTGCGGTATGTAGCAGACATCAATTTTACCAAAGCGCCTCAAAGGTAATAAAAACGGGCTATCTCACAGAGGTAACCCGTTGCAAATATTAGTTAAAGGCAAGCATTATTTCATGCCTGTACCCATATTTACTTTAGTGTCCATTTTCATCAGGTCATTGATGATGTTAACGGTCTCTGACAGGTACATGTCTTTTTTCAATGCTTTTATCCACTCGTCATTTTTCTTTACAGAATTGCTGTCGAGGTTGATTTTTGCGATGTCTACCTGCGGATTTGTAATGCTCAAAGGCGTGATTTTCTTTTCTACTTCTTCCAGTTTCTTTCCTACAGCATTTGCTTCTTCCAGCTCTTTGCGATACTTAGATTCGTTGAGCGATACTATATTTTCTTCTTCCAGCTTTTTGATGCGGTTAGCACTTTCTTTTATAAGTGCAAAAGAAGGGTTGGCATCTACACGTTTTTTACTGCGTGCAGCCAGTTCCTGCGTGTTAACGGGGTTGTTTACCACATTGTACTTAACAGCAGGGATTTCGTCCCATTTCATTGCTGCTTTATCGCGGCGCTCGCCCAGCTCCATATGCTCATAAGCATCAGGCAGCATCACATCAGGGGTTACACCTTTCAACTGTGTAGAGCCACCATTGATACGGTAGAACTTCTGAATAGTTAGTTTCAGCGAGCCTATAGTATCGCCACTACTTGCAATGCGCTTACCTGCGGCAACACTTTCCAACCATGTACGGTATTCATCAAGCGATATTACTTTCTGTACAGTACCCTTGCCGTATGTAGGAGAGCCAACAATAACGGCACGCTTATAGTCTTGCATGGCAGCAGCGAGAATTTCTGATGCTGAAGCGCTGCCTGTATTAACCATAATAGCCAACGGGCCATCGTACAAAACGCCGCTTTGCGGGTCGTCCAGTTCTTGCGCATTGTTGCCATTGGTTTTTACCTGCACCATAGGGCCTTTGTCTACAAACAGGCCGCCCATATTAACCACGTCTGTTAAAGAACCACCGCCGTTGCCACGCAAATCCAGTATGATACCTCTTACTCCTTCATTTTTGAGTTTTGCAACTTCAATAGCTACATCTTCAGAGCAGCGGCGTCCGTTATAATTTTGGAAGTCGGCATAAAACTCCGGTAAGTATATGTAACCTACTTTAGCACCATTGTTGTTGATGATGACAGACTTGGCAAATGTTTCTTCTTTTTCAACTACGCCACGTATGATAGGGATGATTTTAGTAGCGCCGCTAACCTGTTTAACAGTGAGGCGTACTTCTGTACCTTTAGGTCCGCGGATGATTTTTACTACATCGTCTATATCATAATTCTGCACATCAACGGGCTCTGCTGCACCTTGTGCTACTTTCATTATTACGTCGCCTGCTTTCAGTTCACCCTGTTTCCAGCAAGGGCTCCCCGGTACTATTGATACTATTTTTACTTTGCCGTCGTCGTTTTGCAGTTGTGCGCCAATGCCAAAGAAAGTACCTGACATCTGTTCGTCAAAAAGTGCTTTATCTACAGGAGGGAAATAGTCTGTGTGCGGATCGTGTGTGCCTGCAATGCTGTTGACGAAGAACGTAAAACGATCGTCATCTTTCAGCTTGTTTATACGTTTGAAGTAGTAATCCATATTCTTCTTAATGGCTACTCTTGCTACAGAATCGAGTTGATTGTCAGACATTACGACTTTCAGGGTTGTGTCTTTTTTCTCAATGCGTTTCTTTTGGTCGTCTTTCAGGTCTACATATTTAGCCAGCACCCTATACTTCATGTAGGTGTTCCAGCGGCTTTGCAGTTCGTTTGTATCTTTAGCAAAAGGTACTTTTTCACCGTTCAGGTTGATAGTTTCGTCTGTTGAGAAACTGAAAGGCATTTTCAGCGCATTGTTGCAGTAGCGTTCTGCATCCTTCATACGCTGTTTGTAGATAACGTTGAAGTCGTCAAAAAAACTAACGACGTTTTCGCCATCTTTATCATCCAATATCAGCTCATATTTTTTGAAGTTTTTGATGTCTTCCTGTGTAAGAATGCGCTTATCGTAGTCCAGACCGTTCAGGATTTTATTATACGCAGTTACAGAAAAAGAATCATTCATTTCGCGTGGCGAAAAGTGATTTTGTTCTATAGCCTTCAGAACGGTCTTAATAGCCAGTTTCCTTTTATCGTCTGTTGTGCCCCCATCTGCTGCATACCTGAACGAGAAAAACGCGGCCAGTGCAGACAGTACTAAAAGCGGTATCAAAATTTTGTTCTTCATGAAACGTAACATAGTCCTCAGTTAAATTAAGCTATTATAACAAATGTAACTGATTTGGCGTTAATAAAAAGCTAATCCCCAATGGGTTGTAATGCCCTAAATAGGGGGATTTTTCGGGTATATAAACGTAAATTGCACCCTTATTGTTGATATGAGAAAGGTATACTTCAGGGAGTTGGGTACTATTGAGTATGGTGATGCCTGGCAAATGCAGGAAGCTTTGATGAAGGAGGGGCTCGACATCAAAGCACAATGGTATAATGTACCTGATGCAGAACGACCGGCAGACAACGGCATTAAACATCATTTATTGTTCTGTACGCATCCGCATGTGTATACACTAGGTAAAAGCGGCCATATGGAGAATCTGCTGGTAAACGATACACGTTTGCAGGAATTAGGTGCCAGCTTCTACAAAACAAACAGGGGAGGTGATATAACTTATCACGGGCCGGGGCAAATAGTAGCATACCCGATACTGGATCTGGAGCAATTTTACACAGACCTTGGCAAGTATATGCGGAATCTGGAAGAGGTAGTAATAAGAACTATAGCGCACTATGGATTGAGGGGCGATAGATTGCCGGGTTCTACAGGTGTTTGGCTTGATCCGGACAACCCTGCTAAAGCTAGAAAGATATGTGCCATGGGGGTACGTAGCAGCAGGTGGATGACTATACACGGACTTGCATTGAATGTAAATACAGATTTACGCTTTTTTGACTATATAGTACCTTGCGGTATTACGGATAAACAAGTTACTTCTATGCAGAAAGAGCTTGGTACAGAACTGAATGAATTGGAAGTTAGGGAGATATTGAAAAGAGAATTTTCTAATGTGTTTGAGTCTGAAATAGTTAATGATTTAGTAAATCTGAATAGCTAGAAGTTTAGTATATTAGATATACTTTCAACGCTAATTACCGTTTATGCCCGATAAGATTTTATATAACTGGGGTACTAACCACCTGCAAATAAAACTAGGCGACAGAATAGCTCCAAGAATCAAGGCGTTGTATTGGGGGGAGTTTTTATTGACCGCCGGCATGGCAACAATTTTTTTATTACAATCACTGCCATTCAGGGCAAGCATCATTCATATCATTTCGGGTTTAGGTGCTGCATTTTTATATGCTTTAGCAGCATACAGGTTCATGACGCGTATGTTGTATAAGGAAGAGGTGTGGCTGGATGAAGAATATCTGATGATCGTGAATATTACCCCCTTCAAACGCAAGGTGAGCAGATATAACTGGCAGGATGTTGGTCCGCTGCATTATGCAGGTAAGATGGCAAAAACAGACCATCCGCTGAAAGGACAATGTTACGATTACTTTGGTTTTGAAACACAAGAGCAATTGATACAGAGTATGTACGATGAGGGGAATCTGTATTTCAATTATTACGGTTTCTCTGTCCGTTTTGCAAAAGGAGTATATTCCTGGACTGCGGAAGAAATGATACGTATAATGAAGCTATATATGGGAGATAACCTGCGCCTTGGTCCTGAGTGGAAACATATGGCACAGGAAACTTTCGATGTAGAAGATGAGGCTTAGTAAATAGTTATGTAGCCCGTTTCCAACATTTTTCTATCCTCCAGCAGTTCAAACTTATATATTCCTTTCTTCTGGAAATTGCGTTTATCCAGAATTATCATCGGCGTACTCACACGCTCTATTTCCAATACTTGTTTGTTGTCATTATTCAGAAAAGTTACTGCATAATGGTGTCTTGTATAGTTAGGAATATCTATGTTTACATGCCCTGTAAAAGGATTGGTATAGATATATTGAGACTTTATGTAGGCAACACCGTCTTCACTAGCTTCTTCTGGAATATCCAATGTGATACGTGGGGCAACTTCAACCTTAGGAATAACTACAGTATTGGCTTGCGGGGCATCCTCACTTGTGTTGGCCTTTATTGGTTCAATTTTAATATTAGCTGTCAGTTTTTGTAATGAATCATTAGGTGCCAGTACTTGTGCATTAATAATATCAATACTATCTACAGATATTGCAAAACGATTACTATACCAAGTCAGTTCTGAATTAAAGATGATATATAGCCTGTACCAGTTTTTGCCGGGTTTCGGGTGACCATCTATATATGCCTGTGGACCTTTCTTCAGGTTTTTTACCAAACCTAGCGTAACGTAATTATATATACTGTCCGATGAGCGCTGAACTGCAATTGACTTAATACCATCGTACTGACATTCCCAACTAAGGATGTTTAACCCTTTGGATGTAGAACCTGTTATATCGGGCAACATAGGTTGTGCCCAGGCATTAGTAGTATATAATATAGTAACGAGAACTGATAACGTAGCTCTTATGAACCTAAACATCCTTCAAACCTACAGTAAAAATCGATTTGATAAAAACTGCGATACAAGATTTTATTTTCTATAACATTTATCATAATAAACCCATATTAAGCTGCTGTATTTGTACAAACAACAATTTCTTTATAGGTTTGGAAGCATATCTAACTACATTATGGGTTTATTTGTTCGAAAACCACTTAACCTGCTACTTGCCGAAGCATCCGATTCGGAAAAGGGCTTGAAGAAAACACTAACAGCACCTGCATTGGTAGCATTGGGCATCGGTGCCATCATCGGTGCAGGTCTGTTTTCAATCACGGGTGGTGCAGCTGCATCTAATGCAGGACCAGCAATTACAATATCATTTATAGTTGCAGCATTGGGTTGTGCATTTGCCGGCCTTTGTTATGCTGAATTTGCATCTATGATACCTATTGCGGGTAGTGCATATACTTACAGCTACGCTACCATGGGCGAATTCCTTGCATGGATAATAGGTTGGGATCTGGTACTAGAGTATGCGGTAGGTTCTGCAACTGTTGCTATTAGCTGGTCTAGGTATCTGGTGAAATTCCTGCAATATTTCGGTATAAATCTTGGACCGGAATTCACATCCTCTCCTTTTGAGGGTGGTATTATGAATGTGCCGGCGGTATTTATAATCATATTGATGTCGTTGTTGCTGATGCGTGGTACAAGGGAATCGGCATTCATTAATGGTGTGATTGTAACACTGAAAGTTGCAGTTGTATTAATATTTATAGCATTGGGTTGGCAGTACATTCACCCCGAAAATTACACGCCATATATACCTGATAATACAGGTGCGTTTGGCGAGTTTGGCTTCAGTGGTATAGTACGTGCAGCGGCTATTGTGTTCTTTGCATATATTGGTTTTGATGCAGTATCAACTGCTGCACAGGAGTCTAAGAATCCGAAGCGTGATATGCCGATTGGTATATTGTTGTCACTTTTTATATGTACGATTCTATACATCCTGTTTGCACACGTTATGACGGGTGTGGCTAATTATAAAGAGTTTGCAGGCAAAGATGGTATAGCACCTGTTGCAGTGGCGATAGACCATATGGGTAAAGTAGGTGCAGACGGCGTAATTGTACCGGATTATCCATGGTTGAATAAAGCTATCATTGTAGCTATTCTGGCAGGTTATTCCTCTGTGATTATGGTAATGCTTATGGGACAGTCTCGTGTGTTCTTCTCTATGAGCCGAGATGGTTTGATTCCTAAAGTATTTTCTGAAGTACATCCTAAATTCCAGACACCGGCGCGCAACAACTTCCTGTTCATGTTGTTTGTGAGCATATTTGCAGCATTTGTTCCGGCAAACGTAGTTGGAGAGATGACAAGTATCGGTACGCTGTTCGCATTCATACTGGTATGTGTGGGTGTGATAGTAATGCGTAGAAAGATGCCTGACGCACCACGTGCTTTCCGCACGCCACTGGTGCCATTAGTTCCTATTCTGGGTATTGCAACATGTCTGTTTATGATGGTTTTCCTGCCATTAGATACATGGATACGCCTTGTGGCATGGATGATGGTTGGGTTTGACGTATACCTGTTCTACGGTATGAAGAACAGCTATCTGAATAAAGGCGCGTTTAATAATAAGAGCTACAAAACAGTATCATATACAGGATTGGGTATGGTAGCAATATTGGTATTTGTTGCTATCAAGCACCATGCAGATGCTACTACTGATGATGCTGGGCTGTATTATTTCTCATTGATATTTGCAGCAGTTCACGCTTTGCTGTATATATTTACGATGGGAAGGGGTAGGAAAGAAGCGGCGTAATAAAGCTTTGTATATACATATTTGACAGGTGTTTCGCTATTGCGGAACACCTGTTTCTGTTACTGGTATGTTATATCGCGTTCAGCCTTATTTTCCCTTTTAACTATACTATTTATTAACTACATTTGTCCGTTCAAATTTCAGAATACATTTAATATTATAAAATATTTTCTTTATGGCGTATGATGTAATAGTAGTAGGTAGCGGTCCCGGTGGATATGTTGCGGCAATCCGTGCCTCTCAGTTAGGTTACAAAACAGCAATTGTAGAAAAAGAAAATCTGGGTGGTATCTGCCTGAACTGGGGTTGTATCCCTACCAAAGCGCTGATAAAATCTGCACAGGTATTAGAATATATCAGCCATGCGCAAGACTACGGTATCGTAGCAGGCGAGTCTAAAGCAGACTTCAATGCAGTTATCAAACGCAGCCGTGGTGTTGCTGATAAAATGAGCAAGGGTATCCAGTTCCTGATGAAGAAGAATAAGATTGAGGTGCTGATGGGTATGGGCAAACTGAATGCTAAGAAAGAAGTAGAAGTAACGGGTGCTGATGGTAAAACAACAGCATATGCTGCTAAGCACGTGATACTGGCTACAGGTGGTCGTGCACGCCAACTGCCAAACCTGCCGATAGATGGTAAGAAAATCATCGGCTACCGCGAGGCTATGAACCTGCCAACACAACCAAAATCTATGATAGTAGTAGGTAGTGGTGCTATTGGTGTTGAGTTTGCTTATGTGTACAACAGCATGGGCACTAAAGTTACTATCGTAGAATTCATGCCGCGTATAGTACCTGTTGAAGACGAGGATGTATCTAAAGAATTGGAAAAAGTTTACAAAAAGAAAGGCATTAGCATTATGACCAATGCTTCTGTAGAAAAAGTAGAAGGCAGCGGTGCTGGTGTTGTAGCACATATTAAAACTGCAGATGGCAACATGTCTACACTGGAAGCAGATGTAGTATTGAGTGCTGTGGGTGTTTCTGCAAACATCGAAAACATTGGTCTGGAAGCACTGAACATTGCTACCGATAAAGGTAAAGTAGTAGTAGATAAGCACTATAACACAAACGTTGCAGGCATCTACGCTATCGGCGATATCGTACCCGGTCAGGCACTGGCACACGTAGCTATGAAAGAAGCGGTTATCTGTATAGAAGCTATCGCTAATAAAGAAGGTAAATACCACCACGTACCAGAAGCGTTGGATTATAACAACGTACCGGGCTGTACATATTGCTCTCCTGAAATTGCATCTGTTGGTATGACAGAAAAACAAGCTAAAGAAGCCGGCTACGAAGTGAAAGTGGGTAAATTCCCATTCTCTGCTTCAGGTAAGGCTAGTGCTGCAGGTGCAAACGAAGGTTTTGTAAAAGTAATCTTCGACGCTAAATATGGTGAATGGCTGGGTACGCACATGATAGGTGCAAACGTTACCGAGATTATTGCGCAAACAGTAGCAAGCCGCAAACTGGAAACTACATGGCAAGAGCAACTGGATACAATCTTCCCTCACCCAACAATGAGCGAAGCAGTGAAAGATGCTATTGAAGTAGCACTGGGCGAGGCTATACACCTGTAATGAGTGCCGAAAGGCTAACTGTATAAAAAAGGGTTATCAATCTGATAGCCCTTTTATTTTTGGATTGCTCTTTTCCCTACATTCGGGTTTCATAAACTTGAAAACATGCGTTCTGTTATTTTCTCCATCTCATTACTACTATTAGCCAGCTGTGGCAACGAGCAGCCCAAAGAAACATCTGTAGTTACTGAAACACCTGCGGGACCTGCCTTACAAACAACAATAAACAGTATTGCAAAAACTGCAAAAGCAAAGATTGCTGTAGCTAGCATCAACGTAGAAACAGGCGATACATTTTACTACAATGCAACAGACCATGTGCCTACACAGAGTACTATCAAGTTTCCGTTGGCTATCATGATTATGAAGCAGGTAGATAGTGGTAGAATATCGCTGGATGAAAAGTTTACACTGACCAAAGAAGAATTAGCTATACCGGGTGGAAAAACATTGACAGAAGCACTGCATGGAGGAAACAGCATGAAAGTGCATTCGCTGCTGGAGTATATGACACATGTAAGCGATAATATCAGCTTCTTTGGTCTTACAAGGCGTGTAGGTGGCGGTAAGAAAATTGAAGAATATATAAAGAGTACAGGGCTGCAGGGCATAGGTGTAACACAACGTGAAGGTGAGCCTTATATAGACTTCAGCAATCCGTATGATACATGGTGCACAGCACAGGATATGGCAAAGCTGATGGTGAAGTTTTACAAAGGTGAGTTGATGAGCAAAACATCTACTGATACGCTGCGCAGCATTATGGAACGCACAACTGGTGGTACTAAACGTATAAAAGGTTTGCTGCCGGAGGGTACCGTTGTAGCGCATAAAACAGGTAGCAGCGATACCAGAGATGGTAAAACAATTGCTATTAACGATATAGGTATTGTAACACTTCCTAACGGACAGCACGAAGCGATGGCTATATATGTGCATGATATAACCGGTGATTTGGAATATGGCGAAAGTGTAATAGCTGCTGTTGCAAAAGCTATATATGATGATGCTGTAAAGAAGTGATTATCATTGATGAGAAATAACAAAGGGCGCTTATTAAGCGCCCTTTGTCGTATATGTAGAATAGGTTAATCCACGACCGTCATGCGGCGCGTGCTTTTTGTTTTGTTATTGGTGAGTGTGAGAAAATAGTTGCCAGCGGCCATACTGCTTCTGTCGATAGTGATTTCGTGTTGGCCACGGTCATATTGTTGGTCTGTAATGGTGCGTATTAGTCGTCCGTTAGCATCAAATATTTGAACACGAACATTGCCACCGTCTGAATTGAATTTGAACGAAGTGCTGTTAACAAACGGGTTTGGATAGTTTTGCTCAAGTGCTTCATTGCTGCCACCTTCCTGTGTATTAATTGTGGTTCTCGCACCTTTGAATACCGGAAGAACAGGGAAAGTATCCATTAGTATATCGTTCACGTCATTAATGTCCAGCTCAAACCAATCTGCAAGTACCGCTGCATATATGCCGCGGAAGTCGTTCTGCATCGGTATATTATCTGATGTACTAGCGTTAGCCGGTAATACAGGGTTAGACCCTATTATTCCTGGATTGACACCCGGGCCAAATACCATAACAGGAGCTGAGGAACCATGGTCAGTACCACCGCTTGCATTTGATTTTATGCGACGCCCGAATTCGCTCATTGTCATAGCAGCTACACGGGTGTGAAAGTCGAGTAGTTTTGCGTCATCAAAAAATGCATATACTGCTTCTGATATTTTTTGCATCAATGTAGCATGGGCACCTATAGTAGTGTCAGTAGCATCGGTTTGGTTTGAGTGTGTGTCAAATCCGCCAAGGCTAACTACATAAATAGGGGTTTTTAATCCTCCCGCAATTAAGCGAGCAACTATCTTCAATTGGTCTGCCAATGAGTTGTTGGTAGGGTATAATGATGATAAATTGTTTGCCTTTGCAGCAGCATCTTTTATAACCTGATTGTAGGTTTGTGTTTGCTGCATCACATAACGTATAAATGTAAGTTCGTGTCCCGCAGGTGTAGCGGGCGCGGGGTCAACGAGGTTATTTACAATCTGGTAAAAGCTATTGATGTTTGATATTGCCATAGCCGCATTAATATTGGCGCCTTGTGTTATCATAGAAACACCCGAGCCAATTTGTATAGCCAATGGGTCCGGCATATCAGAATTCGGATAGTCTTTTGGATAGCCAGGATATTTTTTATCTAAGTATCTGCCAAGCCAACCACTCTCTTCATAAACTTTAGAATCCGAGGCGCTAAACCATATATCTGTGGCGCGGAAGTGAGAGAAGTTAGGGTCTGGGTAACTAACACCCTGTGTAATGTTAACCATGCCATCCGCATACATTTTCTGAATGCCCGTCATTGCAGGATGCAGACCAGTTAGGTTAGTATTGGATAAAGACAGTACTTTGTTCTGTGGTATCAAAATGTTTGATCGTGCGTTTGATAGCTCACTATACTTATCAATCGGTATCACCATATTCAGACCGTCGTTACCACCGTTTAGTTGTATAACAACCAGAACCCGTCCCGTACTTGCGGTAGACTTTGCCATCATTTGCAATAGCGGATGATCAGCATATGTGCTTATCGGTATGCCGTTTATCATGAATGCCAAGCCTGCTGCCGGCGTTACTTTTAAAAAATCTCTGCGTTTCATATCAGCAATTTTACCTGATAAAGAAGTTTAACATAAATGGTGTTCCGGTAGGCGAAGCAATTCTATTAAAGTATTCGTAAGTCTGGTTTTTACAGTGTTGGTATTCGTAGTATTGGGATTAGATAGGTAGTTTGTCCATGCAATAGTCCAATAGTAATCCGAAGTTTGACCGGAAAGAAGCTGACCGTCTTTCAGCGCTTTTTTTGAGGCTGCACTTAGCGGAAGCCCAAGACAGTATTTTACAAAGAAGTCTATAAGTGCGTTGGGATCGCTTGCATTATTGCATTGTTTGGCAAATTCCATTACGTCTATTTTAACTGTAGTGCCAGTACCTGCTGAAAAACCGGAGTTCAGCATTAAGTCTGCAAACGCCATGCGCTTAGGTAGCGTAGTTGAATTAATCCATATTTCATAAAAGTCGGGGGATTGGTAAAATGCAGGCCATCCTGAAACGTTTGGAGGGTCTCCCAAATCCATAGCCAACGAATTGCCATAGCTACGTACATAATTCCATAATGTATACGTTTTATCTATAGGTATTGTAGTTGGTATATTAACCTGCATTGTACGGAACATTCCTACCAAATAGTCAAGCGGTGTACGTATAAAGCAAGCTCTGCTATTTACATCATAAAAATGTTCGCTTTTTAATAATGTTTCCAATACTGGTTTAATATCATATCCTTTGCTAACAAGCAGAGTGGCTAATGGTGCAATGATGTTGGTTTCTATTGTACTATCGATATCATAATAAACAAAGCATCTGTATAATTTTCTGCATATATGCAAAGCCGTATCGTGACTTCTGAATATCATATATAGTAAGTCATCTACTTCATTTGCACCTGCGCTGCCGGTTTTGCCAACTACTACATAGTTTCCATAATAAGAAGAAAAAGATTTGTTAGCAGTTTCATGTTTTGTAGCGTCAAAATAGCTACTAATTGTTGTATTGTTGATGCGCCAGCCTGTCAGTACTTTGGCTGCCGCTTTTATATCATCTTCATCATATATCGGCGTGAACCCTTTGCCTATTGTAAACAATTCCTGCAACTCGCGCCCATAGTTTTCGTCCGGCGCTGTTTTGGTATTGAGGTAGCCATTCAGGTACACCAGCATAGATGGGTCGAGCGTTACATTCTTTACTATCGTTTTAAAGTTACCCAATGCATTAGCTCTGAACATAGCATTGAGTTTATAAGATTTTCTTGCATCACCCACCGTCAATACTTCTGTAGCAAAGTGGTTGTGCCAAAATAGAACCATTTTTTCCTGAATACTTAAGTCCTGATTCAGCATTTGACCTATCCACCAGGATTTAAATGAATAATATCGCTGTCCGGCTGTATTGCTATCGTAAGGTGCATTTACCCAAGTTTGGCCTAATGGTATGGTTGGATCTGCAACGACAGCATTGTAATTGTTAAGCGGAGGTATAGGAGATGTAGAAGGTAAGGTGAGTATTTTATCTACAGCCTGGCTCATCGTCATGCTCAGTAGCGTTGCTACATCTGCCGGTTTTACTCCGAAAGTTGTTCTGCGAAGTAAGTGGATTGCCTCATCTTCTGTCCATGGACCGGCATACTGATTGAGTGTCGATGTAGTCTTGTTGAGACCGAGTGGAGCTATCTTATTTACATATTGCTTGTAAGCCTTGTCTTTTTCAATACTCACATCTTGTATGTTAGCTTCTCGTTCGGCGATTACTTCTTCAAAAAACTCACGACGGTTTACTTTGCCCATAACCGTAATATTTATTTATGTAGACTGATTTCCTCCTCAGAGGTTTAATGAAAAGTTAAAAATAATATATGTGCTTTCATAGTACTTAACCATATTTTAATACTATGATTTTCATTATGTTAAGTAATGCTATTGTGAATTACTGATTGTGTTGAGTAATTTGTTTGGTAATATGTATAAGCTATACACTATTGTAATCTTGTTGTGTTGCAGCACTCTTGTGTTGGCACAACGTACACAAACCATACGCGGTACCATTACCGATAAAGAATCTAAAACTCCATTGATAGGCGTTGTAGTGAAGGTGATGGGAGAAACACCGGAGATAGTTAGCATTAGTGATGAGAATGGTACTTATGTATTGAAAGATGCTCCCGTAGGTAAGCGTACTATTGAGACAAAGTACATGGGGTATCAGTCTGTGATGCTTGCCAATATCCTTGTTACATCGGGTAAGGAAGTTGTGTTGAATATAGAGATGGAAGAGTCTGCAACGAAAATGCAGGATGTAGAGGTAAAGGCTAAGAAAGAACACATCAATGAGATGGCAATAGTAAGTGCCAAAACTTTTGATATATCTGAAACGGAGCGCTACGCAGGCAGCCGATCAGACCCTGCACGTATGGCATCCAACTTTGCAGGTGTGCAAGGAGCAGATGATTCAAGGAATGATATCATTATCCGTGGTAACTCTCCGCAAGGGGTACTGTGGAGGCTCGAAGAAATAGACATTCCCAATCCCAATCACTTTGCCGTACCCGGCACTACCGGTGGCCCTGTAAGTATGCTGAATAACAAAACGCTTGCCAACAGTGATTTTTTTACCGGAGCTTTCCCGGCAGAGTATGGAAATTCTACTGCCGGTGTGTTTGATTTGAAAATGAGGAATGGTAATAACAAGCGTCACGAGTTTACAGGGCAGCTTGGTTTCTTGGGCACTGAGCTTGCAGCAGAAGGACCGTTGTCTAAAAACAGTGGTGCATCTTACTTATTTACCTACAGATACTCTACACTGAAATTGTTTGAAGGCCTGAATATTAAAATAGGTACAAGCTCTATACCCAACTATCAGGATGCAGCATTGAAGCTAAACTTCCCGATGGGTAAGAAAGCAAATCTTTCTGTGTTTGGTATTGGCGGACTCAGTAAGATAGACCTGATAGTAAGCAAGCTGACGGAAAGGCCGGAGGAATTGTACGGAGAGAGCGACCGAGACCAGTATTTCTATTCCAACACAGGTATATTAGGTGCGTCATTCAACTACCTGATAAACAAGAACACCTATACGAAATTTGTGATTGCAGAAACGGTAAATGAAATAGGCGCACACCACGATAAAGTATTTCGAGATGCAAACTGGCAGGTAGATTCTTTGAAGAATGTATTGGGCTATCTGTTCAATACCAAAACTACAAGTGCGCATTGGTACATCAATACAAAGCTATCAGCACGCTCTGTAGTAAGGGCAGGTATAGTAAATAATTACTATAGCGTAAACTTTGTGGACAGTAGCAGGCAGTACCCCCCGAGCAGGCAAGACTGGCAGCAAAGGCTCAACTATCAAGGTGGTACAGATTTGTTGCAGGGGTATGTACAGTATAAGTATAGGCCAAGTGATGCCTTGACGCTGACAGCAGGTTTGCATGGTCAATACCTGACGCATAATAGCAAAGCAGTAGTAGAGCCGCGCATCGGTATGCGTTGGCGTGTTACATCTTCAGGCATTATGACTGCAGGGTATGGCTTGCACAGCCAAATGCAGCAATTGTATCAATACTATGCACATCTGCCACAGAATACACAGGCAGTCATGCATAATTACAATATGGGCTTTACCAGAAGTCATCACGCAGTTGCAGGGTATGAACATGCATTGTCTAAAGTATTGAGGTTGCGTACCGAAGTCTATTATCAGTATTTGTTTAATGTACCTATAGAAACACGCATAGGTTCATCGTTTTCAGGTCTTAATCAAGGAGCATCATTTTCAAGGTTGTTCCCCGATGTGTTGGTGAATAAAGGTACAGGCTACAACTACGGGCTTGAACTGACGATAGAGAAAACATTCAGTCAAAACTTTTATGTACTTGCCACAGGCTCAGTGTTTGACTCGAAAGCAAAAGGTAATGATGGTGTGTACAGAAATACGGATTACAATACACGCTTTGCAACCAATCTGCTGGCAGGTTATGAGCCCAAGCTGGGCAAAAATAGTGTACTGATAACCGGTGTGAAAGTAACATATGCAGGCGGCAGATTGTATTCCCCACCAGATGTTGCTGCGTCTAACGCATTAGGCGATTTGGTAGTTGTAGATGCTGCCAGAAATACACTCCGCTTTCCTGATTATTTCAGGGCAGATGCTAAGCTGGGCGTGCGCATCAATGCAAAGAAACTGACACATGAAATAGCAGTAGATTTGGTAAACGTATTCGGTATTAAGAATATCTTATCGCTTACCTATAATGCAGATTTGGGTGCGCAGGGTGTATATCCGTTTGTAAAATCTTATCAATTGGGCTTTTTGCCGTTATTTTACTACCGCATAGATTTTGGCAGCGGCAAAAACAGATAGTACAGATGAATGAAAAGCACCTGAACGGGCTTACAGCAACGCGTGGCTTTGCCGCATTAATGATAGTTATATTTCACTTCGGGCTCAATGTATTCCCGTTCAAACACATGCAACCTTTTTTTGCAAAGGGTAACGTAGCTGTGAGTTATTTCTTCACGCTCTCGGGGTTCATTATGTGCTATACCTACTTCAACCAGCAGATACAATACAAAGACTACCTGAAACGAAGGATAGCACGTATAGCACCATTGTATTGGGTGGCAATGATAATATCCATCATACGGGTAAGAGACGAAGCACAGCTTGGATTTAAAACGCTATTGAACTTCTTTTTTGCGCAAGCTTATGTTCCCGGTTATGCATTAACAGTAAACAGTGCAGGTTGGTCGCTTTCTGTTGAGATGCTGTTTTATCTGTTGTTCCCATTATTGCTTTTGCTATATAAAGCCAATCAGCAACGTTTTGCTTATGGAGCATTGTTGTTCTATATATTATCGCAACTGCTTCACCTTTGGATGGTAGCACATGCAAAGCCCGACAATAATAGCTGGCACGAGCTAACATATTATTTCCCGCTTGCGCACCTGAATGAGTTTGTAATGGGTATGGCAGGGTATTACTTCTATACACATAATAAAGAGCAGCTGAGCAAGATGCCTGTAGTGGTAACATTTGGTATTGTTCTGCTGAGTATTATCTATTTGCCTTTTAGCAAACACAATGGATTGTTATCTCCTTTGTTTGTATTGATGATAGTTGGCATTGCCACTAAGAAAGATACATGGCTGAGTGCCAAACCGCTGGTATGGTTTGGAGAGGTGAGTTATGGTATTTACATTTTGCAAATGCCGGTGAATTTTTATGTTTCCAAATTCAATGCAAAGTATCTAGGGTTAACTACCAATTGGTTCTTTCTGTTTTTTGTGGTTGTATTGGTTGCTGTGTCTGCACTTTGCTATTCTTACATAGAGAAACCATTGCGCAGGAAAATCAATAGTTTGCAAATATGAGTGTAAAATTGTTTTGTTTATGTGCAAACAAACATTGTAATATTGCATCATGAATAACATGTATAAACACGCCAAACATTGTTGGATGCCTTGCATAGCGAAGGGTGTGTGTACTTTATTCTAATATCTGATAGATTTTAATAACAAGCATATACAGCCCTTCGGTACACCCCGAAGGGCTTTTTTTATAACTACACTAAAACAGGCAAGATGAAACTGATAAACAAAAAAATATGCATGGGTAAGGACATTGGCATTCATGGCAATTTGTTCGGCGGCATATTGATGGCTTGGATTGATGAGGCTGCAGCAGCATTTGCTACAGAGTATTGCCATACTCCAAATATGGTAACATTAAGAGTAGGGGAGCTATTGTTTAAAAAGCCAATAAAGACGGGTAATCACATACGTGTATATGGAGAGGTTGCTCATTTGGGGAGTACATCCATTACACTGAATATTGATGTACGTAAGTATAACCTATATAGTAGTGAGGAAACAGTAGTGTGTACTACGTCTATCACATTTGTGCGTATAGATGACGATGGTAATCCGACACCAATAGGTGAGTCTATCAAAAAGAAACACAGAGAACAACTGGAAGTAGCTGCATTGGGATAAAAGAAAAGCAGCCAACAGGGCTGCTTTTCTTTTTAGTAATATGAGGTAAGCCTACCAGCCGTCACCATCCAGCATATTGCCTATGCCACCGAGGATGCTGCCTTCTTCTTTGCGTTTGTAAGTACCATAAGAAAGTATACGACCAGCCAGCCTGCTGATAGGTAATGTTTGTATCCACACAGTGCCCGGACCGCGAAGTGTTGCAAAAAATACGCCCTCGCCACCAAACAATGTATTTTTTATACCGCCTACAAACTGGATGTCGTAATCTACATTGCGGGTAAATGCTACGATACAACCGGTATCAATTTTCAACATTTCGCCTGGTTGCAGTTCGCGCTTTGTTACGTGACCACCTGCGTGTACAAATGCGTGACCATCACCTTCCAACTTTTCCATTATAAAACCCTCGCCACCAAATAGTCCTGTACCCAGTTTCTTTTGGAATTCAATACCAATAGATACGCCTTTTGCTGCACATAGGAATGCATCTTTCTGGCATATTACCCTATTGCCCAGTTCTTGCAAATCAAGAGGTATGATTTTACCGGGATATGGTGAAGCAAAAGATACACGCTTTTTGCCTTGGCCAATGTTTGTGTACGTTGTCATGAAAAGGCTTTCTCCTGTTAGCATACGTTTGCCGGCAGAGAAGAGTTTTCCCATCAGGCTTTGGTTGGGCATGCTGCCATCGCCAAATACTGTTTCCATTTGTATTCCGTCATCCATCATCATAAAGCTGCCTGCTTCAGCAATGGCTGTCTCTTGCGGATCCAGCTCTATTTCTACGTACTGCATCTCTTCGCCGTGGATGTGATAATCAATTTCGTGGTTGTTGCGCATAGTGTATTATTATAGTTAGCGTGTCAAAGCTATGTGGTAAATAAATGTATAATATATAAAGCTGTGTTAAATCGAAGCATATTTAATAACAATCCGTATTGCTGATTGCGGTTCTTATCTCATCGTCCCATGCTTTCTGTTCAGTTGGTTTGGTACCGTGTACCGTTTCTTTATCATAATTGTTTTGCAATACAGCGCCTTCTCTGTCTGCTTCGCGCAGCAGATTTTCCAGTTCGCTCTGGTAGTTTTCTATGCTGAAAGTGTAGGCGCGTATTTTATCAGCAAATCTGCAGGCGTTCAGGGCTGTAATGTCAAAGTGCAGTTGTTCGTGATTAAGTGTTTTTGCACTTCTCCCATTTTCTTTACACCATGAGTGTTGTTTGTCGAAGTATACATTCAGTTGTACTTCCAGCTTTACGGTACGTCCTTTTCTTTCGTGACTGTACTTCATAGCAATACCACTATAGGTAGCTGCCGCACCTTTGCTCAGTTCATCAGGTTCTCCTTCAAAATCTTTGAGCGATAGTTTTCTGTTTTTGCTGTAGTATATCGCGTCTTTATCGGCTGCGGGTACAATCTTTACAGATGCTATTACGCCTGCCGCGCCTTCGCTTTTAGTGTACCATTTATCAAAATCTTGCAGTCCGCGCTCTATATTGCTTTTGATGAGCTTTTCTATATATGCACTGGCATCAAAACCTGTTTGTATATAGCCTGAGCCGGTGTATTCAACCAGTTTATTGCCGTTTTGGTAAAAAGCCACACCATAGGCAAGATCGGCTTGCTGACGCATGTCTACATTCTTTTCAGAAATACGTAGTTGTGTAATATGCATTTCAAGACCATCCGCCTGTGTGTTTTGCTGAATGCTGTTATTCAAGAAAGTCTCAATTGCTTTTGCAGCGCCGCCATCCAGATTAATGGGTACTACTTTATTGGCAAGACCAGCACGCATCGTACCGATATTGTCTTTTTCTTCACGATCATCCACCACAGTAGTTATATAATAATTCTGTGGGGTGTATAGTTTTTTATTGGGCTTTAGTTTAATGATTCTTGCTTCCTGAGCAGACAAATGAAAAGTGCAGGCAAGCAAAAGAATAGTGTGTAAGAATCTGTTAATCACAATTTTTATTATGAGTGTTCACAAACGAAAATACTTATTCCTGCGTTTCCAAGTTTGAAACAGTATTTTATATATTGTAAAACTTATACTAAAACAATGCAGGCAGAAGAAATATTGTATCTGGTGGCTAAAGGCGACAAAAGCGCTTTTGGTCAGTTGTATGCAATGTTTAAGGATAAGGTATATAATACCTGTATTTCTTACCTGCAGCAATCATCTGAAGCCGAAGAGGCAACGCAGGATGTATTTGTTGAAATATATCATAACGCTGTTTCTTACAAAGGTGGCGCCAGCGTATCTACATGGATATATCGTATAACGGTTAATAAATGCCTGGATCGTATCAGGTACAATAACAGGCAAAAGCGCTTTTCTTTCATTACAAGCATTTTCAGCAAAGACACAGGTGAACTGAGGCACGATAAGCCCCATTTTGAGCATCCCGGGGTAGGTGCAAAAAACAGAGAAAGGGCTGGGTTACTATTCAGTGCTATCAGGCAACTGCCTGAAAATCAGCAAACGGCATTCATTTTGAAGCAGGTGGAAGGGCTATCGCAAAGAGAAATAGCGCAGATTATGGATATAGGGGAGAAGGCTGTAGAGTCGCTACTACAAAGGGCAAAATCCAATTTGAGAAAAAAATTATCAGATTATTACAATTCGAGCGAAGGATTGTAAATAAGAAAACGTCTAAAACGATATAGGTTATGAAGCAGAAGGATGAAAACAGGTGGGTTGAGGATGTCCTCAATAGCATGGAAGGGGTTGAAAAAGCCCGTCCTGCAGAGGATTTGTATGGTAAAATAGAACGCAGAATAGCGGTTCCGCTTACCAAAGGGCACACTATTTCGCTGACTACTTTTTCTGCCGCAACTGCAAGTATTGTATTGCTTATAGTACTGAACATGATGGCGCTGACAGGCAATAGCAGGAAACATGATAACGGAAGGCAGGATGAAGTGTCTTCTGTAGCACGTTATTATGATATTACTAACGAAAGTGAAGGGCCGGGTATATGAGAAAAGAAGTGTTTTATAGGATAATCATTGTTGCGCTGCTGCTACTCAATTTCGGCGTACTGGGTTATTTATGGAAGGGTAAACAAGAAATACATGAAGGAAGAGGGCCGGAAGGAGACAGAAGAAAAGAGCCCGCTGAGTTTATTATAAAAAGCCTGCAACTGGACGAAGAGCAGCAGATAAAGTTTGAAGAACTGAAACACGAGCATCAGCATAATATGCAAATGGTGCGTGAAGAAAGTAAGAATCTGCACGATGGTTTGTACAAAGAATTGCATAAGCAAACGGTTGATAGCAATGTGGTTGACAGCTTTATGCAATTGATAGTTGTGAATGCTAAACAACGAGAGATGGTGAATTTTAACCACTTCCGCGATTTGAAAACGATACTTAAGCCTGAGCAATACAAGCTCTATGACGAATTTATAGAGGCAATAGCGCGCCGTTTTGGTCCGCCGCCTCTGCCACATCACTAAGGAGATGACTAAAGAATATGCAATAGGGGTGTTGCATTACTAAGAGGAAGGCCGATGCGCGAGCATCGGCTTTTACATTTGTATTAACTGTTTTTTGCGTTATTTTACATTACAATCAAATACTGAATAATGGAAGAACGTAACACACCTATCGATTTTGCAGACTATACCGTAGTTGGTAGTGGCAAGCGCACAATGGCTAAGAACTTTATGGCAAATGTATTCTTGTGGATGTTTGGCGCACTGGCAATATCTGCAGCAACTGCGTTTGCATTTGCAACAACACCATCGTTGCTATTGTCTTTAATAAATGAGACTACGGGTGGTCTTAATATATTGGGTTATGCAGCTATGTTTGCGCCACTAGTGTTTGTGCTTACAATGTCTTTTGCATTTAACCGTTTGTCTGCAACAGCACTTACTTTGTTTTTTATAGGCTATGCCGCTGTAACTGGCATAAGCCTTAGTTTTATACTACTGATATATACTTCCGGCTCTGTAATCAGTTGTTTTGCTGCAGCATCACTGATGTTCGGTATCATGGCTGTTATGGGTTATACAACAAATAAAGACCTGACAAGCTTTGGTCGTATTCTTACAATGGGGTTGATAGGTATTGTAATAGCATCATTGATAAACTTCTTTATGAAGAGCGAAATGATGGAGTATATCATCAGTATAGTTGGTGTTGCAGTATTTACAGGACTTACAGCTTATGATGTACAGAAACTAAAACGTATTGGAGAAGGGATTGAGTTTGAAGGAACACCTGCTACAGCTACACGCAAACTGGCTATAATGGGTGCGCTGAATCTGTATCTGGATTTCATTAACCTGTTCCTGATGCTGTTGCGCTTGTTTGGTAACAGGAGAAACTAATCTACTTGTCTTAATCATAATAATAAAGCCACCTGATAGGGTGGCTTTATTATTATGTATATCGTATAGAGACTATTCGTCAAGTTTCAATACAGCAAGGAATGCTTCCTGAGGTATATCTACACTGCCTATCTGGCGCATACGTTTTTTACCTTCTTTCTGTTTCTCTAACAGCTTACGTTTACGGCTGATGTCACCACCATAACATTTTGCGGTTACGTCTTTACGCATTGCAGAGATGGTTTCGCGGGCAATGATTTTTGCACCTACTGCAGCCTGTATGGCAATCATGAATTGCTGGCGTGGCAGCAGTTCTTTCAGTTTAGCACATAGCTTACGGCCAAAGTCCTGTGCGCGGCTACGGTGTATCAATGCACTCAGGGCATCCACTTTTTCTGCATTCAGCAGGATGTCCATTTTAATGATATCACTTTCGCGGTAGTCAAGTGGTTGATAGTCGAAAGATGCATAACCGCGTGTAGAAGACTTCAGCTTGTCATAGAAGTCAAACACGATTTCTGCCAATGGCAGTTCAAATATCAGCTCAACACGCGTTGGTGTCAGATAGTGTTGGTTTATCAGAATACCACGTTTACCCAAACACAAACTCATGATATTACCTATATAATCGGGCAGGGTAATGATTTGCGCACGGATAAATGGTTCTTCAATCCTGTCTGTCCTGCTCGGGTCGGGCATTTCAGTAGGGTTGTTTACGATGATAGCTTTTTCAGGCTCGCGAGTTGTATACGCTTTGAAGCTAACGTTTGGTACAGTAGTGATAACTGTTTGGTTAAACTCACGTTCCAGGCGTTCCTGAATAATCTCCATGTGCAGCATACCCAGGAAGCCACAACGGAAACCAAAGCCAAGCGCCTGCGATGTTTCAGGTTCAAACGTCAGCGAAGCATCGTTCAACTGCAGTTTTTCCATGCAGTCGCGCAATTCTTCAAAGTCGTCTGTTTCTACAGGGAAGATACCCGCAAATACCATCGGTTTCACCTCTTCAAAGCCTTTTACGGCTTCCGTTGTTGGGTTTACAGATGTAGTAACAGTATCACCCACTTTTACGTCTTTGGCATTTTTAATACCTGTGATGATATAACCAACATCGCCAGTTTTTACCTCTTTGCGAGGCTCAAGACCAAGGCGCAATACACCCACCTCATCTGCAAAGTATTCATTGCCGGTGTGTACAAATTTTACTTTCTCACCTTTTTTAATGCTGCCATTCAACACACGATAGTATGCTATGATACCACGGAAAGAGTTGAATACGCTATCGAAGATAAGTGCCTGCAAAGGAGCTTCTGGGTCGCCTTTCGGTGCAGGTATACGCTCAATTATAGCCGTCATGATATCTTCTATACCGATACCACTTTTGCCACTTGCCAGAATGATGTCTTCCGGTTTGCATCCTATCAGGTCTACAATCTGGTCTGTTACTTCCGGTATTTTAGCACCATCCATATCTATCTTGTTGATAACAGGGATGATTTCCAGATCGTTTTCCAGCGCCAGGTAAAGGTTAGATATTGTTTGTGCCTGTATACCCTGAGAAGCATCTACCAATAGTAGTGCGCCTTCGCAAGCAGCCAGTGCACGAGATACCTCGTAGGAAAAGTCTACGTGACCGGGAGTGTCAATCAGGTTTATTGCATATTTCTTGCCATCAGTGTGTGTATAGTCCATCTGTATCGCGTGGCTCTTGATGGTAATACCTTTCTCACGTTCCAGGTCCATATCGTCCAATACCTGTGCCTGCATATCGCGATCAGATATTGTTTTGGTATGTTCCAACAGCCTATCGGCCAATGTGCTCTTACCGTGGTCAATATGGGCTATAATACAGAAATTCCTAATGTGTTGCATATGCGTCAAAAAAAACGAACTGCAAATGTACGCCAAGTATTTGTGATTTAAGGATTTTACTCAACTGTTAAAATAAAGAAAACACACAGGTGTTTTAACAGAATATAAAGCAGTACAGGCTTGTAATAGGCGTAAGTTTACTATGACAAGCAAGTGTTGTTGACTGTATCAGAATAATGACATTTGCAAATTATCTCACATTCTAAAAACACATGTTATGAACGGAAATGCAAAATTTTTATTGGGTGCTGCAGCCGGGATAGCTGTGGGCCTGTTGTTGGCTCCTCGCAAAGGAAAAGAATTAAGGGAAGACATTACAGACCAGGCAGACAAGCTGAAAAACAGATTGGGCAAAATGCTGGGCAAAGCAAACGGTAATCTGGAAGACTTGAAGACGTATCTGAACAAAAACATCGAAGGACTGACAGATGACATGAAACACAAACTGATAAACATGCTGGATGAAGCAGAAGAAACAGCGCATACAGCTAAGCGATATGTAAAAAACGGTGCTGTATAAATAACCTAAATAAGCAATCAATAAAAAAGGCACAGGAAAATCCTGTGCCTTTTCTGTATATGAGTATTTCGTTTAGTAAACGTGCTGCCCGCCGTTTATGGCATAATTAGCTCCGGTAATGAAGCTGGTATCTTTTGATGCGAGGAAAGAAACGAGATGCGCTATTTCTTCCGTACCACCCATACGCCCAACAGGTATTTCCGCAATAATCTTGTTGCGATGTTCTTCAGCAACCGCCATTACCATATCTGTAGCAATATAGCCGGGAGAAATAGTATTTACCGTAATGCCTTTCTTGGCCACTTCCATAGCCAGTGTTTTGGTAAAGCCGTGCATACCTGCTTTGGCAGCAGAGTAGTTGGTCTGCCCGAACTGACCACGCTGGCCGTTTACAGAAGATATGTTGATGATGCGTCCGTAGTTACGTTCTATCATTTGATTGATAACATGGCGCGCACAATTGAATACACTGTATAAATTGGTTTTGAGAACAGCATCCCAGTTTTCGGGTGTCATTTTTCTGAACTGCCCATCGCGGGTGATACCTGCGTTGTTTACCAAAATATCTATGGGACCTATCTCTGTTTCTATATGTTGCACCATATTGCCCACAGCTTCATAGTCGCACACATCTGCCTGATACATGTCAATCTTATAACCTTCGGCAGTCATTTTCTCCTGCCACTTCATGGCTTTTTCTTTGTTGCTGTAATTGGCAACTACGTGAAAACCATCATTTGCAAGCCTTTTGCATATAGCAGTACCTAGGCCACCTGTACCACCTGTTACTAATGCCACGTATTTCTTGTTAGTATCCATATCGGGTAAGAATTAAAAAAGGTTATCAATTGATATTTATTAAATATAATTGATAACCACTAACAAGTCAATGGTGCATTGACACTATGTAGAATTAATTCTAAGAAATACTAATATTTCTGCAACAGCACATTTGCAGTAGCAACTACACCTTCTTCGCGACCAATAAAACTTAAGTGCTCTGTAGTAGTTGCTTTGATAGATACATCATCCAGCGATACGTGCAGCAGGTTGGCAATAGTGCTTTGCATTTCGGGTACATAAGGTGCTATTTTAGGTGCTTGCAGCAGCAGGGTACTGTCTATATTTACCAGCCAATAGCCTTTTTCGCGCACCAAGTTGTAGGTGCGGCGCAGCAATACTTTACTGTCTATGCCTTTGTAGGCAGGGTCTGTATCGGGGAAGTGCTTGCCAATGTCGCCTAGGCATAATGCCCCCAGCATAGCATCGCATATAGCATGCAGCAGTACATCTGCATCAGAGTGCCCTACAGCACCTTTTGTATGTGGTATTTTTACACCACCCAGCCATAGCTCGCGGCCTTCTGCCATTTGGTGAAAATCTATTCCTTGTCCTATTCTGTACATACCCCAACCCCTAAAGGGGCTTTAAATTGCTTATATAAAATACCCAGCCAGTTCCCCCTTCAGGGGGCGGAGGGGGTTACCAAACGTTGAGCTCGAACTTATCTGCATTATCTTTTGCTATTTCATAGCCTGCATCATTGTGGCGCAGCACACCCATTGCAGGGTCGTTGTGCAATACACGGCGAAGACGCTCTTCTGCATCTTGTGTGCCATCTGCAACTATCACCATACCTGCGTGCAGCGAATAACCCATACCCACACCACCACCATGGTGGAAAGATACCCAGCTGGCACCGCCTGCGGTGTTTATCAGCGCATTCAGTATTGGCCAGTCTGCTACAGCATCACTGCCATCTTTCATTGCTTCTGTTTCGCGGTTGGGAGATGCTACCGAACCACAATCCAGATGGTCGCGGCCAATAACGATTGGTGCTTTTACCTTACCGGTACGTACCAATTCGTTGAATAGTAAACCTGCTTTTTCGCGTTCGCCCATGCCCAACCAGCATATGCGTGCAGGCAAGCCTTGGAATGCAATTTTATCCTTAGCCATCGTCAGCCAGCGTTGCAGGCCTTTGTTTTCAGGAAACAGTTCCATCAACGCTTTGTCTGTTGTATAGATATCTTCAGGATCGCCACTCAGTGCTACCCAACGGAAAGGCCCTTTACCCTCGCAGAATAGCGGACGGATATATGCGGGTACAAACCCAGGGAAATTGAAGGCATCGTTTATGCCACGTTTATCGTGTGCTTGTCCGCGTAGGTTATTACCATAGTCAAAGGTGATAGCACCACGTTTTTGCAGTTCCAGCATCAAGCGAACATGGTGTGCCATGGTGTCGAGCGAATGAGACATGTATTCATTCGGGTTTGCTGTACGCAAAGCATTCGCTTCTTCTACAGACATACCTTCAGGGAAATAACCTATCAGCTCGTCGTGTGCAGATGTCTGGTCTGTAAGTGTATCAGGTGTTATGTTACGGTCTATCAGTCTTTGCAACAAATCAACCACATTGCAACATACACCGATAGACACGGCTTCTCCGTTAGCTTTCGCTTCCAGTGCCCAGTCTATAGCCTCGTCTATGTTGTGAGAATATTTATCCAGATAGCGCGTTTCAATACGCTTCTGCATACGCCATTCTTCTACCTCTGCAGCAAGGCATACACCTTCATTCATGGTAATGGCCAATGGCTGTGCGCCACCCATACCACCAAGGCCTGCTGTTACATTCAGCGTACCTTTCAATGTACCGCCATAGTGCATGTTTGCCAACGACAAGTAAGTTTCGTATGTGCCTTGTACAATACCTTGAGAACCGATGTATATCCAGCTACCGGCAGTCATCTGGCCATACATCATCAGGCCCTTTGCTTCCAGTTCGCGGAAGTGTTCCCACGTAGCCCAACGGCCAACAAGGTTTGAATTGGCAATGATAACCCGCGGTGCATCTTTGTGAGAACGCAGTACGCCAACAGGCTTACCCGACTGTACCAACAGGGTTTCGTCTTCGTTCAGGCCTTTCAGCAGTTCCAGTATTTTATCAAAGCTTTCCCAGTTGCGTGCAGCTTTACCAATACCGCCATATACAACAAGGTCTTCCGGGCGTTCTGCCACTTCAGGATCCAGATTGTTTTGCAGCATACGGTAAGCAGCTTCACTTACCCAGTTCTTACAATTCAGCTGGTTGCCTTTAGGAGAACGTATTACTCTATGTGTTGTTGACATATAATCTTATTCAAAAATCTACTAATAGTGGAGTGTAGCTTATACACCAAGTTTTGCCAGTTCTTCTTCAATGCGTTTTACAGCATCAGCTTCGCTTACATCCTCTTTTACAAATGGCTTGCCAGTTACATTTTCGTACAACTCTATGTAGCGCTCAGAAATACCTTTGATAACTTCATCTGTCATCTCAGGAACCTGCTGTCCGTCTTTACCCTGAAATCCATTAGCCATCAACCATTCTCTAACAAATTCTTTAGACAATTGTTTTTGTGCTTCGCCTTTTGTCTGGCGCTCTTCATAGCCTTCCAGATAGAAGTAGCGAGAAGAATCAGGTGTGTGTATTTCGTCTATCAGGTGTATAACGCCGTCTCTTTTACCGAACTCATATTTTGTATCTACCAAAATCAGTCCACGCTCTTTTGCTATTTCCTGTCCGCGTTGGTATATAGCAAGTGTATATTTCTCCAGTTGTTCGTATTCTTCTTTCGGCACCAATCCACGACTGATAATTTCTTCGCGGCTAATGTCTTCGTCGTGTCCTTCGTGTGCTTTAGTAGTAGGAGTGATGATAGGAGTAGGGAAGCGGTCATTTTCTTTCATGCCTTCAGGTAATGCAACGCCACACAATTCGCGTTTGCCGCTTTTGTAGGTACGCCATGCGTGGCCTGTAAGGAAACCGCGCACTACCATCTCAACAGGATATGTCTCGCATTTGTGGCCAATAGTAATGTTGGGCAGTGGTGAGCTTATCATCCAGTTAGGTACTATGTCTTTTGTTGCATTCAGAAACTGAGCAGCAATCTGATTCAGCACCTGTCCTTTGTATGGTATAGGGCGTGGCAATACTACGTCGAATGCTGATATACGGTCGCTTACCTGCATCACCATATATTTATCAGCTATGGTATAAACATCACGAACTTTTCCTTTATAAAAGTTGGTCTGTTTTGAGAAATTGAATGTAGACATATACGTATAATAGTTTTTTCAAAACTTTGCTTAAGTCTTGAAACAGAATGCAAAAGTAAATAAGAAATGCCTCCTTAAGGAGGCATTTATAAAAAAATTATGATGCGATTACAGTCTTGACTTCACATTAGCAATATCTGCAAGGCGTTTTTCTGCCAGCCTCATTGCTGCAGCCTGTGCATGTATATTTTCAGTTTCAGAAAGTTTGTAGATTTCCAGTGTGCGGTCGTAGATTTTTTCTACGTTACCCATTACACGCTCGCGGTTGTAGCCGTCCAGCTCAGCGCTAACGTTTATCAGGCCACCTGCATTAATCAGGAAGTCCGGTGCATAAACAATGCCTTTTTGTACCAGCATAGGGCCATGTACATTTTCATCAGCAAGCTGGTTGTTTGCCGCACCTGCTATGATAGGGCATTTCATTTTGTTGATGCTTTCTGTATTTACCGTTGCACCCAGTGCGCATGGAGCGTATACGTCCATCTCCAGATCAAAGATTTTATCACCGTCAACAACTTCCACACTGCGAAATTTGTCAACTGTTTCTTTAATCTTTGCTTCGTTGATGTCTGATATATAAACTTTAGCACCTTCTTCTATCAGGTGGCCTACCAGGTATTGACCCACATGGCCTACACCTTGCACCAGTACTTTTTTACCACTTAGGCTATCGTTGCCCCATACTTTCTTGGCAGAAGCCTTCATACCTATGAAAACACCATATGCTGTAAACGGAGAAGGGTCGCCGCTACCACCCATATATTCAGGTACACCTGTTACGTGTTCTGTTTCCAGCGATATGTATTCCATATCACGAGCAGATGTGTTTACGTCTTCGGCAGTTATGTATTTACCATTCAGGCTGTTTACAAACTTGCCGTAACGGCGCCACAGTCCTTCAGACTTTACCGTAGCAGCATCGCCGATGATAACGGCTTTACCACCACCCAGGTTCAGGCCACTGATAGCAGCTTTATAAGTCATACCACGGCTCAGACGCAGTGCATCTACAACGGCATCCTGATGGCTGCCATAGTTCCACAAACGGGTACCACCCAGCGCAGGGCCAAGCGTAGTGTTATGGATTGCAATAATTGCATTGAGGCCTGAATGAGGGTCGTGGCAGAAAACTACCTGTTCGTGACCCATTTGCTGTACTAAGTCGAAAACCGAAGGCTGCATGAGATTTAAAATTAAGGTGCAAACTTACTAAAAACCCTTAATTTATTTCCATTGAATGACTTCAGTTTCGGTAATTACATATATGTGTTGATGGGCTTCAATTTCCTGTTGTTTGGAGCCTGTAAAATCGCCAAAGGCAGGTAGCAGCATTTTGGTTGCTGTTTGGCAAAAGCAGGGGAGTTTGATGCCCATATGCCTGTTTTGTATCAGCTTTACGGACGGGTGCACATGCCCATGCAATACAAAGCCTTCTGCAGTTTCAATTTCATCGTGGCTGATGGTAAAAGGGCCGATGTTTAATATATCCTGATGCAAGATTATGTTCCATTTTGCATAGAGTGATGTGTCCAGAATATCGTGATTCCCCACTACAAGGTCAATCTGCAAATCCGGGTGAGCGTTTCGCCAATGCCCGAAGCTCTCTACTTCATTATTATGCACACTGTGAAATAAATCGCCCGCTACAACGAGCCTATCCACATTATGTTGCTTAATGATACCCGCCAATCGTATTTCATCATTTACTTGTGTATTAACAGGTATAGCAATACCGTGCTTGCGAAAGTGGCCAGTTTTACCCCAATGCAGGTCTGCCACTATAATGGCTTTTTGTGCAAGCCAGTAGATTGCTTTTTCAGGGAGTAAGTGGAGTGTTTCGCCTTGTAGTTCTATTTGCAGCATCGGGATGTGCAAAATACAAAAGGTTGCAGTTATGTACCGCAACCTTTTGTTTAACCCTACTGCAACATGAATGTGATGGGAATCGTATAATATACTTTTACAGGGCGTCCGTTTTGCATGCCGGGTTTCCATTTTGGCATACTCATTACTACACGAATTGCTTCTTCATTACATCCACCACCTATACCTCTTTTTATAACTGCATTGCCAACACTCCCATCTTCATTTACCACAAACTGAATATATACGCGACCTTCAATACCATTTTCTCTAGCCAATGCAGGGTATCGTAGATTTTGTTGCATATACTTTGTCATATCTCCATCAAATGACGGAAGCACTTCGCTATAGCTTAGTATTTTATTTGTTTCAGTACTTGTTTCTGCGCTTCCTCCTGTTGTGTTTGTGTTTTTTGAAGTTGCTACAACCGTACCCTCTTTACTTCCTTCAGCATCAACCAATCCGCTTTCTTTGCCTTTCAAATCATCAACAGTTTTTAGAGGGTCTGTTACCTTATCATCTGTTACAACTTTTGGTATAGGGTTGGCAACAGTTGGTTTTACAGCAGCTGTGGCCGCTGGAGGTTGTTCTATTTTTGGTTTGGGTAAATTGATTGGTATAGAACTTACTTCAACGGGTTTTGTTGTAATGGCAGTTAGCACAGCGGCAGTTTCTTCTTTATGCATCAACGCATACCCGCCTAATGCAAAACAAAGTGTCATAACAGACAATAGCGCTTTACCGGCACGGTTATCATAATGCTTACGCAATTCATAGCTACCATATTTTTTGTTACGGTTATCGAACAAGATGTCGAGGTAGTCGGCTTGTGATAATGCTTTTGCGTCCATAGTAGTTAGTTTAATTATAAAACGCTACAACCGCGTGTATTCCACAAAACTTATTGTAATTGTTTTGTAAAAGAAAATCGCCCTGTAATCAGGGCGATTTATTATTTTATCCTTTAGCTTCTCTTTCCTGTTGCCACTGCTCGCGGTGTTTGCGTAGCGGATGGTCTTTCGATTTATTGAAAATCTTCTGGCCATTTTCTCTGCCGGCACGGTGTGCACGCTGCTCTTCCTCTGGCAGATTGTGTTCTGTTTTACAATCTACACTACAACAACCTTGCAGGTCTTTCGCACAGTCTTCGCATTGTATAAACAGCAGGTGGCAACCATCGTTCTTGCAGTTGGTATGTACATCGCAAGGTTTGCCGCATGTATGGCATTGAGACAGTACATCTTCCGTGATGCGCTCACCAAGGCGTTCATCAAACACAAAGTTCTTGCCTTTGAATTTTACATCTAGTCCTTGTGCTTTAGCATTGCGTGCGTATTCTATAATGCCACCCTCTACGTGAAACACATTTTTAAAACCATTGTGCAGCATGTAAGCACTTGCTTTTTCGCAACGGATGCCGCCTGTGCAGTACATGATGATATTTTTGTCCTCATTGCCTTTCAGCATATCAACCGCCATTGGCAATTGCTCGCGGAATGTATCAGAAGGTACTTCTATGGCATTTTCAAAATGGCCCACTTCATATTCGTAGTGGTTGCGCATATCTACAATAATGGTGCCCGGTTGTTCAGACAATTCATTGTATTCTTTTGCTTTCAGATATTTACCTGTTTTCGATGGGTCGAAGTTCGGGTCGTTGATTCCATCGGCCACTACTTTTTCTCGCACTTTCATACGTAGCACCCAAAACGATTTTCCATCATCGTCAACAGCTATGTTCATACGGATGCCGTTCAATTCAGGTGCGGCTGCATATAGTGTATCTCTGAATGCTTCGTAATTACTCTCCGGTACACTTACTTGTCCGTTGATGCCTTCTTTGGCAATATAAATACGTCCGAAAACTTTCAGCTTTTCAAAAGCTATCCACAAGTCGTCGCGAAACTGCTGTGGATTTTCAATGTTGAAATACTTGTAAAAAGAAACTGTCTTGCGGAATTCTGTTTCCGCCAGCATACGCTGCTTCAGTTCCTCGTTCGAGATACGGTTGTGTAACACTGGCATTGTGTCCCTTCCTTTTCTTTTGAGGTTAAATAATGATTTGCGGTGCAAAGTTAACTCAAATTGGTATTTTTAAACCTATGAAGCAGGTGATTTTAATCATTCTTTTGCTGTTGCCAATGCTTGGCAATGCCCAGCCCGAAAAGGTGCCCGTGCGCTTTTTGCAGGATTACTACTACTATGGTATCAACCCGTTGAAGGAAGGAGTGAATGCATTTGTGGTAACCAAACGAAGGGAATTTGAAAAGTTGTTTGGCAAAACTAACCGCCCTGATACCCCCGATTTTAATAATGAATGGATGATCGTGCTGGCAATGCCAAAGACAAAATGGAATGCAAAGATTGAGATAGATAAAGTATCGATGAAGGCAGGCACATTCATAGAGATATATACACATATTGATGAAGGGCGCAGAAAGTTTAGTTATGATACTTACCCTATAAAAGTAGCAGTTATTCCAAAGTTTAAGAATGTGAAAAAGCTACACTTTTATGATGGCAGGAAACTGCATCCGCTTACTACGCTGGATGTAGATTAGCTTTGGCTTTCGGATAGTTTTTAGTACTTTTCAACGTTTCTCAATAAAGAATATTAATAAATAAGTATACATGAAAAAGTTGTTGTTGATAGCAGGTATTACTTTCTCGCTCAATGCATTTGCACAGCCCGAAGTAATAATTAAGCGTGTGGAGTTTAAAGAATTACAGAATTATTTTCTGAAATCGCAGGATTTTGTAAATAAGAAAGACCTTACTTATATCTGGGTAGAGGATCAGGCACAATTTGATGAGTTGTTTGGCATGGCAAAAACAATGAATAATACCATCATCAATCCTGATTTTGAGAATAACTACATAGTAGCACTTGCCGCGCCTGAAACACGTATGGAAACATACCTTGCCATCAAGCGTACGGAGATTGAAAACGAAAAAGACCTGAAAATCCATTGTATAAAAATGGAGGGCAGCAAAAACGACTACTTTACAAAGCCTGTTTTTGTAGCGTCTATACCTAAAGACAAGTTTGTAAAGAATCTGGTGTTTTGCGATGAGTTGGGTAAAGAACAAAAGCGTATCAATCTTGTAAAGGTTGAAAAAGAGAAACAAAAAATAGCAGAGAAACTAACAAAAGAACAACAGGAAGCTGCTGAGAAAGCGGCTAGAGAAGAAAAACTGGCTGCTGAGAAGGCAGAAAAAGAGGCAAGGATTGCTGCTGAAAAGGCTGAGAAAGAAGCACGGATAGCTGAAGCCAAAGCAGCTAAAGAAGCAAAGCTGGCTGCAGAACGTGAGGCAGCAGAAAAGGCAGCTAAAGAAGAGGAAGAGCGCTTGGCAAAAGAAGCTGCTCGTAAAAAAGCGGAACGTAAAGCACAAAAAGCAGAATTTGAAGCAGCAGAGAAAGCACGTATAGCAAAAGAAAAGGCAGAGGAAGAACGCTATGCAGCTGAAGAAGCAGCACGCAAGAAGGCTAAGGAAGAAGAAGAAATAAGAAAAGCTGCAAGACAGAAGGCAATAGATGCGCAGGTAGAGGCTGAAGTGAAGGCAGAGATGGAGAAAAAGCGCCAGGAAAAAGCCAGGTTGCAAAAGGAAAAAGAAGAACGCGAAGCTGCCATAAAAGCCGAGGAAGAGCGCGAGTATAAACTGCAACTAGCGCGTGAAGAGCGTGAAGAAAAACTACGCCTGGCACGCGAAGAGCGTGAAGCTAAAAAGGAAAAAGAACGCATAGCACGCGAAGAGGCTGAGCACAAAGCACAGGAAGAAGCAGAAGAGCAGGAGCGCGAAGAGCGTGAAATAGAAAAAGCGAAAGCTAAAAAGCTGCGCGAAGAAAAACGCCAGCAACGCCGTGAAGAGCGCGAACGCGAAGAGGAAGAGTAGTTGCTACCACTTCACAGGGTTGCGTCTGCGCATCAAGATGTAGTTTTTCATATTCATCCAAAATGCCAGCACCATATAAACTATTAGTGGTGAGCCCAGTGTTAGGAAAGAAATATAAATGAACCATAGGCGTATGCGAGAAGTCGCTACGCCTAATTTTTCGCCTATAGCCGAACAAACACCAAAGGCCTTCCATTCTATAAAATTCTTTATATCGTACAGTGGCTTCATAATGACTAATGTAAAATTACTAAAAATGATTACAGGTTAGCAAGCCTGTATTGTTATAGTATTGATATATTCGTACCCATTGAGCAAATATATAGACATACACACCCATCATAACGTGGGGGAAGGGCTGTTTATTACAAACAGGTATCAAGCTTTCGAAAAAGCATCAGAAGGTGGTTTGTGTTCGCTAGGTATACATCCATGGTATATTGATGCGGATTTAGATAATCAGTTATCCCAGTTGGAGAAATATGCTACGCTACCCAATGTAGTGGCAATAGGAGAGTGTGGGCTTGATAAGCTTACTGCAACACCATGGCTTTTGCAGGAGAGGGTATTTCGCCTGCAAATACAATTAGCCAATAAGCTGCGAAAGCCATTGATTATACATTGTGTACGTGCTTATGATGAAGTGTTGGAACTGCTGAAACGGGAGCAGGTAGTAGTACCTGTCATCTTTCACGGATTTAATAAAAATGTACAGTTGGCAGAGCGGATTCTCAATAGGGGTTATTATCTGTCTTTTGGTGCAGCTTTGCAGAAAGACAACGCTCCTGCCATAGTGGCCATTCAATGCTGCCCTGCAACAAGCTTTTTTCTCGAAACAGACGATACGGAATTTAGCATCGGGCATATATATGAAAAAGCTGCCGATATAAGGAAAACTGATTTGGATACCCTTATTTTGCAGCTTCAAAAAAACGTTCAAGCTGTTTTTAATATATGAAAGATACAAGCTGGCTCTCGCGTACGGAATTACTGATTGGTAAAGAGAAATTGAATAAGCTCATTAACTCACATGTGTTGGTTGTGGGTATGGGTGGTGTAGGCTCATTTGCTGCAGAGTTTGTATGTCGTGCAGGTGTGGGGCAGATGACCATTGTAGATGGCGATATAGTAGACCCCAGCAATCGCAACAGGCAATTGCCTGCATTGGCTACCACGCACGGACAGTCTAAAGCAGATATCATGGCAGAACGCCTGCTGGCTATCAACCCCGAATTGAAGTTGCGTAGCATCAAGGAGTTCATAACGCCCGAAAAAGTAGCAGATGTATTGGATACACATTATGATTACGTGGTAGAGGCGATAGATAGTATCACGCCAAAGATTACGTTCATTAAAGCAGCTTATGAAAAAGGACTGCGCATTGTAAGCTCTATGGGAGCTGGCGCCAAGCTGGACCCTACGCAATTGCGAGTGGTGGATATTTCTAAAACCTACAACTGCCCGTTTGCACAGCAGATACGTAAGAAGCTGAAAGAGTCAAATATTCGCAAGGGTATCAAAGTGGTCTTCTCTCCGGAAGACCCTATAAAAGAATCGTTGATGTTGACAGATGGCAGCAATTTCAAAAAATCTGCCTATGGTACTATCTCTTACCTGCCAGCAACATTTGGTGCATGTGTAGCATCTGTTGCCATCAGAGATTTGATGGAAGGATAAACAAACCGAATTAATATAGAAAGAAAAAGCCACATCCGAAGATGTGGCTTTTGTTATGTTGCTTTGTGTTGATTACTTAGCAAATTCTGCACGGATAACATTCAATGCACCACCGGCTTTGAACCATTCAATTTGTTGTGCATTGTAAGTGTGGTTCAGCATGATTTCGTCAATGCTACCATCACTGTGTTTCAGAATCATAGTCAGTGGTGTACCTTCTTTGAAATCAGTCAGGCCCAGAATGTCGATGTTGTCATCTTCCTGTATTTTATCATAGTCTGCTTTATCGTTGAATGTCAACGCCAGCATACCTTGCTTTTTCAGGTTTGTTTCGTGGATACGAGCAAAGCTCTTAACAACTATCGCACGTACACCCAGGTGGCGTGGTTCCATAGCCGCATGTTCGCGAGAGCTACCTTCACCGTAGTTTTCGTCGCCTACTACTACGCTGCCAATGCCCTGTGCTTTGTATGCGCGTTGTACTGCAGGTACTTCACCGTATTCGCCAGTCAGTTGGTTTTTAACTTTGTTAGTTTCATTGTTGAAAGCATTCACGGCACCAATCAACATGTTGTTAGATATGTTGTCGAGGTGGCCACGGAATTTCAACCACGGGCCAGCCATAGAGATGTGGTCAGTAGTACATTTACCGAATGCTTTAATCAACAGTTTCAAACCATGCAGGTTAGTACCTTCCCAAGCAGAGAATGGTGCTAACAGTTGCAGACGAGAACTTTCAGGATTTACTTTTACTTCTACTTTGCTACCGTCTTCTGCAGGTGCTTGGTAACCAGCGTCTTCGACAGCAAAACCTTTAGAAGGTAGTTCAAAACCTTTAGGTTCATCCAGCATTACTTCTTCACCTTTTTCATTTATCAGTTTGTCTTTCAGCGGGTTGAAAGTCAGTTTGCCTGATATAGCAAATGCAGTAACGATTTCAGGAGATGCTACGAATGCGTGTGTAGATGCATAACCATCATTACGCTTAGCAAAGTTGCGGTTGAATGATGTAACGATTGTGTTCTTACGATTAGGATCGTCGATGTGGCGAGCCCACTGGCCGATACAAGGACCACAAGCGTTTGCCAGTACCACACCACCCATCTTATCGAAAGTTTTCAGGAAACCATCGCGCTCAATAGTGAAGCGTACCATTTCAGAACCCGGAGTGATCGTGTATTCGCTTTTTGCTTTCAGGCCTTTTGCCATTGCATCTTCTGCAATAGAAGCAGCACGAGAAATATCTTCGTAAGAAGAGTTGGTACAAGAACCAATCAATGCAACCTCTACATCTTCAGGCCATCCGTTTGCTTTTGCTACTTCAGCCATTTTGCTGATAGGCGTAGCCAGATCCGGAGTGAAAGGACCATTTACGTACGGTTCCAGTTCATCCAGGTTTATTTCAATCAGTTGATCGTAGTATTTAGCAGGGTCTGCATATACTTCAGCATCAGGACGCAGGTGTTCTTTCACACCGTTAGCCAGTTCTGCTATATCAGCACGTGCAGTACCACGCAAGTAGTCTGCCATTTTCTCGTCGTATGCAAACAGAGAACACGTAGCACCTATTTCAGCACCCATGTTACAGATTGTACCTTTACCAGTTGCGCTCAGGCTATCAGCACCTTCACCAAAATATTCAACGATAGCACCGGTACCACCTTTAACAGTAAGTATACCTGCTACTTTCAGGATGATGTCTTTAGCACTAGTCCAGCCGTTCATTTTACCTGTCAGCTTCACACCTATCAGTTTAGGCATTTTCAGCTCCCAAGGCAGGCCCGCCATTACGTCTACCGCATCAGCACCACCAACACCTATGGCAATCATACCCAGACCACCTGCGTTTGGTGTGTGGCTATCTGTACCAATCATCATGCCGCCAGGGAAAGCATAGTTTTCCAATACTACCTGGTGAATGATACCTGCACCTGCTTTCCAGAAGCCGATACCGTATTTGTCTGATATAGAAGAAAGGAAGTCGTATACTTCTTTGTTTACATCGTTGGCAGTTGCCAGATCTTGTGTTGCACCTACTTTAGCTTGTATCAAGTGGTCGCAGTGTACCGAGCTTGGTACTGCAACTTTTGCACGTCCGCAAGTCATAAACTGCAACAACGCCATCTGCGCTGTGGCATCCTGCATCGCAACGCGATCGGGTGCAAAGTTTACGTAGTCTTTACCACGTGTATACGCCTGTGTTGCTTTCTCGAAAGAGTGAGCATACAATATTTTTTCTGCCAATGTAAGCGGACGACCCAACAGTGTACGAGCTGCGGCTACTTTGCCGGGCAATTCGCTATACAAACGTTGGATAAGATCTAGATCAAAAGCCATTACTTAAAATATATTTTGAATTGTTAGAGGTTAAAAAGACGTCGCGAAGTTACCGAAAATGACACATAATAGAAAGTGAAAAATATAACCGTTTTGCTAAACGAATATATATGATGAATTTTTATAAATCAGGTGCTTGGGTATGATTGATGAAAATATATCTGTATTTTTACTGTGTATAGAGACAGGGGTTAGTTTACAGCAACGGATTATGAAAAGACTATTATCAATTCTCATATTATGCCTGTTTTCGGCAGGTCTTATGGCACAGGTAACTCCCAAAAAGAAATCTGTTTCCAAGCAGGCAACAAATAATAAGGCTAAGAAGCCCGCGGCAAAGCCCGACAGCGTTACACTGGCATCACTTGGGCCGTGGGAAGAAGGTAAGTGTTTCCCGCTCAACTCCGACAAAGAATACCACCTGTACGATTTTGTAATAAATCTGGATGATATCAGGGTGATAAAACGCTATAAACCGTTTTTCGATAAATATCACTACACATTCAGCGGCTATGTTTGGGAGGCAATCATCAGAGATATGCTGGCCGATGCAGATAAAGACCTGAGTGCAAACATCGCACTGCGTAGCGAGAACAATGCTGTAATGGTAAACGTATTGAAATATCAGAATATCAATAAGTTTCCCGAGTACATGTGCAATATATTTTCCAACCTCAACAAATTCAGCAGCTACCTGCAAAAAGCAGACAGGAGTAAGATTCCTAATTACTAACGTACGTTCATGAATTGAAAAAGACTGTTCATGAAGAATAGCTACTAAGAAACAGCGCAAACCTGTACCTTGTTGTATGTTTTTCAGGCAATGGATATTGGTATCATTGTTGTGCCTGTGTTTTGTAGCAAAGGCACAGCATCCTTATTTCTATCAGCCTAAAGAAACCGAAAATATTATCGGTAGCGAAGTCTACAGTATTCGTCAGGATAAAGCAGGCTATATATGGGTGGCGGGAAATGAAGGTGTTTTTCGTTACGATGGCAAGCAGGTAAAGCAATATACTTGTGCCGGGCAAAATGGTAAAAGCATATCAGACCTGAAAGAAGATACGCATGGGCGCATGTGGTGCAAAAACTTCAACGGGCAGATATTTTATATAGCAGGCGATTCGTTGAAGATAGCCGTAGACGTTTCTAAAGAATATCCCACGTTCCCTGAAAATGCAATTGGGGATAACGGTGTTTATTATACCATAGTAGGTGGTGTAGCACATTATGACATCTCTACAAATAAAATTCAACGATGGTATTATTCTGCAGAAGCAAGGAGTGCGCTTGCTTCCAATATGCTGTATGCTACAGATGGCAGCATATATGTATCTGTAATAGGGCAAGGAGTGCATAGGCTGCAAAAAGGAAAGTTCACGAAAATTGATAAAACAAACCTGCCCGGGTTATTGCCACGTATAGTGCAAAACCGCAACTATATATTTTATCATGGCAGCAGGTTAATGATGTTTACGGAGATAAATCCGGAGCGTGATTATTACCTCTCCGAAATCAGGAATGATTCACTGATTGTACTAAAACAAATACCACCAGCATTAGCAGGAAGCCGCATTTTTACTGTGAGTGCCGTAGGCAAGTTTATATGGCTTTGTACACAAGAAGGTGCATTGTGTGTAGATGCCGACCTTAATCTGCAATACAACGGAATACGTTTTTTCAGAGACGCAGATATATCAAACGTAATGCGCGATGGTGAAAATAATTATTGGTTTACATCGCTTGATAATGGCATATATATAGTGCCCAATATTGATATCATGTTTTATAGTCAGGCATCATCGGGTATATCGTCAGACAATGTAACGTCTATGTATATCAACCGAAAGAAGGATATACTGCTTGGTTATTTTAATGGTGTGGTAGATATGATACGCAACGGTAAAGTATCACAACCGGTAAAGCCACAGCAAGCCGTATCTATGGTGCGCAAAATAATAGTTGATACTACTGAAACCAAATACATCATTGCGCAGGGTGTTACCTCTTACTATGAAGCAGATAAGGGGCGAACATCTGAAATAGGGCGAAGTGGATTCAGGGACATATGTTTTGCCGATAATGGTAAAACGTTATTTGCATCTATACAAAATGCGGGTTGGATGCAGTTGCGCGGGAATGTCATAGATAGTATACACTTCCTCAAGCTAAAAGCGGCTCGCTATGTGGCTTATACATCAGCAGATATGCTGAAGTGGGTGGGCTATTCTGATGGTACCTATTATTATGATACGCTGAACAGAGAAAAGGAATTGCTGTACAACGGGCAAAAAGTATTTGCTACATCTATGAAGACCGATAGCAAAGGGCATCTTTGGATAGGTACGGTAGCCAGTGGTTTGATGCGGGTAAACAATGCGCGTATCATCAGCAACATATCCGGTACAGATAAGTTGAATGGTAATAACGTACGCGCTATTTATTGTAAGGATTCGCTGGTGTGGGTAGCTACAGAAAAAGGGTTTAATGTTATCAATACAAATACAGACAATGTAAGCTATATAGATTGGCACGATGGCTTGCCCAATGCAGAAATCAGGCAGATATATGTCGCGGATAACACCGTGTATCTAGCTACTAACAAAGGCCTGATAACATTTCCTGCAAATATCCGTACAGTCAACAGCATCAAGCCCAATATATACCTGAAGCGCCTGCTGGTAAATGATGAGGAAGTGCCCATATATACGCATATCAAACTGCCATACAATCAAAATAAACTGATTGTCTATTTTGGTACGCAGGGTTTTACGCACAAGCACCAGTATTCTTACAGCTACAAGATGCAAGGCTTGGATACCGTATGGACAGAGAGTGGATACAATACAGACTATGCTAGGTTTACATCATTGCCTCCGGGAGATTATACTTTTATGGTGCGTGCTTACAATGAAGACGGAGGGGTATCGGTAAATACCGCCACCATCAAGATTCATGTGGCGAAGCCATTCTGGATGGAGTGGTGGTTTTTTGTAGTTGCTGGCCTGGGGTTGGTTCTGCTTGTTTCGGGTGTGTTCTTTCTGCGTATACGTACTATCAATAAAAGAAATCAGTTGGAGCAAGGTATTCGCTCATCGCAACTTGCCGCGCTGAAGGCGCAAATGAATCCGCATTTTGTATATAACGCACTTAATTCTATACAAGATCTGGTATTGCAAAACGATATACGTAATGCAAATATATACTTCAGCAAATTCAGCACGCTGATGAGGAAAGTATTGGATGCATCAGGCAAGGATAAGTTGCCCCTGCAGGAAGAGCTGGAAATGCTGGAGCTATATCTGGAGCTGGAGAAACTACGCTTTGGTAAACAGTTTGAATATGCACTGACGGTAGTTGGTGTAGCAGATAAGGAAGAGCTTGCCATACCGGCCATGATAATACAACCGTTTGTAGAAAATGCACTGAAGCACGGGCTGCTGCACAAAGAAGGTGACAAAAAACTGTCTATACAATTTGAATTACTACATACACAAAAGCAACTGGTATGCACCATTACAGATAACGGTGTAGGGCGCAAACGAGCAGATGAAATAAATGCCAGAAAGGTAAAATCACATAAAAGCTTTGCGGTAAATGCCACACAACAGCGGTTAGAATTATTAAATAAATACTATCAGGGTAAGATAGGATTGCAAACAATTGATTTAGGAACAGATGACAAGCCAACAGGTACAATGGTGGTATTGCATCTGCCTGTAGAGTACATATAGTTGAAAATGGAAAAGATAAGAACCATCATTATTGACGACGAAGAGCCAGCAAGAAGGGCGCTGAAAAATATACTATCACAGTATTGCCCGAATGTTGAGTATATGGGCGAGGCATCGAATATCCCTGATGGGGTGAAGCTGATACACAAAACTGCACCTCAACTGGTACTGCTCGATATAGAGATGCCGGGCTACAATGGTTTTGAATTGCTCGACTTTATAAAGGATGTAAATTTCGAAATCATATTTATAACCGCTTATAGCGAGTATGCTTTGAAAGCCTTTGAGGTATCTGCAATAGACTATTTGCTGAAGCCGGTTAATATAGACCAGCTAAATGTTGCACTTGAAAAAGTAAGCCATAAACTGCATGCTGCTAATATGCAGAAGCGTGTAGAGCTATTTAAAGAAAACAATACCGCTAACGAATTTTCCCGTATCGCATTGCCTGTATCAGACGGTTTGCTGTTTGTAGAGGTGCTTGATATCATTTTATTGGAGGCAGAAGGTGCATACACACATGTGTGGCTGCGTAATGGCTCTAAAATACTGGTAAGTAAAAAGCTGAAATTTTTTGAAGATGTCTTGAATGCACGTAAACATTTTTATCGCCCGCACAGGTCTTATATGGTCAATTTTAACTTTGTCACGAAATACAACAAAGGCGAAAGCATGTTGGTGATGGATAATAAAATATCCGTGCCGGTATCTAAAGAAAAGAAGGGTGAACTGGAAGATGTACTGAAGGAAGTAAGGGTAGGACAATAGCTTTCATGATTATAATGAAACGTTTATGAATTGATACGCACCGCTCGTGAATTGTTGTAATGAATAAGCATGTGTTGATGATAGCTTTGATTTCATAATCAACAAGTTATGAAACAAATTGCACTGCTGCTGCTTGCAGCTACTATGACAACTACTTCTTATGCACAAGCCGACAAGCATAAAGGTGAGGTGGTATTCTTTAACAAGAAAATAGATTATCACAACCCTTCCGGCGATAACGAATCTGATTATCTAAAAGAATATACATTGGGCGAGCCACTGTATTTCCGTGCCTACTTCTCACAAAAATTGAAAGATGTTTGTGCTGATTGCGATTATTATGATGTTCGCTTTTCTGCAAATGGAGTAACCTACACAAGCGAACAGTTTCGTGGAGAGAATATGAAAGTATATAGCTACAGTAGTGCCGCAGGTGCAGGCTACTACGTTGGTGGCGATGCTGCAGGTGTGCCGCTGATGAGCGATCGTGGTTGGTATTATGAACAATATGACCTTGTAGAAGATGCATTCCGTATGTTCCTGAACAAATTGGGCAAGAACGTGAAAATAGGCGCTACCATTCTTGTAAAAGTAGAAGTGGTAAGTGCTAAAGATACAAAAGTAGCAAGCAATGGCACTTTACTGGCATCAGGTACTATTAACGTAAAAGTTACAGATAAAATAAAAGACCTGAGCAATTTTGTAACACGTGCATCTGCAGCAACTACAAATGCTGAAATAGAAAAAGCTATAGGCGATAGGTTCAAAGCATCTCTGGAAAACGAACCTGAACTGAAAGTAGATAAAGTAATAAAGACAATACTGGTAAGCACTGAAAATGTAAAACGTAATTCATTGACCGGCTACCCTGAAAGTAAAAACATTGATGCATCTGTTATTTACAAGCGCTACGATGGTAGCTATTGGGTATGCAAAAACACGTATGTGTTTGAGTATGATGGTACTGCTTACGCAAAAATCCCTCGCTTTGGTAAGCTGGCATTTCAGGCCCCTGTTGTAGGCTGTGGTGTAGAATAAAGATTTTCCCTGTTCATCATAGGGTGCTATAAGTATGGTCACTTATGCACCCTTGTTTTCATCCTTTCAAAAAATTATCAAAACATAACAATATGAAGAGACTATTACTTACAGTGGTAACCTTGCTTGGACTGGCATCTACTACACATGCACAATCATTATCAGACAGCCTTAAAGCTTGTTTTACATTCAATGGTGCAGATAGTTTTAAAGATGGTACATCTACAGGTATTCTTGTTAGTTACAATGCTGTGCACGTTCGTTCTCACGACCGTTTTGGTGGTAATAATTCGCTGAAATTTGTTGGTGGCGGTTATGTGTCTGCAGGTAATGCTGCAAAGTACAGTGTTATGGATGGCTTAACCATTTCTGCATGGATATACATTGATGTTTTGCTTGGTGGCGAAGGTGCAATCGTTTCAAAATGGGATAATAGTATTGGCGATGAATATCTGTTTGGTGTATATAGTAATAATAAACTAGCGTTAGCCTTACAAGGCAAAACTTATGAATCTACTATGTTGGGAAGAACTGTACTTCCTGATACTACATGGATACACGTTGCTATGACATGGGCAAAAGGAGGGCTGACTAATATATATGTAAATGGTGTGCTCGATACATCATCAATATTGGTAGATTCTTTAGTGAATACAACTACACCATTTAATATAGGTGGACAAGGCACAGGGCTTACGCGTTATTTTCAGGGCAATATCGATGATGTACGCTTTTACAACCGAGCATTGTCCGGCACAGAGATTAATACGCTATATACAAAAGACTCTGCTTGTGGTTTGAAATATACACCGCCACCTGCAGCCGTAAACAATGTAGTTGCAGTAGGCATGGTTAAAGTGTTTCCGAATCCGGCTACAGATGCAATAACAATAGGTGTCGCAGATAAAGCAACCGTACTTATTTGTGATGTGAAAGGTAGAGTAGTATATAATACTTCAATAGATAAAAAAGCTACAATAGATATTTCGGGTTACTCGAAAGGTATCTATATCGTCAGGGCTACAGATGGTGATGGTAACAGATGCGTTTCAAAATTTATTAAAGAGTAATCCACTCTTTCACTAGTCAACTAAAAAGCCCCTGCATATGCAGGGGCTTTTGTTTATAATGTAGTATTGTAATCTACTATGGGAAGATACCCAGTTCTTCGTAAGCAACACCAACTTTGTTGATAGCAACGATGAATGCAGCAGTACGCATATCGTTCATGTTGTGCTCACGCATAGTATCGCGGATTTCGTGGAAAGAACCAATCATGGTGTCTTCCAGACCAGAGTAAACCAGATCAACTTCATCAGGACCGTGCATGATTTGTTTGCGTTCTACGTCGCTAACTTTTTTGCCTGTCAGGCCTTCTACTGTGCTCAGTATGTTAGTGTTCTGGTTTTCGCTAAAGCGTTTTTCCATACGACCATAACGAACGTGGCTCAGGTTTTTCAACCATTCGAAGTATGATACAGTAACACCACCTGCGTTCAGGTACATATCCGGAACGATGATAACGCCTTTAGCCAGCAGTATTTCGTCAGCTTCAGGAGTCAGTGGACCATTAGCACCTTCACCTATTATTTTTGCTTTGATGCGGTCTGCGTTATCAGCATTGATAACGTTTTCCAATGCAGCAGGAATCAGGATATCACACTCTTGTTCGATAACGTCGAAACCGTTTTTGAAATCAGTAGCACCAGGGAATCCCAGGATAGAACCTGTTGCTTTGCGGTGTGCCACTACTGCTTCCAGATCCAGACCGTTAGCATTGTAGATACCGCCTTCGTATTCTGCCAGACCAACGATTTTAGAACCGCCTTCGAAGAAGAATTTAGCAGCGTGATAACCTACATTACCCAGACCTTGTACAATTACTTTTTTATCCTGAACACCTGTAGTCAAGCCCAGGCGATCCATATCTTCTTTTACATTACACAGCTCGCGCAGACCGTAGAATACGCCAAGGCCAGTAGCTTCTGTACGGCCACGTACACCACCTTGTGCAATTGGCTTACCAGTTACACAGCCCATAGCATCTACTTCGCCCGGTTTCAGAGAAGCGTAAGTATCTACTATCCAGCTCATTTCGCGTGCGCCTGTACCGTAGTCTGGTGCAGGTACGTCGATACCAGGGCCAATGAAGTTTTTCTTCACCAGTTCTGATGCATAACGACGTGTTATTTTTTCCAGTTCGAAAGTAGAGTAGTTCTTAGGGTTGATTTTGATACCACCTTTACCACCACCGAATGGTACGTTAACGATAGCACATTTGTAAGTCATCAATGCAGCCAGCGCCATCACTTCATCCTGATTCACATCCATGCTGTAGCGGATACCACCTTTACATGGCAGTTTGTGATGCGAGTGTTGCACACGGTATGCTTCTATAACCTCGATTTTGTCACCGATACGAACCGGGAATTTCATTTGGTATATAGAGTTACAAGCTTTGATTTGCTCAAGTATACCTTTCTCAAATCTTGTAAACTTAGCTGCTTTGTCAAAGTTGCGTTCAACACCCTGAAAGAAGCTGTAATGCTTTTGGGCTGTAGCTGTTTCTGCCATATTGATGTTTAATTAATAATAATTAGGATAATGTTTAATTTTCTTTTTCCAGTTTGCTGATTTTGCGTTCCAGTCTTACCAGATATGCAATAATCCCCGCAAAGATAGTGGCTAATACCAAAACCACAACGTATATTTTACCGTCTGCCCTGAACTTGTCTGCCATTTCCGGAGCATTCTCCTGTGCTATTGCAGACAGGCTGAGCAGTAATAGTATGATTGATATGGATACTTTTCTCATTTGTTGGTATATTAAAAAGTATTATCTCTTTTGTAATTAATCTGATTGATACGAATGTGCAGTGTGCTTATCCAATAGCCCAGCAGAAACCACCCAATAACAGCAGGGTAGAACACCAGACGCATACGGCTGTCAAGGTCGTAACTATTGAAGCCGGGATTGCCACCATTGCCGGGATGTAGTGAGTCTACCATACGAGGCAATATAAATAGCAGAGGTATCATCAATGCAAATGCAAATACATTATATACTGCTGATATTTTAGCACGCTTTTCTTCGTCTTTAATACCGCCACGCAGTATCAGGTAGGCAAAATAGCTGAGCATGCATATAGCAGTAGCCAATTGTTTTGGGTCATTACTCCAAGGCTCTCCCCATGTGTATTTTGCCCATTCCATACCCGTAATCATACCCAAACAGCTAAACAGTACGCCTATTTTCAGAAAAGCCACGGCTTTAATATCATAATTCATATCCTGCTTTCGCAGATACATCAGTGAATGATAAAAGGAAATACCGAAGAGCAACATCATACCAAACCACATGGGTACGTGAAAGTACAGGTTGCGTATAGTTTCGTTGAGGATGTGGCGTGCAGGTACAGGTAATAATAAGCCTCCTATAATGGCATAAGCCAGCAGGACGACACAAAGTATTTTCCACCAGTTGCTACGCATAAGCGATGGTTAAATTTCCGCAAATGTAAGAGAATAATTCTCGGTAATGGTTTTTGTTTAGATGTTTTACTCTTGCCACAGGAATGGAAACAGAATTAAGCCTAATATGATAACCAGTATACTCAATGCCAGCAGTACCAGCATCATAACCCACCAGCCCTCCTGATATACAGGCGAAATGGCTGAAAGTGCCAGATTGCTCAGTATCATCAGTACAGGTATCACCAGCGGAAAGCCTAGTATAGCCATCAATGCAGCGTTTTGCTGTGCTCTTGCTGCAATGGCTGAAAGAAATGTAAATACTGCTGATAGCGCTAAACTACCTGCTGCTGTTACACCCACAAATACGGCTGTTTGAATGACAGGGTTTCCTAACAGTATTGAGAATAAAAACAGACTGATGAGGCTTATGCCAAGCATCAGTACCATACTATACAGCATTTTTGCCAGCAGAAAGGTAGATGGCTTAACAACTGTGAAGTAGTACCTGAAACGGTTGGGATGCTCTTGCAAAAAGCTTTTGGCAACAGAGTTTACTGCAACAAACAATTGTGTTATCCAAAACAGTGCATTCCAAACTTTCACTTCAGGCTGACCATTCATGATGTATACCGCAAACACAGTAGCACCTACATACAGCAATACACCAAATAGTGTATGCTTCTGTCTCCATTCTATCAGAAGGTCTTTTTTTACGAGCGATATTAGCTGATTCATCTTGCGGCAGCAAAGGTAAGCTATCCGTTTTTGTAAGTCTATTTATCAAAAATATTTTGCTGTGATTTACCAGTATTGGCTTTGAATGAGGAAAAACAATTGATGGAAAAAAATGTTTGAAAAACTGTTTGGAGATTAGTTTTTTGCCCCTATCTTTGCAATCCCAAAGTTCTTAAAACACATGCGGAAGTAGCTCAGTTGGTAGAGCATCACCTTGCCAAGGTGAGGGTCGCGGGTTCGAGTCTCGTCTTCCGCTCAAAGAATTCCAAGCCTCTCGGTTTGGAATTTTTTTTGCTTACATCTACCGTATGCAAAAGCCCTGGTGGTGGAATTGGTAGACGCGCAGGACTTAAAATCCTGTATGCAGCAATGCGTGTGCGGGTTCAAGTCCCGCCCGGGGCACTTAAAAGGTCACTTACACAAAAGTGACCTTTCTTATTTCTAAGCTTTTCCGTTTTCCGGTTTTAACTGTCTGTTCAAAACAATGCAGAATTGTCTTGAAAATGTATTTTTTCATGGCTATTTAATTGAGGTTTTAAGGTTTATAGGCTATTATCTGATAGTTTTGCAGCATACATATCTTTATCATGTTTCAAATACCGACAAACCTGAAACGTATTCTGTTGTTTGTATTAGTGTTGCTCTTTTCATTGCAATCTAATAATGCACTTGCTTCTCACGCTGCTGGCGGAGAAATAATATATCAATGGCTACACGATTCTACCTATAAAATCACATTCAAGATGTACCGTGACTGTTCTGGTATAGATGTGAACTCTTCGGTGCCGCTTTGTTATACAAATACATGCACCAATCAGTCTTGGAATGTATCAATGCCTGCTATATCTGTTTTGCCTGATGGCAGCCCTAATGGTAGTACTGTAACGCAAGGCTGCCCAGGAGTTGGTACACGATGTACCAATGTAAGTTCTTCTGTTCCGGGATACAGGGAGTGGTGGTATTCAACAGACGTTATACTCCCTACAAGGTGTACAGAATGGAAATTCGCAGTATACATATCTGCCAGAAATGTAAGTGTAAATATCAATAATGGTTCAACAGCTACAGACAATTTCTACACAGAGGCGACATTAAATAATACGGTTGCACAAGGTAATTCATCACCTTTTTTCTCTGTAAAGCCTGTTCCTTCAATTTGCATCAACCAGTCTTATACCTACAATAATGGTGTAGTAGACCCTAATTCCGATTCATTGTCTTTTGAGTTGCTAGTGCCGCTTACTACACTATCAACATCATGCCCTTTAACTACGTATCCGGTATCTTTATCTACAACCAGCCCTGCCCTTAATCTTACAGACAATCCTTTTCAAACCAATAACACATTTAGTCTCAGCGCATCTACGGGGCAAATGACATTCACACCTGTTTCAACAGGTTCAAATACGCTTACTATCAGAGCCAAAGAGTATCGAAATGGCGTATTGATAGGTTCTGTAATGAGGGATGTCCAGATTCAGGTTATCAATTGTAGTGTAGCTGCCCCGGTAGCCAACACTGTATCTACCACTATTACTGGTGGTACTATGGTTGGTGGCAGGGTAGAGGCTTGTGCTAAAGTGCCGTTGAGTTTTTGTTTCGATTTAAAGTCTTCAGATACAGCTGCAATTTTAGTTGCTTCTGATAACTCGGCAGTATCTACACCGGGCGCAATTGTTACATATGCCGGGCAGAATACAGACTCAATACGTGGTTGCTTCAATTGGACACCCAATACGCTGGATACAGGTTTAAGGATATTTACAGTTACTGTAAAAGACTCTACATGTCGCTTTCCGGGCGTTAGTGTTGCACAAACTTTCGTATTGCCTGTATACATATGGCCTATAACGGATATTATTAAAGATACTACCATCTGTTACGGAGATTCCGTATCACTGCTCGCAGTAGGTGGTAATGCATTTACATGGGGGGTATTACCGGGAGGTGCACCATTATCTACACTTAGTTGTACTACTTGCAGGCAACCTTATGCCAAACCTCTTATCACTACACAGTATACAGTCTGGAACACCGGTGTGCAGTATTGTAGCAAAAACAGAGATACAGTCACGGTAGCCGTGCTAGACATAAGAAATGATACATTGATAGCCAATGCTACAACACATATATGTCAGGGTGATACGCTAAAGTTGTTCTCATCTGCAGCACCTCCGGGTTATGGCTATAGGTGGACAGGGCCGAATAGTTTTAGTTCGGTTATTCAGAATCCGCAAATTGTATCTGCCCAGCCGGCAGCAAATGGGGTATATTATTTAAGCTCATCAAAGTTGGGCTGCTATTCTCGCCCCGATACTGTAGCTGTGCAAGTTACAGCGAAGCCTTTTATATCCACCATCAGTAGTAATACACCTGTATGCGAGCAAAGTACACTGAATCTGTTTACTAACTCAGCAACAGGGACGTCCTATACATGGTCTGGGCCCAATGGTTTTTCTTCTACCCTTAAAAACCCGTCTATTACCAATGTACCATTAGCTGCTGCAGGTGTTTATTCGGTATATACAACACTTAACGGATGTAATTCAAATATAGCAACAACGTCTGTAGTAGTCAACAAAAAACCTGTCATTGGCAATGTTACTATATCGCCTACAACAGCTTGCGGTGCCAGCAATGGAGCCATTACACTTTCGGGGCTTGATGCCAATAAAAACTATACTGTCAGTTATTATAAAAATGGCGCTGCCCAGCCAAGCATCTTACGTAACTCAGGTGCAGGTGGTTTTATTGTATTGTCCAACCTCAACTCTGCATTATATTCCAGAGTCACAGTTTCTTTACTAGGATGTGTTTCAGATACAACACTACCGTTATTTTTACCGGATCCTTTGCCACCTGTAGCTAATTCTTCTAATAGTTCGCCGGTATGTGAGGGTGGCGCTTTTTCAATATATGCTTTTGCCGATTCTACCGGTGTTACGTGGCAGTGGACGGGACCTAATGGTTTTACATCCACATTACCTGTTGTTGCATTCAATAATGTAGTGCCATCACAGTCGGGAAACTATATTTTAACAGCAACAAAAAACAATTGTACATCTGCTCCTGATACTACGTACGTAACGGTGTACCCAACACCTCCATCTCCGAATGCACAAAGTAACAGCCCGCTATGTTCGGGTAATACAATCGTGTTGCAGGCAGATAGTTTTCAGTTCGGGCATTACTCATGGACAGGGCCTAATGGTTACACGGATACTTTCCGGGTATCCAAGATAGCTAATGGCCAGCCTATGCATTCCGGTGTGTACACAGTAATTGCAACAGTGCATGGATGCATCTCGCCAGCCAGCTCCACCACAGTCGTTGTCAACCCAACACCTGCACCTGTTATTGGTAGCTACACAATCAATAATACTACTACCTGTTTCGGAACAGATGGTAGTATAGTGTTAGGCGGTATTGATACAAGTGCGGCATTTGTTGTTACATACAAAAAGAATGGAACCCCTCAAGCACCTATCAGTACTACATCTACCTCAAATGGATTTATTGCAATTCCTAACTTATCTGCGGGGTTATATACTGAAATAAAAATAACAGCACCAACAGGTTGTTCTTCCGATCCGTTACCCGACTTGCGTGTTGCTGATCCGCCACCACCTGTAATATCTTTAAGTGCAAAGAATAATCCTGTAACTTGTTTAGGTGCTAACGGCAGCATTGTAATTGGTGGTATGGTAAGCGGGCGTACATACATTGTCAGCTACAACAAAAATGCTGTTGTGCAGCCTGGTTTTTCTGCCGTCGCAGATGGTTCCGGTCGAATCACTATACCTGCATTAGCAGCAGGTTCATATACTATTACTACAACTATTTATAATTGTGTGTCCAATGTTTTAGGGCCTGTAGTGCTTATAGATCCTAATCCGCCTGTTGTTACGGCTGGCAATAATACACCTATATGCCAAGGCAATACAGTATTGCTTGCCGGTACCAGCGACTCTAGTGGTGTTACTTGGTCGTGGACAGGACCTTGGGGTTTTACATCTGCCGTTCAAAACCCGTCTATTCCTAATAGTATCCCATCACAATCAGGTACATATACGCTGATAGCAAGTAAAAACAATTGTTTTTCACAACCGGCATCAACAACTGTTACTGTTAAGCCTACGCCAGGCACACCTTCAGTTTCAAATAGTGGACCTGTTTGTGAGGGTGATGTTTTGCAATTGTATGTATCTACACTACCAAATGCAACATTTGTATGGACAGGTCCGGCCGGGTTTTCAACTACTACTCAGTCCCCTGTATTTATGCCTGCGGCAGTTAGTAATTCAGGCACGTATACCGTAGTCGTTACTGTTGATGGTTGCGTATCGCTGCCTGCAAGTACTACAGCAATAGTAAATGCAAGGCCAATAGCGCCAACTGCTAACACATTGATAAGTTATTGTCAATGGCAATCTTCAGTAGCATTGGTAGCAACAGGTACTAATTTGAAATGGTACGATACAGCAGTTGGGGGCACGCCATTGCTATCTGCACCAATACCGTCTACTGCTGTTCCTGGTACCTATTATTGGTATGTTAGCCAAGTGGCAAACAATTGCGAGAGTGCACGTACGCGCATCAGGGTAATAGTACAGCCACAGTCTGCTTTGCCCGTTGCTGCCGATACAGTACAGTATTGCCAATTTGCATCTTCTTCCCCTTTGTACGCATCAGGTACTGATATAAAATGGTACGCACAACCAATAGGAGGGCTAGCTAGCGCTATTGCGCCAATACCTTCTACATCGGTTGCCGGTACTTATTATTGGTATGTTACCCAAACCGATATATTTGGTTGCGAAAGTAACAGAAAGAAAATCACTGTAATTATAAGGGCTCAACTAAAGCCAGATATACTACCATCAAACAAAGAAATATGTGAAGGAGATAGTTTAGAAATTGCAGACACGGCAACCTATCGTTACAAGACTACCTATCGTTGGAATTTCGGGAATGCTATTGTGAAAAGTGGTGATACCAGCGGCCCCTACAGGGTTAAGTGGATGAAAGCCGGTTCATGGCCAATATACCTCAATGTGTCTGATGAGTATTGTAATGCTTCAGATACGGCTTATATCATTGTTCATTCTTTGCCATCGGGTAGTCTAGAGCTTCCGGCATATGCATGTGTAGATGAACAGGTACTTTTGAAGGCCACAGCAGTAGGAGCGGGGGGATTAAATTTCTCTACAGACGGAGGAGCACTTTCACTTATCGAAAAGGATAAGTTGTATAACCTGAAATGGAACACAACGGGAACAAAAGTAGTAGCATTGGTAATAAAGTCGGACTATAATTGTTTATCTCCGGTATACACAGATACCATAACTATTTACGATCATCCATATATGAAAATTGAAAGCATAGATAAGGGGGTAATATGCGTTGGAGATACAGTGTCTATCAGAGCATCATATAGCGACGATTTGGTGTACACTTGGTATGGTGAGGGTAATTTTTATATAAAAAATAAAAACAATGTGTTGATGTCTAAGCGTACAACAGGTTCTATTTATGTGAAGGCAAACAATATTTACGGTTGTAGCAGTGTAGATAGTGTCTATGTATCTACAGAAAATTGTTGTGATATCTCGATGCCTGATGCATTTACACCCAATGGAGATGGTAGAAATGATGTGTTCCGCGTTATATCAAAAGGTAACCAGTTTATGAAGCAGTTTATTATTGTTAATAGGTGGGGGCAAAGGGTATTTCAAACTACAAACCAATCTCAAGGCTGGGATGGCAGGCTAAATGGAGTAATGCAGGATATGGGCACATACAGCTATTATATAAGATATACCTGTACAGATGGAAGAACCCTTGAGAAAAAAGGCGATTTTATCCTAATCAGGTAATATAGGATGGTTAGTAGAAAATGTTAGTATAATTTTTTTACGATTATTATTGTCTGAAAAGCCCTGTAAACAGGGCTTTTTAAATGACGCAACTATTACATTTAAATAGTATTTCTGTGACAAAAAACTTTGCAATTTTTTAACAGGAATAGCTATCTTTGAAACAATCTTTACTTACGTATATTAATAACATACAAATGATAAAAAAGTCTATTTTGTGTTTGTCGGCCGTGCTTGCAATGGCCAACGCTAAAGCCCAAAGTTGCGCTACTGATGAAGTAAACAGCGATTACAGGAGGCTATATCCTGCAATACAGCAGTATCAGCAACAACTTGAAAAAGAGTGGCAGACTTACCAGATGACACAACGTCTTCTCGGTGCCAGTGCTAAAATTTATCCGTACACACCTTCTAAAGACAGTAACTACAGCAAGGTGTATATACCGGTTGTAGTGCATATTGTGCACGATTTTGGTACAGAGTACGTTACCGATAATGCAGTGTATGATTGGATTGAAAGAATGAATGTTACCTACAGAAAAGAGAATACTGATTTGGCTAATGTTATTGCACCATTCAAACCATACATTGGTAAACCTAATATTGAGTTTGTATTAGCTAAAAGAGATCCGCTGGGCAACCCAACTACGGGTATAACACGCAAACAACACTATCTGACAGTTGGTGGTGATGATCAAGCGAAGTTTGACCTGTGGGCACCAAACAGGTATCTCAATATCTGGTTAATTAAAAGAATTGGTCGTGGTGCTTCTGCGGGTGTTGTAGCTGCATATTCTACATTCCCTGCCAGTGCTGCCGGGTTCTCTTTTTACGATGGTATCATAGGTGGTGCTAGTTTCATTGGTGCATCTGAAAAAACATATGAACACGAAATTGGTCACTACCTGAATCTGTACCACCCTTGGAACAACAGTAATAAAGGTGTTAGTGAAGATTGTGGTGATGACGAAGTTGATGATACACCTCCAACTACTGGTCACTTTGGTTCAGGTAAGGCAGGTGCACCGGAAAGCGGTGGTAACTGTAACTCGAATGTTGTATTGTATGACACTAAATGTGCTGTAGGATATTATAAAGTATATCCTAATGGTTCTACTAATGATACTGCAGACTACCCTGATACTACCAACGTACAAAACATCATGGACTATGCAGATTGTCCGGTTATGTTTACACACCAACAAGTTGACAGGATGCGTTCTGCATTGAAAAGCAGTGTTGGTAACAGGGATAATTTGATTAAAGAAGATAATTTGAAAATTACAGGTGTTATGACAGCTGCCGGTACACTGGCACCTAAAATAGATATGAAGCCTGTAGCAGAATATTCTGTTGAGAAAGTAACAGGTGTATCTCCTGAACGCTCTTATTTCTTGTGTGCTGATGATGCTAAGCTTTTCAACTTCAAGAACCAAAGCTGGAGGGATACAATAACATCAATAAGCTGGTCTTTCTCTAATGGTGCAACTCCTGCAACGTCTACATCAAATACTGTGAGTGTTAAGTTTACACAACCAGGTTGGGTTACTACTAAACTTACAGCAACTTCAAATGCAGGCGATTCTACTGTAGAAAGAAAAGATGTGTATGCTGCAGATCCTAATTACAAAATAGATCCTAATGGCTACTATCAAGAATTCAGCAATACTTCTGATAATGAAAAATGGCCTATATTCAATTACTACAACAATAACTTTAAGTGGGAAATTGCTAATGTAGGTTATTACGATAATTCTTCTATAGTTTATAAAGGATTTGATAGCCGCAACGGTTACTCTGCGTTGACAGGTGCTGCATCTTCATATGCAAATCCTCAAAAACTTGCAGGTGATGTGGATGACTTCTTCTCTCCGGCATTTGATTTGTCTGGTATGAAGAATGGTAACTGCAATCTGAACTTTATGTATGCAGGTATGTGGAGGACTAATGACCTCGCGCTGATGCAAGACACAATGGAAATTGCTTACTCTACAGATTGTGGTAACTCTTGGACTAAAATGACTACGCTAACTAAAGCTGATCTTGCACGTGGTAACCAATCAGTAGCTTATGCTCCGCTTGATATGCAGGATTGGGATCTGAAGAGCTTGGTTATACCTGCTCCTGCTCGTGAAAGCCGCGTATATTTCCGTTTCCGTTACAGGCCTTTCGCTAACTTCGTATTTGGCGATCAAAGTGTTGGTAACAACTATTACATCGATCGTATTAACGTAAGTTCTTTCCCTCAAGGTGTTAATACATTGGTAGGTGGTAATAATAACATCGCTATCGCTCCAAATCCAACTACTAAAGAAGCTTATGTAGTAGTGCGTGGTAGTATGGGGGCGCAGTCTGTTATCACTGTAACAGATATCACTGGTAAAGTGGTATACCGTACAGAACAGGTACTGTCTTCAAATGTTAGCCGCGTAGAAATTCCTGCAAGTGCTATCGAAGCAAAAGGTATCTACATCGTTAACATCGTTGCCGGTGCACAAACAAAAACAGAAAAACTGGTTGTTAGATAATCAACACCTGTTTCTCAATATTTAAAGAAGCCTCCTGTATAGGGGGCTTCTTCATTTTTATAATTTTATGATTACTTACTGGATTTAACTGTTATTTTTGTCTAAAGCATTTTCTCTGAATGAACGATTCAACAATTGTTTCTATTAGGAACGGTAATATATTTCAAGGTAGTAGTCTCATCCTCAGCAACGTGAATTTTCAGGTTAGCAAGGGAGAGTTTGTGTATATGATTGGTAAGACGGGGAGTGGTAAATCGAGCTTGCTCAAAACATTGTATGGAGATTTGTATCTGCGCGAAGGGCAAGGCGAGGTTGCCGGTTTTAATCTGAAAGACCTGACTTGGAAAACAGTACCGTTGCTGCGCAGAAATCTTGGTATCGTGTTTCAGGATTTTCGTTTGCTGACAGACAGAAACATTCATGATAATCTGGAATTTGTCCTGACAGCTACTGGCTGGAAGGACAAAGCCCTGATGAAAGAGAAAATAGAAAATGTACTGAATAAAGTAGGCCTGAAAGGCAAGGGCTTTAAAATGCCTTACGAAATGTCTGGTGGCGAGCAGCAACGTGTAGATATAGCACGTGCATTGCTCAATAATCCTAAGCTGATAATTGCGGATGAGCCTACCGGAAATCTGGACCCAGATACGACAGATGAAATCATGCAGTTGTTATTCAACATCTGTCGCGATTATCATACAGCGTTCATCATGGCTACACACGATTATGGTATCATTCAGAAATACCCTGCACGTGTAGTACGTATAGAGCATGGTGGTGTAAGAGAGATATCAGCTGTAGGCTTGTAATTACTTCAATATAAGACGGTGCAACATTTTGCCCATGCTGTATAACCATAATAAGGGTATCAGCGGGAGTAGTATAATATTGTGTTTGTAGATAGAACTGTACAGGCGCAGCTCACCTTTGCGCATTTTCCAGACATTGCCCGATGCACCTCCAGTGCTGAGTTGAGGCCTGCCCAATATAGTATAGGCATCATGTAGCCAATGCACTTGGTATTGGTATGCTACACGTATAGATAACTCGTGGTCTTCGCAATACCGATACGATTCATCAAATCTCAAAGGCATGCTTTTGCGTATTGCCAGACAAGATGGTTGATACGGATTTTTGAGTAGGACTGAAGTGTAACTTAATGCGTTTACATTATTTGTTTTGCTAGTCGATTGCTCAGCAGATAAAACATAAGGATGTCCTAAATAAACAATAGCTGTTTGTTTACTGAATATAGCATGTATAGCTGCCAGCTTTTCAGGTAGCCATGTATCATCACTATCCAGGAACGCAATCACATCTCCTGTTGCTTCATTAATACCTCTGTTGCGAGCAGCAGAGGGGCCTAGATTGGTAGATTGACGAAGTAATTTTACATTCTTGAATTGCGCTACTACATCGCAAGTATTATCTGTACTCGCATCATCCACCACTATTATTTCATGTGGTTGCATGGTTTGTTGCAAGCAAGATGCAATAGCCTTAGCTATGTTTGCAGATGCATTATATGCAGGTATCACAACACTTATTTTCATCTGCCTGATGTTTTAGTGTCAAATACATCACCCCATACTTTCAGCAAAGTCTTTTCTTCATTTTGCCAGCAATAGTGCTCTCGTGCCAGCAGACAATTTTGTTGCAGCCTCTTATAGTAGTTGGCATCATTCAGCAATCTGTTCAGTGCTGAGGCTATTTCTTCCGGTGTCATAGGGTCGTTGATGAGTGTGCCAATTTCATAGCGTTCATTAACCTTAATGTATTCAGGGAAGTTCATACATACCTGGGGCACGCCATTGTGCATATAGTCGAAGAAGCGATTGGCAAGCGAATATTCATTGCTCTTGCTAATAGCATGAAACAGCGTAAGCCCTATATAGGCGTTGATGGTATATTGCTTCAAATCATCAGGCGGTACAAAACCCTTGAATTCTATTTTATCTTGTACATTATACTTTACTGCCAGCTCTTGCGCTTGTGCAAAGAAATTACCGCCACCACACACTATCAATTTTGCATCTACAAACTGCATGGCAGGTATCAGTTCTTCAAAGCAGCGACCTTCATTTACCCACCCTTGATACAGTATGTATTTCTCTTTCTTTTCAGGTATCGTCAGCGGGCGTAGCACGGTAGCATTACGCACTACTGCAAAGTCTTTATTGTATTTCTCTTTAAAGTAAAGTGCGCAGTATTCACCAACAGTATAGTTGTATTGGCATTGCTGTACGGTGTGGTGTTCTATCCATTCCCACATACGCTTCACTCCCGGGCGGGTTACCACTTCTTTCAGTTCGGTAAACAGCTCGTGTGCATCATATACGTAAGGTTTGCCTTTGATGCGGGCAGCATAATAATCGGGAAGTATGGTATCTAGATCTATAGCACAGATAGCATCAAACTTTTTGAAAAGCAGGTAGAAGAATAACAAAAACCAGTAGCCTGCATACAGTAGCTTGCCCTGTTCTGCAATAATAGGCAGGCGCACTTGTGCAAACGGTCGCTTAATAAGCGGTTTGCTCTTTTTTCTTTTAAAGCCTATTAATGTGACTTGGTATCCTGCTGAAACCAATGATGTGCAAATGCGTATCATTCGCTGATCATAGTTCAGGTCGTTGGTTACCGTAAGTACTATATGTTTGGATTTGCCCATTTATGCTAACAGTTGTAAAAATAAACTTTTTAAACTTGCGTTTTATTTTAGTAATTCGCACTATGCCTGCAAAACGCATCCTGATACTAACCAATCGTGTGCCATATCCATTGAATGATGGTGGCAACCTGGCAACCAATGCTATGGTACGAGGCTATGCAGCACAAGGGTGGGAGGTGTATCTGCTTTCAATGAATACCAGCAGGCATAGTGTAGATAAGGATGTATTGACAGGTTTGTACAAGGATATTTATCGTTTTGAAACCGTTGAGGTAAATAATGATGTATCTGCTTTAGGTATTGTGAACAACCTATTATTCAGCAAGCTACCAAATCATGCGCAGCGCTTTATGCACATGCATTTTCAGGACACAATACTCAATGCTATCAATACTTTCAAGCCGGATGTGGTGCAGGTAGAAAGTGTGTTTATGTCGGGCTATCTGCCTGCTATCAAAAAAGCTACCAATGCAGTATTCACACTCAGGCTACACAATATAGAGTGGCAGGTGTGGCAGCGTGTTGCAGCTGCGGCAGCGAACCCTTTAAAGAAATGGTATCTGTCCAATCTTTCTGCCCGTATAAAAGAATACGAGGAGCAGGTATGGCAAGGCTACGATTTACTGATACCTATTACAGATACAGATGCAGATGTTGTGCGCAATAGCATTGCCCCAAAACAAATGCTCACTATACCTTTTGGTATAGATGCTGCTAATATAAAACCAAGTAGTAACGAAAGCCTTGTAGGCTATCACATTGGTGCTATGGACTGGTTGCCCAATCAGGATGCTATCCGTTGGTTTGCTACAGAAGTGTGGTCTGTTGTTAGGCGGCAAAATCCCGATTTTCAATTCTATTTCGCCGGGCGCAATATGCCCGTTGCTTTCAATGCACTAAGCGGCAACGGTATACATTGCATGGGAGAGGTGGCAGATGCCGCTTCTTTCATCGCAGATATGAAGATACTGATAGTGCCCCTCCGTTCGGGTGGCGGCATCAGGGTGAAGATATTGGAAGCAATGGCAGCAGGAAAACTGGTTATCAGTACCACTGTAGGGATGCAGGGGATAGATGCAGTAGCCGGTACCCACTACCTATTGGCAGATACCCCACAGGCATTTGCAGATGCTATTCAACTCGCGATGACGAATGCCTTGATGGTGAGTCAGATTGCCAATCAAGCAGCTGAATTAGTCAAACATGATTACAATAATGATGTTTTAGCAGCCCAATTATCAGCTCGTTTACAGCAGATATTGGCAGATAGATAGAAGCTTTTAATGTGTTATGGCTTTAATGCAGCATTTTTACCGTTTCGTCCTTTTCCATCAGCATAATTGATAGCTGTATACACCATTTACATACAATAGATTGTACCTTTGTACCTTGATATTTTATTGAAGATATCTAAGACAGGATAATTTTATGTTAGATACTATTGAATCAGCGCTCGAAGACCTCCGTAACGGAAAACTACTAATAGTTGTAGATGATGAGGATCGCGAGAATGAAGGTGACTTTGTAACTGCCGCGCGCAATGTAACTCCCGAAATAATCAACTTCATGTCAAAACACGGCCGTGGTTTGATATGTGCTCCCATAACAGAAGAACGTTGTACTGAACTGAACCTGAACCTGATGGTGCAGGATAATACAGTATTGCACCAAACGCCGTTTACCGTATCAGTAGATCTGATAGGGCAGGGTTGTACAACAGGTATATCTGCTCATGATCGTGCAAAAACGGTACAGGCATTAATAGACCCTAATACAAAACCCGAAGACTTAGGTCGCCCGGGTCATATCTTCCCGTTAAGGGCGCGTGGCGAGGGTGTATTGCGTCGTTCCGGCCATACAGAAGCTACGGTAGATTTAGCTCGCCTGGCCGGTTTCGAACCTGCCGGCGTATTGGTAGAAATCATGAATGATGATGGTACAATGGCTCGCCTGCCCGAGTTGATGGAGATAGCTAAGAAATTTGATCTGAAAATCATTTCTATAAAAGACCTGATAGCGTACCGTCTGCGCACAGAGAGCCTTATTGAAGAGGAGGTACGTGTGCAGATGCCTACCAAACATGGCAATTTTGAACTGATTGCTTTCCGCCAGACAAATACAGGCGAGCAACACCTCGCACTGAAAAAAGGTGAGTGGGACAAAGACGAACCTGTTTTGGTGCGTGTACACAGCTCATGTTTCACAGGTGATATCCTGCATTCGCTCCGTTGCGATTGTGGCGACCAACTGCAAGCTGCAATGGAAATGGTTGAGGCAGAAGGTAAAGGTCTTGTATTGTACATGAATCAGGAGGGCAGGGGGATTGGCTTGATGAACAAGCTGAAAGCCTACAAGCTGCAGGAAGAAGGTAAAGACACGGTTGAAGCAAACTTGGCACTTGGGTTTAAAAACGACCAACGTGATTATGGTGTTGGTGCGCAGATACTGCGTCATATGGGTGTTTCTAAAATAAGGCTGATGAGCAACAACCCGCGCAAACGTGCCGGTTTGCTGGGCTATGGCTTGGAGATAGTAGAGAATGTGCCTATAGAAATAAAACCTAACCCGCACAACGAGTTTTACCTGCAAACAAAACGCGACAAGCTGGGACACGAAATATTAAAATAGTATTTTGCGCAAAACAGCCAGCCCGTTTTGAAGTTTCTCTTTTTTGCCAACAGGGTACCGTATCCGCCATATCGTGGCGATAAGTTGAAGATTTTTAACCTTGCAAGAAGGTTGTCAAAATCTCATGAACTGCATTTGCTCACTTTTGCGCAATCGCAGGAAGACTTGACATATAAAGAAGAGCTCGAAAAAGTTTTTACCAAAGTACATTTCATTTACCTGCCCAAGTGGCGCTCGGCACTCAACTGTCTTGCAGCACTGTGGGATGGTACACCGCTACAGGTATTATATTTCCGTTCTGCAGCCATGCGGCAAAAGCTGAATGAAGTATTGGCTGCCGATAAGTTTGATGCCATACACGTACAGCATTTGCGCATGAGTCCGTATTTGGCAAATCATAAAGATTTACCCCGAATACTCGATATGCCCGATGCATTTTCGCTGTATTGGGAGCGTAGGATGAAAGCGCAGCAAAATCCTTTCAAAAAGATTTTCGAAACCATTGAGCAGAAGCGTGTATTGAAGTATGAGCGCATCATGCACGAATACAATATGTCGCTGGTATGCTCTGCAGAAGATCTTGCGTACCTGAAAGAACAACATAGCATCAGCAATATCAACCTGCTGCCAAATGGTGTAGACTTGGATACCTTCAAAGCCGGTGGGCATGATTACGCTCATAATCATACATTGCTTTTTACCGGCAATATGGACTATGCCCCCAATGTAGATGCGGTACAATATTTTGTAGAAGAGGTATATCCTATTATTAAACAACAACACCCGCAGGTAAAATTCATCATAGCCGGGCAGCGCCCGGTAAAGAAGGTACAAGGCCTTGCAACTGAAGATATACAGGTTACGGGCTTCATCAAAGATCTGGCTGCTGTGTATAATCAGGCAAGTGTGGTGGTGGCACCATTAAGGTTTGGTGCTGGCACACAGAATAAAGTACTGGAAGCGATGGCAATGGGTGTGCCTGTTGTGTGTTCTAATATTGGCTTCAAAGGTCTAGGTATAGAAAGCGGCGAAGGTGCCATTATGCAAACAGACCCGCAGCAGTTTGCGCAGAGTGTAATACAATTGCTGAACAGCCAACTAATGCGCGAAGATGTTGGCGCAAAAGGTATGCACGTTATGCAATCAAGATTTGGTTGGGATAGTGTAGCACGTACACTGGAAGGCTATCTGACGCAGATAGCAAAATAGTTTACTGTTTATTACTGCGTACCAACACCCATAAAGCTATCTCTGATAGAGTCTGCCTGTCTTTGTTTTTCGGCTTCTTCTTCCTGTTTTCTTATCAGATAGTTGCGACCATGGAAGAACTCGCTGAATGTATTGAAAGACCTGTGCCAGTTGACACCCACACCACCACGAGCTATGTTACGGCTATCTACAACATCAAAGTTATTGGTACGGAATATATAACCACGTAGGTTGCCCCCTTCGCGGAACTGGTACTGCAAACGGAAGTCGCCCACAGGGTTGAAGTTGCTGGCGCTTCTGTTTGATGTTGGTTTACCCCAATCGTAAGAGCTGCCAACTTCCAATGTTAGCCTGTCGTTTACCAATCCGCGGAACAGGTTTTTCTTTACACCAAGCGAAACTTCGTTTCTACTTGAAGCATCCGCTGCACCATTGCCAAGGCTGTAGTTTTTGTACTTAAAGTCTATACTAAGGCTTTCATCACCTGTCAACTTATTCAACACATTGGTAAGCTGAGATGATACTTGACCTGAAAGCATCTGACTGATATTACTGATACCACCTGATACAGCACTGGAACCATCGCCCAGACCATCTTCCGGTAAGAACGTATTTATTAGCAGCAAGGATGCTACCTGGTTATTCAAACTATAATTACTCTGGTTGATGTATTGTAGTTTATTATAGCCTACGGTACCTACACTACTATTGCTTGGTAACTCTAGTTGAAATGTTAGTTTAGGTGTTCCCATAGATCCTTTCATGAAGAGCAGGATATTAATATCTTGCTGTGCATTCGCTTCTGTTTCCTCACGTTTATTTCCGACTATCAGGTTTTTCTCACCTTGGCTTAGCAAGTCCATAAGTCGTGCCTTGGTTGTGTATTTACCCGTCACATCCAGTTGCGTTTGGTCTATTGGTCCGTTGAAGTATATTTTACTTCCTTCATTCAACTTAAAGTTTCGCTTGAAGGCAAGCTGCTTGAGTGTAAAAGTATAGTCACCTTCTTTGATGGTGTAGATACCACTCATACGCATGTCATTATTAGCAGGCATCTCTATGCGCAGTGTTCCATTACCACTGGCATTGATAGCATCACCTGTTGCAGGGTCCATTACAAGGCTCACCTCGCAAATATCTTTTACCAATGCTTCTATACTAATAGACAACTTACCTGCGCTTTTCTTTTTAGCTTGTTGTTCAGTACCGTAAGATTTGAATGTTACGTAGTTGTAAGTACCTAATCCGCTGCTACTGCTTAATGGTAGATACAGATGCGATTTTTCTACTGGTGTAGCACCTTGAATATTAATTGAGATAATTTTGTCTATATCACCTGTTACACTCAGTTGCTTGATGCGAGCTATTAGATTCCCATAGAACAATTCACTCTCGCTCTCATCCAGATTAATTACTTCAAACTTAGGTGATGACATGTTGATGTTCAGGTTCATGTTCTTAAACCTGTCATGCTTTATTTGTCCTGATAGGGTAGCTGTGTTTTTGTTTACATCGTACAAAGTGATCTTCCCGAGGTCTATCTTAGTATTATTGACAGCTATGTTAGCATTAGGTATCGTGTAGTATGTACCCAGAAAGTCTATACGCATAGCAGCATCATTCAGTTTAATGTTGCCATCAATATCAGGTGCAACTGCGCTGCCTGCAATATTTACTTCGCCATTGATAGTGCCACCAAGCCTGCTTACAAAACCTGTCAATACAGGGTTCAGCCAAGATAGTGGTGTGTTATTAAATTGAAGTTTTCCTTTCAAAGGCTCGCGACTGGTACTATCAAAAGATATATCGCCATAAGCGGTAATAGAAGAGTTGCCACGGTATACGCCGCTTGAGTTGTCAAGATGTATTTTTTGTTTGGCTGCTTCGTAAGAACCTGCAACAATAATATTACCTATTGTATCGGTAGCTATTTTTACATCGCTTGCACGTATGTTGCTGGTAACAAACATATTGCCAAATAGGTCATCAACTTTTAGTTCGCCATTGATGCGACCGTCCAGCTGATAATCTGATAAGCCTGCAACATTACCCAATTGAGATACATCTATGTTTTTAATTTCTGCAATAAGTGGTGGCGTACTGCCGGTAGTAAATCCGTTCTTTGAGTAAATGTTTATTTTTTGCAGGCCTGAGCTTAGTTCAAACTTATCTATAAATAAGTAATTCGTGCTATACAATAATGATGCACTTGGTATATCCCATTTTGTTTCATTCAGGTATAGCTCTGATGGTTGCATAGTAAGCCATACAGAATCGCTTGCCGTATGTACTTTGCCTATTAACGTTGCAGTACCGTATTTGTCTGCCGAAGTGGTGGCTATTTTAAAGTTCAGATCATTATTAGCAAGTGTCGTGTTCACTTCAAGTGCGCCGGATAGTATACTATCTCCAATTATAATGCGTTGTGTTTTTGCATCTACAGCCAGCTTATTAAAATCTCCTGCACCGGTAATGGTTAAATCGCGCAGCAGAATACCATTTACTTCGCCATATGGTATATTGGCATTCAGTTGCAATTGCTGGCTGGATGTATTGAGCTTACCATCAATAGTAGCGCCGCTGAAGCCTTTGATTTTAGGAATTACTATTCCTAGCAAACTATCGATTTCTTTCGTTACGATATTGAAGGTAATATCCTGTGGCGGAGCTGCTTGTGTTGGTTTGCTGATGTAGTTTGGCAAATAGCCCGATAGATAGTACTGGAAAGAGTAGGGGAGTTTACTCAGTTCATACTGGCCTTTGATGCGTGCGGTAAGTGCATTACTTTCTACTGTAATCAGTTTCTGCGCATCTTCTTCACCTGCATTCACATATACAGAGTCAAGATCTAGCCTGTGGCCATTGCGAACCATATTGATATTATACAGCTTTGCAAAGCCTGAGAAGTTGTCAATGCTGCTGCCAACACAGTCAAGGTCAAAGTCGGCAGTAGCAGTTATGCTGTCTTTTACAAATTTCAACGCTGCCAGGTTGCTCTTCAGCAAGTTGGCTTTCGCATTTATTTTTACCAGTTTCTGGCTCAGGTCTATATTACCGTAGAATGCAAGTGCAAGATTCGGGTCGTCTATCAGCAGGTTGCCACCAAATTTGTTTTTCTCTACATTACCGTCAATAGTTATGTTCTGATATCGGTAGCCGTTAAAATCAAAATGCTTCACATTGGCATCTACATTGATGTGTGCCAATGCAGGGTCAAAAGAGTTACCATCAACTTTTGCATTCAGTGTTACAGTACCAAGTGTGCTTTGTTTTAATAGCACGCCCAGGTTAAAGTTCTCCGACGCAATAGTGCCGCTGTAAATTGCATTGCTGTTTTTGCCATCAGGTATTTTCATCTTCACATCGCTGGTAATGGTACCAAGATTGGTAGCCAACACGCCATTGCATGCAAAATTGTTGATGTATCCGGTAAAGTTCCCTTTGAAGCTCACGTTCGTAAGCTGGTCAATGGCAATGTCTTTGTTGTTTTTCAGCTCCGGCGCGTATCTGAAAATACCATTTGCGTTTGTATTAAGATCTCCGTTCTGATAGTCGATAAATGTTTTGTCGATATCAGGCAATCCTTTCATTCGCAGATTACCCTTAATGGTAGATATACCATCCGATACATACAGGTTTTTACCACTGATGTCAGCAACTGTACCATCTATCTTACCTGCAAGATTTACAACGTATGGATATTGCTTCAGTACCGGTGCAAAGTAGGCTATGTCTCTTATGTCTAGGTGAGCGTCCTCAAGGTCTGCCACCATGCGTACTTTATCTATATAGTCTTCAAAGTCTGGGAAACGGGTATAGTGCATCGCATAATAGCGTTGCAATTTGCTGTGGTTTGTTTCCAGCACCAGCTTCTTTACAATGCTTTCGTTGGGCGATACAGTAATATCACCTTTGAAACGTTTTACAACAAGACCGCATCGGTCTTGAGCACTCAGTTTATTTAGTTTAGCCTTCAGTGTATCGCCTGTTATATTCAGGTCGTCTGCATCTAGGTTTATACTGCTGATGCGCATATGATTGGTATCAAACTCACCTTCTGTAGGAGGCTTGTTACTCATTTCCATGCCAAAATAACAGTCTTCAAGATGCAGATTATCAAGTACTATCTTCCAGTTATCTGTATTAAAAGCTGTAGTGTCAATTACGTTGCTCTTCGGTTTCTTAGGCTTAGGTGGGCGTCCGCCATCATAGTCGCGCATTACAAACGCTACTTTATCAAAGCGGATTTTATTCAGGTCTATCAGTTTTTTCTTAAAGTCTATTTCGTCTGCATCTATTAATGCGTTCCCTACATCAAAGTCCATATCGCTGCCAACCCACGCATCATCCATATGGAAGCGTACATTTTCCAACTCTACTTTTTCAAGGTCCATCTCAAAATCTCCGCCACTATCTTTCTTTTTCTTTTTGGTTGATGGGCCGGAGTCGAATGCATCGATGATAAACTGATAGTTCCAGTCGGCACTGGTTCTTGTACGGTACAGATGCGCATAGGTGTTTTTCAGCCCCGCATATTTTAATACAGGTGTACCCTTTTTCAGAAAAAACCAATCTGTAATTCTTACCCTTGCTTCACCAATATATGCAAGTGTATCGTGTGCTTTACCTTCTACATACAAGCCCTGTATCAGTACGTGGTTCAGAAAGTCTATCCGCACGTGTTTTATTTCAACTTTAGTGCCTAGCTTATCCCCCAATATTTTAGTAGCCTTGCTTACTACAAAGTTTTGTACGGGCGTGAAGTTGAGTGACAGCACAAGGCATATCACTAATCCAATGATAATCAGGACGGTATTGCGTAATATTTTCAGAAATCGTTTCAGAAAATGCTATTATGGGTACGTACAAAAATAACATCCATATTCCAATATTACCTTATAAGGTTTGTTAATCATCTGATTATTCTACATGATGAATGTTAATATGTATAAAGCCGCTATTTATGGATAAACTGCATTATTTTCGGACTTCAAATTTCTGTAATGAAAAGAACAGGTTTAATATTTCTTTCTTTAATAGCTGCACAGCAACCATTTGCGCAGGTTAAGATAACAACAGCAGTGACAAAAGTAGTAGGTATAACATTTGATAAATATCCTGAAACACCTAAAGGTAACACTGTTGATACCTTTTTCGGAACGCCGGTGGCAGATCCTTATCGTTGGTTAGAAAACGATATGGCAGATGATACAAAAGATTGGGTGCAGAAAGAAAATGAGCTTACCAACAGCTATTTAGGACAGATCCCTTTCAGAGACAATATCAAAAAAAGGTTGACTGAATTGTGGAACTACGAAAAGTTTAGCGCTCCATTTAAAGAAGGGGAGCATACTTATTTCTATAAGAACGATGGTTTGCAAAACCAGTCGGTATTGTATCGCCAGAAGGGTGCAGGTGCTCCTGAAGTATTCCTGAATCCGAATGAATTTTCTAAAGACGGTACAACATCACTGGCTGGTATAGATTTTACGAAAGATGGTAGCCTTTGTGCATTCCAAATATCTGAAGGTGGTAGCGACTGGCGCAAAGTAATAGTGCTGGATACGAAGACAAAAAAGCAAATAGGTGATACCCTGATGGATGTGAAATTCAGCGGTACATCTTGGAAAGGTAATGATGGTTTTTACTACAGTAGCTACGATAAGCCTAAGGCAGGCAGTCAGCTTTCCGGTATGACACAAAATCACAAGCTATATTATCATAAGCTTGGTACCGACCAGAAAAATGATATACTGGTATTTGGTGGCGATGCACAACCACGCCGTTATGTAAGTGGTGGTGTTACCGAAGATCAGAATTATCTGATTATATCTGCTGCCAATGCGACTTATGGCAACGAGCTTTATATTCAAGATTTGAAAAAGCCGGGTTCTTCTATTGTTCCTTTGATAACTGGTTTTGATAACGAGCACGATGTAGTGTATGCTGAAAATGGTAAGCTATATATACTTACCAATCTGAATGCACCAAACCGTAAGTTGGTTGTTGCAGATGCCAATAGTCAGGATCCTACAGGCTGGCAGGATGTTATTGCCGAAACTAAATTCCCGTTATCTGTTAGCGCATGTGGCCGTAAATTCTTTGCTCAATATCTGAAGGATGCGGTATCACAAGTGTATCAATACAGCCTTGATGGTAAGCAGGAGCGTGTTATTGAGCTTCCGGGCTTAGGTACTGCAGGTGGCTTTGGTGGCAAGCGCGATGAGAAAGAACTGTTTTATTCATACACTTCATACATTTATCCTTCTACTATTTTCAAGTACGATATAGCTACGGGTAAGTCAACACTCTACAAAAAGTCGAATGTAAAATTCGACCCGAATCTGTATGAGAGCAAACAGGTGTTCTATACATCTAAAGATGGTACGAAAGTGCCAATGATCATTACTTACAAAAAAGGTGTAAAGCTGAATGGACAAAACCCGACTATGCTATATGGTTATGGTGGCTTCAATGTTAGCCTTACGCCTTCTTTCAGTGTCAGCAATTTGGTGTTTATGGAAAATGGTGGTGTATATGCTGTTGCTAATTTGCGTGGTGGTGGCGAGTATGGTGATGAATGGCACAACGCAGGTACTAAAATGAAGAAGCAAAATGTGTTTGATGATTTCATTGCAGCAGCAGAATACCTGATTGCAGAAAAATATACATCGCACGATTATCTGGCTATTTCGGGTGGTAGCAATGGTGGGTTGTTGGTTGGTGCATGCATTACACAACGCCCCGATTTGTTTGGTATAGCATTCCCAGCAGTTGGTGTATTAGATATGTTGCGTTATCACAAATTTACTGCAGGTGCAGGTTGGGCTTACGATTACGGTACTGCAAACGATAGCAAAGAAATGTTTGATTACCTACGCAAGTATTCTCCGGTACATAATGTAAAACCTAACACTATATATCCGCCAACTATGATTATGACTGCAGATCACGATGATCGTGTAGTACCTGCGCACTCTTTCAAATTTGCAGCAGCTATGCAGGAAATGCAAAAAACAGCATCACCCAATCCTATACTTATCAGGATAGAAACGAAAGCAGGGCATGGAGCAGGTAAGCCAACTGCTATGATAATTCAGGAGCAGGCAGATAAATGGGCGTTTATGTTATTTAATATGGGGCTTACTTACAAGGCTAAATAATAAATTATAACTATAGGTTAAAAAGGGTGGCAATTGCCACCTTTTTTAATGTGCATTTAATCGAAACAAAGGTTTAGTGATATACTTAGGCATAAACATATAATTACCTTTACGTTTATAATAATTCTTGTATGAGAAAACTTGTTACCCTTATCCTGATACTCCAATGTCTCACCGCTTCAGCTCAGAATATGGTACCTAATGGCAATTTTGAGTCCTATACAACTTGTCCTTCATCTGCCAGCCAAATTGTGAGGGCTACAGGCTGGACAGAGTATTCGCCTAGTTCTGATTATTTTAATGCTTGCTCTTCCGGCACTGCCGGTGTGCCTGCCAATTGGATAGGTTATCAAGCAGCAGCAAGCGGTAGTGGTTATGCCGGCTTAGCCATCAGTCCTTTTGTAAATGGCTTTAGAGAGGCTATTACAAGACCTATTATCCCTTTGTCCGTTGGGCAGACATATCAGGTGTCTATGTCAGTATCATTAGCAAATGCTTCCAGGTATGGAGTAAATTGTCTGGGTATATACTTCTTTGATAATGCACCTACCAGTGTTACTTCCACTACAGTAGCAGCTACTATCCCCCAAGTTTCATATTCATCATACGGACCTATTGGAGATACGCAAAATTGGGTGCGTCTTACTACCACTTTTGTAGCAGATTCTGCATATGATAATATTGCTATTACTGGTTTTGGGCCTGTATCTTCATTCATATTCGATACCGTAAGTACAAGTGGTGGGCAATACTCCTACTACTACATTGATTCTGTAGAAGTAAAGGTGTTGGGAGGTATCAATAATTTGTATACCGATAGTTTGATATGTGCCGGTGATACGTTTCAGGTGCCATATACAGTTAACAGTACGAGTAACTTCAATACGGGTAATGTATTCAGCGTACAGTTGAGCAATGCCAGCGGTTCATTTGCCAGCGGTACTACTACCATTGGTACGCGTACGGCAACTACCGGAGGTAGTATCACCTGCGCAGTGCCTACTACAGTAACTCCCGGCAATAATTACCGCATTCGCATCCGTTCAACCAATCTGGTAGACAGTTCTGGCGCTAATCAGCGTGATATCAGTATCGGCGTTGTACGTCCGAATGTGAGCAATAATAATAACGGCCCGTTGTGCACAGGCCAGCGGCTGGAACTAAGCGCTACGAGCACTACCACAGGTGTGAGTTATAAATGGAGTGGCCCTGCAAGTTTCAGCAGTACGGACCAGTACCCCAGCATTAACAGTACCACTTCCGCTAACGGTGGTAACTATATCGTAACTGCAAGGTTGTATGGATGTGTTGCAAAAGATACCACTACATTATTTGTGTCAAATGCTTCTTCTTCAACGATTAATGCAACGGGTAGCACATCTATCTGCGTAGGCGATACATTATTTTTGAATGCTACGGCAACTATTGTAGCGAACAGCTACAGCTGGAGTGGCCCCGGCTTTACATCAGCGAGCAAAGACACCCTTCGTGCCAACAGTGTACCTGCTATGAGTGGCGACTATGTGTTTACTGCCTACTACACAGGCTGTACCATCCGCGATACGGTAACAATAGATGTAAAACCACAGGCAACAAACCGCAGCATCGGCAGCAACAGCCCTGTATGTACAGATAATACACTAATACTGAATGCCGGCAGCAGCAGTATAGGCGTAGCCTATACCTGGACAGGGCCTAACAGCTTTGTAGCCACCACCTCATCTGCA
>DGQM01000015.1 GCA_002389765.1 Bacteroidetes bacterium UBA4414 | reverse complement strand
GAGGCGCTGATAATAGGTCAAAGTTATCGTTTTACAGCAACAAAAAAAGCATTTACCAATGTAGTATTGACAGGCCTTGGCGGTAGTGGTATCGGTGGTTCTATTATACAAAACTTTGTTTTCGATAAGATGAAAGTTCCTTTCATCGTAAACAAAGACTACTTTCTGCCTTCTTTTGTAAATTCAAATTCACTGGTTATCGTTTCTTCTTATTCAGGTAATACTGAGGAAACTATCATGGCTATGCAACAAGCCATTAAAGCTAAAGCAACAATTGTGTGTATTACATCCGGTGGTAAAATTGCTGAAACAGCACGCAAGAAAAAATTTGATTGCATATTAGTACCTGCAGGTATGCCTCCGCGTGCATGTGTAGGTTATTCTATGGTGCAAGTACTGTATACTTTGCAGCACTTTGGCCTAATCAAAGACAATTTTGAAAAAGATATAAAAGCATCTATCAAGCTGCTGAAAGACGACTCTAAAGACATTCAGAAAAAAGCAAAAGCACTTGCAACAAAACTGAATGGTAAAACACCAATCATATACTCAGCGCCAGACTTTGAAGGTGTTGCAGTACGCTTCCGTCAGCAAATAAATGAGAACGGTAAAATGCTTTGCTGGCATCATGTGATACCTGAGATGAACCACAACGAACTGGTAGGTTGGAAAGATAAAGACAGTAGCCGTGCTGTGGTTATATTGCGTAATAAAGAAGATTATCAACGTACCCAACTGCGTATGGAAATCAACAAAAAAGTAATCAAGAAGTATACCCCAAACATTACAGAGCTATACTCGAAAGGCAAAAGCTATTGGGAAAAAGTATTCTACTTCATTCACCTTACTGATTGGGTTTCTGTAGATTTAGCAGATATGCGCAAGCAAGATGCTACCGAAGTAAAAGTTATCGACTTCCTGAAAGGAGAACTTGCAAAAATTTAAAAACAAAAAATTACTATACATCAAGCGTTCTGAAAATTCAGGACGCTTTTTTTGTGACAACATTTTGTTGGTGTAAAACTTTACATTACCTTTGCCGCCCTGGCAAGTCTTATACGGCCAGCTCCTGCTGAATCCCCCAGGACAGGAATGTAGCAAGGGTGGGCGGTCGTAGCGGCGCGATATGAGTAACTTGCCAGTTTTTTTTCTATTCTAACTGGCTTTTACCCACATTTTACTTTCAACACTGGCAACAGCGGCATAATTGTATAAATTTGCGCTCAGAAACAAATACTCATGAAGTTTTTTATAGATACAGCAAATCTGGCTCAGATTAAAGAAGCACACGAACTCGGCATTCTTGATGGTGTGACTACCAACCCTTCATTGATGGCTAAAGAAGGCATCAAAGGCGAAGAGGCTATTATGAAACACTATATAGACATCTGCAATATTGTAGATGGCCCTGTAAGTGCAGAGGTTATCAGTACTGATTTTGAAGGCATCATTGCAGAAGGTAAAAAACTGGCTGCGCTGCACGAAAACATCGTTGTAAAAGTGCCAATGATAAAAGATGGCATTAAAGCTATCAAATGGTTTACAGACAACGGCATCCGTACCAACTGTACACTGGTATTTTCTGCAGGCCAGGCTATACTTGCGGCAAAAGCAGGCGCTACTTATGTATCTCCGTTCATTGGCCGCATAGATGATAGCAGCTGGGATGGTGTACAATTAATAGACCAGATAGTAAGTGTATACAATGCACAAGGCTTTATGACGGAAGTGCTCGCTGCATCTATCCGCAATCCGTTGCACATTGTACGTTGTGCAGAAGCTGGTGCAGATGTTTGTACTTGTCCTTTGAGTTCTATCCTCGGTTTACTGAAGCACCCGCTTACAGACTTAGGCTTGGAACAATTCCTGAAAGATGCTAAGTCTTTGCAATAAGGTTTAGTAAAATGATATAAATAAAAAAAGGCTGTCGATTGACAGCCTTTTTTCGTGCGGCAAAGGAGATTCGAACTCCCACACCCTTTCGGGCGCTACCACCTCAAAGTAGTGCGTCTACCAGTTTCGCCATCGCCGCATCTTTTGAAGGACTGCAAATGTAAACGGAAAACTCAAAAATGAAAAATGAAAATAAAAAAATATTAGCGCCTTAGTAAAATCCTGAAAGTAGTACCCTTACCCAATTCCGATTGTTTTACAAATAGCGATCCATGGTGGTATTTTTCAATTATCCGCTTCGATAAAGACAATCCAAGCCCCCACCCTCTTTTCTTGGTAGTAAACCCCGGGTCAAAAATCTTTTTTATCTGATGCTTCAAAATGCCTTTACCGGTATCAGACACGTCCACTATTACCTGTTGTTTATTATCCTGAATACGAACCTCAATTTCACCTTTACCATCCATTGCATCCAATGCATTGCGCATCAGGTTTTCTATTACCCAATCAAACAATGGTCCGCTGATATTAACAGGCACATCATTGTTGTTTGTAGTCAGTCCTATAGACACTTTACTGGGCGCACGCTTTTGCATATAGTCCACCATATTTTGCAAGCGTATTATCAGATTTTCCTCCTCTAACTGAGGGGCGCTACCTACCTTACCAAAGCGGTCTGCTACCAGCTTCAGCCTATCAAGGTCTTTTTGCATCTCGCTGACGGCCTCATCATTTTGTTCGTTATCCTTTAGCAATTCCAACCACCCTTCTATAGAACTTAAAGGAGTGCCTAATTGATGAGCTGTTTCTTTAGATAAGCCAACCCATACCTGGTTTTGCAAAGACCTATGTGCCGATGATAAAGCAATCAATACAATGGCCAGGAATAATATTATGATGGTAAGCTGTATATATGGATAATAACGAAGCTGTATTAACAGGTTAGACTCTCCATAATATACATGCTGCTTGCCACCGCTATACTCAAATACAATAGGTAAATGCAGCTCTTTAAACCTTGCCAACATTTCGTTTGTGTATGTTGCACTCTTCTTCACTTTGTTAGAGTCCAGATTGATACTACTCACTATAACTCCTGACTCGTCGGTAAGTATTAAGGGTAAAGTCTTGTTCTGCTCTATCACCAAACTAGCCAATTGCAGGGCTGTCGGGTCTTCCGTTGTATTTAAAATTTTCAAAGCCTCTACCAGCTGCCCGATATTCTTACGTTCTTCGTCTGCCAGTTTTGCTGCTAACTGATTGGTATAATAGAGGGATGCTCCCACTATACACATAGCAACAATTATAAGATGTGTTTTCCAGTTAAAATATTGGCGCATAATGGCTTTTAAAAAACGAAATCGTGGTAAAAATATTATGATTTTGACCGAATAACTATTATTTTTGTCAGCGAAAATTACTTTCTTTTCAAAATGCAACACAACCAGGAACATACACACGACGCACATGTAGATTTGGACAACCCGGCTGATATCGAATTGAGCAAGCCGTCTAAATCACGCTTTTTATTCCTGCTGTTTTTCTTCGGCATATTCATTTTCTCATGGGCTGGCTGTTACAACTTGTATGAACACAAGTTCAAGAACACTAAAGACGAAGCTGCAAAAGCACCGGAGAATACTTTGTACGATCCTAAGTACAAATAATCATTAGCACCTCGCAATGTTTATTTGCCAGCAAGACACCGCTGTTGTCATCCTTAGCTATAATGGCAAAAAATGGCACGAGCAGTTTCTTCCACTTATAGTATCAGAAGCACATACCGGGTATGATGTAATTGTTGTAGATAACGCATCTACAGACGATACATACCAATACCTGAAAGATAATTATCCCTCTGTACAAACACTGCAAATAGGTGTTAACAGAGGGTTTTCTAATGGCTATGCAGAAGCACTTAAACAGATACAGGCTAAGTATTACATACTGCTAAGCGCCGATTTTGAAGTAACGCAAGGCTGGTATCCTCCCCTATTGCATGCAATGCAACGTTATCAGGGGCTTGCAGCTTGTCAACCCAAAATCAGATATTGGAGAGAACGTGAATACTTTGAGTATGCAGGTGCAGGTGGCGGCTTTATGGACAATCTTGGCTACCTGTTTTGCCGTGGTCGCATATTCAATTCTTTGGAAAAAGATGAAGGGCAGTATAACGATGATATAGAAGTATTCTGGGCATCAGGCGGATGCCTAATGGTACGTGCTGATTTATACCACAAAGCAGGAGGTTTGGACCATGACCTTTACGCTCATATGGAAGAGGTGGACTTGTGCTGGAGATTGAAAAATATGGGCTACAAAATTGGCTACATTGGCCAATCTACGGTGTACCATGTTGGCGGCAGTGTTATCAGCTATGGCAGCCCGCAAAAGCTATACTATAATTTCCGTAACAGCTTGATACTCCTTACCAAAAACGAACGAACTTCAAAACTTCTTTGGTTATTCCCGTTGCGCTTGGTACTTGATGGCATCGCCGGGCTTCAGATGCTGGCAGGCGGCAAATTCAAGGAAAGCTTTACTATCATAAAAGCGCATTTTCACTTCTATGGCAGTATAGGCAAATGGCTGCAACGCCGCAAAGAAGCAAAAAAGCTGATAGCCCACCGCAATATGAGCGGAATCTATAGTAAAAGCATCGTTTGGCAGTACTTTGCGCTGCGCAAAAAGACTTTTCCTAAGCTGAATTGGACACCAGATAAGCTTAGCTAGCCACCCATCTTTCCTCTTTACCGACCATTAGGGTACGTTTACCGACAAACACATCTTTTTAGCCTAATAGGGCTTTACATAGCTATGCTGTGAGTATACTTTTACATCATAAATACGATTTGTGATGAAACATAATATTCAGGACTGGAAACAATATGACAATATGGGGCGACGCTATCGCAGGCCTCGCCACAATGGCGATAAAGTATGGTTCGGTGTAGCAATTGCCTTGTTGGGTGTTTTACTTTTCGCAAAAAAAGTTCTTGGTCTTTATTTTGACTGGCATACACTGTGGCCTGTAGTACTAATAGCTGTAGGTATGCTGATTGGTATTAAGAAGCGTTTTCATGGGCATGCGTGGTGGATACTGTCACTGATAGGCGGCGCTCACTTGATACCCGAATTTATGATTGGGGAAACCAATTCATCGAACTTGGTATTACCACTTGCACTGATAATTGGTGGCGTGGTTATGGTATTGAACAGCAGAAAAAAAAACACTGCATTCAAGAATCATATGCAGGTAGTTACCAATAATGAAAATGAGCTGAATATTGAGGTGACATTTGCCGGCAGAAAGGAAATAGTAACATCAAAAGATTTTAAAGGCGGCAATATCAATGCCACATTTGGCGGTGTAGAGGTAAATATGGTGCAAGCGGATGGTACAGGCAATATGGTACTTAATTGTACTGTAGCGTTTGGCGGTGTAGAACTGATAGTACCTTCTCATTGGGAAATCAAAAACGAGATTCAACCAACACTTGGCAGTGTAGAAGACCGCAGAGCCATGAGGATGAATACTACTACATCTGAAGAAAAGAAAGTGCTTGTGTTGAGAGGATCGTGCAGTTTTGGCAGCATTGAGTTAAAATCTTATTAGAAACACCACACCCGATAATTACTTCGGGTGTTTTTAATACACACAGGTTATGAAAGCCTATACTGCACAAATTATTTACAGAATAAAATGCGACGGAGTATCTACCGAACAATATGAGGAACAATGGAGGCTTGTGTATGCCGATGAAATAAGAGAAGCCTTATTTCAAGCCAGAGTTGTTGCAAAAGAAGAAGAAGCAACATTTGTAGACAGGCATGGCCGTACCGTATCTTGGGAACTGGTGGCGGTAAAAGACCTGCAGGAAGTTGAGGTGAAACATGGCAGCCTACTTTTTTCTTCTGTTAGAGAGGTGGAGCCTATTGCATCCCCCCTGTGGTCTGAACCTGAAACAGCTAAAAGCAAAAAAGCAGATACTTGGCACTAATCAACAAACATCTTCGTTGGTTACTCCCGTTGCTGGCATTCATTATATGGAGCCTGCAGGCAGGTTATCTATTCTACTACGAGGGGCTTGGCCTTAATGTAGCACTGATAGACAGCTCTGTTAACATGGGTATTATATCACTGGCTATATGGGGTATGTTACTGGTAGTAAATGCTTACCCTACACGCGTTGGTGTAACACTATATGCGTTGCTGATAGGAACGTTCTTTGCGATAGCTGCCGGTTTCACTACTTGGATGATACTAAAGTTTATCTTCAAAAACCCTGTACATCATTACCTTGACTGGCTATCATACAGTATGCCTGTAAGGTATTTCGCAAACTGGCTGATATGCAGCTGGATAGCTACCTATAGTGCTATTGTAAAGGAAGCTGAAACTATTGAGAAGAAATTCCTGAAACAAAACGACCTTACCAACCTGCACCGCGAAGCTGAGCTATATAAGCTACGCCAACAATTGCAACCACATTTTTTGTATAACAGCCTCAACTCTATCAGTGCATTAACGATGATAGAACCATCGAAGGCGCAAGACATGATTGGCAAACTTTCAGACTTTTTGCGCCGTTCTGTAACACGCGACGGGCAAGAACGTATCCTCTTAACAGAAGAACTGGAATATATTGAAGCTTACCTATCAATAGAATCTGTACGTTTTGGCGACAGATTGAAGATCGTCTACACTAAAAACTTTGACTCCAAAACAGAGATACCTCCTTTCATACTACAACCTGTTATGGAAAACGCCATAAAATTTGGCTTATATGGCAATACCGGGGAGGTGACAATAAGTGTAGATATTAGCCAGAAAGACTCGATGCTAATTGTAAATGTTACCAATCCGTATGACAAAGACAATCACCCAAGCCGTGGCACAGGTTTCGGATTGGAAGGCATTAAGCGTAGGCTATATTTGTTATTTACCCGTACAGATTTACTTGACGTAAGCAAAACAGATACTGAATTCACCACAACACTAAGCATACCGCAGACATATGCATAAGGTAATAATCATTGACGACGAACCATTGGCAAGGCAGCTTGTTCGCGCCTTCATGCAACAACATACCGACTTTGAAATAGTAGCCGAGTGTGGCGATGGTTTTGAGGGTTTCAAAGCCATACAAGAGCATGCACCTGATTTGATATTTCTGGATGTGCAGATGCCTAAACTGAATGGCTTTGAAATGCTGGAACTGTTGGATGAAAAGCCGTCTGTAATATTTACTACTGCTTTTGATGAATATGCAATGAAAGCATTTGAAGCAAATGCTGTAGACTACCTGCTGAAACCAATAGCAAAAGAACGCTTTGACAAAGCCGTAACAAAATGGCAGGCTTCTGCAGCATCTCAGCAAAAACGAGGTATAGAACAACTACAGGTTGGCAATGTTTACGAAGGTTATCAGCATCGCATAGTTGTTAAAGACAACGGGCTTATACGTATTATACCCGCAGACGATATAGAGTTTGTAGAAGCCAACGACGACTATATAAAAATAGTAACGAAAGACGGTAGCTATCTGAAAAAGAGCACACTTAGCCAGGTAGAACAGAGCCTTAATCCGCAACATTTTGTGCGCGTGCACCGCTCATATATCATACCCATTTCTCAACTAGTGCGTATAGAACCATACGAAAAAGAAAGCCACATTGCATTGCTGCAATGTGGCGCTAAAATTCCTGTAAGCAAAAGTGGTATGACTAAACTTAAAACAACCCTGGGGTGGTAAGTTAGTCCTCTTTTGCAGGATTTATCTTTTTATCAATAGCATACCTAACCAATAAACCGCCACCTATTTCCATTGCATAAAATGTAAGGATTTTAATAGGGTTATTGTATAGATAGCTTTGTATACTTTTCATATCCAATGCACCGCGATAACCAATTACGGCCAAAAACGAACCAACAAACATACCACCTACTATTGCAGCAATAGTAATAAGTATCCAACTAGTCCTGTTTAATCCCTTATTGTGTGCCAGTTTACCATTGGCTAAACAGAAGATTAATATAATAAGAATATCAGGCATCTATACAATTAGATATTCTTCATAAATTCTGTCACGCTTTCCATTACATGGTTTATCTGTGCATCATTCAGACCATGATGACAAGCCAGCAACATACCACCACGCATCACTTTATCAGCTTCAGGATATCCACCACTCGCAGCTTTGTGCTCGTAGTTTTTAAAACCTGGTTGACGCAGGATATTTCCCGTAAACACGGTACGTGTTTGTATATTCCTCTTCTCCAGGAATATTTGCATATCCCTACGAATGAATGGAGCACTTTCACGTACTGTAGTAGCAAACGCTAACCAACCTGTACGAGAATCAGGCAATTGTTTAGGAAGAATAAAATGCTCTTCATATTGGCTGAAGAACTCACGCATGCGGCGATAGTTCTCTGTACGCGTATCTATATTATGTGCCAGATCGTCTAATTGAACATTACCGAAAGCAGCACCTAATTCAGATGGCTCGATATTGTAGCCAGGCTCTTCAAACACAAACTTCGCATCGTATGGAATACCTTCAATTTCTACATTGAAGCGGTTTTCTATTTTTTCGCTTTCAACAAACAAAGATGAGCTACGGCCCCAGCTACGCAACAAACGACCACGATCATAAAACGCTTCTGTATTCACGCACAGCATACCACCATTACCCGCACAGTTGATGATGTGAGAACCATAGAAGCTGGTAGTACTCATATCTGTAAAACGGCCAGAAGAAGCACCACCTATTTCAGCACCCAATGTATCTGCAGAATCTTCGAGCAAAAACAGGTTATATTTATCTGCAAGCTCACGCAGTTTTTGCCAATCAGGCAGGTTACCTATCAGGTTAGGAATAATCATCGCCTTTGTTTTAGGCGTAATCATTTCCTCTACTTTATTTACATCAATATTGTAAGTACCTTCCTCAACATCAACAAATGCAGGCACCCAGCCTTTCTTAACGATAGGCGCAACAGTGGTAGAAAACGTAAGTGTAGGTGTAATGATTTCTGAACCTGGTTCAAAATCCAACAAGTCGGCAGCAAGGTACAGTGCAGATGAACCACTGTTTACCATGATACCATATTTTTTGGCATACAATGCCGCTACACGCTCTTCCATTCTGCGCACGTGCTTACCCATTTGGGTGCTGCTGCGCAAAACCTGCATTACTGCTTCAATTTCTTTTTCTCCGTATACTGCTTTGCCGTACGGAACGTGCACATAATCTGTTTGTACCATATTTATAGATTAGATTGCGAATGTAATAGTAAACCCGCAAAATATATAATTAACAAGCTGCGAAAATGTTTGTTTAAGAAATGTTTAATAAAAAAGCCCCCTTACGGAGGCTATTTTATTAATTGATAATTACTTCTATTTAATCGGATTGCCATCCCTGTCCAGTTCTACTACCTCAAAACCACAGTTTTTAATACCATCAAACACTTTTGCCTTATCACCAACCAGTATTATGTTTACTTTATCTACAGATGGCAGTGTATTAGTGCTGTATGGCTTCAAATCATCAGCTTTCATATTCATTAGGATATCGTTTTGTTTTTTGGTATAGTCTGATGGCAGGTTGTATTCTATGATACGAGACAGGAAGCCAGCCTTCTGCATTTGCGACTCATATTTACGTGCATCGCTCTGCACCATCGAGCTTTTTGTAAATGCCAGCTCTTCCTCGGTTACACCACCTACTTTAAACTCTTTCCACAGTTTCACGATATCGTTCAGTGCGCTATCTGTAGCCACCGCTTTGATGCCGGCACTGAATGTATAAGTACCCGTATATTTATCGCCACTGAAAGAAGACCTTGCTCCATATGTCCAACCGCGCTCTTCACGCAAATCAAGATTCAAACGGCTGTTAAATGCACCACCAAATGGAAAGTTCATGATAGTTGACTTATAGTAAGCATCAAACGCATCATAACGCATACCGGTTACAGAACCAATCCTGAATTCTGTTTGTGCAGCTTTGGGTACATCTACAAAATATATCTTGGTCTTTTCTATTGCAGGTGTAGCAGATGGCAATTGAGGCATTTGCACCGGCTTATCGTTCAATTTATTGATGAAAGTGATTTTATTCAATATCTCATCTTTATTCACATCCCCTACTACAATTATCTCGGCACCATTACGTGTAAAATAGCTATCGTAGTATGCCTGCATATCGCTCAACTGAATATTATTGATAGTTTTCTCTGTACCGCTTGATGGCCAACCTAATACATTGTCATTGCCATAAGAGATTTTATCATACACAACACTTGCTATATAGTTAGGGCGAACCATTGCATTCTTTATGCCCTCAATATTGCGTTTTTTGATATTGGCAAATGCTTCTTCCGTAAACTTAGGATTTAGCAATCGTTCTTCGAGGAGCGATAATGTTTTATCCAGATTTTTGCGCAAAGAGCGAACACTTACGCTGATACCATCAAAATCTGCACCTACACTGATGCTGCTACCTAGTTTATCCAGCTCTACGCTGAAAGCCTCTGCAGTATAGTTTTTAGTATCCTCATCCATCATATCGGCAAACATAGATACCATGCCTGCTTTATCAGGTGTTTTTGATTCAAGCATTCTGCCACCATCAAAATGCATCAGTATAGTGACAACAGGTATTTCGTCAGATTTTGCGCCTATAACCTTTACATTTGCAGGCAGGTTTTCTGTCCAAAAGTCCGGTGCTTTAACTACAGGGCTTGGACCATTACCCGGTATCTTGCTGCGATCGAAGTTGTCTTTTGCTTTGTTATACTTTAAGCTATTGTACCCATAGTCAGGAGATTTGTAGGCCGCATCCTTCTTTGCTTCATAATTATCTGCAAGTGCTTTATTGCCTTCATCACCTTTTGTTACAACACTTACTATCAGCGCATGCTTACCTTTTATGTATTTATTATACACACGCATTACATCTTCTTTGGTAACACTAGTGTAGCGCTTCAGTTCCTTACCTACATAGTTTGCATCCCCTGTGAAGGTATAATATGCTGCCAGTTGAGAAACCTTTCGCGAAACACTCTCCAGACCATTGATAGTACTACTTTCTGCACTGTTGCGGAATTTTTCAATATCCTCATCCGTTACGCCGCGTTTTTCAAATTCTGCTAACGATTCTCTAACCAACTTCTCCATTTCTACCAGTTTTTGTCCGGGGAATGGCACTACGCTGAATGAGAATTCACCTGCCAGTTCGCTACTGCTATTAAATGCAGATGCGCTTGACGCCTTTTGTGTCTTTACAAGATTTTTGTAAAGTATTGAGTTTTTACCTTGTCCTATTATCTCTGCCAGGCAATCCAATGCTGCCTCGTCATTACTATAAGTAGGTACACTTGGATATGTGATGCGCAGCATTGGTGTTTTTGCATAGTTATCCAGCATAGACACATACCTATCTTTCTCCAGATTAACAGAAGGCACTTTTACAGGCTTTACATCAGGTCCTTTAGGAATAGAACCAAAATACTTCTCTACAAGTTTCACAACATCTTCTGTATTCACATCACCACCAACAGTAACTACGGCATTGTTAGGACCATACCAACGCAGGAAGAAGTTTTTCAGGTCATTTACATTAACTGAGTTCAGGTCTTCTATATAACCGATAGTAAGCCAAGAATATGGATGTCCGTATGGATAGAAGTTTTTTGACGAAAACTCGCTAACCAACCCATAAGGCCTGTTATCATAGTTCTGTCCGCGTTCGTTTTTAACGGTTGCGCGCTGCACTTCAAACTTTTTCTGTGTTACTGCATCCAACAAGAAACCCATACGGTCTGCTTCCAGCCACAGCATTTTTTCAAGTTGGTTGCTTGGCACCGTTTCAAAATAGTTGGTACGGTCGCGGTTGGTAGTACCATTGAGTGTACCGCCCGCTTCTGTTATTATTTTAAAGTGTTGCTCATCGGCTACGTTATCTGAGCCTTGGAACATCATATGCTCGAAGAAGTGAGCAAAACCTGATTTACCGATTTCTTCCCTTGCACTACCTACGTGATAAGTAACATCTACATGCACAATAGGATCTGAGTGGTCTTCATGCACTATCAGTGTCAAACCATTTGGCAGTACAAACTTTTTATAAGGGATAACTACTTCATTACCCTTTTTAGTAACTGTTTCTACTAGTTTAGCTTGTGCATATGCACCGTTTAAGCCCAATACGGCAACGGCACACAACGACAATAGGATACGTTTCATATCTGTCTTTGTATTTGTGTAAATATAATTGTTAATAATGTAGAATACTACCCTATTGTTGGGTAAGTGTAAAGACCACCCCAAGTATGTAATTGCCACCACTGTAACTGAAACCTGGATCCAAACGAGTATCGATGTCAAATGTATTGCCACTTGTATTAGCGGGGCCTCTGTTACCTGTTTTTAATGTTTGGCTATTAACTGAGAGTGGCGTAAAACCCGTGTAACCGTTACGCCTGATAGCCAATATACTGGCTGGCATATCTGTACTGGCACCCATACTCATAGGTGTAAAAGTAGAACTTTGAGAGGCCACACTTACCTGCCAGTTAACATTACTTTTCACTGCTATAGTAGCAGCATTATTTACCGTAATACCATTAAAATAATCATTAGGGGTATTAAATGATATAACCCCTGTCAGGTTGGTAAAATTGATACTCAAAACCGAATATACTCTGATAGTGCCTGAAGAACTACCATTAAATGACTTTGGTTGCGCTATCGCAACGCAAGACAAAAAAAGCAATATGGCAGATAACAAAAGCCTCATGGTTGTGTCATTGTGTACAGGATAGTAAAACTGTATTGCCCTATCGGGTAGGTATAGCCCAAAGCCTGCAACCTCAGATTGTAATAATAATTAAATACAGAGTTTGAGCTGTATTGTCCGAAAATCAATTGGTCTGAAGTAGTTAATGACAAAGGTGCGCTTATAATACCATAAGCTCTGCTGGAATTTGTAGACGTATATACTAACTGTATAGGATACGAGAAAGCCATATAGCCAGAAGGTCCTGTATAACTACTAAGCTTTGCATATACAGAGCAATTGTTATTTCTAGACCTTACCCTGATTGTGATAGCCCCGTTAATTACCTGGTCATTTTCCAAAGTTTCAGGCGAATTACAATTAAAATTGAGGCTGGTATTGGTTATCACCTCCAAATAGTTGTTTCCGTTCTGGGCATGAGCCTCGGAAACAAATAAAAGTAATAGGTATAATGTTAAAAATAACCGCATTAGATGCAAGTTAATTGATAGTTTGTTTTGCTTTTGTTAAGTAAAAATACTTTTTTTGTGTAACTATTTTTAATACATATATGAGGCGATATTGCATTCCCATCGTATTCGCAGCATTGTTGTTTTGTTTACCATTCCTTTCGGTGGCGCAAAACCTTGGTGCTTATCCTACTACTCTCGACTTTAAACTCGGCGCCGGACAGGGCGAGTCGCAAGTCATTAACATCTCTAACGGTTCTAACAAAAAAGTACAGTTCAGGGTTTACCTCAACGACTGGGTACGCGACAGCACAGGCGGACATATCTACTATCGTGCCGATACGCTATCTCGTTCTTGCTCTAAATGGGTAACGTTTGACAAGAACTTCCTGGAGCTGGAACCGGGACAGTTTTCTCAGCTTACTGTAAAACTGCAGATGCCTGATGACCCCAATGCTGTGAAAGAAATGAAATGGGCTATGCTCTTTATTGAAACTGTTGAGGAAGCTAACGCAGCCAAAGCAGCATCTACACAAGCCAGTGTAAGAAACCTGTTACGTCTTGGTGTACACATATACCAAACACCGCCTACTATTTCAAATAAAGAAGTAAAAGTATTAGATCTTGTTCCTTCAAAAGAAGCTGTTAATACTTACAACCTGATATGCCAAAATACCGGCGATATAATGCTGGAGTGTAAATCTTATCTGGAGCTATCATCACTTGCTGATGGCAGCAAAACTAAACTCGACCCTATTGAATATCCAATGTTCCCTGGACAAAAAAGATATGTAACTTTTGAATTGCCTAAAAATCTGGCGAAAGGTAAATACTCTGTATTGGCTGTTGCTGATGGTGGCGAAGACATGTCGCTGGAAGCTATTGAGAGCCAAGTAGAAGTTAAATAATACCAACCTTGTTTTAATGAAAAAAGCCTGCACTATGTGCGGGCTTTTTTCATTAAAAAACTATATAGTGTTATTATTATAAAAGAGGGATAGCCAAACACCGTCCCTCTTTTTATCACCAGTAATGTTTTAGTTCTTATTTCATTCTTGTTAGTGTTGAAGAACAAGTGTCATTTACAGTAAATCCTTTAACTCTGTAATTTATTTTCATCACATCATCGTCATAAGTACCGGTACCATTGATAGTAACACCATTTAGTGTTTGTGCAGGTATTGTAAGCGTTTTATTGTTGATATCCATAAATGCGTCTACTGCATTGGCCCAAACTCCACTCCAGAAACCTTTGATCCGTATTTTATTTACAATTACATCATCTTTTATAACATCTACTGTATCACCAACAGGACCACCCTGAGAACAAAGCCCTTGTTCCATAAACAAACCTACTTGTCCATCAGCAGCGTTTGCGTAAGGCAATATTGTTACTCTCATCTTTACATCTGTAAAACCAGATGTTTGGCTGGAGCCTCTAACTGTAATTTCGTAAGTACCCTCTTTAACACGTGTAGACTTGATAGTCATAGTAGTATTAAAAGATGGAAGGCTTATGTTGGGGGCAAAAGTAACACTGAGACCTTGTGGCAAATTGACTGCAGTCAACATCACATTTTCAATCTTACCTTCCTGTCTATTGATATAAATATTTACAGTTGCCTGACCTATACGCTCCATCGATACATCTTTAATACCTTGTATCAGGTATTTAAGGTCGCCGTAGGTAGGTTCATAGTACGGTTCAAGATCCTGACTGTTCTTCTTACAACTAAAAGAAGCAATAGCAAACAAGGGTATCAGCAGGTATTTTAGTCTTGTAGAATTACACACTCTTCTAAACATAGCACTAATATACGTATTAGTTGCTTTATACAACACGCAAGACTAACGTAAAACCTACATATAATTATTGATTAATAAGTATAGAGCGCATAGATATTGAGCCCGCATCCATCTTATCGTTAAAATAGCTGATGTGGTCTTTCTTATCCTGCAAACCGAGCGTATACATAAGTGGCAGGTAATGATCGTTTGTGGGTACTGCATAGCGTGCTATAGTACCCAACTTGTCGTATCGCATTACACTTTCATGGTCGCCCTTATCTATGAAACTCTTTATTTTTTCATCAAACTCATACGCCCAATCAAACCTGGTTTTGTTTTCAAAATCTATCATACCAAGGTTGTGTACAATGTTGCCACTACCCATTATCAGCACTCCTTTTTTCCTGAGTTCTTTCAATTGTTTTGCCAGTTCGTAATGATATTGCGGAGGTTTGTTATAGTCTATACTTAGCTGTAATACAGGTATATCTGCCTGCGGATACATAGGCAATAGTACTGACCAAGTACCATGATCCAGCCCCCACTGATGGTCGTCTTTCACATCAGCTGTTTTAACCACCAGCCCTACTTGCTTTGCTAATTCAGGAGAACCCGGTGCGGGATATTGTTGTTCAAACAACTCTCTGGGGAAACCACCAAAATCGTGTATTGTCTTTGGCTTTTCCATTGCGGTAACGTACGTACCGTTTGTAAGCCAGTGTGCAGATATACAAATTATGGCAGTTGGCTTTGGTAGCTGACTACCCAGTTTGTTCCATGTTTTTGTAAACTCATTTTGCATGATAGCGTTCATAGGATTACCATGCCCTACGAACATAACAGGCATCATATCTGTATGATGCTGTTCATCAGCCCAACTTTTCAATGATTGTAGTTTCATCGCCAAAGGTGCAAGAATGGCTGCACTACCCAGTTTTAAGAATGTACTTCTTTTCATTTTTTAATTCCTTATACAAAGTTACCTATCACAGGCATCGGCAATTATAAGGTTTTACTATACAAATATATGTACATACATGCAATTTAACGCAAAAAGATAAGAGAAGGTTTTAATTCCTTCTCTCTAAAACTATTTAATACCCTTACGTATACTATCTTCTGTATTCATTGTATTGGCACGCATTCCTGTATCATATGCTCCTTGTGTTTTGGGAGAGTCGGGATTTGCGGGGTCAACTGGCCCATACTTAACAGGTGCTGTACCATTCAGATTGGTAGAATCTACCGGCGTACTGCTTGGCGTGTTTTCAAGGTTGGAACCACAACTTGTAAACATCACTGCTATTGTTGCAAATGCAACCAAGATTATCCTTTTCATATACAATGGTTTTAAAGTGTGAAGAATATTTGTCAATCTTGACTATCAATATGAAGGTAGTGATGTACGCGGCAGATACATGAGAATTATTGTTAAAGCTTCCCTATGACATTGTTAAGGTAAAATGAAAGAAATTCTACAAGATTATATATCAACAGAATACCCATACAAAAGAAAATAATTATATTAGTACAAATCAAAAAAACCTGGCTTATGGAACAAAGTATTACCATACAGCAAAGGGCAAAGACCTGGCTGGATAACGGGCTGAATGATCAGCAAATAGAAAATGAGCTACTGGCTACAGGCACAGATGCAAGGCATATACCCGATATGCTGAAAGAGATAAAGAAACTGCGCAATGCGCGCAAAACATCTACTGGGCTTATTTATATACTGATTGGTGCAGTAGTATGCCTGTTAAGCTGTGTGCTGACCATGACATCTACCTATTCTAACAGCAATTTCTCTCTTGTATTATACGGCTTCACTACTATCGGTATTATAGTAGTGTTTATAGGGCTGATGAAGATATTTAATTAAAAAACTCAAGCCATAATGACGTGCGTTTTGTTCTATAATATAGGCTTCACTTACATTCCGCAAACACAAGTAGTATTTGTGTTTTCTGTATAGCTGCCGCTCCTAAGAAAGAAGTGTGACAAAAGTCACAAAAACTGTCTGTTTGATTTGCTAACTTAGTAGAAATAAAAGCGAATATTTATGAAAACTACGCTTAGTAAATACAGCCTGATACTTGCAGCTACTGCTATTTTAGGACTCGACTCATGCAAAAGAGATAAAGATCCTGAACCGGGGCCTGTTGTACCGGTATATGGTGCTGTTAACGGTAAAATAAATTATGTGTTTGGTGCTGATATGGTGCCTTGGCAACTGAACAAACTATATGTGCATCCTAAAACAGGCGACTCGCTAACATTCACAAACTTCAGGTTTTTCATATCAAACTTCAAGTTGAAAAAAGCAGACGGCACTTGGTGGACACAGCCTGAAAGCTATTACCTGATAGATGCTAAAACTGCAGCAGAATCTTCCTTCTCTATTCCAAATGTACCTGAGGGTGAATACACCGCAGTAGAATATACAATGGGGATTGATAGCCTGCACAATGTAAGTGGTGCACAAACAGGTGCATTGACACTTTCTTCAGGTATGTTTTGGGACTGGAACAGTGGCTACATCATGCTGAAGGCAGAAGGAGATTCACCTAATTCACCAACAGGCAAGTTTGCATTGCACCTTGGCGGCTTTAGCGGCACTAACAATATAGTAACTGTAAGAACTGCAGAGTTTGGTAAAACTGTGAAAGTTACAAATGGCACAACACCTACTATGACGTTTACTGTAAACCCTGCAAAACTTTGGCACTCGTCTCCGGGTTTGGCTACCGTTAGTGTTATACACATGCCGGGAGCAGAAGCAGTGACAATGGCAAAAGATTTTTATAACAACGTAACACTTAGCAGTGTTCAATAGTAAATAATCAGCACAGGCATTTATGCGCAAGCAATCCTATATATTATTAGTAGCCGGGTTGATGAGCATAAGTGCCTGTAAAGCTGATAAGGATATCAGTACACCTACCGTAAACAATACCCTTGAACGCCCTGCACATTTCCCACCGGCACAATACACACACGATAAAAACACCTACAGCCAGGCTGGCTTTGAACTGGGTAGAAAACTATTCTTCGATCCGTTGCTATCTGCCAACAACACTATTTCATGCACCGGTTGTCATAAGCAAAATGAGGCATTTGCAGATGCGGGTAATGCATTAAGCAAGGGCATATATGGCAAAACAGGTAGCAGAAATACGCCTGCTATATTCAATATGGCGTGGAATACCAGCTTTATGTGGGATGGTGGTGTGAATCATATAGAAGTGATGCCCCTTTCGCCGCTTACCAATAAGGTAGAAATGGCAGAAACGATATCAAACATTATATACAAACTAAACAGGCATAAAGAATACCCTACCCTTTTCAAAAATGTATTTCACCGAGATAGTATAGATGATCAGCAAATGTTCTGGGCATTGGCGCAGTACATGAGCAATCTGGTGTCAGCATCTTCCAGATACGATGACGTATATACGGGCAAAGGCAGCTTTACACCTGATGAACAAGCGGGCTACAACCTCTTTAAACAAAATTGCAGTGCCTGCCATGCAGAGCCCTTACTTACAGACTACAGCTTCCGAAACAATGGCCTTGATTATCAATTTGCAGACTCGGGCAGGTATCGCATTACCAGAAACGAAAAAGATTGGGGAGCATTTAAAGTACCAACACTACGCAATGTAGCAGTAACAGCACCGTACATGCATGATGGCAGATACAACACGCTGGAACAGGTACTACGCCATTACGCAGATAGTATTATACAAACACCTTCATTATCGCCTTTGCTTATTAAAAATGGTATTCCGGGGCTGCACCTTACTACAGATGAGCAAAGAAAAATCATTGCATTTCTGCAAACACTTACCGACAATACATTCCTTACTAAAGAAGGACTAAGCCAATAAACAACTTATGGCTTGAAGTAAGAATTGGTGGTAAAATCATCATCTGTCAGCGTTTTAAGAAAAGCTACCAGTTGTTGTTTTTCTATATCCGTCAGTTTCAATCCATTGTTTTGCAGTTTGGCAGGTTTTACCATAATAGGATCTACATTCTTAACACCCATATGTACCTGATGATCGTAAAAATCAACCACTTCCTCCAGAGTCTTAAAGCGTCCGTCGTGCATATACTCTGTACGCAATGCAACATTGCGCAGGTTAGGTGTGCGGAATACCCCCATATCGGCAGCAATACCGGTAAAGTTGAAGCGCCCTTTATCTATATCCTTCGCGTACACACTATCAAGCCCGTTGTTATGAAACTGATTATCTGTAAGCAATAGCACAGGGTGACAGTGAAAGCAATCACCTTTTTCTGTAAAGAATATATTAGACCCCTGCTCTTCGGCATAGTTAAACTTCTCCAAGCCAAGTGTGTACCTATCGTACTTGCTGTTTTTTGTTACCAGCACACGCATAAACTGTGCTAATGGTTTTGCCATCAGTTCAGGTGTTATTTTATCTGTACCGTAGTACTTGCAAAACAAGTCTTTATACTCTTGTATATCGTTTATTTTGGTAAAATCTGTTTTGAATCGTTTGGTGAGTTCTGCAAACATTACATCTTCCAGTGTACCCACTATGCGGCCACTCCACATAAAGTTTTTGTACCAAGCAAGGTTCTCAAGTGGCATCTTCTGCAATCCTTTATCAAAATCCGATACATCTTTTGCAGAAAAGCCCATGCTTTGTTTGTGGCATGTCTCACAATTTTCTCCGTTGTTAGAAAGGCGTGTATCGTAAAACAGTTTTTTACCTAATGCAATACGCTCTACATACATAACATTATCAGCAGGCAATTCGGCCTGCGGAAAACGCACAGGATTTACCCAATCATAAGGTGTCATCTCTACCTGCCCGTTGCAACCTGTATTTGTAGTACCACCGTTATTATCTACAGGTTTCTTACACGCAATTGCAGCACTCAACAACCCTGCTACACCTGCAATGATGTATGTTTTATTACGAAGTTTCATAGTATCAACTTTACGTCATTCTAAGTTAGGACAGTATATATAAAATATAAATGACGTGTGTCATCATCCTTATAACGACTTTGTTAAAGTTAGTCTTAAACAACATCAACTTTCAATACTAGCAGGTGTGTGATGTGTCTTTTAATCAGATTTTAAACCTTCTATAGCGTACTATTAACTGCAGGTAAATCATTATCATATACAATGCCGGTTATCCTCCATCTGTAGTATTCATAGTCTCCGCCTTTCAGCTTCCAGATAGCGCTGCCTGCTACAGGTAGCCTAACACCATGCATCATCTGCCATTCAGTGCAAGGTATTACCCATTCTTCCAATGTAGATTTGCCATCAAGCGTCATGTAGCGCCTGGCTGTGGTAGCTATCAGCCTGCCTTGTGCATCGAAAGTGAATAGTGCAGAAACAGACTTATTATCATAACTGAGTGTAGCTTCGGCACTATTGGCATCTATCTGCTTCCAGCTAATGTATGATTGCAATGCTGCAGAAGGAAACCAACATATCTCTCCAAGATACCGCAACATGGTTCCTTGATCAATATATTCACCTTTTGCATCAACAATGCTAAAAAGCCCGTGCAGCTTGATGAGCATATTTCCCTGTGCGTGTTGCAGTTTATCCCGGCCTGTCATAGTAACACCGGGTAACATTTGCACTTTTACTGTCCATATAAAAGAGGGGTTGTCGATATTGAAAAACTGCTCAGCTTTTGCGGGCATCCATTTTCCACCTGGCTTTATGCACATTTCTCCTGCTTGTTTCAGGTAGGCTTTATGTACCATTTCTTTACCCACTACGCCACTAGCGTTCAGCCATCTTTGTACAGGCTCGGGAAGATGCGCCAACATATCCTGTGTTACAACTACATGTGGTTTTACAGGCTGGTGCAGTATACTTACTGTTTCATTATCTGCATGACGAAAGAACGCAGCTGATGAAGCTGCAAATACTACTACCACTGCAACTATGCCATTGGCAATTGTACCTGCTTTGGCATCAGGCCAATACAGGATTACTAATAGCTGAGAAAGCACTAAAGCAACCACGGCAGGCATATACCATGTATGCTTATCTAACAGGTAGCCTATAGTTGAAAAAAGGAATAGCACACAAACCAGCAACCATGCAAAGGGCATCATCTTTTCTGTACTATTGCTTAATGCAACAATAGATTTGCCTGAATATCCTTTCACTTTTATAATACCCAACCCAGTAAAAAAACCTATCAGGTGGATGAACCCATGTATGACCAACAATGCCGATAAAAGCAGCTTTTGCATAATCTATATATTGCGCGATGCTAAACTATTACCTACATTGGCTTTACAATATGATATTCTTCAATTATACAGATGATACATATCAATAAACCCACTTTATCCAACCTTATCCTTTATATTTGCTGTCAGTAACATAAACCTATAATATGAACCTTAAACTTACACTCTGGGCTGTGATGCTCTTAATAGGCTACACTTCTTATGCACAGCCATGCAATATGCAACCCAATGCCAGCTACGGACCGATACCTGCTTGCGACGGAAGGCTGACAAACCTTTACGGCTCTGCTTCGGGCACAGGCATAAGCTATAGTTGGTCTGGTCCAAATGGATTTACCTCCACCGTTCAAAACCCGTCGTTTATGCTACCCAAGACATTGGGTACAGGCGACTACATTCTTACTGTATCGAAAGCAGGTTGTACTTCAGAAAGTGACACTGTATTTATTCAGACATATGGGCCAGCAGTAAGTTCTACACTACGCCTTGGTGGTAACGCACCTGTATGCATCGGAGATTCAATAAGCATCATTGAATCAAATTACTTTCCTACAGGTTGGGTACACTACTGGTTTGGTAAAAAATCTTTAATTGAAATTCGCGGTATTATTACTATCAGCAATGCAACACTTGCCGACACAGGCATGTATTATCACACAATGACCTCATACAGCTCACAGTGCTATTCAGATACGATAGGTATAAGGGTTACGGCTGCAGATATACTGGCTACAGTACCACCAATACCGCTTGTTGTAACTGTATTCCCAAACCTTAACGCAGGTCCTTTTACAAGAACAGTTTTCAGCACCAGCCTTACAGATAGCAAATATCAATACCAATGGCGCAAAAACGGGGTGAATATAACAGGTGCTACAGATAGTTTTTATGTTGGTACATCTACTGTAGACTTCACAACAGGAGATACTATCACAGTATGGGTAAAAAGGCTTGACAAATGCACCATTGACTCTACAAGTGCACCAAATATCATCAATACCAATGTAGGCATCAACAGTGCAATCAATAAATCATTCAGCATATCCCCCAACCCAAGCAATGGTATATTCAGGATAAAAGGCAGCTTCTCAGAACCTGTAAGCCTGCAACTGATGAATTTGCTGGGTGAAGTTGTGTACAGTGAACAATTGGAAAGTAAATCATTGACAAACAAAGAGATTGCACTACCGGCAAGCATAGCATCGGGTACATACATCCTGAAAATAACATCGGGGCAGCAAACAGGCACAGCAACAATTAGTATTGCCAGATAGCTGCTATTCATATTTCGCATATTATATTTACATACTGTGCGAAATAATACATCTGCCATACAACGACTGACGGCCCTGTGGGCGCTTTGCGAAAGCGGCCTCGGTGGCTGGATGCATGCGCTGAAGATACCACTAACGGGCTTCTTTGTAGGTGGCTTTGCCGTAGTGATAATAGGATTGCTGGCACACTATACCCGCTACAATATGCGGCAAATGCTGCAAGCTACCCTGTTGGTAATACTGGTAAAGGCAGCGGTGAGTCCACAATCGGGCATACCTGCTTATGTGGCGGTAGGGTTTCAGGGCTTAATTGGTGCGCTAATGTATCGTGCTATACCCAACTATACCATTGCATCGGTACTGTTTGCCATTATAGCCATGTTGGAGAGTGCCTTCCAGATGTTGCTGATGATGACCATTGTATTCGGTAAATCGTTGTGGGAGGCAGTAGATAAATTCTTTCAAAACCTGCTCAGCAGTTTCCACCTGCCCAAAGACACATCTTACAGCTTCTGGATAATAGCCATATACGGCAGCATATACACCCTTTGGGGCTTGGCAATAGGCTTATGGATAGCCCGCCTGCCCAAACGTATAGAAGCCATAGGCGCGGTGCAACTTTTTACAGATAATGATGCAGCTACACCAACAGGCAAGAAGAAAAGCCCTGCCCGCAAACTGGTGTTTCTCTTATCTACCCTTGTATTTATAGCCATGGTATTTGCATTTAGCGGTAGTATGAGCAAAGCCATGTATGCTATATTGCGCACATTGGCTGTATTATTACTGATATTCGGCATAGTGGCACCGTTTATGAAATGGGCTATGCAACGCTGGATAAACAGCAGCCGCAGCAAACACGGCGAGCAACTGCAACCCATACTGGATATGATGCCGCAGATGCGCAGCTATATACGCCCCGCTTATCAGTTGGCTACGGTGCAATACAAGGGCATACGCAAATACACAGGTTTCCTTTTTATACTGATAGTAGCAAGCTTGCAGGGCGATGACGGAGCATAACAACATCTACATACTGAGCCAGCCCATACACAGTGGCAAAACCACCCTGTTGATGAACTGGTTGGAACGCACCCCCAACGTAGCAGGCATACTAACGCCCGATGTAGATAAGTGGCGTATGCTGTATGATGTAGCCAACAAAACCTACCACCCGCTACAAGTACGTGCCAGCCACCCCGAAAATGACGTGACCATGATTGGCAAATTCCGCTTTAGCAAAACAGGCTTTCATCTGGCACAGCAAATACTGCAACGCAGTGCCAACAGCCAGGCAGACTGGGTGATAGTGGATGAAGTAGGGCTGCTGGAAATAAAACAATCCACAGGGCTTGAACCTTTACTGTCTGATATCATATATTTGTATAAATCCCGACAGGATTCACAAAACAAACTCCTCTTAGTAATACGCGATTACCTGCTCGACGAAGCCAGGGTTCATTACGAAATAGAAAACGCAACAATACTGGATAAATCGTTTTTTGAATGAGTGTATTACACGGACTTGTAGTGTGTGGAGGACAAAGCACACGCATGGGGATGGATAAAAGCATGTTGCAATATCACGATGTGCCGCAACGCGAATGGTTGTATGAACTACTGCAACCACTATGCGAAGATGTACATATATCCTGCAATGCAGAGCAGGCAGCTGAGATAGGCGATAGCTACCCTACCATTACAGATGCTACAGCATACAGACATATAGGGCCTATGGCGGCACTGCTATCGGCATACAGGTTGTTTCCCGATGATAGCTTTCTGCTATTGGGTTGCGACTATCCCTACATAAAACGGGGCGATATACAAAAGCTGGTACGCGAATACAACGGACGCACTACGGTGTATTTTAACGACGAGGACAATGTGTACGAACCCCTGCTGGGCATCTACACACCCGAAATACGTGATATCGTTATGGCGCAGCACGACCTTGGGCAATACTCCCTGCAATGGATTCTGAAACAAGCCAATGCGCAGAAGATAATACCCGAAGACACAAGCATACTGCAAAGCATAGATACCCGCATGGGCTATATGGAGGCATTGGTAAAACTATCGCAACGCTATTAGCTCCGTAGTATCTTTTCCATAGCCTTGCCTTTTGCCAGTTCGTCTATCAGTTTATCCAGATAGCGTACTTTTTGCATTACGGGGTCTGCTATATCCTCTACCCTATGGCCACAGATAACGCCTGTTATCTTAGGCGCATGGGGGTTGAAGGCAGGTGCTTGCGCAAAGAAGTTTTCAAAATCGGTCTTGTTATCTATCTGCTGTTGCAGGGTTTTGGCATCATAACCTGTAAGCCAGTAGATGATGGTATCTACCTCCTCCTTTGTACGCCCTTTCTTCTCTGCCTTCTGTATATACAATGGGTACACACTGGCAAAAGACATTCGGTAAACACGTTGTGTATTGTCCATAGTTATAAAGTTAAGCCAAGTGTTCGACTGTTCACCTGTTCGGATTGTGAACACCTGAACAACTGAACAATTTATATTCGGGGTGTACGAAAGTGTACGAGTGTACAGGTGTACGAGTTCGTACAGTGGGACATTTTTTGTGTACAGGCTGTCCCAAGTGTCCAAGTGTCCCATTTGGGACAGTGGGACAAAAACACCTATTCAGATGATATGATGAAAAATTACTGTTCACCTGTTCGAGTTTCGAACACCTGAACACCCGAACAATTTCTAAGAAATTCTAGAATTCCAGCTTTCTAGAATTCTGGAATTGGAATATTTTCAAGGTTGCTATATCAATACCGCTCATCGTAGTATTTTGGATAATCTTTCTTTTTATAAAATGGTCCTTCCTCACTCTTCACAAGCTCCAAAGTGTTTTTATCAAAATAACAAAGACAAATATGATAACCAACTGTATAATCCCACATAGGATGACTTTGAGAATATACTACTTCTGCTATTATATACTCTTTAGTTAGTTTATAGCACTGAACACCTATATTAATTATTCTGGGAGATTTAAAATTGCACCCTTTTGTTTTAAAATGTAATAAGCCCCCATAATTCTTATATATATCAGGCAGTATAGCAATAAGTTCTGGTTTTGATGTTTTATAATAACGATATACTACACGCTGATTAGCCATATTTGTTATTGCTCTACCATAATATACATACTTATCATTCTCAAACAATATAGAATACGAACCATATTTTTTATCATCACCTAATGCCATTGCGTTAAAAAAATGGTCGTATCCCTTCGCTATAGCTGTATCTGCTATAGTTCCGGATTGTAAATCATCAATAATTATATACCGAACAGTATCATTCTTACTACCAGCATATATATTGTAAGAAAAGAATAATAAGAATATTAGTATTACACACTTAATAACTTTCATGTCAGGTCATATTAAAAGGATAATTTTAAGATAGATATATTTTAGACATAGATGTAACTCAATATCAGTTATTAACTATATTTTATTACATCTGTAAATGTTTATAAAAACACTCCATTCCAACTTTCTAGAATTCTAGAAAATGAGAATTTTGGAATTTATTAGAAACTGTTCAGGTGTTCACCTGTTCGGAACATGAACACTAAAAACTTATAATATAACATTACATTCCCCTCCTGTTTTTAGGAGGGGATATTGGCGGAGAGATGCGAAGCATGTCGTTGCCAATTGGGGTGGTTGGCTCGTGGAGGGTACAACCCTCATTCCGTGAGATTGCTTCGTTCCTCGCAATGACGCGAATGGGTGTTTTTGTCCCACTGTCCCAATGGGACAGATGGGACAGATGGGACAGTTGGGACAGATGGGACACCCTGCATACATAACTGTCCCGCTGTACGAACTCGTACACCTGTACACTCGTACACCCCGGACACAAACTGTTCACCTGTTCAGGTGTTCACAATCCGAACAGCCGAACACTCGAACACATATACTAACTTTACTATCATGTCGCTGCGAAACATAAGAATCCTCATAACCTGTAGTTGGATATTACTACTGGGTGTAGCAGGCATATTTGCATACATGGCTATCTACAACAAACCTGATACAGTAAAAGAAGAGCTTGCAATTTGTGGTAATACTATTAACACTAGTGTATCAGGGTATAGTAAAGGGCGCGAATTATATACAGCTAACTGTGCGTCTTGTCATATACCAATAAAAAACGCAACTGGTCCAGCTTTGGTATCTGCAATGGCAAATAGAAATGCTGATTGGCTATGTAAGCATATCACCAACCCAGAGTTTATATCAAAAGACAAGAGGTCGAAAGAACTGCTAAAGGAATATAATGGCACTAAGTGCATGAAAGCACCACAATTAAGCTGTCAAGATGTGGATAGTTTGATAGTGTATGTTAATGCATACAGTTTTCCGTAAATTCGTAACAGATGAGCCTGTCTGTTTCGCATATAACCATAAAGAAAGTAACTGCCGATACGGTTGCCGATACCGATGATGTACTGGCAACGGAAGAACCGTTGGAGATACGCATCAACTATGGCAAGGCAGATGCCCGTATTCAGAAAAGCCTCTCGGTAACCATGCGCACCCCCGGTGCCGATACCGAACTGGCAGTGGGCTTTCTGTTTACAGAGGGTATCATCAAACAATACAGCGATGTTAAGGGGGCTTTCACAGTACCCGACAATATTGTGCAGGTAGTACTGAAGGAAGATGTGGAACTGGATTTGGGAAAACTGGAGCGTCATTTCTACACCACATCCAGCTGCGGTGTGTGTGGCAAGTCGTCTATCAGTGCCATACAAACGGTGTGCAATGTAGAGGCTGGCGGCGATGAACTGCTTATCCCCTCAACACTCATCTACCAACTACCCGATATGCTGCGTCAGCAGCAGGCGGTTTTCGATAGCACAGGCGGGCTACATGCCTCTGCTTTGTTTGATGCCGCAGGAAGTTTAATTTTATTGAGAGAAGACGTAGGCAGGCACAATGCGCTGGATAAACTGATAGGTGCTGCCCTGCAGGCAGGCATGGTACCGATGGATAATCATGTACTTTTGCTAAGCGGGCGTGCCAGCTTCGAACTGATACAGAAAGCAGCCATGGCGGGCATCCGCATCGTGGCGGCGGTGGGCGCACCATCCAGCCTTGCAGCACAAACAGCGGCGGAGTTTGGTATGACGCTTATCGGTTTTCTGCGTGGCGAACGTTTTAATATTTATACAGGCAATCAACGGATAGCAGTATGAAACTAAGAATCAAAGGCAGCTCCATCAGGATGCGTGTTACGAAGAGCGAGATGGACAGGTTTGCCACAGATGGCTACCTCGAGGAGCGCACCGAATTTGGCAATACCACATTTATATATGCATTGCAACGCTACGATGCCGATGTAATGGCAGCATCGTTTGCAGATAATACCATCACGGTTTTTATGCCTGCTGCCAAAGCACAGGAATGGGCCACCAGCAATAAGGTGGGCTACGAACACAATGTAAATTTGGGCAATGGCAAAAAGCTATACCTGCTGCTGGAAAAAGACTTTAAGTGCCTGGACGAAACACACGAGAACCAAGACGACAACTACGACAACCCTGCTGCTATACTCTATAATATGCAAAAGAAATGAGCGAAGATATCAACAAGCAAGACCAGCCCAATGCGGAGAACCCCGAAGAATTTACGGGGATAAAATTCACGCATGTACATGACGCTGCGGCGGGCATACCTGCTGTTATATCCAGCATCAAGCATGTGTTTGGGGAGATGAGTTTCGGGCGTGGTTTCAAAGCATTGGCAAAGCTGAACCAGAAAGATGGTTTTGATTGCCCCGGCTGTGCATGGCCCGACCCTGACGGTCACCGCTCGCCAATTGCAGAGTATTGCGAGAATGGTGCCAAAGCCATTGCGGAAGAAGCAACCACTAAAAAACTACATGCCGATTTCTTTGCCAAGTATTCTGTGCAGGAGCTGGCAGAGAATGATGATTATCGTATAGGTAAAAAGGGCCGTGTGGCAGAGCCAATGTACCTGCCCAAAGGCGCTACACATTACCAACCCATCAGTTGGGATAATGCTTTTAAAAAAATAGCTGAACACCTGAATGCACTGGATAGCCCCGACGAAGCGGTGTTCTACACATCAGGACGTACCAGTAATGAGGCTGCCTATCTGTATCAACTCTTTGTACGCGAATACGGTACCAACAACCTGCCCGATTGCTCGAACATGTGCCACGAAAGCAGTGGTGTAGCGTTGAACGAAAGTCTGGGTATAGGTAAAGGCTCTGTAACACTCGAGGATTTTTACAAGGCAGAGGTCATTATAATACTGGGGCAAAACCCAGGTACTAACCACCCGCGCATGCTCAGTGCTTTGCAAAAAGCCAAAGAGAACGGATGTACTATTATATCTGTAAACCCATTGCCCGAAACGGGCTTGATGGGCTTCAGCAATCCGCAAACAGTAAAGGGTGCGTTGGGTATCAAAGCAAGGTTGACAGACATCTTCCTGCAAGTGAAGCTGAATGGCGATATGGCACTGCTAAAAGCCATTACCAAGCTGCTGATGGAAGAAGAAGCCAAAGCACCGGGTACGGTATTCGACCTCGATTTTATTGCACAAAACACAACAGGCTACGAAGATTATCTGAATAATGTAAGCAAGTATAATCTGAATGAACTGGCAGAGGCATGTGGGATATCGTTGGAGCAGATAAAGCAAACGGCCGACATATTTAAGAACAAGAGCAAGATAATAGCCTGCTGGGCTATGGGGCTCACGCAGCATAAAAATGCGGTAGATACCATTAAAGAAGTAGTGAACCTGCTGCTGCTGAAAGGCAGTATTGGTAAAGAAGGTGCAGGTACCTGCCCCGTACGTGGACACAGCAATGTGCAGGGCGATAGAACGATGGGCATCTACGAAAAGCCACCGAAAGCTTTCCTTGATAAGATGCAACAAGTGTATGGTTTTGAACCACCACGCCATCATGGGTACGATGTGGTAGATTGCATACATGCCATGCATCAGCGCAAGGCAAAAGTGTTTATTGCCATGGGTGGCAACTTCCTGTCTGCAACGCCTGATACGGAATACACCGCAGAGGCATTGCGCCGTACAAAACTCACGGTGCATGTATCTACCAAGCTAAACCGCAGCCACCTGATAACGGGCGAAGAAGCTTTGATACTTCCTTGTCTGGGACGTAGCGATAAAGATGTTTTGAATGGCGAGGAGCAATTTATCAGTTGCGAAAACTCGATGGGTGTGGTGCAGATGAGCAAGGGCGGATTGAAACCTGTATCTGACCAACTACTGAGCGAACCTGTGATAGTAGCCAAGCTGGCAAAAGCAACACTGGGCAATCGCAGCAAGATAAACTGGGATTTGTATCTGGAGCATTACGACTATATCCGCAACGATATAGAACTGGTGATACCGGGCTTTGATAGTTACAATCAGCGTGTGCGTCAATTAGGTGGTTTCTACCTGCCCAACAATGCACGCAATGGTAAGTTCAATGTGCTGACAACAGGCAAGGCGCATTTCAATGTTGCAGACGTGATATTTCCTAAGTTAGAAGACGGCGAGTATATGATGATGACCATCCGCAGCCACGACCAGTTTAACACTACCATCTATGGGCTTGACGACCGTTATCGCGGCATCCTCAACGAACGTCGTGTCATTTTCATGAATGAGAAAGACATTATGAAAGCGGGCTACAAAGCCAATGATGTGGTAGACCTGTATAATTACCACGCAGGTGTGGAACGTGTGGCACGCAAATTCATCATCATACCATTCAGCATACCCGAAAAGTGTACGGCTACCTACTTCCCTGAAACCAATGTACTGGTACCGATAGGCAGTGTGGCAGAAAAGAGCAATACACCAACATCAAAGATGGTAATATTAAGAATACGTCCGCATGTAGAGCAGGCATAGGGGTAAATAGCCGTTTGCGTGTTATATTTGTACGTATTCGAATATTGAAAAAACGCATCTTTTGGCTTTAGTTTATTATATCGCACTACCGTTTATCTACCTGATATCGATATTGCCATTCAAGGTACTGTATATGGTATCCAATTTTTTCTATATACTCCTGTATCATATACTCGGGTATCGCAAAGAGGTTGTACATACCAACCTGCGCAATTCCTTCCCCGACAAAAGCGAAGAAGAAATAAAAGCTATCGGCAAGCGTTACTACAAGTACCTGTGCGATTTGTTTCTGGAAACCTTCAAGACACTAACCATCAGCAAGGAAGCCATGCAAAAACATTGCTACTTCCACCCCAGTGCCAAAGAACTGTTTGATAAACTGGCAGCCGAAAACAAAAGCATCGTATTGGTGATGGGTCACCTCGGCAATTGGGAATGGGCAGGAAATACTTTCAGCCTTCAACTAAAACAGCAATTGTATGTTATATATCATCCTATCAGGAATAAATACTTTGATTGGCTGATGTATAAAATGCGTACACGTTTTGGCACCAAACTGATTGCCATGAAAGACACCTTCCGCGAAATGCTGGAGAACCGTGGCGAACTGAATGCTACCGCTTTCATTGCAGACCAGACACCTGCACCAGAAAGTGCCTACTGGACAACATTCATGCATCAGGACACACCCATATTCAGAGGTACAGAACTGATAGCGAGAAAAATAAACTACCCTATCGTATATGCAACCGTAAAGCGTGTGAAACGTGGCGAATATGTAATGTATGCAGAACTGCTTTGCGAAAACCCGAAAGCTACAAGCGAGGGAGAAATATCTGAAATGCACACACGCAAACTGGAGCGTGATATTATAGAACAGCCTGAAGTATGGCTCTGGTCGCACCGCAGATGGAAACACAAAAAACCAACAGCATAATGCGCACAGGCAGAGAACTGATACTGGCTACCAAGCCATATACAAAAGAAGACCGTACCAAAAGCTGGATGCTGCTGGTATCGTCTTTGCTGCTGCTTGCTACTGCACTGGCAGGAGCATTCTTTATACCGTATATTATACCTCGTCTTGTATGCAGCTTGCTTGCAGGGTTGCTCATGGTACGCATGTTCATCATCTTCCACGATTTTCAGCACCATGCTATATTGCATCGTTCTGTACTGGCCGATGTTATTATGACCACGTATGGTTGGTATGTACTGGTACCTTCCAGCATCTGGAAGCGCTCGCACGATTATCACCATGCACACAATTCAAAACTCTTCAGCGCGAGCATTGGCTCTTACCCCATAGCTACCAAAGAAAAGTTTCTGAGCATGACGAAAAGCGAAAGACGCATGTATCTTTTCATACGTCATCCGTTTACCATCATCATGGGTTATTTCACCATGTTCATCATCGGTATGTGTATCAGCTCTTTTGTAAGCGCACCTAAGAAACACTACGATTCGCTGATAGCACTGGTATTACACGGCCTGCTCAACTGGTTCATTTTCACCACCTTTGGTTGGGAAACATGGTTGTTCTTTGTGTTCATCCCTATCTTCCTGGCATCGGCAATGGGTGCGTACCTATTCTATGCGCAACACAATTTCCCTGATACTAAGTTTTGTGATAAAGAAGACTGGAAATATGAAATGGCCGCATTAGAATCATCGAGCTATATGATCATGGATCCATTTATGCAATTCATGACAGGTAATATCGGTTTCCATCATATACACCACCTCAATTCGCGCATACCATTCTACAGATTGCCCGAGGTATATAAAGACTTTCCTGAACTGCAGGATGCAAGAACAACATCATTGAAACCAAAAGATATAATAGCTTGTTTCCGACTGAAAGTATGGGATCCTGAGGCCAACAAAATGATTGGTTTTAAAGAGCTGAATGCCGTAAATTAGTATATCAATCCGTTTCACAAACACTAACTGAGCCATGCTGGATATACACGATATCACAGAATACCTTGCAGGCGATACGCCTATCAGCGAGTTTGCAAATGCAGAGATAAAGCGCATCATCACCCACATACAACAGCAACTGGCTGTTGTAGAAACAGGCGATGAAGATTATGAGCTGTATCTGAAAGGCAACCCCAATGCACTGATTGAAAAACATCAGATAGACATTAACTGGGAAACCGATACTGAAGCATTCGACGATAGAATTAAAGAACTGATTGTAGAGGCATCTAACAGTCAGTAAACACGCTATTAATCTACCCTGCTACTCTTACCGCCCTTCTTGAATGCGCGGTTAATCCACATAATGATACCTGTAACAGGTAATGTGAAACCAATAAGGCATGCCAGCAATGCTATTATTTTGGATGTAGTACCGAATATTGCACCCGTGTGCACAGGCTTGAAGGTAGAGCGAACTTTTGCACCAGTACTTCTGTCTTTGAACAAGAGCTTACCAGCTACAGTACCGCTGTAAGCATCTATATAATAAGCATCAGTAGCCGTTTCGTGAGCAGCATCATTGCGCAGTACAGACACCATATACACCTCATCTTTTTCTTTAGGTGCGTTGATATTGTAATACTTTACATCAGGTTGTGTGGTACTGATAACACCTAGTACTTTATCAAAACAAATCTTCTTCACGCTATCTGCAACAGCCAAAGATTTTGGTAGCTCAGGGTTTTTGAGTGGTGAACCTGTTACTTTATAAATACCATCGTTGAACCATTTGAAAGACCATGCCAGTCCCGTGAAAGCAAATACAAACAGGAAGATGGCACTGTAGAAACCAAGTACCAGGTGCAGATCGTGGTTCACACGCTTGAAGCTGGCATCTGTTTTTATCTTCAGTCTTTGCTTCAGTATGCGCACGTTAGCAGGCCACCAGAGTATAATACCTGTAATGATGATAAACAAGAATATAATCGTGCTTACACCTACTATCATCTTGCCCGTATCATCTGCCAGCAACCAGCGGTGCAGGCTCATTACCTTAAAGAAGAATGTCTTGCGGTTATCTACCACTTCTATTATCTCTCCGGTGTACGGATTGGCATAAGCCCTCAACCCACCACCTTCTTTTTTCTTATCAGCTTCTTTGCCTTTACCCTTCTCTTTGCCACCCTCACGTTTAGGTTCTTCAGGTTTAGCTCCTTCTTTCTTCTCTTTATTATCGGGCCTTACACTTAGCTCTACGGTACGCGTAGCATCGCTGTACACACGCACACCGGTTACTTTAGCCTTTGGCATAGTAGCCTTCAGGTTAGTTATCAGTGTTTCCAGCGGCAGCCTTTGTGTAGTTGGTTGCACATAGTAGCGTTCTTTGGCAGATGCGTGCTGCAGCTCTTCTTCAAACACAAGTATTGCACCAGTAAGGCAGGTAACCATAATTACCAAACCTGCTGCAAGACCAAGATATAAGTGTATTCTCCTCCAGAAAACTTTCATACAAGTAAAATGCGTCTAAAAATAAAGCACGGCAGTGGAAACTACCGCGCTATGATTAATACAAAAAACCACTAGAATTTATACGATACAGTGCCGATAAATTGTCTTGGAGCTATCGGGTTTACACTATTATCATCGTGTACATGATAGCTCAGTACATCAGTAACATTCGTCATCCTCAGACGTACAGAAATATTGTTATTGAACTGGTAGCCGATGCTTGCATCTAATTGTGTGAAGGCAGAAACAGGCATCAGTTTATAGCTGTCATTTTTCACTTCTTTACCATTGATGATATAGCGTGTAGAACGTCCGGCAAACCTGTCGCCGAAATACAGTACAGATACACCGAGGTTCAAACCTTTCAGCAATGTTTTGTTGCTGAATGCATAGTAAAGACTTGCATTAGCCGTGTGTTGCGGATTGTAGCGCAGCAGGCTACCCACCTCATAAATATTGCTCTTGGTATATTTTGTTTCGTTGAAGCTATAACCTGCAATCAGCGAAAAACCTTTGTATGACTTCGTCATGATATCTACTTCTATGCCCTGGCTTGTCACCTCACCACCCATTTCTTTTGCATTAGGATACAGCGAGTCTAATACAGGCTGCACAAAATTGCTGTTTACGATGCGGTATGCTGTTATGTTTGCAGATATCAGACCTTTAAACAATTCGTTCTTCACACCTGCTTCGTACTGTATGTATGTAGATGGTGCCAATGGTTTACCGTTTACATCCAGATTAGCAGAACCAGTATTAGGCACAAAAGATGTGGCATAGCTTGCAAACACAGACATGGTAGTCATTGGCTGATAAACAACACCTACACGTGGCGTAACAGCATTATCAAAATTGCTCGATTTTACGCTTGTATTTTTAGCATACGTCAATACTTCAGATGTTGTTTGCAAATAGCTGTAGCGAGCACCAAGCAATACTTTCAGATTGTTCAGTACACTTATCAGGTCTTGTGCATAAGCACCTACACGGTTGATGGGTGCTTGTGTCAATGTGTTTTTAGTAAGCGATGGTATATCTGAACGCTGCTGATACATATTCATATCATATACGTTTACAGAGTCGTATTTAGTAATACCATTGTATGCTGTAGTATTAGTCAGGTATTTATCTACATCCGCACCTACCAATACTGTATGCTCTATACTACCAGTGTTGAATTTACCTGTCAGATCCAATTCTGTCATGTAGTACTCTTCAGCAGCATTAGAGCGTTGCACACCACGTATCCATTTACCACTTGTAGCTATGAAATTACCTGAAGCATTTGGCCTTGTAGTAGCAAACAAATCGCCGTTGTAGTTTTGTACACCCGTTACGTTACGTAGTTCCCAATTGTTATTGATGCGGTACGTAGTGGTAGCTGTAGCGCCCATCTGCTCTACTTTGTTGTAAGACCATGCAGCACCTATAAAGCGATTGCGTGGAATATCTATCAATGAATAATTGATGGCACCAACACCATAATCTACCGTACGGTTATCGTTCAGGTAATCACCCTCTACCAATATGCTTAGTTTTTTACCTGCATTTATCAGGAAAGACGGATTGATGTAAAAACGTTGTGCATTCACCTCATCGCGGAAGCTGCGAGATTTTTCATACGTTCCATTCAGCCTGTATGCTACATTGCCGCTTATCGGGCCATATACATCAAACGTTGGCTTGTACAAATCGTAGCTACCTGCACGCATTGTTATTTCACCACCTTGCTGAAATACGGGCTTCTTTGTTACCAGATTCAGTACACCACCTGCCGATACGTTACCATACAATATAGCAGAGCTACCTTTCATTACCTCTACACGTTCCATAGCACTTATCTCGGGCATGATACCGTTGTTGAAGCGTACACCATTCTTAAATGTATTGTTGCTGCTGAACGCAAAACCACGCCCGGCTATCTCTTGCTGTACACCACCTGTAGCACCCATTTGGTACACACCATTTACATTCTTCAGCGCATCGCCTACAGTACCTACCTGTTGTTGTTGCAACACTTCCTGATTGATGACCATTACACTCTGTGGCAGGTCCATTGGTTTAATAGCCAGCTTGCCTATAGATACAGGCTGACGGTTGTAGCTTTTTACACCGCTTACTATAACATCATTCAGTTGTTTAGCATCTTCACGCAGGGTAAAGTCAACAACACTTTCTCCTTCCAGTACTTTTACAGTCTTTGTCTGCTCTTGTAGCCCTACCAGTTTTGCAACAATGATATGTTCGCCATCTTTTACATTCTTGATGACATAAGTACCATTTTCATCTGTCACTGTTCCTTTGGTGGTACCTTTTACCAGTACATTCACACCAATAGCAGGGCTGCCATCACGAGTAAGGATTTTACCCTTAATTGTACCAGGAGGTTCTGCCAAGGCATTGAATGATATAAATAATGACAATGCGAGCGTAGATATTGTGCGAGTATTCATCTGTTTTTCTGATTCGGGCGCAAAGAAACAATCCGCCAATCTTCTACGCTTTCAAAATCGGGAAAAACTATACTCAAAATCGGGAAAAATGAAAAGGCGAAGCATGACGCTCCGCCTTTCAACTAAAACCGTAATATATTGATAACTAAAAGATTACATACGCTTAATAGTACAACCAATTGACTTTGTACTGTTAGGGTCTGGACCCAAACCAATCAGCATTTTATCAATAGCATCTTTCAGAAACATATTCTTAGATTCTGCCGGTGCTGATGGATTATCTTCCATTGCGCCTTTATACATTAGTTTACCACGTCCGTCAAACAAGAATACCTCCGGTGTACGTGTAGCACCAAATGCATCTGCAACAGCCGATTTCTCGTCTATTACATAAGGCACTTTATAGCCCATCTTTTTAGCATACTTAGCCATCTCTTTATCAGAATCCTCATCACCACGCTTTGCCTCGTTCGAGTTGACGATAACCATACCTATCTTCTTTTCCATAGCGTAGGCCATCATTTCTTTAGTACGCGCTTCGCTCTTTATTACATACGGACAGGTATTGCAAGAGAACATCACCAGCAAGCCTTCATCAGTTTTAGCTTTTTCAAGTGTTACTGTTTTACCATCAGCAGATTTCATGGCTTTGTTTGCCATTGGTATTTCTGCCCCTATCTCTATACTCTTTATATTGTTTTGTGCCAGTACAGAAAATGAACTGAACAATGCCGCCGTGAGCAGTAGATTTTTCATGCAACGTAGTTTTTTATGAAGATAAGCTATATAGACTATTGGAAAATGTTAAGGTTTACTCAAGGCTTATATTTTCATCGCCTTCTTTGTATGGCACATACGTGATGATGAATTGGAACATCTCATCCGTTGCACGCATACTGCCGTTCTGGTCCTTAACCAGTCGTGGTGGGCTGAATGGATTGTTCATATTGTTCTTCGTATTGTCATACACTCCCTCTGCTACTATTGTGCTACCCTTTGGTATCTTCACCAGCTTCTTGAATGTGTAGAAATACTGCCAGTTAAAATCCCATTTAGGTATTGATATCAAACGGATTGTATCACCATCAGGTTTCAGCGCATAGGCTTTAAAGCTCTTACCTATCAGGTGCATATGCGGGTTGATGGTAAGCACTGAGATATCTTCGGGTATAGTGTATTTACTATACACATTCTTTACCGTATTAGGCTGCAATATCAAATCGGGTAGCACTGGCGATACACCTATAGTACCCAATTGAAACTCCTGTACAGGACGGTTAGGTGGCAGTTTTGAAAAGAAGATGTTGATGTACGAACTATCCCACACAGCTTTGTCTTTGGTAAAACCATAGTGCAGGTCATTCAACAAGAAAGCACCTTTGCGTGGTAGTTTGTATCCACCCAAGCCTTCAGGGTAGCGTTGCCCATATGTACCGGGCAGGTAGTTTACTACAGATTTCTGCAATGTCGGATAAGTGCCATCGTCATTAGGCAAGCCCAACTTCTCAAATGCTATTTTGATGGTAGAGTCTTCTATCATATCTGCTATGTTCTCGCCCACATACACCGTCTTCTTTTTATCAAAATCATACTTCACCATATCACCATTCACATGGTGTACTACCCCGCCATTGCCCGGCATGAATTCTACTACACTGGCATAGGTATCGGCAGGTAGCTCAAAAGGAATCTTAACAAGCAAAAACTTATCGATGCTATTGGCAGGTAGCAGATATGGTTGCACGGGTATGCGCAAATCGGGTGTACCTATCAATGAGCCTTTAGGATAGTCCGGCAGCTTAGGCATTTTATCTGCAGGGCCTTCCTTCATACCATCCTGCACCCATTTTTCTACCAAGCGTATATCTCGCTCGCTCATCACCTTTTGCCCTACAAACTCTGTATAATGCGGGTCTGCAGGCCATGGTGGCATCATACGTTCGCGCATTACAAATGCACTTGCAGCACCGTATTTCTTAGCATCTGCATACGTAACCAGATTGAAGTGTGCACCACCACCCTCTCTATGACAGCCTGTACAGTTTTTGTACATCAACGGTGCTATATGCTCGGTGTATGTAACATTATCAGGCAGCCTGTTGGGATTATCGCATGCTTGTGTCAATAACAACAAACCCAATACACCACTCAATATAACCTTAGCCTTTACCCTCATTTTTTATCAGAAAATTTACCCAATAAGATGCTTACGTTCAGTTCAAAACCCAGCAGTATCACCATAGTATTGAGCCATACCCACACCATGAACGCCATCAATGTACCTATAGAACCGTAAACCTTGTTGTAATTGATAAAATTATTGACCAGAAAGAAGAAAACAACGGTTGCGATAACACTCAACACCGTTGCAAATACAGAGCCCGGAGATACAAAACTGAATTTGTGTACCAACGAAGGGCCATACGTATATATCAATGATATCATGGTAAATATGAGGCTTATAAGAATAAGCATACTCAGCAGCTTTACCACTATCACGTTATTGAATACACTGAGGATAAGCCCGTTCAGTGCCTCACTTTGCAGGATGAGTGCAGCCAAGCTGATAACGGCAACACATATCAACATCACCGTTAGCTTAATGGCAGTCCACCGTCTCTTGAGCCCTGTGCGTTGAATGTGTATGGTAGTAGCACGATCAAAACTATTCATCAAGCCCATCATACCGTTTGATGAGAAGAACAAGGTAAGCAAGATACCGTAAGACAAGAGGTCTTTACGCTCGGTATTCATAAAGTCTATTATCAGCCCTGAAAGACTTTTGTAGATAGCAGGCGGCAATGCCAATAGCTTCAGCGTATCCAGCATAGTCACTTCCACATCACCCAGCGGCAGGTATGGTATCAGCGAAAACAGGAATAGCAATGTAGGTGGTATAGCCATCAGGAAGTTGTACGTTACCGCAGCGGCACGCACATTTATCTTCGTGTTCGATACTTCTTTGATGAAGAATCTGGTAACATCAAACAAAGACACCCCCTGAAAACCAGGCAACACCGCCTTCTTAGCCCAATTGGCTACTATCTTAACGGGTGGTAGTTTCAGAATGGCTGCTTCCAGTCTTGTCATACCACAAATTAAGGCTAAAGATTGCTGAGAATGAAATCTGTCATTCTTTTATATAAATGCGGTCTTGCATTGCCACCCGATATACCGTGGTTGCGGTTCGGGTAGTATTCACTGTCAAACTCTTTATTGGCTTTTATCAAAGCATCGGTCAGCATAACTGCATTTTGGAAGTGTACGTTATCGTCAGCCGTACCGTGTATCAGCAAGTACTTGGCTTTCAGGTTGGCAGCCATCTTCTCGGGGGCATTGTTATCGTAGCCATCCGCATTTTCCTGCGGTGTACGCATGTATCGTTCTGTATATATATTGTCGTAGTAGCGCCAACTGGTAACAGGTGCTACGGCAATACCCATCTTAAACACATCCTGCGATTTGAATACGCATGTGCTGCTCATAAACCCACCATAGCTCCAGCCCCAGATGCCTATACGGCTCTTATCTACATAGGTTTGTGTACCCAGCCATTTTGCAATAGCTATCTGGTCGTCGCTTTCATACTTACCCAATTGCAGATAGGTCTTTTTCTTAAACTCTTCGCCACGGAAACCGGTACCTGTTCCATCTGCACAGAAAACAATGTATCCTTTTTGTGCCAGCATCTGGTGCCAGAAGAAATCGCGTATCGGGAATCTGTCTGCTACTTCCTGAGAACCCGGGCCACTGTATTGATACATCAGTACAGGGTATTTCTTATTCGGGTCGAAGTTCGGAGGTGTTATCATCCATGTCCAATAAGTGCTGCCATTGCCAAGGTCTATTTCTTTGATGGCAATATTGCCAAGGTCATAATCAGCCATTACTTCTTTTAAGCCCTTGTTATCTTCCAGTGTTTTCAGCACCTTACCATCCGCATCACGCAAATAATATACAGGCGGCTGATTGATTTTTGAATACTTATCGAGGAAGTAGTTGTACCCTTCTATCGGGGTAATGGCGTGCGTACCGTCTTCTTTTGTGATTGTCTTACGTTTCTTACCATCCCAGTTTACCACATACAGCTTGCGCTCTGTTGGGCTGTTTTCTGCTGCTGTGTAGTATACCAGTTTCTTTGTTTTATCTACGCCTGTTATATCTGCTATATCATATTTGCCCGGTGTCAGGTCTGTCAGTTTTTTCTTCTTCCAGTCCCAACGATGCAGGTGTACATAGCCGCTTGCCTCACTTGTAAAGATGAAAGAACTGTTATCCGGTAGAAACTCCATATTATCGTTCACCTCTACATAGCTCTTATTTTCTTCTGTATAGATAACTTCAGATTTACCCGTTGCAGCATTTGCAAACAACAATTCCAGTTTGTTCTGCAATCTGTTCATGCGGTAGATGCACAATGTCTTAGGGTCGTTTGTCCATTTGATGCGTGGTATGTATTGATTGGTTTCTGTACCCACATCTGCTTTAATGGTATTGCCGCTTGCTACGTCATACACTTTGATTTCTATTACAGAGTTTGGCTCGCCTGCTTTAGGGTATTTGTATTGGTAGTCTTTAGGATAAAGCCCGCCATACATAGCCATATTGAATTGCGGCACTTTGCTTTCGTCAAACCTATAGAAAGCTATATACTTACCATCGGGCGACCAGTCGAATGCACGGGTGAATTCAAATTCTTCTTCATATACCCAGTCGCAATTACCATTTATTATTTTATTCCATTCACCATCGGTAGTTACCTGCGGATTCACACCTGTTTCAAAATTGATGATGTACAGATTGTTACCTTTTACATAAGCTACCGCTTTACCATCCGGAGAAAATGTTGCGTGCAGTACTTTGTCATTATCTACCGATGCTATGCTTTTAGTAGCTATATCATACACATACACTTTGTTCAATACCGAACGGCGATATACATTCTGGCTTTCTGCTTTCAGCATCAGCTTCTTCTCATCTTTACTAAAGCTGTAATCATCAAACTTTACAGGCTTGCCATTGAAGAGTGTTTGGGTATTATCAAACAACACCTCAACCTCTGCGCCTGTTTCCAGATTGTATTTCTTTATTATCTGCGTATCTCCGTGCTGTTCAATCTTTGTATAGTTCTTACCATCCTTCATACCGTTAAAGCCGGGTACACTCTTCATGCGGAAGGTGTTGGTCTTGAACAGGTCGTCCATGGTTATTTGTTTTTTAGCCTGTGCATTGGCAAGCTGAGCCACCAGTAGCGACACTATAAGCAGAGAGTATTTCATATCGGTAGTATGTAGCTTCAAAAATAATCGGTATCGGCGATAGTTAAAACATTAAAGAAATCATAAAAGGGTTAGAAAGCGGGGTAAAAACAAAAAATCCCCTTGTTTCAACAAGGGGATTACTGTTTTTGTATAGTGCCGATACTAATAATCGATTGTTGCCTGTATGCCTCTGTCTATCAGGGCTTCGGCCTGCGGGCGCAGCATCTCAAACGTACCTTTACGCACACCGCACTTGCCTTTGTGGTGAATGATAAGGGCACATTGCTCTGCCTGTTCAGGATAATGCTCACAAATTTCCATAAGTGATTCAATAACATGGTCGAACGTGTTTACGTCATCGTTCCACACAATCAGGTTGTGCATCTCCTCTACCAGTACATCCTCATCTGCATCCTCTTGTGTCTGCCACTGAATACCACCCATTTGATATTCTCTTGAACTCATTTACTTGTAATTTTTTGCAAATATAAGGGATTTGAGAATTTGCAGCCAAACCTATCTTTGCACAATGTTTACCAAAAAATCGATGGAGGAGCTGGAGCGCCTGAGTGCCGCTGACATGAAAGCTGCCGAAAAGCATCCTGTAATAGTGATAATGGACGATGTACGCAGCATGCACAATGTGGGCAGCACCTTCCGCACAGGCGATGCATTTGCCATAGAAGCACTGTATCTCTGCGGCTATACGCCTACCCCTCCGCATCGTGACATTCACAAAACAGCCCTCGGCGCTACAGAAACGGTAAGCTGGAAACATTTTGAAACCACTATGGATGCCGTAAACCATGCAAAGGCACTGGGTTGTAAAATATTTGCTGTAGAGCAGGCACATAACAGTACCATGCTCAACACATTGCAATGGAGCAACGAACGTGTTGCACTGGTATTTGGCAACGAGGTAAGCGGCGTGAACGAAGAAGTAATGGCGATGGCAGATGCCTGCATAGAAATCCCTCAATTCGGCAGCAAACACTCCTTGAATATATCTGTAAGTATGGGTGTGGTACTGTGGGAAATGGTTAGAACCAAACACATAGCGCAGCCGTAGTTACCAGATTATTTTTAACAGGCATGCCGTATTTAGCAAATACAAATTGTCCACTGCTATAGTATTTACCTTCTATACGAAACAGGGCATGTTTGCTGATGCTGTAATCTAAGCCCAAGCTATTGCCCCATGTGCGGAACTGGCGAAATGTAGCACCACGTACCATCAACCCGTAGTAGTCGTCATAATACTCGCAACGGGCAGCAAGGGCTATCTTCTTGCTTGCGGCATATCTTAGTATTAGTGCAGGGCTGTACCATAGTCCGTAGGCATTAACACCTTTAGTCACTTGCTCTGCGCCTATATCGTAGGCTGCAGCTACCTCCCAACGTTTAGCAGGCTTGTACACTGCATAGAAGTTATGATACCAGCGCCACAACCTGTTGCTATCGGGCTCGTTATTGCACACAATATTGCTATAGTTAATGGTCAGCTTGTCTGTTAGTATGTAGGTAAGCTGCAAGCCAAATGCGGGTGTGTTATTGGCAGGGCGGCGTTGTATGTTTTGCCAGCCATTCAGGTATAGCAATGCGGCATACCATTGCTCATTTTTGCTTTTATAACTAAGGCGTACACCTGTTTCAAAGTACGGAGAATTATCAGCCATCAAGCTACGTGTCAGGGTGCGATTGTCCTTACCTATGGCACTTTCCAGTCCTATATGCGATGGCATAATACCCGCATCTACCCATAGCTCCTGCTTTCTGCTCAGCTTTACACCTGCGTTGGCTTCCAATATGTTCTTCAACACACCCGGCTCTGCTGCAAGGTTGGCATTGCTATAGGTACCCGTCATCAGTGCTACATTGCCACGTATGTGCTTGCTCTCATAAGCTGCTTTCAGGTAGGCAAGGTTCAGGTTCACCTCGTTGTGCCTGCTGTATGATACGATATGGTCGGGGCGGTTGTGGTCTTGCGGTTCGTTAAAATCATAGCCGTAGTACACCTCTCCGTATGCCGATAGCTGTATAGCAGGTTTATCTTGAGCATCTACACTAAACACTGATAACAAAGCCGAAACGAATAACAATCTTTTCATCTATATCTATTGCTAACTACCAACTAAACTACAGTTAATATTAACAGTACACAATACAGATTTGTGTAAATTTGCAGCCGATTATGCAGCGGATATATTTTGACAATGCAGCTACAACTGCAATGGATCAGGAAGTGCTAAGTGCAATGATGCCATATATGACGGAAAAATTTGGTAATCCGTCTTCTATTTATTCTTATGGCAGAGAAACGAAGATGGCTATAGAAAATGCAAGAAAGTCTGTAGCCAGAATACTGCATGCCAACCCGGGAGAGATATTCTTTACATCGGGCGGTACGGAAAGCAGCAATACGTCTATACATGCATCTGTGCGCGACCTTGGTTGCAAACGCATCATATCATCGCCTATAGAGCACCACGCTACGCTGCATACGGTTGAATACCTGCATAAAACAGGACAGGCGGCACTCTGCTATGTAAAGCTGACACCAAACGGCCATGTAGATATGCAAAGCCTGGAAGAACTGCTGGCTGCAAGCGAGGATAAAACACTCGTAACCCTGATGCATGCCAACAACGAGATAGGCAACCTGCTGGATGTAAAAGCCGTGGGCGAACTGTGTCGTAAATACAATGCCATCTTTCATTGCGATATGGTGCAGACCATCGGGCACTACCCCATCAACCTGCACGATATATATATACACTTTGCCAGCTCGGCAGGCCACAAGTTTCACGGGCCAAAGGGTGTTGGCATACTCTATGTAAACGAAGACATCAAAATACAACCACTGCTGAATGGTGGCGCACAGGAGCGCAATATGCGTGCAGGTACAGAAAACCTGTATGGCATTGTAGGCTATGCCAAAGCACTGGAAATGGCTACCGAACGCTACGAGCAGGACAGCCAATATATGCTGGGGCTGAAACAATACATGATAGAAAAGCTGCGTGCTACATTCCCAAGCATATTGCTGAATGGCGATGCGGAAGGTAATAGCCTGTACACGGTACTAAACGTAGGCTTCCCTATGACGGAGAAGTCTGACATGCTGCTCTTCAATCTGGATATGGCAGGTATATGTGTAAGCGGTGGTAGTGCATGCAGCAGTGGTGCCAATAGCATCAGCCATGTAATAAAAGAACTGTACCCCGAGAACGCTGCCAATATAGTACCCATCCGCTTCTCCTTCTGCAGACACAATACCAAAGAAGAAATAGACACTGTAGTTACCAAGCTACAGGGCATGGTGTAGGTTTCTCTTAGTAATAAAACAGTCCCCTTTTGAAAGGGGATGTCGCCACGAAGTGCAACGCAGTGGTGACAGGGGTATGTTATACATCCAAGCGTGCTGTTACCCATTGCGAGCAGACACACCCCTAACCCCTCTGAAGAGGGGAAGTAGTTATATCTCAACACTATTTTTCACGTTTTCACGCAGTGATAGTCTCGAAAAACGTGAAAAGCGTGAAAATCTGTTCCACACATTCCACCTGTTCCACTTATTCAAGGAATGGAATAATGGAACATTGGAACAAACACCTCATCTGTTCCAATCTTGTTCCACTTGTTCTAATCCTGTGAGTTGGAACACTGGAACAAAACAACTTTGTCCCAAGTGTCCCATACTCTTTAATTGGGACAAGCAATACACTGATATTTATGTAACTTACGTGTAGTGAAATACCTATGGATATACATATTACCTATAATACTTCTTTCCTGCAAGTGGGATAATAACCGTAATCATAATACACTACTACCTAAACAGAGAAAACCATACATAGACAGTACATGGGTATATCATGAATTAAAACTAAGAAAGGATATAGGGACAATATCTTTTTATCTACCCAAAGAATATAGCATATTCAATCAAGTTGATAGCTATCCAAGCGACTGGATGTGTGGCTCAGACCTTTGTGATTTGATAAATATTTACGAATTCAGCTTGCAGCATACAAATTCTACCATTACCAAGCTAATACCGGAAAAAGCTCATTGCTTTTCAATCACCTATACATCATTTACTAAATGCGATTCTGAAAAGCTACACAACATCAATACCTCTGTAGTAAAATGGATTGAAAAGGATGTTGATGTAATCTGTAATAACATGATAAAACTTATAGACTCAAGAAATGATAGCATGAATATAGGCAGGCATCAATACTTTATAAGCAGTATAAAAAATATGCCCTTCTATCGCAACAGCAACTACACATATTATATCCATGCTACCGTTATAGTCAACAATACAATTTTAAACCTGTCATTACTCTATCATGATGATAAAAAATACAATGGCAACTTTGAACAAGTCTTTGATAGAATAATGAGTACCGTACAAATAAAGTAACACCTTAATGTCTTACCATCTTTCTTCTTTGTTGAATATATACCACTGATACTAATAAATATAGGGTTGTACTTACTTTAATAAATGCAAAAGGAAGAATAAAAGCTATTACCCATAATATTTTATACTTCTTCGATTTGGGAGAATTAAGTATCTCTATAATAGCTAAAACGATATATATCATTGCACATATACTACCTGCAATAAATAACACATTACCATATGGCCAGTGTTGTATTCTGAATAATGCACCAATAATCAGCATTATCACACTAAGTATATATGATATTCTTATGCTCAAATCTTTCATCAAACGAATATATACAATGAGTTAGATAGAGAATAATGTTTAAAACTATTACACTGCTGCTCTATATATTTCCCGATGATGTGAGATTGCCACTAACATATCTGCATCCGCAGATACTCCCTCGCCCCGAAGTATCGGGATGCTAAAACAATGACGCGAGTGTTTTGTCCCACTGTCCCACAATTTCAGTCACTATACTTTGGGACACTTGGGACAGTTTGTTTTGTTCCAGTGTTCCAATGTTCCAGCATACAGGATTGGAACAAGGTGGAACAGACGATGTGTTTTGTTCCAATGTTCCATTATTCCATTTCATGAACAAGTGGAACAGATGGAATATGTGGAATGATTTTCACCGTTTTCACGATTTTCACGCTGTACAGACCATGAAACCGTGAAAAAGCGTGAAAAACACCTTTTTAGCCCTTAAAACGCTAAAATCAATACAAATGTGGATAACTTTTTTGTACAAATGTTTAAACTTGTACAAAACGTTTATATCTTTGAAAAAAATTAGTTTAGCAGATTAAAATCACAACACAATGGCAGCAGACGACAAATTAAAAGTATTAAAGTTAGCTCTCGACAAGATAGAGAAGGATTATGGTAAAGGCTCCGTGATGATGTTGGGCGATAAACAAAAAGACAACATAGACACCATCAGTACGGGTTCACTAGGTTTGGACGTTGCGCTGGGTGTTGGTGGTTTTCCTCGTGGCCGTATAATAGAAATCTACGGTCCTGAATCTTCGGGTAAAACAACCATTGCTATACACACGATTGCAGAGGCACAAAAGAAAGGTGGTATCTGTGCTATCATAGATGCTGAACACGCTTTTGATGCCAGCTATGCACGCAAACTGGGTGTAGATATAGACAACCTCATTATCTCTCAGCCCGACTATGGTGAGCAGGCACTGGAAATTGCAGACCGTCTGATATCATCTGGTGCTATAGACGTGGTAGTTATTGACTCTGTAGCCGCACTGGTACCTAAGGGCGAACTGGAAGGCGAAATGGGTGATAGCAAAATGGGCTTACAGGCTCGTTTGATGAGCCAGGCATTGCGTAAGCTAACAGCTACCATCAACCGTACAGGCTGTTGCTGCATATTCATCAACCAGCTGCGTGAAAAGATTGGTGTGATGTTTGGCAACCCTGAAACTACAACGGGTGGTAACGCACTGAAATTCTACGCTTCTGTACGTTTGGATATTCGCCGTATCAGCCAGATTAAAGATGGTGATGTAGCAAGCGGTAACCGTACACGTGTAAAAGTGGTGAAGAACAAAGTAGCACCTCCGTTCCGCCAGGTAGAGTTCGATATCATCTTTGGCGAGGGTATCAGTAAAATTGGTGAAATCATTGATATGGGTGTAGAACTGGGCATACTGCAAAAAAGCGGTTCATGGTTCAGCTACGGCGAAAGCAAGATAGGACAAGGCCGCGATGCTGTTAAGCAATTCCTGCACGATAATCCTGAGGTAACAGACGATATAGAAGCACAAATACGTGCCGCACTGCAACCTGCGGAGTAGTTGATTAGTTGAGTTGTTGATTAGTTAATCAGTGAAATGAGTTAAAATAATTGCTGTTGTTATAACTATAGATGACTAATCAACAGATCAACCAGTAAACAAATTTTTGGGTTAGTATACAAAAAGAAACGCCTCGTATTACACGAGGCGTTATTCTTTATATCAATCAGTACCCTTATTTCTTTTCTTCTATTTTTTCAGGATACAGAATAGCCGTAAACTCATTCTTACCGCTGAACAGAACATTCGCTGCTTCTTTAATATCGTTAGGTGTCAGGCCATCAATCCATTTATCGTAGTTAAACAGATTGTTCCTGCTTCTGCCCCAGAACATGATAGCTTCCATCTTCTCATTCCAGAAACCATTTTCTTTCACTTTATCACGGCGTTGTTCGTGCCATTGTGCTTTTACCTTATCCAGGTCTTTTGCATCTGGGCCGTTTTTCTTAATGTTTGCAACTACCTCTTTAGCAGCCGTCAGTAGTTTTTCTACATTTTCAGGACCACATGGCAGATACACATTCACGCTAAAGCGTTCGTAAGGATACTGGCTCACACTTGCACCAAAACCACCACTGTAGATACCTCCCAGTTTTTCACGCAGTTCTTCTACCACTTTTATGTTCAGCAACTCTGCCAGTGCCTGTGCTTTCAGGTTCATGTCTTCAGAGTATTTTATCTCTCCTGTATTCAGGCCAAATATCAAACTCTGTTGTTCAGAACCTTTCTTGAATTCAAACTTATGGACACCACTTACAGGGCGCAGGCCATTGTCTTTGAAAGATGGCTTTTTACCTGTAGTAGGCAAGCTACCTATGTATGTTTCTATCAGTGGCAATGCTTTGGCAGCATCTATATTACCTGTCAGGTATAGTTCCAGACCATCAGCATTACCCAGTTCTGTATTGTACACTTCCATTGCCCTGTTCAGATTGATGGCATCGTAGTATGCAGCACGAGGCACAGCAATTGGTGCCAATGGATTGTTGTTGTACAGTGTATGATACATGGTATCGAAGAATGCAGCCTGCGGATTGGCAGAGATAAACTGTACTTGCATTTTAGATTTATCAATAAATGCCTTGAACAGTGCCTCGTCTTTACGAGGCTGTGTCATTTTCAGATACAACAATTGCAGCATCGTTTCAAAATCCTTCACACTACTATTGCCCGATACTGTATTAGAAATTTCGCCGATAACCAGACCTGCTTTAGCTGTTTTACCAGACAGTGTTTTTTCAAGGTCTGTAGGTGTAAAGTTACCATAACCCATAGAACCTACTACCTGTGTAGCATACTGTACATTGAATCTGTCTGCAGCAGTATAATTGCTCATACCACCTTTCTTAATACCACGCATCAGTATCTCATCGCTCTTGAAGTCTGTTTTCTTCAGCGTTACTTTTACACCATTGCTAAGTGTGTAGGTAGTTGCAGCAAATTCTTTGTCTTCTGCCTGTGCAGTTACTTTGCCCGGTGTTGGTTTCTTATCCAGCAGTGTTTCAGCTACTTTCTTTTCTTCCATTGCAGATACAGATTGTTCAAAACCTTTCTGTACCATGGTCAGCAATTGTGCATCTTTAGGCAGCTTATCGGCAGCAGCTTCAGGGCCTGTTATCAGCGAAAAAGTGTTCATATTACTCATCCACTCTTTCACTTCTGCATTCAGCTCTTCGATATTGATGCCAGGCATCAGTTCTTTGTAATAATCATATTCTTTTTCAATACCCGGTATTGGTTCATTCTCCAGGAAGTTGCGTACATACTCGCCTACATAATTGCCACTCTCTGTGGTGTTGCGTTCGTTGTATGCTTTTTCAATGAAGTTCATGCTGCTTTTCTTAGCAAGCTCCAGTTCGCTCTTATTAAAGCCATATTGTTTAGCCCTCAGCAATTCTGCAGTCAGTGCCATCAATGCTTTTTCAGGACCTTCTGCACCAAACATGGTAAATGCCGTAAAGCTCTCATATCCACGAGCCCAACCGTCAAAGCCTGCTGCTGCAAACGGGAACGGAGGGTTGCTACTACGAGCCAAATCGTTCAGGCGTTGGTTCAGCATCTGTGTTACCAGTTGTTGCTTAATGTTATTGCGATATGCACCCAATGTCGATTCGTCCTCTTTCTTTACAGATGGGAAGATGATTTGCAGCTGGTTGTCTGTTGCTTCTTTATCTGTAAGCACCATCGCCTCGGGCTTGGTACGTGCAGGTATCGCAAATGCATCTCTCTTACGTTCTTTGCTAGGGTTCTTTATACCCTCAAAGTGTTTCTTCAGGTACTTCATAGCAGTAGCCTCGTCAATATCACCAACTATAGCAACAGCCATCAGGTCAGGACGGTACCATTCTTTATAGAAACGACGGATAACATCGTACTTAAATGTTTTCAGGATATCATCCTTACCAATAGGCAGGCGGCTTGCATATTTAGAGCCACTCATCAGTGTAGGCAGGTATTTATCCAGCATACGCATATCGGCACCTTTACCCATACGGCTTTCTTCCAGTACTACACCACGCTCATCGTCAATATCTTTATCAGTCAGCAATGCGTTGTGTGCCCAGTCTTCTATTATCTGGAAACCTTTGTCAAGATTGCCGGGTTTGTCTGTTGGTACAGGCAGTATATATACTGTTTCGTCAAAGCTGGTGTACGCGTTCAGGTCGGCACCAAACTCTACACCTATAGACTGCAGGTAGCTTACCAATTCGTTCTTAGGAAAGTTTTTACTACCGTTGAAGTTCATGTGCTCCATAAAGTGAGCCAGACCCTGTTGGTCGTCATCTTCCAGTATAGAACCTGCATTGATAACAAGGCGCAGTTCTACTTTCTTTTCAGGCTTAGAGTTCGGGCGAATGTAATACGTAAGTCCGTTGGCAAATTTTCCTTTCTTCACTTTAGAATCTACAGGAATAACTGCTTTCAGGTCTTGTGCAAAAGCACCGGTTGCCCCACCCGTCAATATGGCGAGTGCCACCAGTCGGGTTTTAAAATTGCTTAATAAAGGTTGCATAGTATGAGATTAGATGACAAAAGAAAGAAAATAGTCTGTCATTGTCCAGTAAGTAGTAAAAGATAAATGTTAAAAATCACTAATACACATTTAACAAACACAAATAAGTTCCGCAACCCATTTACAAGGCACAGCTAAACGCTTATCTTCGCACTACCAAAACACAGTATTAATATTACATGGCGCTCATCAAATCAATTTCAGGCATCAGGGGTACTATAGGTGGTAAACCGGGCAATGGCCTATCACCATTAGACGTAGTAAAATACAGCACCGCGTATGCTGCATGGATAACAGAACAAGGCAAAGGCAAGAAGGTAGTAATAGGTAGAGACGGACGTATATCTGGCGAGATGGTACGCAATCTGGTAACAGCTACACTGCAGGGATGCGGTATAGACGTGGTAGATCTGGGCCTCAGCACTACCCCTACGGTAGAGATGGCAGTGAAGATGGAAGAAGCTGCGGGTGGCATCATCCTGACAGCAAGCCACAACCCTAAAGAATGGAATGCACTGAAACTGCTGAACAATGACGGTGAATTCCTGAGTGCAGAAGCAGGACAGTGGATACTGGACTATGTAAACACTACAGAACCAAACTATGCAGATGTAAACCATCTGGGTAGCCTGAAACATGACGACAGCTATATACAAAAACATATAGACACCATACTGGCACACCCGCTGGTAGATGTGGCAGCCATCAAGGCAAAGAACTTCAGCGTGGTGGTAGACCCTGTAAACTCTACAGGTTCACTATCTGTACCGCAATTGCTGCGTGCATTGGGTGTAGAAAACATCACAATAATAAACGAAGAAGTAACAGGACGCTTTGCACACAATCCTGAGCCACTGCCGGAGAACCTGACAGAGCTTTGCAGCACGGTTGCAAAATCGAACGCGCATTTGGGTATAGCGGTAGACCCTGACGTAGACCGCCTGTGTTTTGTGTGTGATGACGGTAGCCTGTTTGGTGAAGAATATACACTGGTAGCTATAGCAGATTATATCCTAAGTCATAAGAAAGGTAATACAGTATCTAACCTGTCATCTACCCGCGCATTGAAAGATGTAACGGAGAAACACGGCGGACAATACTATCCAAGTGCTGTTGGAGAGGTGAATGTGGTAAAGAAAATGAAAGAAGTAAATGCCGTGATAGGTGGTGAAGGCAATGGTGGTGTGATAGTACCAGAACTGCACTACGGACGTGATGCATTGATTGGCATTGCACTGTTCCTGACGCATCTGGCAAAATTCGGTAAGAGCATTAAGACACTGCGTGGCACCTACCCTGACTACTTCATTTCTAAAAACAAAATAGAACTGAATGAAGGTGTAGATGTAAAACACATCTTTGCACAGATAAAAGAAAAATACAGCAAGCAGCCTATCAATACAGAAGATGGCCTGCGTATAGATTTTGATAATGATTGGGTACACCTGCGTACATCCAACACAGAGCCTATCATACGCATCTATGCAGAGAGTGCTAATGAGACTACAGCTAACAATGTGGCTAAACGCATCATGGCAGATATCGGCGAAATGATGTTTGCTAAATAAGAACGCATACAAACCAATATATTTGAAGTCAGGGCTCTGTGTCCTGACTTTCTTAATAAAGACAATTGACAAAGACGAACACATACGATGTAGTAATAGCAGGTGGCGGCCTCGGTGGTATGCTATGTGCTGTTATCCTTGCCAAAGAAGGCATGAAAGTATGTGTACTGGAGCGTGATAAACAGATAGGCGGATGCCTGCAAACTTTCTCACTGCAAAAGAAAGTGTTTGATAGCTGTGTACACTATATAGGCGGTCTTGGTGAAGGGCATACACTACACACCATACTGCAATATGCAGGTGTGATGGACAAGCTATCGCTAAAAGCGTATGATGCTAATGCCTTCGATAAGATTGCGTTCGGAGATGAGGAGCTTATGTACCCGCATGCACAGGGGCTTGATAATTTTGTAGAGCAACTGCTACCCTACTTCCCTAGTGAGCGGGAAGCTTTAGAAAAATACATCAAGACCATTACCACAGTTGGCGACCATTTTCCGCTATACCGTCTCAGGCATGGCAGTGCAGATGAAAAAGCGGCTGTGAGTAGTTGGGGTGTAACACAAACATTGCAGGATATTACCAACAATACCAAACTGCAAAACGTACTGGCTGGCAACAACCTGTTGTATGCAGGTGTGGCCGAGCGCACACCTTTCTTCTTGCATGCATTGGTAACAGAGAGCTATATACACAGCAGCCATAAAGTAATGCCTGGTAGCAGCCAGATATCAAAGTACCTATGGCAGCAATTGCAGGCTTATGGTGGCGAAGTATTTCGCAATACAGAAGTAGTAAAGCTGGCAGAAGAAAACGGTAGCATTACCTATGCAGAGACCGCAGACGGGCAACGCTACTATGGTAAACAGTTCATTGCCAATGTAGCACCCGAGGTATTACTGGAATGGACAGACAGTCCGCAATTCCGCACAGCATATCGCAAGCGTATTAAAGGCTTGGAACAAACCACCTCTACCTTTATGCTGAATGTGGTATTGAAACCCGGCACAGTGCCGATGCGCAATCACAACATCTACTGGCATGCTACACCTGATGCTTGGGATGCCATACAATACCAACCACAACAATGGCCTGCTAACTATGCGGCTTTCTTTACAGAAGATGCACAGAACCCCGGCTATGCCGAAAGCGTATCTATCCTCAGCTATATGCACTATAGCGAGGTTGCACCTTTTGAGCATATCATCAACCGTACAGGACACGAACAAGACCGTGGTGATGCCTATGCAGCTTTTAAAGAAATACGTGCAGAACTATTGCTGGATAAACTATACCAACGCATACCCGAACTAAAGGGCAACATCATAGCACAAAGCACTGCCACTCCACTCACCTACCGCGACTATACAGCTACCCCCAAAGGCTCGCTCTATGGCATCCTCAAAGACATCAACAAACCCGCAGAAACAAGCATAGCCACACGCACCAAAATACCCAACCTGCTGCTAACAGGACAAAACGTAAACCTCCACGGCGTGCTCGGCGTCAGCATTACATCTATCGCCACCTGTGCAGAGTTAGTGGGTATGGAGTATTTGTTGGGGAAGGTGAAAGGGTAAAACCAATTTTGCTCCAGTGCTCCAATTTATAGTAACTGGATTTGTGGAGCAGATGGAGCAATATCTCATTTCAATCCATTTCATTATTTCATACCACCATATCCTGAAATGGTGAAATGAATAATTGACTGTATAAATAAACGTATTTTACAATTATGAAAAACATTATAGCAATACTCTTTATATCTCTTTTGAAAATTACCTACTGTTATGGACAAACTTATGTATTAATATCTGGTTCAAATATTGAAAAGTACAACTTAATGCCTAACAGTATTTTTGATAAAATCATTCGTTCCTTTAAAACAGCTCATTCATTTAAACCCTTTGAAGATTATTTATCACCTAAAAACTATGTAATTAATTCTTATGATAGTCTTGATAAGAAGTTCAACTTATTATACAGGAATAATATAGCAACATATACTTCTATTGATATAAATGAGGAAGAAAAAACAACCCAGAAGTTTATTAGGGCTACAATCATTGATATCAAAGGCAACAATATCAATTACCGTGTTCAGTTATTGATACGTTTTAATGGAGAAGTTTCTAAAGATTGGGGAATTATTCCACTAATAGAAAAAATTGAGGTCTTATCTGCATCAGAGATGAAAACCTACGACAACTTTAAAATTAAGCTACTTATTGCTGAAACAAAAAAATCATTTGAGGATAGTCCCCCGCCTCCTCCGCCAATCAAATAATTTCATCCATTTCACCATTTCATTTCACCAAATGTGAAATGCCTGAAATGAAACAGGCTGCTCCACATGCTCCAATCCTCCAGACTACTGTAATTGGAGCACTGGAGCAAACACTTATACCTCGAGGTTGCTTCGTCGTTACCTCCTCGCAATGACGCAAGAGAGTTTGTTTCACTCATTTCACCAGATATGGAATACATGAAATAAACCAGCACTGCTCCACTTGCTCCACAAATCCAGACCACTATAATTGGAGCACTGGAGCAAAATGGAGCAAAAAAAAAGCGGCAGCCATAGCCACCGCTTTTACTTTTTTATTTTTACTTTTTTACTTAAGCACTACCAACCCAGCAGATATGCAAATATCAGCGGAGCAACGATGGTAGCATCGCTTTCTACAATGTATTTAGGCGTGTGGATGTCCAGCTTACCCCAAGTGATTTTTTCGTTAGGCACTGCACCACTGTAAGAACCGTAAGACGTAGTACTATCACTTATCTGGCAGAAGTAGCTCCAGAACGGAACATCATGCCATTCAAGGTCTTGGTACATCATAGGCACTACACATATCGGGAAGTCGCCCGCTATACCACCACCTATCTGGAAGAAACCAACACCCTTACCACCGGAGTTTGCACGATACCAGTCAGTCAGCCACATCATGTATTCAATACCGCTTTTCATAGTGCTTGCTTTCAGCTCGCCTTTGATGCAGTAAGAAGCAAAGATGTTGCCCATTGTGCTGTCTTCCCAACCCGGTACGATGATAGGCAGGTTCTTTTCTGCAGCAGCAATCATCCAGCTGTGTTTAGGATCTATTTCATAATCAGGCTTCATTACCTCGCTCAGCAGCAGTTTGTACATAAACTCGTGCGGGAAGTAACGCTCACCTTTTTCTTCCGCATCTTTCCAAATCTTAACGATGTGGCGCTGTATGCGGCGGAAAGCCTCTTCTTCAGGAATACAAGTATCTGTAACACGGTTAAAACCACCTTCCAGCAGTTCCCACTCTTCCTGCGGGCTCAGGTCGCGGTAGTTTGGTACACGCTTATAGTGTGTATGCGCAACAAGGTTCATGATGTCCTCTTCAAGGTTGGCACCTGTACAGCTGATGATAGCTATCTTATCCTGACGAATCATTTCTGCCAATGAAATACCCAACTCTGCAGTACTCATAGCACCAGCCAGCGATACCAGCATTTTACCACCTTCCAGCAAGTGTGTTTCGTAACCTTTTGCAGCATCTACCAATGCAGCCGCATTGAAGTGGCGGTAGTGGTGTTGTATAAACTGTGAAACAGGACCCTTATTGCTCATTACCGATTTAAATTAATTATGATTTGATATTAGTATAATGGAGCGCAAAGATAATTTATTAATGGCAACTATCCCCGCACCACAGCTATTAAAATACTATAAACAAAAAGCAGACAGTTAACACTGTCTGCTTTCAATATGTACCTGTACAAAATGTGCTTTCTACTTTATACTAACTACTTTTTACTAAACTAAGCCGTTGCCTGGCTCTTAGCGATGAATTTCTGAACCCATTCAGTTGTCATAGACTTCGGACGTTCTATCGGGAAGCCCAGTGCCCTGTCCCAACAAAGGCTTGCCAGTACACCAAGTGCGCGACTAACGCCAAACAGTACAGTGTAGAAATCTTCTTCCACCAAGCCGTAGTGTTTCAGCAATGCACCTGAGTGCGCATCTACGTTAGGCCATGGGTTTTTGATTTTACCTGTGCTTTCCAGTATCGGAGGTGCTACTTCATACACATTCCATACAGTTTTTACTGTAGGGTTGTCAGGGCAATGTGTTTTTGCAAACTCCATCTGCGCTGTGAAGCGTGGGTCTGTTTTACGCAGTACTGCGTGGCCATAACCCGGTACTACTTTACCCGCAGCCAGTGTATCTTTTATGTATTGTGCTATTTGTTCTTTCGTTGGTTCCAGCGTACCCAGATTTTCCTGCAGTTCTTCTATCCAACGGATTACTTCCTGATTTGCCAAACCGTGCAGCGGACCAGCAAGACCTGTCATACCAGCCGCAAAAGACAAGTAAGGATCGCTCAGTGCGCTACCTACCAAGTGCGTAGCATGCGCAGATACGTTACCGCCTTCATGGTCGCTGTGGATAGTCAGGTACAAACGCATCAGTTCTGCAAAGCTCTGGTCGTCAAAGCCCAGCATGTGTGCAAAGTTTGCACTCCAGTCCAGCATACCATCAGGCTGAATGTGTTCACCGTTTTTGTATTTGCGGCGATAGATATATGCAGCTATACGTGGCAGGCGTGCAATAAGAGTCATTGTATCTTCATACACATAATCCCAGTATTCTTTCTTGCTGATGCCTTCTTCATATGCTTTAGCAAATTTAGATTCTGTTTGCAGTGCCAGTACCGCAATAGAGAATTGCGTCATCGGATGCGTAGATACAGGCAGTGCTTCGATAGTAGCGAAAACGTGATTTGGCACGTGCGAACGGCGAGCCCATGTTGCAGAGATGTGTTCCGTATCTTCCTGTGTCGGCACTTCGCCTGTCAACATCAGGTAAAACAAACCTTCCGGCAGTGGTTCACTACCACCTTCTGCATGTGGCAGTTTCTCCCTCAGTTCAGGAATAGAATAGCCACGGAAACGGATACCTTCGTTAGCATCCAGCAATGAAGTTTCTGTAATAAGGCCCGGAATACCACGCATACCTTGGTATGCTTGTGCTATTGTAACCTTATCCAATACCATTTCACCATGCTCTGCAATGATAGTCTTGATTTCTTTCGCTTGTTCGTCGGCAACCGCTTTGAACTTATCTTTTACGTAACCCATATGTTGTTAAACTGTATATCCTGTTTTTTTTGACGCCACCAAAGGTAATGAATGCAGATTATTTTTCGTGCAACAAATAAATAAATTATACCATACCCTGTAGTGGCAAAATGTATAGTACTGAAATACAACAAATAAGCAGGCATTAAGGTTTTGTTATAATGCTAAAACTTTCGCTCCCGTTTGATGAAGAGCCACATACAAGGCTCATTACAGCTGGATAACACCTATTACGGCATCATCTCCAAAGGCTTTTTTCACCCTCTCTTCATGTGTGTCTGTCAATATCACCTGTCCGAAGTCTACTCCGCGAATGATGCGTAGCAAAGCCTCCATGCGCTGCTGGTCCAGCTTTTCAAAAACATCATCCAGCAATAGTATCGGTTTAAAACCCAACACACCACTCAGGTATTTATACTGCGCCAGCTTCAGCGCAAACAAAAAGCTCTTCTTCTGCCCTTGCGAGCCGAAACCTTTTACGGGTGTATCGTTGAGTACAAACAATAAATCGTCTTTGTGTATACCTCGTAGTGTGCGTTGCAAGCGCATATCGTGTTGCAGGCTTTGTTGCAGCCATACACTCAATGCTTGTTGATGCATATCACTCTGGTAGTCGATGCTTACCACCTCTTTGCCATCCGTCAATTGTGCGTAATATGCCTGCAGGTAGGGCAGAAATTCCTGCACAAACGCTTTACGTTTACCGTATATATATGTACCATCGGCGGCTAGCTGTGCATCGTAGTATTCCAGTTCTACATAGTTTGGGTTAGCGGTATTACCATGCAGCTTCAGCCAGGCATTGCGCTGTTGCAATACGCGCTGATAGCGCATCAGGCATTCCAGATAGCCCTTGTCGGTCTGGCTCAGGATGCCGTCTACCCATTTACGGCGGGGCTCGCTGCCATCATTTATCAGCTCAAGATCATCGGGCGCTACCATCACGGCTGCATATTTGCCAATATGGTCTGTAGGCTTTTCGTACTCTACCCCATTGGCTTTCAGCTCTTTTTTGCCCTGTTGCCACTTACAGGCTATCACCTCATTCTCAAATTCGCCCTCTACACGAAAGCCATCCAGCCCCAGTTTTACACAATTCTGCTGATAGGCTGTAAAATAGCTCTTGGTATAGCACAGGTAGTACACCCCATCTAAAAGGTTGGTTTTTCCACTACCGTTAGGGCCTGTAATACAGGTTACCCCCGCATCAAAACGGAAGGTTTGAGACGAATAGTTGCGAAATTGTACTAATGTTATCTTCTTAATTGAGCTCAAGCGAAAAAACCAACGAAAGTTTTTATATTTTCGCACAAATTTATAAAAACAGTGCAGACTACTTTCGGAAAAGAAACATATCTATACTGGTACGAAATCATGCTGTTGCTCCGCCGCTTTGAAGAAAAGACCGGCCAGCTATACGGTATGCAGAAAATACGCGGCTTCTGTCACCTGTACATAGGTCAGGAAGCTGTAGCTGCAGGTACCATGACTGCAATTCGCGACGACGATAATATGATTACTGCCTACCGCGACCACGGTTTGGCTATAGCAAAGGGCATGACACCTAACGAATGTATGGCAGAGCTTTACGGTAAAGCTACCGGCTGTACAAAAGGTAAAGGTGGTAGTATGCACTTCTTCAGCAAAGAAAAGCGCTTCTTTGGTGGCCACGGTATTGTTGGCGGCCAGATAGGCTTGGGTGCAGGTATTGCATTTGCAGATATGTACAACAACAACGACAGGGTTACTATCTGCTACTTTGGCGATGGAGCTGCGCGTCAGGGTTTGTTGCACGAAACGTTCAACATGGCTATGCTGTGGAACCTGCCGGTAGTGTTTGTTTGCGAAAACAACTACTACGCAATGGGCACTTCTATAGAGCGTACATCTAAAACACTGGACATCTACCGCCTTGCCGATGCATACGATATGCCGGGCGATAGCGTAGATGGTATGAGCTGCGAAGAGGTACACAAAGCTATGGAACGCGCTGTAAGGCGTGCACGCGAAAAAGGCGGCCCTACTTTCCTCGAAATCAAAACGTATCGTTATCGCGGCCACTCTATGAGCGACCCTGCGAAATACCGTACGAAGGAAGAACTGGAGGAGTATAAAGAAAAAGATCCTATCAATCAGGTACTGAAGACCATTATGGATAATAACTGGGCTACAGAAGCAGAGATTGAACAGATAAACGATAAAATAAAAGAACAGGTAGAAGAAAGTGTGCGTTTTGCGGAAGAAAGCCCGTGGCCGGATGACAGCGAAGTGTACAAAGACATCTATACAGACGAAAACTATCCTTATATTACGGACTAGTATCTTACTAAAACCACTTATAGAATTTTATAAATTATCAATTTTTAAATGGCAAACTCAGCTAGAAATACTCCGGGTACAGAACAAGTAACTGACTTTGAAGAAGTGAAGGTGCTTGACAACCTGATGGTAAAATATGAAAACAACAAAAAGCGCATCAATACAATCGTAACAGTAGTACTGGCTGCTGTTGTAGGTTATTTTGCATACAGCCAACTGTACGCAGGCCCTCGCGAAGAAAAAGCTTCTACTGCTATGGCTTTTGCACAGCGCTACTTTGAGGCCGACTCTGTAGACAAAGCACTGAACGGTGACGGGCAGCATCAGGGTTTCCTGAAAGTAATGAAGAAATACAGTGGCACTAAAGCTGCTAACCTTTGCAACTACTACGCAGGTATCTGTTATTTGCAGAAAGGCGATTTCAAAAACGCCATCAAATACCTGGAAGATTTTGATGCAAAAGGCACAATGGTAAAATATGCTGCTGCCGGCGCGCTGGGCGATGCTTACATGGAAAACAACAATGCAAGCAAAGCTATGGATGCGTACAAAGAAGCTATCGGCAACAAAGACGATAATTTGCTGACACCGCTGTACCTGTACCGCCTTGCTACTGTTTGCGAGCTGAACAACAAAAAAGACGAAGCAAAAAAATACTACGAAACTATCAAGAACGATTTCCCGCAGAGCGAACAAGCACGCGATGTTGAGAAATACCTCGGCATGATGGGTGACCTGAATTAATATTTCATCAGTTTATTTAAAATCCCCTTTTTACCTTTGACGGCGAAAAGGGGATTTTTCTTTTATGGCACAATCGGCACATAGCGCATCATTACTCGATACTTCTGCACTGCAATCGCTTGCAGGAGCAAAAGTAGCTGTAGTATATACAGAGTGGAACGAAAAGATAATTACAGAACTGAGGAACGGCTGTAATAAAATATTGGCTCAATACAATGCAGTACTGACACATGAACTGGCAGTACCAGGTGCATTTGAACTACCATTTGCATGCAAGCAAATATGGGAAACAAGCGTACTGAACCCCAATGCACCTGAAGCCATCATAGCTTTTGGCACAGTGATACGTGGTGGTACACCACACTTTGAGTATGTGTGCAAGGCAGTTACAGAAGGGCTTACACAGCTGAATCTTGAATTGCCCATCCCTACCATATTTGGTGTTCTGACGCTGGATAACGAACAACAGGCATGGGAAAGACTTGGCGGCCCGCACGGGCACAAAGGCGAAGAGGCTGCCATTACTGCGCTTAAGATGATTAAGAACAGCCGTATGCTTGCCAACGCCGATAACTGATTATAACTTCACGATTCCTGAAAAGAACAGATTACAATGACTAAAGTACAACTCTTCATACCTTGCTTTGTAGATCAGCTATACCCGCAAACGGGCATGAACATGGTGAAAGTATTGGAAAAGCTTGGTTGCGAAGTTTCTTATAATACCAAACAAACCTGCTGCGGACAGCCTGCTTTCAATGCCGGTTATTGGGACGATACCAAGGCGGTAGCCAAAAAGTTTCTGCACGATTTTGAGGGCGAGGGTTATATAGTAGGCCCTAGTGGGTCTTGTACGGGCTTTGTTCGCAACTACTACGACAAGATGCTGGAGAACAGTGCTGAGCACCTGCTGAGCAATAAAGTGCGCAGCAATATGTTCGAGTTTACGGAGTTTCTGACACAGGTATTGAAAATAGAAGATGTAGGCGCAGCGCTGGAAGGCAAAGCTACCTATCACGATGCATGCGGTGCCCTGCGCGAATGCGGCATCAAGCAAGGCCCGCGCCAGTTGCTACGCAACGTACGTGGCCTTGAGATGGTTGAGATGAAGGAATGTGAAACCTGCTGTGGTTTCGGTGGTACATTTGCTGTTAAATACGAAGCCATATCACTGGGTATGGCACAAACCAAAGTACAAAGCGCACTGGAAACAGGCGCCAAATACATGATAACAACCGATGTATCTTGTATGATGCATGTGCAGGGCTATATCGAGAAGAATAACCTCCCGATACAAACTATGCACATTGCCGATGTACTGGCAAGCGGCTGGTAAATATCAGCTGATAAAAAACTACGAAGCTAAAGCCGCAGTACCTACCGTCTGTGGCTTTATTATTGTAGCCGCATCTCTGCACATACCGATACCTATATCCTGAAAGACGAAGTCTGCAGCAATCTTGCTTTTCTTACTGTCGCCCATCAGCCACATTGGTTCTTTATTGCGCTTAGAGAAGTAGCACACAAAGTCGAAGTTGTTGACAACGCTGTAGCATGATACTATTTGCGATGAACCTGTTATGTTCTTAATCTTCTGCAAATGCCCGGCACAGGTTACACTGTCGCTTTGGAAACTGCTGAGATCAATGACAACTTTGTCCGTTACATCGTCCATGTAATACGCAAGTTCTGATACCTGCTCGGGTTTGCAAGCCATCAGAATAATGTCTGCTGCAGCCGATGCCTCCGTTACGGAGTCTTGCACCACGTGGTCAAATAATGTAAAAAGTGAGCTTTTAGGTAGTTCTTCACTCACACCATAATGCACTGTATAGCCAACATCTGCCAACGAAAATGCAAGCAATTCGCTAAGCCTTGTTTGTCCCAATACAGCAATGGTTATTCCCTTAGAAATAATGCCCCCCATTGTTATTTCGTTTTGAATGTAATCTACGCTAGCTGTCAAAGCCCCCACGATGACATTAGCGAGTAATCAATATGATTCCTATCACGAATTAAAGAAAAAACCGGCACATTTGTACCGGTTCTGTTAAAGAAATTTTAAAGTTTAATTTCTGGTTAATCAAAGCAATGTAGCATCTAGTGTTATTTCGCAATTGTATGCTTTTGATACAGGACAATTTGCCTTCGCGTCAGCAGCACATTCCTGAAACTGCTCTGCAGTAATACCCGGTACTTTTGCCTTAACTGTCAATTCACTTTTAGTTATAGCACCACCTTCCAGCGATATTGCACAGTCTGTGTGTATTTCATCCGGTGTAAAACCGGCAGCACCCAACACAAAAGACAGCTTCATGCTAAAGCAGCCTGCGTGTGCAGCAGCCATCAGTTCTTCAGGGTTTGTACCTACCCCGTCTTCAAACCTTGTTTTGTAAGAGTATTGCGCGTTTGTTAATACGGTGCTGGCAGTAGACATAGTACCGTTGCCATCTTTTCCCGAGCCGTTCCATACGGCAGTTGCAGTGCGTCTCATAATGGTTTTATTGTTTAGGCAGCAAAATTAAGCAATCATAAAACTATCACTCCTATAGGGCTATAATCATTTCATTAAGCACTAATTGAATAGCTATCCCGGGAAATAGCCTAGAAGGTAGTACTGATAAAAGTGTATCTGCAAAAAGAAATGTAGCGACGCTATTATCATAGGTACCCAAGTAAGTTTTTTATTACCGTATAGCATGTATAGCATTATAAACGCAGTACAAACATTAAAGTACAGAAAGTATTGTATATGGTTATAATGCGCAAACATCAGCCAGAAAGCATTTGACAAAAGCAAGACACCTATATAGTCTTTGTAGCCGTATTCCTTACTGAATAGTTTGTTGATGAATACAATGAAGAAAGGCGTTGCAAATACGTATCGGCATGTATCAAACACATTCGTTGTGCCGGTATCCCATGTGGGACTGAAAAATAATATTTGTACAAAAATAGCCGCCATATACAATAGCGATAATAAGTATCTGCTGTCTGTAGCTTGTTTGTTTTTAAAAAGCCATAGCAGCCCAGACCTAACTAATACGATGATTGAGAATACGCCCGCGAATAATGCCAGTGCATTCATCCATAAATATTTAGGCCCATGTAAGGAATTGAGTGGAAACGTAGGATACTGAAATTTGCGCCCCCATGCTTCTTCTTGCTTGAAAAATGCAAACCATACACCGGTCTGGTAATATTGCACCCATATAAAGAACAATAAGCCCGCTGCAAGTGGCAATACGTATCTATAAAGCGTCTTTACAACTACAGAAAACCAAAGCTTCCTATCAGCGCTTATTAACTCTGCTATCAGGAATGCAGGTATCAGAATCATAGCAACAGGTCTGGTTAGCGATAACAAAAACAATAACACCCATGTCACGTATATTTTGCCTTTAGCCATACTATAGTAACATGCAGACAGCAGCAGAAAAAACAATGCTTCTGAATATGGCACAAACATTATATAAAGCATCGGAAACGTAATCCAAAGAGTCATTTCCTGCACCGTAGGTGCCAGCACTACAGCCAACAACGAAAAACCCACGGCAAACATCAATGCATTCAGTATAGAAACCGTAATTAAGTTGAGCGATAAAAACTTCCACAAATACGGGAACAATGGGAAGAATGCGGCTGTAGCTCCTTGGTCGCTGCGATACTCATATCCGCGCTGTATTATCTTGTGATACCACCCAACATCGTAGGAAGACAAATTCTGCGCATCAGGCACCACAGATAGCATATCTATCTTATATAGAAAAAACTGAATGAGATGAAAAAACAAAATATATGCTGCTGAATATAAGAGGGTTTTTATAAAGGTAATCTTCATAGGGCATTAACAATTTTGATAGTAGGTATAACTTGATAATTGTAACGACCAAAATAGTTAATTTATTGTGCAGGAAAACATCAAACCAAACTACCCAATGCAGCATCAATATCCTGATACTTAAATACATAGCCTTCTCGCTGCAATCTAGTTGGTAATACCTATCTACTTTTAAGTACCAGTTCTGTTTCTGTTTCAATAAACATAGCTCCCAGTTTCAGCAACCACGCAGGCGATGGCAATCCAAACCCAACATGCATTCTGCTGCGCAACGTCTGCATAAATACCTCATTACTCACTGGGTGTGGGGCAGACAGATTGTACACGCCCGATGCTTCTTTGTTTTCATAAAACCATTCTACTATCCTGCATACATCATCTATATGCACCCAGCTAAACATCTGTCTGCCACTACCCTGCCTTCCTCCCAATCCGTACTTCACCAAGTTTTTGGTTTAACATTATCAGATATTATTTTATCAGTTCGTGTCTTTTTACCAGCTTCTCTACATAATCCATTTCACTGTAACTCATATTCATATACCATATACCCATTACAATACCAGCCACCAGCATGACGAGCAGATACATAATCACAAAATCTTCACTGCCCGATCCTTTACCATTTGCTGCTATTAATGCAAATACACCAATGATGGCAAATATCAGCAACACTATTTCATATAATCCACGGCTGCCTGCTCTATAGTCGTCTTGCAGAAAAAACCTGTTTAGCAAACAACTGATTACCTGTACCCCACCCAACGAAAAATGAATACACAATGCTAGCCATGGCTCATTGATGATAGCACCTATTATCATAGGGGCTATTATGGCTATTGGTTGCAACCAGAAGTCTATACGCTTCAGTATTAATAACTCTTTCATAATTGGTTATTTAGTTTAGACTGTGCAGTGAGTAGTTTTCTTAGTTCTGCGATAGTGATACCGAAATAAAATGCAGCCATCACAACACCTACAAATAACATGATAAACAAATAGTACAATGCTATTATCGCTACAGGCGTAGCTATCGATATCAAACTGACAATTGCAGCTATCAGCAATACCTTTAATATTGTTCCGTATATCTTCCTAGCTCCGTCCTCACAGTAATCTTCATGCGTACCTATGTTAGCTGCAAAGCTCACCAGCTGACATAAACCAACAGAGCCATAAGCCCAAAAAGCTAATCCATATTCATTGTTATACCTCGATATGGCAAGTGGTAAGAGAGCACATACTAATTGTGCACATAAATCGAATATCTTATTTTGAATCTGGTGTTTCATAACCTATGTTTTAGCAATGACTTAATATCCCAGTTCGTGATTACGTTTTTCTATCAGCGCTCTTTTGCGCAGGCGGAAGAAGATGAACATATTGAGGAAGTGCATACAACCCAGTATCAGGATGATGGCGCCAATTTTCAGGCTCAATATTTCTATCACCGCACGGGCATTGTTTACATCGGCTACCACTTGCAGGGTATATACCGCATATCCTATATTTATCAGATAAAAGCCAACCAACAAAAGGTTGTTTACCGCCTCTGCCAGATCTTTATTACCATGAAATATATCTACCAGAAACAGTTTGCCATTGCGGAAGAGTGTGCGGGCTACCCATATTGTGACGGTAATGGTTATCAGCAAGTAGGCGGCATATAATACTATGATGTTGTTCATAAAATATAGATTTAAAAGTGAATTGGTTAATTAATGTCGGAAGGCACCTTTCACTTACGGAGGGCGGCTGCTCTTTGTCATAATTATTGAATTTTCAGAATTTTATGAAAATTATAGTTCCAATAAAAACCGGATTTTCACCGGTCTTTGTTTTGCAAACGTTTAAAGTAACTATTTAAACAACTTCAATATTGTTCCTGTAAACCAATTCTCATCTGCTTTTGTAAGGCTACTCAATGCCTTATCTGCCTGCCTTGCAAATTTCTGCAATTGGGTTACTGTATCTGTAAATGCTTTTACTTCTTTATCTTTCTTATCGCCATCTATCTCCCCAATTTCTTCCAGTACTTTAATGATGGGGTCCAGTTCTCTGCGTTTCCTTTCATTCGTTATTCGCATCGCTACTTTCCATATATCTTTCTCTGCGGTAAAGAACTCTTTGCGCTCTCCCGGTTTCAGCACCTTATCTACCAGTTTCCAGTCTATCAGCTCACGCAGGTTCATATTGGCATTACCACGGCTTATCTGCAATTGTTCCATCACATCATCAGCACTCAGCGGTTCTGCACTCACCATCAGCAGCGCGTGTATCTGCGCCATCGTACGGTTGATGCCCCACTGTGTACCTATCACACCCCAACTGTTTATAAACTGCTGTTTGGCTTCTTCCAGTTTCATGATGTAAAGTTAAACACATTGTTTTGAATTTTCAAAATTTTCTGAAAATTAAATCATTAATTCAGTGTAAATATCTCTTTACAGTACCACATGCTTTGTTTACTTTTGCACTCCATTCTGATACAATGTTCATGCAGTCATCTGTTAAGATATTCTCCGGCACAGGTTCTACATACCTGGCGGAACAGATTGCCAAGTCTTTTGGTAAGCAATTAGGCAACCTCACTATTCAGAAATTCAGTGATGGTGAGTTTCAGCCGGTATTCAACGAATCTATTCGTGGTGATTATGTTTTCCTGGTTCAGTCTACATCGGCACCGTCAGACAACCTGATGGAATTGTTGATGATGATTGACGCTGCACGCCGTGCTTCTGCAGGCTATATTACAGCGGTAATACCTTACTATGGCTTTGCCCGTCAGGATAGGAAAGATAAGCCACGCGTGGCTATCGCATCAAAACTGGTGGCTAACCTGCTGACAACAGCGGGCGCTAACAGGGTAATGACGATGGACCTGCACGCACCACAAATACAGGGTTTCTTCGATATTCCGGTAGATCACTTGGATAGCTCGGCGATTTTCATCCCTTATATTGAAAATCTTAACATGGAAAACATTATCTTTGCGTCCCCCGACGTGGGTAGTACCAACAGGGTGCGCGAGGTAGCAAAGTATTTTGGCCTTGACATGGTAATCTGTGACAAGCAACGCAAACGTGCCAACGAGGTAGCAGCTATGACGGTAATAGGTGATGTAAGCGGCAAACACGTAGTATTGATAGATGACATATGCGATACTGCGGGCACACTGAGTAAGTCTGCTGCTATATTGAAAGAACGCGGTGCATTGTCTGTACGTGCTTTCTGTACACACCCGGTACTGAGTGGTAAAGCATACGAAAACATCGAGAATTCTGAATTGGAAGAACTGGTTGTTTGCGATACGATACCGCTGAAGGGACAAAGTTCTAAGATTAAAGTATTGTCTACAGCAGAACTGTTTGCAGTAGCTATCCGCAATACTTTCGAGAACAAGTCGATTAGCTCTTTATTTGTACATGGTAAAAAATAGTTACCCCAACCCCTAAAGGGGCTTTGAGTAACTATCAATGATATTCTTTCGCCTCCCTTCAGGGAGGTTTGGAGGGCAAGACTGTTTAAACAAAAAAACCTGTCCGCTATCAATGGCGAACATTATTAGTTAACTACCATTTCAACGTCCGTATGTTTGACGGGTATTCGCACGGTGTTGAAATACAAAACTTTTAAAATGAAAGTTGTAAAAATTGAAGGTAAAAGCAGAAGCGAACACGGTAAAACTGTAACACGCCGTCTTCGTTCTGAAGGTCAAGTACCTGCTGTAATCTACGGTGGTAAAGAAACAGTACATTTCAGTGCAGACCAATTGTCTTTCCGTCCATTGGTTTACACGCCTGACTTCCAGTTGGCTGAAATCACTGTAGATGGCAAATCTTACACTTGTATCATGAAAGATCTGCAGTTCGACGTATTGACTGACGAACTGAACCACGTTGACTTGTTGGAACTGGTTGATGACAAGAAAGTAATCGCTAATCTGCCTTTGAAATTCGTTGGTCAACCAGCGGGTGTAAAAGCGGGTGGTCGTCTGGAAGTAAAAGTTAAGAGCCTGAAAGTGCGCACTTATCCTAAATTCTTGCGTGAGAACCTGGAAGTAAACATTGAAAAACTGGAACTGAACGGTAACGTTCGCGTTCAGGATGTAAATGTTGAGAACATCGAAATCATGAACTCTCCACGTATTCCTATCGCATCTGTAGTAATGACACGTGCGCTGAAACAAGCTGAAAGCGCTGAAGCTGCTACCGGTAAAGGTAAAAAATAAGCTTAGCTGCTTTAAAACATATATAAGCCCTTGCTGCATAGCAAGGGCTTTTTATTTAGGCCATATTGTAGTAAACACAAAAGAAAGGTGCCTCTGTCGGAGGCACCTTTTATGATTATACTTACTAACGTCTTATATTGACTATCACACCAGCATTGTCACCGGGTTTTCCAGATGTGTTTTCAGTGTTTGCAGGAAGCGTGCTCCTACTGCACCGTCTACTACCCTGTGGTCGCAGCTCAGTGTAAGCTTCAGCAGATTGCGAACCACTACCTGGTTGTTTTCTACTACAGGTGTAGGTACTATATTACCTACTGCCAGTATGCAGCTATCAGGCGGGTTGATGATGGCTGTAAACTCATCTATACCCATCATACCGAGGTTAGATATAGTGAAGGTATTGCCCGTAAACTCCTGCGGTTGCAGCTTTTTGGTCTTAGCCTTGTCTGCCAGTTCTTTAGCCTCTGCAGCTATCTGCGATAGCGACTTCTGGTCTGCAAACTTAACAACAGGTACTATCAGGCCATCTTCTATAGCCACAGCCGTACCTATGTGTATGTGCTGATTGTGACGGATGAAATCGCCCATCCAGCTGCTGTTTACATCAGGATGCTGGCGCAGCGCCATAGCACATGCTTTTATTATCAGGTCGTTGAATGATACTTTAACAGGCGATACATCGTTGATAGCTTTGCGGGCTTCCATCGCCTTGTCCATTGTAATGGTAACACGCAGATAGAAGTGCGGCGCTGTAAACATACTGTCACTCAGACGCTGTGCTATCACTTTGCGCATTTGCGACAGAGGCTTGTCTGTATATGCTTCCTGGCCTACCGGTGCAGCCTGTACAAAGCTGGCAGCCGCTTTTGCAGGTGCAGCACTTGGCGCAGCAGCAGATGGCTGGTAGTTATCAATATCGCGCTTGATGATGCGACCATTGTCGCCACTACCACGTACAGCACTCAGGTCTATACCTTTATTCTCTGCCAGCTTTTTAGCCAACGGAGATACTTTTACTCTTTCATCGTTATTGCTGTGAGATGCAGCCGGCGCAGCAGTTACGGGAGCAGCAGCCTGTGCAGGTGCAGCACTTGGTGCACTTGCCTGCGGAGCAGCAGGAGCATCTGTAAGGTAAGGCGCTACATCAGTACCCTCTTTACCCACGATAGCTATAATCTCATTTACCTTAGCAGCGTTACCTTCCTGCACACCAATGTACAGCAGCGTACCATCTACATAAGGCATTACTTCCATGGTAGCTTTGTCTGTTTCCACTTCGGCCATTATATCATCACTCTTGATTTTATCGCCTACTTTCTTGTGCCATGCTACTATCTTACCTTCTTTCATGGTATCGCTCAGCAGCGGCATGCGGATAACAGTTGCATCACCAGGCTTAGGTGCAGGTGCAGCAGCTACGGGAGCAGCCGGTGCTTCTGCAACGGGTGCAGGCGCTGCCTGTGCAGCAGCAGGTGCAGCATTCAGCAATGCGCTGTAGTCTTCCCCTTCTTTACCTACGATGGCAATAATATCATTTACTTTAGCAGCCTTACCTTTCTCTACACCTACATACAACAACGTACCATCTACGTATGGCATTACTTCCATCGTAGCTTTGTCCGTTTCCACTTCGGCTAGTATATCATCACTTTTTACCTTATCCCCTACTTTTTTGTGCCATTCCGCTATCACCCCTTCTTTCATCGTATCGCTCAGCAACGGCATTCGTATCGCTTCGGCCATAAGTCGTGTCTTAGTTATTGGTTTTTGAGTGTCAAAAGTAACACAAATGTTCGTTTCTTTCAGCAACCTGATGCCTTAATTATTGGCAAAAAAGCCGCATATATTATCATTTAGTCTATTCTGTGAGAATCTACCCTGTTTACCACTCTATCTGCATATTCAGCGCATCGCATAGTTTGGCCAGTGAGGGGTTCTTTTTCTTCATCTCTTCCAGCACTTCGGGCTTGCTCAGCACCTTCGGCCCTTCTTCTTTGATAACCATATCCTTGCGCAGCTCTATACGCACACGCAGCGGGTTTTCAGACTCTTTTCGGAATAGGTCGATAAGTGTGTTCCGCTCGTTATTAGCCGCAGATTCAATCATCTCATCTTTACAGATGATGCGCACCTCATCGGGCGGGTAAAACTCCATATCCATCATCGTGAGCTGGCTGCGGAGCGAGCTGCGTGTTGGCGGGATGCTATCCTTATACATCTGCCAGATGCTTTGCACCAGTTCCAGCGTTACTTCTTTACGCTCCGCCTGCTGATTTTTCAGTTCTGCATCTATCACAGCATCCAAGTCTATAAAGCTCTTGTTGATGCGGCGTGTGGTAGAAGTAGCCTCGGGCGGGGCAGGTGTAAATATGGGATTGATACTCGGCGGCTGTTGCTGAATGGGTATAGCAGGCTGCGGCGCAGGTTTTGGTTGCATTTCGGGCGCAGGCTCTGCCACAATACTGGCGGGCAGCACATCGTGCGCAGGCGGTGCTAAATCTATAACCTTAGCAGGTGCAGGCTGTGAAACTGGCGGTGGCTGCGTAGCTTGCTGCACAGGCGGAGGTGCTACAGGTGTAGCAGCCTTAGGTGGAGCAAAACCTATGCTATCAGTGTTTTTTTTTTCGTCACCGGCTGATGCCGATGTTGCCTGTAGCACGTAGCACAGCCGTATCAAGCACATTTCTACATGCAGGCGCTTATTGGTAGCATTCTTGTAATTGATCTCGCTATCGTTTACCACATTCAGTGCAGAAATGATAAATGACGGCGGTGTCTGATTGGCTTTTTCGTGAAACACAGGCTTATGGTCTGCAGGTACATCCAACAGCTTGGCCATACGCGGGTCTTTGCACAGCAAGAGATTGCGCAGATGCTCTGCCATACCTTCCAGTATCACATCCCCTTCAAAACCACGCTCCAATGCGCTATCCAATTGCAGCAGTGTACCACTTACATCTTGTGATAGTATATGGTCAGTCAGCTTGAAGTAGTAATCGGCATCCAGCAGGTTCAGGTGCTCCATCGTACTCTGGTAGGTAAGCATACCATTGGTAAAGCTTACTATCCTATCCAGCATACTCAGGGCATCGCGCATACAGCCTTCGCTCTTCTGTGCTATTACGTGCAGGCCAGCCTCCTGCGCTACTACCCCTTCTTTGGTAGCAATGCTGTGCAGGTGGTTTACAATGTCTGTTGTAGTGATACGCTTGAAGTCGAATATCTGGCAACGGCTGAGGATGGTTGGCAGTATCTTGTGCTTCTCTGTAGTAGCAAGGATGAAGATGGCATACGGTGGCGGTTCTTCCAACGTCTTCAGAAAGGCGTTGAAGGCCGCAGCACTCAGCATGTGAACCTCATCTATGATGTATATCTTGTACTTACCCTGTTGTGGTGCAAAACGTACCTGATCCGTCAGGTTACGAATATCATCTACCGAGTTGTTGCTGGCAGCATCGAGCTCAAAAACGTTGAACGATGTGTTGTTGTTGAAACTCTGACATGTAGCACAAGTACCGCAGGCTTCAATATCAGCCGTCGGGTTTTCGCAGTTGATGGTCTTGGCCAATATACGGGCGCAGGTAGTTTTACCCACACCACGCGGACCGCAAAACAGATACGCATGCGCCAAATGATTGTGGCGAATGGCATTTTTGAGCGTTGTGGTAATATGCTCCTGCCCCACAACCGTATCAAAGGTTTGAGGGCGATATTTCCGGGCCGATACTATATACTGGTCTGACATCTTCTTCTAAGTCAAAAGTAACGAGTAGAAAGTAGAAAGAAAAATAAGAGAACCCCTAAATCCCCTAAAGGGGACTTCGTGTTAATAACCTTGTGTTTTAGGTTGAATAATGCGGTTCCGCATAGTAAGTTTTCATATTTGTTGATAGTTTTTGATAGTGTTTCGGTAGTTTTTGAGGAAATGGTTACAAAACCCCTAAATCCCCTGAAGGGGACTTCTCCATTTTGTTCCCATTTGTTTCCGTTTGCCTGCCTACCGGACAGATAGGTTTCCATTTTTTGTTGGTTGGCATTTTGTTTCCGGTTTGATGTAACAGCAAATACGCGGAGGTGCAAAGGTGGGTTGTATGGTGATTCATGGTGGAGATTTTTCTATTACAAATTTACGTAAAAACGGTGACAGTAATTTTACAAATGCATTGCAAACAGGCATTATATTTGTAAGACATCTTTATAAAACCAACTTATGAAACCTATACTCATTACCCTCTCTACCCTATTATTTTCATTTGCAGCTACTGCACAAATCCCCCTTGACAGTATATACACAGACAGTGCTACATGGACCAATTTCTATGTGAGTACCTATTGGGGCACTAGCAGTAGCTACAGTGTGTCGAGAGTTGGATATACATTTCACCTAAGCAACGATACTATTGTAAATGCAACTACTTATAAAAAGGTATATCGTAGATACATAGCAAGCTACAGTTATAGTAGTAGAACAAACAGGGACACCATTTACACTCCATTGAATCCGGAATATATTGGCAGGTTACGTACAGACAATAGGAAAGTTTATTTCATCAGAGATAATTCGTATTATGGTCCAGCAGGACTGGATACAAGCAAAGAATATCTTTTATATGATTTCGGTCAGCAGATTGGGGATACATTCAGTCAGAGAACACCCACTACGACCAACGTATTTACGCTACAGAATATTGATTCAATAAAAATAAAATCAGGACAATACTTAAAAAAGTTTACCTACAAAGAAATATATGCTCCTTATAGAATGACAAGTGTTATTGAAGGGTTGGGATGGGAGGAAACAGGATTATTGGGATATTGGGATATTGGCATCTTTTATCAAGGCGTTATAGATTGTAAGAATGTACTCTGCTTCGAATCAAAACAATATTCTCATAAATACAATGTCAATTGTTCTAAAGTGAATTGGTACGTTTTGGAAAATTGTTTCAGTTACAGTTCTATGGAAGTAGAAAACAATAAAATCAAGTCATCATTTTGGGTATATCCCAACCCAAATAACGGGACATTTTCTCTGAAAGGAATACCCAACAACGCAGATAAGATTGAAATATACAACCACGTAGGCCAATTAGTTTATACCGAGAATGTAGTATCAAAAGAAACAACAGATATCAACCTCAGTGACAATAGTGCAGGATTATATATGATTTCAATAAGTCTTACTGATAACAATAGAATAAATAAAAAACTGCTTATTCAATAAACAAAAACAGGTGGACAATAATGCCACCTGTATCAGCCCATACATCTATTCCTTTACAAATTTTACTACCCGCTTTTCTGTGCCTTGTATGGTGAGTACATAATTGCCGGGCAGTAATCTGGATACATCTATTGTGCCTGTTCTATCTACCACAGCGTTTATCAATACCTTGCCTGTAATATCTGTGATGCTTGCTGTTGCTTTACCATCCGTCTTTATATACAATTTGTTAGCAACAGGGTTTGGATATACCTGTACGGTGTTGGTAGCCACATGCATTACTGCCGTGCTTCTTTCCTGAAAAGAAATATCATCTACCGTAAAGTATGAACCCCAACCCGTCATATTTATATATGGAGAGCCCCATGGCATAGGGCGTAGACTGATGATGGCTGTATCAGGCACCGTTGCAGATGTATAGTTAACGGGGCAATTGAACGGGGTAAACGTACTCGTTGCCAGTAGCATTTTCACACCAACACCCACCGTATCGGGTTGCAGTGTGGAGGTGTTCCATTTTGTAAGCACTATTTCTACCAATGCAGAGTCTACATTGCCGCCGTACAGTTCTGTTTGCTCATATTTATAAACCCCGCTCACACCGTAAGGTCGGTTGCTGACAGGGGCTATTTGTCTTATCCAGTCGCAGGTATAGTTGTACCAGCGAGATAGCCTCAGCGCATGCGCACCAACGGCAGCCGTATCGGCACGCCATGTACCAAAGAAATTGGGTGAGGTGTTTGGCATCATCCCGGCCATGTGCATCCAACCATCCAGCCTGTTTGTGCCGCCTACGGTTGTCCAGTTTTCAAAACCCGGATTAACTAACTGCGCTTTTACTGTTGATGAAAGCGCCAAGAGCGTAATTAGGAATATCTGTTTCATAAACTTTGTTTAACTAACAGACAGCAATATAAATACCATAGTAAGTGTACAAAGGTAAATACATAAGTATTGGCGGGATATTTATAAGTCTTTGCAAAAGGACGGGGATTTTGTGACAATATGTATCAACAATACTACCCGTTAGGGTTTTCTTTTATTATCTTAAATGGCACTAAAAACAGGGCAATGAAAAAACGGTTTATTCCGCTACTTGTATTCGCATCTATCGTTTTGGTTTCTTTTACCGGCGATGATGAAAAAGTATATTTGAAAACCATTACCAAAATAAAACAGGAGGGTTTTGACAACTCTAAAGTAATGGGCACGCTGCAACATCTTACAGATGTAATAGGCCCGCGCATGACAGGCTCTACCGGCATGAAGAATGCCGAAGCATGGGCAAGGCAACAACTGGAAGACTGGGGACTGCAAAACGCACATATAGAGCGTTGGGGTACGTTCGGCAAAGGATGGGAATATCAGCATAGCTACGCTGCCATGACTGCACCCTACTATCAGCAACTGATAGCCGTACCCAAAGCATGGACACCCGGCACCAACGGCACTATAAAAGGTGAAGCCATTGTGGTGAACATAGAAACCATGAGCGATATGGCACAGTATGCAGGCAAGCTGCAAGGCAAGATTGTGGTGAGAGCGAGCAATCAATTGGCGATGCCAAACTTTACCGCTGATGCCAAAAGGCTTACAGATGAGGACCTCTGTAACATAGAGCAAGACCCGCATGTAGCTAAAGGCGTGGATGAAAAAGCTGCACCAACCATCAACAGGACAGTACGTGCTTCCAGATATGCTATAGATAGTTTTCTGTATGCAGAAAAAGCAGCTGCGGTGCTTAGCTGTGTGCGCCGCAGTACGATGGGTACTGTATTTACCAGCAATGGTGCCAGCCGTGCATGGGACGCCAAACCTGTACTGCCTGAACTGGAAACAGGCATAGAGCAACTGAACAGAATAGAAAGATTGCTGAAAGCAAAACAGACGGTAACGCTAGAACTGAATGTGCAGACTACCTTCCTGATGAATGACAGTACAGAGTATAATGTAATAGCAGAGATACCGGGAACTGACCTTGCAGATGAGGTGGTGATGCTTGGTGCGCACATGGACTCCTGGCATGCAAGCACCGGCACTACCGACAATGGTGCAGGCACAGCTGTATGTATGGAAGCTATACGCATCCTGAAAGCCATAGGTGTAAAACCACGCCGCACCATCCGCATAGCATTGTGGAGCGGAGAGGAACAAGGGTTGCTTGGTTCTAGCGGCTATGTAAAAAAACATATAGGCGACCGCAAGACCATGAAGCTGAAACCTGAACATGGTAAGATAGCAGCCTACTACAATCTGGATAACGGTGCGGGTAAAATACGGGGCATCTATGCACAGAGCAATGATGCAGTAGTGCCGATATTCCGTACATGGCTGGCACCTTTCAAAGATTTGGAAGCACATACAGTAACCAATCGCAACACGGGTTCTACAGACCATATACCTTTTGACGCGATAGGCGTACCGGGTTTTCAGTTTATACAAGACCCGCTGGAATATGGCAGCCGTACTCACCATACCAATATGGATAGCTACGACCGTGTGAATGAGAACGATATGATGCAGGCATCCATCATCATGGCATCGGTTGTGTATCATACCGCTATGCGCCCTGAGATGCTGCCACGCAAACCACTACCTAAGAAACAGGAAGAAAAGAAATAAGAAAACGGGACTCAAAATGAGTCCCGTTTGTTTTCATGGCAATGGTAAAATGCATTATCGTTTAACGCCAATCAGGTTGCCCTGTATAGACCATGCAAAGTCCAGCTTCAGTGTACCCTTGTATGCAGGGCTGTTCATATCTATATACGTATCGCCCAAATAACCCGGAGCTGTAGTAACAGATGCAGGTGCGTAGTTGGCATTGGCGTGGCAAGACATACAGTTTGTAAGCACACCATAGTTGTTCACCACTTTCTTACCATTTGTAATAACGATGGCAGAGTTGCCCAATACACTCGGGTCGAAACCTGCTTCCAGATACGGATTGAACGCATAGATAGATGTACCTATGTTATTGCCACCTGTAAGCGGTTGATTTGGATTGATGAATGTATATGCCTGCGACATAGCATAGTGGCGTGGCGCGCCTTGTAATTGCGAAGGACGCATTGCAGCAATAGCCGCAGAACTTGGCGCTGGTGGATTATCGGCATTTGGTGCCCACCAATATGTTTGCCATGTCCAGCGGGTGATTTCTTTGCTCGTAACGTGCATAGCAACCAATATGGCTATATCGCCTTCTTTTGCCTGCATATTGAAGTTGGCTTTCAGCTCGGCAGCCGTTTGTTTATCCAGCTTGAAGTGAACAAAGTCGTTCAGGTTGTAAGTAGTTTGCGGTGTGCGATGTTTACCACCTATATCCACACTACCATTACCTTGTCCGCCGTTGTTTGGATCTACATATACATAACCTGGCCAGCTACCTTCAGGATATGATATTGGTTTTGGCGGAAGGCCCGTCCACACATTCAGCTTGTAGTAGCCACCGCAAGCCTGCAGTGTATCTTGTGTTACGATTTCAAACACCGGCTTCAACGTCATACCCGTATTCGGGAACTGTGGTATTTCTGTTTTACCCTGATCGAGCATAGATTGCAGTACCAGCGAATCGAATAGTTTGTTGCTTACCGCAAACTGTGCAGCTGTAGGGTCGTATTTTACAAAACCTACTACGCGCTCGTCTTCCTGTGCACTACTAACCATGCCAGCCTTCAAGCGGGCTTTCTTGGCATGCAAAAACTGATTAGGCGAACTCAGCTTACCTCTTGATGTTTTTACATTCTCCATCCTCAGGTTTTTAGATTCGCTTGCAAGCATCAATGCCTGCATGTCTTGTGGTGTAAGCCATGTTTCAAACACCCTCAGGTCTTGTCCTTCGTACTGCTGTCCTGATGACATATTGAGCGAAGTCCAGATACCCCAGCCGTGCAAGGCAATCGAGTCATTGTTGTTGGTGTTTATCCAGTTATCAATAACAAGAGAGTCTGTAGGATAAGAATACCCTGGAATCTGAGGATCAGGTAATGGAACAGGCTTGATAATACCCGCTGGCGGCGCGGTTTTCATGGCTTCCTCTCCTTCTTTTGGCTTTTCGGCATCGCCGCAACTACTGAATGTAGCCAACATTGCTGCCAAAGCAATTGCAGATGTGATTTGTTTTTTCATTGGTTGTGTTGTTTTAGTATGGAATAGTGATTGAAATAATTACACAGGGTTACATATAGTTGTTGACGCATCAACAAAAGGATAGAAGGATGGCACGAAAGTAAAAATTCATTTCAATAAAAAAACCAGTGTAAACACTGGTTTTTTACAATAAACAACATAATGACTGTAAATTATTTAGCAAAAAACAGCCATTTCCGTCTGCGCAATACTTTAAGCGCATACAACACCACACCCACAAACAACCATAAAGGCCACACTGTCAATAGTACTATTACAAAACCTTTTATCAATTGCCAACCATCGCCCAATGCCAGCAGTATGCGCGAACCGAAAGGAACTGATGCAGCCCTGTCTGTATCTGCCACTATCTGCACATCTACTTTTTCTGGCTGATATAAATCTACTTTCAGGGTAGCGTAGTTTACATCGTCCAGCATTTGCAGGTTTTCTATACGGCGGTTTATCACAGTATCGTTACCGAGTGCCTTTGACGATGACACAGCCGTATTCTCTTTGACACCTCCATGCGCTTTATCTGCTATAGCAGGCGGCGCAATACCCGCAGCCTGGTTTTTAATAGCATTGCCAAGATATTTCAGTGTAACATCTCTGCGTTGCATAGTGCGTGTATCTATAAATGTAGCCAACATAGGCACTTTGCGAATGACTGTATCTAAATATAAATTAGGAATGCGAAGGGTAAGGTGTGCTGTTGTTGTATAGCCTGTTACCTGCTTTAAAGAATCAGCGCTGTAGCGTACTGCATGAAAAGATGCTGTTGTGTTTTCCATTGTACTTTCGGCTATCATACCACCCAGTTCATTTACCATTCGCTCCAGTGTATCTACAGATTTGTACACGTCGTCCACACGGCAACGGATATCAGCAGTATGTATAATCTTTCGCGAGGGAGAATTAATATCCGCAAGGTCGTTTGCCACTACTACAGAATCCGCAGACTGAATATAAGACTCGGCATTATTGGCACAAGAAGCCATCAGTGCAGCCGGTAACAGCAGCAATACAAGTTTGTTGCAACGCATATTGGTTGAGGTTTTATTAAAGATTGATACCACAACCAAGCAAAAGGTAACTGACTGCAGTTGCCAAAACTCTGTTAAAGAAAAACTATCCTATCACGAATAGCATACTTCTCACAAAGTTCTTTTGCCTTCTTTGCAAATGCGGTATTGTAATATGCAGGCAGGTAGTCGCTATTGTCAAACAACCGATGGTATTTATCCAGCAAGTAGGGGTAATGCTTTTCTATGGCACGCACCACCAGTGTTTTACTATCAGATTTTTCATTGCCAAACAGTGTGATGGTAGATGGGAAAACATAAGAAGCACCTGCATCTTTAAACGAGCTGTACATCAGTTCAAGATGTTCTCCTGTATCGCTGATATATGGCAATAAAGGCATCATACTAACACCGGTTAGCAAGCCGTTTTTGACAATGTGCTTCAGGGTTTGCAAGCGTATAGATGGTGGTGTGGCACCTGGTTCAAATATTTTTGCAATACCATCATCAACGGTAGAGAAAGAAAAACTGATAAATACCTTTTGCTGCAACTTGCCAGTAAGCTGCACAGGCAGTATCGCTCGTTCGTTGATTTGATGCAACAGGTCTATATCACGGATGATGAGGTCTGACTTGGTAATAACATGCAAAGGAAATCTGTGTTTCAATATCAGTTCCAGTATGCGGCGTGTCATCTCCGATTCTTTTTCAAAATGCAGGTACGGATCTGTAGCAGAAGACATTGCAATAACACCATACTGCCCTTTCTTTGCTCTGTTAAAGAGTTCCCTGTCTAATACTTCCAGTGCATTTTCTTTTACAGCCAGCTTCTCTTCCATATGCGTGCCATACTTGCTGCCACGTATATAGCAATACAGGCAATTGAATGAACAACCACTATAGGCATTGATGGTATAGTCGTCCAGAAACCATGAGTCGCGGCTCTTGGTTTTGTTCAATATGCTTTTAACCTGTATAGCGTTGGGCATATTTTGCGGTGCGGCCAAGGCCTATTTTCACTTTTGTACGAAACCACTGTCGTGTGGCAGGTGCATCTATCTGCTGTCTGTAACGCTCTATTATTTCGGGGTGAAACTTGGCACATGTTTTGGCAGCCCAGCCTATCCCCTTCTTGGTATGAAATTCGGTATTATCTGCCAGTGACAATAAGAGTTGAAACAACTCATCCACATATACTTTCTTCAATCCTTTCTTTACTGCATAGTGCCCTGCTACACCAATGCAGCGCACTATCCATTTATCATTGTGCGATGCAAAACGCCTGAGCAATGGCAATGTTTCCTGCGGCAATGTAAGCAATGAATGCCCCATAACACGCTCGCCTATTATATCACATACATACCATTCGTTGCCGTCTATAATATATGCTACGGCCTTGTTTATAGATTGCTGAAAGTGCAATGCCAATCTATTTTGCAGTATTCTACCTGCCAGTACATAACTGCCCAGCTCTCGGGTAGCAATGGCTTTGTCCAGGAAAAGAAGATGTTCTTTTTCCGGGATGGAATGCCCTATAACATCTGCGGCATGCTCCAACAAAGGAAAACGAATTTTCTTTTGCAGCATCGTAGCTTGCACTACTGCTACAAAATGAGACAAGCCGATACTATGCGATTGCACAGCATCGGCTATCAGTTTATTGACAGTTGCCTTAGTTGTTATTATTTCCATCTGTTTGTGTATTGATAGATGGATGGCTTGTAACTACAGGCGGTTGAATTTATCGTCGTCGTTATTATTGTTGTTGTTATTGTTGCGATATCCGCCACGATCGCCGCCGTTATTGAACGGATCTCTGTGACCACCACCGCCACCTTGCGGACGATTACCGCCACCTGTATAGCGAGTAGGACGAGCACCACCACCATCGCGATTGTAACCACCACGATCGTTGTTATAACCACCACGGTCGCCGCCGCGATCGTTGTTGTAACGGTCGCCACCACGATCATTGTTATATCCGCCACGGTCGTTATTGTAACGGTCGCCACCACCACGGTTGCCATAGCCACCACGGTCTCCACCGTAGCCGCCGCCGCGATTACCACCATAACCACCACCGCCACCACGGTTGCCACCATAGCCGCCGCCGCCGCGATTGCCATAACCACCACCGCCACGGTTGCCATAGCCACCGCCGCCGCCAGGACCGGCTTTAGGTTTCGCTTCTTTTACAGATATTATCTGACCTTCCAGGAAAGTCATGTCGATATTATCAATCGCATCGAATGCGTGAAACTTGTCGGCCATTTCCACAAAACCGAAACCTTTAGACAAACCGGTTTCGTTATCTCTTACAATCTTAACAGATATGATTTCGCCGAATTCAGAAAACATTTTCTCTAAAGTTGGCTCGGTGGTTTCAGGGCTTAGATTACCAATAAATAAATTCATAAAAACAATTGAGATTACAAATATAATGTATTGAAGCTAAGGAATACAGCATTTTTTCGTGATTATTGCACTTTAAAATCCTATATTTAACTAATTGGTTTTTATATGAAAAAGTTATTCCCTTTGATGGCAGGTTTATTATTGGTTGCTATGATTGCTGAAAGCTGTGGTGGCACAAATAAACCACCAAGAAGCAGCGGCCATAAATCTTTCAGAGCCAGCAAAAGAGGGCGTTAACAAATGAGCCCCCTTCACACCACATAACTGCCTGAAAATAACCTAATTTTGACAAGGCAGTAATGGAACCAAACAAGAAGAAAAGTACAATATCGACCATCGCTACAATAGCCGTTGTGGTAGGTGGCGTATTTGTTTACAACAATTTCATGCGCAGCAAGCCCAATGAATACATTGCTTTTTACAGCACTGTAAAGGGATTGCAGCAGTCTTCGCCCGTGATGGTGAAGGGCGTACGCGTAGGTAAAATACAAGATGTTGAAATACAGCCCGACGGACTGGTAAAAGTGACCTTGCTGCTAAAAAAAGGGATGCAGATACCTGATAGCACAAAGGCTATGCTTACCTCTTCGGGCTTACTGGGCGATAAAAGCATAACGCTGACACTTGCCAATAATACACGCTATCTGCAATCGGGCGACACCTTATTATCAGACATTGACAACAGTGGCGTATCGCCCAATACACAAGTAGCACCGTTGGCAGAAACCGCCCACTATCTGCTGTACAGTGCAGACACCACCCTTCGTGGCATTAATGCACTGATACAAAACGGACTACTGAACAAGTTTGTAAAACCACTGATAAGCTTTGAGAAAAGCATCAAAAAATACGAAGGTATTTCTGCCGACCTGAATAAAGACAACAGCATTGTAACAGGTATAGCATCTGCCAATAAAAGCAGCGCAGAACTAGCTAACAATAGCAAGGAGTGGAAGAAAAGCCTGCAGGATATACAGCAATCGACCAAAGGGCTGGCTGATAAAAACATGCAACAACAACTGACAGATATCGGCAGTAATATGAAAAAGCTGCAAGCATCCGTAAGTAACATCAGCAAAGAAGGTGGTAGCATCAATAAAATGGCTACTGATAAAAGCACCTATACCAATGCCACCAAACAATTGGACACTGCCAACCAAAGCATGAAAGAGCTACAGGCCAACCCGCCGGGCTTCAGCATATTTGGCAAAAGCAAGAAAAAGAAATGAAACAACTGATTGTCTTAATAGCACTGTCTCTGAGCAGCCTGCAAACGTTTGCACAGGAAGAAAAGCCTAAGATATATAACCCACAGGCTAATGCTCAACAGCAGATAAACAACGCGGTGAAGCAAGCTGCCAAAGAGAAGAAACATGTACTGCTACAGATAGGCGGCAACTGGTGCGTATGGTGCATTCGTTTTCATAATACGGTGAACGGAGATAGCGCGTTGAAGAAACAACAAGACGATAATTTTGTAGTAGTACACCTGAACTACAGCCCCGAAAACAAGAACGAAAAAGTATTGGCATCACTGGGCTACCCACAGCGTTTCGGGTTTCCTGTATTTGTAGTGCTGGATGCCAAAGGCAATAGGCTGCATACACAAAACTCTGCCTACCTGGAAGAAGGCAAAGGACATAGCAAAGAAAAGATTGCTGAATTCTTCAAACATTGGAGCCCTGCTGCCCTGAGCCCGGAAAGCTATAAAGAGAAAGCTAAAAACTAAGGTATCAGCCTTATGAGGCGCAGCGAAAACATTACGTTGGTTTGCTTTGTAGCACCATTACTGAAATAGTATGGGATATTCTGCGCATCGCGGATAGTACTGATAGAATGCTGATAGCGCATATTTACAAACCACCCTTTGTAGAACTGCATACTTGCATCCAACACATAGCTTATATCCTCTGTACGAAAGGCTGTAGTTGAGGGATTGAAGGTAAAAGGCTGATCTGTATAAGCATCTTCTTTAGAACTTATCAGCCCGCCATAAGCCGCACCTACGCCTATGTTCCATTTATCATCAAGCAGGTAGTGCAGCACTAATGGCACTTCGTAATAATTAAGATTTACCCTGTAAGACTCTATAAACTGCCCCGAATAATAAGACTCTAATACACGCACACCACGGCATCCCTTTTGTGTATAGAGCAAATCGAGGCTTGCCAGCAGTTTGGGCAATAATTTTACATATACAGTAGGCCCTATATTCAGACCAACTTTGCGATAGCCGCTGTAAACATCCCCGTTCAGCGCAGAGAAATTGAACCCTGCAACTATGCCACCGTAAAACTTACGGTCTTCGTTGTTGGTAAAATAGCCCCTTCCTATCTGTGCGTTTGCAACAGCACTGCAAGTAACAAGCAGTAATATGATGAGGCCTCTACGCATTACAAACTATTAGTTGAATAAATACATTAACCGAAAAGTAACCACATTATTGTATTGCTCTGTACGCCCAAAGCCCGGAGGCACATTGCCACGCACACTGCGCAGCGAGTACTGGAAACGACCTGTTATGTAGAACTTGCTGACAATCTTCACATTGGCACTCAGTACCATGCAATAGTCGCTTTTGCGGAAGGGATAATCATCTGATTTCAGTGTCTGTTGCGGGTTGGTATCAAATGTTTCTGCCTGATTGATGAGCCTGCTGTAAGATATACCCGCCCCAAAATGGTCGCCACGTTGGTCGAAGTAATAAAGCTGTATGGGCAGGTCTACATAGTTCAGGATGGCTTTGTAGCCCAATATGGCAAATGCCTGATTGCTGGATGTCTGTTTGTACTTACCAACACTACCCTTGCGGCTATAGAGCATTTCGAGCCCTGCACCAAAGTCTGTACCAAACATTGTGTAAACACCCGCACCTGCATTGATGCCCGATTTGGAGTAGCCTGCGTAGTTATCGCCATCTATCTGTGTAAGGTTGATGCCAGCAGTAACCATACCGCGAAACAGGTTCGGGTCTTCTACATAATAGTTGCTCTGTGCAGATGCATAGGCTGCAGGCGCCAATACAAACAATAATGCCAGTATTTTTTTTTTCATACTTCTGTTCTAAAAAACGGTGCCTTCTAATTGCTGTATACTCTTACGCAACTCATCTGTAACAGGCACTTTGGTATTGTTATTGAAATCAAAAACTACAATTACATCTTCTGCCTCTGCACAAATTTCGCCATTATTATTCAATACCTGATGGCGGATGCCGAAACTGGTATTTTTAATAAATGTAACGGAAGCCTGCACTACTATATTGCCGGGATAAAACAAAGGCTGTATAAACCTGCAACCCGTAGATAGCAACATGGGCCCTACATTGGTTGCCGCAAAAGACTTTTGAAAACCGCAAACCTCCCAATAATTGACACGGGAAGCCTGTATATATTTGAAATAAGAAACGTTGTTAATATGGCCGAACATATCCATCTCACTCCAATCGATACGGAGGGATAAACTAACAGGAAACCGAGGTTCGCTCATACCAATATAAAGCTAACGAAATATCAATACTTTTCGCCGAAGATGTATGCCAGCCTAACAACGTAGAGATTATTATACTGTTTTGCACGGGAATAGTCGTAGTTCACATCTGAACGTATAGGCATTAGTGAATACTGATACCTGACGTTAAAGAACAACCCTTTGTATAAACGAAGGTTTACACCAACCAGCAAATTCAAATCACTGCGTTTGAAGGGGTATCTATCTACATTGATAGTGTCATTATACTTTGTATTGTTAGTTTGCAGCGTTTCTGAAGCACTAACCAGCTGAGAAAAAGACAAACCTACCCCAAAATGACTTTTGCGGTTATCATGTATATGCACCATCAATGGTATTTCGGCATAGTTTAGTGCTATGCCATATTTCTGGATGTATACATCTTTTGTATAATTCACTTTTTGTGACTTATGCCCCCTGCTACCCTTTTGAGAATACAAGATCTCCATACTGGCAGCAAATCGTTGTCCGAACTTTGCATAAATGATACCACCAACATTGAGGCCTGTTTTGTAATAGCCTGCATAATTATCACCATCTACCTGCGTGAAATTTGCCCCAACAACAGGACCTCCGTAAAAGGTTCGTTCGTTTTCCTCATAGTAATTTTGTGCATATATACTTTGAGAAAAGGAGAGAAATACAAGCTGTGCCAACAATAATCCCCCGAATTTTCTAATTTTAGCCATCGAAACCAGCATTGCAAAAATGAGCTTCAAATATACGGCAAACACCCTTAAAAAACTGGAACAGCTTTTTGAAGAGGCCAGGTACATCATACGTTACGAAAAAGGAACTTTCAATTCGGGCTATTGTATACTGGAAGACAGGCGCGTTGCCGTGATTAACAAGTTTCTGAGTGTGGAAGGGCGCATCAATGCACTGATAGAAATTTTACCAACAATTGACGTAAACGAGGACGAACTGAGTGGTGAAATGCAGAAATGGTATAAACAACTGAAGACTGCACCAACCAAAGAAGAAGCAGACACGGAAGAAGGAATGGCACAAAGCGAAACAGAATAACAGGACGTGAAAATTACATTTTTAGGTACAGGCACTTCTCAAGGCGTTCCCTTTATAGGTTGCGATTGCCCTGTTTGCACATCTGCAGACAAGCGGAACGACAGGCTGCGTACGGCAGTATGGATAGATACCCCTGAGGCAAGCGTTGTGATAGACAGTGGTCCCGATTTTCGCCAACAGATGTTGCGGTATAATGTGCGCAGACTGGATGCGATTGTCTTTACCCACGGACATAAAGACCATGTAGCAGGTATGGACGATGTAAGGGCTTACAACTTTCACGATAAGAAAGCCATGAATGTATATGCCGACCTGAATACACAAGAGGTATTGAAACGTGAATTTCAATATGTGTTTCAGGAATTAAACTATCCCGGTATTCCGCAGGTAGATTTAAATACAATTAACGGCGACAATTCATTCAATATCAACGGATTAAAATTCAATCCCATTAAAGTACTTCACTATAAAATGGAAGTACTTGGCTTCAGAATAGGTGATTTTACATATATAACAGATGCTAACTACATCAGCCCTGAACAATTGGATAAGGCAAAAGGAAGCAAAGTATTGGTTTTAAATGCATTGAGACACGAAGCACATCCATCCCACTTCACACTAAAGGAAGCAATTGAAGTAGCAACTAGCGTTGGTGCGGAGAACACATATTTTACCCATATCAGCCATCAACTTGGGCTACACGATGAGATAGAGACTACCCTGCCCCAAGGAATGCACCTTGCCTATGACGGGCTTACACTCCATTTGTAATTGGGAATTGGCACTTAACCCTTAACTTTAATCATTACGATTATTAAAATGAAAAAGATATTAGCAGGCTTATTGCTGGCATTTACCTCCCTGAATGCGAATGCACAATATGGCAATACCACAATAAAAGTGGGTATGCAAGCGCCGGAAATAGAGATGAAAGGTGTGGACGACCAACCCGTAAAACTATCTGACATGTATAAAAAACGTGTTGTATTGGTAGATTTTTGGGCATCGTGGTGCGGGCCTTGTCGCAGAGCCAACCCAAGATTGGTAGCACTGTATAAGAAATACAGCCAGGAAAAGATAAAAGGCGCTAAGAAGGGGTTTGAGATAGTGAGCGTATCGCTGGATCAGGAAAAAGAACCTTGGCTTGCGGCAATTGCCAAAGACAGCCTGTATTGGAAATTTCATATGAGTGACTTGAAGGGCTGGGCATCTATCGTATCTAAAACATACGGTGTAAACTTTGTACCACAGGCATGTATGATAGGCCCTGATGGTAAAATAATAGGTGTTTACAACTTTGCCGAAGAGGCAGCAACAGACCTTGACAGGCTTATAAAAGATGGCTACAAGGCTAAAAAAGAAGACTAAAACAGTTGTTTCAGGGAAATATTTAGCCAAGCATGTAAATATTTTGCTTAGCAATTGAATATTTTCCCTACCTTTGCACACTCTAATAATTAAAAACCGCATGGCAAAATCCATGCATTAAAAAATAAGGCAATGAAAAAAGGAATACATCCGGAAAGCTACCGTTTAGTTGTTTTCAAAGACATGACTAACGAGTACACATTCCTGACTCGCTCTACAGCAGCAACGAAGGAAACAATTGTTTGGGAAGATGGTAACGAATATCCACTGGTAAAAGTGGAGATTTCTAACACTTCACACCCTTTCTACACTGGTAAATCAATGTTTGTGGATACAGCAGGTCGTATCGACAAATTCAAAAAACGTTACGAAAAGAAAAAGTAATAACGTCTTTATCATATTTGCATTACGCACGAAAAATCCCGACTTTTGTCGGGATTTTTTGATTTATACATCACTCTATCCCGCCCGGTGGCGGTAGTACGAAGAGTGGCAAACATCAGGTGGTGAATATCATACTCTTCGATACGGAAGTAAGAAACAGGTTGTTGCCCTTTACCCATACCCGCCCGGTAGCAGATATACGCTGTGGTATACTGACCATGCGCGAGCGTTGGGAAAAGTTTCTGCAAGCACCTGCAAGCAGCACGCTGACACTACCCTATCTGCAAGAAGTATTCCCTCAAAACACTACCAACTACAATCTGTATATAAACGGCGCAGTATTTGCCAACCCTACTATAGTAAGCGCCATAACAGGATTGAATAACGGTGACGTATTGGCTAAAGGCGATATGATTATTGCCTGCCGTACAGACAAAGCCATCAACAGTATAGAAGAATTGCCTACAGCAGGTAATGTACAGTATAATGGCGATGCACATGCCCTGCAAAACGTGTGGGACATATTTGCCAACAACGGCAATGCCATACGAGGCGATTATAAACTACTGACATACAATAAGACATCTGCCCCAATACCGGCAGGCGTAACGGTAACAGGTGCGGAGAATTTGTTTATAGAAGAAGGTGCAGTAATAAATGCCGGCTGTATCATCAATGCATCTACAGGGCCTATATATATAGGTAAAGATGCAGAGATACTGGAAGGCTGTATGCTGCGCGGCCCGATAGCGCTATGCGAACATGCAGTGATAAAGATGGGTGCAAAAGTATACGCAGATACAACCATAGGACCGGGTTGCAAAGTAGGTGGCGAGATGAGCAATGTGGTATATTTTGCTAATAGCAACAAGGGGCACGATGGCTACCTGGGTAATGCGATAATTGGTGAATGGTGCAACCTGGGTGCAGATACCAATTGCAGCAACCTGAAAAACAACTATGACGAGGTAAAGATTTGGGATGAGCACACTAACAAATCTGTAAAAACAGGGCTTACCTTCTGCGGGCTTATCATGGGCGACCATTCTAAGTGCGGTATTAATACCATGTTCAATACCGGGACAGTGGTTGGCGTGTCTGCTAATATATTTGGTGCAGGCTTTCCTGAAAAATTTGTTCCGTCGTTTTGCTGGGGCGGTGCTGAGGGTATGACAACCTACAGCTTTGATCGTGCAATGGAAACAGCAGGACGTATGATGGCAAGGCGCAATAAAGAGTTAAGTACTGCAGAAAGAAATATGTATCAATACATATTCAACAAAACAACATCACAAAGAGATTTATTTGCTAAATAAAAACATACATAATAACATATAACAATGCGTAAGAAAATTGTAGCAGGCAACTGGAAAATGAATATGACCCTTGATGAAGGACACGAACTGGTATCGGGTGTTCTGAAAGGATTGCCTGCATTGAATGCTGACAAAGAAGTTGTGATTGCTCCGTCATTCATCAACATACAGCATACATTTTATCAGGTTGAAGATGTAGACCATGTGCACGTAGCTGCACAAAACTGCAGTACAGAAAACGCTGGTGCATACACAGGCGAAGTAGCTGCAAACATGATAAAAAATGCAGGTGCTACCTATGTTATCATAGGCCACTCTGAGCGTCGCGAATATTTTAATGAAACAGATGCGATGCTGGCAAAGAAGACAGACACTGCACTGGACAATGGTTTGAAAGTTATCTTCTGTTGCGGAGAATCATTGTCTGTACGTGATGCAGGTACACAAAACGATTTTGTGGAAGCACAACTGAAAGCAGGCTTGTTTCACTTACACAAACATCAGTTAGCAAATGTAGTAGTAGCATACGAACCTATCTGGGCTATTGGTACAGGGCGTACTGCAAGCAGCCAACAAGCACAAGATATGCATGCACACATACGCAGTGTATTTGCTGCACAATACGGCCAGGCTACTGCCGATAACCTGACTATACTATATGGTGGTAGTTGCAAACCATCGAACGCTGCAGAGCTGTTTGCATGTGCAGATGTTGATGGTGGTTTGATAGGTGGTGCATCGTTGAAAGCTGAAGAGTTTTTGGGCATCATCAATGCAATGATGGGCGCATAATTTTCGCAGTGAAAAAATTTCAAAAAAAGTTTTTGCAGAAAAGAAAAACCTTTCTATCTTTGCAATCCCAAACAGGGACGCCGCGTTGGTCAATCGGCTAAGACGCCTCCCTTTCACGGAGGAATGACGGGTTCGACTCCCGTACGTGGTACAAAACAGCCTTCGGGCGCAATACTGGCGGGCATTTTAGAAAAGTTGCACAGCAACTTGAACTCTAAAATGCCTGTTTCTTTTATGCCAGTATCTATACAATATCAACTAGCCGAATTATACAAGCCGCAACGCGGAACGTGGCGCATTCAGTGGTATAATCTACACCCGGAAACAGGTGTGTTGCAACGTATACAAAAGACGTTTGGCATTAATCGAATTACGTGCATGAAGGAACGTAAGCGCGTAGCAACTGAATACATTTTACAACTGAATGCAGCGCTAAAGAATGGCTACAACTATTTCAGAGATACCGAAGGCGTTGCGGGTGCTGCTGTAGATTATGTTTCGCTTGGCAAGATGATAGAGCAAATAACAGCGCAGCGTTGCATTGGCAAGAAAAAACGCACGGCAGAAAGCTTTAACAACTATAGTAATGTATTCTGTAATTGGTTGCGCACTGTTGATAGGTACAGCTTGCCGCCTGCTGTATTTACTGCTGCTATGTATAATGAATTTATTGTGTTTAAGCATAAGCAAGGTAGCGGCAATAGAAACATAAACGACTATACCAATTACCTTAAGACTGTATTCAAAATTGCTGTAAAGCTTTCGTACATAAATCGAAATCCTATAGATGGTATTGATTACTTGCCAGTGCATGAAAGCACAAGGTTTACAGCTTTTACTACCGAAGAACTACGCAAGGTATCAACGCATCTGATGTGTACTAATATTCGTTTCTACATATACACTAAGTTTATAGCGCTGGAATTTATCAGACCGTATCACTTGCAGTACATCAGGGCTTGTGATATTGATTATGAGAAAGACTTAATCAGGCTTACACCCCAAAGTAGCAAGAACAACAAGGTTACTTTTAAGCAGTTGCTACCAGACCTGAAAAAGTTTTTACTACAGTACAAGTTTCACGAACTATCGGGTGAATATTACATATTCGGTCGCAAGTTTGAGCCTTCACCTACGCCATGGCATAGACTAAGTAAGGATGCATCGCAGTACTGGAAAAAGGAGATTATGGAAAAGGTGAATATTAAGAAACACATGTATAGCTTGAAACATACTGGCAGCACTTATTATGTAACGGAAAACGAATTTATAGACGCTGCATGGCTACAACACCAGATGGAACACAGTAGCCTTGAGGTAACAGAACTATACATACAACGGCGCAAAACAAAAAAGATAGATACAGAGCGAGTGAAAACCGTAAAATACTAGCGCGAGACATGCACAGGCTACCGCCTGTGGGGTTTATTCATGCTTGCCGAAGGCAAGGTTGAGGCCTAACGCGACACATTAAAACAATGTTGTTTTGACACCCGGCACGAACACCGACAAACGCCATTCGCGGATAAGTGTAGCTATAATTGTTGTGTGATTATCGTGCGGCCAGTATTCCTGAAATATACCGAAGTCTTTATAAGGATTGTATGGTACACTACCCCACCTAAAGTATACAGGCATGCGGCCTGCATTGCGTTTTTTACTTTGTTTCTTACCCCACATCTACCAAATATACAAAAGGCTACCGTACCTAGTACAGTAGCCCCTTGCCTTACGGTTGTAGCTATCCTTTAAGTTGCTCCCCAGCATTGCTTATACGTTCGCTACGGTGCAAATATAGGAATTTCCCAAACACCAAGTAACAACATTATTAAGCCTACCACACATGCAAGCATGAAGCCAAACAATACGACTTCACGAAAGAACCACAATAGCCAATAACCTAGTTTTTTCATACTTATTTCCTTCGTGTTGCAGTCTTTTTAGGCTGTGCTACAGATCGGTTTTCTTCTGCCGATTTGATTGCCATATGAGATAATGCAGCGGTATGCAGCATTGCTTCTGATAATTCATCTTGACGCTGCATGATAGCCACGCACATAGCTTTACGTTTCTTCTCTTCTAACATCGTTAGAATCGCCCAGAGCATCAATAGCAGGCCGAACGCCATCAACATACGCCTGTCTACTTGTAATACAATTGTGTCCATCTTGTTTATTTTTTTGATTGTTTTAAAACGAATGCATTATAACTACGGGTTTGAAATTTATCTATTGAAAATGCTATCATGTGATGCCAAGTCTTATTTGGGTATTGCTCATTAAATTTAGCTTCAGCAGCTTTAAGGCAATTCTCCCGAAAGTCAGGACTATGATTTATCGGGTCTTCTATCCCAAAGAAATAAGCTTTTGCAGCCCATTGCCCGTTTTCAAAGTAAGTAACTGGCACAACTACGCCCGCTTTCATTTCTTCAAAAGATTTTCCCTTTGTTTCGCACGGACACCTATCGGCATCTATGCAGCATTGCTGGCAGAATTGCATAGGCTATAGCTTAAACCGACTGTTAACGTATCGTTTCACTATATCCATAAATACACCATCCCACAGCCACCAAACCAACACTACAAACACACGGAATTTCACCACCATAAGCGGAAACCACACCCAGCTAACTTCCACCACATTCAGGATGCATATTAGCGCTAACAATACCGCCAATTCCTTGAGCGGGAATACGATGAGCATCTTAACCGCATGCGTTACATAACGAAACGCCGGGCTTGCCATTATCTTTTGAATTTTATTGTAGTCAATATTCATACCTATGATAGTTTAATGATTTCTCTGTAGTATCGTTTACCGCACCTGCACGGGTCTTTGCAGGTGCATTGATTGTGTATCGCTTTTACTTTTTCCGCTGCAATACGAAACGGTTCACCCCTGTCGGGAAACTTATTCAGCTTGTATTCAAAGCCATCGTTTGTGTAGCCTAGTATCACTGTGTTAACGTACTTGAACATGCGTATAGGCACATCGGTAAGGCCTTGATACAACAGCACTACTTCTATGCCCAACTTTCGGTTATTTACCAGTATAGGCCACAACTCGCCTGATATATCATTGCGCTCATACTCTGCAATGTCATCCAGCATCAGCACACCGTTACGAAACTTATCGTTTACCAGCTTCAGGAAGTTTTTGTAACGGATGAATCCACCGTTAACCACTACCTTACCGCCTTTGTAGCTGTATATATCTTCAATTACAGGGTATTTTTTAAAAGCTTCGTCATACACGTTTACACCCTCTTTGTAGATAAGTGCATTCGGGTAATAGTGATTGCGCACCATCAGCTCTGCTAATGTGCTTTTGCCGTGCTTCTTAGCAGCAATAAACAATGTAACCTGCGCTTGTCTTTCCTGTGATGCCATTACTCTACCGGAAATCCGTTTTTCTCTCTCCAATCTTCAGGCAGCTTGTATGCAGCCCGGAACATTTCCCAGCCATTCAAGAATAGCACCTCTTCAACATGTTTCCGGTTGGTAAGGTCTACACGTTCTCCCGGGTCACCTTTCTTCACATAGTTTCCGTACCTATCGTTGTAGTACCTGCCGTCTGTATGTAGCCTGAAGCTTTTACGCTCCGGTGCATTGGTTGGCGGCTTGTATTCTGTTCGCTCTACAGGCGCTTGAAAGCCACGGGCTACACGCTCGTTGGCTATAGATTGCTTGCGCAACTTCATTGCCAAATCAATACGCACATAGGTAACATACAAGAATACACCCGCCGCAATAAAACGCGGGTCTATTACGCCGCTACCATTTACAGAAATAACAGGCATTATGTATTCCATAATCCACTCCCTTTCTTCATCGGTAAGCCTGAATACTTGCCCGTTTTCTACTCTGGCAATTTTCTTAAACACTAATTCCGCCTGAAGTGCATCTATGAACTTTAGCCCCATGTCTTTAGGGCTAGGTATTTCCTGTTTCGGCTTCTTTTCTTCACCGGGTGCAGCTTCACCTTCAGGCCGTTCAAATATCGGTTCCGGTTCGGGCGCTGCCTGTCCTTCTTCTTTCTCCTTTACACGAAACGCACCACCGCTTTCGCCAATTATCACTTGTTCGGCAGGTGGCACTAATGGTGTATCTACAGCAGGCTTGGTGGGCGCTGTGAAATTTTGCATCCATTCGTCTACAGCAGCATTGCCGCCGCCCTCGCTATGGTTGCGTTGGAAATATTGCGCTAAGTACTGCATCTATAATTGGTTTAATGTCTGTATCGGTCAGTTCCTTTACGTTCTTAGAAAATATAGGCTCGCCTTTGTTGCCATCTTCAAAACGGTACACCATTATCACTACGTCTGAAGCATCAACATTGCCTGTAATGGCTATACGCAATTTTACATTGCTGCCTTGCTTGGCCTGCTGTTCGTTAAAGTACTCAACGATGCTTTTGCCAATTTCCGCAATGCGTTCGGGCGTTATCAGTGGCATGATGGCTTCTGCAATCTTTTGCCTGTCTTTACTAAGCAGTGCCATGCCTATACCCATGATGTCTATATCTGCACCACCACCGGAATTGTTATTTTGTAAGAACGGGAACATATCAGTCGTTTTTAAATTGTATAGAAAATGCTTTTGCGCGGCTACGGCCTGCATGTACTTGCTTGGCTTCTACACGTAGTGTAGTGCTATACATACTCATGTTATTGATGATGCGATGTACCTGAACGGGTGCATATACTACACGCACTCTACGATGTATCTCGTCCAGTATTTCGCGTACGGTAAGAAAGCCTGTTTTCTGGATGTTGGCAGTAACGAGTACATCCAGCACATAGAACGGCAAAACGCTTGCCTGACTGCTTTTTGCAGTTTTTTCAAAAATTTTTTGAGTGTTTTTTGAACCGTTTTTTGTGGTTTCTTGAGCGTTATTTCTGGCTTTCTCTAGCACCGATGAAAGTGTTTTTTCACCGGGTTGGCTGCTTGGTAATTCGACTGGTAGGCAGCACAAATATAGATTAAGTTTTATGAATTGCAATAGTATGATCCATTACATGCAAAATTGACTGTACAGTCCTGTATAGTCGGGAGCAACTGTAGCAAGGTGAAAAGTCAACCACAGTTGGTTTAATAAAAAAAAATGGAGTGTAAGACTACACCCCATTACCATGAATATACCTACATCTTTATTTGAACATCCTAAGCTGTTGTGCTTTGGTTGTTTTCTTTCTAGCGGCCTTCTTTGGTGTAGACCTCTTGCGCGATTTGTTTTTTTTCGGCACAGATTTCTTACGTGCCACTTTCTTTGTCGCTGTTTTCTTTTTTGAAGTGGCTTTCTTTTTGGTTGCACATTTCTTACGCTTTGCACCTTTAGTGCCACCTCGCTTGGCTTTTACTGCATATACGTTGCCGTCTTTCACATATGCCAGTTCACCTTCTTTCAGTTTCTCTGATAGCTTCCCTACCAATCGTTTTTGTGCCATCGGATATTATTGTTTTATTGGTTAAAGAATACCCGCCTTACGGGGCGGGCTATTCACTCTTTACGCAGTAAGCAGCTATGCTGCTTTCCACTCTTTTTGGCTACTATAGTAGGCCTGCTGATAATAATCGTACAGGCTTTGCTTTAGTTCGTTATTATGCATCTGTGCCATCAGCAGCGATGCCAGTTTGTGCAGCATGGCATTTTGTGCATGTTTAGGCAGTTTTGCTACTTCCGCTACCCAACACTTCAGCATGTCTTCTACATTGGTGTGGTGCTTGCAATTGTCTACAATTTGCAGATAAGGCAATGCCTTTTCTATCGCCTCGAGTACAGTTGCTTTTAATGCATCATCCCAATCGCCCGGTATGATGGCAGTAACCACATCCGCTACAGGGTTTGATAATATGCTTTTTATGGCCGTGGTAACTTGCAGGCTCTGTGCTGCAATGGTTTTGATTTTGGCAGGCAGCGCGCCGAAAAATTCGCGGATTGCATCCCGTAGTTTACGTAACATAGTTGTATGTATTTTTGAAGTGAATAATTTACTTTTCTGTATTGCGAGATGCTCGACGCTTGCGCCTGTTTTGCATTTTGCCGTCTATCCAACGTATAGCTATGGGTACTATAATACCGCCGATTATCTTTGTTAGCTCTATAGCAAACTGGTACTTGTTATGTACTATCGCCATATTGTCTGTAACGGCTGTAGCGGCATCTGTAGGGATGGCTGCCAATACGGTATTAATGATGCCATCGGCAGAGATATAACCGCCGCCGAAGTCTGCCAATGCTTTTACTGCTTTTCTCATGGTTAGATGCTGAATGTGTACTTAAACAGGTTGGTATCGTTGCTTTTATGTTTGGATGCGTACCAGAAAAGCGCCACGACAATAAGTATCAGTAGTATGATTGCTGCTATCCTCATGCTATTTTAGTTTGTTGCTACACCTACACCGCCGCCTTGTGTGCTACCGCCACCGCTACCGCCCGACGTGGTAGGGTCGCCACCTGTGCCAACACCTATGCCACCGCCTTTGGTATCGGGTGTGACGGCAGGTGCAGCTACATAGCTACCTGCTATGCGTGTTGTTACCGTACGGCTATACGGCTGCTGCATGTTTATGATAATTGGCTTTTCCATTGTACCGCTGCTGCTGCTTTTTTCATCAGTATTGGTATTTGTATTCCCTTTATCATCAGATGCAGTTTTAGCGGCTACGGTGGTAGCTGCTGTAGCTTTTTTCTTACTTTCCATGTACAACCATACAAGGAATACAAGCGCTATTAATATGGCTACGTGCTGAAATTTTATGTTTTTCATCAGAGTGAGATTTTACGGAACATTACAACGAGATAGGCGCCCAGTATGCAGAGCAAAACACCAATAGCTTTTTGTTTAGCCATCAGTGCCAGATACAGCCCTACTATCAGCAGTATCACACCTATTGCAAACGCGCTCCTGTTCATGAAGTTTTTTTTTGACCGATTGCAGTTTTGTAGGATGCAGGTACAGTACTGAGTATGCGGTTAATGATTTCCTGTTTCGTTATTTGCCCGTCCTTATTCAGGTCGAATACCGTATTTTGCCTGTACACTCTTTGCGGGAATACAGTTTGCATATCCCATGATATAGCTACCGGATAAAAAACGGCCAGATAAGCTTCAGCAACATTGTCAATCGTACCCTGACGAAGTATTACTTTGCCATAATACCTGTCTACATAGTCCAGTTGCTCAATATTTGACATGGCCGCTAATTCGGCAGTTGTAGTACCCAAATCAACTGCTGTAACAGGCATGAATTGTATAAGGCCTATAGCATCCGATAACGGGTTTCTGACAGACGGGCTGAATGTGCCAGCCGTTTCAAAATTCATCACAACCATGAGCCAGTTAGCATCCATGTTGTGCTTATTCGCAATCGCAATTACCTTTTTTTCAAAGGCCGCCTGATTGTCTTTTACCCGTTCTATGTATACAAGTGCCATAGCCGTTTTTTTAGTATGCCATCCATTTGTTAAACCAACCCCAGAAACCGCTGCTATCTTCAGAAGTGCTACTGCTGCCCGTATTGCTACCGCTGCCATACATTCTGTCCCACAGATTGCCAGTACCGCCATTTTTAGCGTATGTAGCGTATAGCTGCCTTGCCGTTGCAAGTGTTATCTGTCGCTGGCCTGTAAGGCTGAATAGTTTATTTTCAGTAAGCGAACCGAAAACGCCATCAGCAGTGAGCGCGTTTGATGGCTGCACTGCGTTCAACAGGTTTTGCAATTCCCTTACTTCAGCACCACGGCTACCTTTGTACAGCAGCTTGTTTTCATCCAGCTTTGCAGGTGCGCTACTGCCACCGCTGCTACTGCCAGTATTGCCGCCTGTACCTGAAGCGCCTGCATTGCCTGTGCCATTTGCACCGCTTTTCAGTTTCTTCAGCTCGGGTATGGCTACCCACAGTATGGCTACCAGTATGATGATGCCTAGTACTATCCAAAATATTTTGTTTTTCATATCAATTGCCTGATGCTGATTTGATAAGGAAATAGGCGATAATCAACAACAAAAAAGTACCAGCCACTTTTGCAAGTGTGGTATTGCTTATTGTTACTTCGCCGTTTATGTTGATGCTGTTCATGGTATGGCTAAGGCTTTAGTGTTACCTGTATTTTTTGTGCTGTAAAACCGAATACGCAGTCTATGTCGTCGCAGTCTTTCCGCAAGTCGCCAGTCATCACGGCGTTACCATCTAGCAACACTGTGCATCCATCACCCAGCAGCGCGAAATACAAAACTCTTTTAGAAACAAGATTGTCGTCAATGACTTTTACGGCGAGCCACTTGGCATCCATAGTGTCGTTGTAACGAACTTTTACAGGCCGTATTTTAACGGCTGTAGCACATTTTACATTTGTATCAATAATGCTTTGCGCTTTAGCGCCAAGCGATGCGAATACGATTGCGATTAATAGAAGTATATGTTTCATCTGTATAAAAATTTCACTTGTTTATTGGTAGTATGGTATAAACCTGCTGTTGCCTGCTACATTCACATATAGCCACCCGGCAGGCGTACTGGTGTTAGATGGTGTAGCACCAGCGGCAGCATCCCACCTGTAGGTATTGCTGCTATTAGCGCCTGTAACGGATACATTGCCCGTTACCTGCACTTTGCCTGTACCACGGTCTGTACCGGAGCCAAGCAGTATAGAGCTATTGCCCAAGACCATAAGCGAGCTGCTTGCTTCTTTGAAATTCATATAATAGCCACCGCCTGGAATATTGAAATCCATACCTGTACCTGTACTGGTGGTAATATTGATATTGCTGTTGCCGTTGTTTGATATGGCTACACCACTACCGCACGATACGCCACTGGCTACATACTGCGTACCAAATACAGCGAGCCTGTAGCCGGGGTTTACAGCGCCACCCATTGCGTAATTGTTGCCATCACTAGACAGTGAACTATACGTTAATGTGTTGCTATTTGTCCATACGGCTATAGAGTTTGTAGCACCGCTGCCATTTACTTTGGTAGCTATACTGGCTCGTAGGTTTGCTTTTGCCGTATCTATGCGGTATTGTGTGTAGTAGAGCGTACCGCTGTCACTTTTCTTTACCGCCCATTCTATACGCATACTAAGCTTTGATGTATCTGTTGCAAAGCGTGGTTTCAGCGTGGTAGTATCTATGCCCGTTGTGCTATCTGTGCCAACGCCTGTCGTGTAGTTTTTCAGGCCGTAACCGGGTTTGTTTACCTTGAGCTTGCCTTTTATGACATGCACGCCATCGGCATCACCGGAAAAGGAATTGCGACCTTGTCCGAAGGCCGCTTTTACTGTAGCAAGGCTACAAAGTATCAACAGGAATAGTGCTATCTTTTTCATTATATTTTGGCTATTTGAACGACTGCGATGTCACCAGCTTTGAATGCATCGGCAACTGTTGGGTTTAGACCTATCGCGCCTGTTGCATTATTGTAGCTGATTTCTGACGGGTCGTATGTATCATTGTTTATCAGCATAGATATAGCGCTATAACTAGCTCCTATCATGCGTGTGTCTGTTATGGTGCTGCCTGCTGTTTTCTGGTTGGGGTTAGCGGGGCTGCCTGATACAATCTTGAATGCCAGGGTGATTGTATTGGTAAGCGTATTGTTGCCTACGTTGATGTTTAAGGCTACGAAGTCGGTTAGCTCCGTAAGGCTGCCAAAGAAATCAGTTGTTTCTCCGTTTACCAGTTCGCCATATGGGGTGAACGGGAAAATGTAAATAGGTATGCCTGCATAATAGGCCGTTAATGACATCCTTCCCGTAGGTACACCGCTGCTGTCTTTCTCAAATTGCGCAAAAGTATAGTCGCGGCGATATGGTATGCCGTTTACGTCTACGCTGCCTGTATCTATCGGTGTAATTACGAATGCCATGTTGTACGTTGTTGGTTATGCGGTAAGCCATTTCAGTACCAGTAGTATTACCAGTACTAACAAGATGTTGTGCAGCGCCGATGCTGTTTTGTGTCGGTTAATGATGCATTGCATATCGCCATGCACACAACGAGGCTGCATATTGTCGTTTGTTTCGCTGTGCAGATCCGCTACAGCTATTTCGGGCTGTGCCGCAGCACTGTTGCCGCCTCTTATTTTTTCAAGTTCTTCGTTGGTAAGCCACTTCATACTATTGCAGGTTTAAGCTTTGCATGCGCGACAAAACACTATCTTTCAGTCCGCCATATACCCATCCGAAACTTTCGTCTGCTATGGCTTGTGTCAGTGTTTCGTTGTATTCTGCAAAGAAATTTTTATTGAATGCGTTGTATACCTGAATGATTTGCCCGTCTGTCAGTTTCAGAAAATCTTCGTACAGGCTGTAATCCCTCATGCTGAAGATGTCGTAACAGTCGTCGCGAAGCTTTTGCGCCATCGGCATACCGTTAAAACTTTCCGCACCGGGTGGTACTGCTACAGCAGACGGACCGCTTGCGTATATCATTTTCGTAACCTGCGTTACAATGATGTATGATACCAAGAAAGCACCCAACACAGCTATCACCAGTATGCGATAGTCCGCACCTTTTTTACGAAATGCGTATATGCCTGCAATAGTTGCAAGCACTGTGGGTAGCAATATGTCTATTTGCCGTTTTCTGGCCAGTGTCAGTTGCATAAGCTATGCTTTATTCTTTTCCTGATAAAACCTGTTCCATAAGGCTTCGTTCAGCGCTTTTTCATCACCAGTATTCTTGGCAGGCTTGCCGTCTTTATATTCGTAGCCGTAGCCAAAATATTTTTGTGTGTATGCCGCCAACAGGTTACCTATAGGCGTAGCTTTCCCATTTATCAAATGCCCTTCATCTAGGTTTACATCGCCACGTTCCGCAGCCTGTATGAGCCATTCAGGGAAACCTCCGTTTATATACTGCCTACCCAGCGCCAACATATCGTCGTACGCCTTACTGTATTGGTTCTTTTTGTAAAAATAGATTGCGGCAATACCCGCTGTGAGGAGTATTGCCACAATTGCTATTATCTTAGTTTTCGCGCTCAACTGATGCTTATTGATGGGTTAGCAATTACATTGCAGCGCTTCCTGCTGATGCGTTCTTTTTTTCCTCCCATTTGTTGTAAGCCAAATAGGCTACCAACAGCAGAATCAATAAAGTAAAAGCACCCTGATTGTCCGTAATGAATTTCATATACGTGTTGTTTTTGGTTTATTAATAAAAAGTTTTATGCCAGTATAATTGCCAGTATGATAACCGTTATGAGTATCGTTGCCAGCAATGGATATATGTTACTTTGCCCGGATAGCTTTGCCATTAGCGCTGCATCTGTACCTAACTGCACGTTGTATGCTTGTTGCTGTGCTGCTGCCAGTTCGTCTGCATACTTTGCTGTGGCTTGCTGCTCACAACCGGGTTCAAATTTTTTACGAGGGTTGAAGAAGCCACCTAGAAAGCTGTTTTTCTTTCTATCCTCTACACACGCAGCCGTTTCTACACGTATCAAGTCTTTTATCGCCGCTTCGCTCCTTGCCATTAACCCATTCTTTTTATGATTATCATAATGACTAACAACAGTACAAATGCACCTACTGCAATCATTAATGTTCGTTGCTCTTGTTCACCTGTTTGTAGCAGGTATGAGAGTTTATTGCTTTCCGTTTGGGCTGCTAAAGCCTGCGATTGAAATGCCAGTTCTCTCTTTACATTGCGCTCGTTTATCTGTGCAGCGTTTACGTTAGCACCCGCGGTGAACGTATCGCCTATACCCTTAAACATTGCGCCTAACCATTCCATTGCTACAGTTGTTTATTGCTTTACTCCAGTTAAAATGCCCAGCCTTCAGCGCTACGGCGTTTGATGAATGCATAGTTGCTTTCGCCTGCACCTTGTTTAGCACCGCTGTACGATAGGCTTTGCCCTTTCATCAGTTCTGCAAGTGTGTAGCTGCTAACGCTGCTCATGCCGCCCGTATCTGGTACGGTATTGCCCGTTTGGGTAGCATCTGTAGCCTTGCGTTTATTCATCAGCACAACAATAGCCACAATAACTACTACAGCTATTATGCCTACTATCAGCCATGTTGTATTGCTTGTTTTAGTTGCCATGTTTAGCGTCTGTTTTTGTACCAGTAATACAGGCCGTATATAATGCCTGCTGCTACCAGTGCTATTATCAACCAATGATACCATTGCAGGCTATCCGATGCGCTTCTGCCAGCAAACCCGCCTGATGCGCTTCTGCCTGTTATGGCATCGCTCACCATGTCTATAAATCGGCTTGCCTTTTTATCCTGTGCGGATGGCTTGGCGGGCTGTACGGGGTCTTTTACATACACGGGAGCATCAACGGGCTTTTGCATTGCCTGTTGTGCATCGTCCGCTATTATTACCTGCCTTGTGCCGCCTATCTGCATGATTGTTACTTAGATGCCGTTTTGCCGCCTTTTAATGCCCAATACCCAAGCGCTGCCAGTATCAGCACTCCCAGCAATACCCACAGCCACATCATATTATTGCCGCCGTTGTTGTTTTGGTTGCCGCTATTAAAGAAGCTACCACCAATGCCAGTGCCGCCGCCTACCTGATAGTTGATATTGTTGGGGTTTACCTTCAATGCCGTAACAAGGCTACTGCTGCTGGCAATAATGCCCGGCACGTTGCCTATCAGCGTTTCCCAGATGCTTTTGTTGCTGTTGCCTGTGTTGGCTGCTGCATATTCGAATGACCCGGTAGGGCTACTGCTGTTGGTATTGACGCCAGACACAAATCCGCCGCTTTGTTTTATGCGGTTGTACGTGTTTATGTTTAGCCCAACGCTGTTGTTATCGTCGCTCATATTACGCGTTGCCTTTTACGTTTTGTGTGAAATGAATTTCCCAGATGTCGCCTTTGCCTGCTGCCGCTTCTACTGCATACTTTCCTTTCAGAAAATCTGCCATCTGGCGTTGGCGGCCACTTTCTCGCTCTACACCTTTAGCCCAAACCATTGTAAAATGTGTAGGGTAGAATTTCTTCAGGTAGTCGTACACGCCACGGGGTGTATAGCCTACAAGCGTATCAATAGTATGGTTGGCGTTTTTAGTGCCAAGCTTGCTGCGTATGATCGCTATACCTTGTTGTTGCTGTTCTTTGGTCATTGCAACCGATTTAAAGAAGATTTATACAAAATGGGCAGGGCGCTTGCCCTGCCCATTGTTTATGCACTTAATTGATACTACTGTTACAGGTCGCCTGTTACTACAACACCAGCTTCAGACACACGGAATACTACCGTTACGCTTGTGCTTTGTTTGATGCCGAGGCTCATGCGTGTGCGTGGGCCAACAGTGAAGCTTTTAGGTATTACTACGCGGGTATTCAGCGCACCACCCAAAGACTCTTTGTAGTTTGACAATGGAATTTCTTCTGCTGCCGGGTCTTGTCCGTTCAGCGCACCTTCTACAAGGCGAAGGATGCTATCGAAGTTTGTACCGCTAGGGTCTTCGATGCGTATTTCTTCTACTTGGAAACCAATTGTTTCACAAACATTACGAAATGCTGCTTGGCTTTCGTGGCTGGAATTAGCAGCCGTGAAGGTTACGTTTGCAGGCAATGTTGCTTTTGATGGGATGATAGCACCCGGCAATACGTGTATTGTATTGTCTGCTAATCCCGAACCGCTCGCGGTAAAGGTTACGCGAATTTCGTGCGTGTTGTTGAATTTGTTAACACGTGCTTGCGCCATAGTTGCAGCGCCTGTGCCTTTGTCGCTTGCTATCAATGATTGCGATGCTCCTGCTACCTGTGTTTGGTTCATATAAAAATGATTTTCCTTCCGGTTTAGTAGACACAAAGATGCTATTGGCAACAGGCGTATATCTATAGTTTGAATTTTACTATAATCTATTGTTTTTTATATTGTAATTATGTATAAGCAAACAAAACAAAAGCCCGCTGTTGATACAGCAGGCCTCAAAATCCAAAATGAAAAAACTATTTAAAATGGCAAGTCAACTACATTAGCTGATGCTTCGCCCTCTGCTATTGCTGCTGCTTGCTCTTGTTGTATGGCCTCTGTAGCATTGTTGCTGCTTTCTTTTTTGCCCAACAATTGTATAGAAAACACATTCAGTCGTAGTGATGTTTTTACCTCGCCTGTAGGTTTATCTACCCATGCGTTAGTTATTGGCTTGCCTTCAACATACACCTGTACACCTTTTTTCAGATATGGCGCAAGCTTATCTTTATCCCATATACCGCACTCTACCCACGTGGTACGTTCACAGGCTACGCCTTGATTGTTGTTGTATCGCTCTGTATGTGCGATGCTGAAGTTTAATACTTTTTTGCCGTTTACGTCTTTCAATACGCAATCTTGCCCTAAGTAGCCTATGGCTGTTGTTTTTAACATTGTATCAATTTTTAGTGTTAGTGAAAAATATTATCATCTGGTACAGTTGCTTTTGTCTTTACTGGCCTGTACAGTTATTTTTGTCTTTAAACGCCATGGCTATTGCTTTGCCACAAAAAGTGTTGCACGGCTGCTGCATCTTGCTTTATCAGTTCTTCTATCAGTGCGTGTTTTTCGTGGATGTCCATTGCATTAATTTTGTTGTAGAAGCGTTCGCGTTTTCGCTTTGCTCCCTGACGCTGCCAACAGTCGCCGCCTATGTAGTCGTATTGGTGCAGATATACTGGCTTTTCGTAGTTCATGTAAATTATTTCCTGCACTACACCCTGCCTACCCATTGTTCTGAATTCTTCACGCCTCCATTTCTTCAGCATCTTATCATACAATTCGTTTTCGCGGGTGCATATCATGATGTTGGCATCTGTCTGCAGCACGGTTGAAAGTAACTGTACATGATCTGTATCAGTCATTTCGTGTCGATAGTATTTCTTACCACTTCGTCTGCTGCTAAAAGGGTAAGGCGGGTCTAAGAAGATAAAATCTGAACGTGTATATGAGAATGTTGGCGTGTTGTTTGCCTTCAGTAGCGCAAGTGCATCGCCTACTATGTAGTCAATCTTTGCATCATTCCTTCTGTTGTGCTGTGCAATGACTTCGCTATCTGCATCTACTACAATATTCTTAACCGATGCAGGCTTTTTTGTTCGTGATAGTATGGCTGTACCGCCAAACAGTTCAAAGCAGCGGGTATGGTATGGTATGCGGTTTATGTAAAACTGCAATATTCCGCTGTTGTTCTTTGCGCCCGGGTAGTTGCTGAAATTCATAGTATCAATTTGGTCTGTTTTTGTAGTGCAGTTCTTCAGGTAAGTATGCGTCCATAACTTCTGCATAGTCTTCGGCTTCTAATCCGTGCTGCTTTGCAAGCTGCCAAAATATCTTTCTGCCTATTCTCATGCGTTCTTCAAACTTCAGCGGTGTGTAGTGCTGTGTTACATGTAGGCAAAACATTACATGCCTTTCATGATAGAAGGCAAGCATATCTTGCTGCTGCTGTTGTTTGTAGAATGTGTTTGTCATTTTATCTGAATGCATTTTACATAGCTACCCGTTCTGCCATCAAGTGATATTTTGGGCATTCTCTTTGCATCTCTAATTGTAACAATTTGAGTGTGCAATGAATCGTATTGCACGGTGCATTGATAACTAACCTTTCTTTCTGTTAGATTTAATACAGATAAGGTTACAGCACAAATATTTAGTGCAAAGTATAAAACAGCATTAGTTGTTACTGTAGCTGTAAAAAGCCTGTATATTTTCATATATTTTATGTTTCAATTCCGTATCCGTAATACACCAATGCCTTCACGGCATGGCCTATGCTGCCTGCATCGTGCGGGCTTATTCGTTTCTTTATCTTCGCTTCGTTGATATAACATATCGGCTTGTCTGCATCGTATGATATAGCGCTTGCATCTGCTATGCAGTACATGTATTCGGTCTTATCTATTTCCAAACCTGTACGCGGGTCGAAAGCTTCGGATGCATTGTCTGCTGTTTCTTCGAGCAAGTCTTTTTCACTCAGTGGCTCTTCCAGTACATTCAGTGCGGTAACGCCATAGAATCCGCCAAACTTGCCGTATAGCCTTTGCCTGTAGATGTTGGGTAATACCTTCGCTACCAGCGGCATATCAATTTCGCCATCCTTTTCCATTGCACATGGTTCAAAGTGATACTTCAGGCATTCCATTACACCCTTTAGTATAGATGTCGGGGCATCACCCGGGCGTGGCCTACGGCAATACACAAATGTCTTGCCATGCTCTGTGAAGTAATTTTTGTAGTTGCCAGCTTCAGCCGCTGGTACTTCATAGTACAGGTTCTTCAGGCCTGTCATGGTGCTGCCACGTCCGTCAAGGTCTAACAGGAAATTGTTGTAATAATCTTCGCCGTATTCCTTCAGCAGATATGCAAACGATTTCTTTGCACCTTCCATGCGTTCGGCATCCAGTACCACATGCTTTTTCTTTATGCTGCCATCAGGCGTTATTTCTACGCTTTCGCTGTTATCTGCATTTATGGTTAATGCGTTCCATCGTGCAGCTATCATATGGTGCAGGTAGTTGCGGCTACGTCTTAAATTCTTATCTACAAACAACAAGGCGTGTATGTGAATGTGCAGGCCGTTTTCTTCGCTGTAGGTAGTTTCAACAGTGTATTCACCACCAAAAATATTATCCGTCCACCACTCCGCTTTTCGCATGATGTTGAATTTCTTCAGCAGTTCTTCTGCATAGTATTCTTTGCCGTTCCATTTGCCGCCTTCGTGTGGCACTGTCAGTGTCAGGTGCATCAGGTCGAACATCTGCAACAGTTGCGCACCGCTAACAAATACACGCTCACTATCGGGTATCTCCCGTTCTTTCATATCGCCATAATCCGCACCAAAGAAATGTGCTTGTGTTTTGCGTACTGGCACATCGGGCGTATCATCTTGCAGAAACTTGCCCCACTTTTTACGCAGCTTTCGGCTACGTAGCATATTGCAAACAGTGCATAACCTGTGATTGCACACCAGCCCGGTAATGAGGCTGCACTCCCTGCCGCCGTTTACTTTGCGGTACAGGCTATTGCTTGCACAGGTTATCAGCCGCTTGCGGTAGCTTTCCAGATACGGGCGTACGCTGTCATCTTCGCCGATGGCGTTTGTATAGTTATTCACGTCTATATAGTAGCGCAGGTTCTTTGCTCTGGCACTTGAAAATTTCTTACTACGTTTGGCATTTCGCTCTATCCTCTGCTGCGGTGTCGGTTGGCTCTGTTGCGAAATACTTGCAGATGGGGTGCAAGTCTTACACATGTTGTTGCTGTTGTTGGGTTAGTATTTGTTCAGTCCGTTATATCACATCTGTTATTTTAGCTTCAAAATCGCTGCTAAATATTGATATTACAGCACATTCGTGTATAGTAAGTTGTGATATATATTTCTCATCTTCTTCTATTCTGTTGCCAATTGTTGTCGATAACTCTTTTAGTGCATCGCGCAACTGTTTCGTTGTTTCGCACTTTACTCTGATGAAAATTGTACTGCTCATATCGCTTATGGTTGAATGTTATCAATTACTCGGTGTATTGAGTTTTCTGTTATTGGTATCAATTCGTCTTTGTTGCCTAAAAATGAATTGTGTGTCATAATCCGGTTTGTTGTGCCATGTGCAAACACTGACAGAAACATTGGTCTTTCATACTTTATTTTACCGTCCACTTCTTTGTGTTCTATAAACCCTTTGTTAATCAACTCTGATTTTAGAAGCTGTATATTTTCAGGCGTAGCAAAAAAGTGCAGTATCATAAAAACCCTCTCTTTGCCGTTGTGGTCTTTCATATCGCTTATGGTTGCAGGTTGTTAATGAATGTTTCTATGTTTTCGGAGGTGACTTCAATTGGTTCAGTAAAAAAACAGCCATAAAATCCATATGCTTCAATAAGTGGGTTGTCATTACTACCTGAAAATGGATATATGCGGACTCTCCTTATTTTGCCGACAGAACCACCATCTTCAAACCCCTTAGAAATCAACTCTTCTCTAAATCTTATCAGCAGACTCGTTTCTCCTATGTAGGTTATTGCTTCATTTGTAGTCTGTCCGTTGTGGTCTGTCATATCAAAGGCTTAAAAAATTCCAGTTATTTCTTTCTTATTAAAGAAGGGGTAACAAGGTTATACACCCTTATATTAAAACACTATGTATTGGCTGCTAATTCGCCCAATACAGGCACGTATTGAGTGTGGTCGTCTTCTTTGCATATCGGTACGGCATACCATAAATCCTTAATATAGCCGCCAATGGGCTGTACGAAATTGCCGCAATGCGGGCATTTTTCTGCGGGCATTGTCAGTAATACTTTTTGCTCCAAGTCTTCTTGTTCAGGATATCGTTCATTGTATAGTTTGTTCGCTTCTTGGCGGTCTTTGGCTTCGACAATGCGGGCTAGCTTCGCATGGCTGATAAACCAGAACCATTGTTTAGGCAGAAATGGCATATATGTTATATTAAGTGTATTGGTTTGTAATAAGTTGCTTTAAATTCTTCGGCAATGGCGCTGATACGGATGTAGTCCATAAAAGCCCGTGCGTGGTCTTGTGGTGGCTTTACCCGTTCCAGCGTATCTACTATGCCTGCACTTGTAAGGCCTGCCAATTCGGGCTTCTTTATGTACTGGTTAAGTTTGTCGCGTAGCACCCTGATTTTACCTATGGCATCCGTAAGGCGTTCTACAAGGTCTTTATTGTTGGCGTAGAAGTGTTTGATACAATACTCTTGCTTGGCTACCCAGTTATTGAGGCCGTGCATCAACAGCTTTACATCCACACCCAGACAAAAGGCCGCAACTTGCGGTGTTTGCCCTGCTTCAAATGGCACTTCTTGCAACATAAGCCTATCGCCTTGCGGCTCCCAGTACTTCACGGTAATCCCGTTGAAGATATTAGGCAGTTGCGTTGCCAGCGGTATTATCTGTGGTTGCATACGCATACAGTTTTTTAATTTCAAATTGCTTGCGACCTGCAAAGCGATGCTTTATGAGGTCTTCAGCTTCTCTGTAATCAAATTGTTTAGCATCAGCACGTTCACCAAAAAGGGCATAGCCTACAAACAAGCCAAATTCGGGGCGGCCTGTATTCTCTGTGCGGTTCATATCCTCACCTGTATACACCTTGCCGCAACAGTTGCATATAACTATGAATTTGTCTGACATGGGTTAAGCTTTAGCAGGTGAAACCATAACGTCTACAGGTTCAATTGTAAACGGTACGCCTTTAGCTTCTAATTCTAACTCTACCGCTCCTGTCTTAGCGTCTTCTTCAGTGTCAAACAGTAGCGATATCATTTGTAAGTCAATTGCGGGTACACCTGTGTGTATCATGTACTTGCCGGGATAAAGTGTTGCTTGCATCGTTTTCGATTTTGGATTGTGATAAAATGAAGGATTGTACTTACTAACAATGCGTTATGCGGCAGTGTATACAATAGTGATAATCATCTGATTGCCCACTACTGATATTACAGGGTCGCTATGTTCAAATTTTGGCGCTTCAGTTTCCAGCAAGGCTTCTGCTTTTTTTGTATCTGTACCTTTTTTCTTTGTTGGCGCTGCAACTGCTTTGTGTTGCTCTGCAATCCATGCGTTGGCTTCGTCTACTACAGTACCCGCATCGTGTCCGCGGAACATTTTGATTTGTTTCATATACTATGATTGTTTAATTGATGAAAGATTAACGTATCGTGAAAACCCTTTGCCAAGTTGCCTTTCGAGCGATAACAAGCAATCTTCGCGGAATATCTGGCGCTTTGTGGCACGGGTTTGGATTTGGTCAGATACCGTTGCTGCTACAGGAACGCTGGCGGGCAGCCCGCTACCTGTAGCAGCGCCTTGCAATTGTGCCAGAAAACGGGCTATTGCTGGCATATCGGTATCTGGTACGTTTATGAGCATTTATTACTATCTTTCGGGGTTAAAAAAGAAAGCGCAGATGTTTTCACACCTACGCTTTCAATACCATTTCTACTTTTTGCCAATTGGAATGGTTGCCTATTTGTCGAACTTACCGGTGTCGTGTCAGCGAACCCAGTTTCTTTAATGCTGTTGTTTGTAGTATCAGTATACATTTCTTCGACTTTTGGCATCCGTACAGTTGGCAATCTGTAGCGGTATCATGATGCAATACTATTAACAGTTTTTGTTAATAGCAAACAATTTTCATTAAAAATTTTGTTAATGAGGGGTATTGACCTACATAACAAGCTGAAATCCATAGAGTTAGAGGGCGAAAAAATTAATTTCACCGAATTAGCGAAATCTCTTGGATTTAACAATGTACAGGCATTGTATAGCAAGCTGAAGGCGAAAAGACTGGATGATGACTTTGTGAAAGAAGTAGCCAATAAAGTCGGCGTGGATATATGGGTATTTTCAGACCATGACGAGCCATACCAAACAAAAACTGTTAATAATCCCGACTACTTACAAATGCTTGTTGAGAGCCAACAAGAACAGATACGCCTACACAAAAAAGTAGAGGCGTTGCATGATAAAATCATTGCATTTTACGAGGCTGGCAAGTAAATTGCAGCATTATTCACCAAAACTTAGAACATGAAAAAAGTACTACTAATTGCCATTGCGGGCATAACCATGACAAGTTGCAACAAAACTAGCTTTGAGTATGCCACTACGCACCGATACCATGAACAAGACCGTAGCGATGTACTTGTAATAACCGATGGTAGGCCAGCGCCCAAAGATGCTGAAGAAATAGGCATAATATATTGGAGCGCTAGAAGTGAGCATAAGGCCATAAAGCGTGTACGCCGCGAAGGCGCAAAGCATGGCGCCAATGCGGTATACTATGTGCTGTACAAAGGCAAAAAAGAACTAAGCCGCTGCAATCATGGTACATTCAAAGCAGTTTATCAAAAACCACAATAACACCAACACAAATGAAAAAGTTACTTACCATCACTATTGCCACACTGGCAATCACCTCATGCAGCAAAAACAAAAAGACAAAGTGCGAAACAGGAACTGTACGCTTTACCTGTACCAGCAACAACCCGTACAATGTGTACATTGATGGCTCTTACAGCTTTCAGATTGGCGCTAATCAGTTCATTGAAAAAGAATTACCCAAAGGCTATCATGCATTTAAGGCCGAGCAGGCAAGCGGGTATCTGCTATACCCAACTGTTCGTACATCATCTGTAACGCTTTCGGGCTGTGATGACTTAGAATTTTCTTTCCCATAGTAGCTTACCCCACAACTTGCACAATCGAACATAAAAAATACTTGTATGCGTGTCAGCACATCCAGTAAAATCAAGGCTTCAACGCCCGTAAAAGATACAATTGCCAGTCCCGTACGTGGTACAAGAAAAAGGCAACTATAACGGTTGCCTTTTTTTGTTGCGGTTAACTTATTTTTGCGCAGTACAATTCGGAATAATAATGGCCTCGTAGTACAATGGATAGTATAAGAGTTTCCGAAGCTCCAGATTCAGGTTCGATTCCTGACGAGGCCACTTAAAACATCAGCCACTCATATAGAGTGGCTGATGTTTTATAATTTATTAGGTTAAACCAATCGTTCCAATTTGCCTTTGCGCTTCACTATATTTTTATAATCCCACTGAACAGTTGGTGCTACTTTCAACCAGCTTTTCAAATCTTTTAACTTAACATCTTTTACTGTAGTATATCTGGTTTCAGCAGCTTTAAAGCTACCTTCCGGTTCAAGCCCCTGCACATCAAATGATTGTCCACTCCAGAACAACAATCTGACACAGTCTTTCAGCTTACTATACCCTACTATCGGATTGCCCTCAATAAACCATACGGGATGCCTGTGCCAAACTTTATTTTCAGCTTCGGGCAATGCTTTTGTTATTTCTTTATACAGTAATTCGCAAATCTGTTTATCTATTTCAGGCAATGCATCGTGATAAGCCTCCACATCTTTATTCATAGAAGAAGTATTGAACCATACTAAATTTATATTTTTTTGATAAATAATAGCTGAGAGATGAGTTTATGACAAGGATTTTATTGCATTAATACTGAACCCTTTTACAATTAAGTATATAGCTAAAGTCATTTCATACACAAATATCGGGATGGCCATAAGCATTCCACCAGTTGACAGCTGAGGCATCACGCCGAACATTTCTAAATGTGCAGCTATGAATATCATTACTGCACCTAATATGCCTATTGCTGATATAGCACGTGGTATCAACCTGCTTTTGAAGAATACATAACTGTATATGAATGTATTGATACCCAACATAAAGTTAGGACCGAGCATAAATGTCCAATCGTGGATGGCAATCAGTGTTGTACCTATTGCTGTATATGTAGCCTTATCTGCTGCAGGATTTGCAGTATACGCCTTGCTTAGCGATACAATACCTAAAACAGATAATGTACCAATTAATATAAATATAGCCTCCAATAACCGGAAGCAGAAATAAGCCAATCCCAATTGCTCATTATACTTCCGCAAGTATGGATATAGCATGATGCCTGTGCCTGCTGCTGTTGCTACCAGTAACAGTTCGTTCAATGCACCGAAGACAACTGCTTGTGCATTTTGTGATGTCTGAACAAGAAAATCACCTGATAGTGCAGGCTGATAAAGTTTTAAGGCAATAATAGATGTGGCTGCGGCTGCTATGAAAAATACACCTGTTATTATGGCATCTATCCGTTGTCTTCTTTCTGAAAAATGCATAGTATTGATTTTACCTTTATTGAGAAGGCAAACCTACACCCGCACTATGCATTAGAAATTAACTTAAGCTAATTGTTATTTAACGATTGCGCGATATTCGCTTCCGTATCCTGCTGAGCGACTCCGGTGTGATACCCAGATATGTAGCTATGTAATTGAGTGGAACACGGTTCAACAAATCGGGCCTTGTTTCTGTAAGATTAAGATAGCGTTCCTCTGGCGTCAGGTTTTTGAAATTATCCATTTCTACCTGATTGTTTGCCTGCATAACAGATGCCATTTGCACCAGCATTGTTTCCAGCTTGGGGATTTGCTTTATTAGTTCATCATTTCTTTCATTTGTACCCAATGCAATAACACTATCCTCTACACAAGACAAAAAATATTCAGATGCGCTTTTAGTGGTATAGCTAACAGGGATGATACTTTGATTCTCTGTATAAAACTCCGTTGTGCGTTCTTCCCCATTTCTATTGTGATATCTGCGTACGCAACCTTTCAGTACAAAATAGCATTCTCTTGCATGCTCCCCTTCAGCAAGCAGTATAGTGTCTTTCGGGAAGGTCTTGATGAGGTTTTGATTCCTGATAATATCTTCCTCCTCGGGCGTCAGTTCTATAAATGAAGATATATACTTTATTATAAAATCGTCCATAGCTATTGTTGTGCCGTTAAATTACGAAATCTGCATCAGAACGATGTTTTAAATGATAAAGCTCCCTGATTGCTTCCATAAACATGGAGTATCAGAGAGCTGTGCTATCACAAGAAAAACTATAAACCAATATTATCTCCAGCCACCACCAAGTGCCTGATAGATATTTACTGTTGCATTCAATTTTTGTTTTTGTGTTTCTATCAGTTCAAATTTTGCTTCCAATGCATCGCGCTGTGTCAGCAATACTTCCATATAGTCTGCACGCGCAGATTTGAAGAGGTCGTTCGATATATCTACAGACTTGGTGAGTGCTACCACCTGTTTAGACTTCAGGTCGTAACTCTGCTGCATGTTGTTAATTTTTGCCAGCTGATTCATCACTTCTACGTACGCATTCAGGATAGTGCGTTCGTAATTATAAACTGCCTGTATTTGTTTTGCATTGGCACTGTAGTATGTTGCCTTAATAGCATTTCTGTTAATCAACGGTGCAGCCAGATCCCCCGCCAGAGAATACAACATAGACTCCGGCGACTTGAAGAAGTACGTAGGATTGAAAGCATTGTAACCAATAGACGCAGAAATACCCACTGACGGATAGAACCTTGCACGTGCTACTTTCACATCCAACTTAGCAGCAGCCAGTTCCTGTTCTGCTTTGCGGATATCGGGCCTGTTTGCCAGCAATTGTGATGGAATACCTGCCTGCACAACAGAAGGCACCAAATCTATAAAGCCGTTATCTGTGCGTGCTATAGGCTGTGGGAACCTACCCAATAAATAGTTGATATGGTTTTCTGTTTCTGTAATTTTTTGCTGAATGCTATACTGCATTGCTTTAGTATTCAGCACCTGTGCTTCAAACCTGCGCACTGCCAGTTCATTGACACGTGCCGCTTCTTTTTGTAGTTTCACAATTTCGAAGGCATTGGTCTGGATCTCGATATTCTTTTTTACAATATCCAATTGATTATCCAACGCCAGCAACTCGTAGTAAGAGTTTGCAATTTCTGCAACCAGATTAGTAACCATAAAACTCTTACCCTCTATACTACCCAGATACCTTACTACAGCTGCTTTCTTAGCATTGCGCAGTTTTTTCCAGATATCCAGTTCCCAGTTGGCATAGGCGCCTATCAGATAATCCTGCAATGGCTCAGGCCTTTCTTCCCCCGGCACTATCTGTGTGTTGGCTTCCAGTGCACCTGTATTGGTATAGCGCGCTGCTTTGTCTACACCTGCACCACCTTTAATGCCTACAAACGGCAGGTACTCCCCTTTGCGCGCACGCACTTCATTGCGCGATATGGCAATCTCCTGCATCGTGATGTTTAGTTCCTGATTATTTTTCAGGGCGGTATCTATCAATGCCTGCAGAAATGGATCGGTGAAATAATCCTGCCACTTTAGTTTGGCAGTATTGGTAGTATCCTGCGAGTCGTTATAACTCGCAGGTACGTTTTTATTTTCTGTTCTCTTCGTCAGCTTCGGGGTATTGCACGCAGCATATCCCAACGAAAGACAGACTAAGCCTATATATTGATATCTCTTTATTCTTAGCATGTTAATGATTTTGTTCTGTTAATGGTGTCCGTTTTCTTCTTCGTCATCATCCTCTTCTTCGTCCAGTATTTTGCGTTCAGACAATGGATTTTCATCTTCATCTCTTATCAGCTTGCGTTTAGATGCTATGGTACCGAATATGTAGTAGAGCCCCGGCACTACTATTACGCCAAATATGGTACCAAACAGCATACCACCCAGTGCAGACGAACCGATAGTACGGTTGCCGATAGCACCAGGGCCATGTGCAAACACCAACGGAATAAGACCTGCTATAAACGCGAACGATGTCATAAGGATAGGACGGAAACGCACTTTAGCACCCTCAATCGCCGCCTCCAGCACACTCATACCTTGCAGATGCTTCTGCGCGGCAAACTCTACTATCAACACGGCGTTCTTACCCAACAAACCTACCAGCATTACCAGACCTACCTGTGCATAGATATCGTTGGCAAGCCCCAGCATCTTGATGAGCAGGAACGCACCGAATATACCCGCAGGAAGTGAGCATATTACCGACAATGGAAGAATGAAGCTTTCATACTGCGCAGCCAATACCAGATATACGAAACCAAGTACAATCAGGAATATATAAAGCGCTTCATTACCACGGCCCACCTCATCTTTAGAAAGACCTTCCCAGTCTATATCATAACCACGTGGCAATGTCTTAGCTACTTCCTGTATGGCAGCAATGGCCTCACCACTACTATAGCCCGGTGCAGGTTCGCCACGAATAGCCGAAGAGGTGTACATGTTGTAACGTGTAATCTCATTCAGGCCATGCGATTTCTTAATCTTCATAAATGCAGAATAAGGCACCATCTCATCTCGATTGTTCTTCACATACAATTGCAGGATGTCTTCCGGCAAGCGTCTGTATTCAGGAGATGCTTGTACATATACTTTGAAGAAGTTACCAAACCTGATGAAACCAAGCTCGTAAGTACTACCAATCAGTATAGATAGGTTGTCCATGGCCTTACCAATAGATACACCCTTCTGCATAGCTGCTTGGTTATCTATCTCCAAATCGTACTGCGGATAGTTGGCACTGAAGAATGTAAAGAGGCCAGTCAGCTCTTTGCGTTTGTGCAATGCTGCCATAAACTGGTCATTCACTTTTTCAAGATCGCGGTAATCATCACTGTTCGTCTTATCCAACAAACGCAATGCAAAACCACCTGCCGCACCATAACCCGGTACTGCCGGCGGGCCGAAGAACTCAATCGTTGCACCCGGAATCTCTTTCGCTTTCTCTTCCAGTTCGTGTATAATTTCATTCACCGTATGCTCACGCTCATTCCAGTCTTTCAGGTTGATAAGACAGGTACCGGCGTTAGAACCACGACCTTCTGTCAATACCTCATAACCAGCCAATGCAGATACAGACTTAATACCTTCTACCTTCTCTGCAATCTTCTGCAACTGACGCGCTACATCATTTGTCCTTTCAAGCGTAGCACCCGGTGGTGTCTGAATGATAGCGTATATCATACCCTGATCTTCATTCGGGATAAAGCCCGAAGGTAAATCTCTGGAGATACCTATGATGCCGATACCGAATACTATCAGTATACCGAACGTAACTACGCGGCGATTAACAATATGCTTTAGCAAAGAAGTATACCTGCCTGTAAGTTTCTCAAAGAGACTATTAAACCCGTCGAGGAAACGATTGATTGGTGTTTTCTTTCTTGGCTTGCCATGATTGTTTTTCAATATCATAGCACACAATACAGGTGTTAGTGTCAACGCCACAATACCCGATAGTACGATGGCGCAAGCCATTGTAATAGAGAACTGCCTGTAGAAGATACCCACAGGACCAGTCATGAATGCCACGGGCACAAACACGGCCGTCATCAGGAGTGTGATGGCTATTACCGCACCACTGATTTCTCTCAACACCTTCTTCACCGCTTTGTATGGAGAGAGATGCTCTTCTTCCATCTTGGCATGCACCGCCTCTACCACAACGATGGCATCATCCACCACGATACCAATTGCCAATACAAGGGCAAAGAGCGTGATAAGGTTGATATTGATACCGAACATCTGCATAAAGAAGAATGCACCTATCAATGATACCGGCACCGCGAGTGTTGGAATCAAAGTAGAACGCCAGTCTCCTAAGAAAAGGAATACCACGATAGCCACGAGGATAAATGCCTCACCCAGCGTATGCACTACTTTTTCGATAGATGCATCGAGGAAGCTGGATACGTCGTAGCTGATTTCATAGTCCATACCCGGTGGGAAAGACTCTGACTTAATCTCATCCAGTTTCGATTTGATGTTTTTGATTACCTCGTTGGCATTACTACCATATGTTTGTTTCAGTACGATGGCTGCAGATGGGTGACCATTCAAATCTGAATAGATATCGTAAAACTCACTACCCAATTCTACATCTGCAATATCCTTCAGGTGCAGTATTTCACCATTTGGCGTTGCACGCACAATTACATTCTTATACTGGTCGGGCTGATTGTAACGACCCTGATAAGTAAGTACATATTCCAATGCTTCGGAACGCTTACCGTCACTACGCCCTATCCTACCCGGCGAACCGATAACACTCTGGTTGGCGAGTGCTTCCATTACCTCATCTGTAGAAACGTTATAGGCACGCATCCTATCAGGCTTCAGCCATATACGCATAGCATACTGGCGGCTACCTAGTATCTGCGCACTACCTATACCTTTTACACGGCTCAGTTCGCGCAGTATGTTTACACTCGCAAAGTTGTAAAGGAAATTCTGATCGGTCTTAGGGTCCTTACTGTATACGTTTACATACATCAGCATGTTTGGCTGCAGTATGTTTACAATAATACCCTCGCGCTGTACCAGCACAGGCAACCTGTTCGTCACCTGCTCTATACGGTTTTTTACGTTTACAACCGCCTGATTGGGGTCTGTACCCAAATCGAATACCACTTGAATATTTGCCTCGCCCGCACTTACGGCGTCAGAGGTCATGTACTTCATACCCGGTACGCCGTTCACGGCTTTTTCCATCGGGATGAGTACGGATTTTACCAATACATCGGCACTTGCACCCGGGTAAGCGACGCTTACTACCACCCTTGGCGGGGCAATAGACGGGAACTGCGATGTTGGCAGTGTATTGATGGCCAGTACGCCCATGAAGATAATGACAAGTGAAATCACTATCGCCAGGACAGGCCTTTTGATGAATATACTGAACATTGATTTCTATTTTGGGATACTTAGCTTATTCTGATGCTAACTTTAAATGATTCATTACCGTCTTCGGATCTTCGTATTCGAATTTGATTTGGTCGCCATCCTTCACCTTACGCATACCTTCCAGCAATATCTTATCGTTCTCCGTAAGGCCTGATTTTATGATGTACAGATCCGGCATTTCTGCAGCAATATCTATCAGCGTCAGCTTCACTTTATTGTTCTTATCAACCACGTACACATACTTCTTGTCCATAATCTCCATCGTAGCTTTCTGAGGGATGATGATGGCACCTTTGTGTACCTGTTGAATAAGAATATTACCTGTTTCGCCATGCCTTAATAAGCTTTTAGGGTTCGGGAATGTAGCCCTGAAAGCGATGTTACCTGTTTCGTTATTGAAGTCTGCCTCGATGGTTTCTACTACACCCGGGTATTCGTACTGCTCATTATTAGCCATCAGCAGGTTTACTTTCATCAGGCTATCTTTCTTTAAGTTCGATTTGTATGTTAGATATTCTGCTTCCGGCACATTAAAGTATACCCACATCTGTCTGTTGTCTGACAGTGTGGTCAGTAGCTGGCCTTCGTCAATAAGACTACCCAACCTTACTTGAAAACGATCAATGATACCATCAAATGGCGCCCTGATTTCGGTAAACTGCAGATGCACTTTTGCCAGTGCCTGCTCTGCTTTTGCCTTATCATATTTAGCTTTAGCCATCGCCAGCTCATTCGGTGCTACCACATTACCATCCGCAAGGCGTTTGGTATTCTGGTATTCAATCTCTGCATAGCGTGTTTCTGCCTCAGCCTTTTGCATCTCTGCCTGATAAAGGTTTGGCATAATCTGAAACAGCAACTGGCCTGCCTTTACAAACTGGCCTTCGTCTACGTATATTTTTTGAAGATAACCACGCTCCTGTGCCCTTACCTCAATATGGCTGATGGCATGTATCTGGCACACATAATCCTGTGTGATGGATGTATCTGCTTTTACAGGGTTTGTAACAAGGAATTTGGTTTCCGGTTCTTTTTCTTTTTTGTCTGATGAGCAACTTGCATAAAACAACACGCTGCAAAGCGCCGTTGTAGTCAGAATTTTGTTCATAATTTTCTTGCGTTAGTGCAATAATGATATTGTTGAATAAATGGATACGTATGTAAACCATAAACTGCCAACACATCGTTGATGTGATTGTAGTGCAGCCATAAAATTTGGGAATGGGATAATTATTATACCCCTAAAAGAATCAAACTCTGAACACGCAAAGCCTTACATGCCTGCGTACAGTGTTGAAAGAAACAAGCCCGTTATGAGACAGGGCATGGTTTACAGAAACCGAAGATGGATCTCTGAATAAAACATTAAATAATGCCAGAAAGTAGTTTTCTGCGGATGTGTATTTGACTAGATCGGGGAAATGCTCGTGGTCATCCTCTTCTTCATGTTCCCTATCCGCTACGTCAATATCAATAATTTCTGCTTTGCTATCAGGTAGCGCGGCAAACTGTAATGTATTACTAAATACAACCTTACCCTTATATATAAGTTGCTCACCAAAAGGTGAATGCTGCAGTTTTGAGTCTATTTGTCCGCTATTAGAATACGCCTGCATCGAGCCTATGAAGCTCAATTGCAAGAAGCATATTGCCAGAAAAAAGCGTACGAACAGTTTCATTTGAGCCTCAAAAATAACTCAACATACTTTAATATTCCTATTACAGCTTTGTTAATAATTATATATTACTGTTAAAATGTGTTTATAATAACTAATACATAAACAAAAAGCGTCTGCAATTGCAGACGCTTTTTTTATTTAAAGCTTGAGAAGATTAGTTCTTATCAAACTTGATATTTGTTTTGATGTTTTCGGTAGTGTTAATGACCTGCAGGTAGTAAGTACCCGCTGCCACATCACCGATTACAATCTCTGATGGTGTACCCGTTGTTATCGTCACTTTGTGTTCAGATACAAGTTGACCCAGTTTGTTGATCAACCTTACAACTGTTTCACCCTGCAGGCTTCTGTCTGCTATTAGGTATACTTTGTCTGTTGATACAGGGTTAGGATACAAACCAAACTTCAATCCTGCATGTTCAACATTGTGAATACCGGTAGTTACAGTCACAAAATTACTTGTCAGTGATTTCGGTGCAGCACATATAGCGTCACTTGTTACCTCTACACTGAT
>DGQM01000005.1 GCA_002389765.1 Bacteroidetes bacterium UBA4414 | reverse complement strand
CGTGATTAATAATAAATATACACAGTTCTTAACGCATTCCACTTATCTTTATAATATATTGATATACCCATGAGTAAGAAGAAAAAGAAAGATGGAAAGGGTAGGCTTACCTATAAAGGTGTGCTGGAAATAACCCGTGCAGGCAGAGGTTTTGTAATAGTTGAGGGAATGGAAAAGGATATAAGCATTCGCCCTGAAAATCTGGGTAATGCTTTGCATGGTGATGAAGTAAGAGTTGAGGTACCCGAACATGGACGAAAGTTTGGTGCAAGACTGGAAGGCGTTATAACAGATGTGGTACGTAGAAAACAAACAGAATATTCCGGCAGTCTGCAGGTAAAACAGCATTTTGCCTTTGTTGTAACGGATAGCGAAAAAATGCCTGTAGATATTTACATACCGTTGCATTTGCTGAATGGTGCAAAGGATGGAGATCATGTGATGGCGAAAATTCTGGAATGGACTCCTAAGACCAAAAATCCTGTAGGGGAGATTGTTACGGTAATGACACATGAAGCAGCCAATGATATTGCTATGAAAAGCATATTGGCTGAAAACGGGTTCCCATTAAACTTTCCTGACGATGTGCTGGAAGAGGCTGCAAGATATCCTGAAGGTGTAGATAGTAAAGAGGTAAAGAAACGTCGTGATATGCGTGATACATTGACCTTTACCATAGATCCGGTAGATGCAAAGGACTTTGATGATGCTATATCATATAAACCATTGAAAGGTGGTAATTATGAACTGGGCGTGCATATAGCAGACGTTAGCCATTATATAGAGCAGGATAGTGCTTTGGATAAAGAAGCTTATCTGCGTGCTACAAGTGTGTATTTACCGGATAGAGTATTGCCGATGCTACCTGAGCGCTTGTCAAATGAGTTGTGCTCATTACGCCCTAACGAAGACAAGTATACGTTTTCCGCCATTTTTGAGATAAACAAACAAGGTAAGATTAAAGACTACTGGCTGGGACGTACTGTGATACGTTCTGTCAGGAGGTATACATACGAAGAAGTACAGGAGATAATAGAGGGGGCAGAAGGTGATAATAAAGATGTGATTATGTTGCTGAACGAGATGGCCCAAAATCTGCGTGCAGCAAGGTTTAAGAAAGGTGCTATCAATTTCTCATCGCAAGAGGTTCGCTTCAAGCTCGATGAAACAGGTAAGCCGATTGGCATTGTGGTGAAAGAAAGCAAACAAGCCCATCAGCTGATAGAGGAGTGTATGCTGTTGGCCAACCGTACGGTGGCAGAGTATGTATCAGGCATTGTTGTAAAAGATAAGCCAGTGCCGTTCCCGTATCGTGTACACGATGCACCAGATGAGAGCAAGCTGAGTATATTCACTGCTTTTGCTGCCAGGTTCGGTTATAAATTTGATATCCATACGCCTGAAAGTATAGCCAGTTCATTCAACGAGATGCTGAAGATGGTAAATGGCAAGCCAGAGCAGCATGTGCTGGAAAGTTTGGGTATCCGTACTATGTCTAAAGCTGTATATACTACAGATAACATTGGTCACTATGGTCTTGGTTTTCAGGATTACTGCCATTTTACATCGCCCATACGCCGCTACCCGGATGTAATGGTGCATAGGGTACTGCAGGAGTGTCTGGATAACAAGGTGAAGCCTACCAAGCACATGGAAGCACAGTGCCGCCATTGCAGTGAGCAAGAGCGTCGGGCAATGGAAGCAGAGCGTTCGGCTAACAAATACAAGCAGGTAGAATACATGCAGGATTATGTGGGCGAGGAGTTTGAAGCCGTAATAAGTGGTGTATCTTCGTTTGGTTTTTGGGCAGAGACTGTAGCGCATAAATGTGAGGGTATGGTATCTGTTGCAGACTTGCGAGATATAGATGATTTCGAATGGCAGGAAGGCGAGTATGCATTGGTCGGTTTACATACGGGCTTACGATTTGCCATGGGCGATAATGTGAAGATCAGAGTTGTAAGTGCCAATTTGGATAAACGTCAGATTGACTACACACTGGCAGAAGCGCCACAAGGGAAGTTCAAACCATCTAAAAACAAAGGAAAACAAGGTGCTGCACCAACAAGGCCCAAACAGGGAGGTGGCAAACCTAAACCAAAACGCAAAAGATAGTACATGCATAGTTTTTCAGAATTAGTTGCTCTTTTTGAAACAAGGCTTAATAACACTTTACCATTTCCTGAACGTCCTGAAACGCTATACGAACCATGCCGTTATTTTATGGGTATAGGTGGCAAGCGTGTTCGCCCGGTTATATGCCTGATGGCGAATGAACTATTTGGTGATATTACGGAAGATGCCTACCGTGCTGCAATGGGGGTGGAGTTGTTTCACAACTTTACGCTGATACATGACGATATTATGGACAAGGCCCCGCTGCGCAGAGGGCAAACGACTGTACATACCCGCAACGGACTTACCGCCGGTATACTTTGTGGCGATGTGATGGCCATCTATGCATATGAGCAATTGGCGCATATTAAAACATCACTGCAGCAAGTTTTACACTTATTCAACAAGACAAGTATAGAAGTGTGCGAGGGGCAGCAGTTGGATATGGACTTTGAAAGTCGTAACGATGTGACGATAGAAGAGTACATAGAAATGATAACCCTCAAAACATCGGTACTATTGGCTTGCAGCCTGAAGATGGGCGCGTTGCTAGGTGGTGCAACAGAAGGTAATGCAGACAAGATCTATGAGTTTGGTAAAAACCTCGGTATCGCATTCCAACTACAAGATGACTATCTGGATGCTTTTGGTGCAGAGAGTGGTAAAATACCGGGTGGAGATATTATTGCCAATAAGAAAACATACCTGTTGCTGAAGGCTATGGAAAATGCTAACGACCTTCAACTGACTGCTATCAATGCATTATTGCAGCGTGATGATGAAAGTAAAGTGCCTGCCATGTTATCTCTATTTGCTAATACAGGTGCAGATGTAGCCTGCAGAGATGCTGTAGCGCATTATTCTCAATTGGCGTTCAATAGTCTGGAAGAAGCAGCAGTACAAAGCAGTCGCAAAAAGCACCTGCATGATTTGGCAACTTATCTGTTGGCAAGGGAGAAATAGGAATCACGGCCGTAATATTAATCTGGGAATGATAAACATTACAAAATCGTCCAGTATATGAGAAAAGGCTTTTTTCTGCTAAATGCCATATTTCAGTTGATTAATCTGTTGTTTGTATCCGTTCTGTCTTTTGGTGAGCCAATCTATGCCAAAGGTGGTAATGATATACACACTGTTGTTGCGGCATTTTGGCAAATTCTATTTATAGATTTTTTCTTTTTCTTGATCGCTATTTCAGGCATTATTACCACTTACAGACAAAACAGAGAAGTTAGGTTCTTTTATATTTTGTTTATTCCTGCAATCATAACTGCATATTTCCCACAACTGTTACATATAGAAACTGATAAAGAAGACGCTTATGCCATACTACTGCAATACAAGCCAGTTGTTATAGTTGCAAGTTATACCATTACATACTTTATGCTGCTTGTAGCGTTGTTTCGCAAGCGTATCAGCATCAGTAGTATGGAAATAGAATAGCTTTTATTGAATAGAGTGTGTGCGCCTGCGGCTTACATACAAGCTTATCAATAACAGCACAGTACTGAATACAATAAGCACTATCAGGTGTGGTATTACATTGCTGAAGCTGCCATTGCGAAGTATGATGTGATTGATAGCATCGAGCCCCCAATGCAGTGGTGATACTTTTGCAAGGTTTTGCATTACACCCGGCAGCAAATCCAACGGTACCCATATACCGCCCATAGCACTCATTATTACAACCGATATGGCACCAAATGGAGTAGCCTGAGTAGCGGTTTTAAATACAACACCTACCAGGTAACCATATGCCGTTGCAGACAAGGCAATGCACAATGCTATAGGTATAAGCGCCATAGGATGTTGCCCCATATACAGAGCCGAAAGCCCTAAGTGTGGTAATACCCATAACCCTATGGCACACATAACAGCGAACTGTGCTGAGCATATAAGGGTATAAAAGAAGATTTTACCAAGTGCTACATAGTTTTGCGCATGTGGTATCAGTTGTATGCGCAGGGCGCTGCGTTCTTCACGTTCGCGTAGCATATTGCCTGCTATAGGAATGACAATGAAGAACATACCGAATATAGCCCATGCTGGTACGTTGTGTTGTACAGAGCTGATGAACTTAGTGATCTCTCCTTTTTCATTCAGCGGTTCTTCTTTAATACCTATACCCTGAAAGATTCGTTTGAATTCGTCACTCTGTGCAGTATCAATTGTTTCGCCCTGAGACATGCCAAGTTTGCCCAGGCGACTCACCAGCAGATTGCTGCAGCTGTAAGTAATGTACTTATCAAGCGCAAAGCTGATAGACATGCGGAAGGTAGGCTTGCTCACAGGGTCAAAGTACATGCGTACATACATACTATCCCGCATTTCTCTGGCAGGCAATTTACCCATGCCAATCTTTTCGCTTATTCTGTTTGCTACCGTATTAGCAGCATTGATAACCTCTGCGGTAGCACCTTGTGGTATTACGATACCCACGCGGTATTTACCACCTTTCAACAGAGCCATTAGCCTTTCTTCGGTCAGTGGTTTGCCATCAATGCTATCTACTACATGAAAGTTTTTGCTTTGTTTCAGGCCGAATTTTATTTCATCGGCCAGTCTGCTATGGTCGTTATCTGCCAGCAACAAGTCGAAGCGCAACTCCTGATAGTCTTTAAAAGGAGCATCCTGAACCATAGCCATCACAACTATCAGCACTGCGGGCATCAGAAACAATAGCATAAAACCTGCAACATCTCTGCGCAGCAGTATCCACTCTTTCTGTATGGTTGCAAGTATCTTCTTCAAAATCTCAGTTTATAAATTAATCTCTTACACTGTGGCCGGTGTAGTGCAGGAATACATCCTCAAGTCGCTTGCAGTCAGTTGTATTATTAATCAATTCTAACGGTGCACCGCTTACTATAAATTTACCTTCATCAATTATTACCACCTCATCACATATCTGCTCAGCTTCTTCCATCAGATGAGATGTATAAACAATAGTTTTGCCTTTTTGGTTGTATTCTTTCAGAAAGTCAAGAATCATAGCACGGCTTTGTACGTCTACACCTGCGGTTGGTTCATCAAGTATTATGAGTGAAGGCTGATGTAGTAATGATGCTATGATATTTGCCCTACGCTTCATACCGCCGCTATAGCGATTGATGCGTTTATCGGCATGTTTATCCAAACCTAGACGAACCAAGAGGTCATGTGCGCGGTCTTTGGTTTGTTTATCTGTTAGCCCGTAAAGGCTGCCAATGTAGCGGAAGTTTTCCCATGCAGTCAGGTTGCCGAACATAGCAATTTGCTGAGGCACTACGCCAATCATTTTGCGTAGTGTCAGTGTGTCTGCAATACAGTCTTTACCAAATATGGTAGCAGTGCCATTATCGGGTGTTACTAAACCACAGAGGATGTTAATGGTTGTACTCTTACCGGCACCATTTGGCCCCAGCAGCCCCATTACCTGTCCTTCGCGTACATGCACATTAAGTCCGTCCAATGCAGGACTCCACCCACCTTTATAGGTTTTATGGAGGTTTGTTATTTCTATAGCGTGAGCCATTCGTTAATTATATCCCAGGCCTTTTACCAGTTCATCCGGCAGCATCGGCAGTGCATGCCTTGGCAGCAGGAATGATGTAAGCTCTGCTATTTCTTTAAATATGATATGTGTATCAGCCGCTGCACGCAGGTATTCTGCGCCTGTGCTGCCACCTGTACCTACACGCTTGCCAATGGTACGCTGCACCATGTGTATATGCCTGTGTCGCCACATAGAGAGGCCTTCATCTATCTCCAGTAAACTGCTTACCAGTTCGTATGGCTGATGCAATAAAGGATTGTCTCTGTATAGCATAATGAACAAAGCACTGCGATTGGCAGCTATGCTAAAGCGGCGGTCTTCAGGGTATTCAGCTTCATTCAAGAACAGCTTATCAAATGTTACCAAGTTCGTTTTTTCAGCATCCTGCAAAGTGCTTTCGTAAGCATTGCGATATTGCTGCCAGAAGTCTTTTGTAACGTGTGGCTCTTTGGCATAAGGCATGCGCTCCAGCCACCTGTTGATAAGGACAAGTATAGATTCCTGTGCTTCCGCTTCTTTCACACGGTCTATATCTTTCTGATTCAGTTGAGAGAGGTAGTAGTTTTGACCGTGGCGTTGATTATAGCCAAGACCCAAAGTCGCCTCTATCATTTTGAACTGTATGCTTTGGAAACCCGACGCAGGACGTAACAAATCACGGAAGTCGAGGAAGTCGAGCGGTGTCATGGTTTCCATGATGCTCATTTGCTGTACAGCAACTTCCATTATCTTACAAATACGCTTGATGCGGTGCAGGGAATTATATATATCCGGAGAATTATTCGGGATGTTCGGTTGTTTGAAGACATCACGTATTACATTCAGTTCAAACAATATTTGCTTAAACCACAGTTCATACGTCTGGTGGATGATGATAAACAGCATTTCATCATCGGCTTTGATGCCTTCTTTGCTGCTTTCAGGCAGTTGAGCATTCAATATTTTATCAAGCTGCAGGTATTCGCTGTAGTATACCGGGGCGCGCTCCTTTTTTTCCATAGGGTGGAAAATTACGAAAGCCATCGGGTAAAAAGAAATGACTTATGTCAGAGTTGCATAGATAGCGGAATGTGTTATGTGTGCTGTTTAAGGAGGTTACTTATTTATTCTACCCACCTTAAGAAACAACGGTATTTCCAATGCTTTGGTTGTCTGGTTCTCCCAAAACGGAGCAAGCGTCTGGGCTATTGCATCTACGGGGTTCACACCATTCTTACGTATATAGTGCTGAACGCTGGACCATGAGTTTAAATAGCCGAGCATATGCTCAAAACTCCATGCCACGTTAATTTTAAATTCAGGATGTATGAGTTGTTCAAATGGGAAAGGTATAGTCTTATATTGCTCATCTACCCATTTGCGTTCAGGATCCCAATATTCATGTAGTGTGTTATAGGTAAATTCATCCACAACAGCATCCAGTTCTTTATCTCCGCGAAAGGGCGCGTAAGCCCAGGCTGCTATCACAGCGCCATCCTTGGCAACGCGTATTGCCTCTTTGTAAAATGCATCAAAATCGAACCAATGCAGCGCAGTGCCTACTGTTATCAGATCAAAACTATTGGCTGCAAAGTTTGTATGCTCTGCCCGCTGCACATTGTAATGTATGTTAGGCTTTTGTATAGCGTGTGTTACTTGTTGTGTGCTGAGGTCTGTTGCATATACTTCTGTAAACCTTTCAGAAAGTCTGCCTGCTACTTGTCCGTTGCCTGTAGCGCAATCCCAAGCCTTATCTAAGCCATTGCATATGCTGTACAGATAATCAAATAGCGCATCAGGGTAGTGCGGTCGGTAAGCAGCATAGGTGCCTGCTTGTGTGGAAAATATGTCTTTTGCATCCTTCATCATGATAAAGTTATTTTATCTATTTTAGTTAAAGATTCTATGACGAGCATTTTTTTACCTGAAGTAAAAGCAGAAGCACTGGAAGCAGCAAAGCTTGCAGGAGATGATAACGCCCTTTGGGATATGTTTATTCAACCTCTGCACGAAGAGCTATATAAAAGACAGGATTTCAATTTTCTGGATGATCTCTCTGAAGGGCAACAATTGCTGATATCTTATGATTATGTGCAAATGCAGGTATTGCAGGGGGGATTTATTCAACTAATACAGAATGGTTATATCGGTTTGCTGCCTGCTATGCCGGGCTGGTTGGAAGTAGTAGGCTGTCATGATATGGCAAAAGTGATAGATAATGTATTAAAGGTGTATGTATTGAACCGTGAAGCCTTGGATAAGCAAACAAGTGTAGAAGAGTTCGCCCGTCTTTATGATGAATTTCAAGAATTTGTAACCCTCGATGAAGAATTCCATCGTCTGCACCCACAGGTGTTTTCTACGCTGCTGCAATACGCCATCCACCATACAGAAGAGTTCCTGAAACTGGTGTAGTATTAAGCATTACCACATTCTTCAAAACCCCGTATCTTTGCAGCCGAAATGGCAAAAATCGGTAATATAGAATTGGGCGATTTCCCTTTGTTGCTGGCTCCTATGGAGGATGTTAGCGACCCACCTTTCCGCGCAGTGTGTAAAGAGCAGGGAGCCGACCTTATGTATACCGAGTTTATCAGTAGCGAGGGGTTGATACGTGATGCCATTAAAAGTCGTCAAAAGCTGGACATATTCGATTACGAGCGCCCTATAGGTATACAGATATTTGGTGGTGATGAAGAAGCACTTGCTATGAGTGCCCGCATTATCGAAGCTACCAATCCCGATTTGCTGGATATCAATTTTGGTTGCCCGGTAAAGAAAGTAGTATGTAAAGGTGCCGGTGCAGGCGTATTGAAAGATATAGACCTGATGGTACGCCTTACAGATGCCGTTGTTAAAGCTACCAAACTGCCTGTAACAGTAAAAACACGTCTTGGCTGGGATGATAATAGCAAGAATATTGAAGAGGTAGCTGAGCGTTTGCAGGATGTAGGTATTAAAGCGCTTACTATACACGGTCGTACACGCAAGCAGATGTATAAAGGTGAAGCCGACTGGACGCTTATTGCCAAGGTTAAAAACAACCCACGGATAAACATACCCATATTTGGTAACGGAGATATAGACAGCCCGCAAAAAGCTGTTGAATACAAGAATCGTTATGGTGTTGATGGTGTGATGATAGGCCGTGCTGCCATTGGTTATCCATGGATATTCCGCGAGATAAAACATTACATCAATACAGGCGGAGAAATACTGCCGCCACCAACTATTGATGAACGTGTAGAAGCCTGCCTGAAACACCTGCGCGGTGCTATGAAATGGAAAGGCGAAAAACTGGGCATACTGGAAATGCGGATGCACTATGCCAACTATCTGAAAGGCTTACCGCATATCAAAGATTACCGTATGCGCCTTGTTACTGCCGATAGTGTTGCCGCCCTGGAAGCTATTTTCGAAGACCTACGTACACAGTATCAATACGCAGAATTATAGGTTGTTTTTTGTGCAATCTTTCGTAGGTAACGCGCTGTTTAAATTAATGTTTTAGTATAGGCTTTGCTTTTCAATATATTGATAGTCATGGCTTTGTGTTAATGGTATCTCTATTGTTGTTTATATAATGTTTTTTGGTAGATTTGTATAAGCTATGAATAACGTAATAGCAAATATAACCGACTACCTAAAAGGGCAACGCCCGTTTTTGGATATGTTCTCTCGTTTAGCAGAGAATGTTACCAATGCGTATGTTTCTGAGTTATACGATCAGATAGAACAAACAGGTATCACTCCTTCTTTCGATGAGCTAATGGATAGAGTCCGTGCATTGCACGATGACCTGAGTCGCAGAGCTATATGGATACGCGAAGATTATAAAGAGGATAGGGGGCGTCGTTCGCCTCGTTTCACTAAAGGTTGTAAAAGAATTATCGATAAGTCTACCAACGACTTTTTGTGTACCGTAAAAGTGGTACTAAACAGGCGCAACAACAGCTACGCGCATCTGCACTGATTACCAAGCCTTAGGTTACTTTATCTGTCTGCGGTATAGCGCTAATGCAACTATACCAAAGATGAAATTGGGTATCCAAACAGCCAGCATTGGGTTAAGCCCTGCTTTGGTAGAGAATGTGGTTGTAAACTGCATAGCCATAATGTACAATGCACTGATAACAATACCCATAGCAAGGTGCAATCCACTACCACCACGTACTTTTCTGCTGGCAATACACACACCTATGATGGTAAGTATAAAACCTGCGAAAGGTTGTGCTGTACGGCGGTGTTTTTCTATATAAAAGAAATTAAGGGTTTCCCTACCGCGTAGTTTTTCACGTGCTATATATTTATTCAATTCAGGTGTGGTAAGCGCATCTTTCACAGCCTCATCTTCCTCAAGGTCTCTTGGTTTAAAAGGGAAAGACATAATAGTGTCGTTTTTCAATACCAGCCTCTCATTAATACCGTCATTGTAGCGTATTCGAACCTCGTAGAGATGATATTGATGCTTGATGCTATCATAGTTTACATGACCAGCAGATACTTTATAATGCATGCTTGTACTATCTATTAGCTCTGCTGTAAAGTGATAGCCAATATTAGCTTTATAGTCATAAGTCATCATATATACATACAGGTTCTTGGAAAGGCGTAGGTGTACATTCCTGTCTGATGCAAATGCTGCGGTATGTATATATTTATTTTCAAAAGCCAGTCGTTGTTTATTGGCTTGAGGAACGATGTAGTGATTAGACACTAACGAAAGGGTGCATAGAAAAGCTGCACCAATAACGTATGGGCGTAGAAAACGCTGAAAAGATACACCGGAGGCAAGGATGGCAATAATTTCCGATTTATACGCAAGCCTGGATGTAAAGAATATGGTTGCTATAAATATAAATAGCGGGAATAGCAGGGCTGATATATGTGGTATAAAGTTCTTGAAGTAATTAAGAATTGCCATTGTAGGCGCTTTCTTAGCAACAAAATCTTCCATCTTTTCAGACAAGTCTATAACACAGGCTACTACAGCCAGTATCATTATGGCGAAAAAGAAAGTTGCTACAAACTTCTTAACTATATACCAATCCAGTTTCTTCATACCCCCTTGCCCCCTAAAGGGGGAACCATATTAGTTTATTTGTTTTCAAAAATACAATCATATCATGTTTAAAGCCCCTATAGGGGTTGGGGTTTACAGCCTTTGTTTTAATACAGGTATCATTTCGTTTTTCCAGCTGTTGAAATCGCCCTGCAAAATATGTTCGCGTGCCTGTTTTACCAAATGCAGGTAAAAAGCAAGATTATGTATGCTGGCAATTTGCAATGCCAGTATTTCGCTCGATACCATAAGGTGACGCAAATATGCCTTATTGTAGTAGTTGCTGGTAGGGCATTCTATACCGTCATCTATTGGGCTGAAGTCCGTAGCCCATTTCTTGTTTTTGATGTTTATTACACCCTTACTGGTAAAAAGCATACCGTTACGACCATTGCGGGTAGGCATCACACAGTCAAACATGTCGATACCCAAAGAAATATTCTCCAATATATTCCATGGTGTGCCAACACCCATCAAATAACGTGGTTTTTCTTCAGGTAGTATGTCACAACACAGTCCGCACATTTCGTACATCATTTCCTCAGGTTCACCCACACTCAAGCCGCCAATAGCATTGCCATCACAATCCATATCTGCTATAAACTGGCTGGAAGCTTGTCGCAGGTCTTTATAAGTACTTCCCTGTACGATGGGGAAGAGTGTTTGTTCATAACCGTATTTAGGCTCCGTTTCATTCATACGATTCACACAACGTGCCAGCCAACGGTGGGTTAGCTCCATAGATTTTCGGGCATATTCATAATCGCTCGGGTAGGGAGGGCATTCGTCAAAAGCCATAATGATATCAGCACCTATGGAGCGCTGTATATCTATAACGTTCTCTGGTGTAAATAAGTGCCTTGAACCATCTATATGCGATTGAAAAACCGCACCTTCTTCTTTCAGCTTTCTGTTATTGGCAAGCGAAAACACCTGATAGCCGCCACTATCAGTGAGTATAGGTCTGTCCCATCCGTTGAATTTGTGCAACCCACCAGCCTGCTCCAGCACTTCAATACCCGGGCGCAGATACAAATGGTAGGTGTTGCCCAATATTATCTGAGCTTGTACTTCTTCTTTAAGTTGTTGTTGGGTTACAGCCTTTACACTACCCACCGTGCCAACGGGCATAAAAATGGGGGTTTCAATCTTTCCGTGTGCGGTTGTAATAACCCCTGCACGAGCTTTGCTGTTATTATCTCTTGCAGATAATTCAAATTCCATTCTGTTTTTCTTTCTTTGTGGTTGTGTTCGGCGAGGTATTAGTTCCTGTTTTTCTGTTATGTATTACCATTCAGTTGGCATATACGCTCTTTTTCTTTGTGCAGCTTTTTTCGTTGCCCGATGAAGATGATGTTTCCTCTATTTCTGATCCTCAACCCGTTACCATCATCATCTGTGCAAAAAACGAAGCTGCCAATCTGCGAAACAACCTGCCTGCAATAATGGCGCAAAGATACAGTAATGCCTTGGGTATTAGTATGTATAAGGTAATTGTGGTAAATGATGCTTCTGATGATGATACTGAGGGTGTTTTAGAAGGGTTTAAAGCGCTGCATCATAACCTGCGTATTATACATATATCTCCTTCTGAGAAAAGAACACTTCCAGGTAAGAAATATGCACTGAGCAAGGCTTTAGCAATAGCAGATAGTGATTTCCTGTTGCTTACCGATGCAGATTGCCTTCCGGCTAGTGATACATGGCTAATGCAGATGGTAGCCCCTCTACATAAGGGGAAGCAATTAGTAGCTGGTTTTGGGGCGTATAATGCGAACGGCTCAATGCTGAATGCCTTTATCTGTTGGGAAACTTTGCACACGTTTATTCAATATGCCAGTTATGCACTATCAGGCAGATCGTATATGGCTGTAGGCAGAAACCTGGCATGTACAAAAGCTGCCTTGCTGAAAGCACAACAATCATATGCATGGGCACAACTGCCATCGGGCGATGATGATTTGCTGATAAATGCTGTAGCTGATGGTAAGAATATGGCAATCATTGCCAATCCATCTGCGATAACCCTAAGTCCTGCAAAAGCTACATGGGGCGATTGGCTCAAGCAAAAGCAGCGCCATGTATCTACAGGCAAGTATTATAAAACGGGTACAAAACTATTGTTAGGCGTATATGCATTCACGCATAGCGTAGCGTGGCTGTGTTTTCTGCTATTACTATCTAGCCAAAAATGGCAGCTTGCATTGGGGGGCATGACAACCAGGCTGTTAATAAATATGCTAATTCAACAACGTGCTAGTAGTATTACTGGTCAGCGGAATCATATATTCCTTTTCATATTGGCAGATATAGGCTGGATGATGTATAACTTTGCACTTTCGCCCTATATACTACTCAAAAACAAACATAGGTGGACATAATACTTAAATATTTCAGCGAATTTACTGATACCCAGTTACAACAGATTGGCCAGTTGGAAGAGTTGTACAAAGACTGGAACGAGAAAATAAACGTTATATCTCGCAAGGATATAGATTCACTATACATACGCCATGTATTGCATTCTTTGGCTATTGCCGCTGTGTGCAGTTTTGAGGATGGTACACAAGTAGTGGATATAGGTACGGGTGGTGGTTTCCCCGGTATACCATTGGCTATCATGTTTCCTGAGGTAGAGTTCTTGCTTAGTGACAGTATTGGCAAAAAGATAAAAGTAGTACAAGGTGTTGCCGATGCCATAGGGTTGAAGAATGTAACAGCCGTGCATAGCAGGGTAGAGGAAATTAAAGGTCGTACGTTTGACTATGCAGTATCGCGTGCAGTTGCGCCTTTAGGTGACTTGTGGAAATGGATAAACCCTTTAATACGCAAGGGGCAGCGAAGCGAGGAATTGCCGAACGGTTTGATATGCTTGAAAGGCGGCGACCTGAAAGAGGAAATAAAAGCATCGGGATTGAAGCCAACTGCTTGGGATTTGCACGACATATTCCCGGAGCCATTGTTTGAAGATAAATACGTTATATATGTAAGGAAGTGATTTTTGTAAATAATAAATACAAATAATTATCGTTATTTTGTTTTACAATATCATACTTCGTAAAACCTCCCTAATATGAAGAAGCTTATACTCCTTGTGTCCATATCCCTTTTGTCGGGTATTTCTATTACATCTTGTAAAAAAGACAAATCTTCAACAGAACCGCAGAAAGAAGTATATCTCGATTTGTCAGATTCAAATGCGGTATATTTCCCTCAGTATGTTTACAATGGCTCAAAAGTTAATAAAACAGCTGTATTAGGAAGGGTTCTTTTTTACGATAGGCACCTATCGATTAATAATGCTGTTGCTTGTGCATCTTGCCACAAACAAGCCTATGCCTTTGCTGATAATGTTGCCTTCAGCAATGGTTTTGAAAATAGAAAAACCGGTAGAAACAGCTCTCATATTACTAATATAATTGGTGTTAGATCTTTTTCCTCAGTAACAAATATATCGGCACTTTTATTTTGGGATGGTCGTCAAACCTCATTGGTAGATATGGTAACTAAACCGATAGGTAACCATGTAGAAATGGGAGTTGCAGATATCAATTCTTTGCCCGAAAAGCTATCTAAGCTACCATACTATCAGGAGTTGTTTAAAAGTGCCTATGGTTCAGGGGATGTTACTGTAGAACGTATAGCAAATGCTCTGGGTACATTTTTGGCAGCTATAAACTCAGATAGCACAAGATTTGATAAGGCTAAAGTTTATAGAACCATGCAATACAGTGCATTGGAAGAAGAGGGGTGGATGTTGTTTAATGTCAAATACAATTGTGCATCTTGCCATCATCTTGGAACAGGTACTTACTTTCAAAATGGTTTTGAGGATATTGGTTTAGACGATTCTTGTTCAGATATTGGTCGCGCTGCTATTTCATTGTTGGCATCCGATAATGGTAAATTCAAAACACCTAATTTGAAAAATGTTGCTGTTACAGCACCGTATATGCACGATGGAAGATTCAAAACTTTAAAAGATGTTCTGAATCATTACAGCAACGGAATCAAAGACAGTAAAAACCTTAGCATCAAACTCAAAGGCACAGATAATAAGCCAATGAAAATGAAAATATCTGAGGAAGAAACGGATGCCCTAATCGCCTTCCTGAACAGTTTGACGGATTATAACCTGATGACCGATGCTAAGTTTTCTGACCCATTTAAATTAAAATAAGACCAAATACACAATGAATCTACTTAAGCTATCAGCACTGGCAGTAACAATGTCTTGTGCAAGTACCGTTGATGCCCAAACACAACCTGGAGCGGCTCAAAAAGACAAAGTTTTTGAACACCATATAGGTTTACAGTTTAATGAACTTGTAAAACAGGTATTTAATTTCAGTAGTAATACTACAGCAACCAATAATCCATACCTACTGACGTATAATATTAACTTTAAAAAATCAGGTTGGGGCTTGCGTGTAGGTGCAGGCTATAATAAGCAACAAATACATACTGATGATGGTATTACCAAAAGAAACTCTGATATCAATAATCTGAATGCACGTCTTGGTTTTGAAAAAGCATTCAGGCTCAGCGGACGATGGAGTGCAGGTGTAGGTTTGGACGGCACTTACAGTAACAATGATAATAAAACCATAGCTATAATCAGAAGTACGGATAGTACAAAGACAGAGACAAAATCTACAACCAGTGGGTATGGTGGTGGTGCAATGGGTTGGTTGCGTTATGCTATTACGCCCAACGTTGTAATAGGTACAGAGGCTAGTTTCTATTTTGCAGAGGCAAAAGAAAAACAAGATGTTACTGTAACACAGTACAATCGTTTTGGTGGTATAGGTCAGCAAACGGTAGTTACTACAAAGTCTGCAATTGACGATAAAACATCTGAAATGGTGTTTTCTCTACCCGTAGTTTTGTATTTATATGTAAGGTTCTAATGAATCAAGACTTAAAAAAGAAGGGGGCTCACTAGAGCCCCCTTCTTTTTTTATTCTACTATCATCTTAATTACTTGATTGCCCCCTGATTGTTTGCTGATGGTAACAAAGTAAAGCCCGGAAGTGCAAGATTGCATGTTGCAGGCTATTTCATTTTTACCAATGCTTGTTGCTGCTTGTTGTGATAATATAATCCTGCCCGATATATCTGTAATGCTAATGTTGATAGTCTCTGCTTTTGCTGTGTTGTATGCGATAACAAAAGCACCTTTGTTCGGGTTGGGGTATACGTTTACATTATTCGATGTTTTGTTGATATTGTCTGTGCCTAGGTATTGAATTGCCTTAGCTACAGCCGCAAATGCATTCACTTTGCCGTGTCCCCAAGTGTTGTTTCCCGAAGCTGTAGCAGAGCCGGTGTAATTATCATGTAGCGCAGTTGTTTTTAGAATTTCAATTACTTGTGTAGGTGTCAGGTTGGGATTTGCTTGCAGCATTAATGATACAATACCTGCTACCACAGGCGATGACATAGATGTGCCCGTCAACATTGCATAATAATATGTTTTGCCGTCTGATGGATTTAGGTACGAAGATACAAGATGGTCAGCACTGCTTCCTGATGGTTTGTATGCATCATCAAAAGTGCTAACCCCTGAACCAATCATCAAACCCGGCGCAGCAATGTCAGGTTTTGTTCTGAAATCTGCCGAAGGCCCTCTGCTTGAGTATGGGGCTATTCTGCCGGTAGATAATACATAAGATGAGTAGCTGACAGTGCCACCTGCTATATTAGTGAAGCTGATTTTTGATGCGAAAGAAGCTACGGCAATAGCAGAACGCGTGCTAGCCATGTCTCCTACTGTCATGGTAATATTGCCGGCTGTTGCATTAGGTACGCCTGCACTAAAGCTTCCGTAGTAGCCACTCGTTTTCTGTACATAGCCTGTCCACATATCAATAGTACCTTCCGTACCTTTGGCAGATACCATTATCTGGTTAGTGGATTTATGATAAAATCTTAAAAGAGTTCTTGGTTTGCTATTGAAGGAAGATGATTCGGTAACAACGTCAATAAAACAAGTATCGCCGTCAGAGCCTACAAGTTTAAAAGAATTGGTAGTATTATTAAGGCAGACAAATCCTGTTGTTGCAGTTTCAGTACTTCCGTTGTACAAACTGATTTTGGTACAAAATCCTTTTGCAGTATCTCCCCATATATCTACCCATGTATTTTTCATCCCATTTGCCAACAATAGTTCTGTACGTACTATTGTATCGGATGCCGTAAAGGTTTTGGCAAGGTGTATAGGGCTTGATCCATTATTTCCTGCCGAACATACAAATATTTTGCCCATTCCTGTCAGTGCATCACAAGCCTGGCTGAAGAGCGAATTGCCATCGTGCGGGCCAACAGTGCATCCCCAACTAAGATTGACAACCGCCGGTTTCCCTACAGATGCGGCGTAGGTATATATATAATTCATGCCATCAACAATATCAGACATACCTGTGTTGGTCCATTGGGTAGAATCGGGCGTGATACCAACAAAGACCATATCGCTTTCAAAAGCTATGCCCCTGTATTGGTTATTGCCATTACTGCCATATCCACTGCCTGCAGCAATACCCGCCACGTGTGCACCGTGAGAAAACTGTTGCAAGTCGGTACCTGTAGATTGCATCGTAGTAGTATTGGCTATCTCATTTCCATACGAAAACCCTGAAGGGGCAGTGCCTGCAGATTTTTGCTCCCATATTTTTTTAATACGCCACGAATTACCACTGGTATCTTTGTTGGTAGGGTGGTTGTAGTCGAAGCCTGCATCAATAATACCAACTACAACATTTTTACCTGTGTAGGGCATTGTAAGAGGGGCATATCCTCCGTGTACAGAGTCTGTTCGAGTAACAGTTCTTGCAGCATCCATATCTGGAGCTATAGGTAGATCCAGCTCTATATAGTCTATACCTTTTATTTGTATAAATGATTCTATTTTCTGTACAGGTACAGATACCGTCCATATATTACCGGCTTTTGTGCCTATATGCACGCCTAGCGTTTCCAGTGCAGCTGCATCTGTTGTAGGTGTAACTTTTATCATCCCTGCCACACACAAATTACCTTGTGCATCTTTACGATACACATAAGATGCGGGAACTGCGGTGGTATTGTGTAAATCTTTAATGAATAGCTTGGTCGACGGTGATAATTTTGCACTTTCCTGATTTGATTGAGCAAAAGCTGTAATCCCCATTGACAGGAATAAAGCAGATAATAAAAATACAGGCTTCTTCATACGCTTGTTTTATTGATATAATGCCGATTATAGCTTTGCTAAAGGTAGCTAATAAAACAATAAAGCCCCTGAAAAGGGGCCTTGTTACATATAGAGGATAAGAGAGAACTAAAGAATAAACCGGGCAGCGGAACATCATCGCAAGAAAACCACCACCCGGTTTTCAAGCCTTACAAATTCACTGCCAATACCACGCACATGATGATAGAAACAAACAACAAAATTTTTTGAGAAGTTTCGTTTTTACGGATGTTGATGGCTTGTTGCATGACTTGTGTTTTTTATTCGTGTTTTGTTTTGAAAGGCTGCCGTGGCAGGTGTTTTGTTTTTGTGTTTTTTGCTTTGTTGATACAAATATGGGGGTACAAACAAGCCTTCTCCAAAATTTAAACCTCGATTAACGATGTCTTTAAAACTGGTTAACTAAAAAAGTGGCATTCGCTTAACACCCGATTTACAAACCGTTTGTTAATTGATGCTGAAACCCTTATTGGTAAAGGTTTTTAGGTTTGTTGATGGTATTGTTTAATGTGTTGCAGGTATCTGATTATATAAAATATTTTCTCATCGTGGAGAGGATTGTTATTTTTGCAGCCTGAAAACCGAATAAAACTGATATAATTATTATATGGGTAGGATATTTGAAGTTCGTAAGTCTGCCATGTTTGCCCGCTACGACCGTATGGCAAAACAATTTACCCGCGTAGGTAAGGAAATTGCAATTGCTGTAAAGAAAGGAGGCCCTGATCCGGATACAAACCCGATGCTGCGTCGTGTAATGCAGAATGCCAAGTCTTTCAACATGCCGAAAGACCGTATTGAAGCTGCTATCAAAAACGCAATGGGAAAAGATACCAGCAACTATGATGAGGTACTATACGAAGGTTATGCACCACACGGTGTAGCTATATTGGTAGTTACGGCTACTGATAATACAACACGTACGGTAGCAAACGTTCGTTCTCACTTCAACAAAGGTGGTGGTGCGTTGGGCAACAGCGGTTCTGTAGGTTTCCTGTTCAAGCATTTGGGCGTTTTCAAGCTGAACCCGGAGGGGTTGAGCGTAGAAGATATGGAGCTGGAATTGATCGACTATGGTCTGGAAGAGTTGGGCGAAGACAGCGAAGGTAAGTTAATAGTACGTTGTGCTTTTGAAGACTTTGGTAACATGCAGAAGGCACTGGAAGAAAAAGGCATCACGCCAATATCTTCAGAGCTGGAATGGATACCACTGAATACAGTGCCTGTAACAGATGAACAAGCACAAGACGTATTTAAGCTGATAGCAAGGGTAGAGGAAGATGATGACGTACAGCAGGTATTCCATAACATGGGGTAGTCACTGTTGTGTAATATGATATTGAAAGGCAGCCGCTATGGTTGCCTTTTTTATTAGCGTGCATTAGATTTATGTTCAAACCATTGTCTTATGAAACAGATACTCTATTCACTGATAGTTTTCGCTGCACTTTTTGCAGCTTGTAAAAAAGAAGCAGTGGTTAGTCCTTCAAAGCCTGCAGTATATACAGCACCCGATTTCGCATTGATACCTACTAAAAATGCTAAATGGTATATACATACGCAGGGGAACTACTATGATTGGTTTGACGATGTAATATGGATAGGACAAAGCCCAGATTTGAGACCTAATGAAATCGATACAGCAGTACATTTATATACTATAGTCGAGGCGCTAGGACAGGATACTATAATTGATGGGTATACATATCATGCTTATGGATACCGTAGAAATATTGTTTATAATGTTGATACTAATTACAGAGAATTCTATAACAGAGCTGCAAAAAGACAATACAAGTATTTATTACGGGAAGATACATTAGCTAAAAAGGTATATTCTGCACATAACTTTAGAGCTGAGGAAGAAAAATTTTATACAGTAATAGATTTTTCAGACACTGCAAATACAAGTAAAAAGGTAAAGCCTTGCCTTGCATGGCCCGAAATGAACATTGTTTCTTATGGAGATTGGTATGTAGCAGGGTACAAATTGAAAACCTGGAACATGCAAAATACTTACGATAGCAAGTACGAATATTTTTATAAAGCTATAGGTATAGGTTCTATTACGGGTGTTTTGCCATATACTACTGTAGCAGATAATTGGGGGCAGGTAGTCTCACTTGACTTCGTGTACAAAGGAGATAGTATTCATTTTGATTTCCCGCTGCACTAACTTTGTCAATTATGCCATCCACAAAACAATGCTCTAAGTGTAATGCTTCGTTTGAATGTACAAGCGATGCGACAGGGTGTTGGTGCCAGCAATACACACTCAGCCAAGAAGCACTTCAGCATTTGAAGGGTAATTATGCTGATTGTTTATGTCCACAGTGTTTGGCTACATATGCTGAAGATTATCAGGCAGAAAACCAATAAATCCTGTAAATCCCGGTTCAGGCATTATCTTTACACCAATGAAACCGGCACGTTCACTCCCAATGCTTATTGGCCGAAAGCCTGTAATGGAAGCTATTCAACAAGGGAAAGCTATAGAGAAGATATTTCTGTTACGTTCAGCATCTGGCGATGAAATAAACATTATCAAAAAACTGGCTAAGGATGCTAACATTCCCGTTAGCCAGGTGCCTGTAGAAAAACTGAACGGACTTACCAGAGCACAACATCAGGGCGTAGTAGCATGGGCTAGTTTGCTGCATTATGTAGAGTTGCAGGATGCCATATCTATGGTGGTAGATAAAGGTGATGTACCATTGTTTATCATGCTGGATGGTGTTACAGACGTGCGAAATGTCGGAGCCATTGCCCGCAGTGCCTATTGCTGTGGAGCGCAAGGGCTTATTCTACCTACTTCTTCTTCTGCCTCACTAACAGAAGAAGCTATTAAAACATCAGCCGGTGCTTTACACAAAATTATGCTGTGCCGTATTCCCTCTGTACCACAAGCTATAGATGTATTGCGCCTCAATGGCATACAAGTATTAGGTACAGAAATGAGAGGGAGTGTGCCTGTAGCTGAATCAGACCTAACTATTCCGTCTTGTGTAGTAATGGGGGCAGAGGATACAGGTATCAGTAAAGACGTCTTGAAAAGAGCCGACCAACTGATACGGATACCTATGGCTGTTCAGTTCGATTCATTAAACGTTTCTGTAGCAGCAGGCATGATATTGTACGAGGCTATCAGACAGCGTACAGCAGGCTAGTATACTCAACTGTTATTATTGAGTGGAAATCTTGTTCAGGCTTTCTGAGATAAATTTTCCTACATTTGCAACAACATTGGTTTCCGCTCAACAACGGAATTAAAAGGGAATCAGGTGAAAATCCTGAACATTACCCGATGCTGTAAGCTTCATTTACAGCTTTTTGCACCGCCAACGCCACTGTCCGTATAGGATGGGAAGGCCGCAAAAAGTGAAGCGAGTCAGAAGACCTGCCTTTGGACATTTATTATTTACGCTGCTTTCGGGAATAAAAGCACAGGTAAAATCAGGGCATGGATCCGGAACCATCGCTGTATTGTTATCTGCCAATTTCTCTCAAGCCGCATTAAACAAATTGTACTAATCAATTTATTATGCGCAGATTTACACTGTTCATCTCGGCAATTGTTGCTACTATGGCAACTAATGCCCAAACTGTGGCTGATTTTGAAGGCCTGACATTACCTAAGACAGACACATTTTATGTCAATTACTCAAACTCAGGAAACGATGTAGGGTTTGATAATGGCTTAGCTCACTTCCCTTGTGTATATAATAGTGCCTGGGGTGGTTTTTGGAGTAGCGGCTTTGCATATACCAATATGACAGATAGCGTTAAAAGCGGATATACCAACTCCTATTCAGCAAAAACAGCAAAGGGCTACAATGGATCTAATCAGTACATCGTTGCAAATGGTTCAGACAATTATATAAAACTGATTAATGCAGGTAAAGGCGGTTTCGCTGCTGGGTTTTATATCACTAATGCCACATATGCATACAATAGTATGCGTGATGGAGATGCATTTGCCAAGAAGTTTGGTGGTGCAACAGGCAACGATCAAGACTGGTTCAAAATGGTAATCTATGGTTATCATAATGGTGTTAAGAAGCAGGATAGTGTAGAAGTATATCTGGCAGACTTCCGTTTTACAGACAACTCTAAAGACTATATACTGAAAACATGGAAATGGGTAAACTTGATGCCACTTGGTAAGGTGGATAGTCTTAGTTTAATGCTAAGCTCAAGCGATGTTGGTCAGTTTGGTATGAATACGCCTGCATATTATTGCATAGACAATTTTATAACGCAGGAGAATCTTTTCCCGTTTGCACCACAAGCAAATGTGTCCGGTAGCACTGCAATCAGCAAAAACGACGCTTCTATAAAAGGATGGGCTACACATTGCGAACTGAATCGTGGTTGGTTGGATATTGCTGATAAATCGCTTGGTAAGCCAACATTGGGTGCTGATACCAACGCAATTGGTATGCCAGATAACTATCTGGTAAGCTTGGGAGACAGTGGTACGGCAGTACTTACGTTCAATAATATTATTTACAACGGTAGTGGCCCGGACTTTATAGTGTTTGAAAATGGATTTGCAAATCCTAACAATCCTGAAGAGGCGTTTCTTGAATATGCATTTGTAGAGGTAAGTTCTGATGGTGTAAACTACACACGTTTCCCTGCAACAAGCTTCGCAGATACATTACAAACACCTGCATCCGGCGTATATGAAAATGCCCGTCAGGTAGATAATCTGGCCGGTAAATATATGGGTGGCTTTGGCACACCGTTCGATTTGCAGGAACTGGCAGGTACTCCCGGTTTGGATATAAATAACATCACTCACATCCGATTGGTAGACGTAGTAGGTTCAATTGGTACATACGGACAGGTAGATAAGAATGGCCGTAAAATCAACGACCCATATCCTACCAATGTAGCAAGTGGCGGTTTTGATTTGGAAGCAGTAGGTGCTATGTACCTGAAATGGGCTGCATCTGCAAGCACAACTGTAGCTGCAAATAACACAATGAATGTATTCCCAAATCCTTCAGCGTCTGATATAAATATAGGATTCAATAAAGCACCACAAGGCGAGCTTTATGCAACTGTAACAGATATGAAGGGTAGTGTGGTAATGTATGGTGCTGTTGTTAATAATAAACTTTCTGTAGCATCTCTAACTACGGGTGTTTATTACCTTGTGGTAACAGATACCAATGGTAACAAATGGGTAGAACGTATTTCCAAAATATAATATCTGGTATACTGATAGTATCGCTTCAGTCGGCATGTGTAAAAGACAAGCCGACTGAACCTGATACAAAGCCGCCTGCTGCTACAGAGGCTACAGGAAATGTATACACTGTCTGCGAGGGGAGTCTTGGCAATGGGAATGCTACCTTGTATATGTACAACTACAGGAATAGCATAGATTTTGGGAATGTATATGAGTCTGTAAATACCGGCTCAAAGCTTGGAGATGTGTTTCAAAGCATGCGCAGAATAGGCGATAAGTGGTTTTTGTGTATCAATAATTCAGATAAAGTATTGGTGCTGGATTCTGCAAGAAAACAAATAGGTATAATCGACATTCCTAAGCCAAGGTATATACTCCCTGTTAGCGATACAAAGGCTTATGTTTCTACATTGTTCAGCAATAAGGTCTATATCATCAATCCGCAAAGTATGTCTGTCAGCGGAACGATAGATATGCCTTATCAGAATCCCGAGTATATGGCAATGAGGAACAACAAAGCCTACATCAGCACTTGGGATACAGCATGTGGCAATATTTACACGATAGATATAGCTACAGATAAAGTGCGGGATGTAATTGCCATCAATAACAGAGCACCACATGGTATGGCTGTAGACAAAGATGGCAATCTGTGGGTAGTTTCAGGAAATGTATATAAGGGTAAACCTGCAGCCATCACTCAGCTGGATGACAAGGATAAGGTAATCAAGACGTTTTACTTTTCTGCAAAATCAGATGTTATAAAGCCTGTATTCAACCTTGCCAAAGATGTACTGTATTTTATTGAAGTAGATTACAATGGGGGTACAGATAACAACGGCATTTACAGAATGGGCATCAACGATACACAGTTACCGCCAATGCCATTCGTAGCAGGACAGAAGTTTCAATACTTTTGGGCATTGGGCATAGCGCCTCAATCCGGTAATATCTATATAGGAGATCCTAAAGGTTTTATACAAAAGGGTGCAGTGTTAGTATATGATGCCGAAGGCAAACAGGTAAATAGTTTTGCTGTAGGTGTTGGTCCAAGCAGCTTTTATTTTGAATAAGTAACAATATATGAGCAAGTCCCCTTTCACGGTGAACAAAGTAGTAGCAGTACTGATAGTATTGCTACTTTCTTTTTCTGTATCCAAAGGGCAATTGGTAGATACATTGAAAGATGTAAAAATCAAAGGCAGGAAGAAAGTACTTGTATCTAATGACGAGCGTATTAATACATACTCTCCGGGTCAAAAGATTGTTAGTTTTGATAGTATAACCTTAAAGCAGTATCAGTTTCAAAGTGTAGCAAATTTGCTATCACAGCAGTCGCCTGTCTTCATCAAAACCTATGGTATCAATGGGTTGGCTACACTTAGTTTTCGTGGTGCGTCTGCAGCACAGTCGCAGGTATATTGGAATGGCGTGCCGCTACAAAACGCTGCTATGGGTGTGTCGGATGTTTCTTTGCTGCCCGTATCGCTTATGAATAATGTCAATCTTGTTTATGGTAGTTCTTCGGCCATGTGGGGTAGTGGCAATGTTGGCGGAGCATTGGTAGTAGAAAATGAAAAACCACATTTCGATACGGCTAATGTTTTTAGTCATTCAGTATATGCAGTTGCAGGCAGTTTTAGTCAGTATCAGTTGGGGCTGCGTTCGGGGTTCAGTACACGTAAGTGGTATGTGGCTGTTAACGGTTTTGGACAGTCAGCAAAGAATAATTTCAACTATACGGATGGACTGCTAACTAGTAAAATGAGTAATGCTTCGTTAAGCAGTGGGGGAGGTTTACTACAAGTAGCGTACAAAGCTAATAGCAAGAATATAGTATCTCTTACAGGGTGGTATCAGCAATATTACAGAGAAGTACCCCGCGCATTGTTCGAATCTCAATCAGTAAAAAATCAGCGCGATGAGTCATTAAGATTATTGGCAGATTGGAATAGAACCGGCAAATCTGTTCATACATCTGTTAAGATGTCTTACATAAGAGATTACATGCAGTATCAAGACACGCTTGCACTGCTTTATACTAAAAATGCAAGCAATCAATTATATGCAGAGACTGCAGTGCGTTTTGCAATCGGGAAGCGCCATCGTTTAATGATAATGACACCGGTATCTGTACAATGGGTAGATAGCGCAAATATCAGCAAAACAAATACACAAAACAGGTATGCACTTGCGGCTAATTACTTGTATACAGACTTGAAAAGTAAACTGAGAGTCGCATTGAATATGCGGGCTGAGGCTGTTGATCATAACAGTTATTTATTGCCCGGTGGTAATGTAGCTTATGATATAACAAACTGGCTCAGCATAAAGGCAAATGCTCAAAAGACTTATAGAGTGCCTACGCTTAACGAATTGTACTACAATCCGGGGGGTAATAGGAATTTGTTGCCCGAAAGTGGTTGGAGTACAGATGCTGGTTATATATTCCATTCCCATTCTGATAATAGAGTTGTGCTGAAACATGAATTATCAGTGTTTAATCGTGTCATTGATAATTGGATAGTTTGGTTTGGCGGTGCTATCTGGACACCACACAACATTGCAACAGTGCATAGTCGTGGAGTAGAGACTGATAACAAACTGACAGTACGCCTTGGGAAGCTCAATCTACACTTAGCTATTAATACAGCGTATGTGTTATCTACAACAGTTTCATCCTACATATCGGGCGATGGTAGTATAGGCAAGCAAATACCCTATGCTCCCCGCTACAATGGTCAGTTAAATATTGGCTTTAATTTCAGGCAATTATATTTCAACTACAATCATACCTATACAGGCTATCGTTTTATTACGGTAGATGAATCGCAATGGCTGATGCCATACAACACCGGCAATGCACAGGTTTTATTTACATTACCGCTTAGGGGTAATAATGTNNATACGCTGTAAGGGTATTTTTGTTAGCTGGTCATCACTCATTAATAGCAATTCACCTTTTTGTGTTGGCAGTGCATCTGCATTTGGCAGTGTTACCACTTTTATGTGCATCCACTGCAGGTATAGGAATATATGATGCTTGGGCATTCCT
>DGQM01000010.1 GCA_002389765.1 Bacteroidetes bacterium UBA4414 | reverse complement strand
AATCAATGGTTGTACCCATATGTAGGTTTTGATTGGAGATATAGAAAGCATAATGCATCTGAAACCAACTTATTCAACCAGATAAATAGCAAAGATGAGCGTAATGTACTTTGTATAGGCTTACAATACACACTTCCTTTCCTGATTAAGACAGACATGAGAGTTGACATGGAAGGAAAACTGAGGATACAGTTATTCCGTGAAGATATACCACTTGCAAAAAGACTAAGAATGAATATGATGGTAAATACTGATAAGGAGTATATGATAGGACTGCGATATATTGCTACGAAGTACTTTTCAGTTTCTACTCATTACGATAGCGATATGGGCTATGGAGCGGGCATTACAGTTACCTATTAAAATGATGGAATTTCCACTCTGAACAAACTAACAGGAGAAGATTGTAAAGGTATAAAAGAAACACCTCTTAAAGCTAAGCCTTAAGAGGTGTTATTCTGTGGAAGCACACGGGATCGAACCGCGGACCCCCTGCTTGTAAGGCAGGTGCTCTGAACCAGCTGAGCTATGCTTCCTTACTGTGTTCCCTTGCTCGGAAACGGAGTGCAAATATAGAGACGAATTTCGTTTCTGCAAAACCTTTTTCAAAGAATTTTTATCATTATATATTTTCAATCCTGTGTATTGCTTTCCTGTTTAGTATTTTCGCAGCCTAATAAGAATTATCCGTATGCAAACACAGTGGCAAGAAATGATTGAAGCGGCTTATCAGAACCGCGAATTACTGAAAGACGAAAAATATAAAGATGCTGTAAGAGCGGTGATTGAAGAAGTAGATAAGGGGCGCCTGCGTGTTTCATCTCCTACAGACAATGGATGGGTTGTAAACCAATGGGTAAAACAGGCTATCCTCTTATACTTCGGCATTCAGCCAATGCAAACATGGACAATGGAGCCATTTGAGTTTTATGATAAAATGCTGCTGAAGAAAGACTATGCCGGGCTTGGTGTTCGTGCTGTACCACATGCAGTAGCTCGCTATGGCGCATACATTGCTAAGAATGTCGTGCTGATGCCTTCTTATGTAAACATAGGTGCGTTTGTAGATGAGGGCACGATGGTTGACACTTGGGCAACAGTAGGCTCTTGCGCACAAATAGGCAAAGGCGTACACTTGAGTGGTGGTGTTGGCATTGGTGGTGTTCTTGAGCCACTGCAGGCATCTCCGGTTGTTATTGAAGATGGTTGTTTCATAGGTTCTCGTTGTATTGTGGTAGAAGGTGTGATTGTAGAAAAAGAAGCCGTGTTGGGTGCAAACGTTGTACTTACACAATCAACAAAAATCATAGACGTTAGCGGCAGCGAACCGGTAGAATACAAAGGCCGTGTTCCTGCACGCAGTGTAGTAATACCTGGCAGCTATACAAAAAAATTCCCTGCGGGTGAATACCAGGTTAGCTGCGCATTAATTATAGGTCAGCGCAAAGCTTCTACAGACTTGAAAACGAGCCTGAACGATGCGCTCCGCGAGTTTAACGTTTCAGTATAGTTATAACACCGAACTTAGCCACAATGTATTATGCACTACTCGCCATCAACTGGCAAAATCTGGAGTCGAAAATAGGCGGAGAAAAAATCTCTAACCTATTGTGGTGTGCAGGTATCATTGTGGCTACTTTGCTTGCAAAAAAAACACTGGCACGTTTTATAGCCCGTGGCATATCTTCTGTCACCAATAGGTTTACAGACAAAAAACATGGCAATACTTTTTGCCAACTTATACAAAGCCCCCTTGAGTCGCTGCTGCAGGTAGGTTTCTTCTACATAGCCATCAATCAACTGAATGGCCTGCTGAATAGTTTTTTGCTGCATCGCATGAACGATAAGCATGAAGAACTGGCTATTCGTTTCAGCGATTTAGTAGACCATGTTTTCCTGTTCCTTGCTATACTATTTGCCACAATAGCACTTTCGCGCATACTTGATTTTATATTTCATGTACAACTGGACGATGCACATGAACGCGAAAACAAAGAGCGCCAGCAACTGCTGCCAATACTGAAAGATGTACTGAAAGTGGTACTATGGACAATAGGCGCGTTTTGGGTACTCGGTACAGTATTTCATGTCAACATACCTGCCCTTATAACAGGCCTCGGTATTGGTGGTGTAGCCATTGCATTGGCGGCTAAGGAGAGTATCGAAAACCTGTTTGGTGCATTTACCATCCTTACAGACAAACCATTTCAGGTTGGCGACACTATAAAGCTGGGTAGTGTAGAGGGCACTGTAGAGCGTATCGGTTTCCGCAGCACACGCCTTCGCAGTCCGGACGGCTCTGCTATTACTATCCCGAACAAAAAACTGGTATACGAGAATCTGGAAAACCTCACCAATCGCTATAGCCGCAAGGTAAAACTAAATGTAAGCCTGCGTTATGGCATTAGCTTCCCTACACTACAAGCGTTGGTAAAAGATGTACGTAGTTCTTTGCAAAATACACTATATGTTACAGAGCCGATAGAAGTACTTACGGATGGATTTGGCGAAAATGTATTTCAACTGATTATCTCCTATTCACTCCCTGTACCACTACCGCAGGGGGCTACGCTCAACGACATTAAACATCAGGTAAATATGGGCGTGTATAATGTACTTGCCAGACACAATGCCCTACCGGCAACTAGTGCCAATGACACTGCCAGCATTGTTAACGAGGTATTGGATGAACCTAGCCCTGAAAGCAATCACGAAGAGTAATAACTATAACAATAATCTACTAAAAGCCTGTACAGATAAGCCTTACAGGCTTTTTTTCATACCACTGAGTACCCCTCTTTTTGTTAATCGGTTGTTAACGGCTTGCAAAACCAGCGTTAACAAGGGCTATAAATATTGCCGTTTTGTTTGTTTGTTCAATCTTTGTGTCATCAAACAAACAAACAAACAAACAAACAAACAACATTCAAATAATTCAAACAAATACAAACAATGAAAAAATTACTTTCAATCGCCGTTCTTGCTATCGCTGGTTTCGCAGCAAAAGCACAAGTTGCATCTACAGCTACTCAAACAGTTAACCTGAACCTGAGCAACGCAATCGAGTTGACTTTTACAGGATCTACTACAGCTACAGGTGCTGCTGTAAATCTGGCGTTCAACACAGTTAACGATTATGCAAATGGTGTTGCATCATCTGCACAAGAACTGAAAGTACGTTCTAACAAAAAATTCGGTGTTACTGTTAAAACTAACAACACAAACTTTACATACACAGGTACTACAACACCTGCTCCTGTAATGCCTGTATCTGGTGTGCTGGCACTGAAAGTAAGTGCAAACGCAACAGGTGGTGCTATTGCTTCTCCGTTCAGTGCATCAGCTTATAGCGGTCTTACATCAACTGCTGCTAACCTGATAACTAACGCAAACAATGGTGGTGCACAAACATTCAGCGTAATGTACAATGCAACACCAGGCTTCGCATACCCTGCAGGTACTTATACTGTAGATGTAGTTTACACTGCTACACAACTGTAATCAATCAGCAAGATTTTATAAGCATAATACAATAGAAAGCGTCCCCGTAGGACGCTTTCTATTATTTAATTACCCGGCAATCTATCTGCATGTATCGACCTCTAACTCACACCAATACGCAGTTTTTTGTGTATTTTGCCACACAAGGAGGATTCCGATGTTGTACGCAGCAGGTGCACCTAAGGTCACAACCTGTTTGTATCCAATGCACGCAGCAGTATTAATGAGAAACACCCGCACATATCAGTTGCTGAAGGTATGTCTTATACCTATACTACTTGCCGTCTTTACTACTACCGTCAGTGCGCAGTTAAGTAAAACAATCTACAAGACCGTTGTAACCAACGATACACTTGTAGCCATGGGCAATCGCGACTTTATGTTCAATAACATAAACGTTACCAACCTCACTGATAAGAAAATAAGCATCATTGTAAACGTATACGCACCGGAAGGCTGGGATATGGTAACCCAAAAACTGGTGACGCTGAATATAGAACCTAATGGCAACACCAGCCTGCCAATAAGATTGGTACCCACAAAATCTAAAACCGCAACATGGCAGACAGTGCGTGTAGAATACCAACTGAATGACGGTATAGAAAAACTGATAGACACCTTCAGAGTCCGGGTAAAAGAGTTTACAAAGTTCAAAGCTACTTTACCGCTATCTAGCTATTCGATGGCTGGGTACGAAAAGAACATTAAATTTCCTGTACAAATAAAAAACACAGGTAATACCCCCAACAATTTTACCGTCAGGTTTATCAATGCTTTTTTGCAACTCGACTATAAAAAAGATCTTGTACTTCAACCTGCTCAAGACACTACTTTTTATATACCATTGCACATTAATGACAGGCAGTGGAATGCCTTACGCCGTGAAGAAATAAAAGTGCAAATAGGCGTAGAGAACGGTGAGACAATGAACATGATGCAATTGATAACACGCATTGGTAGCTCATTGAAAGATAACAGCTCTGCATTTCTGGATATGCCTTTGCAGTTAGAGATTGGCGGTACATCTCAGGGAACAGATGACATACAATATTATGGCGCCCTGCACGGTGCAGTAGATATTACGCCACAAGACAAAGTAGCGCTCGACCTTCGGAGCAAAACACTGAGTAAAGGACAGGCTGCAGACAATAGCATCATGCGGATTGAATACATAGGCCAGAAATGGAGCGCATCTGCGGGCAACATAAACGAACTTACCGACTTCTATATGGATGGTTATGGCGCCAAACTGAGCCGTAGCTGGTTGCAACAGCGCGACTATATAGGCGCATACGGTATGTTTAAAAGCCGCGCAGGCAATAGCAAACTGGCAGGTATGAATTATCAATACGGGGGGCTGCATCCCAACATCAAGATAAACGGCAATGCTACTGCCAACTTTGATAGCGACAGAAAGCTAAATAGCTATCTGTATAAACAAGGTGGCGAATGGAAAATTGGGGAAGACGGGAAATTTGTTGTTAGTGGTGGTGTAGGTATGGAACAAAGCCTTGCCAATCTTGTAAACACAGATAAGAATACACAAATAGGCACATCTGTAGGTTATAACTTTAATATTGAGAAAAAACATTTCGCAGCAATATCCAACCTGCAACTTAACAGTAATGCATACCCGGGTATCTTTAAAGGACAACGCGCACAAAACCATGATGCCCGTGCAATATTCGGCAAGTTCTTTATGGGTGGCTTTTACGAAACCAGCCTGCGTAAAGCAAACTTTTATCAAGATACCACCTACTTCTCAGACGTGTTTAACCTGAAGACTGAAACTTATGGGGCACGTACAGGTATTGGCTTTAAGGGTACCAATATTGTAATTTCAGCTGCCAATCAATTACAAATAAACAGCGACACCGGTATTCATGCACAGTATCGTTTTCAGTACCTTAACCTGAACGCATCTATATCTCCTTTTAAACACCTGTTTCTTACTATCAATTCATACTATGGGGTTGGCACCATACCAGGGCAGGAAGCCACAACATCAGTTGTTATTAACAGCAATCAGGGCAATCTGCAATACCGCTGGATTAGTGTTGCTGCACGCTACGACAATGGCCCTTACTACTATCATGAATACATTGCCTACATCAAAAATCCGGAAGAGTATAAGCGCATCATAATAGGCCCGTCATTAGAGCTTCCATTATTTAAGAAGAGGCTGAACATCCGTTCGCAACTAAACTATGCCAAAACTATCCCCGGTAATACAGAAACATCCAATCTGTTGAGCAATATCACCTATACAAGCCTTAAACACGGTTTCGATTTCAATGTAATAGGTATCATTCCTATCAAGCAAGTACAGGCAACGCCGTATATCAGTGCATCGCTGCGTGTAAGACTGCACACACCATTCCTGCTGATACGCAAATACTACAACATGAAGCTGGTGCTGTTTAAAGACTCTAACAACGACGGAGAAATGAATCCGGGTGAAGAACCGATTGAAGGGCAGATGCTGGCAATAAAAGGCAGTAGGTTCATTACAGACGACAGGGGCATTGCATTATTTAAAAACGTAGACAAATCTGAACAAGGCTATAAAGTTGATTTTGGTTTTGCCAGTAAGATACGCGGATGGGTACCAAGTGGCGGCCCCGTACAAATATTAAAAATGACGGGCAACAAAACATTCTTCATTCCCTACAAAGCCAGTAAAATACTGAACGGGCAGCTGAAGCTGGAATTGGATGATAAATCAAATCTATCATTTAAGTTATCAAACATTAAAGTGACTGCCACTATTATCAGTCAGTCCGATACACTTACCTACTCTACCCTTACACAGGAAAATGGTGAGTTTTATTTCAACCTTCCGGGTGGTATGTATACCATATCGCTGAGCCCGTTGGCATTCGATGATAATTTCCGCCCTACTTCTTTTACCCAACAAGTAGATCTTGTAAATAACAGTGAGAAAATGATATACTTCGACATCAAACAGCGTAAGCGTTCTATCAATATCAAAAAACGCGATTAATATACATTCACTCGCTTGTTAAGCGCTCGTTAAACGCTTGCAAAATAAGCGTTAACCAAACCACATTTCTTGCTCTATACATTACAAGCGACGCATATTTGTAGCATCAAACAAAAACTTCTACTTATATGAATACGCAAGAGAGAAAAATTGCAGCATTTGCCCGCATGGCAGAACTGGTTGTAAAAAAACACATCAGAGAACGTGCACTTAACTCGTACGACTATCTGGGCAGTATGATTAACAACATGCAGATGATAAATACTACGTTGATGACAACGGCAGTAAACGTTATCAGGAAAATGAGAGAAGACAAGGAAGTAAACCTTGATTATATGACAGGAGAATTCCGCAAAATCATCCAGCATTCTGTAGAGCAATACACGCTGAAAGCATAATTAGTATAAAATAAAAAGCCCCGAAAATTTCGGGGCTTTTCTATGATTTGCTGAATTGATTAAGCAATTTTTTCTACCTGCATGTAGTTCAATTCTACAGGTGTAGCACGACCGAAGATTTTCACCACAACTTTCAGTTTTTTCTTCTCTTCGTTTACTTCTTCTATCGTACCGTTAAAGTCGTTGAAAGGACCATCTGTGATGCGTACAGTTTCGCCAACAATATATGGTTCTGCATAGCCAATACCCTGTTCGCTAACCTCATCCATTTTACCGAACATCTTGTTCACTTCACTTTTGCGCAGTGATGTAGGATGATCTTTACCAAGGAAGTGTATAACGCCCGATACGTTTTTGATTGTCTGAATCATATCGTCCGTCAGTTTGCCATCTGCTGCTTCCAGCATCAGATAACCCGGATACAATATTTTTTCGCGCAATACTTTTTTACCGGCCTGTACTTTAAATACTTTCTCTACAGGACACAATACCTGATGGATAGCTGCACCCCAGCCATTTATTTTTACCTCTTTGTCTACGTATTCTTTGGCTTTTTTCTCTTTGCCGCTGATAACACGCAGTACATACCACTTCGATTCTTGTGTTGTAGTAGCTTCAGCCATAAAATTGTTTGCTTTACTTACCTAAAATACCGTACAGGATGGTCAACAGACGCTCTGAAGCGAAGTCCATACCAAAGATTACAATTGTAGTAATGAGAAGGCCTACCATTACAATCACGGTTGTTTGCTGCAACTCCTCCCATGAAGGCCAGCTCACTTTGTGAACCAACTCATCATAAGCTTCCTGGATATATGTGCCAAACTTGCTCATAGAATTTTGTTAGCTGTCTTGCTGATGCGCTAACGGTGCAGTCAGCAAGGCAATGTTAGCACGGGCACGCGGATTCGAACCACGATCTAAGGTTTTGGAGACCTCTATTCTACCGTTGAACTATGCCCGTAAAAAAAAGCCCCCTTATCAGGGGCGAATGCAAATGTAAGAAAATTCCGTTCAATTTTCCCAAAAAAATCGTGGCTTCTTACTATCTACCCCATATCTTATTTTATATAATGCACGTAGCCTATAATTACCGCTATACTATAGTACCTGAATTCTGTTTCTGTAGTCTCTCCCATCAGCATTATTCCATCTACCGGTTGATTGATATTGGCGGCCTGCTGCACTTTGTTTTTGCCATAAGCTGCCGATACTCCCACACAGATATCGTTCTTCGGTCTGTTGGCCATTACCCCTATGCTGCCATGCAGCAAATTGGCACTGGTAAAAGAAAGCTGATTGCCGATATTATCTGCTGCAGGGTCAAAAAACGAATTATCGGTACTTGCTCCCAATAAGAGGCTGTACTCTTTAAATAACTTCTGCTCCATACCCAAAGCAATATTATAAACCGGCAGTGCACCGCCCGATACACTCAACAACTCTCGGTTACTGCCTAGCGCTATGCCTTTAGGTCGAATAAAGTCCTTCACCTGTGGTTGTACATATACGTAGGGGCTGATACCACCGAAATACTCACCCGTCAGGTAAATTTTAGTTGCTTTGAATGATGTACTCAACCCGCCTGATATGCTCCATGAAGATTTATAGCGCGCCTTCAGGTTATCTTGTCTGTCGTTAGCTATAAATGTACCACGCTCACTTGTTTCAGGGTCTATCAACACGTTTGTACCCGTCAGGTCGCCGTTCATTGTAGCCTCGCTATATAGGTTGATGCTGGGTAGGGTAACTGCAAGGCCTGCATTTACCTTCCCAAGATTGACAGACACGCCCACTTTGCTTATCATGCGTACTGCCAGGTAATCTACATTGTACAAAAAATTGGAAGTAGCCGCCTGAAACAAAGAACCGGTATTAGCTATCGTTCTGGCTATAAAATTGTAGCTGTATTTACGCTCTCTGTAAGCACCAAATTCAGACAATCCGACAGCTATTTTGTCATTAATCTTGTAAGACAATGTAAGCCCGCCCCATATCTCGCTCAGGCTGTTATTGAGGTCTAGCTGAGAAACAAACTCCTCATTACCGGGGCTATAATTATCGCTCAATGCATTCAGTGAACCATCAAAGCGTTGAGAGCCTTCAAACTTATACCTTGCTTTGTCTATCAGCGCATAACCCACCGTCCAGCGTTTGTGTTTTTTATCTTTATAAACACCCGATAATATCAGCGTTATGTTATTGGGTTGTATGGATTGCATATCCAAATCTTTACCTGCATAATCCCTGAACAAACTACTGGATAGCGAATATGCATTGGTAGTAATAGACAAGTTGGGAATGGTATTAAACCCTAACCCTCCGGGGTTGTTATAGATAGCACTGTTATCGCGCGATGTTGCTGCATCACTACCACTCAGCAACGAGCTTTTGGGCCCGTACTGTTGTGTCCAGTAATGCGTATCCTGAGCGTCTACTTTGGCAAACAATACGATTGACAAAAATATTGTTGCAGTGATACTGCGATTCATAATACGCATTTCTATTTTGTATAAAAAGAATGCAAACATCCGGCCATCGCCATCACCTCTGCTTCCGTGTTGTAATAGTGCATGCTGATGCGCAATAGTCCGTTGCGCTGTGTCACAACTATATTGTGTTGCTTTATCCAATCGCCTAATCTATTTTCGTCTTTCAGTATTACGATCGATGCCCTGTTCATGGTATTGAAGTCGCCTATTAGTTTTACAGGCAAGTCTTTTATATTATCCAGTAAAAGCTGTGTCAGCTTTTCATTTGATGCATTAATATTTGCTATCCCTAGTTCTTGTTTATGTTTTATGGCAGCATTCAGCACAGTAAGCCCATACATATTCGGATGCCCGGGCTCGTAGCTAAGCATAGAGGGTCTGTATTGCATAATGCCGTCTATCATCCTATAGCTATTATTACCTCCTACTACAGGTGGATATTTTTTTAAAAATGTTTTTTTGATACTCAACACCCCTGTACCAAAACCGGCATTCATCCATTTATAATTGCTGGCGGCATATACATCTATGTGCATAGCAGAGAGGTCTATTACATGCGCCCCCATACTTTGTGTACCATCTACAAAAAACAATACACCATGCGCTTTACAAAGCGCACCTATATGTGCAATATCAATCCTATAGCCCGATGTCCACTGCACATGGCTGATGGCTACGATATCTACTTTATGATGTATAATAGCATCTTCAATAGCTGTTACATCTATATTAAACTCATCAGGCGCATCTACCCAGGTAATATCAAACTTATTGATACGAAACGGCTCCAGCAGAGAAGGATAGTCGTGCTTGTACAACAATACCCTTTCATCACCTTTCAGCGATTGAACAACCGCATTCATAGCCCAGGAAAAATTGGGTATCATGGCTACCTCATCAGCTGGTGCATTGAGGAATGCAGCTATTGTTTCACGCATTGGTGTTTCCTCTTCAAAACGCCAATGCTCTGCACGGGTACTGCTATTTGTTTCCAGTGCTTTGTATAGTTCTGTTGCAGCTGCTATTGTTGCTGATGGCACAAGGCCGCAAGCTGCAGTATTAAGATAGATGGATGCTGTATTTGTGGACATGACTTAAAAAACTGTAGACAAATATCGAATATTATAAAAACAAAACAGCCTCGGAATATCCGAGGCTGTTTATTATTTAATCAAACAGTATTGCTACTGTACGATATTACTTGATGATTTCAGTTACCTGACCTGCACCAACTGTACGGCCACCTTCGCGAATCGCGAATTTCAGACCTTTTTCCATCGCGATTGGAGCGATCAGTTGTACGTGCATGTTCACGTTGTCACCAGGCATTACCATTTCTACACCATCAGGCAGTTTACACTCACCTGTAACGTCTGTAGTACGGAAATAGAACTGAGGGCGGTATTTGTTAAAGAATGGAGTGTGACGACCACCTTCTTCTTTGCTCAATACGTAAACTTCACCTTTGAATTCTGTGTGCGGAGTGATGCTCTTAGGAGCGCAGATAACCATACCACGACGGATATCTTTCTTCTCAATACCGCGCAGAAGCAGACCTGCGTTGTCACCAGCCTGACCTTGGTCAAGAAGTTTTTTGAACATCTCAACACCAGTACAAGTAGATGTCAGCGGAGAATCATTGAAACCAACAATCTCAACGTTTTCGCCAACTTTAATCACACCACGCTCGATACGACCTGTAGCAACAGTACCACGACCTGTGATAGTGAATACGTCTTCTACAGACATCAGGAACGCTTGATCAACCGGACGTGGAGGCAGTGGAATGTATTCGTCAACTGCGTTCATCAGTTCGTCAACTGCAGCAACCCATTTGTCTTCACCAGCCAGTGCACCTGTAGCAGAACCTTTGATGATTGGTGTGTTATCACCATCATATTCGTATTTGCTCAACAATTCACGGATTTCCATTTCAACCAGGTCAAGGATTTCAGCATCATCAACCAGATCTACTTTGTTCATGAACACAACGATACGTGGAACACCTACCTGACGAGCCAACAGAATGTGTTCTTTAGTTTGCGGCATCGGACCGTCTGTAGCAGCAACCACCAGAATCGCACCATCCATCTGAGCAGCACCTGTAATCATGTTTTTCACATAGTCAGCGTGACCAGGACAGTCAACGTGCGCATAGTGACGATTAGCAGTTTCATATTCTACGTGTGCAGTGTTGATAGTGATACCGCGCTCTTTTTCTTCAGGAGCAGCATCAATCTCATCATAACCCCTTTTCTCTGCCAAACCTTTGTTTGCCAGGATGGTAGTTATAGCTGCAGTCAATGTAGTCTTACCATGGTCCACGTGGCCAATGGTACCAATGTTTACGTGGGGTTTTTCCCGCTTGAACGTCTCTTTTGCCATTGTTATTGTTGTTTAAAAAATTTAAATATTTCTATTTCTAAAAAGTGTGCAAATATAAGTTATTTTTGATTCAAATAAATTTATTTTTCTAGGCTCATATATTATTTTTTAAACAACACGGAGATTCATCTCTTTGAGCTTTAATAATTTGCCAATGCGCTTTTTGCTCAAAACCATGCTTTTGGTATTGTTTGCCACATATGGCTTGCTATATATGTCTTACAAATATGCGCAACCCGAACTGGGAAACAGAGATTTCTTCAGGTATCAGGTAATGATTGACTCCCCGCTGAACCTGAACGCTACTAAAGCACCTTTTGTACTGAGGCAGCTACCTACACTTGTTGCCAGGGCTATAAAAAGCGCAGGTATATACTACCCTAACGATATCGCTTTCTCTAACTCTGAACGATACAGTAGCAATAGTCAGCGAAATCTGTTTTCATTAATCCTTTCAAACTATCTGGCTTTTGCCTTATCGTTGATAATAATAGCTGTTTACCTGAAGAAAAAACAACCCGAAAAAACCGATGATGACATCCTGTTCCCCATCATTGCACTGGCTTGTGGCTACTTTATGGTACCATTGAATGTTATTGCACCACTAACGGAAGGCTACGCCTGGCTCAGCTTGGCTTTACTAACAATAGGACTGATTGAACGAAACCTGCGTGTATCTGCAATAGCTGTTTTAATAGCCGCGTTTTCCAGAGAAACTGTGTTGATATTTTTCTGTGTATATACCATTAGCCTCATTTTCATCAATCGGAAAGACAAAGGATTTCTGCAATATGCAATAGTTGTTGTTGCCAGTATTGTTTTTGCATTTGGCGCGCTCATGCTTATTCGCATAAACTACACTCACGGCTTTGAGGGGCAATTATCAATTAGCCACCTGCTAAGTAAAACAACTGAAAGCCTGCAAACAAAAGAATATCTTTTTCAGGCAATCCTTACACAGGGCTTATTAGCAATTTTATTATTCAGATTATTCCGGAAGGATAAAAAACTGGCAACTATATACATGTGCACAATAGTATGCATTATTGCAATTGGCGGTTTTGGAGTTGGAAGAATTATAGGTGAAAGTTTTGTATTTGTGATGCTATTATTAATGATAGAGGACAAAGCAAGACAGCGCTTATCAGCGTCAGATAAAAATCAATAAATAATAAAGGTGGAATTATGAAGAGAGCTGTTGAGCAGGATTGAACTGCCGACCTCTTCCTTACCAAGGAAGTGCTCTACCACTGAGCTACAACAGCTGCAATCAATTTCAAAGATGCTAAAGAGAGCGGGAGACGAGATTCGAACCCGCGACCTACAGTTTGGAAGACTGTCGCTCTACCAGCTGAGCTACTCCCGCGTTTACAATCTGTAAACAGTACGCAATCTATGTTTCTAGTTGTCTAAAAACTGAATGCATACTGTATAACTAGATGTGGGCAGAGAAGGATTCGAACCTCCGTACTCGTGAGAGAACAGATTTACAGTCTGTCGCCTTTANNAAAGAGCCGCTTGCCGGAATCGAACCAGCGACCTACTGATTACAAATCAGTTGCTCTACCAGCTGAGCTAAAGCGGCTTCTTAATATTATTAAGTGTGTAACTTTTCAAAGAACTGCCGACGTGAATCGGGATTGCAAAAGTATACAACAAATTGATTTCTGCAAATTTTTTTCAAACAATCAATCAAATGTTTTTTGATTTAATAAATCCAACTACACTGAAAGCATTGTCTGTACTATCACATTTCACTAGTTCCTATTGTTTGTAGCTGGCAATAAAACTCACCGTATCTCTCACAAGTTTACCAGATTCAAGATATGTAAGATTATAATCGCAGCTCATTTCGCTGCCCACATCATTAACACTACCTTCGCCTTTCAAGACGGTAATGTATGTACCTGCTATAGTCTGATTTGCATTTAGCACAAACTTCGTAACAACATCCGACTCGGTTGTTGTACCAACGTATTTACGTCCTATTACCCCTGTAATATTATTATAACCGCCCCCTATAAAGTTATCCATCAGAATATCAAGTGCCATACTGCCCTTGCGTATCTTTATCACATAGAAGTTTATTTTGCCCACATTAGCCTGTTTACTGCTACCCTTAATAGTTTCAGTAACATCCCAATCGCCAAGATACCTGGATATAGACGCTTTATCACACTTATCCCCCTCATAACCTACAGCACAATAACATACTCCTTCTACACACTTACCTCCATTCTGGCATACCACATTTGCACATTTAGTATCTACAGCCGGTGTAGTATTATCTTTTTTGCAAGATGTATACAATACACTGCCAAATGCTAAAATCACCGCGAATGTTGTTGCCAGCACATTTACTCCTTTTCTCCTGACCATCTTTTGATGTTTATATAAAATTACTACAGGTTACCTTTTCCATGAAAAATACACCGTCACGGTAGTGTCTTTAGTTGTAGTGTCGGGCTGCAATATTTTACGCAAATAAGAATAATTACCTGTCACTACTCCGCTCACAGAATCAAGCGTACCCGTGCCCCCCTTTATGGTTATGAAAGAATCCAGCTTTTGCTCTGCAAAAGAAAACGCACGATACGCCGTTTTTTTACACAAAACCAATACACGCACCGTATCTGAAAAGCCGGCAATATAAAAACTATCTCTTAATGCTTCACCTGCAACACTTATATCATATACAAATGCAGGCTTTGTAGTTTTATTAAAGCTATCCCTCACATTCCATCTGCCCGCAAATTTCTCATACCATATTTTACTACAACTGGTGCCTTCATAGCCCGTGGGGCATGTACAAGTACCATCTACACATACGCCGCCATTATTACAAACAACGATGCCGCACTTATCTTTTATACAAGCATTGTACATCACCAAAGAGGCAATAAAGCAACTGAACAAAACCGTAAACAATCTTCGATTCATCGCAACAAATATAATCTATTAGCAATAGCACAAAAAAAGAGCGCTGCAATTGCAGCGCTCCGGTATTCAATTTATTGTTTATGTTAAACCTGTTTCAATTCAGACACCAAGTCTTGCAACACCTTCTTCGCATCGCCAAAAAGCATAGATGTCTTTGGCCTGAAGAAGAGTTCGTTCTCAATACCTGCATAGCCTGGCTTCATACTACGTTTATTTACTATCACATGTTCTGCTTTTTCTACTTCCAGTATTGGCATACCATATATAGGACTGCTCGGGTCTTCTTTTGCCGCAGGGTTTACCACGTCGTTGGCACCAAGCACCATCACAACCGTTGTGCTACCCATCTGGTCGTTGGCATCTTCCATTTCCAGCAGTTTTTCATACGGCACATCAGCCTCTGCCAGCAATACGTTCATATGGCCCGGCATACGGCCTGCTACGGGGTGGATACCATAAAACACTTCCACACCTTTATCCTGGAGCACTTTTTCCAGTTCGTGGCACACGTGCTGTGCCTGTGCTACCGCCAAGCCATAGCCCGGAATAATCATCACTTTAGATGCATAAGCCATCAACACCGCAGTATCATTCAGAGATATTTCTTTGTAGTTACCTTGTTCTTTAGAACCACCGCCTGCTCCTGCTTTCGCGCCACCACCAAACGAACCTATCAATACATTTTTCAGCGAACGGTTCATGGCTTTACACATCAGTATTGTAAGGATAGTACCCGCAGAACCTACAAGAATACCACCTGTCAGCATTACAGGATTGTTGTACAGGAAGCCGCCAAATGCTGCTGCCACACCCGTAAAGGAATTGAGCAACGAAATAACAACCGGCATGTCTGCACCACCTATCGGGAATACGAACATGACACCATATACCAGCGACAGCGCCAGTATTACATAAAACAACATGATAGTTGCTTCAGGTCTCATTGCCACCACATATACAGTCAGCGCAGTAATGATACCCAACAACAACAGATTCATTATATGCTGACCGTTAAAAGAAAAGTCTTTGATTTTGCCGTTCAGCTTGCCCCATGCTATAATACTACCTGCAAAAGACACACTACCTATCACCATACCCACAATGATGGTGATAAACAACGTACCCGGTATCATCTTAAGCGCTGATGCGCCTGCTTCTTCATACAGGTCAGCAGGTATTGATGTATGGTGCTTGAATTCGATAATAGATATGAGCATGGCACAGGCACCACCCATACCATTGAAGAGGCTTACCATTTCAGGCATAGCCGTCATCTGTACTTTTTTGGCAGCCAGCGTACCTACTATAGAACCGATGATAAGACCACCGAATATCCATGCATAGTTGCCCAGCTTATTCCCGTTTTCGTCTGTGTATAGAAATATGGTTGCCAGTATAGCTATCGTCATACCTACTGCGGCTACGAGGTTGCCCTTGCGCGCACTGTCGGGATGAGAAAGCATCTTAAGGCCTATGATAAATGTTACCGAACCTATCAGGTAACTAAGTGGCAATATTACTTGTGTCATATAAACCCCAACCCCTAAAGGGGCTACTTTTTATGTTAAGAATAGTATGATAACCCTAGAAAGCTTTTGCTTTCCCCCTTTAGGGGGTTAGGGGGCTTTTTTCTTTTTCTTGTCAAACATTTCAAGCATCCTGTCTGTAACCACAAAACCACCCACCACATTCAGCGTTCCCAATACTACAGAAAGGAAACCCAGAATCAGGGCCAGATAATCGTCGCTATGTGCCTGCCCCATTACGATGATGGCACCGATGATAACCACACCGTGTATGGCATTGGCACCACTCATCAGCGGTGTATGCAGTACCGATGGTACACGCGATATCACTTCTATACCAAGAAATATGGATAAGATTACGATTGTAAGCAACCTGTATGTTGCAGGGTCCGAAAATAAATTTGTTATAAAATCCATAGCCTGTTATGCATTTGCTGTTTGTGGACTGATTAATGATTGAACCCTTTCGTTGACGATATTGCCACCAGTTGCTATACAGGTGCCTTTCACCAGATCATCTTCAAAATTCAGGTTCATATTGCCTTCCTTGTCTATTATCAGCTTCAGGAAGTTGAGTACGTTTTTAGCATACACTTTACTAGCATCTGCCGATGCCGTTGCTGCTAGTGCAGAATTACCAACAATAGCCACACCATTGTGCATCACGGTTTCCCTATCTTTCGTCAGGTCCGTATTACCACCTGTTACAGATGCAATGTCTATTATCACAGAACCTGCACGCATATCCTCTATCATTTCTTTGGTGATGAGTATCGGTGCTTTTCTGCCGGGTATCTGTGCAGTTGTTATGATAATATCTGATTTCTTAGCGTGTTCGTGTATTTTTTCACGTTGCTTGCGCTGGAAGTCTTCGCTTTGCTCTACCGCATAGCCGCCTGCTTTGGATGCATCTGCCGCACCCTCTACCTCTACAAACTTGGCACCAAGACTCATTACTTCTTCCTTCACCGCAGGGCGTGTATCAAACACCTCTACCACTGCCCCAAGCCTGCGTGCTGTGGCTATAGCCTGCAAACCTGCTACACCTGCCCCTAGTATCAATACTTTGGCAGGTGGTATACTACCCGCAGCCGTCATAAACATGGGGAAGTAGCGGCAATATTGGAATGCTGCCAGCAATACCGCTTTATAACCCGCAATATTTGCCTGAGAGCTCAATACGTCCATAGCCTGTGCACGTGTAGTACGCGGTATGGTATCAAGGCTGAAAACCGTATATCCTTTACCTGCCCATTGCTGCATTTGCTTTGTATTGAACAGTGGCTGGAATACCCCCATCACAACAGTGCCCTGCTTTACGTCTTCGGGCATATTGTCTGTATGGATAGCCAGTATCAGATTGGCTTCGCCTACTATAGAGTTTCTGTCTTTGATAACCGCACCTGCATCCGTGTAGCTTTTATCGCTATGAAATGCTGTATCTCCCGCACCCGGTTCTACATACACCGAGACGTTCATCTTTACTAATGCGGCTACTACTTCGGGCACAAGAGACACTCTTGTTTCGGGTGCCTGTTCCTTCAATACGCCTATTACCATATTATTTCAGGATTCGTTTTTAAGATTTATGAAAATAATTTTTTTATATGAGACATCAAAGCCACAAAGAGATTATTACAAATAAATAATGAAGCCTCGCCGAATGGGTTTAATTTTGCTGCATGCATTATGTTTCGGCAGAAGGGATCAGCAAATCGTTTGGCGTAAAACCTTTATTTCAGAAAATAACTTTTCATATCAGCGAGGGCGATAAAATAGCCCTTGTAGCAAAAAACGGTAGCGGTAAATCTACCCTACTTAAAATACTGGCAGGACAAGACCAACCTGATGAAGGCTCTGTGTGGATACACAAAGATGTAACCGTTGCGCTTTTTGAACAGGAACCAAAATTCAACGAGGAGCTTTCTGTAGTTGATAATATCTTCCATTATAAGCACCCTGTTGCTGAAGCACTTCGCGACTATGAGCGCATATTGGATAGTGATGACAAAGACCCTGTTGCCCTTTCAGAAGCATTGGCAAAGCTTGATGAGCTGAGCGCCTGGGATTTTGAAGCCAAAGTGAAGCAAATCCTCGGCAAGCTGAACATCCACCATCTCGACCAACCCGTAAAGACCTTATCGGGAGGGCAGCGCAAGCGCGTTGCACTGGCACAAACGCTGATAGATATTGGCTTTGAGCATAAGCACGTACTGCTGATAATGGATGAACCTACCAACCACCTGGATGTGGAAATGGTAGAATGGCTGGAACACTACCTGAATCAGGAAAAAGTAACCCTGCTGATGGTAACCCACGATCGCTACTTCCTGGATGCCGTGTGCGACGAAATATGGGAACTGGATGGTAGCACTTTTTATGAATACAAGGGCGACTACGAAAACTACATAGAAAAGAAAGCAGCCCGTATAGACAGCCAGCAGGCTAGCATAGACAAGGCACGCAACGAATACCGCAAAGAGCTGGAATGGATGCGCAAGCAACCAAAAGCCCGCTCTACCAAAGCTCGCAGCCGTATAGACAATTTCTACGATGTAGAGTCTCGTGCCAAACAGCGCATTGAAGACAACAAAGTAGAGCTGCAGATGAAGATGAACCGCCTTGGCGGTAAAATTGCCGAGCTAAAAAAGGTATATAAAAGCTATGGCGAAAAAGTATTGCTGAAGGGCTTCGACTATACCTTCAAAAAAGGAGACCGTATTGGTGTAGTTGGTAAGAACGGCGCAGGTAAGTCTACCTTTCTGCAAATGCTGCAAGGCCACGAACCTGCAGACAGTGGCAAGATAAACATCGGTGATACAGTTATCTTCGGCAACTTCTCGCAACAAGGACTAGAGATAAAAGAAGACATGCGCGTAATAGAGTATGTAAAGAACATTGCAGAGAACTTCCCATTGGCAGATGGCAGTACGCTGAGTGCAGCACAGTTCCTACAATTGTTCCTCTTTCCGCCTGAGCAGCAATATACCTATCTGAGCAAGCTAAGCGGTGGTGAAAAGAAGCGTCTGCAATTACTAACAATATTGTTCCGCAATCCCAACTTCCTGATACTGGATGAACCTACTAACGATTTGGATCTTCCTACACTATCGGTATTAGAAACGTTCCTGAGCGAATATCAGGGTTGTCTGCTCATTGTATCGCACGACAGGTATTTTATGGATCGCCTTGTAGATCATCTGTTTGTATTTGAAGGTAACGGTGTAATACGCGATTTCCCCGGCAACTATACGCTATATCGTATTGCACAGAAGGAAGAAGAACAACAGAAAAAACAACAAGAGCTTGCAGCGGCACAAACTACCGCAGCCACAGAAAGCAAAGCAAAAGACAAAAAGAAGCTTTCCTTCAACGAAAAACGCGAGTTTGAACAACTTGAGAAAGACATACCTGCATTAGAAAAAGAAAAAGCAGAAATAACCGAGAAAATGAGCGCAGGCAATATAGCATATGAAGAGCTGGATAAACTGAGCAAACGCATTACCGAGGTAACCAACCTGCTGGAAGAAAAAGAAATGCGCTGGTTAGAACTTAGCGAACTGGCATAAAAAAGGAGCAACAGTTGTTGCTCCTTTTTCTTTTAAATCTTTTATCAATTAAGGTGTTGTTTCTTCTTTTTTCTTCAAATCATCAAATTCAAACATCAGCGAGAAGCGCAGTGTGTTTGACAGTGGATTCCTTGTTACACCGCTACCTGAAGGTATCAGGTATGCGAAGTTCAAATTGAAGATATTGTAGCGTACACCCAAACCACAAGTCAGGAATTTACGGTCACCCTTATCCTTGTTTTCGTAGAAATAACCAGCACGCAGTGCAAACTGATTTTGATACCAGTATTCAAGACCTGCAGATATCTGCCATTCTTTCAACTCTTCGCTGAAGCCACCCGGCGCATCGCCAAATGAACCAAACATACCAGACACCACTGTTTTGTCAGGGATAGCATATTTTTTGATACCCGGTGTTGTAGATGTATCCTGCGGTGTAGGCACCAGCAGTTTATTCAAATCCAACGCAGCCGTTATTTTGTTATACTCATCTATTTTGTAAGTATATGCAGCACCCAAGCCCAGATTGATAGGTATGAAGTCTCTGCGTGTAGAGCTGTAAGCAATTTTAGTACCTACATTGCTCAGCACAGCACCAAAGCTGAAGTTTGTGCTACGGAAATCGTCTATGTCTTTAGACTTGGTATAATACACACCTAAGTCTGCACTTACTGCATTACCTGGTTTGTAGTCTATGCCAGATGTAGAAGCCAAACCGGTTGCAATAGCAGAGTGTATATAACGGAAGCTAAGACCTGTAGATAAGTTCGGAGACAATTGACGAGAATAACCCAAATCAAAAGAATATTCGTTTGGTTTACCTGTACCCAATGGGCTGGCGTCAAATGCAGTATAGTTTATTTCACCCAAAGAGAAATAGCGGAAACCAAAGCTGATAGCCTGTGGTGTTTTCTCCCCAAATTTTGCATAACCTGAAAGGTATGCCAGGAATATATCAGGGACAATATCCTTCAACCACGGCGTGTATGTAGCAGAAACAGCAAATTTCTTTTCTGCAAATGGTATTTTAGATACGTTCCAGTATTGTGCATTAGCATCCGGCGTTATAGCCAAACCTACATCACCCATCGCACCCGAACGTGCATCAGGAGAAATACGTAAGAAAGGAACTGCTGTTGTCACGGTATTTACTGTACTCTGTCCGTTAAGGCCTGTCTGTGCGGTGGCATTTAGGGCTAGTGCCAAACTTAATCCAACTAAAGCAAAGCGATTTGCCATTCTAATTATAATTTATTTTAAAGTTTTGCAAAGGTATTTTATTTCACAATCACCGCAAATTATAATGCGGTTAACTATAGGGATTGCTAATATACACCATATCATTGACTATTAACGTGCAATAACCAGTTTTTGGTATGCAACGTCTTTTGCTCCATTTTCTGCAACCACCTGCAATTTATACAAATACACCCCTGAAGGCAGTGTTGCACCACTTGCATCTGTACCATCCCATACCAGCTCTCTGCTGGCGCCGCTACCTGCTTCATACACCTGTTTCAATGTACGTACAAGTCTGCCGTCCATGGTATATATATAAATTTCCGAATATAAATATTCGTCCGGATGATTGTGCTCAAATACAAAATGTGTTTTGTCTTTAAACGGATTCGGATAGTTTGACAGTTTTTGCATTTTCACCAATTTGCCATCTGCCACCTCAAAATCTACCGTACCTTCTCCTGAATTATTGTTAACATCCCATGCTTTTACCGTCAGTCTGTGCCTGCCGTTAGCAAGGTTAGTCATCGGGAAGTTTACATAGCCTTTTTTATAGGTATTAGCCTCTGTTTCGTAATAGTCATTCAATACAAACGGGCTTTCCACATTGCCATCCAATACGCCTATCAAATCATGGCCTACTGCATTACCCGAAACATTAATACCTGTCTCATCCTGCAGTACTACAAACAACAGGCTGTTTGTTCCTGTCAGTCCTCCGTTTATAAACATACTATCGCCGATGTATGGTTTTACAATCGGTGGTATTTTCTCCAGAATCGGGTTATCTGAATATCCACCTACGCTGTATGTGGTATCAAAACCTGCACCGTCTATTTGTCCGTTCTCTGCATAGTAGCTTATTTTGCCCTTACCCAATTCATAGTTTATATCCTTAGGCGCTATAAACGATACAGAGAATTTACCATTTGTAACAGTAGCCTTACCACGGTAGATAATATTGTTACGTACTTTGAATGTTTTGTTGATAGACGTGATGGTTTTCACCGTGCGAGGCTTATCATATATAATAAGCGTTACCCTTCCGTTAAAGCCACTCAATATTTGCTTACTCTCATCCCCTACATACCCGCTTACCGTATAGCTTCCCAATGCAGATAGTTTATTTACAGGCTGGCCTGTAACACCATCTTTAATACTTTCCGTGTAGATGTATTGTTCAGGGAAGTTTGGCGTTAGTGCCGGATCTCCTAACAATGCAAATTTCCTGAAATTTACAATGTACGATGAGGATGTACCTGATACACTGTAAGTCTTGTTTTTACCAATACGTATTGCATCACCAAAAGTGTGCCACTTGCCGTTTTCACGGTCAAATTGTGCATCCAGAAAGTCTTTATTAATAATACGGTTAGGGTCTTGATATACCAACTGTGTTGTTGTTAGCGAAGCTATTGCACCTCCATCTTTTTTCAATACAATTTGCTCACCCGCAGATACAAATTGGGGCTGATCAAACTGCCCGAAATCGCAGGTAGCCGTTACCATAAATGGCAGCTTATAAAGGTTTGCCCATTTGCTATAATCATCCTGCGTTATAATACGCTCATGAGCCAGCACATCTATATTACCATGCCCGTTGTAGTTGAGTAATAGTGTGCCTTTAAAAATCTGATCATTAATAGATTTATTTGCCTGCGGCGCGCGTGCGCCTCCCGGTGTAGAAACAAAAGGCGTAGCATCCAGATATATCTTACTACTGTTATAAAGACGCGATCTGTTGGCAATGGTTGTGTCCATTATTTCACCATCTTCCATATGCGGTCCAGCCTCGTCTTCATTATCAGTAACAAGCGTTGTTGATATCCTCCATGGGCCCAGCGATTCTGCACTTTTATAAGCCTTTACCTTGTTAACCATTCCATATGCTTCATCCAGGCTCTTTACAGGGAAACGACCAACACCAACATCTAGCGTATTTGCAATATTAGTGTTCTCTATATCTTCGTTATCGTCCAGAAAACCGAAGAAATCATCACCACTATAACTTGCTATTCTGTCAAAAGATTGCAATGATTCAAACGTAGGTACAAAGTTGGTATTATTACTCACTCTGTTTCTGTAATCGAAAGACGCATCTCCTAATAACAACAAGTATTTTGGCATTTTCGACACATCATTACCTGCCCTGTCGTAAAACATTTTTACAAAATCGCGGATGGCACTAATATCTTGTCCTCCTGAAGAAAATTCATTGTAAATCTGTTGTGGTGTTGTAACTAAAACACGGTACTTATTGTACTGCCTGTGAAAGTTGGCAAGATCGCCTGCGGCAGGCAAAAATTCCGGTGCAGATACTATTATATAATCTACAGGATCTTCTGCATGCAGGTTTTGATTGTCTGCTTTACCAACATAATCAGGCGTCGGTGCATCTGCGCCATGTACTACAGCAAACTGATGCAGCGATCCTGCATCCTGTATAAACTGGTATTCGCTGCCTGCAAGTGCTCCGTTCATCTTCACAGCATTGTTTGCATCTGTAACATCCCACACTTGTACATTCGCATCTGCATTGCCTATTTTATACGTCACTATTTTTCCCGAACCGGTAGTATATGCATCTCTGAAAACAAATGCGCTACCGCCGTAGGCCAGTGCTTTTCTTGTGTTAACTTCAATAAAGTCCAGATAACCGGTTATGTCTGATTTTGCAGCTTGAAAATTAATTTTCACTACATTTTTACCTGAAGCACTAGCCTCTGCCCATGCTACTTCTTTTGTTATCATAGGCGGCGCATCATCATTCCACGCAGACGAGCCTAGCTGATACGTACCCACTGTTGCCCCGTTTCTGGTTACAGTAAATATATTAGGGCTGGCATCACCTCTGGATGCTAAAACCATCCTGAAGGAAGCGGCGTCGCTCAGCGTGCCCAAATCAAACTCTATTGTTCTGTTATCTACCTTGCCTGCCAATGTACTAAACTCTTCTCCTACCCAGTTTTTACCATATTTCGCAGGGTTATTCAAATCATTTTCGTGCAGGTAATAGTCGTTGTATGAAGATGAAACAGTATTGGCTGATAAAGAGCCTTGTTGCACCGGCAGGCGTTTACCTGTAGCGTCAAAATTCAGAAAATAGTAGGCTTTGTCTTCATACAGGTTCTTTGTATGTGCAAAGGTCTTGCCGTCGTTGTTCAATGTCCACTTTGTAGGCCCAACGGCATAGAAAATCAGGTAATCGCCGGGGCCAAAACTACCATCGCCGCCATCATTCACCCAAATTGCAGTTTCTGTCAGGTCGAATTTCCGGTCTATGGTATTGTTTTCGGGCAACATATTGCCACCATTACCAAAAACGCGGATGTTTGACGGGCTTATTTTAGCCGCATCTACGCCCATTTTTGTTGTTATATAGTCATAATCAACCTTGTAAACACCCGTTTCGGCTACAGCAACCTTATACCAATTGCCATTAGCCAACGGAGAACTTGCAGCCGTTGTTTTGGCAGCAGGCGGTTGTGTGACAACCTGCACTTCATCCACGGCTACAGAAAAGCTGCTGATTTGCCTGAAAGCCCCCTCAGAACCTGCAAAAGCAGGCACTCTAACCAATGCAAATGGGCGTTTCCGATCCTTACCTAAAACAATGTCAAAATTTTCCGGTTTGCAAGGGTATGCATCTGTCGGAATCTTTGTTGTATTTGTATATTCTACACCCTGCAAAACAACCTTTGGCATTGCATAAGACTGCAGCCATATTTTCTTTACCACATACCCGTTCGTTATCTCTCCCTGAGATACCGAAAAGTCATATTTTTCCGCTCTTGCGCCAGTTACATACAGCCCCGCAAACAAAGTCAGGGCGAATACAAATTTCCTCATACTAACCTATGGATTTACTATGGTTCAGAATTATCAAAATTAGTGCATTAGCATCACCGATATGTTAACCGAAAAATGCTATTGCAATCTTAACGTAAAACTTCAGATATTATTATATTTTATTTAACATTAACCAAGACTCATATTTTTTGAATGATAAATGTTTGAAAGCTTGACATTTTGAAATTAATGCTCTATCATTGTAACACTTTTAACAAATTGTTCAACCAATTCGTAGCAAATATTTTTCTCTGATTATGAAAAGAACTCTCATTGGCGTGAGCTTGCTTTGCATCGGAACAGCTACCTTTCTAACGGCATGCTCTTCTAAACAAAATGTCGGTGTTTCACAGACTACCGGCTGGGATTACAACGACCCACGCCTAGGTGGTTTTGATGTGTCAAACTATCCCGGTCAGCAAACAGGCCCTGGTCTTACGTTTATTGAAGGTGGTCGTTTTACAATGGGACAAACCGAAGAAGATTTAACCATCGAACGTAACAATATTCCGCGTACAGTATCTGTTTCTTCATTCTACATGGATGAAACAGAGGTAGCTAACATCCACTACCGCGAATACATCTACTGGTTGTATCGCACTTATGGATCTGACTATCCGAACCTGATCGCGAAAGCATTGCCTGATACGAACTGCTGGCGCAAAGCTCTTTCATACAATGAGCCTCTGGTTCAATATTATTTCCGTCACGCCGCGTACAACTACTATCCGGTAGTTGGTGTTAACTGGAATCAGGCTAACGAATTCGCTAAATGGCGCAGTGACCGTGTTAATGAGTACATCCTCATCAAAAACGGTTTCCTGAAAAAGAATGCAAACCAAGTGAACGAAGATATCTTCGATTCAGAAACATATGTAAATGGCCAGTACGATGGTACACCGGGTCACAACCGCAAACGCGATTACGATCCTTCAGGTTCAGGCAAACGCAACATGCGCTATTCTGACGGTTACCTGCTGCCAAACTACCGCCTCCCGACAGAAGCCGAATGGGAATACGCTGCTGTAGCTAACATTGGCAACAACCCTGAACGCGAAACTGGTCGTCGTCGTGGTGAAGAAGTAGTTACTGATCGTAACGTTTACCCTTGGGGTGATGCTTACACAACTCGTTACGGTATCCGCAACTCTTACCAAGGTCAATTCCTGGGCAACTTTAAACGTGGTAAAGGCGATGCGATGGGTGTTGCTGGCGGTCTGAATGACAATGCTGATATCCCTGCTCCAATCTACTCTTACCAACCAAACTCTTACGGTCTGTATAACATGGCTGGTAACGTTTCTGAGTGGGTTCTGGATACTTACCGTCCTTATACTAACGATATGAACGATTTCCGTCCATTCCGTGGTAATGTTTACGAAACTTACAACCGTATAGCTGAAGACAATTCGCTGGAAGATAAAGATAGCTTAGGTCACTTGTCTCGTCGCGTAATGTCAAACGAAGAAATCATGGCACGTGAAATATTTGATGGTAACGTAGCTGATCTGCGCGATTATCAAGATGGTGACAGTGCTTCTCAGTTTGTTTACAACTATGGTAACAGCACACTGGTTAACAACGATGCTAAAATATACAAAGGTGCATCTTGGAACGACCGTGCTTACTGGATGTCTCCTGGCACACGCCGTTACATGCAAGCTAAACAATCTAGCAGCACAGTTGGTTTCCGTTGCGTAATGGATCGTCTGGGTTCTCCAAATGGTCGTAACGACGAAAGAGCTGGTAACTACTTCGGCAAAAAAGGCGGTCGTCCTCCACGCAAATAATCAGAGAATTCTTTTCATAATTCAAACCCCTTCTTCCGAAGGGGTTTGTTATTTTTATACCCTAAACAATTCTGAAATTGGACATAGCTGCTTTATACGAGATTTATAAAAAACATCCCTCCGTACAAACAGATACCCGTAAGCTGAAACAGGGTGATATATTTTTTGCACTGAAAGGCCCAAATTTTAATGGCAATGCATTTTCCAAACAAGCATTAGAAGCAGGCGCGGCGTATGCTGTAATAGATGAGCAAGCATTTGTAATAGATGAACGCTACCTGTTGGTAGACGATGTGCTTATAGCACTGCAGCAATTGGCAAAATACCATCGTCAGCAATTCAATATTCCTTTCATAGCCATCACAGGCTCTAATGGCAAAACAACTACCAAAGAACTGGTAACTACCGTACTGCAACAGCAGTATAAAACATACGCTACAGAAGGCAATCTGAACAATCATATCGGTGTACCTCTCACGCTTTTAAAGATTAAGAGCGATGCGCAGATGGCTGTTATTGAGATGGGCGCCAACCATCAGAAAGAAATTGAAAGCTATTGTAAAATAGCCATGCCTACACATGCCATCATTACTAATTGCGGCAAAGCGCATATAGAGGGCTTTGGCGGCATTGAAGGCGTTCGTAAGGGGAAAGGTGAGCTGTACGACTTTATACGCGAAAATAACGGCATTATATTCCGAAATACAGACCTTGATTATCTGGTAGGCATGAGCCAAGGCATCGGTAATCAGGTGACCTATGGCAGCGCTAATGCAGATTATGTAGGTACTGCTGCCATGAAAGATGTATTCCTGTCTGTAGCATTATCAAAACCTGTAGAAGAACTAATTGATACTCAATTAGTTGGCGACTACAACTTTCCCAATGTAATGGTGGCAGTAGCCGCTGGCTTGCACTTCGGTATTGATATAGAAACTATCAGCACTGCTATAGCACATTACAACCCCGACAATAGCCGTTCTCAATGGTTGCAAAAAGGCAGTAATAAAATTATACTGGATGCATACAATGCCAACCCTACAAGTATGCGTGCAGCCATTACCAACTTTGCCAATGCACAACTGAGCAACAAGATGCTTTGGATAGGCGGCATGAAGGAAATGGGTACAGAAGAGGCTACGGAACATACAGAACTGGTACAACTGGTGCAGCAATACAATTGGAGCAATGTAATACTGGTGGGCAAAGAGTTTGACGGCATTACCCATAACTATCAGCATTTTCAAACATCTGCAGACGCTGCAACTTATGTAAAAGACAATATGCCTGCAGACGCAGCTATCCTGATAAAAGGCTCTCGAGGCAGCAGGATGGAGGTATTGCTCGATGCTTTATCATAATTGTACTAATTTCACCCACAGAGAAACTGATAAGCGATGAAAACCAACGAAGTACCGCAGGATAAGCGCGACTTTAAAGAGGGCGATAAAATACACAAACTGATGTATGCCGTAGATAACGATGGCAAATACACAGGTATCACCTCTGCGGGTTGGGAAGCCGAAAATATAGCCACCAAACAGGCATGGGACGCTGTAGATGAAGAATTGGCAGAAACAGCTGATAAAGTAAAGAGAGGCGAACTGAGCCCTATAGCCTACTACATGCAAAAAAGCCTGATGGAAGTACCCTTACTGGCACAATACGTAGGCAAATGGCAATGGCAGGTGAAACGCCACTTCAAACCATCTGTTTTCAACAAGCTGAGTGCAGATGTATTGGCTAAATACGCTGCCGTATTCAATATCTCTGTCGATGAGCTGAAAAGCTTCGGCAAATAAACATTCCCCCTTAGTAATACATGAGCACATCATTATACAAACACTACCAGCATGCCCATTGCGAGAGCGGCGTTACTGCCAATTTGCTGAGGCATGAGGGCATCCACATAAGCGAACCAATGGCATTTGGTATAGGTGCCGGCATCTTCTTTGCCCACCTGCCATTTGTAAAGGTAAGCGGCACACCGGGCACTACTTTCCGCACATGGCCTGGTGCTATCTTCAAACGTACTACACAGCGTTTGGGTATAGAAATGCACACAGAGCGCTTCCGTTCGCCGGAACGTGCCAATCAGGCATTAGATAACGTAATAGCTACAGGCAAGCCCGTAGGTATGCTCAGCAGCGTGTATTACCTGCCTTACCTGCCAGAAGCATTCCGTTTCCACTTCAATGCTCACAATCTGGTGGTATATGGCAAAGAAAATGGCCAATACCTTGTTAGCGACCCGATATTGGAAGACGTAGCAACCATTGCTCCGGAAGACCTTGCCAAAGCACGCTTTGCCAAAGGCACACCGGAGCCACGAGGGTTTATGTACTATGTAAAATCTGTACCGCAACATATAGACTATACCAAAGCCATACAGGCAGGCATCAAACAAACCTGCTTTTTTATGCTTTCTCCGCCACTACCGTGGTTTGGCAATAAAGCAGTATTTCTATTAGCAAAACAGATAAAAAAATACCCGCAAAAGCTTACGCCACGCAAAGCATCCCTGTATCTGGGCAATGTAGTGCGCATGCAAGAGGAAATAGGCACGGGCGGGGCAGGTTTCCGCTTCCTGTACGCTGCATTCCTGCAAGAGGCGGGGCAGATGCTGGAAAGGGACGATTTGCAGGAATTTTCGGCAGAATTGACCAAAATAGGCGACGACTGGCGAAATTTTGCCTACCACGCTGCCCGTTTGATGAAAGACCGCAAGTCAGACCTTGTCTCTTTTGACCAATTAAGCGACCTGCTGCGTGTTTGTGGCGAAAAAGAACGCGATTTATTCGGTCGGATGCAAAAAATAAAGTGGTAAGCATCAGCGTTTTAACATCTGGGTAGAAAAATATCTTTATTTTTGCCCTCTTATTCCTCTGTGTGTGAACGGTAATAACAGACGCGCCATATTGAGCTTTATTGATTTTTTCCATCCGCCTTTCTCGCGTTGGATAAATCGCCAGACCTTCCGCTACCTTGCTTGCGGGGGTACTAATACCATGCTCGATATTGTCATCTACTGGTTCAGCTACAACTTTATACTGGATAAGCAGACGGTACATATTGCCGGGCTACACATTGCACCACACATTTTTGCCTTCATGATATCGTTTTCTATCAGTTTTCCGCTGGGTTTCATGCTGTCAAAATACCTGGTTTTCTCAGAATCCAACCTCAAAGGCCGTGTACAGCTATTCCGCTATGCGGTACTGGTTAGTATGTGCATAGTACTCAACTATGTATTCCTCAAGCTGTTTGTAGATGGTTTTGGCTGGTTCCCGACCCCTTCAAAAATTCTGACAACAGCCCTCGTAGCTATCTTTAGCTATGTATCACAACGCAATTTCACCTTCAAAGTGAAACCTGATACGGCGGTTGTGGAGTAAGGTTTTTATCATCTATTTTTCTCTCAAAATTGCCACTCCATTTCTTTATCAACAAGCGTAAAGACGTTATACGTATAACCTATCGACTTACTACTAATGCCTAACGCCTAATACCGTACCTTTGCCCCCGTATTATGACACAGGAAAACCTGAAAGAAATGCGCGAGCGGGTACAGCACCTGCATCGCTTTTTGAAAGTTGAAGACCGCAATGCCAAGGTAGAAAACGACCGTACACTCACCCTCGCCCCGGGCTTCTGGGACGATAACACTCGTGCTACCGGCATACTGAAAGAAATAAAAATCAATAAATACTGGATAGACCTCTGGGAGGCTGTAAACACTGCTGTAGAAGATTTTGGCATACTGTTCGACTTCTGGAAAGAAGGCGCTGCCAGCGAGGAAGAAACACAAGAATCATACGACAAGGCACTGAAAGCAATAGACGACCTTGAATTTAAATCTACCCTCAACCAACCGGAAGACGAAATGCCTGCCGTGATGGTGATAAACAGTGGTGCAGGTGGTACAGAAAGCCAAGACTGGGCAGAAATGCTGCTGCGCATGTACCGTATGTACGGCGAAAAGCAAGGCTGGAAAGTATCTGAGATAGATGTGCAATATGGCGACGGTGCAGGCATCAAGCAAGCAACTATAGAGTTTGAAGGCGCATTTTCTTACGGCCTGCTAAAGGCTGAAAGCGGTGTACACCGTCTGGTGCGTATCTCTCCTTTTGATAGTAATGCACGCAGGCATACTTCATTTGCCTCTGTATTCGTATATCCGTTGGTAGATGATAGTATTGAGATTGCCGTTAGCCCTGCCGATTTAGAATGGGAATTTTACCGTGCAGGTGGTAAGGGTGGACAGAACGTAAACAAGGTAGAAACTGCCGTACGTTTGAAACACATACCAAGCGGTATCATCGTAGAGTGTCAACAGGCACGTACACAGGGCGAAAACCGCGAAAAGGCATTGACCATGCTTAAAAGTCGCCTCTATGAAGAGGAACTGCGCAAACGTGAAGAGTTGAAGAACGCCAGCAACAGCAGTAAGAAAAAAATTGAGTGGGGTTCGCAAATACGTTCTTACGTGTTCCACCCATACAAAATGATAAAAGACCACCGTACAGATTATGAAGTGGGCAACGTAGGCCCTGTAATGGATGGCGAGATAGACGATTTCATCAAGGCATACCTGATGAGCTTTAAAGACGAGGTGTAAGACACGGTTAGCATGAGCGATGCAAAAAAGATTTTCGATTTAGGATTACTGCGCCGCATTTTCTCTTTTGCGGCACCCTACAAACGTAGCCTGTATATATCTATGGCTATGTCTGTGGTATTGGCAGCCATGTCGCCGCTACGCCCCTACCTCATACAGCTATCGGTAGATAAGTACATTACCAACCACATGCTGCAGATGCTTATCAACATCAGCATTGTACAGTTGGTGATACTCTTGGTAGAAAACGGACTGCGCTTCTGGTTTTTGTATCGTATCAACTGGTTGGGGCAATCTGTTATCAACGATATGCGCAAGTCTGTATTCAAAAAGATACTGTTTCAGAACATCGGCTACTACGACCGCACACCTATCGGCACACTTACCACACGTACCATCAACGACGTGGAGGCGGTGAATGACGTATTCTCAGAGGGTATTATTTCCATTATTGCAGATATACTCACCATCATCGCCATCATGATTATCATGTTCATTACAGATTGGCGATTGACACTGGTATGCCTTGCTCCTTTTCCTATACTCATATTCGCAACCTATTGGTTTAAGGAAAGTGTAAACAAGTCTTTTCAACGTGTGCGTAATGCCGTATCTGCGCTAAATGCATTTGTACAGGAACATATTGTGGGCATGTACATTGTACAGGCATTTGCTGCGGAGAAGACAGAGATGGACAAATTCAATACCATCAACAAAGAGCACCGCGATGCCAATATCAAAGCCATCTTTGCCTATTCTGTTTTCTTCCCTGTGGTAGAAATTATTCTTGCCATGTCTATGGGCTTATTAGTATGGTGGGGCGCACACCGTATGCTGAACTATGCTGTAACGCCGGGTGTAGTTATAGCATTTGTAATGTACCTCAACCTGCTCTTCCGCCCGCTGCGTATGATGGCCGATAAATTCAACGTGCTGCAAATGGGTATGATAGCGGGCGAGCGTGTTTTCACCGTACTGGATAGCAAAGAAAACCTGGCGGGCAATGGCAACATCTCTGCAGACGACATAAAAGGCAAAGTGACATTTGACAATGTACACTTCAGCTACAAAGAAGGCACACCTGTACTGAAGGGTATATCATTCGAGATACCTGCCGGCAAAACAATGGCCGTAGTAGGACACACAGGCGCCGGCAAAACATCTATCATCAGCATCCTGAACAGGCTGTATGAAATAGAAAGTGGCAGCATAAAAATTGACGGCACAGACCTGAAAGACTACGACATCTACAGCCTGCGCAATCATATAGGCATTGTATTGCAAGATGTATTCCTATTCTCCGGCACTATTGCCGAAAACATAACACTGCGTAATGCCGACATACCTCGCGAAAACGTAGAGGCTGTTTGTAAGCTCCTTGGTATTCACAACTTCATTGTGAGCCTGCCAGGTGGTTACGACTTTAATGTAATGGAACGTGGCAATACCCTATCACAAGGACAAAGGCAGCTTTTGTCTTTTGCACGTGCATTGCTCTACAATCCTTCGATACTGATATTGGACGAGGCCACATCTTCTGTAGATAGCGAAAGCGAACAATTGATACAACAGGCTATAGACAAGATGATTACAGGCCGTACATCTATCGTAATTGCTCACCGCCTATCCACCATTCGCCGTGCCGATGAAATTATTGTGATGGACAAAGGGCAAATCATAGAGCGTGGCAATCACCAATCGTTGATTGCAGCACAAGGCGAATATTACAAACTATATACAGCAGTAGAAAAGCAAAAAGAAAGGGCGATATCATAATCGCCCTTTCTTTTTATTATTTCACTTTCTTGTCCAGCCAGTCACCGACAGCTTTCAGTGCATCTTCCGATATTGTTTCCTTCAGTGCACCGTACTCCTGCGGGCTGCACGTGTTGCAGCGCTGAAACAGGTGATTCAACATAGGCAATTCTTTTACTTCGTAGTTTTTCGTCTTGCTCTTTGCCAACGTTTGTCTGATACCTTCCAGATTTTGTTTTGCCAATACCTGCATATCTTTTTCTCCGTTCAGTGCCAACACTTTGCAGCTCAGCTTTTGCAAAGCAGGCTGCGGATCATACTTCAAGAAGTAATTAAACCATGCATCGTGATATAAGCCCATAAATTCGCCAATAAACTTGTTCTCCTTCTCAAAATCACCAATATCTACCACCTCTATTGCATCTTTAGATGCACTACTTTTCCATGCAGTAGTCACTTCAAGCATTTTCATCTGTGCTTCTTCACCTGTTTTTGAAGTAATAATAGCTTGCTCTATACCACGATATAGCTTTCTATACTCTGCCACAATAGCATCGCTTACACCTCCTGCACTCATTACAGCAGCACTTTGGTCTTCCATCAGTTCATATACTTTCACACCCGGCCCTGCCATCAGTATGACGAAGTCAATATCTTTTCTTTCTGATGCAACCATGGGTGCTATCATCCCGCCTTCGCTATGCCCCATGATGCCTATCTTCTTCTGGTTTACCTCTTTGCGGGTTTTCAGATAGTCGATAGCGGCTGATGCGTCTTTTGCAAAATCTGCACTGGTTGCTTTTTTTCTGTCACCTGTTGTTTGGCCTACGCCTCTGTCATCAACACGCAATACGATATAGCCTTTGTTGGTCAGATAGTTGGCTATTACCGCAAAAGGTTTGTGTCCCATCAACTCTTCGTCTCTGTTTTGCGGACCTGAACCACTTACCAACAATACCGCAGGATATGTCTTTCCGCCTTTAGGTATGGTTATAGTTGCGCCATAGCTGATGCTACCATCCGCATTTTTGAATGTTACGTCTTCGCTTAGATAATCAAACGGCGGCTTGGGTGTTTGTGGTCTTACCAGTTCTGTTGGCTTATCTGTACGCTTCATCACCAAAGGAAACTTTCTGCCAGCTTGCTTCCATACACCTTGTATTTCATCGCCACTCAACAAGCCGGTGTATTGTATGCCTGCATTACTCAGGTCGAACAGCACACTGTCTGCATTCATACTGGTATTGCCTACAGGTATGCCCGTTACACCCTGATCAGGACTATCCATTGTTGCAGATAATTTACCATCTGCTTCTTTTACTTTGAATATCAATCTTACCTTCTGCCCTACATTCATTTCACCTTCCCAATTTCCCGGCAATTTACTTTGTGCACTTGCTGATAGCGACAATGCCATACAGGCTGCTGCGAGTTGTAACCTCATATATTTATTGGTTTTGACTTTTAGTTCTTCTGAATAATAAATAAGAATAGCCTACAGGTATTATTACCATAATCGCTATCAGCACCAGCATCAGTATCTCCATTATTTCAGGCTTTGCTATCAGCGATGCTACTGTAATTGTTAGTCCGCCTGCTACCCATACATGGCTTGCTATACGGTGTGTTTGTTTCCAATTGTTTTCATCATGCAGTGTCCATGGTATGCGTATACCTGCAAAATAATTGGGCTTGATGTTGTTCATATAATTACCGATAAACGCAAGCAGCAACCCAACCATAGGCAGCAATGCTTTGGTGGCGATGCTCTTACCCTGATTCATTCCGTCTATGATAATTACAATTGTTAGTGCGGTAAGGAAGAAGCTTACACCTGTTGCAAGTTTGTCGAATGTTGGTGACTGTTCAGCCTTAGTACGCTTAGGGTCTATTTTATGAATATTGCTGATGATGAGAAAAGTAGCCAGATTCACTATCGACAATATAAATATAGCACCCAGAAAATCCATCTTATTGCCCATGCTGTCTATTTCGCCTTTGGCATTATAGTGCAACGGCATTCTTTCAGGCAATACATTCCACGATAGCAGCAAATACACCAATGGCAAAGCAATGATGATGCTTACTACCAGTTGTTTAAGAAAACGAGCGTTTTGCATTATTAATAGTTTTAGTCTTTTTTTTTGTTTGCTTCAGTTCTACCAGCCATTTCAGAAACTCATCTACCACTGTAGTGTTCAGCGAGTAGTAGATAAACTGTCCTTGTTTATCGGCCTCTATCAGCCCTGCCTGCTTCAGCAGGTCCAGATGGTGCGATATACTGGGCTTCGAGATATCAAACTTGTCTGCTATCTCTCCTGCCGTGAGTTCCTTCTCCTTTAGCAGTTCCAGTATATCTCGCCGCGTCTGGTCATTCAGTGCTTTGAATAACTTATCCATTTAGACATTTAGTTAATTAGACAAATTTCTAAATACTTTTTCATCTGTCAAAGCACATTAACAAAAAAGGCCCGCAGATGCGAGCCTTTTTAACAATACTAGTATTAAGATTATGCTACAGTAGCAGTAGTTTCAAATTCCAAAGCTTTTGCTACCAGATTTTTAGACCCTATGTAGATAGGTACACGCTGGTGCAGTTCTGTTGGTGTTACGTCCAACACATTACTATAACCGGTACTTGCAGTACCACCTGCAGCAGCTACCAGAAATGCCATCGGGTTGCACTCATATTGCAGGCGCAGCTTACCGTTTGCGTTGCTCTTATCAGCAGGATACATAAAGATGCCACCTTTTATCAGCGTACGGTGCATATCTGCCACCATACTACCAATATAGCGCTGAGAGTATGGGCGACCTTCTTCCTTATTGCTTTCCATGCAGTAGTTCAGGAAGTTTTTAGTGCCTTCATGATACTTCACACTATTACCCTGATTGATAGAATAAATTTTACCTTTTTCAGGGCATTTCATATCCGGGTGGCTCAGGCAGAATTCACCGATAGACGGTTCCAGTGTAAAGCCATTTATGCTTGCTTTTGTTGCATACACCATCATGGTGCTGCTACCGTATATTACATAACCCGCAGCCATCAGCTTATTGCCCGGTTGCAGAAAGTCTGCCGCCGTACATGGCTTGCCCAGTTCGCTCACACGGCGGTAGATTGAAAAGATGGTACCGATTGGTGCATTTACATCTATGTTAGAAGAGCCATCCAATGGGTCGAACAATACCACGTATTTAGAATTAACAGACCACTCATCATCAAAGCTGATGAAGTCATCGTTTTCTTCAGATGCTATACCTGCACAGTCTGCACTGTTGCGCAGTACGTTTATCAGCGTTTCATCTGCGTAGATGTCCAGTTTCATTTGCTCTTCGCCCTGTACATTGGTAGCACCATGCTTGCCAAGTATATCTACAAGCCCTGCTTTCAGCACTTGTTTGTTTATCAGTTTGCAGGCAAGGCCTATATCCCTCAACAAAGCTGAGAGTTCGCCTGTTGCTTGCGGAAATTTTCTCGTTTCCTGGATGGTAAATTCATCCAGCGTCATAAGTTTTTTGGGATTCATAACACAAAGATAATCAAAGCCGCCAAGAGGGTGAAATTGCCGTTATATTAGATTTAAAAAGTTGCAACACAAGGGGTGGAAGGGGTATCTTTTTATTACCTTTGAGGCACATTTTAAACACACCCTGCCGGAGCAATGGTTCAATACTTCAAAAACATCAACCGCCAGACGCTGGAAATACAGCAACCCGAGGGTGCTAATTGGATAAACGTAACCCCACCTTTCCAGGAAAACGAGATTGATAACCTGTCTCGTTCCCTTACAATACCACGCGATTTACTGACAGATACGCTCGATATTGAAGAACGTGCCCGTTACGAAATGGAAGATGGCGTAAAGCTCATCATCCTGAAAACGCCGGTAGATAATAAATCACTGAATGAGGGTGATGCCGATTACGTTACCATTCCAATTTCTATCATCATCAACGAACGCAATCAGGTAGTTACTGTCAACTCTTTCGAGAACGTAGCTATCCGCCGCTTCCTGAACACATTTGCCAAACGCCACCCTGAGCGTCCGAATATGATGGTGCTCAAGATTTTCGAAAAAGTGGTGATGGACTTCATGGAGGTGTTGAAAGAAATAAACCACAGCCGCAATATACTAGAGCAGAAGTTGTATGCAAGTAATCGTAACGAGGAATTGCTGTACCTGATGAGTGTGCAGAAGAGCCTTGTTTACTTTGTTACCGCCCTTCGCAGCAACGAGCTGTTGCTGATGAAAATGGAGCGTACCAACTTCCTGAATTGCGATGAAGAAGAACGCGAATTTCTGAGCGATTTGATAGTAGAATTCTCTCAGGCCCTTGAGATGGCGAATACATATACCAACATCCTCAGCAGTACGATGGATGCATTTGCCAGCATTATTAATAACAATATGAACCTTGTTATTAAACGCCTTACGAGTATCACTATCATGATATCTATCCCTACCCTCATTGCCAGCTTGTTTGGTATGAACGTAGAGATACCTTTTGCTCATGGTGCCCATAGCTTCTATCTGCCAATATTATTGTCAATGATAGTATCTGCTATTGTGGTATACTATTTCAACAAGAAGAAGTGGTTCTGATTCTTTGATGCTAAGCATACGCACATACCTTACATATGCCATACTTTGCTATTTGCTGCAATCCTGCGCAATAGCAGATACGTCTAAGTATCAACTGAGCAGCGGTGTTTACAACTCAAAATTGTTCAAGCATACAGCCAAAGTCTATGTAGATGTTTCGGAAGATAGTATTACTGTTTACCCGATAGTAAAACATAACCATCAACACATAGCTGATACTACCCAATCAGTCGGCTATCCCACAAATTATAACTCCTTTCAAAACCGTTATTTTTCCAAACCATCATTCGATATCGACATCCTGACAATGCCGTTGAAATATCGCCCTGCATTGAATGGATTTCCCAATCAACTGAATACCGATTTTAATGGTGCTTTGTATCTGGGTTGGAGGAATGATTTATATCGCATCAAATATCGAAAAACGCTTTTCGGCTCTTACAAAAGAAAAGTATCTCACTATGGCTTCAGCACAGGCTTGTTTTGCGGTATAGGCGCAACTGCCATCAATCCATGGGTTACAAACAACAACGTAAGTGCGGAGTATGATGGTGCTGTATTACTAACAGGGGTTGCAGCCATATTCGCTGTCAACAATCTAAGCTGTGGTGTTGGCGTAGGCATCGACAAGCTAATGGACAATAACGCCAAGCACTGGATGTACCAAAACAAACCGTGGATAGGTTTGTTATTTGGTTTAAACCTGAACTGATGAAACGTTTCAATATACGTGTATATGGATTATGGCTGCACAATGGGCAGGTATTGGTAAATGAAGAACTGATACGTGGCCGTAAAGTCATCAAATTTCCCGGCGGTGGATTGGATTGGGGCGAAGGCACTATCGATTGCCTGAAACGTGAGTGGATGGAAGAATTGAATCTTGAAATCGAAGTACTATCCCATTTTTATACTACTGACTTTTTTCAACACTCCGCTTTTGACGACTCACAAGTTATCAGCATCTACTACTTAATCAGCGCAGATATCAATCAGCCAATCGTTAATAACATACCCGAAGAACGCACCTACTGGATGCCACTATCACACATTAAAGCAGATACATTTACACTACCAATAGATAAGGCTGTTGGCAATATGCTACTTAGCAGCCAATAATATTTTCTCCAAATCGCCTTTGTGTATAAAACTACACCTGTATGGCAATAAAGGTGCTTTACGGCCGTCTTCAGTAGTATATGGCGCAGCCTCCCAGATTTTTTGTTTTTGCTTATCTACTATCAGCATCAGATTCAGCGTACCCATATTCACTAATAGGCAGTCGTCATCCAATATAGAAACACTACCACCTCTTATTGCTGTCTGTGCAGCATTCTTGTCATCGGTAAGCCTGATGCCCATATCCCAATTCTTGATAAGGTTATTGCTTTTCCCGGGTGGTACTTTATATTTTGATATATGCGACACCACAAACCCTGCTGCATCTACCTGCGTAGCAGATACAGGTATTATATCACTATGATTATTATTAAATAAACACAATTCGTTAGTGCGTCTATTATAGCGCACGCTATGCTGTCCGTAAAATTGGCTGTAATGATGACTTACACTACCCTCATCTCCGTAACGAGCTATTACATTGCCTTCTGGATAACTAATCTTTAGAATAGTATTGGTGTTTTTATAACTGATGTATATTACTTTTTCGCCTTCTATTACATCAAAGCTATTCATATACGGGTTACCATCGTATGGCTGAATCAAGTCAGCCTTGCTCCAGAAAAAGTCAGCATCTGTCATGTGCTCTGCAGTTCTCCAAGACCATACTACATTGCCTGTTGCATCATACTCTATCAATGTGCCACAGGTAAACTCTTTATAGTATGCACCATCGCTACCTTTTATTACCGATTTATCTGTTTCTGCAAAATATTCTTCCCGCATACCAGGTATCGCTTTCTTCACTATTTCAGAACCGGCAACCATATAATGTCCGTTGCTAAGCTTTGTCAATTCATGATGATAACCTTCCTTCGTCTTACCACTCACTTTACCATCATTCGGTGCTTTCCACAATATCTTGCCATTATAGTCTATCTCCAGTGCATCTTCCTGCGTCAGGAAAGTGAACGTTCCATCAACGGTAGCTTTAAAATCTCTGATACTGATATCTCGCTTCTTTATTTCAGGTATGTCTGGCATATACCAAACAGGGCTACCCGCCATATCATATACTACCAGATTCCTGTCTGTTAGTATATACAGGTCTTTATGGTCTGTTGCACGTTTCAGTACTACCAATCCATTTTTAGACGTATCTACAAAGGGTGCTGTTCCTGTTTCAAAATGATGTAGTCCGCTATTACCTATTTCTTTGCCGTCTTTGTCTTTATACACAACCCGCCAAGTATACTTTCTACCCCAGTTGGGCAACTCGGCAATATCGTTGGGCTTGTTTGTCTTGTGTTGTATAATGAGCGCCTTTGCAAAAGCTTGTTCGTTAGAAATATCTCCTTTGGCCAGCTGAAAGAAGTATGATGCCGCCTTGATGTTTTCCTGTACAGAAAGTCCTACCAATCGATAATTCAATACAGCATTGTTAATTGGACTAAGCTGCGCTCTTGATGTAAGTACAAAAAGCAGCAAGGCCAATATTCCTATAGGTTTTAGCATGAGTAATCAAAAAAAGATTAAAAAAACCATTAAGGAGTAATTAAAAATAGATTAAAAGGCTATTAAAATTACTATATATATTTACTAAACAAAGCTTTTTGCATTAAAAGTCATTTCAAATAAATCGCAATGCGTAATCAATGCATTAGCAAATATTTGAAACAACAAGAGGCTACCAAAATAGCAGCCTCTTGTTTTAAATTATTATACCGATTTACTCCTTCACCACTTGCTCCGTCATCACTTCTCCTTCCGTTGTGGTTAGTAGCAGCAGGTAGTTGCCTGCGGTTAGTTGGGCGGTGTTCAGTATTGTTGTATTACTTGTTGCGATAGTGTGCAGTACCTGTCTGCCCAATACATCTTTTAGTTGTATGTTTGTCCCTTTATTTATGCCCTCTACCGTTAGTGTGGTTTGCGTAGGGTTCGGGTAGATACGGATGTTATTACCTGCTATATTGCTGATACCTGTTTTTACTTTCAGCGTAATCGTATTGCTCGTTACCTTCTGTGGTTGCGGGCAGATATAGCTGCTCGTCACCTCGCAACTCACTTTGTCTTTGTCATTCAGGTTCGATGCACCCCACACATTGCTCAGGGCGCCGTTTACATTGGTGCCATTCAGCTTCCACTGATACTTAGGGCTATTGCCCGCATTCAATGACGTAGCCGTAAACGTAAGCATAACACCACTCCATGCTATACTATCGGGACTTACCGAAATGCTGACCGTTGGTGTGATGTACGGCATCACCGTCATTGTTATCTTATTGCTGTTCACAGGGGTGGTGCAGGCTGCGCCGCTGCCGGGTACCAGTTTGGCATAGTACACATCGCTTGTCTGTACACCTGTAGCTGTATAAGTATTGCTCGTTGTGGTAGCTATCTGTACACCATTCTTGTACCACTGATAGCTTGGTGTACCACCCGGGTTCACCGCCGTAGCTACAAAGGTGACAGTACCTGTAGGGTTGCCGCATACCGTGTCTCGCGGGCTCGGGTAGATGCTCACACCCGGACCGTTGACTACACTTACGGTCGTGGTGCCGGTAGACGAGTTGCAGCTACCTAAGCTTGCATACACACTATATGTACCGGAAGCTGATACCGGTGCACTGCTGATTGAAGGGTTTTGCACACCACTGCTGAAAGACGGACCACTCCAATGGTATACTGCACCTGATGTTGTATTTGTTGCAGTCAGCTGCAGATCGCTACCGGCACACAATGGACCGTTATTACTTGCCGTAACAGCAATAGGTGTACTATCTACAGCTGCGGTGGTTGTGTCTTTGCTGATGCAACCATTGTTGGATATGGTTACAATATAATCTCCGCTATACTTGGTAAGTGCAGGATTGCGTACAGGGTTTTGTACGCTGCTGCTGAAACCATTTGGCCCAACCCAACTGTAGCTGACACCTACCGTTGTGCTGCTGCTGGCAAGGTTCAGCGATGTGCCACTGCACACGGGGCTATTATTGGTAGCCGTGGGCGATTGTGGCTTAGTGGTGATGCGGATATTCACCTCCTCATAGGCGGTATCTAGTGGTGCTGTGCTGCGTACACGCACACGGTACAGATTGCTTTGTGTAGTACTATGAGGCACTACGTAGTTGTACACACCGCCTGTTTGCGCTGCAATAGTACCCATTGTGGTAACACCACTGCCAAAACTGCCCGAAGCATTAGACAGCTCTACAATAAAACTATTACCACTGCGGAAGTTCTGTGTTATACCATAAGGCACCGTGAGCGTATCGCCACTGCATACAATTGTATCTGTAAATGGTATGGGTATATACAGGTTAGTATCAGACTCAAACATCGCAAGAAATCCATCTTTATCAGTCATAAGCCAAGAAGTACGATATGCACCAGTGGTGGCTATACCGGTACCTGTAAAACTACCAGTATAGCCGCCAAAATATACCCTGCCGTGGCCGGAAGCTACTATATGTTTGCCTGCTGTACTATATGTTGACAACGAGGGGAATAAATCAGATGCATTCCCGCCGTAATAAGTACCGTACTGGCGCTGTCCATTCAGGCTAAAGATGGTCATACATGCATCTGTTAAAGTTGCACTTGTAGCTGCAGTTTTATAAGCTCCTGCTGTAGCTATGCCGCTGGTGCAAACCGTAGAACCTACTGCATATAAATATCCGTCATCGCTTACATCAATACCAAGCATGTTAATAGCACATGTACCGCTGGTTGCACCATAATAAGTCCCCCACTGCCGCACACCTGTTGTATTAAACTTTACAATAAACGCACCTGCAACTGTAGAAGTAGACAAGAAGCTGCCCGTTGTGGTAATATTATTAGTACTGGTAGTATTGCCACTTATATACACATTCGCATTGCCATCACATTCTATTTGCCCAATTTCTTCTTCGCCACTGCCACCATAGTAAGTAGCCCAGAGCCTTGTGCCTGTATTACTGAATTTTGAAATAAATGCATCACTCGACCCTCCGCCATATACAGTCTGGTGTGCACCAATGCTGGTGCTGGCGCCACTGCCCACAGCTGACGACCCTATATATAAATTTCCACTACCGTCTGTACACAAGGCTGAAGTCCTGTAATAATAGGTCCCCCACAACCTAGCAGCACCAGCCGCATTCAGCTTTGCTAAAAAGCCTTTTGCACTGCCCAAAAACGGACTACCAGCATATGCACCGGATGTTGCATAGTTAAAATTTATCGATTCTCCTGCCCCGCCAATATATACTTCACCTGCAGCGTTTACAGCTATTGCTTCTATATAGCTGCTATCGCCATAGTAGGTAGCCCACTGGCGTGCACCTGCATTATTAAACTTCACAATAAACCCATTTTCAATAGCCCCCATCTTCGATGTCTGATAGGCACCTGTGGTAGCCATACCCGTTGTACTGGTCGTACTGCCAGCCAGGTACACATTACCTGCGGCATCGGTAGTACCATCATATACATCGGCCCCGTTATTGCCACCATAAAAGGTACCCCATACAGGGTATCCTGTGGCGTCAAATTTTACAATAAAACCATTTCTGGTACCTCCACTATAGCTGGTCTGGTAGGCACCTGTAGTAGCAATATTACTCATTGCCCCACCTACACTACCATGTATATACACATTGCCTGCGGTATCTCCCCCTAAACCGTTACGCTGCCCTGTTTGCGCCATTTCAAAACCAAGATAAGTGCCCCATTTCAGGTTGGGGTCTATCACCAGTGTCTCGCCTGCGGGTATAGTTGCAGTATTGTATTTTAATATATTGCCTTCCAGCACATAGCGGCTGGTTACAGTTTCCTTACTGCCTGCTATATAGCAATAGGGTGCATCTTCCGTTACGCTGCCCATAGGCGTGGTTGCCACCAGTGCGTCACCCTGTAGCTTCAAATCTGTCGCACCATCATACTGCAGTTGTATATCTGCCACATTGCCCCCGGGGTGCACTATAAAATCATATTTTATCCCGCTCAAATTCATAGAGCCCCCTTCAGTGGGTACGGGGGTATACAGTACCCAGTCTATATGCGGGTACACATTTTTGTAAGTAATCTTTTTGTAGCTATGCGCTGTAGCACCATCGGGCGTGGTGGGCAGGTAGTAGTTTTCGTAATAGCGTTGCATATCTTCTGCCACGGCTACTGCATTTTTGTTAGCGCCCAGCAGTGTTACATCCATACGGTATATATCTACCACCCCTGCACCAACCCCTAAATCCCTGCCTGCTGCGGCAGGCCCTGAAGGGGACTTTTTGTTTTTGAATGTTTTAGGATATAGGTTTTCGCTTTTCGGATTTGGCTGCCCTTGCAGCCACTGGTAGTGTAGTTGCCCATCGCCGACAAACAGGGTTACATCGCCACCACACAGTTTATAGTCTATATCCTTGCGCACTGCGCCATACTGGTCGGTTATCTGCCCCTTGTTTTCTATAAACTGTGCTTGTGTGGCCGCTGTTCGGTATCGTTGTGCAGCTTGCTTGGACGGCTCGCCTTCGCGGGCTTGCAGTGTTAGTGCACTCAGCATCATGGCGGTGATAATTGCCGGTGTTTTCATACAGGTATTATTAAAAAGTGGTTTTAAAGAATAATGATAATAGTGTATTACAATTTATAACCAAAAAACCGCATTAACAAAAAATGACAATTACATTAATACAAGATTAAATTATATAAAGAATAAAAAACCAGTGTTAACACTGGTTTTTTTACAAAAAACATCACCTACATTTATCATCGCACTCACATACATCACCACAGCATTTTTTTTAACACCATAAATCGATACCCAAAATGAAACACACCAAAACAGGCACACGGTGCCGCCCTTTATCATTGTTGCCATCGGGCGCAGCAATTCCCGCTCTTCTTATTTCGCTTTTGTCATCCTTCAGTTCCTACGCACAGTATCCTACATCCAACGAGCGCTACACCATTCCATTATCTTTCGAAAAAGACATTAAAGGTTATTCCAATGTACTGATGAAGGTACAAACTTCTGACCCTAATATGCCTTTTGACGAGGCCTCATCAGGTACGGTATATCTAGACCCAAACAATCAAGACTCTACACTGGTACACTTCATTTCGCACAATACATATGCGCAGAACTATGGAACATTCAACAAAACCTACCGAAACCTGAATACCAGGCCCGGAGACTATGTAGATATTACCCACATGCGCGCGGTAGATATTGAGGCGGTAGACAGCCAAGGTGTCAATCGATTTTTCATTGTATGCCAGAGCAGGGAAAAAACTTTTTTACCCCTTAGCATAATAATATATCCTTATCCCATTCCTCCGTTTGCAGGCACTTCATACAAAGACCATATAACCGTAATGCGGGTAGACCAGGAAGGAAATGTAATAGGCCCAGTAAAAGATATTTATGATCAGACGCCTGGTACAAGTATAAACATCAACCTGCAAACTGATGGCTATAACCTTTACCCTACACACTCTTTGTATAGAAATAAAGTGCTTTACATTTGTGGCTATACCACATGGCAATGGTCTACCTTTCCATACAATCCCGGGTTTGTACACGATAAAAAAGCATTTGTAATGGCACTGGATGCAGACCCTGATAATACAGGCACCTACCTGACGCCAATTGCCAGTGCAACATTCGATTACCTGCCCGGCATAGTGCCCGATCCTAATGACAGTAAAAAGCTGTATGACTATGATATTGCTATGCGTATGCAGTGGATTGAAGGACCTAACAATACCGACAATCTGTTTGTAACAGGTAGCGTAAACGGCGAACAGAACAATTCTAATGGCAATGCAACATACACCCATTACAGAAGCGGTATTATGAACCTGATACTAGACCCATCAACATTAAGCATCGTACAAGAACATCCGTATATGTCTCAAGGCCCTATAGAGTCCGAAGGCGACAATGAATACGGCGTTGCTTTGTGGGAAGATGACCCTACTACACACAGGTATTTTATGGTGGGCAATAAATTCAAACACGAAACACGCAGTGCATTTGGCGGTGCTTATATAGACCCTTATGGCTTCGACCCTCGCCCCGATGGTATATGGGTAAATCAGGTAAGCTCATTGGTACTGGGGCCAAGTGGCTCTAATTGGCGTAGTGTAAAAGGCAAAAAACTATGGCTTACGCAGATACTCCCTACAAGGAATACATCCGTTAGATCTCCTCAAATAATTGGGGACGCATCAAAGTTTTTGGTTGCAGGCATGCAGGCTGAGCCACTAGCTACAGGGTTTACAGATGTACCATCTGACAATAATGTCAATGCATTTATTGCAGATATGGGCTTAGATTACATTAACCCACTAACTACTGATAAAAATGCTATGCTTAGTTTAAATGGAGTGCTTGGCTGGCCAACATTCACCACCAATACAGGTACAGGCATAGTAGGTACCAATGCCAACAACTTCTATACCCTAGGCGGCGGCCTTGCCAATATTATGTGGTATCACAATTTTACTGCGCGTAATTATTTAAAACTATCCTCTCCTCAAGATGGCATGGATGATATTGTGCTTGTAGCCCCCAAAATGATGGACCACGTATATAAATCTACCCACCCTAAATATGGCACATCAGACCGCTATCTTGGCATCAAACACATACATGTAGGCGCTGAAAATTACGACTATGGGTACTGGGATGGAGTATTTGGTGGTTTTTGTGGCAGGGAAAACAAAAGCGATGTTACAATGAATGCGGAAAATGTTACAACACTATCACCATGTGTTGTCGGCAGCCTCACGCTTAATACAAGAGATATAAGTGTAGCAGTAGATACCCTTGAGCTGCTGCATAATGTACCATGTGCTTACGAGGGCGGCTCTGAGCCATCTTATAAAACTGGCACTACCTCTGTAGCTGCCAAACGCAATGTGGTAAGTGCTACCAAAGTATATCCAAACCCTGCCAATGATGAAGTAAGTATAGATATTGCTAAAGAGATAGCAGACGATGCTGCTGTAAAAGTAGTACTTACTAATATACATGGCCAGGTAATCAGCGAGCTATACAACGGTAATACCAAAGGTACTGCTGGCAAAAAAATGAAACTGCCGCAGGTTGCTACCGGGTTGTACATCATTCATGTATACAGCAATAATACAATGATACATCAACAAAAGCTGAGTATACAACAGTAATATTTTCCAACCAATAAACAACACCACCAAAAACAAAAGGCAATCCGCAAGGGTTGCCTTTTTCTGTAGCATCAATTCTTATTATTTCGTATATTTGTTATAGTAAAAAATAGCTCTTTGAATACCCTCTAAACCCGAAACATGTATTTGTGCGCAACTGAAAAAATTGCAACAAACTGCAACCTGCCTGCAGCAGGCAGGCAATTTCGTAACCATTTGTAACCATACTATGGTTGATAATCAACCACCAAAATGCCTGCTGCCGGTAGGTAGGGTTACGGAACCAAAAACACAACAGAAACTATCAAAAACTATCAACACATTAATAAATACATAATACCCGATGCAACGATCCCGGAGGGTGGGGCTTTGTCAAACAAATATCATATATATGTCCTGTAGCCAAACTATCAGCTAAACCCCTATCTTTGTTGGCTGTGTTTCGGCACATATTACATATTATGAAAAAATTACTTATTCCCGCTTTACTGGCTGCATCATTGGGTATGCAGTCTTGCAAAGACGACTTTCAGGTGGCTGCACCTTATAAGGAGATTATGATGGCATATGGTATGATCAATGCCAGCGACACCGCCCACTACATCCGTATCGAAAAGGCCTTTCTGGACAATGATAAGAGCGCTATAGATATGAGCCAGATAGCCGATAGCAGCTACTTTAAAAACCTGACTGTAGTGATGAAAGAATACGATGGCAGCGGTAGCACACTTAGGCGTGTAATACCTATGTATCGTGTAGATATGAGGCTGGAGGGATATCCTAAAGATGCAGCAGGCAGCCAGGGCTTCTTCACAGATCCGCACTACGCATACAAGCTGAAAACCAGCAGCAATGCAGACAGTGTGCTGAATCCATATCGCAAATACAGGCTGGTAGTTACAAATGCAGATGCAGGCCGTACAGACTCCAGCGAGATATTCTATGTAGTCAACACAGACAAAACCGACAATGCTAATAGCTTTTACGTATCTAAATTCAACGATGCCACTTTTACGCTTAGCTTTGCCAAAACAACTCTGAAATCTTCCTTCACTTTATCAGGAACAACGCCACGCAACGGCAGGATGATAGAAGGTATCATACGCTTCAACTACGTAGAAAAAAACAACACTACAGGAGAAAAAACGCGTAAAAGCGCCGATTTTACTTTTGGTAAGGATACAAAGTCCGGTGCGCAGCAGTTTAAGATGGAAACACTGAACAGCGCTTTCTATGGCTTTTTGTATGATGCAATGGGCCCTGCACCCGCTAATGTTGTCCGTTATCTGGATAGTTGCGATTTCATCATTTATTGTGGCGGCAATGAGCTGTACAACTACTATCAACTGTCTACTATACAAAGTGGTAGCATAGTAGGTGAGCAGATTAAGCCATTCTACAGCAATATGAAGGGTGATAATGCATATGGCATTGTAACGTCACGTGCGCTTAACATCCGCAAAAATGTCCCTATCGATAATATTACGATGGATTCCATTAAGCTAAACCCGATTACAAAATCATTGAATATCATAGGGGTGAGCGAGGAATAATTGACATTATTTCATATATAATTAATAGAAAATGCCTTAATGTTAGTTCATTAAGGCATTTTTCATGCATGCTGTCATACAAACTGCCAATATTGCCGAATTGGAGCAACTGGCATATCAATTGACTAATTGTCTTTAACTACTGTAAATAACAAAACGATATAATAGAAAAAGACTATGAGTAAGATTATCGGCATTGACTTAGGTACTACCAACTCTTGCGTTTCTGTAATGGAAGGCAACGAACCAGTGGTGATTGCAAACGACGAAGGTCGCCGCACCACCCCATCGGTAGTAGCCTTTTTGAAAAACGGTGAACGCAAAGTGGGCGACCCTGCCAAACGCCAGGCTATCACCAACCCAATGAACACTATCATGTCCATCAAACGTTACATGGGCCGTCGTTATGACGAAGTAACGGGCGAAATGACGCACAACTCTTACAAGATTGTGAAAGGTGACAACAACACACCACGTGTTGAGATTGAAGGTCGTATGTACACGCCACAGGAAATCAGCGCTATGATTCTGCAAAAGATGAAAAAGACAGCTGAAGATTTTCTGGGACAAGAAGTAAAAGAAGCGGTTATTACCGTACCTGCATACTTTAACGATGCGCAACGCCAAGCTACAAAAGAAGCAGGCGAGATTGCAGGTCTGAATGTTCGTCGTATCATTAACGAACCTACAGCTGCAGCACTGGCTTATGGCCTTGACAAGAAAAATCAGGATAGCAAAATAGCTGTATTCGACCTTGGTGGTGGTACGTTCGACGTATCGGTACTGGAACTGGGCGACGGTGTATTTGAAGTAAAATCTACAAACGGTGATACACACCTTGGTGGTGACGACTTTGATAAAGTTATCATGGACTGGCTGGCAGATGAGTTTAAGAAAGATGAAGCTATCGACCTGCGCAAAGACCCTATGGCTTGGCAGCGTTTGAAGGAAAGTGCTGAAAAAGCGAAAATCGAGCTTTCTTCTTCTCAGGAAACAGAAATCAACCTGCCATACATTACAGCTGTAGACGGTGTTCCTAAACACCTTGTTCGTAAACTGAGCCGTGCTAAGTTTGAACAACTGGCAGACAGCCTGATAGAGCGCACACTGGAACCATGCCGCAAAGCATTGAAAGATGCAGGTATGAACCCGAGCGATATTGACGAAGTGATACTGGTAGGTGGTAGCACACGTATACCAAAAGTGCAGGAAGTAGTTGAGAAATTCTTTGGCAAAAAACCAAACCGTAGCGTAAACCCGGATGAGGTGGTAGCTATCGGTGCGGCTATACAAGGTGGTGTATTGACTGGTGATGTAAAAGACGTATTGCTGCTGGACGTTACACCGCTTTCACTGGGTATCGAAACTATGGGTGGTGTAATGACGAAACTGATAGAATCAAACACTACTATCCCTACCAAAAAAAGCGAAGTGTTCTCTACAGCAAGCGATAACCAGCCAAGTGTAGAAATCAACGTACTGCAAGGTGAGCGCCCTATGGCAAACCAGAACAAATCGCTGGGCCGCTTCATTCTGGATGGCATTCCGCCGGCACCGCGTGGTGTACCTCAGGTAGAAGTTATCTTCGACATCGATGCGAACGGTATCCTGCACGTAACGGCGAAAGATAAAGGCACGGGCAAACAACAAAACATCCGTATAGAAGCTGGTAGCGGCCTTAGCAAAGAAGAGATTGAAAAGATGAAGAATGAAGCTAAAGCAAACGAAGAAGCTGATAAGCAAGTACGTGAGCGTGTTGAAAAACTGAACATGGCTGATGGCCTGGTGTTCAACACAGAAAAGCAACTGAAAGACTACGGCGATAAAATACCGGAAGCTGAAAAAACAGCCATTGAAACTGCAATGAACAAGCTGAAAGAAGCACACAAAGCAGAAGACATGGACGGTATAGATAAAGCTGCAGAAGAACTGAACACTGCATGGCAAGCTGCAAGCCAGCACATCTACAGCGCACAGCAAGAAGCTGGTGCAGATGGTAGTGCACAACAACAACCTGCAGGCGATGCAGATGGTGGTGTAGCAGATGCTGAGTACGAAGAAGTGAAATAAGCGCTATTGATAGCATAAGATAAAAGGCTGGTGTAATACCAGCCTTTTATTATTTATACAAGTTCCATCAGGTTATCAACACCTCATCTTTCACAATAGCCTTCAGTGCCGCATCCATAGCAGGCAGCGATTGGTACAATTGACTGAAGGATGTAATGGTGAAATACGTATCCTGCAAGATGTCTGTACGGTAGTTTGTGTGCAGCATTTGTCGCAAATCAAAAACGTGCTTTGCAGAAGCAGTACCTAATGCATTATTTGCCTCTGCCAGCGACGACATAATACCTGCACCGTATAGCTTCAGCTCATCCTGCTCCTGCATCAAGCCAAACTCTATGGTAAACCAATACATGCGCCCCAGCAGGCTGATGGCTTGCGGATTGTGCATCCATTGCATAGCCAGCTTACCAATACCTTCCATAAAAGCTGCATAGTCTGCATTCATCAACAGCGGCACGTGGCCAAACACATCGTGAAACATATCCGGCTCTTCTATATAGTCTATCTGCTCATAGCTGCGCAGCCATGCCGTAGCAGGAAATATGCGTTGCGATAAGGCAGTGAAGAATTCATCTTGCGGAACAAGGTTCGGCACTACTTTCAGCTGCCACCCCGTAGCCTGCTGCAAGCGCACCGTAGTATCTCCGAAGTGTGGAATAACATGGCGATTGAACGCGATGGCTTCTATGGCATCCAGATAGTTTTTTGCAGCATGCATTTGCAGATAGTTCATCTGGCGGTCGTAGAGTGTTTGCCATACTTTAAAGTCGTCTGTTGTGTACAGCTCATAGCGCTGCTGCAAGTTGTTGTTGTTCATAAAAATTGATTGTGTTGAAAATAAAAAAACCCGGTTCCTGCTCGGAACCGGGTGCTTAAAATATCATGTACATGAAACCGCTATTCCGAACAATATCGTGTGGAATAGTAATAATATGCGTTAGCCAGTATGTTGTGTTGTGTTGCCACTGCTACAATATTAGTCATTTCAGTTTATAAATAAACAGGCGTTGTAAAATATTACAAGACTGTGTACGTTTATCCTGTATGCGGAAATTGTGTGCTCTTTTGCTTACTTGTCTTTTAATGAATACCAAACCGCGTGCCCAGTCGCTAAGTACCTATCTGGGTGGTGGTATAGGGTATGACGCATTTATACGCAATAAAGATGTAATGCCCGATAAGCTGAACAGGCGGGTGTTACTCTCACCGCAATTCATTGCAGGGCTGCGCTACTATACAGCACAGAAGTTCAATCTGATGGTTGACTTTACATTAGGCTTGTCGCGGTTTAATATGCCTGTAAAATCGCCCAACACACAGCAGTTTTATTATGAACAGGTACGCTCGCTGATGACCATTGGCAGCGGTTTGTATATAGAGATAGACGAAGACCAGAGCTTTATGCCCTATATACAATTGGGCGTGGGCTTTTACGACTTCAGCAGTATGGAAGAGAAGGTACCTGTTGGTTATGTAGGCATACAAACAGACTATAACAGCATGCATTTTGTAGCTGTATGCGGTGCAGGGTTTGAATACAGTTTCAGAATGATAGGAAAATCTGCCATCAATGTAAGAGGCTTGTACACACCTACAGACATTTTTCCTGAACCTGTAAAGTATGGCATCGAAGGCATCAACAAGAATGGCACCTATGCCTTACAGGGCAAACTATTACAACTACTGATTACCTACCAGATAAACATACCACTGATGAAGGAACGGTATTATTAGCACTATTTTGTTCTGCACCAGATTATATAGTCGGTACCGGGCACTTTGGTAACACCCGCTTTACGCAGCATAGTAACCAACTGCCCTCTGTGGTAAGTGGCGTGATTGAACAAATGCGTCAGCACCTCGAATACAGGTGTTTTGAATTGCACCTGTTGCAGATTCTGATATTGCACCACGTGTTCCAGCGCGCGGTCATCAAACTGTTTTTCTACAAATGCCAATAGCGCCTCGCTAACCTGCAGCCAATGCTTGCACACTTCCTCAATGCTCTTATCCGTATCGTTGCCCACCCAAACAGGATGCTCTGCCAATTGCAGGCGCTGCAGCCATACATACTCAGCTGCATAGGTGTGCATTATGGTTTTGCGTATGCTATCGAAACTGCTGGTAATGGTCATATCCAGCTGTTCGGGCGTCAATTGCAGAATGGCATCGAGCATCAGCTTGTTTGCCCACAGATTATATTGTGCAAATTGTAATAAGGTCTGTTTCATACTATAAATGTACCTTTGCAGGGCAAAATTAATGATCCTCTCAATGAGCGACGCAAATAATTCAAAAGGCTTTGATACCCTGTGCATACATGGCGGACACAAAGCGGAAAACAACAGGGCTCATCTTACGCCCATTTATGCAACCAGCACTTATACTTTCGATAGCGCAGAACAAGGCATTGCCATCTTCAAAGGCGAAGAACAGGGGTATATATACGGCCGCTTCGGTAGCCCTACTACTACAGAAGTAGAAGATAAAATAGCCCTGCTGGAAACCTACGGACTGCAAGATGAGCATGGCAACCCTATGCAGGCAAGAGCTATACTGCATGCATCGGGCATGGCAGCCATTACTACCATGCTGCTGGCAAATGTAAAAGCAGGCGATACCATCATCACCCATCAATCATTGTATGGTGGCACGCAGGAGATGATAGATAAGATATTGCCCAACCTGCATATAAACGTAACAATCATCGACTTTCACGATACCGCAGCAGTAGCGGCAGCTATTAAAGCAGACAGCAGCATCAAGCTGATGTATATAGAAACACCTGCCAACCCTACCCTGCAATGTGTAGATATGGAAGCCCTGACAGCTATCGGCAAGGCCAACAACCTGATAGTATGTGCAGACAATACTTTTGCTACGCCCTACCTGCAACAGCCATTTAAATACGGTGTAGATTTCATCATGCACTCTACTACCAAATTCCTGAACGGGCACGGCACAGCTGTGGGTGGTGTTTTGGTGGGGCGCGATGTAAATAAGATGAAAACTGTTGTTACCAAAACGCACAGGCTGCTGGGTGCCAACAGCAATTCGTTTGAAGCATTTTTACTGAACAACGGACTGCGCACATTTGCACTGCGCATGGAAAGGCATTGCAGCAATGCAGAGAAAGTAGCGCAGTTTCTGGAGCAACACCCTGCGGTAGCAAGGGTTAATTATCTGGGCCTTGCTTCTCACCCCGACCATGCCATTGCTATGAGGCAAATGAAGCATGCAGGTGCTATGCTGAGCTTTGAACTGAAAGGTGGTTTTGATGCAGGCACACAATTCATCAACAAACTAAAACTTTGCATCAGTGCTGTATCACTCGGCACATGCGATACGCTGATATCGCATCCCGCATCTACTACACACGTAGGAGTAAAACCCGAAGACAGAATCAAATTCGGCATTACTGATGGTTTGATACGCATGAGCGTAGGCATAGAAACAGTGGAAGACATTATTAACGACTTACAGCAGGCATTAAGCTGATTAGCTGATATGCTAATTAGCTGATTACTTTATTATGCAAAGTGACTACAAAAAAGACAATCTGATTATTCAGCTATCATTTAGTTTAGCTGTTGACAGTATTGCATTTTGTTCAAAACTCGAAGACCTTAAAAAATGGTCTTTAGCAAACCAGATAATGAGAGCTTCATTATCAGTTGGCGCAAACATAAAAGAAGCACAGAATGCTGAAAGCAAAGCAGACTTTGTTCATAAAATGAAAATTGCAGCAAAAGAAGCAGATGAATTAGAATTTTATTTTGAAGTTTGTAATGCTTCTACCTCATTACCTGACGCCGGAAAACTACTTGAACAAGTACAATCAATATGCAGAGTTCTAAACAAAATAATTGCAACATCAAAAAACAATAAAACAATCAGCTAATTAGCTAATATGCTAATCAGCCTAATTTAAAATCATATGAAAGAAGTATATATCATAGATGCAGTAAGAACCCCGATAGGTAAATACGGTGGCACATTATCTACAGTAAGACCAGATGATTTACTGGCGCATGTTCTTAAATCGATTGTAGAGCGCAATCCTTCTGTAGATGTAAATGCAATAGAAGATGTAATTGCAGGTGCTGCCAATCAGGCGGGTGAAGACAACCGCAACGTAGCGCGTATGGCCGTATTGCTGGCAGGGCTACCGCAAACGATTGGTGGTTGCACTGTAAACCGTCTTTGCGCATCAGGTTTGCAGGCTATCATGGATGCATCTCGCGCTATTATGTGTGGCGATGGTGACATATACATAGCAGGTGGTGTAGAAAGCATGACGCGAGCACCGTTTGTAACGGGCAAAGCAGAAAGTGCCTACAGCCGTAATGTAGAAACGTTTGACACAACAATGGGCTGGCGCTTTATCAACAAGAAGTTTAATAAAGAAAGCAACTACCCATATACCATGGGCGAAACTGCAGAGAACGTAGCTGCTAAATATAACGTGAGCCGCGAGGCGCAAGACGAATTCGGACTGCGTAGTCAGCAACGATATTTTGCTGCACAGGCTGCGGGCAAATTCAAAGACGAGATAGTACCACTGACGATAGACTTGGGCAAAGGCAAGACTGTTGTGTTTGATACAGATGAGCACCCACGCGAAACTACACTGGAGAAAATGGCAACGCTGAAACCTGCCTTCAAAAAAGATGGTACGGTAACAGCAGGCAACTCTAGCGGCATTAACGATGGTGCTTCTGCATTACTACTGGCAAGTGCTGAAGCTGTTGCAAAATATGGACTAAAGCCGATAGCAAAAATCAAGAGCATGGCCATAGCGGGTGTAGACCCTGCCTACATGGGTATAGGCCCTGTGCCCGCTACACGCAAAGCACTGCAACGCGCAGGGCTGGAATCTAAAGACCTTGACCTTGTAGAATTGAACGAGGCATTTGCTGCACAAGGCATCCCTTGTATGCAAGAGCTGGGGCTGGATGCAGAGAAAGTGAACGTGAATGGCGGTGCTATTGCCATTGGTCACCCATTGGGCTGTAGCGGTGCACGCATCTCTACTACACTGCTGCACGAACTGAAACGCCGTGGCGGCAAATACGGCCTTGCTACTATGTGTATAGGTGTAGGTCAAGGCTCTGCTATCATTTATGAAATGGTGTAATTTTATAGCAACATAACTAAGGACTTTGAGAAAGATAGATATACATACGCACATCATGCCGGAGAACATACCGAACTGGTTTCAGAAATTCGGGTATGGAGACTTCATCAGGCTGGAGCATCACAAGCCGTGCTGTGCGAAGATGATAAAGGGCGACAAGGTTTTTCGTGAGATAGAGGAAAACTGTTGGGACCCGAAAGCAAGGATGAAAGAGATGGACATGACAGATGTTACCGTACAGGTATTGTCTACCATTCCCGTACTCTTCAATTACTGGGCAAAGCCTGAACATGGCATCGAAACATCGCGCTTCTTTAACGACCATATTGCACAATGCGTAGCAGACAATCCTACACGCTTTGCTGGGTTGGGTACAGTGCCTATGCAGGATATGTACTTTGCCATCAAAGAAATGGAGCGCTGCGTGACGGAACTGAAAATGCCCGGCATAGAGATAGGTTCTAACATCAATGGCAAAAACTTGAGTGATCCGTTCTTTGACCCATTCTGGAAAGCTGCTGAAGAACTGGGCTGCTGCATATTTGTGCACCCGTGGGAAATGATGGGCGAAAACGATATGCAGAAATACTGGCTGCCATGGCTGGTAGGTATGCCTGCTGAAACTGCACGTGCTATTGCCTCTATGATATTCGGTGGCGTGTTTGAACGCTTCCCTAAACTGCGTGTAGCATTTGCACATGGTGGTGGTTCATTCCCGTTCACCATTGGCAGGATAGAGCATGGCTTTAATGTGCGCCCCGATTTGTGCGCGATAGATAACAACGTGAATCCTCGCGACTATCTGGGTAAATTCTGGATAGATGCATTGGTACACGACCCTAAAGCACTGCAATATGTGGTAGATGTAATGGGCAGTGACAAAGTATGTATGGGTAGCGATTACCCCTTCCCCCTGGGCGAACACCACCCGGGTAAACTTATAGAAAGCATGGAAAGCTTTACGGCTTCGCAAACAGAACAATTGCTGTATAAAAATGCAATAGACTGGATGGGGCTGCAGGAAAACCATTTCAATAAATAAGTAGAAGAGCCCCTCGGACAATTGTTTGCAGGATATGAACCGAGGGGCTTACTTCAACTGTATGAGCTTAGGCTCATGATGACAGGGCTATGATCAATTAAGCATTACCAGAACCTGCGCGGCGTTTCTCATCTTCCGCACCACCACGGCGCCTTTGTACCGGCGCTACCGTACGCTTACCAAAACGATAAACAACAGACAGGCTTAGCTGCCTTGTTTCTCGCTGTGCTGTAAAACGCTCTACATAATCTTTGTACACAGAAGTGGCATGCGGATAGCTACGCCAGAAAATATCTGAACAGTTCAATTTGACTGTGAGTTTTTTATCGAACAGATGTTTTTGTACACCTGCATTCAAAGACCATATCGGATCTATAACCATGTAGCCATGTAGCTGGCTTGTCTGGTAAAAGAAGCTGAGCTCAGCAGACCAGTTCTTAGGTAGCAAGAAACTATTAGCCACATTAATATCTGCCGTCAGCCTGCCTGTGTTCAGGTTTGAGTTAGCGATGTTACCCCTGAATATTGAATAGTAACAATTGAAGTTGATGCTACCCGACCACCATTTGAAATACTGCAATTGGTATGCACCACTCAAATCGTAAAACAACTGACTGGTTAGGTTTTTATTTGTTTGCACCGTTACCCGTTTTTGTGTAGTATCATCACTTGGCTGTATCACTTCTGTTATCGGGCCTTTCAGATAGCTGAACATAAATGACGTAATAAAGCGTTGCTTGAATGTGTGCGATGCTTCTATGTTATATGTCAACTCAGGCATCAGGTATGGATAACCCGAAGAATATGTGCTTGGGTCGAGGTAGTTTTTGAATGGATTCAACTGCTCATAGTTGGGCCTGTTGATACGGCGGCTGAGCGTGAGCCCAAAATCGTTATTGGCATTAACGTGTCGCTGCACTGCGAAGCTTGGGAATAGCTGCGCATAGTTTCTGTCGAAGGTTTGATTATATACTTTCTGGTCGCCCTTAGCAACAGTCTGCTCTACACGCAGCCCCAGTTGCACACTCCATGCAGTCCAGTCTTTATTGGCATTTACATAAGCTGCGTTGATGTTCTCTTTATAAATAAAATGATTGCTCTTTGTAGAATCATATATATACGTGCCAGTACTGTAATCAAAGAAACCTGCATTGATATCCTGTGTTACATAGCTCGATTTAACACCTGCTTCAAGGCGCAATGTTTGTGAAACTGGGTGTACATAGTCTGCCTTTACAGAGCGTATCGTTGTCCATGCATCCAAATCGCCAGCCAACAAATAGCGTGGCAGATAATCAGAACCTGTCCTGTCGATATACCTTGTCACAAAATCCTGCGGGCGCCTTGCATGATAATTGCTATAGTCTGCATCTACAGACAGTTGCTTACCTGTACTATCAAACGTATGTCGCAGATTGGCATTTACTGAATAGTTGTAGTTGGAATTGTGCGCTATGTTGTCTGTAATAAAATAAGATTGCAATCCTTTATTACTATCCAACACTCGTGAATAGCTGCGGCGATTTATCTCAAAATTCAATGGGCTTGTATTCAGCATCACACCCACCGTTGTTTTCTTGCTGATGGTGTAGTCTGCACCTAATGATGCTACATGGCTGTATATATCGAACACGGTGTTATTATCCTGATCGTATGCATTCTTAAATACGTTGTTGTCGTAAAACGAACGATACAAAAACAGATGGTTGAATCCACGCTTGTAGGCATAGTTATAACTACCCGTCAACAACCATTTCTTATCTCTGTAGTTCAGGCTGATGCCACCATTCATTTTGGGATATACACCCTGCGCATACGAAGCATTGGCAGTGCCGTTAAAGCCCAATCGTTTGTCGCGTTTGGTTTTGATATTGATGATACCCGCAGTACCCGCAGCATCGTACCGGGAAGAAGGATTACTGATAATTTCAATCTGGTCGACAGTTGCAGATGGCATTGCTTTGAGCATGTTCGACAAATCGCTACCACTCAGCACAGTGCGTTTACCATCTATCATTACTTCCACTCCCGATTTACCTTTTAGGCTGATGTTATCGTTCTGATCTACACGCACACCGGGAGAGCGCCCAATAACATCTAACACCGAAGAACCTGCATTGATGATGCTGTTCTCTACATTCACCACCAACTTGTCTGCTTTTATTTCTATCAGTGGTTTCTGGGTACGCACCGTTACTTCTTTCAGCGAACCTGCTTTGGCAGTAAGTTTTACATCGGGCAGTGAAATGTTGCCACCTTGCACTGTTATCACTTCAGAGCTATACACCTCGTAGCCAGGCACAGTTATCTTCAGTATATATTCACCATCGGGCATGTTATCAAATACAAACGTCCCATTCTCTGTAGATAAATCTGCTTTTACCAACGTTTTGTTATCTGTCTTCAGCAGCACAACATTCGCGGCATCTATAGGTTTGCCATCCTTATCATTCACTTTGCCATTGATGTTGCCGGGTTTGGCATATATGGTAAGCGAAGACAACAACATGCAAACAATAAAAGGAATGGCTCTCATAATCGTGGGTGTGTATTTCGATTTCAAAAGTATCTGTATCGTTTTTCTGCACCTTCACCCAATGCGGGGGAAATGGCATTTTACCCCACCACCCTATATGGGGGATTTATTTGAAAAACAAGCCTAATCGGCTTTTCGACACAGCAAATGCAGGCAATAATGTAACTTCACTATCGTGAATCGACTCTTGAAAATTGCTATTGTATTATCTGTGTTCTGTGTATGCAGCCATGCATTTGCACAACGCTACCCCTTCTACAACCTGAATGTAGAAAACGGGCTGATACAATCGCAGGCTACATCTATGGCGCAGGATAAGTATGGCCATTTGTGGATAGGCACACTTGGCGGTTTGTCGCGCTACGATGGCAGCAGCTTTGTAAACTATACGGTGCGCGACGGCATGACGGACAATACCGTAAACGCATTGGCAACAGACAAGCAAGGCAATATATGGATAGGCACACGCAAGGGCGTATCTAAATACGATGGCAAAACATTCAGGCATTTTGTTTTTCAATCGCCCGAAAACCCGAATGCGAATGCAGTATCAAATATTGAACTGGCCAATGACGGCACTGCATGGTGCATAGCAGGCAATAAGCTATACGAAATAAAAGACGGCAAAAGCAAAAGCCTTGCATTACCAAACAAAGATGCGCTAGTAACAGCTACCCTACCCGATGGAAAGAACCTTTGGGTAGCTGCATCAAACGGCACTATATACAATTATCATGATGGGCGTTGGGATAGCCTGCGTTTTAATGAACCACAACTAAACGGCATACCACAAGTATTCTCTATGTACAAAGACAGCCGCAACAGATTGTGGGCTGCAACAAACGGAGGGCTGTACAATATTGCAAATGGCAAAATAGCAGTAGCCAAGCTAAACAACATGTCTTTGTATTCGCTGCCTGCAATATTCAGCATTACAGAAGACAAGGCAAAGAATATATGGCTCGGCACATCGAGCGGTACATTCAGGCTGAGCGACAGCAGCCTTGTGTATTGCAACAAAAAAAACGGCCTTACAGACAATACCATCAACAAACTGCTTACTGATAAAGAAGGCAACGTATGGATGGCATCAGACGGGCGTGGTGTGTACCGCTTCTCGGGCGCGCAGTTTTCTGTGCTCGATGAAACATCAGGCTTGCCGAGTGCGCAGGTAATGAGTGTAGCATCTCTGGGCACTAAAGTATACATAGGCACTTTTGATGCAGGGCTGTTTGTGTATGAGAACGGTGTTGTAAACCGAATACCTATACCACTACAACCTATGACAGCCATCACTGCTATATACATCAACCATGCAAATGAAATATGGTTGGGCACACGCAACCGTGGTTTGTGGAAATACAATGGCAGCAGCTTTAGACAATACACAACGCCTACTATATCATCGAACCTGATAACATGCATTTACAAAGATGCAGAAGAACGCATGTGGATAGGCACAGGTAACGGAGCTACTTATTACAAAGACGATACTTTTCATAAAGTGATACTGAACACTGTCGTGCAAAATATAACAGGTGCAGGTAGCGACAGCATTATACTTGCTACAACAGACGGGCTGCAACTATACCACAATGAAGAACCTGTAAAAATGAAAACAGGCGGTGCTGCGGATAGTTCTACCCCGCAGTGCGTTACAGTACGTGGCAGAGAACTGTGGATAGGCAGCAGCGATAATGGTGTTATATGCTACAATCTGCAAACAGGCAAAACAGAAGTCATCAATAAAAACAACGGGCTAAAGTCAGACTTCATTTACAACATCACTACAGACGATGCAGGCAATGTGTGGTTAGGTACCGGTTTCGGTATTCATAAAATAAGCATGGTGAATGGCAAGCGTAATGTACAGTTCTACGGCAAGGAGCAGGGCATTACGGGTATGGAAAGCAACCACAATGCTGTATTCAAAGCAGCAGACGGCAGTATATGGTTTGGTACTACCAACGGTGCTGTGCGCTACAATCCAAAATCGAAAATAGTAACGCCCGAAGCGACGAGTATTGTATTGCAATCTGTAAAAGTATTTGGCGAAAACATAAGCGACAGCAGCTACTATGACAGTACCGATGTATGGTACAAAGTACCGGTAGGCTTGCACCTGCCATACCGCAAAAACAATATCACATTCACCTTTCAGGCACTGACGCTCAGCGGTACCGAGCAATTGAAATATCGCTACCGCATAGCGGGGCTGGAAGCGCACTGGAGCGACTGGTCTGCCGTGAATACGGTTACCTATTCTGCAGTACCACCGGGCAAATACACGCTACAGGTAGAATGTGCTACAGGCGATAGCAGTGCCATTAAAAAGCTGAACTATCCTTTCGAAATCATTACACCATTTCATAAAACAAGTTGGTTCCGTTTGGTGATACTAGCGGGCTGTATACTGCTTGGTGTAACAATACAGTACATCGTCAACAAACGTAAGCAAAACAGGCAGGCACTACTGGAACGTCTTCGCCGCGAAGAGCAGAACAAAGTGCGCCAACGTACCGCAGAAGATTTTCATGATGAAGTGGGCAATAAACTGACACGCATCAATGTGCTGACCAATGTATTGAAGAACAAGATTGGACCATTGACAACGGACACGCAACGCATCATAGACCAGATACAGGATAATACAGGGCAACTATACAGCGGTACTCGCGACATCCTCTGGTCACTGAAACCAACCAACGATAGCCTGTATGAAATACTGCACCGCATCCGCGATTTTGGCGGGGAGCTGTATCAGGATACGGAGATAGATTTTGAATTCATTGGGACAGACGAAAAGTGGAAAGACTACAGGCTGCCACTTGATACGGGGCGCAATCTGATAATGATTTTTAAAGAAGCACTGAACAATTGCCTGAAATATGCCAATGCGACCAAAGTAGTATTGACCGCTGAACTGAAAGACAAAGACATCCTGCATCTGGAACTAAGAGACAATGGCAAGGGCTTTGATATAGAAACCGTTAAGCGCGGGCATGGCATTGACAATATGAACACACGTACCAAACGCATGGATGGCAGGCTGTATATTGATGCACACGAAGGTAGGGGCACCGTCATCAGCCTCAGCTTCAGGCTACCCAAGCAAATGTCATAGACTTGTTAATATTTAAAAATAACCTGATTTGGGGGAGTAGTATCACCCGCAAACTTTGCAATTTTATACAAACATCAGCCACATGAGCCGAGACCTTGATATACGTGTTTGCATAATTGAAGATGACGAAACCATCCGCGAGGGTTATGTATACCTGATAGGTAATACCCCCGGCTACAAAGTGGTAGGCAGCTATCCGTCTTTTGAAGATGCTGCCAAAAAGATAGCCTCAGACGACCCTGATGTATTGCTGCTTGATGTTGAACTGCCGGGCATATCGGGCATAGATGCACTGCCTAAAATAAAGAAGCTGATACCTGAAGCGTATATACTGATACTCACTGTATATGAACAGGACATACTCATCTTCCGCGCACTTGGCAACGGTGCATCGGGCTACCTGACAAAGAACACCCCACCGGAAAAAATCATCAGTGCCATACAGGAAGTAATGGAAGGCGGCGGGCCAATGAGTGCGCATATAGCGCGTATGGTCATCAGTTCTTTTCAGCGCAATGAGGCATCTCCCCTTACCCGCAGAGAAACAGAAATACTGGAGCAGATTGCTACCGGCAAAAGCCGCAAGCGTATAGCGCAGGAGCTGTTTATTGATTTGGAAACAGTGAAATCGCACATCAAAAACATATATCACAAACTGAACGTGCACAGCAAGGCAGATGCCATCAAGACTGCCAAAGACAATAAGTTTATATAGGCTTATAGTTTATAATCATATAAAAGCTGAAATGCCTGATTAGTTTTGCAGGTAATTTCTGCCAATTGCAAACCAACGCACAACAAGCCGAACCAAAACTGGAAAGGGAGCTATCCCTATTGCAAGCTACTGCCATCAATATGATTGATATGGTGGGAATAGGACCGTTTGTAACCATACCCCTGATAGTAGGTATGATGCAAGGACCTATATGCCTGCTGGCATGGATACTAGGCGCATTGCTATCGTACATGGATGGTATGGTGTGGGCAGAGATGGGCGCTAAATGGCCGGCGGCAGGTGGCAGTTATGTGTTTCTGCAAAAGCTGTTTGGCAGCAAATGGGGCAAGCTTATGGCTTTTCTCTTTGTGTGGCAGACAACCATACAGGCACCATTGGTAGTGGCCAGCGGAGCTATTGGTTTTGCAGATTATTTCACCTTCTTGGTGCCACTGCCCGCAGAAAGCGAGGTATTGTTGAAGAAAGCCATCAGCGGTGGGTTGGTAATACTGATTACCATCTTGCTGTACAGAGGCATTAAAGGCATTGGCAAAATATCTGTCTTCCTTTGGGTGATAACAGGTGGCACTATGCTTTGGCTCATCATATCGGGCTTAGGCCATTTCAACGCTGCACAGGCTTTCGACTGGAAGATGCCCAATATGACGATGGTAGCATTCTTTGCTGCATTCGGGCAGGCATCGCAAAAAGCTGTTTATTCTTACCTCGGTTATTATAATGTTTGCCACTTGGGTGGGGAAATTAAGAACCCATCGAAGAATATACCTCGTGCTATTTTCATTTCCATTACTGGCATTGCCATATTGTACCTGTGTATGCAAACGGTAGTGCTTGGTGTATTGCCCTGGCAGGAACTGGCAGCATCCAAATACATGGTAAGCATTTACTTTGAGCACATCTACAACCATCAGGTAGCGCAGATAGCAACGGTGCTGATATTGTGTATTGCGCTGGCTTCGCTCTTTTCGGTGATACTCGGCTATTCCCGAGTACCATATTCTGCGGCGCTGAATGGCGATTTCTTCCCGGTATTTGGCAAGTTGCATCCTAAGCATCATTTCCCACACATATCACTACTGGCACTATGTGGCATGGCTTTTATTTTCAGCTTGCTCTTTAAACTGGCAGATGTCATAACAGCCATCATCACCATGCGCATACTGATACAGTTTGTATCGCAAGCGGTGGGGCTACTGCTTTGGCACTACAAAAAGAAATGGGGCAATATGCCCTACAGGATGCCACTATTCCCGATACCTGCCATAATATCTATCATCATCTGGCTATTCATCTTCCTGATGGGCGAGAATAAATACAAACTGTTTGCATTTATCATCATCATTACGGGCATCGCTCTCTACTACCTGAAAGAAAAATATACCCGTAAGCAGGAGGCACTGCAAGATTAAAAAGCAGAAAATTCTTCATAAAAACCCGATTATGTCTTTACTTTGCATACAGGGCTATGGGGGTATATGGCAGGAAACATGTAGAGGATGTTCTTCGGGTGCCAATAGTTTATATCCCATTAGTTATCAACATGTGTATAGATTATTAGTTTTTTTCAAACTAAGATTACTATATTAGAACTCAATTAGTAACTGCTGATGCTACGCGCTATATTATTAGTCATTGCGGGTGTTCTTTCAATTATCCTTTACAGGATGTTGAGCCGTGGCGGCAAGACCTATGCGTACGACCGTACACAGATGCTCACCTTCCTGAGCGACGGGTCTGAAAACGTCGTACACGAATCTACAAACGGCAGCATTATCATTACCAACAAAACAGTACTGATAGACGGGCTGGAATATATTTACAAACCCGGCGATGATGAGCCGTTGCAGGCATTGCTTGACTATGATGATAACGGACTGCGCAGCATACGCGTACTACTGCAAGAAGGCGAAAAACAATACTTCATCAATCGTGGCCCTGCCATGAGGATGGCATAAACCTTACTAAATTACTCATTACATAAAAAGCAGCCCAACGGCTGCTTTTCTTATTCTATAAACTTTAGTTCCCTTTTCATTACCTCAACCGTATTGAAGATGATGGGACAACTTGGATAATGTAATAATGTGCCTAAAAAGCGTTCTCTGAACCCAGGCTTGTGCAGGTGCGGGAAATCGCGGCACTCTGTAAACCTTTCTGTATAGATGCTGCAACTGGTACCGGATAGAAAATGACAAGGAACACTGTTGATAAAACAATTGCCTGCCATGCTTTCTTCAATATACTTTTCTCGCAGGGCTTCTTCCGTCATATTCATAAACACCGCCAGCCTTTCAATTTCGGGCGGGGTAATGTTTACGATAAGCGTCTTGCAGCAATTACCGCAAGCTGTACAATCTACTGCTGCATTTACGTCCTGAAAAACGCGGTTCGACATTTCATCGAGTACGGCACCATCATGATGGCGAAGCGAGCGCAAGAAATGGTCGTTTTCTTCTTCTTTTTCAGAAGCTATTGCTGCAATGGTTTGCAGATTTATTTCGTATGCAGTATTTGACAAAAGCGTGAATTGAGTCCCGAAGGTACGAAATTACATTCTGGCAGCCTCTTCTGCTTTACTGCTGTGCTGAGCGCCATCCAGCTTCTTACCAAAATTGTAACTAAAGCCAAGCGCTACCGACTGTGAACCAAACCGAAGTGATGATGCCGTTTCTATACCATTCCAGTTGGATGTAGTACTAAGCTTATTCATACGGAACGGATCTTCTATAGATAACCTGATTGTTGCAGCTTCCTTCATTACTTTCTTTGCCACGTTAAAGCCCAACCAGTAGCTTGGGCCGTAGCGGTCTATTACGTTCTGCAAGTCGCCTGTACTTGCATAGAAGGTTGTATCTATTGTCCACCCTTTGTTGAGAGTGAATGTGCCTTGCAAATAACCTGAAGCACCTAAGGATGTACCTAACAATGTATGTCCGCGATAGCTGAGGAATTTATTATAATACACATCTCCGGACGTTGTAAGCAGCAACCACTTAGTGCATTGCTTATTGTAACTGCAAGAGCCATGTAGTACATAATCATCGGCATAGTTGCCCCATGTGGCAAACACAGCCTTGTTATTGGCATCGTAGCCCAGTATCGGGGTGATATACCCTGTTACTTTTCGCAAACCTGCCGATACAAACAATTCGTTGCGGTTATTGTAATTCAACTCCAAGTAGTTTCTGTATGCAGGCGACAAATCTGGATTACCTTTTTGATAATAGTATTGGGAAAAGTATGTAATAAATGGTGTCATCATTGTATATGCAGGACGATTGATACGCCTGCCACAGCTTACCTCTACACTGTTGTCATCATCTATCTTGTAGCTTACAAATGCTGTCGGGAATACAGCAGTATTGCTACGCTGAAACGCGCCTCCCTGCTGTGTCTCCTTGCCATCGTTATTCATATTTTCTACACGTACACCTGCTTGTGTATTCCATTTATCGCCAAAAGCTTTAGAAACATTTACATAGGCTGCATTGATATTCTCTTTATAAATGAAGTGATTGGTACGTGTAGTATCATTTATCCAATTACCATTATTCAGTGTTTGAAAATATGCACCGTTATCCACTACTGCATAGCTCGATTTTACACCCGCCTCTGTACTAAACCCTTTGCCCATCTCTCCTGTATAATCTGCTTTTGCAGTCACTACATTGATGACAGATTGTGAATGATTATCTAAATCGAGATTGCCATTTACAGGCAATCCTTGTGTATCATAATTTCTTCCTGTGGTCTTATGTGTCTCGCGCTGGTCGCGGTAGATATAATCTGCATCGGCTGTTATCTTATGTCCTTTTGCGGGTTCGTGTTTTATGTAGGCATTGCACAGGTAATGATTACGCTCAAATGTATGGTCGTTTGAAGTTGTGTTGTATATCACATTTCCTGTGGCATCTGTCACTACTGCTTTTGCATCATCGTGCTGTATGTTAGGGTGATAAATACCCTTTACACTACCACCAACACTTGTCTTTTCTGTGACTGCATAGTCTGTACCTACCTGTGCATTATAATCGCCAAAGGTCTCTTTCATAAAGATAGACTGGTCTGTATTACTGATAATCTCTCCTGTTTGCGGATTGCTGGCTTTGCGATTGTCCTTTCTATCCAGAAAACCTGTAGCAGCCATCTGCCCGAGGTTGGTATACAATGTCAACTTATTATTTCTATAGGTGAGGTTGCCGCTGTTGTGTGTGTTGGGATAAACACCCTGCCCTGCTTCCAATGCCACATTACCATTGAGCCCTTTCTTTTTTATACGCTTTGTTTTGATATTAATGATGCCACCTGTACCTTCTGCATCGTACTTGCTGGATGGTTGTGTTATCAGCTCCAACGCAGCTACATTATCACCTGTCAGGCTTTTCAGGTAGTCTTCCAGGTCTTTACCTGTCAGGTAGGTTTGCTTATCATCTATCAGCACCGTAACACCTACCCCTTGCAGTGTTATGTTGCCATTGCTTGCATTTACACCGGGAGATTTGCGGAGTAGATCCCACGCAGAATTGCCGAGTGTATTTACCTGATCAAGATTTACCGTTGTTTTACCAAGCCCTTTTTCTATCCGTGGTGCTTTGCTGCTTACTACTACATCCTGCAATGTGGTATTGGCTGTCATTTGCAAGTTTAGTGCTTCGTTCTTTTCTTTTACCTCTATCTGTTGCATCAGCTTTGCAAAGCCTGCAGCATTTACTGCTACTACGTATTTACCAGTTTTTGCCACCTTCATTTCAAACGCACCATTATCATCTGCCAGTTCTGATTGTACCCATGTAGAGTCTGCATTGAGCAACGACACGGTAGCTGTAGCAACGGGCTTACCTTGTGCATCATTTACCGTACCATTCAGCAGAATTTGTTGTGCTGAGATTTTTGTCGACACGACAAGCAAGAGCACAATAACTACAGCGAGTGATTTTTGCATAGATAGATTTTGAGGGTGAAGACACTAAAATACTATCAGCTAAAAGCCCTATGCAACAACATGTAGTAGGGTTTTGGTTAATATTAACATAAATAAAAATAGCCGGCGAACCGGCTATTAATTATCAATTAAACTGTTGTGTTTTAGTTACTCAAACTACGGAAGTCTACCGGTACCAGTTTACTAACGCCCGGTTCTTGCATCGTTACACCGTAGATAACGTCAACCGCAGCCATTGTCTGTTTGTTGTGCGTTACGATGATGAACTGCGAGTTATCGCTGAACCTGCGTATCATCTGCGTGAACTTGCCTACGTTCGCATCATCCAGCGGTGCATCCACCTCATCCAGAATACAGAACGGAGCAGGCTTTATCAAGTAGATAGCGAAGAGGAACGCTGTAGATGTAAGTGTTTTCTCACCACCCGAAAGCTGTGTAAGCGTGCTCGGCTTTTTACCTTTTGGCTGTGCATATATCTCAATACCGCTATCCGCAAGGTTATCAGGATCTGTCAGGCGCAAATCACAATTATCTTCTGCGGTAAAGAGCGCTTTAAATACTTCGATGAAGTTTTCGCGCACTTTATCAAATGTCTCACGGAATTTTGCATTCGCTGTTTGCTCTACTTCTTCAATCGTAGCCATCAGTGATTCCTTCGCATTCACAAGGTCGGTCTTCTGCTCTACGATGAAATCGTGACGTGCTTTCATTTCTGTAAATGCCTCGATAGCCGTCGGGTTGATTTCACCCATATTCTCCAAGCGCTTCTTCATGCGCTCAGCTTCAGCAGTCAGTTCATCTACAGTCAGTTCGTTTGCACGTGCCTGATCCAGTATCTCATCCAGATTCACTTTGAACTCCACACTCAGACGCTCTTTCATACCGGCCAGTTTCAGCTTCATATCATTCAGCTGATCTTTGATGCTGTTGAGCAACGTTTCTGCATGTTCTTTTTCGCGGCGTTTCTGGTTCAATTGTCCTTCCTGTGCAGAAATGGCATTGCGCATTTCGTAGTACAGGCGATCTTTTTCATTCAGTACTTTTTCTTCTGTCTCTTTGCGTGTAAGCAATTCATACAGTTCATTATCACCTGCGTGCAGTTGTGTTTCTGTTTCGCCCAGTTGTCCAGCAATCTGTTGCAATTGCTCGCTGTTGCTGGCTATCTGGCGTTTCAGATCATTCAGTTGGTTGCTGCGGAAACTCAGCTCCTGCTTCAAACCTTCCTGCTTGCTCTGCTCTTTGGTGTACTGAATGTTGTGATTATTGTACTGTTGCGTAGCCATATTGAATTCCATTTCTACTGCATGGAATTCTGACTCTGCATTTTGTATATTTTGTTGCAGCGACTGTAACTCTTCGTTGATAGATTCCAACTCGCTGCGTGTGTCTGCTATGCTTGCGTGTGTATCTTCCAGTTGCTCCTGCAGGTCTTGCAAACGTTGCTCACCATTCTGATTCAGGTGTTCAAAGTTTTCAATCCTGTTACTCAGGTTTACAGTATGGTTTTGCAGGCGGTTTATTTCCTGACGTGTTTGTTCAATAGCCCTGTCATTCAGCTCCTGATTGAAACCTGTTATCTGCGTTTGTGTATCGCTTATGTGTTGTTTCAATTGTGTGGTAATAACCGTCAGGTCTTCTATCTCTTTTGCAAGACGCTCCAGATTTTTAGCACGGCCTATTTTGTTGCCCTCAAACAGACCAACAGAACCGCCACCCAGTGTGTATTTACCACGTACTACTTTACCGCTCTTTTCTACTATCACATTACCATTGGTCATAGCAAGGTCTGTGATGGCAGCTTCGTTATCGGCAATGTATACATGGCCCAGCAGGTGCTGTGCCAGCGGCATGTATTGTTCATCTACATTCACTACACTCAGTGCAGATGTTAATCCTGCAGGTGCGTTGTGCTGTGCAGCCTGATATTGTTGGAATTGGTTTGTAACAAAGAAATTGGCTTTACCTTTTTTATTGCTTTCCAACAAGTGAACAGCTTTTGCAGCTTCACCAATATTTTCAACTATGTAATAGTTCAGGTAGTTGTCCAGTACGTTTTCCAGTGCGGTACGGTATTCGTTCTGTACCACAAATACATCTGACAACAACGGTGCTTCGCTATTCCAGTCTTTGTTCTTTTTCAGGAACTTGATACTATCAGGATAGCCTTCCAGACTTTCTACCAACGACTTCAACAAATCATGCTCGTTGCGGCGACTATCCAGTTTACGGTTTTCGTCTACCGACTGTGAACGCAGTGTTTCCAGTTGCTCCTGACTTTGCAGGATTTTAGACTTCACCTCTTCGTATCGCGCAACGAGTGTCTGCAGTTCATCATTCTTCTCTTGCAGGTCGCCTTCCGCATCGGTACGCTCGTTTGTCAGTTGTGTTATCTGATTAGCACGCTGTGCTTTTTCTTCCTGTATCTGTTGTATGCTGCGTTGCAGGTTCATTACAGAAGTATCTGCAATGGCTACTTTTTTCTCTGCATCAAATTGTGTGCGTTGTTTACCTTGATATTCAGCACGCAGTTGTTCCAGTATTTTTTTCTTCGCATCAAAGGCATCACGTTTTTCATCTACTATGCCACGCATGCTTTCTAATTCATCACGCAGTTTTTCGATGATATCGTTTTCTTCTTCAATTTGCTTTTCTGCAAAAGAGATAGACTCTTCAAGGCTTTGCAATTGCATACCTGCGCCCGAAAGGAATTCGCTCAGGCTTTTTTCACGTTCTTTCAAATGGTCGAGGCGCTGCGCTGCAAGGCGCTTGTCGCTCTCCAATTGACGAACACGGTTTATCAGTTCATTGAATTGTTTTTGCAAACCGTTCAACTCCTGTTCTTTCTCTATCAGCTTCACTTTATCCTGCTCTACCACTGCTTCTTCTGTAGCTACTACAGCTTCCAATTGTGTCTTGCGGTCGGTCTCGGTATCGTGCTGCTCGTTGAGTGTTTTATACTGGTCGTTGAAATGCTCCAGCGATGCTTTCGCCAGTTCAACACTTACTTCTTTGTATTCCCCTTTTATCTGAAAATAGCGTTCTGCTTTCTTCGCCTGACTTTCCAGTGTACGAAGGTTGTTACCAATCTCGAACAACAAGTCTTCGATACGTGCAAGGTCTTGCTCTGTTGCATCCAGTTTCAGCTTCGCCTCTTTCTTACGTGTTTTATAGATAGAGATACCTGCTGCCTGTTCCAGCATACGGCGGCGAGAATTGTCTTTGTCTTTGATGATATCATCGACCATGCCCAATTCTATGATGGCATACGAGTCGTTACTAACACCCGTATCCAAAAACAGATTGTGTATGTCTTTCAATCGACAAGTCACATCATTCAGACGATACTCACTTTCACCATTCTTATAGAACTTACGCGTGATGGTCACCGTGGTAAATTCTGTAGGCAAGAGGTTGCGGGTATTCTCGAATGTCAAAGATACTTCTGCCATACCAGAACCGGCACGCGTACGCGAGCCGTTAAATATCAGGTCTTCAAGGTTATCAGAACGCAAGGCTTTAATCTTGTGCTCACCAATAACCCAGCGGATAGCATCCACGATATTCGACTTACCACAACCATTTGGCCCTACGATACCCGTAATGGGGTGATCGAGCAGCACATGGGTCTTATCTGCAAAGGATTTGAATCCTTTTATGTCCAACGATTTTAAACGCAATTTTTCAAGTTTTGTGGGGATGACAAATTTAGACATTTCGCCCGTTTGTCAAGGGTATATTATAGATATACAGTGCATTTGTTAGCAATGTGGGGAATAATAATATGTAAGCACCCTACAAGTGCAAAATATTAATAATATAGCTATGGGAATTTCAGCGTTTACAACCCATTAACCATTTCACATATACATACAAGGCTTATAAATATTAGTTTTACCGCCAGATAATGAGAAAGCACATCCCCAGCCTGAACGGACTACGTGCCATCAGCATTCTGATGGTGATTATCGGGCATATTGACCAGAAGAACCTGAACGATTTTTTCTATAGCCGCTGGCCAATGCTGATAGATGCACAATTGGGGGTGAACGTATTTTTCGTGATTTCGGGCTTTTTGATAACTACCTTGCTGCTACAGGAAGAGGCACAGACACAAACCATATCGCTCAAAAGCTTTTACATCAAGCGTTCTTTTCGCATCTTCCCCATATACTATACGCTGCTGGGGCTATATCTGGTATTGCAATTGATGGGCTTGCTACACTTTACCGCACAATCGTGGCTTACGGCTCTTACCTATACCAAATACCTGAACTGGCATGCCGATTGGGAAATGGGACACCTATGGTCGCTATCTATAGAAGAGCAATTTTACCTTTTGTGGCCATTTGTATTCAAGTTTGCTAGGAAGTACAGGGTGCATTTTGCAGTTACCATTATACTGATAGTACCTGCACTAAGGATGCTGTACATAAAAACGCAATACGAGTGGATGAACGACCTGACGTTATTCCAGCGGGTAGATGCCATAATGTGGGGTTGTGTGTTTGCCATGTATCATGATAAGCTGCTGGCATTTGTGCAACGCATGGCTGCCAAAGCCAGCTTCTGGTTGTGGGTACCATTTCTGGCAATCCCGCTACTATCAGCGTTCTCGCTCATCAACCACCATTATGATATGCATCTGGGTTGGCTGATAGTACCGTTTGGCAATACCACAGGCACTATTGCAGATATTGCTATCGGGTTTATCATCCTGATAACGATACACTACAGCAATAACGTAGTTTTCAAAACGCTGAACTCGAAACCGCTGGACTATATTGGTAAGCTTTCTTACAGCCTGTATATATGGCAGCAACTTTTCTTCTCTGCCAAGCTTGGCTTTACTAGTATGTTCCCGCTAAATGTCCTATTGATAGCCATAGCGGCACTTGTGTCTTTCTACCTGATAGAAAAACCGTTTCTGAAACTGAGATTTAAAGTATTGCCGGAGTAATTATTATTCTATCGGCTTGGGAAAATCATTCTTTTCGGCGTATTCATCCAGGTATTTGAACATTACCTCGTGTTTTGCCATATCCTCTTTGGTGGTAGCTATCAGCTCGTTGAAAGCTTTTTGCAGGGTTGAGTCTGATGTATCGCCATTGAAAGCCTCAAATTCTTTCATCTTCGGCAGCACTACATCGTTTTCAAATTGCAGTATATCCAACAGAGATGCGCGGAGTTTTTCAGAGCCTCCTACATCTTTCAGCCCTTTTACATAAGTGGTTTGCGACGTAATATAATCTTGTATATGCTGTCTTTTAGGCTGCAGATAGGTGAAATCCTTAGTATTCACCGCAGGTTTGAACTCATCCATCCAGTCTTTGCCCATTACATTCAGCGAGTCGTTGACACGCGTAAGGCTGTTGCATAGTTTGATGGCTTCCTCGCGGTTGTTCCAGCTACAGGATGCAAGGCCTGTAACCAGCAATAAGGCAGATATGTATGCTAAGGGACGCATAGTTTTGCAGTACAATGATTCAAATATATCTATTGAATCGTTTAAGAAACGTGAAAGTTACAGGAATATTATACCCTTTATTGGCTGATAGGTAATAATAGCTGAAGAACTGCGCTGCATGCGCTACCTTTGTGCCTCGAAAATTAGAAATATGGGCAAAGTAGCCATCAATATAGCCACAGGCAGCCTGCAACAAAAGGAAACAATTGTAGGAATAGACCTTGGCACAACTAACAGCCTGATAGCCATTGTGCGCGAAGATACCCGCCAACCACTGGCACTACGTGAGATTGACGGGCTGACACTGGTACCATCTATTGTACACTTTGACGAATATGGTGGTGCAACGGTGGGCAACCCCGCCAGAGAAAAACTGATTGCAGAACCACACCGTACCATATACAGTGCCAAACGCCTGATGGGTAAATCTTACAAAGACATCAGCGACCATGCAGGCTTTTTTGCCTACAAAGTGATAGATGACGATACAGAGTCTTTGGTGAAGGTGCAGGTGGGCGATAAGTTTTATTCGCCGATAGAGCTTTCATCTTTTATACTGAAAGAACTGAAACAACGTGCAGAGCATATTCTGAAAACGCCGGTAAACAAAGCGGTGATAACAGTACCCGCATACTTTAACGATGCACAAAGGCAGGCTACGCGTGATGCAGGCAGGCTGGCAGGATTGGATGTATTGCGCATCGTAAACGAGCCTACCGCAGCTAGCCTTGCATACGGACTGGGTGTGAGCCCTGATGAAGAAAAGACAATTGCGGTGTACGACCTTGGCGGTGGTACGTTTGATATATCTGTACTAAAGATTACCAACGGCATATTTGAAGTACTATCTACCAATGGTGATACCTATCTTGGGGGTGATGATATGGACCGCGCACTGGCACAACACTGGCAAGGGACATTGAGCATCAGCAATGAAGAACTGCAACAACACAAATCGCTGGCGCAGGAATTGAGGCTGACGGCTGAAGAGGCGAAGAAACACCTGAGCAATAACGATAGCTTTGAAGGAACTGTAGCGGGCGAGCAAGTGAGCATCTCCAAAGCTGCCTTCAACGAGCTGATACTACCACTGATAGACCGTACCATAACATGCTGCCAGAACGCTATGCGCGACGCAGGATTGCAAACAAGCGCCATAGATGCAGTTGTAATGGTGGGTGGCAGTACACGTGTACCATTGGTAAAAGAAAGCGTGAGCCGATTCTTTGGCAAAGAAGTATTTGACAATCTGAACCCTGACGAGGTAGTAGCACTTGGTGCTGCTGTACAGGCAGATATACTGGCTGGTAATAATACTGACATGCTGCTGCTGGATATTACACCACTAAGCCTGGGCATTGAAACAATGGGTGGGCTGATGGATGTCTTGATACCACGCAATTCTAAAATACCTGTACGTGCAGGCCGCCAATATACTACCCACAAAGACGGACAAAGCGGTATGCGTATATCTGTATTTCAGGGAGAGCGTGACCTTGTAAAGGATAATCGCAAACTGGCAGAGTTTAACCTGACGGGGATACCGGCTATGCCAGCAGGATTGCCGAAGGTAGAAGTGAACTTCCTGATAGATGCAGATGGCATACTGAAAGTGACTGCTAAGGAACTACGCAGTGGTGTAGAAACAAGTGTTGAGGTAAAACCACAGTATGGCCTCACAGATGAGCAGGTAGAGCAAATGCTGATGGACTCGCTGACGCACGCCAAAGAAGATATACAAACACGCGCACTGGTAGAAGCAACAACAGAAGCAGAACAGATGCTGGAAACGACTGAGAAGTTTATTGCCAAGCATCATGAATTGCTGACGGAAGAAGAAATAGCAACTACGCAAACACACATGCAGCAGCTGCGCGATGCAATTGCTGCCAAGAACAAAGACCTCGTGCAGAAAGAAACAGAGCAACTGAATGATGTGAGCAGACCATTTGCAGAACGCGTAATGGACGCCGCACTGAAAGATGCGATGAAAGGGAAGAAGATTCTTTAGTTGATTGGTTGGATAGTTGACTGGTTGATTAGACAAATAACAAATCAACCAGTCAACAAATCAACTATTTCATAACCACCTGTACGGTGTGTCTTGTTTTTTGCTCCAGGAGTGTGTAGCGTCCTTTGGTCAGTTCAAATACAATTTCCGGTGTGTAGTGGCGGATGGTGAGCAGGCTCACATCATCGTTGCGGAGTACTTTATAGTTTTTGCTTAGCACATCTACCAGCTTCTTCACGTTTTCCTCTTTGTTATCTATACATGCTACAAAGCTGATGGCAGCATTCTGTATCAGGTTTACTTTTATCTTCAAATCGTGCAGGATGCTGTACAGTTCACTCAGGTTATCTTCTGTTACAAAAGAGAAATCTTTAGAAGTTACCTGCAGCAATACCTGGTCTTTCTTCAATACTATTAGTGGTGGATAAAAGATGCTGTTCACTTCGTTCTGTATCACAGTACCTTTCAAATCTTTATCAAGGAAGCATTTTACATACAACGGTATATTGTTGTTTTGCAATGGCTTGATGGTTTTAGGGTGAATAACCTGCGCACCATAGTAGGCCATCTCAATCACTTCGTGATAAGTAATCGCTTCAATCTTTACTGTATTAGGGAACAGCTTAGGGTCTGCGTTTTGCAAGCCTTCCACATCTTTCCAGATAGTAACACCGTTTGCACCTAACATGGCAGCCAGCATAGCGGCTGTATAGTCCGAGCCTTCGCGGCCGAGTGTTACAGAAGCATTATCTGCAGTAGCACCAATGAAACCTTGTGTGATGATGCTTTTGCCTGCACTCAATAGCGGGGAAAATAATTCTACGGCTTTCGCCTTGGAGAAATCCCAATCTACACGCGCATCGCGGTAGGTATCGTCCGTACGAATTACATCGCGCACATCTGCCCATTCAAAAGGCAATCCGCACTGTTGCAGATAGAAGCCGAAGATGCGAGTTGAGAGCAGTTCGCCCATACACACTATCTGGTCGTAAGAATAATCGTATTTATCAGCGGTAGCATCATCTACAGCCCATTGCAGTTCTGTAAAAAATACATTCAGTGCTTTTACCGCCTGTGCATAATACTCATCATTCAGCAAACCTTTACAGTAATCAAGGTGGGCTTGTTCCAATGCTTTCAGCAAATCCTGTGCTTCCTGTTTCTTACCCTTGCAGGCGTTGGTAACGATTGCTTCCAGCGCATTGGTTGTTTTACCATAGGCAGATACCACCATGATGATGGGATGATCTGCATCTTTAATAATCGGCAACAAGGCCGTCATTCTTTCAGGGCTTGCTATAGAAGCGCCACCAAATTTGTAAACCTGCATTTTATCTAAGTAAAAAATTAAAAGTAAAAACTAAAAACACCCTTATTAGCTAAGCACCATCAGCTTTTGCAAGGCTGCTTCCAGCATACCCAGCATTTCGCTGATTTCTTCTTTCTTGCATGTGCCTATGCTAAGCCTGTACCAAGGCGATGTACGGTCTGCGCCAAAAGCATAGAATGGCACAATAGCCAGCTTTGCCTCGCTAAGCAAGTACTCCGTAACATCTGCCTGTGTTTCCAGTTGCTTATCACCTGCCTGCATACCTTTCAAATCTATCTTGATGGTAAGATAAATAGCTGCCTGCGGTGCTACAGCATCTACAGGGTAACCTTTTTCCTGCAATGCTTTGAAGCCATTGTAGATAGCCCACAACCTGTCTTCCAGTTCTTTCTTGAAAGAAGTAAGATAGGTCTGTACCGCATCTTTCTGCAACAGGTATTTAGCTGTAGCTTTTTGTTCTGCCATTGGTGCCCATGCGCCTATGTGGCTCAGCAGGGCTTTCATTTTACCTATCAAATGCGCAGGACCTAAAGACCAACCCAAACGCACACCCGTTGCAGCAAATGCTTTTGATATACCATCTACAAACACGGTGTATTGCTTCATTTCAGGGCGAAGCGATACCGGGTTGTAGTGTTGCGTTTCGCCGTATGTAAGGGTAAAATACATCTGGTCGAACATCACGTACAGTTTCTTTTCATCAGCACCACGGCTGGCATTTTCTGCCAGTACCAGGTCACATATCTTTTCCAGTTCGGCTTTAGCCAATGTAGTACCTGTAGGGTTTTGCGGCGTGCACAGACACAGCAACGCAGCACCTTTTATATGTGGCTCTATATCTGCAGCCGTTGGCATGAAGTCGTTTTCTACCGTTGTTTCTATTACACAATGCTCACCATCGTTCATGTGCGTGTAGTGGTTGTTATTCCAAGACGGTACAGCATATATTACCTTATCCCCTGCATCTACAATAGCGCGAAATACAGAATATATCAGCGGGCGGCCACCGCCTGCTATCAACACCTCGTTGGCAGCATATTCTATGCCTTCCCTGTCTTTGATGAAAGAAGCAACAGCTTGTCTCAACTCCAACACGCCATCGCCCGGAGGGTAATTTGTTTGCTTGTTACGATACGCATAAACAATGGCGTCTTCCAGCTCTTGCGGAATAGGAAATATCTGCGGATCGAAATCGCCGATAGTGTAGTTGTAAATTTTCTCTCCACGGTTCACACGTACCGCAATTTCATTACCCAGGCGCACTATTTCAGAGCCTATCAATGTTTCCGCCAGACGGCTAAGCTTACTCATGTTGTTGTTGTTTATGCGTATTAAAAAAGGCTTACCTTTTTGGGGTAAGCCTTTGTAAACTATGTTGTAGCTACATAAGAAATCGGCCTACCCTATGGTATGCGTTTTATGTCTTTCTTATGTGCCATTTTGTGCATCATTGCGGCTGCAAAAGTAAATATATTTTTAAATCTGCCAAATTTACTACTGAAAGAGTTGCTCAATTGATGTAGGCCGTTTGTCTATCAGCCACCTGAAACGCTTGAGTTTCATATTGGGCAGGTCGGCTTTATCCATAGGTGTTAGCTTGCTTTTCACGTCCTGCTCGTAGGTTACTTTATGCAATCCTTCTTCTTTGAAATAAACCCTCATTCTGGTAGCCGTCACTTCATTCACCCCTATATAAGCACCATTATCATCCTTGCCATAGTAGATGGTTTGTGCATCGGGTTTCACCAACATATAATCTACCTGCCCATCTTTAAAATAGCCTGTCATGGTTTTGCCCTGTACCTGATCGTATAGCTGTGCTTTATCGGGCCCGGATTGCGAAACCATAAATGCATTGTTCGGAACATATATCTGGCGCACTTTGCTGCTATCCAGCAGCATGGTTATTGTATCTCCCGTTATCTGGCTTTTGCGCGACCATACTATCGGGTCGTACATCAAGCGCATGGTAGAGTCTGCCTGCGTATAGCTGATGCTATCGCACTTGCCCTGCATAGAGTCTGAGAATATCAGCACGTGGTGAAAGCCGATAAAACAACGCGGTGCTTTACTGTTTACAGATGTAGTATCTTCTGCTACTACCTGCTTTTGTTTCTTCTTTCCTTTAGCTATTACTTTCTGTTTTGAAGAGTCTATTTTCTTGCCAGCAGGGAAAGAATAGAAAGTATCTGCACGAATGTAGAGGCTGTCCTTATTGTTCACCTGTTTCAGTACGGGCTTTATAGAAGCCAGCATTGTTTTCTTCTTCTCATTAAAATCGCCCCTGCCACAGTAGAGTGTTGTATGCTGTGCCGTATCTAAAGCAATCACGTTGCCTTTGGCAAAACCTACACCTGTTTTACGATTATGGTCGATGGTATCTGCTTCTATGTACTGCTCGCTATTAAGGATAGAAGAACGGCATTTAAAATGTGCTATTTCGTTTTTAGTATCGTAGCTACCGCAACTGGTGGTAAGTACAGAGCTATCGCTGGTTACTACAGATGGCGCAAAGAATGTTACCACTTTCGACTCTGTATTATACCCCATATCGTCTGAAACAATATTATACTGCGGGTCGGTAACGATTACCTCTCCTGTAAAGCGGGCATCTTTTGTTTTGGTATTGTAGGAGCCTGCATTACTTGATAATGTTGTGGTGCTATCCTGCAATGTACCCCCTTGTGTATAAACACCTATTTTGGTACCTGTATTGTATGTAAGGTCTTCAGACCATAGGTGGCTGCGCCCGTCCGAGAGCATCACATTGCCTTTCATAAAACCTGTCTTCTGATTGCCTACGTAGCGCATATAGTCACTTTGGGCTTCGCTGCCTGGCTGTATCACTCGCACATTACCAAAAGCCTCCATCGTATTTTTTGCAAGGCTGAAGTAGGCACTATCGCAATACATAAAGGTCTCGCCCTGTTTTACTACAACGGTATCTATCAGCTTATCAATTTCACCACTATCTGTAGTTACGTGTACCAGAGAACGTGCGCTTACAATCTCAACCTTTGTTGTAGAGTCTGCTTTTTTTTGCGCAAATGCAGGTACTACTACCGCACATAAGAAAATAATTGAAAGCAGTGCTTTCAACAACGATTTACTATGTAGTCTTTTAGAATATTGCGGCACCAATTACTTGTTCTTGTTTTTTCTGCCAAAGATGGTAACGTTGATGTAGCGCGATGGATGTGCATTGATATCTGCCATCAGCGCATTCAGTGTTTTCAGCGACTCTGACAGATTATCGTGCAATGCTTTATCATTTACCAACATACCCAGCGAACCTTCGTTGTTGTTAATCTTCGTCATGATACCATTCAACTGTTTGATGGTAGACTGCAGGTCTTTTACTGTTGTTTCGATAGGTGCATTTGCCAGCTGCCCACTAATGTTATCAGCATTCTTCATGATATTGGTTATCTGCTGATTGCTGTTGGCAAGATTGGTTGTAATGCTGTTTGCATTGCGGATAACGGATGCCAGTTGATTGCTTTCGCTATTCAGTTTTTCTGACAGGGAAGAGAAATTTTTCAGCGTCACATCTAAAGATGCTACGCTGTTTGAAAGGTGCTGACGCGTTTCCGGGTTCAGCATATTGTTTACACCCAGTAATACAGTATCAAGCGTAGATACTACATGGCGTATGTCTGTTACCAATGGTGCTATTTCACCGGAAAGATTATCTATCAGGCTACCCTCTACCACAGCAGGCAATACAGATTCCTCTGCCAGTTCCTTATCTCCTTTAGCAACATCCAGTTTCAAAACTTTAGTACCCAACAAATCGGCAGATGCCAGTTTTACAGACGAACCTTCTGTTACTTTTATCTTCTGGTTTACCGCAAGCACTACTTTTACCCTGCCATCTTCTTTATTAAGCGCAATGCTTACTACCCTACCTACAGACAGGCCTTTTACCTGCACAGCAGAAGATGTCTGCAGCCCCTGTACGTCATCGAAATAGGCATAGTATTCCATTTCTCCGGAGAAGAGATTAGCTCCTTTCAGAAAATAAAACCCGGCTAAAAATATAAACAGTGCTATGGCGACTAAAAGTCCTATTCTTGCTTCTTTAGAAAACTTCATACAGGTATGCGATATAAGTGCAATATATACTTGGCAAAAGTAATGAAAAGCAGCGCAATACCCTGAAACTAAGCTGTTAAAAAGAAAGAGCCTCTTTTGCAAGAGGCTCTTTGAATATGTATCATGTCAATATTAGAAATCTGTACCGATAGAGAAGTGGAATAGCAAGCCCCCATCATCGATATTGCTGGCTGCATCTACACGCAGGAAGTAGCCAAATACAGAGGTACGCATACCCGCACCATAACCAAGACAAATACCACCTGTTTCGTCAACAATCACCAGATTTACCTGGCTGTTGCTACCGTAGCTTGGCAGATAGGTATTATTCTGCAGTTTTTCTGTTGTTGGCAGCAAGCCTTGCCATGCAGAACCCAAATCTGCAAACGCTACCAATTGCAGGTTTTTCAACATTGGCGACTGTATTGGCCTTTTCATAAAGGTTGTAAGTATTGGCAACCTGAACTCTGTATTTACAACTATATAGGTGTTACCATTACGCGCATTTTGTTTGTATCCGCGCATATTGTTTGCCTGTGCTATAAATGCGTAGTCCTGCTGCGGACGTATGGGTGTGTATTGGCTAACCTGCGGGCTTATCCAATTATCTACCCCCCCCATCTGATACATAATCTTTTTATCGCCACCGGAGTGTGCAAATGCCAATCTTGTAGCCCAGATAAAGTTTTTACGAATCTTTGTATAATTGCGAACATCTGCACCAAAACCATAGAATCCACCCGTATTACCATTCATACGATACATATACTCTGCAAATATTTTGTATCGTATACCATTACGGATGTTTAACGCAGGAGAGATTGAGTTGTCATACACATATTCTGCACGGCTCAGTACCCAAGATTGATTTTTATCCTTTACATCGTAAAGCAAACTCAGTTGGTCCTGTGCCTTGAAACGAAATGCATCGTTGCGATACGCCAGTTGCATCCTTATGCTGTTTCTTCTATCAAATGGATAGGTAGCAGAACCCTGAATCATATTGGTAACAGTTTTACCAAGCTGATCTTTCACAATCGTTGTATTGCTGATTGTATCAATATACTGGACGCTATAGTTGCTGAACGTAGAATTGCGCAGGTACATCATACTCCAGTCTACCCTGCGTTTCGTATTTTCATATTGCAAGAAATAAGTAGAGCCCGACAAAGACAATGGCAACCTGATACCACCCGTTATACGATGATCTTCCATCAGGTCGTTCAGGCTTACAGCCAGCATGCCACTTAGTGGTGGGTTTATCCAACGGCCACCTGTCTGATCCATAGACTGATAACGATTGAACAATACACTGTTATCTAATTTCAGCGACAGGAAATCCGGTTTGAAAGACAGCTTGTATGGTTGTGCTTTCATTTTCAGATATTCGCTATCTGCGGCTTGGGCTACATTTATTTCTGCACCTGTATCATCATTTATCTTATTCTGCTTTCTGCGTGCAGCTTTTGAGTCATCGTCTTCTTTAAATTCAGTCTGGAATGTGCTACCACTCTTCATCACACTACCATTGCCTTCAGATTCGCGCGCTTCTTTGTCTTTTGCAGTATGATCGTCGCTTTGCTTCAGCAATGTTGGTGATAACTGTTTAGGAGAAGCTGTTTTTCCAGGTATCAGCAATGGCTTAAAGTACACTTTGTACTTATCGCCCACTTGCAATACATCTGCAACTTTATTGCCTGCAGGATTGTACTGATGCGTAAGCAAGTTTCTGGTATGATTGGTAACAGGCATTGATACTGCATACTCTTTATTACTAGCATTCTTTTTCATCTCTACGATGTATTGGTTTTGCACACCGTTACTATCATAGATAAATGCGTAGTTGTCTGTACCGTATTGCGTAGGTTGTGTTACATTACCTGTTTTCACATCACTGATTTGCAACAACTCCTTGCGTTTGGTCTTTGTGTTGTAGAAGAACACATTCATCGGGCCGTTTGGCAATTCATTTACCTGCAAAGGCACATCCAGATTTGGCTTTGTTCTGTTTGACAGGAAAAGTAAACCTCTGCGAGAGCCGCCACTTACAAATTGCGGTTGCACATCGTCCCACACATCATTGGTGATATTTTTCAGCTTAGCGCCTTTGATGATAAACTCGAACAAATCTGTCTGGCTTTTCTTAATGGCAGAGAACACCATTTTATCATCGTCTTCGTTGAATGTAAGGCCTAATGCTCTATCAAAACGATTGCCCGGAATTTTATAGTTCTCTATCCTTGCATTGTACGAGTTATAAACACGCAACAGTACATTCGATTTCACCCTGTACATAATAGCCAGCTTGTAGCCATTATTAGACCATGCCAGCAATGGATAATCAGGGTCAGGTTGCTTTTCATTATAATCAAGTTTGCCGCCTTTCAGCATTACTATGGTAGGCTTATCTCCGCGAGAGCTTGTCATACGCACCTCATACTCACCATTGCGGTAAGCAATATATGCTACGTCTGAACCTGTTGGAGATACTTTAAAGTTTCTCAATACCCAACCGTCTTTAGGTACTGGTACTTCAACAAGCAAGTTGTTTGTATCAGGTTTCTCCTGAAATTGCTCATCTTGCTGATAGATTGTTTTAAAGTAATTGAGTGCAGAGTCGAACACAGGTTTTATACCCATACCCAGCCCTGCCTTCACACCCTGGTTCAGGCTGTTTTTAGACTGTATCGTATACAGCAGATTTTTAGCCCCGTTATCGCCGTTTTTATCCGCTACATATTTCCAGAATGCCTTACCTGCCTGGTCCGGGTACTTCTCCGCCAGTTGGTAAAAGCTTGATTTCGGATGTGCTTCCAGTATATTCTTCCAATCACTATTTTCTTTTGCATCCCAGCCATCTACCAAATAAGATACAAAGCCATATGCTGTCCAACTTGGCATGTTAGAAACCAAAGCATTGCGTACTATCTCACGGAAGCCTTCACCAAACAACATACGCTCCATAATAACGCGCGACATGCCTTCTCTTGTCTGGCGGCGCAGGTCTGTATGTATACCGCTAAAGTAAACTGTCAGCTTATCGCCCACTACATCAATAGTACCTGCAGGTGCGTCCTGCAGTTGCGACGCAAATGTTCTGCCAATATTGGTTTGACGGTACTCGTCGTAAGTATTGTAAACAACTATTTTGAATCTATGCGGAAACTTACCACTCATCTTGCGCTCTACAACACGAATATCATTTTCTACCTGCTCGGCAACATATCTTGCAAGGTCTCGCCCTGCCCTGTCATAGTGATATATGCGAAAGTGCTTTGTATCAAAATATTTCCAGTCGAATTTTCGGTACTGAACCCTGTTCTGCCCGAAGGTTTCGAGATTGGTTTGTGCGTGTAGCTGATACGCACTGCTACCCAGCAAAATAGTGGATGCAACAGATAGTATAGCCGCCCTGTACTGAGGGTTGATTTTCATAAACGAAATACTGTTAAAGAAACCTTGCGTTATTACTCGGTTTAATTGACTTCTAAGCTTTAAGTTTGTGTTCTAAATTAATGAAAAATAGCTTAAGCAATGCTACATATTGAATGTTTTACTTTTAATGCTTTTCAGGAAAATACCTATGTCATTCATAATAACGCAAAAGACTGCTGGATAATAGACCCGGGCATGTATGATGCGGCAGAAGTAGCCCATTTGAAGAAGTATATTGCTGATAATCAATTGAAGCCGAAAGCTATCATCAATACCCATACTCACATAGACCATATATTTGGCGTGGCGGCCATCAAAGAGGCTTATAATATACCATTTGGCATACATACAAAAGATACGCCTGTATTAAATGGTGCAGTAGGTGCAGCCATGCTGTTTGGCTTCACTTTTGGCAAAGCACCCGAGCCCGATTTCTTCATTACAGAAGGCAGCAGTCCGTTTGCAGGGCTTGAAGATGTGCAAGTGCTATTTACACCGGGGCACTCTCCCGGCAGCATCAGCTTTTGCAGCCCTGATGACAAATGGCTGATTGCAGGTGATGTGCTGTTTAACGGTAGTATTGGCCGTACAGACCTGCCGGGCGGCGACTTCAACACCCTTATAAACAGCATCAAAACACAACTTTTTATATTGCCAGAAGATACAGTTGTATATAGCGGGCACGGGCCAAATACTACCATCCGCAACGAGAAGCTCTATAACCCTTTCTTGCAGGGTTAGCATATTTTAACAGATTTTCAGATACGTTTTAACGGAGTTTTGACACCGCACGGTTTTATGGGTACCTAAATTCGTATCTATAAAATCGTGCTTTTTTATATGAAAACAGTATTTGTAACAGCTACAGCTTTGGCAGTATGCCTTTCTGCTACAAGCGGCTATTCTCAGCAATCAAACGGCAAAAAGGCAGAAAAGATAAAAAGCGAAGAAACCATCATCATAAAAGATGGCAAGCGTTCCAGTACAACTATAGAGGTACGTGATGGGGAGGTTTTCATAAACGGAGAAAAAGTAGCTAATACAGAAAACGGCAATCTGCAAAAGAAGATTATCATTGATAATGGCGATGATATTGGTTCAATACCAATGCATCCGTTCTTTGACAGAGAGGCTACTGGCGAAAACAAAGCAATGCTGGGTGTATATACCCTGAACGATAAAAAGACAAACGGAGCAACAATAGAGCGCGTAATGCCGGGCTCTGCTGCGGATGAAGCAGGCCTGGAAAGTGGCGATGTCATTACGCACATAAATGATGTTGCTATAAAAGACGGGAAACAATTATCTGATGAAATAGCCGCCTTCAAACCGGGAGAAAAAGTAAGCATTACCTACGAGCGCAACGGAAAATCTAAACTGACAGATGCTGAGTTATCTAAAGCAAATACTTCCACAGCGCGGGTTTTCAGGTATCCGAATGATATGAACGAACGCTTTATACCAAACCCTATGGTGCGTCCTTTTACGTTCGACATCAACGATATGCCTAATGCAGATGCCCCTAAAATGGGTATAATAGCTGAAGACCTGACTGATGGTAAAGGTGTAAAAGTGGCTGACGTACAACCAAACTCCGCAGCAGCAGCAGCAGGACTACACAAGGGAGATATCATACATAAGCTGAATGATGAAACAATTGTTTCGGTAGACGATCTGCAGGAAAGCGTTGCACTTTCAAAACGCAATCAGAAAATACCATTGCAATACCAACGCGATGGTAAAACAACCACTACACACATCATCTTTAATAAGCCGGTGAAAAAGACAGAACTATAGTACATAGTAGCGGCTGTTATGTATAGAAAAGGGGTAGCAATTGCTACCCCTTTTAATATTCTATTGGTGTATCACCAATTCATTACCTTTTAATATAGGCACTACGGGATGCAAATCTGGCGTAGCGCAATACTCCATATCAGAAGCCAGTCCGTATGCCGAAAGGCGTTTGTAATGAGAGCTATCTTTTAAAAACTCAATAAAGCTGGTTTCAGATGAGTGTTCGTATAAGTAATTTGCAGCACGTGCACTATCGCAATTGATGGTGTAGTGCTCTTTAATGCGGTTTACAACAGCACCAGCAAACAAAGTATCTTCCAGATTAAAACGGTCTTTCCAAGCTGCGCAACCTAGCAGTACATTTTTACCTGAAGCTATCAGGAAGTCGCATACAGCAGTAAGATTAAGGAATGAACCCGTAATAATAGTATCCGCATCCTTTACCATGTGCAGCAAACGTGTACCGTTTGTAGTTGTAAGTACCAGTGTTTTACCATCTATAAACTCACGAGGATACTCTGATGGCGAATTCCCATACTGCAGACCTTCTGCTACCTTACCGTCACGCTCGCCTGCTGTAATACTATTTTCGATACGGCTACCCAGCTCTATACATTCCTGTACAGCAGCAACCGGTATCACGCTTTTAGCACCGTTGTGTAGTGCAGCAGCAATAGTAGACGTTGCTCTGAATACATCAATAATAACCACAACAGCACCTTTAGTGTCGTAGAGATGTAATAGTGCAGGAGACAAGCAAACTTCCAGTCTGGGCAATGTTTTGGAATCCATTCTAGTAAATTAAAGACGGTGCAAGATAATTCAAATAGAGGGTTGATAAAAAGGAAACGCCACCAAATATTGGTGGCGTTTCTATATTCTTTGAAAGTGGTATTAATAAACCCACATATCATGTTCTTTGTTGAAGAGTGTTTCTGTAGCTTTTTGTCCTTCGTACAGCGCTTCCAGATTACCCATACCTTTTTCTTTGAAAGAGTAGTCGAATGGATTGCTAACTTTAATTATACGGCTAGCGAAATAGCGACCTTCAAAGAAGTCATACCAAGTCATACGTGCTACGTCATTATCCGGGTTGAACACTTCGTATTGAGCAAGCATACTTGTAATTTCAGGATAGTACAACCAAAACACAGCTTGTGATGCACGGAAAGATCCATCGTCATTATAGATATCTTTGAATGGAGCGATACCGATAATTTGTTTTTGCATACGGCCTACATTCCTATCAATGTACCAATCTTCTTTCAGACGATATTTGGTAACAACATCAGGGTTGAATTCCCTTCTTTTGATAACCATTTTCTCTTGCTGTGTTTCAGGATCTGTAACCCAAGTAGTATCAGGCTGACCAACAAGCATATCAATGATTTGCTCTTTCGTCAAAGCAGTAGTAAACCTGTCATCCATGTTTGAGTAAGCTTTGATTTTGCCTTTGCTTACAGCATCAAGGATAATCTCGATAAACTGACCACCACCTGTATAGTCATCGCCAGGATAACGGAATGCCATATTCTGTTTTTCACGAATATCGATTTCCCTCCAGATACGCTTCTTGTACATCAAGTCATTTTCGCGAACGCTTTGAGGCAATAATGGTGAATTGATGTGCTGAACACGATCATATACACCGTCCCTTACCAAAGAAGGTTTCCAATCTTTAGTAACGCCATCATAGCTGCTGAAATTGCTTGCCGGATCGTTCTGAGCAAATGCTACACCACCCATGAATAATAATGCGGTAGAAGCTGCGATTTTATATGTCTTGAGGATACTCATAATCCTGAATCTATTTGCTAATTAATAAAGTTATATAAAATTACTTAAGTGTCAAACCTACAGTACCCAATTTACGAGTGGTTCCATCAGGGCCACGTGCTTGAATTTCTTCAATATACACTTTATCACCTGGCTTACACCTTTCAATTGCTTGCATTACTTGTGAGTTTGATTCGAATCTTGAACTCCTTACAGGGAACGGACCAATCGGTTCACCACGTTTAGGAACAACACTGAATTCAAAACTTGTTACTACAAATTTAGCATCGAAGTCGAAATTGTCAAGAGCAGCTACAACACCTAATTGAGATTTGAAGATGCTTGAGAACATACCACCACCAATCTGACCACCAACTTTCGCTACCGGATCAGGGATACGTTTAACACGGATTTCCATAGATCCAACTTTTTTCATACCGGCAGCAGTTTTAGCCATGATATTAGCCATTACATTACCAGCTTTAGTAACAGTAACTTCAAATTTACCTTTAGCAGTACCACCTTTTACACTAGCGCCAGGGATATCAACTGATACGTCTTCAAGTGAATAACCCGCAGCAGATACCGTAATTGGGTTAGGAACACCTATATAGAATACGTTCATTTTGTCCAACTGCATTGATGCACCTTCAGAACCCACCATATAAGTAAACTCATAAGGTTTAGTTTCTTTGCGAGGACCAAGATCCAATGTTACAGTGCCACGTACGGTTTGCTGACCAACACCTGCTGCTGTAGTTTCCCAAGTAGCCAAACCATTTTCAACTTTTACAACACGACCACCACTTGAAGTAACCTGAGGATTCACTGCTTTGTTATATGCAGCAATCATGATGTTAGCTTCAACTTTCTGACCAGCTAAAACATAACTGTTTTTAGGTACAGCGATTGCTTGTATTTCATCAAACTTAACCTGAATGTCACCTGCTTCATTAGCTAATTGGTTAATGATAACCGCTTCACTATTACGAACGTCATTCTGGAACTTTGCAAGCAATGTAACAACCGCCATTGTAGGCATATTGTAGAAATTACCTGTAGACCAGTCTGCCTGAGGGTTGTTATCTGATTTCTCAGGGTTAACAACTTTCATAGGCAAATCATTAGACAATTGCTCTTTTGCGTTTGCAGATACTACACTCAACATCATTTCGCGCAGCTGAGTCAGTTTATTTTTGATTTCATCACCACCTTTCTTTTCTACCAACAACATAGTAGAGGCGTCGATGTTATCTTTACGTTTGATAGTACCGTCTTCTTCACGGCCACCTGATTCCTGAACGATTTTCTCTTTCCAGTCTTCGAGGTATTTTATCATTTCAGCAGAAGCATTTTTAACTTGCTTAGCTTTATCATTATAAGGTTTCACACGGTCGCGAGAAGCTTCCTGCGCTTCCTGATCATCCAATCCTTTGTAGAGTTTGCTGTTCTTCTCTTCAATTGCTTTATTAGAAGAAGTGATACTCTGATTGATTGTTTCGAAAGCGTGCAGAATTTCCGAAGACACGTTAAGCGCCAGCATAGCAGTCAACACCAAGTACATGAGGTTGATCATTAACTGCCGTGGCTCTTTAGGCATTGACATGCTGCAAAAAATTTACGAGTTATCTAAATTGTTTCTAGTTAATTAATAATACCTGCTTTATAGCTACTATTAACGACCTTGCATTGCAGCAAGCATGTTTCCATATATTGAGTTCAATGTTGTCAGGTTCTTAGACAGCAGAGAAATCTGATCTTTAGCCGCTACTGCATCAGTTGCACTTGAAGCCATTGCATCAGATGCACTTACCAGATTGCTATAGAATTTGTTCATAGCTTTCAGGTGGTTATTAGCATCTTGCAGTTCTACTTCATAAATCTGATTCAGAGAACCCAGATTGCGAGACAGAACAACTACTTGTTCGTGGAATTTAGCTGTATCATCAGCCGCATTGTTGAATGAAGCCATTGTGTTTGAAGCACCAATGAAAGTATTTTTCATTTCGCCCAATGCACTAGCTGCTTCACGTGCACTCTGAGAGTATTCACCAGTAGCAGATGTGATGTCAGATATATCTTTGATTTGTTCTACAACTACACCAAAGCGTTGGAAGTTTTCACCCAGTTTACGGATGTTAGCCGGTGTAATTTGTGCATCTTCCATCATTTTATCCAGAGATGCTCCCGGAGAAATTTTACCTGCACCGGAATCGAACTTAGTACCTTTTTTATAAGCTTCTACATGAGGATTCTCATCGATGTTTGGATAGAAACGTTCCCAGTAGTAATCTTTATGTGGCGGGAGAAGACCCAACAATGCGAAGATGAATGCTTCAGTCAACATACCAGCTGTCAGCATCGGACCTGCACCTGGCCAGTGCTGAATTTTAAACAGCGCTCCCATCAATACTACAGACGCACCCAGACCGATAATCAGGTTTTTAATATACTTACCCTGTTTGGTTTCGAAAAACAGTGATATTGAATTCATTTCTATAATTTTTCTAAAGGGTTGAAAAAATCTTATTACTACTTTTTAAACGCTTGGTTCTTTTTTTTATTGTGTTTTATTAGCTAACAGTTAAAATTAACGTCTGTTAGTTAATGCCGGTGCTATTTGTTGATATGTACAACGGAAACCGATGTAAGCTTTAGCAGTATCTGCGTATTCGAAATCGCGAGTACCATTTTGCAGATAGAATGCTACGTCTCTCCAGCTACCACCACGGATAACTTTACGCTTCATCCACTGAGGATCGCTTTCGCGCATTTTGTGGTTCAGTTCAGGATTGATATCTGATACAGTTTGATATGCAGTACCGAAGTAAGAATCACGTGTCCACTCAGCTACGTTACCAGCCATATTGTACAGACCGTAATCGTTTGGCCAGTAGCGATCTACAGGAACAGTGTACAAGCCACCATCTGCAGCGTAGTTACCGCGTTGAGGTTTGAAGTTAGCCAGGTAACAACCTTTTTTGTTAACCAGGTAAGGACCACCCCATGGATAAGGAGACTCTGTATGACCACCGCGAGCTGCCCATTCCCATTGTTGTTCGTTAGGCAACATGAATTCACCTTCAAAGTACATTTTGTTTTTCTCGCGATCTTGCTTCCACAGCATAGTACGCCAGTTACAGAATGCATTTGCCTGATGCCAGTTAACACCCACAACAGGATATTGGTTGAATGCAGGGAACCAGTTGTATTGCATAGCAATTGGTTCGTTGTATGAATATTGCAATTGCCTTACCCATACAGTAGTATCCGGATAGATAGCTACATTATATTCTTTGTTGAAAGAACTCTTAGTCTGACCTGGATTCAATACATTTTCACGATAGTCGTAAACTGTGTAGTGATATATCAGCTTAGAATTGTCAAATTCTTTTTTACCCCAACCAGATTGATCAGCAGGGATGAAGAAAGAACTCAGTTGTTCTTGCAAATCAGGATCTCTCCAGTTGATTTTTTTCCTCATATCCAAACGCTGGTTACCATCAGCATCATCTATAACATCACCAAGTGCTTGGTGTGCCATAGAGTCACGTACCCAGTTGGTAAACTGGCGGTACTCTGCGTTAGTTATTTCAGTAGCGTCCATGTAGAAGCCCGTTAACTGAGCGGTACGAATCATCGCGTCATTTTTCCCGCGAACATCTTCATCACTAGCTCCCATTTTTAAAACACCAGACGGTACATACACCATGCCTATCGGAACCGGTGGCTTGTATGTCATCATGTTAGGCTCACCTACAAGCTGACCTCCATTGCCTGGTTTTCCGCAGCCGGCAGCCAATGCTAGTAATGCTACAGCCGAGATCTTCAGGGAAAGTTGTTTCATACTACTTATTGTTATTGTTTTTGCTATTGGCAAATAAAGTAATTTTTTAGTTCAGCCAGAAACTTTCTGACAGAACTGTTGCACAATATTTGAAGTTTTTTCCAGAAATGCAAGTTTCAAAAAAAAATTTGTTAAGAATTTTCGCATGCTTTTATGGATAAGGGGAATGAAAATACTGCTTTATTTTAACACTTGCAAATATTTCAAAACATCGGCTGCTAGCCTTGTTGGCGGCAAACAGCTATCTGTAGTGCATATAAATACACTGTCCTGAGACCATTCAAATTTGTTTTTCAATAATGGGATATCAGATATTTCTTTTTGTGAAGTGATAGTATATAATGCAGGAAGTAACCTTTGGTGCAAGTAAGATGCTTGGCTTCCGGTACAAACTGCTGTCTTATAACCAATAATGTATTGCTGCAGCAACATAGCCCAATAGCTGAATGAATAGGTATACCTGTGCGCTGTACCTGCTATACGCAGCAGCATAGCGTATGCTTGTTCCAGCCAAGCAGCATTATCCATACAAAGACCTAACAGTAGAAGGTTGTGCGCCATTACTGCATTTGCCGATGGCAGTGCACCATCGTATATATCTGTTTTACGAACAGGAATGTCTTTCTGAAGGACGGATGAATAATAGAAAAACGTTTGTTCTTCATTAATAAAATTTCCGTGAATAGTCTGTAACAGGTCTGAAGCCTGCAAAATGTATTCATTGTTACCTGTAACAGAAGCCAGTTGCAACATGGCTTGCAGCAGATATGCATAGTCTTCCAGATTGGCTACAATCCTTGTCTGTCCTGCCTTCCATGTGTGGTACCATTCACCTTCTTTCCTGAAGTTTGCATGCATCCAGTTCATATGCTCCCAAGCACGCGTGGCGTAGGCTGCATTATCCAGTACCATTGCCGCTTTGCTAAGGGCAATATTCATTAGTGCATTCCACGAAAGCAGGCTTTTATCGTCCGTAAGCGGGCGTATGCGTTTTTCTCTTGCAGCAAACAGCTTCTTTTTAGCCTCCGCCACATGATTCAAAACATCTATCGAGCCAAGACACATGCGCATCGCTATATTTTCTGCAGGCTGCGCCACATGCAGTATGTTAGTATGCTCCCAGTTACCTTCTTCAGACACGCCAAAGTACGACATCAATATTTCATCACTTCCTATTACTTCTTGCCATTCTTCCCATGTCCATGTATAGTACTTACCTTCTACCCCTTCGCTGTCTGCATCCAGTGCGCTGTAATATCCGCCGCTTGCATCTTTCAGCTCTCTTTCTGCAAAGGCTATTATCTCATCAATAGCCACCTTGTAACGATTGTTTTTTGTTACAGCAAAGGCATCGCACAGCACCCCAACTAACAGCGCATTATCGTAGAGCATTTTTTCAAAGTGCGGTATCAGCCATTTATCGTCTGTAGCATAACGCGCAAGGCCTCCGCCTATCTGGTCGTAAATACCGCCATCCAGCATGGCATCCAGGCTTTTTAATGCCTGCTGCAAGGATGGTTCATCTGCGGTCAATACATAATGTTGCAGCAAATAGCCAATAGCCATTGTACCCGGAAACTTTGGTGCTTTGCTAAACCCACCGAGCGCTGTATCTGCCTGTTTCAGCAGGTTTTCAGCCATTTCTTTGCAGGTAGCAGCATCCCATTGCTTGCCTGTGCCTGCTGTACCCACTTTTGACGCGTTTTGCAGGTATTGCAGCATTTGTGTGCTTTGTTGTGCTACGTCTTCCTGCCTGTTGTTCCATATTTCGTGCATGCGTTCCAGTATCTGCATCCACGAGGAGCGCCCATAGAGCGGCTTTGGCGGGAAATAGGTACCCCCGTAATATGGCAACCTTTCAGGCGTCACAAACACATTCAGCGGCCAACCACCACTACCAGTAATGGCTTGCACGGCATCCATGTACATATGATCTACTGCGGGGTGTTCTTCCCTATCCACTTTTATACATACAAAATGCTCGTTCATATAGGAAGCGGTGGTTACATCTTCAAAGCTTTCGTGCTCCATGACATGGCACCAGTGGCAGGCGGCATAGCCGATACTCACTATTACAGGTTTATTTTCCCTTTTAGCGCGTTCAAATGGTTCATCGCCCCAAGGATACCAATCTACAGGATTGTGGGCATGTTGCAGCAAATATGGGCTCAATTCATCTATCAGTCTGTTGGGCATTGCATCATTGTATTTAGCGGCATAAATGTACGCACTAAACAGCCCCTAAAAGCAAAAAGCATTGCTGTACAGCAATGCTTTTGACAAATATTGAGAACGGAGTTATTTCTTGTTTTGTATCAGGTATTGCTCCAGCGCTGCTACCATAGATGGCGCATTAGGCGCAGGTGCTTTGATGTCGAGCCTCAGACCTGCATCTTCAATAGCTTTTGAAGTAGTAGGGCCAAATGCACCAATGAGTGTGCCGTTTTGTTTGAATTTCGGGTCGAAATCGAATAGTGTCTGCACGCTGAACGGGCTGAAGAACACAATCATATCATGATGTTCTTTCATTACCTCTGTAACATCGTTAGATACAGTGCGGTACAGTGTAGCCTCAGAGTGCTGAATATTGTGGCTTTGCAAGAACTGGCCAATATCGTTCTTACCATTATCGGCAGTAGGCAGTATGAACTTCTCGTTGTGCTTGTGCTTGGCTATTACCTCCAGCAAACCATCTGTAGTACCATCGGCAGAAAAGAATACTTTGCGCTTACGATACAGAATGAATTTCTGCAAATACAACGCTACCGCTTCTGTGATACAGAAGTACTTCATATCCTGCGATACTTTCACCTTCAACTCTTCGCAAATACGGAAGAAATGATCTACTGCATTGCGGCTAGTAAAGATGATGGCAGTATGCTCACCTATATCAACTTTCTGCTTACGGAAATCTTTACCGGTAAGGCCTTCAACCCTGATGAAAGGATGGAAAGTGAGTTTCACTTCGTACTTTTTGGCTAAATCAAAGTAGGGAGATTTTTCCGTTTCCGGGCGTGGTTGGGTAATGAGAATTGCACCAACCTTTTGCGTATCTTTTTTCCCTGTGCTTTTAGTCTGCGAACGTTCAGCTTTTGCCATATTGGGTTAAAAACGGATGTTTTATGTTAATACTCCATACTGGCAACTCAATCGAATATCAATAAAGCAATCCACGTACGAGTAGTTTCATTAACACTGCCAGCGGCAATATTTCTGAGGCGCAAAGGTACGTAAAAAAATGGAATTTGCTGAACTGGAAGAACGAACCGAACACCTGCCACGACCTGATGTACCTGCTAACGAACAACAGCGCTATCAGCACGCCCGATACCACCAATGCCGGACCTGCGTATGTAGGCGCAGCAAAAGCTATCAGCAATACGAAAGGCAGCAGTACCAGTGCCATTATCTTATTAATAAGAAATATATTAAAAATATAAGATTTAGATACCGCTTCCAGCTTAAAAGCCCAACCTCCGAAGCTGATGGTAATATACTTGGCCAGGTAAATAACCCCTACCCCCACCATGAGCATCAGCATCAGCAACCATTGCGGTACACTTTCTGTAACAACGGTTGAAGTATTGGCACGTACCAGATAGTACACATACAAACCCGATACCATGGCAAAAAACACATTCATAAACAGGTTTGAAAAACCTGCAACCTCCAGTTGCTCTCTGGAAGCATGCGAATGGCCGGGGCTGCGGAAAGTGCTCCACAGATTTTGAAAATATTTGGGATTGGCATAACGAGCCACTCCAAGCATCAGCACAATGGCAAGAATTACGTAGAAATCCAGTGTCTTGTTCTGAAACACATGCACTTTCTCTACCGCATTATACACCACTTTGCTATTCAGCATAGGGTTTGTCTTTACCATGCTATCTGCCAACCGGCTTGCTTCTGCAGCACGCACTCCCTTATCGGGCAAGGCAAATGGCAATTGGCTGATATTGACCTTTGCAGATGCAAAACCAACAACCAACAAAACCATTGATACAGTGAGCGATATAAAACGTTTGAAAGACATAATGCCGCAGGCAAAGTTACATTTCGGAAACAAAGAAGACGTATTTATCTGAAACCGATATTGAGGTGTGTACGTATCAGATTATACACAATCTCCAGCTTGTCTTTATTATCTGTCTTGCACACCTCCAGTGCCAACATACGCGATTGTTTGTAGCAATCTTTCAATGCAGCACCTTCACAATTTCCATCAATATCGTTGGCTATGGCAGCGGCCCATGCTTCTTTATACACAGGTTTCACGCTTTTTGAAAAGAGCAATTCCAATGCACCGTTGGGGTAATTCTGCAAACACCTGCGGCAAGCAGCACCCAGCATCAGCTTCAGGCTTTTGTTTTGTGTATTGTACAGAGTTTTTGAAACCAGAAAAACGTAGAACGGACGCGTATCGTCGTTTTCGGTAAACATACTGTCGGCAATACTGGCCATAATGGCATCGTCTGTAGGCCTTACCGCACCTGCGTGTACATCCTTAGCAGCTTTAGATACATTGGGCAAGCCCATATAATAGGTTGTCTGCTTCAGGTCTTGCGCATTGCACAAAGCCCATGAAGCCGAAATACATGCTGTAAAGAATAGTCTTTTCATCTGCATCGGTATGTTCCGATATTAAAAATAGCACGGCGTTTTAAATATTGCCAATGCCAAATCAGATTTTTTACAAATACATATTACCGTCTGTAGCATGTAGCTTTGCGGCAAAGAAAAGAATCAGTGGCAGGCATCTACCTACATATACCATTCTGCAAGCAGGCATGTACCTATTGCAATTTCCATTTTTCAACCAGCCTGCGGATGAAGGAGGACATGATAGCCGCTATGATGGCCGAACTGGAGATGCGCAGCAATTACCTGCCCGAACAGACTATTGAAACCATTTATTTTGGCGGCGGCACCCCTTCTGTACTGTCTGCAGACGAAATAAAGCAGATAACAGCGCATATATACAAGCTATACAGGGTAGAAAAACTGCAAGAGTTTACACTGGAAGCCAACCCCGACGACCTGACGGCACAATACCTGAAAGAACTGAGAGATACTGCTATCAGCAGATTCAGCATAGGGGTACAATCTTTCAGAGATGAAGACCTGCAATACATGAACCGTGCCCACAATGCACAACAGGCAGACAGGGCCATTAAAACAGCACAGGATGCTGGCTTCGGCAACCTGACAATAGACCTGATTTATGGCACACCGGGGCTTACAGATGCGGCATGGAAGCATAACCTGAGCATGATAAAAACGCTCGGCATCCCACACTTCAGTTCTTATGCGCTCACAGTAGAGGAAGGCACTGCATTGCACCATAACATAAAAAGAAACAAGACAACGCCTGTAGACCCTGCACAGGCCGCAGGCCAGTTTGAAATACTGATGGCTGAGGCCGCCAACATGGGGTATGACCATTATGAGATATCGAACCTGGCACTGCCCGGGCATCATGCTATACACAATACCAACTACTGGATGGGAGTACCCTACATAGGCATCGGCCCATCGGCACACTCTTACAACCTGCAAAGCCGTAGCTGGAACATAGCCAACAATGCCTTGTACATAAAAAGCATGCTGGCAGAACATAAGCTACCGCTGGAAACAGAAGTACTGACACCTGAACAGCAGCTGAACGAATACCTGATGACATCGCTGCGAACGATGTGGGGGTGCGATATGGAAAAGATTGCAACCACATGGGGAGCAGACTATAGCCAACAAATACTGCACGATGCAGAACGTTGTGTAGAACGCGGGCAATTGCAACTGAAAGACAAGAAGCTGATACTGACAGATACGGGCAAACTGTTTGCAGACAATATAGCAGGCGAGCTATTCGTATAATAACAATTTATACGTAATTTCATCATTAAACCAACTACGTATGAAACGCAGTATACTAACCCTTGCCGTATTGGCACTCCCTTTTCTTGCCATTGCCAAAGGGAAGAAATACAACAACATATCGCTTGATTCGCTGAGCGAAGAATTTTTGTACAGAATAAACGACAATTTTCTGGTTGTAGATGCATACAGCGATGGTCTGATACAGGCCGGCAAACCTTATGACATAAGCGTATACAAGCAAAATGTCTCTGTTAATAATAAACCAATCTCATTAAAGCTGTCTAAAAAATATGCAGCAAAGCTGAATCAATATTGGGACAAATATGAAGTAGCGCCTGACCTGCAAACAATAAAAATACATGGCGACAATCTAAACATGGATGCTATATGCAACGTGTTTGTAAACAGGTATATGCCTGCCATATCGAAGCCTGCAAGCACTGAAGATCAACTGAAAGCCCGCGAAGAAATGAAAGATACTTTCAGCGATGTATTTGCCAACCTGAAAGACCAGGAAGAATTGGCCAAAAACCTGTGCAACGATTTGATAATAAGGCAACCAATGAATGTGCACCTGCGATACAACACAGACGATGTTTGGGTGAATGGGAAGTTGATGAACAAACGCTTCACCCAAAAATACCTGGAACTGATAAGTAAAGTTGTTAAAAAACAAGCTTCTTCACCATCTGAGTATCTTGGCTACACTGTTGATAGCAGAGATATACGTGCACAGCTAAACAAGAAATCGTAAACATGCCTGCATTGGGGTAAATAACAAATTGACTACTAAATATTTACAATGAAAAGCCACCGTAATTGCGGTGGCTTTTTTCGTTCAGCCTGTCTTAATGGCTTGTTATTTGAATGACACAGGATTTGTTTTTTCTGATGCCTATCACTTGTTAATCCCTAATTATAGTGATGTTGCATACAAAAATCATATATACTTTCGCATTACAGACAAACTGAACAAACTGTTTTTATTATGAGTAAAGCCCCTATTAAGGTAATCATTGCCAACGGCAATGCCCTGATGGGTGCGGGTATAAAGTCCGCACTGGTATCGGGCGGCTGTAAGGTGATATTCGAGACAGAGTCGGGCAAAGCACTGCTTGCCAAATTAAAGACTAAACCACAGGTAGATGTATTGGTTACAGACATCTCGCTGAAGCACATCAATGGCTTTATGCTGATGAAGGAACTGAAAGGCAAATACCCTAACCTGAAGGTTGTATTCGTATCTCCGCACACGCACAGTTATACATTGAGCTACATGCTCTACTTTGGTGCGCGCGGTTTTGTACCTGCCGATGCAGATGAGAAGACATTGCTGAAAGCAGTAAACGATGTACACCTGAAAGGCTACCACTACAGCAAACTGACGCCAAAGGCATTGGTTGAAGAATCACGCGAGAACAAACCTGAAGTACTTACTCCGCGTCAGATAACTTTTCTGGAATGGTGTTGTACAGAACTGCCGTACTACGACATGGCAACGAAAATGAAACTGAGCACACGTACCGTAGATTGGTACCGTGATATTATGTTCGAAAAATTTTCGCTGACAAACAGAACAGACCTCGTATTGTTCTGCCTGCGTACAGGACTCGTAAGCTTATAACGGGCAGTTATTCAAAAACATAATGCCCCTTTTTGAATAACTGCTTTCTAAGCAGCACGCCTACTTAGCCGCATCTGTTTTTGCAGGCTTTACCATTGTAATGCCTGTCTTCTTCTTGTACATCAGGAAGGTTGATATCAAGCCCAGCTCTTCGGGCGTTATCTGTTCTTCCAGCAAACTCATTTCGTGTTTGGGGTTCGATACCCTTATCTCATAGCCACGTATCTGATCTTGTGTAAAGTCGGGTATCAGCGAAGCATGTCTTGTTTCCGTATTATGGCATCTGGCACAATTCATATCGTATAGCGCCTTCCCTTTGTCGCATAGTTTTGCATATTCAGCTTTTACTTCCGGCTTCATAGCCGTGGGCAATTCATAAGCAGGACCTTGTACTTTCTTTGCTGTGTGGCAGGCAACTGCTACCATACAGATTAATATCAATGTAGCTATCTTCTTCATATACTTCATCTTAATACGCTCCGCCAATTTTTCTGCTATTCAATGCTTTTATTTTTGATTGCGGCAGCTTTGCAGGTGCTTGTTCAAAAACTACTCTCTCATTCAGTGTATTGATGAATGCTATCAGATTCAATTTATCTATCCTGCTCAGTTTTAATGAATCTGAAGACAGCGTTTGGTTATCTACCATCAAGCCGCGCCCTGCACCACCGCCGCCATCATAAAAGTCTATTACCTGCTCCAGTGTTGTAAAAACGCCGTTGTGCATATATGGCTTTGTTTGTGCAGCGTTGCGCACAGTACCTGTACGGAAAGCATGTAAAGTTTCTTTTGCGGGATTGATATCATAACGCCCCTTGTCTGCACTCAGCGCTTTGTATGCAGTATCGGCAGGTGTACCCAGCACCTCAAATTCAGAACCAATGTACGGTGGCTTCACACCATTAAACTGCGGCACAAAATGACAAGTAGCACATTGCGACTTGCTCATAAACAAATTGAAACCCTGCTTTGCCTGTGCAGTAATGGGTTGATTGTTATTGATTGCTTCATCGAACGGAGCGTAGTATTTGCTGAACTTGCTGTAGTAGTAGGTGATAGCAGATGCTATATGCTCCATGCTCAGCTGTGGTTCTTGCGGCGTGTATTGCAACAGCTTTTCAAATGCTGTTTTATATTCATCGCAGCTCAATACTTTTTCAACAATATCTTTTTCATTACCACCCATCTCTACAGGGCTGGTCATTACACCCTTTGCCTGATGCTGTAGCGTAAAATGCTTACCATCGAGCATGGAGAGATGATTGTACTGTGCATTGATAATAGTAGGTGTATTGCGAGGCAGGTAGTTAGTATGATCGAACTGATAAGATGTAGCAATAGTTGTGTCTGTAAAAAACGTATTAGGATTATGACAAGAAGCGCAACTACGCATATTATTGCCGGAGAGTATCGGATCATAAAACAACAGCTTACCCAGCTTATCTATTTCGGCAAGTGTGGCTTCGTCTTTTATACGCAGAAAAATGCCTTTACTGTTTTGCCCTGTATAGAGCCCTTTGTTGAATATGGTAATCTCGTTTTTATTCAGCGCATAGTCTACCATGCTGCGCGATACAACTTTGTGCTGATTTATCAGCTGCTGATTGAGCAGATATAGTGGATTGACGAAGTCTTTGATAAACGTAAAATGATCGAAAGCGCTATAGTACTGTGGCTGTGTTTTCACAAAGGTCAATGCACTGTTATATAGCTTCAAGTATTCGTCAGATAGTTTCTGTTCAGGAAAAGATGCGTTGAAGGCCGTGTAGGTATTGGCTACAGTTTCCATCATAATGCGCAGTTCTGGTATTATCTGCGCTGTATCAGGGCACTCAAAGCCTGTGGTATATATAGCTGCAAGGTTGAGGATATGCAACCTGTTGCAGAGGTAGAAATGATGGTAAGATGTAAGATTGTTTGTAATAGAATCTGCAGCATACGTTTTACATGCCTCAATGGCCGCATTTACCAGTGCTGCAAGCGAATCTTTTGAAGGATTTTCTTCTTCCAGATACAAAGCCACCAATGTAAGGCCTGCACCTTCTCGCTTGTATGGTTTTTCAAATTTTTCAAACACCTCCGTTTCCCATTCTACAGGTAGCGGACTGTTTACTTTTTTGTACGCGAGCGGTTCCATGTAGCGCATCCAGAAATCCATGCCCTTCATTTTGAAACGGGCCTCCTGTATGTGCTGCTGCACCTGCTCCATATCTTTAGGATTACCCAGGTTTGCAGTTTGTATATAGCTGTGCAAATCCTGCAACGACTTTACAAAGTCATTCAGTTGTGCATGGTAGGTTTGTGTATAGCGTTCTGTATTGGTGGTATTATCAAACGAGTAAGAAAAAATGATAGCTGCAATAGCAATCAGTAATAATGTAAATTTTCTCCGCATACCTGTTACTGCTCAAAAAAGATTAATTAAATGTGGTGTTATTTGAAATTCAATATGGGGTGCGCATATTATCGCACCCCATATTGGTATTGTATGATGTTATACGGCAATGATTAGTGCATTACTACCAGCCTCATTTTAGTAGACACGTTACCTGCAGCTATTTGTACAAAGTATGCACCATTAGCCAGGTCGGCAGTGTTGATGTTTATTTGTTGTTCGCCCGCAGCCATTGTTTGTTCTGTAGCAGCAACCACCACACGACCGTTCATATCCAGTACACTTACACTTACTTTTTCTTCTTTCTTCAGTGTCAGTGCAACTGTTACGTTGTTTGAAGTCGGGTTAGGATACAGCTTAGCAAAGTTTGCAGCTTCCAGATTGTTGATACCTGTAGTTGGCAAACCAACACCCAATACTGAATAGTTGAAAGCAGATTCATCAAAGTCGTTGCTTACGATGTTGATTTTAGCGTTGCGCAGACCTACAGCAGTTGGCTTGAACTGCACTGTGATTGTCTGGCTTGCCGTGCTTGCAATTGTAAGCGGGAAAGTAGGTGCGCTAACCAGAGTGAATTCTGATGCGTTAGCACCTGTAATGTTGATACCTGAAACTTTCAGCGCAGCAGCACCTGTATTGTTGATGGTAAATGTTTTTGTGATTGTACCATTTACAGCTATATTACCAAAGTCAGTGTTATCGTTTGAAGAAGGAGTGCTCTTACCGTTGTCAATGTTGTTACCATTACCTGCTACACTTATTTCTGGGTTTGCAGCATAGCTATCCGGATTGTAGATAGCTACCAATTGGCCGCCTTCTACCAGTTCTCCGGCAATACCGTAGTGTGCTTGCACTACACCCAACCACCAGCCTGCACCAAGTATAGCTTGTGCATCTATAACACCCGAAGACTCCTCGTCTTGTGTCAGGTATTTAGAACCACCAGCAAGGAAGCGTGCTGTATCGTGTTGTGCTATTTCCTTCATTACATCAGTAGCAATGTCATACTGCCATATTTTACCAATGTGCGCGTTGTTACCTACGTCTTCCTGCAACAGGATATGACCATAATTATCGATACCCATGTTATCCAACATCTTATGTCCTTCTGCGCCTTCCAATACCGCTGTGATAGTACCACCTGCTGTAGGATTGCTGATATCGTTGAAGTGAATTTTCCACAAACGGCTGTTGGCAGTAAATGCGTTGGTAGTGTTCACATACAAATCGTTTGGATTCGCAGGATCCCAAGATGCGTCTTCTGGACGCAGGAAGTTAGTAACACCTGCATTATTGCTATTGGTATTCAACACCGCACCTGTTGTTTTTGCAGTAATACCCAGATCTACCAGTGTGAATGCAGTACCTGCTGTAGGTACGCTGCTATTTGTTTCTGCAGCAAGGCCATTTACAGCTATGCCATACAGTTTACCGCCTACCAAACCTGCTTTTTCTATTTCAGAACCGGTACTTTGTTTAATACCAACATATACATACACCTGGCCCGGCGTAGCATCGTCTGTACCTACTACTATGGTAGTATCGCTTTCGCGCGGATTAGCTACTGAGTTTTCCCAAGAGAACTTACCCAGGAAAGGCAGTTCGTAAGTATTACCTGCTTCAGGACCTGTAACGATGTGTGCAAAGCCACGACCTTCACTACCTGTTTCTTCACCATTCATGAAGATGCGCGCAGTAGTACCTTTACCTGTTTTGGCATTGTAGTATGCAGTAGGCGCAGCAAGGTCTGCAGAGCAGAAGCGGCCTAATGTTGCAGTGTACGGGTTAGCAGTATTGTATGTTACGTATTTTGATGTAAGTGTGTCCCACAGGTTCAGCCTCTGAATCAGATCTGTACCGCTAAGTACAGTCAAATCGCTTTTGCGGATAACCCATTTAGAAACAAAAGCACCGGAGCTGCCATGTGCGCGTACAGCACCACCTGTGTTACCAATTTCATGGTTTACAACCATGGTAAATGTACCATCACCGTTATCAAAAGCACCTGTACCATCAGGCAGACCAACCATTTTGTAACCACCTGGCACTACGTCACCTACCGTCAGGATAGATTTTATTTGTACGCCTGTAGATGAAATGTTGAGATAAGGTGTTTGTGATGAACTTGGCCCTTTCACCAGCTGAGCTTGTGCACCGAGCAAGGCCAGCATGCTCATAGATGTTAGTAAAGTCTTTTTCATTTTCGCAGTTTAATGTTGCAAAGGTGAAATCGGCATGTTACCGAACTGTATCTGCAACATTAACAGTGCGTAAAGAGAAGGTTATGAACGTTAAGCCTGTGTAAACAACAGATTTACTTGTATTCATTTCACCTATTACATATACTAAATGCAGTTTATGATTAAACCAATAATAATCATCTCACTAAAGCAGACAAAACAGCACTCAATCCGTTAAGAGATAATCATTCTACAAGTTTTTTCTTCATTTGGCACAGCATTTGCGAAATTGTGGTTGTAATTATGAAGAATATGGTAAATAAAACAAAAGCCTCATTGATTGTTATTGCCGCAATGAGTTTGGCAAGTTGTTCGCCAAAGCTGACGGGCACATGGAATATTGCTAACTACGAATCTAAATCGCCTAACGGGCAGGAAATTAAAGTAGCCAATATCGGCAGTATAGATTTCAAGCGCAATAAGACCGGTGTAAAGAAAATCAACTATTCCCTGTTTGAAAACAAGGTAGAAGACAATACAGGCTTCAAATGGGCTAAAGAAAAAGGAAGTGATAATATTACCATCACCAGCGAGGGTAGCCAGCTGAACAAGACATGGATAATCGTTAAAAACGAGCGCAAGTACCAAAAATGGAAATCTACAGATGGTAGCAATACCGTACAGGTACTGGAACTGAAGAAAGCGAAGAAGTAATACATACAGATACAGAACATAAAGGGTAAGTAGTTTTTGCATTGTACCTTTGCAAACTGCTTACCTTTTTATATGAATAATAATACACATCCATCAAACAAAGGCCCACTTACAAACCACCCGATAACGGAGAGCTTTGCAGACTGGAGCCATATGGTAGATGGCAAAAAGTTTCTGGAACAGCTGACAAGGCATGCTTATCGTGTTTGTAACTATAAAGCCGTTACAGACAATTACGAGGCATTTCACCAACACTTCGGGCAGAGAGGTACCATTCACTTTGCGGTAAAAGCCAGTGCAGAACCATTTGTACTGAAAACCCTGATAGCGCTGGGCGCAGGTTTTGAGATAGCCACCTATAGTGAACTGCGCCTGCTGATAGAATGCGGACTGACCAGAGATATCATCAGCAAGCGAGTAAACTTTGGCCAAACACAAAAAGAACGCTCTGATATAAAGAAGGCACTGCGCGATGGTGTGCGCAATTTTGCTACAGATAATATTCATGATGTAAGAATCATAACAGAAGTAGCAGGAGAACTGCAACTGAATAAAAAAGACATACGCCTGCAGATAAGGCTGTTTAATGCAGCGGGCAGTAGCTCCGGTGGTGGTTATAGTCAATCTTTCAATAAACGATATGGCGTAGATAATGAACAAGCCATGCAGTTGGCAGAAAGCATTATCGCTACCGGCATGACGGTAGCTGGCTTTACCTTTCACCCCGGCAGTGGCTCTAACAACCCCAACCTATGGGACTATGGTGTGCGCAATGCGGCTATACTAAGCCGTAAATTAAAAGAAGAACTGGGCATAACAGTAACAGAACTGAACCTGAGTGGTGGTTTTGACCCCGCACTGCCTATAGCGCATTATAGCGAGCACATACTGCCATTGATTGATAAGATATACAAAGAAGAAGGTGCTGCACTGCCCGAAAGCATAGATACCGAACCGGGCAGATGGCTGGTTGCAAATGCAGAAGTATTGATAGGAAAGGTATCGAACATAAAAATAAACAGAGATGGCACGCGCATTGTAACGATGACAACAGGCGTGTCTGAAAACGGCACACTGACAGATTTGGGGCTCGATTTCGATTTCTTTATTCTGGAGAATGGTAAAGCACGCAAACTGGAGAAACGCGCAGAGCTTCGTGCCAATCTGCACGGCCGTGCTTGCGCAGACTTTGATGTGATAGCCGAAAACACAAGCGTACCAGCTGAGCTGCACCCGGACAACCCGATAGCTGATGATGTATTTGTGGTAATACATGGTGCAGGCGCATATTCTCACTACATGGAGCGCAACTTCTGGTGCGGCATTACCCCACCGATGAAGATGAATTATGATGAGTTCAGAAACTGCATAACCAGTGAGATGAATTATCAGCGCGCTCTCATCAACTCTTATGCAGAACGCTCGGGGCTGCCATTAAAAAATGCCATGACGTTTATTACCCACTCTACAGACAATAAATTCGGGCAGATAAAAGGCTCTGAAATAGCACAGATTCTGGATAACCCTGAACTGCTGAATAAACTGGGTATACATATACTAACCAGCGTTGCAGAGTTTGTACATACGCATAACACAGAGAAAAACTAAGACTGATACTTGTATTAATCAGTCACATTAGTTATAATTGTTGCATAACCAAGTAAAACTTATGAAAAAACTTATACTTTTGGGCCTGTAAACCTTTTCTGTAGCATCTTTCAGCTCTTGCGTAAAACTGACAAAATGCGATTGCCCTGCCGGCAAATCACTGAGTGTAAATGGCAACGACGATTACGAAATCCGCGCTAATTGTGAATCAAAATCAGGTGGTGTTTGCACTTATTAGTATAACACCACTACAATACATTTTATAAAGGCTTACATATTTTGTAAGCCTTTCATTTTTCCTAGCCTTCAGCACCTAAACATACCCCTTGATTAGCGTTAAGAATTTTGTGTTTATAGTAGTTAAACGTTAATTTTGAATGATCATTAACGACGTAGTAAACACAATACGTTCAGCCATTTTCACTATTGAAAATACATACCTCTGAGAAGGTGCAAACAACCCATCAGCGGCTAATAAAATAGTGTAAAACGCAACAACACAAAAAAAACAATGGAAGACGTACTATTTGACTTTATGTCAAAATACATTTCGCTTACAGAAGAGGAGAAGAACGTAATAATATCGTTAGACATATTTCGCTCTGTTAAGAAAGGCACTATTTTACTAAAAGAAGGACAAAAAACTAAGGATAGCTACTTTGTACTAAAAGGTTGTATACGCACCTATTATGTTATAGACAGCGAAGAAAAAACCACCGGCTTCTACACTGAAATGGAAGCTTTGACACCGCCATGTGTAGTAAGCAAAACGCCTTCTGAATATTACATAAGCTGTATTGAGGATTCTATAATTACCGTTTCAAATTCTGATATGGAAACAGAAATAAACAGTAAGTTTCCAAAGTTTGATATAATGTGTAAAATTTTGACCGAAGAGCTTTTGGCAAAACAACGGATAGACTTTGACGAGTTTAAGACTTCATCTCCGGAACAGCGCTACCTGAATTTATTGGAGAAAAGACCAGACCTTATACAACGTGTGCCACAGTATCAATTAGCCAGCTACCTTGGCATTAAACCCGAATCATTAAGCAGGGTAAGAGCAAGAATAGCAGACAAAAATAAAGGCTAAGGTTCATTTCTTAACTTAAGTGAACGAGTTGTAGCATCCCGCCCATCTACTTTTGCATATCATTCAAAAAAACGATTAGAATTGATATGCAGAAGAAAATTATATTTATGAGCCTTGTCTTAATGATGGCAAGCACATTTCAGATCAAAGCAGAGCCTGGCTTAAAAGACAACAATTTCAAAAGGTTTTATATTGGCAGTTCCCTGTATATGTTGGGGAATTTTATTCCTAATGACAAAAACAGGCCTGAATATGTACAATTAAACTTCGGTTATAGGGTAACAACCAAAGATGTTGTTTCCATAGAATTTAAAAGATCTGTTTATGCTTGGCCAATAGGCATTCCATTCGGTCCGTCATTCGACGCACCCGGACTAAACTATCCCGGACGCGCACGCATACTTGCACCTACAGTAGGCTATCAGCGTTTCTGGTGGAAAGGAGCTTATACATCTGTATATGCATTGAATGCTTTTGAAAAATACATGGACGAGAATAAGAAAAAGATTGGCAACGGATATACATTATATCTGAACTTCCATGTTGGCTACCAGTTTAAGTTCTTTAAGAACCGCTTATTTTTTGAACCTGCTATCGGCTGTAGCTACTGGCCTATCAGAACCAATGTACCGGAATCATTTAAAAAGGTTGAAGAAAAATGGAATAACTACTTTATTCAACCCGGATTGCATTTCGGGTATAATTTCAATTGATACAACATCAATCACAAACAGTCTTAGTAAGTTCATTTCTTAACTTAAGTGAACGTGTTATAGCATCATGCCAATTTACTTTTGCAGCATTATTTAAAAACAAATAGAATTGATATGCAAAAGAAAATTTTCTTGATTGGTTTAGCCTTATTGATGACATGCACACTCCATCTGAAAGCACAGTATGCCAAAACGGACAGTACTTACAAAAAGTGTTTCGTAGGTAGCACATTGTTTTTGTTGGGTAATTTTTCAACTACCAATCCACCGGGATTTGCGCAACTGAATTTGGGCTATCGCATTACTGGAAAAGATGTTGTTTCGCTTGAACTGATAACATGGAAACACGCATGGCCACTTGGCATCAACCCGTTTTACAATAAGTCTTACGGAAAGCCTGAAGAGAAATTTGCGGGCTATATACGTGAATACGGTATCGGGCTGGCTTATCAAAGGTATCTGTGGAAAGGCCTTTATGTAGCTGTACACGTAATGCCTATGTGGCAAACGTTTAAGAAAGAAAACGGTGACAAGTTGGATAATGGCTTCATTATATTCAACACCAATCGTGTAGGCTATCACATAAAGCTCTTGAAGGATAGGTTTTTTATAGAACCATCGCTTGGCATCGCAGGCCGTGCTTACTACACAGAAATGCCCGCCGGCTTTAAAGAAAAAGATGACAAGTGGCCAAAATGGACACCGGAACCGGGGCTGCATTTCGGATACAATTTCAATTAACAAACTATGAATACACACAACTCATTTGAAGACATCAAAGTAAACGTAAAACTGAAGCTGGCTGCTCTGTGGACGAGCTTAATGTTTCTTATTATCTATATCGATTACTTCCACCTATACATGCCGGGCATGATGGAAGATATACTGAAAAGTAGGGTGTTTGTATTTGATATTACGCAGGGGTTTCTTGTCGGAGGACTTACTGTTGTAACAATTCCTGCACTAATGATTTTCCTGTCAGTTGCACTACCTGCAAAAGCAAACCGCATGGCAAACATCATTGCGGCAGCGGTGAATATTCCGCTAATATTGTTTAATCTGGCAGGTGTAGCTTGGGCACACATGGTAATAGGCGCTACTGTAGAGGTTATTCTTCTCGGGCTGATTATCCGCTATGCTTGGAAGTGGCCACGTATTACTATTTAAAACTATCATAGCTACATGAAAGCGATTGTTTGTACTCAATACGGAGGGCCTGAAGTTTTACACATTGCAGAGGTACCCACCCCCACACCAAAAGACGATGAAATACTTGTACGTATTATTGCAACATCTGTAAACTCGGGAGATGCAAGAGTAAGAAGCCTTCAAGTAAAAAGTGGTCTTACACGATTAATTATGCGCTTGGTATTAGGCATTTCAAAACCAAGAAGGCCCATTTTGGGAACTGTATTTGCTGGTGTTGTAGAAACCGTGGGAAGCAAGGTTACTGCATTCAAAGTGGGCGATAAAGTATTCGGCATGACGGGGCTGAAATTTGGTACCTATGCCGAATACATTGCAGTAAATCAAAAAAGTAAGGTAATTACAATGCCGGCAAACGCAACATTTGAAGAAGCTGCGGCTATTGTTTTTGGCGGGCAAACAGCCATATACTTTTTAGAGAAAGCGAAGATAGCCGAAAGGACAAACCCTAAAATCCTGATTATCGGTGCAACGGGCTCGGTGGGTACATCTGCCATACAAATTGCTACATACTACAAAGCTGATATAACCGCCGTATGCAGCACTGGAGGACTGCAACTAGTACATGAGCTGGGCGTGAATAATATTGTGCTGTATGACAAGGAAGAGTTTATCAGCCAAACAGAGCAGTTTGATATAATATTTGATGCTATTGGCAAATCCAACAAAAAACAATGCGAGCCATTGCTGAACAAAAACGGAATTTATAAAAATGTAGAATCCGTATATGCTGAAGAAACAATACAACAACTACAATTATTAAAGCAGCTTTTTGAAAAAGGAGAACTGAAAGCTGTTATTGATAAGACTTATAAAATGGAAGAAATAATGGCAGCCCACACATATGTTGACGCCGGACGAAAAAAGGGTAATGTGGTGCTGAAAACCAGTGAATAGGCAGAAAAAGAAAGGTTTGATTTTGAGTGTAATAATAAAGGCTTACGGAAACGTGAGCCTTTTGTTATTGGTAAATCATATTGGATTAGCTCTTTGTTGGCGAGGAACACCAACAAAGGCAAAAAAAAACACTTCAAAGCAATTACTGTGAACCATCGCTTATTACCTTGACAGTACTGTCTATTATTGAAAAGTGAATGTTTATATTGTCAGAATATCCAAATGGAGGTTCATATATAAGTCTGTACATACTACCAGCATCTAAGTCACTTTGCATAATTGTATCAGGTGGTCCCATTATTGAATAGACATCTTTGTATTGCATTCCCTTATGAACTTTCTGCAAATTTTTAATATTTGTGGATGAGCTACAACTAACTAATATAATTGTTATTATATAAAGTATTGCTATCCTTTTTTTCATGTTATTTCTGTTCACGTATCACTGAAACTGACTTGGTCAATTATTTTTTTGCCATTGCAGGTGTCCTTAACCTGCAACGCTTGGCTCAACTCTTTGTTGGCGGGGAACACCAACAAAGGCCAAAAGCCTGCTTAATTTAAATGGATTAAAAAAAACACTTCATAGTTATTTCGATTTCTCAATCAGCTTCGACAACTTTTTTTCATACTTCGTAAAAAAACTGAGGTAAATAATATCGTCCAGTAAAATTGTTTCCTTTTTCTTACTTAGTTTACCATCTTTATCAACCTTCCAAAACTCAACCTCATTTTTTGAAACAGATATCACCTTGATAACAAAATATGCGTCATACATACCTTTCACGAATATTGCAACCAATCCAAAATTGCTTGCAGATTTCAGACTACTATATATTGTATTGAATCACCCGATATGAACAGCTGTTTTTAAGTCATAAAACTG
>DGQM01000007.1 GCA_002389765.1 Bacteroidetes bacterium UBA4414 | reverse complement strand
TTCTCAATACCTACAGCTGCAAAACTCTCTATAATATCAACAGATTTGAGGATTTTGCAGCTGTAGGTATTGAGAAAACCATGAATATATTCAATAAATAATATTTTTTGACGCAAATAGCCCCTAAACTGTCGTATTTGCACAGTTTGTAAACAAGTTGGTTGATTTTACTTTGTCATAAACACAATATTTGTTTTATGAACAGAGGCTATTGGTACGTTTTTGTAAAACATTTTTCTATAGTTTTGCAACACATTCCTACGAACGATGAACATTTAAGTATTCCACCCGCTGTGTTCGGGTGATGATTTCAATTCAAATTTTTCCCCATTTGTGCGGAGCTGATTAAACCATGTACCTCTTTATGGGGGTATCTATTCCGTATGGCGTTCTGTCGGTAATTCTCACATTTCAGGGGCAAGCTACATTTTCATTAACCATTAAAACAATTCATTATGCAAGAACGTGAACAACCACGTACTAATATATTACGTTTATTCGCTCAGGCGGTTAAAGGCGTAGAGCAAGACTATACAACTGGAAGTATTAACAAGGCCATCTTTATGCTATCGGTACCCATGATACTGGAGATGGTGATGGAATCGCTGTTTGCCGTTGTCGATGTATTCTTTGTAAGTAAACTGGGTACAGACGCTATAGCTACTGTTGGGCTTACAGAAAGCATGCTTACCATACTCTACTCTGTGGCATGGGGTATATCTATGGGTGCTACAGCACTGGTGGCCAGGCGTATAGGAGAAAAGAATCCTGATGGTGCTGCACACGGCGGTATGCAGGCTATATATGTAGGTGTTTTTATTAGTTTAATAGTGAGCATTGCGGGTATCTTCTATGCTAAAGAGCTGCTGATGCTGATGGGTGGAGACCCTCAGATGGTAGAACATAATTATCACTATACACAACTGCTGATGGGTAGCAATATCGTTATCATGTTGCTTTTCCTTATCAATGGTATATTCCGTGGTGCGGGTGATGCTTCTATAGCCATGCGTTCACTGTGGATAGCCAATATACTGAACATCATCCTCTGCCCTACGCTTATCAATGGCTTTGGCCCGATACCCGCGATGGGGCTTACCGGTGCGGCATTGGCTACTACTATAGGACGTGGTGTGGGTGTGTTGTATCAATTATACCACTTGTTTAATGGCAAGGGTGTGATACGTATTCTGCGCAAGCACATCAGTTTCGATTTTCCTGTGATGGGTAGTGTACTGAAACTGGCATCCGGTGGTACAGCACAGTTCCTCATAGCATCTGCCAGCTGGATATTTCTGGTAAAGATATTGGCAGACTATGGCAGCGATGCACTGGCAGGTTATACAATTGCTATACGTGTTATCGTATTCACCATACTGCCTGCATGGGGCATGGCCAATGCTGCTGCTACACTTGTTGGTCAGAACCTTGGGGCACAACTGCCCGATCGTGCTGAGCAATCTGTATGGAAAGCTGCGAAGTACAATATGTTTTTTCTGGTAACAGTTGCTGTTTTGTTCTTTACCGGTGCAGAATGGATTATGATGTTCTTTACTACCAACAAAGATGTAATAGCAAGCGGTGTAAAATGTCTGCGCTTCGTTAGTCTTGGTTATGCATTCTATGGTTATGGTATGGTAGTGTCTCAATCCTTCAACGGTGCAGGCGATACAAAGACACCTACGATTATCAATCTCTTTGGCTTTTGGGCATTTCAGATACCACTGGCATACATACTGGCTAAAACACTTGGCTTTGGCGAAACAGGTGTTTTTCTTGCCATACCTGTTGCAGAGAGTGCTATTGCCGTTGTAGCAATTTTACTCTTTAAAAGAGGTAAATGGAAGACTATCAAGGTGTAATAAATACAATAAAATCTACAAGACAGTGCGGTATATCATCGCACTGTTTTTTTATGGGTTAATCTTCCGATAAAACTATCGCACGCTATTTTGAACAGTGGTTTTGAATAGTATATTTATACTGTACTGATAACAAAACATGCACAAACTCCTTACGCGTATTACACTACCTGCAACTAACGCATTGAAGAATGAGGATGATAACTATCTGAGGTCGCGTTTCATTATCTGCTATATCATATTGTTATTCAGCATCATTAAGGGGCTGATTGTAATTGGTGTTGTATTACCCAAGCATCAAACCACACAGGTAGTACGTGCTACCATTTCTACCCTGGTGTATAGTGCGTTAGTATGGAGGCTGCTCACAAAGCCATCGGCACTGAAACCTATTGCGCACATTATGCTGGGTATGGGCATAGCATTGGTATGGACCAGTATTTTTCTGTATGCCAAACACATCAACCTGATAGCACTGCAATTCCTGTTCATGGTCATCATGGGTGGCTTTTATATACTGGGCAGCAGGATTGGTATTATATATGCTATCGTATGTACTACACCTATTGTAGGTTTTTTGGCTATGGGTGGCGATGTTACGGTTCACCTCAATAATACAGACTTTCAGCAATTAGCTTCCCCTGCATACGAGCTGTTAGCTGCGCTCAATTTTGTTACCATCATCATATGCCAGTACATGTTTTATGAGGCATTTATGCAGAATATAAGAGATAAAGAAGCCTTGAATAATAAGCTGAAAGTATCTATGCTCGAAGCACAGAAACTGGCTGCTACAAAATCGAGCTTCCTCTCTACCATGTCGCACGAATTGCGTACACCACTCAACTCTGTAATAGGCATTACCGAACTGCTGATAGAAGACAAACCCGAAGAACGCCAGAAGGAAAACCTGCACATACTGCAACATTCTGCCAACGATTTATTATCGCTCATCAATAACGTACTCGACTTCAGTAAGATAGATTCTGATAAAATGGTGCTGGAGAAAGTAAGCTTTCGCCTGTCTGAGTTTATGCAGAATATATGTACGGGTATGCGTGTAAAAGCCAATAGCAAGAAACTGGATTTTGTACTGGATACAGACCCGCAACTGGATAAGCTTTGGGTATCGAGCGACCCTACCCGACTATCGCAACTGATGTATAATCTGGGTGGTAATGCAATCAAGTTTACTGAGCATGGCAGTATTACGGTGAAGTTGAAATGTGTAGCGATGAGTGATGATAAAGCAACCGTACAGTTTTCTATTACAGACACAGGTATAGGCATACACCCCGATAAACACGAGGCTATATTTGAATCATTTACACAAGCAGAAAGCCATACTACACGCAAATATGGTGGTACAGGTCTTGGACTTGCCATTGTGAAGCAGATACTCGCATTGTTTGGCAGCGAACTACATCTGGATAGCAGCCCTGGTAATGGTTCTAAGTTTTCATTTACCATACCATTTGCCATAGTACCACAAATACAACAAGCAGCGAACAATACCGAACATGCAGACTACAGCCACCTGCGTCTGCTGGTAGCAGAGGATAATGATGTGAACCGACTGCTGATGAAGAAACAACTGGAGAAGCTGAACATACAAGCTACACTGGTAGAGAACGGACAACTGGCTTTTGAATCCTGTGTAAACAACGACTACGATGCCATACTGATGGATCTGCACATGCCCGTACTAAACGGCTACGAAGCAGTACATAAAATAAGAACACTGGAAGACAATAATAAAGCCAATATCTACATCATCGCATTTACCGCATCTGTAACAGAACAGCAAGAGATATTCAGTGCAGGTTTCAACAACTTCCTGTACAAGCCTGTGAACATGACTGAGCTACACAACAAACTGGAGAATATTGTAGCCCGCAAACAATTGATGCACTAATTAGTAATCCTGTCGAGAAAGAGTGTATCGCCTACGGCAGGGTCCCAGAAACGAGATGGATAGTAGCCCGACTTGCTGATGGTCATCTTCATAACCGGGCATTGTGTTACACCACCTTTGGTAAACATAGCCTCGAAAGAACCGATACTGTCTGTATAATAATTCTTTTCCAACTCTTGCTTGCCATTGGTAGCAGCTACGCAAAATACTTGTGCACCTATAATGGGTTTGCGTGTTTCTCTATCTGCCACATAGTTCTTGGCATATCGGCTGCATTCCTGACAAGACGATGCTAAGAGTATTACCGCGAGAAAAAGAAACAACTTTTGCATGGCATAAATATAGAGAGAATTCTGCAATCATTTTTTACCTACCTTTGCAATGGCTTGCAGGACGCCATTCCCACAAAAGATGAATTCACCTTGCACTATCTTACCAATACAGTAAGTGTTTATATAAATCTGCCGATAGTGGGTATGGCAATAACAGGTTTAATATGAACAATACTAACAGACTGCAGGAGCAGAAGACAAGAGCATCCATCCTGCTAAAGCATCTGAAAGGCGAAGACGCTAACCGCCAACAAAAAGCAGCAGAACGTTTCCTGCAACTACCCTTTTTGCAACACAGCAATACACAGGTTATTATTAATGACATCGATTTCTACAGGCTAAAACATGCGTACCATGTACTGGCTATTGAGAATGGGTATGACAACTGGGCTGCATTTCGCGAAAGCATGATTACCGAAGACTGTATGTACACCGCAGGTTGTGGTGCATACCTGAATGTGTGGTTTAAGCACTACGAAGAAGCAACAACCTATCACAAAACAAATGGAGGCTACCTGCTGCAATACCGTAAAGACTATTACGTGGCCGAACAGGCAGTGATAGATGTATTAGGTTTACAACACCTTTCTACCGAATGGAAAACTATTGGTAATAACTGGGTACAACCCACCAACAAACAAGCATGGGAAGTGATATATGCCGTGGCGAAGGCTAACTACCTGAAACCACCTACCCCCTACAAAGCACCCGATAAGAGTAAGCGACCTACATGGTTATTAAATAACTAAGCTATAAAAAAACTAAATCCTAAACAGTGAGAACCGTTTAGGATTTAGCTATTCGTATTTCGTGCTTTTAATTAATCAGCCTGATGGAAAGGATACCTGTAGTCTGTAACAGGTACGTATGTTTCCTTGATGGTACGAGCACTCAACCAGCGATACAGGTTTAATGCAGAGCCTGCTTTATCGTTGGTACCCGATGCACGTGCACCACCAAATGGCTGTTGACCAACTACTGCACCCGTTGGCTTATCGTTGATGTAGAAATTGCCCGCAGCATTTACCAGTTTGCGTGTCATATACTCTGCTGCATAACGGTCTTGAGAGAAGATAGCACCCGTCAGTGCATAACCACTTGTATGATCTACCGTGTCAAGGATGTCTTCCCACTTGTCTGCTTCGTATGTGTAGATAGTCAACACAGGGCCAAACAACTCTTCGCACATCGTAACGTAGTCAGGTGTTTTAGCTTCTATCACAGTAGGCTCTATGTACCAGCCTTTGCTGCTATCGTACGTACCACCACACAGTATGCTAGCCTGTCCGTTGCTGTTCTTTACACCATCTATATATTTTGCCAGGCTGTTGAAAGACTTCTCGTCTATCACCGCGTTGATGAAGTTGGTAAAATCATCTACCACACCCATCTTCATGGTTTTTATTTCAGCTACCAGTTTTGTCTTGATTTCTTCTGCCAGATTGCTAGGCAGGTATGCACGGCTTGCAGCACTACACTTCTGTCCCTGATACTCGAAAGCACCACGGGCAAGGTTTGCCACAACAGCATCTGCATTAGCACTTGGGTGTACCATTACAAAGTCTTTACCACCTGTTTCGCCAACTATGCGCGGGTAAGATTTGTACTTAGCGATGTTCTCGCCTATGCTCTTCCACATGCTTTGGAATACGCCTGTAGAACCTGTGAAGTGAACACCTGCAAAATCAGGATGTGCATAGCATATTTCGCCCACTACAGGGCCAGGAGGATATACCAGGTTGATAACACCCGCAGGCAAACCCGCTTCCATCAGTATCTCCATAAATACAGAAGCACTGTATATCTGTGTATTAGCAGGTTTCCATACCACTACGTTGCCGCACATAGCAGGTGCAGTAGGCAGGTTGCCACCGATAGCCGTAAAGTTGAACGGTGTTACAGCCAGTACAAAGCCCTCCAGCGGACGGTACTCCATACGGTTGTGGAAGGCAGGTGTAGATATTGGTTGTTCGTTATAGATTTTTGCAAGGAAATGCACATTGAAACGCAGGAAGTCTATCAGCTCGCATGCACTGTCTATCTCTGCCTGATAAGCATTCTTGCTTTGCCCCAGCATAGTAGCCGCATTCATTTTGAAGCGATACTTTGTAGCCAGCAATTCGGCAGCCTTCAGGAAGATGGCAGCACGATGTTCCCATGGCATTTCTGCCCAGCTTTTACGAGCCTCCAGCGCAGCATCGATAGCTTGCTTTACATGCTCTGCACCACCTGCATGAAAATGACCTAACAAATGGCCTGTTTCGTGTGGCGGACGAATTTCTTTCTTATCGCCTGTGCGTACCTCTTGTCCGTTGATGTACATCGGGATATCGCGCACCTCTGCTTTCAGGTCTGCAATGGCTTTTTGCAGTGCAGCACGTTCAGGGCTTTTAGGACCATAATTCAGTACCGTTTCGTTCTTCGGCAACTCGTAATGAAAATAAGCGTTATGCATGTTTTATTAGTCTTTAGTCTTAAGTAGAAAGTAGATAGTACCCTGCGTACTACCCCACTTGCGGATGCAAAGGTAATCAATAAAGCCTATTTGTTATGTAACGATGGTTACTGTGTATTGAGTGGGGTTATAGGGGTATATTATAATGAGTGTGGATATTAAATGAGTGTCATTGCGAGGCACGAAGCAACCTCGCGAAATGAGCGCTATTTATATGGGTGCCATACATTCTGCTCCAGATATTTGCCATTCAGTTCGTTTGCTACAAGGTCGAAGAGCACGTGTTCATCAGTACCTTTTTTATCAATCTGTTCTTTCAGAAAAGGCTCTACAGTACGTAGCATCTCAAGTACCATTACTTTCCATCTACCACGTTCTTTAGAAAATGTCATTTCAAATACATCTACTGGTCTCTTATCTATTAGTATTTGTGCCGAAGCAAAGTTTTCGTGTATAGTTAATTTGCCAATGGTAGCTTTTATAAAACTCTCTTTGCTAATGGTTCTGTTTTTTATGAGGATGGCAAATATTTGTCTGCCATCCATCTTGCGTAGTTCTTCAGGCTTCAGCAAATGTTTCATCAGTATCATTTGAAATCTGTCCATCAGCCGCATACGTTCTATATCTATGCTATCAAGAGTCATAGCACTTTCCTTTAAATGCTGATAATAAGTAATGGTCTGACTATCTACATATTTCACAGCTTCGTTGCCATTGTCTTTAAGCACTGCAGATTTATAATCGCTCAGGGTTTTTCTGATTAGCTTTTCTTCATTTGCCTTGCAACCAACCAGCAGGCATAATAGTATAATAGGTATAAGTCTGTACATGGTGTTAAGATAGTAGTTTTTCAAATTACACTAACACCATGCCCCATAGCACCCCAACCGATGAACGGTGCCAACGCCTTTGAAGCATGATTACAGTAACCGTGCTGAAATACCACTCCCACTACTTCTTCATTTTCTCCACTACCTCGGCTACTACATCTGCAATGCGTTTGGAGCGTGTTTCGGGGCGTTTGGCCATGGCTATGCGGTGCAGCAATTGTTTCTTTACAGATTTGCTGAGGTTTTCGAAACAGGCTTTGGCACCCTTGTGTGTGCTGAGTGCTTTGGCAAGGTCTTTGGGTACTTCCAGTGCTTCTACGGCGTCTATAGATGTCCATGCACCGTTTTGTTTGGCGATGGCGATGCTATCCAATCCCGCTTGTGTCATTTGCCCGTTGGCTATCAGGCGTTCTACTTTTTCTTTGTTGATTCTGGACCATACACTGTTTGGTTTGCGCTTGCAGAAGTATTGCATAAACTGCTCTTCGTCTATGGGTCTGGAGGTACTGTCTATCCACCCGAAACACAGGGCTTCGTCAACCGCATTGCTCCAAGTGAGGCTTGGTTTGCCGGTGCTCTTTTTGTAGAATATAACCCAGATGCTCTGCTTTGTAGCATGATGCTTTTGCAACCACTTGCGCCACTCCTGCTGGCTGGTTGGGTAGAAAGTTTCTATCGGTGTTTCCTTCATTGCTATGTAAAACTACAATAGTGTAGTGACAACTGTGTGTCAACAACCCTGTTGGAAAATCCTAATACCTAAAAACTAAATTCTAAAACATACAGGTAATCAATTTATCGGGTACTGTCTGTATCATAGTACACCTTCATGTGGAAAGTGCCTTTTACTTGTCTGTTGTTTTGTATCTTAAAATCGTATGCACCTTTTACAAAGCTATCGACAATGCTGTGTATGTATATGTAGCCATTGCCATAGTAAGTGGTATCATTGTCTTTGAAATATGCCCATGTCTTTCCTATATCGGGCTTGCCTGTGGGTTGCAGCAGGTAGCTGCCTGCATTCAGGTTGGGCAGGCTATAGCGCAGATAAATGATTTGTTCTGTTGTATGAACCCCTGTGCTGATGTTCAGCTCGTACATATTTTTCTTTGGGTAGTATGTAAGTGTACCGTTGCCTGAAGTAGCAATAAAACTATCGACACCTACCACACCACGCATACCATTTGCAAGCGGAAAGTTGGTGGATGATGTGGGAGCAGCGTATTCGTCTTTTTTGCAGGATGCGATTGTACCAATGCACAGCAGTGCGAGGATAAAATACTTCATAGGTTTTTATAAGTTGTTAGTGTGTGATAACTGATAACGAATATAGGAATAATTTATTGCTCGTAATACCAAGATTGAAATCCTAATGTCTAATTTCTAAATCCTAAAAAATACCAATCATCAAATCAACTACAAGTAATCCGCTATATCGGTGCCGTTGGTGAGGTGTTGTAATACATGGCTGATGCTGCAATTGGGTATAGTGGTGGCAATACTGTTCCAATAGTCCCATGCCCCTGCATCGGGGAAGAGGACAATGCGCCTGCCATCGAGGTACTTACATTTCTCTACGTTCAGATTACGGATGCCGCCTGTTGCCAGCCACAGGTATTGCGGCATGCGGATGGATGCTATGAGGGCAGTCTTCTCGCTCTCGGCAATGGCCACGGGTAGTGTATTGCTAGGTAGTAGGTGCTCACCAAAAAAACATTGATGCAGCGTAAACCCATCGAGCCTGTGCAGGCTGTGTACCCAGCGTACGGGTTGTGTGTCTGCAACCTTGATGCGGTGACCTGTCTGTGCATCGTACGGTATTACCTTGCCACTGCGGATGTGTTGCCGGGCATCTATCTGCCAGAAGATGGTGCTGCCATCGGTGTGTGTACCTACACGATAGGCATCGAACACACGCTCCATAGCCTGCCAGCCGTAGGTGTGGTAGATGTACTGTGCCAGTCCGTTGGTGGGATAACAACAGAGCGATGCGTTGAAGATGGTGGATAGTTGAGAATGCGGTAATGTGTCAATGCGATGATGCGATAATGGTTTAGGATGTAGTATTTGTTGCTTAGAATTTAAATTAGGATTTAGTATTTGTTGCTTAGGATTTGAAACTGGTTTAGGATTTCGATATTCGTATTTCGTATTTCCCTTTTCGGGAGGTTTATGATATCCGCATTGCTGTTCCCGATTGCAACGGCCTGTGTCTTCGGATAGGTGTTGCCCCGTTGTGGTATCTATATAGCGCACAAATACTTGTTTGCGCCCGCACTGCGGACAGGTATAACGTGTCTTACTACCCTTGTAGGGCTCTAATGTGTAACGATAGGTTTTCATGTTGGTTGATTAGTTTATTGGTTGACCGGTTGATTAGGTGGTGTTATAATACTCGCGTCATTGCGAGGAGGTACGACGAAGCAACCTCGCGAAATGAGGGTATAAGTAAAACCGTGTGTCATTGCGAGGCACGAAGCAATCTCACGCTATAAGTGTTCTATTTTGGGGTGGTATAATGCACTGTAAACATATTATTATCTAATAAAAAGCCTGTGCCTATGAAATCCAGCTTATTCTTTACTTCACATTTAACATCATAAGTACCATTTTTTGTAATCTTAGAAATATTCATCTTGCCTTCTACTACATTGTTATCGCCGTCTATCCAACAACATACGTAGTTGCCGTCTAAGTCTTTTGGTCTTTCGTCGATTTTCCTCGCTATTTCGTTGTAGGTAGGGCCTGCGGGATTTCCTGTTGCGTAGTATAGCCCGTTGAGGCAGCCGTCTTTGTGGATGGTGTAAACGATGATGCCTTCAAATCCTTTGTTTGGTGTTGCCATGATTGATTTTGTTTTTTATGGTTGGTGAATTGATTTGTGTTAGGTGAGATTGCTTCGTGCCTCGCAATGACTCGGTGGGGTGTTGCCCAAGTTTGCCCATCTTGCCCATTTGCCCAACAATCTAATAACTTGAGCATTTGGGCAGAATATTTAAGCTATCGTAGACTTTTATAAGCCTCAATTTGTTCTCGTTCATAGTGTAATTGCATCCTATAGTCATTAGGCCATTCTCTTTTAGCCCCTTTTCTAATCTGCAAAAAAACTTCAGAATCGATATCAGTAGTACATCCCTTTCTTAATTCTGATAGTGCGTTATTTTGTTCTTGAATGTAGTGAGCTTGCATTCTATAATCTTCTGGCCATTCAATTTTACTGTTTTGCTTAATTATATCAGATGCATTAGGGTATTCATCATGTTCACTACTATTATCTTTTACAACTGTTTGTGGTTTAGTTTTTTTTTGAACGGTACTGGTAGCATTATCATTTGCAGTTGCTAATAATATTTCAAGTTCTCTTAAATATACCTGTGGTGGCTCTGGTGTTACATTAATAGCATTACCTAATTCAGTAATAAATTGGTGAACATCTTCAGCTCTTGAAGCATTAAGGGCATTAATATTTTTCAATGGGCCTGCTAAGATGCTTGTTCCTTTAGGGTCGCTTATTAAAGGGAACAATGGTAATTTAGCTCCCCATCTTGCACCTAATTCAAATAATACATAAGTAGATTTAATACTGTTTTCAGTTATTAAACCAATAAATACTTTTGATGAAAATATTTCGTCTTGTAGTATTTGATCTGTGTTAGAACCAATAGGCAATTTGTATCCGGCTACACTTGTACATCTTATTTTATTACTTGATATATGGTAGGCTTTTACTATCAAATCAATTAGTGCTTTGGCTTTATCCTTATCACTATCACTATGGCTTATGAAAATATCCATTTTATGCTCTATTAGTTTAGATGGTGGCGTGTTGTCCTTTTCTTTTAATGAATTATAATAGTCGTATAGAGGAGCAAGTAAAAAACAATTTTTCCAAGTTCCTGCCATTCCATGAATTTCAACATAACCCTTTGTCTCAAAATCTTCAAGTATGACATCGATATGGCGATAGCTAACTCCTAATAATTTACCTAACTTCTCTGTTTCAAATGATATAAACAAGTCTTTTTCATTGGCAACCAAGAAGTCAAGTACTTTTAATCGTAATTCATTGTTAATCATTGATAATAAGATTTCTAAGCTAAAATTATCATTTCTGCCCATCTTGCCCAAATGCCCAAGTATTTGACTTGTTGGGCAAATGGGCAGCTTGGGCAAACTTGGGCATTAGCTATTGTAGTAGTTATATACACTTCCTTTACTAATACCTAAAGCTTCTGCAACTTCGCGTTGGTTCATACCTTCTACATCTATCATATGCTTTACCTTATCAATCATACTCTCCCTATCTTTCTCCTCGCTTGTTTTCAAATGCTCATACTCATTCCCATATCCCATAAAGGCGAAGCGGAGGAAGTTGTGGGGTTTTTCGATGCGGCAGAGGGCTACGTTGCGGTCGTGGTAGATGTGTTCTGTGCTGCGCATCTTCACCTGCTTCAGGTAGCGGATGCCTTTGTCTTGTGTGCTGGCTCCTATGCAAAAACTACTGTCGCAAAAGTTCATCAACATCTTACTGCCTTGCAGGTCGTTGAGGGTTAGCGGCTTGCTCTGGTCGCGCTTGGGTGTGTGTGCCAATGCCAGTATGCTGAGGCCGTATTCCAATTTCAGTGCCTTCAGGTGTTTCATCAGCGGCAGTGCATCTTTGGCGCGCTCCGTCTCTTGTCGCAAGTAGGTGATGTTGTCAATGATAAGTACACGAGTACCCGTGGCATTGATGGCGGTTACAATGCTATCGTGCAGGTAGTCTTCCATGTATTCATAGCCATCGGGGATGCTTTTGTCGGGGTCTATCTCGGCACGTTGCAGGTTGTCGGCAAATCGGTAATGCTGCTGATAATCTACACTGTATCGGTTTTCAAACTGCTTATCAAACAATTCAAAATCGAAGTAGATAACGGGTTGTGCTTTTGCAGTTAGCCTGAATCCATCAACAGGTACACCACGGCTGATGCTGTCTGCTATCTGCACGGCAAGTATGCTTTTGCCCACATTGGTATCGGCATAGAGGATGCAGAGTTCTCCCTCGTACCACAGCTCTCCAAACAGCATTTGGGGTATGGGTCTTTTACTGGCCTGTGCTATCCATTCGTTAGCCGTCTTGATGGTAAAGATGCCTGTGTCAAGCGGTTTGCGCAGAAAGCCTTCTACCTCGTCTACAATGGCTCTTACCATAGCATCGCCCGTTGGTGGCGGCGGCGGAAAGTAGTACGGGTTTGTCGGGTCTTTAGATGGGTCGTAGGGTGCTTTTTCTTCCTTGTTCTCACCTGTGTTTTCGTGTTGGTTTTCAGGCTTTTGAGGGTCATTGGGCTGTTCGTTGCCCTGTACATTTTCGGACATGATGGTCTGGGTTTTAAAACGGTTTATAAAAGTTATTCATAGTGTTCCTGCGCAGGAAACTTGCACAAATGTACAAACAGAAAATATACAAACGTTGTAAAATTGATTTTTTATTTTTCATGAAAATTATGTATAGTTGGTGTGGACTGCTAGTAAACTTTTACCCCGTTTGCAGATACAGTATTGCATAAATAAAACATATTTTGTAACTTTAATGTACCGACAATCCCATATTGCATATATCTACACAAACAAGCAGGCGAAAAAAAGAACAAACCACATTACCAACACAACTACGCTATTTTTGTAATGAGACTATCTTTTACGCAAAAGCTATTGCTTTTCTATGCCGCTATTATGGTTGCATTGAGCATCATGGCTTATACCGCCTACCGAAATACCCGAGAGAATACGGATAATAACGAATGGGTAAACCACAGTTATAACGTACTGCGCAAGCTGACACGGGTACGTGCCCTCAGCAAAGACAATGCCCTGCACTGCGGCTACTATGTGGTAACGAATGATAAGCAGCTACTGCAAAACATTCACGACGAGAAAGACACCATACACCGCACACTGGCAGAGCTGGTAGCACTCACTGCCGATAACCCTGCACAACTTGCACGTGTAGAGAGTTTCAAAACATCGGTAGAACAGGGCATCAACTATACAGACAAGATGATAGCCGCCTATCAGACAGGTGGTGTACAGGCTGCCATGCAGTTATATGCTATGGGCGAAAGCGGTAGGCTGAACTATACCATACGCGATAAGGCTGCAGCCATTGAAGATACCGAACGTGCATTGCTGAATAAACGCAGGGCTTTATTTAACGAAGGTGCAGCACAGTTTGCACAGCTTACATCGCTACTAATAGTGTGTGCGGCATTGATTGTAACACTGATGTTTGTAATCACCTACAGGCAAATGCGCTTGCGTATGCAGGCAGAGGCTGCTGTGAAGGATATGAACAACTGGCTGGAACAACGTGTGAAAGAGAAAACAGAAACACTACGCCACCAAAGCGAACGCTATCGTCACTTGATGGATAATATGATAGAGGGCTTGCAGATAGTAGGCAGAGATTGGAAGTATATATACCTGAATGATGAGGCTGTCAGGCAATCAAAAATGACCAGAGAACAATTGATAGGTTTTTCGATATACGACCTCTACCCCGATTACCAAAACAGTGATTTGTACCGTGTACTGGAGCAGTGTATGGAAACACGCAAACATGCCAGACTTGACACTGATTTTACCTACCCCGATGGCAGTACTACCTACTACGATTTGAGTATAGAACCCATAGAAGACGGCATACTGATACTATCGATGGACATCAGCGAGCGTAAGGCAAGAGAGCTGGACAGACAACGACGTATAGACGATGCCAAAGAGATACTCAACAAAATATCGCACGATATCAGGCAACCTGTCAGCAGTATAGTTGGTGTATCTAATTTGCTGGATAGTGACATGGTTTCTGAGCACGACCTGAAAACGGTATCATCGTACATGAAGGAATCTGTACAACGGCTCGACCAACATACCCGTGAGCTGACGGACTATGTAACGCAGTTGCGGAAGGAAGGGTGATGAGTGTGGAGTTAAATTATGAGTGCCACTCTATTCAACTTTAGTGCTATCCTCATATCTTCCTTTCTTTTGCTTATATCTACGCGAGTCTTTGGCAGCGCTCATGGCTGACGCTTCCTTTCTTTCTTTTGGCGGCAAAAGAAAGAAACAAAGAAAAGCCGCAAAGCATTGATGACATCTGAATGCTTTGTTGACGCTCCGATGTCACCGCATTGCTACTGTTGTACCAAGCTAACAGCCTTGATGACTTGTGTAGATGAAATATATGAAACTGACTGACGACGTAACTACTACCGCTCAATAGCACCGTCATGTGCGGTAGCACTGACCACGTTTAATGCGTATTCCGCGTAACAACAGCGTATAGCTAACCCTAAAACATGCGGAGCATTGGTTTTAGGGGGTCCTTTTTCTTTCTCTCTTTCTTTTTGGACAAGCAAAAAGAAAGAGAAAGCTGAGTATAGTACTAAAGCCTAAGAGAACAACTACAGCATTGCGCCATAGTAGCACAGCCGATGAACGGTGCCAACGCCGTAACGGCTACATAGTAGCAACTGAGGTGAAATCCTAATCCCTTAATACTAACGCCTAATGCCTTGAAACACAAAAATCAGCGTTCTTTTATATCTTTCAGGTCTATGAGTCAATCTGTTTTCAGACGCAAGACGCTACACCAGATAGAAAAAGAAGCTGCCAGTGGTATGACGGATGCACACACATCGGGCCTGCACAAGGTATTGGGTGTACGAGACCTGACGCTGATGGGTATTGCCGCCGTAGTAGGTGCGGGTATCTTCAGCACCATCGGCAAGGCAAGCTATGATGGTGGCCCGGGTATTGTGTTCCTCTTCCTGTTTGTATCTGTAGCCTGTGGTTTTGCTGCGGTGTGCTATGCCGAGTTTGCCAGTATGGTACCGGTATCGGGCAGTGCATATACGTATAGCTATGTAGCATTTGGCGAAATCATTGCATGGATAATAGGTTGGGATTTGCTGATGGAATATGCCATTGGCAATATAGCTGTTGCCATATCGTGGAGCGACTACTTCACCACCCTCTTAGATGGCATGGGCATACACCTGCCCGCATGGATAACCATGGACTACTGGACAGCCAAAGACGGACTGACAGAAGCTGCCAAGCAAGCATGGGCTACTGCACCATCAATAGGCAATTTTAAGCTGATTTGTGATATTCCTGCTTTTGTGGTTACGGGTATTATTACGGCTATTATATATGTGGGCATCAAAGAAAGTAAGCGTACTACCAATGCCATGGTGATACTGAAACTGGCGGTGATACTGCTGGTAATAGTAGGTGGTGCTTTCTTCATCAAGCCCGAAAACTGGCATCCGTTTATGCCCAATGGTATAGGTGGTGTGCTGAGTGGTACGGCGGCTGTGTTCTTTGCCTATATAGGTTTTGATGCCATCAGTACTACGGCAGAGGAGTGTAAGAATCCGCAAAGAGACCTGCCTCGTGGTATGTTCTACTCGCTTATTATCTGTACCATTATATATGTATTGATTGCACTGGTGCTGACAGGTATGGTAAGCTACAAAGACCTGAATGTGGGCGACCCGTTGGCTTATGTATTTGATGCAAATGGTATGGGTTGGCTGGCAGGTGTAATAGCCGTGAGTGCGGTAATAGCTACGGCAAGTGTACTACTTGTATTCCAGTTAGGGCAGCCACGTATATGGATGAGCATGAGCCGAGATGGCTTGCTGCCGCCAGTATTCAGCAAGATACACCCTAAATATAAGACACCTTCTTTCAGTACCATACTTACAGGTTTTGTAGTGGGCATCCCTGCCCTGTTCCTTAACCTGAATGTGGTAGTAGAGCTAACCAGTGTGGGTACGCTCTTTGCATTTGTACTGGTATGTGGCGGCATCATACGCCTGCAACAGCAACGCAAAAAAGCACTGCACCTCAAGGGCGAAGACATTATAACAGAAGACGACCACAGCAAGCAGCATGTACCTACAAGCAGGTTTCAGACACCGTATATAAATGGTAAATGGATAGTACCTGCGTTGCTCATCATCACGGTAGTGTTGATTGGTAAATACTATCCCGGTGGTTTGGGCGGTATGTTCGATACAGGTGGAGACCATAGTTGGGAAGCTGTTAGGCTGAAAGTACCCTACATACTATTCGGTGGTGTATTCCTGACGATGGCTATACTATCATTCATCAATAGCTACAGCCTGATACCTGTACTGGGTTTTCTGTGTTGCAGTTATTTGTTGTGCGAAAGTGGTGTCAGCAATTGGGAGCGTTTCCTTGCATGGTTGGCTATAGGTTTGGTTATCTACTACGCTTACGGACGTAAAAGAAGCAAACTGGCACAGCAGGGGCAATAAGTATTATGCATATACGTTATAGGTAAAAACCTGTATATATGGGCAAAGCATATAAAATACTATTGGTAATAGCTGTACTGCTTACAGCATACATGCTATACATGGAGTATAATTATTGGGATAATGACGGTACACTGCCATCTGCATCTACCATAGCGTTTGAATGTGCTGTACTAGGCTCATTGTATGCTATGCTGATATGGGGTATATTATCGGGCTTGTATTTTATATTCAACAAAGCTTTACAATTAGTAAGGAAGTAGCAAAACTGCGTATCTTGATGCGCAATCATCTACCCCATAGCATTGAAGCAAAAACTGAAGCGTACCTACAGGGTTACCAAATACGTTGTTTATCGGCAAACACTGATAGAACCCGAAGATCATGTCTGGACATTCATCGGTGCATTTATAGCCATTGCCCTGATAGGCGCTATACAAACCGCAGGGCTCACCTATATGGATAATGTATTCCTGATAGGCTCTTTCGGAGCATCTGCCGTACTTATATTCGGTGCTACCAACAGTCCATTAGCACAGCCCCGCAACCTGATAGGCGGTCATCTCATATCTGCCATTATAGGTGTTCTGATACACAAACTACTACCCGACCAGCTATGGCTTGCCTGTGGATTGGCAGTTGCCACCAGTATAGTAGCCATGCAAATGACCAAAACCCTGCATCCCCCCGGTGGTGCAACGGCACTGATAGCCAATATAGGCAGCGAAAAGATAAAAGCACTGGGTTGGATGTACATAGCAAGCCCTGTAATGAGTGGTGTGCTGATAATGTTTGTAATAGCTATGATAGTGAACAACATACCCCGAAACAGGCACTATCCTTACAAAAGAAAGCTTTAGGCAGGCGGGTATATTGGTTTTTAAAACATTTTACTATCTTACAAAAGCAAATTACGAATTGAATATGTACCGTATTGTATTATTAGCACTGACTGTGACGCTGTTTTCTTGTGTAAATAAGGGCAACTATACCTGTACCTGCAGCCAAAACAATGCTTTGGTGAAGTCTTTTACCTACAACGATATCAATAAAAAGAACGCGCAGGATAAATGTAATACAGAGATGGATAACTTCCGCACACTGGATAGTGCAAAGCAAAACCCGTCTGTTACCTGCACACTCAACTAATACAAGTCTTTATTATAAAGCGTGAAGATGATGTAATCTAATACATCATCTTCATGCAAAATACACTACCACCGGACTTCATAAATTCTCCGGTTTCTATTTCCACTACATTATAGCCTTCCTGCTTCAGTACATCTACCGTGATGGCACTACCCTTTTGCAGTATAGCCGTCTTAGTACCATGTGCATCAAACGCATGTGCATTCAGCGAGAAGTATTTCTCTGCCTCATACTCAGGTATATAATATACTTTGTTAAACAGTTGTCGTATCATAGCCAGTCCGTCTTCTGTAAATGCTTCTTTGCACAGCATCACACTATCTTTGCTCAGTGGCACAAAGCAAGTATCCAGATGGTAAAACTTAGGATTAATAAGCTCAAGCGCTACTACAGGTGTTTGCAGCATAGTAGCCAGTTCGTCATAAGCCTCGGCAGTAGTACGGTGTCCGTAGCCGCCATACAGCAGGCGTTTGCGCGGGTGTGGTATCACATCGCCCATACCTTCAAACATCTTCACATTGTTGAAGTGTAGTGGCTTAAAGCCCTTGTTCTTAAAGAACTCCTCAAAGTACGGTACCTCACGCTGGCGGCTCTCGTGTCTCATACGGCTCATTACCACTACTTCACTACCGTCTTCCATCTTCCAGGGCAATGTCTGGTTGGCACAGAACACCATATCCTCGCAATCCTTAGCACCCGGTATTACACTCACCTCGTCCAGTACTTTATTGGCAAGCAATGCATCGTAGGCATCCTTCAGGCTTTGCCATTGGGCATTTACCTGTGCTTTGTCTGTATTACCTATATGCCCCTGCATGTGTACGTTCTTCACATCTACTATATCAAAATAGTCGGGGCTGCACATCAGTACCCTTGTAGGGTCTGTACGGTCTTTTATATCATTTATACTGAATGAAATATTGTTTTTAAATACGCTTGGTTGCATTGGTTTTATTCTATAGTTGTTGTTAATGTATCTGATGTATATGTTTTAGTACCGATGGTAACAGTAGCCCACCATTTAATAGCTTTTACTTTCTCGCTACCTACAACAGGTGATGCAGGTGCTTTTGCCCTACCCCTCCAAGACCAGCTGTATGGAGACCTACCTTGTGTCTGGTACAATACCTCCTTCATCCCTGCTCTGAAAGCCAGATGATGTTGTGAATTTCGTGCCAAAGCTAACATTCTTACAGGTAATTCTGTTTTGTTATACTGTAGCTTCATGGGTATGTTGCGCAGGTTGTTTTGTGCAAATACCTGTACTACGGGTTTGTTTTTACCCACAGCAGCTTTGTTCAGGTAGCAACGTATATCACCGGCAGCATTAGCGGTGTAGGTAGTGGGTACCTCTATTTTTATAGGTTTGCCTGCCTCTTGTGCCATTGTGCCAAATGCAGATACCGCCAATATAGTAGCAGTACAAACAACCCTGTTAAGCCTCATCATGATTATTAATTTATACATATAAACCTATCAAACATACTGACAGTAAGTGTAAAAGATATGTAAAAGTTATTTAAAGATTTTTTTACCTACAGTTTAATTACGTTAAATTACAGACTTACCATATAATTAATTTATGCGAAAACAGTTCTTATTTGCATGCGTTGCCTTTGCATCGCTCAGTGCACAAGCCCAGACACAGTACAGATACCCATGGCGTATAAAACCTACTGCAGATGAGCTTGAGTACAGGAAATCACTTCCTAAACAAGCATCCCCCTATGCAAATAAAACTACCGCAACCTATACAATGCCGGCAGACGCTCGTGTACCGGGCGAATTTGAAGAATCGCAAGCAGTATCAATTGCATGGGTAGATGCCTTTCCGGGTACAGGGCCTGATGTAACAACTGAGTATGGCGACCTGTGGGCACAAATGACAGATGCCTTACAGAAAGAATGTACTGTTTGGATACGTATTAAGGCAGGTGCAGACAGTACTACCATCAAAAACTTCATGACAACAAAGGGCACACCACTTACCAACTATAAGTTTCATGTAATGGTAGGTGATGACTTCTGGATACGTGACTATGGTCCTATAGGTTTCTATTACGGTGCTAACGATGATATTGGCTTTCTGGATATGAACTACTATCCGGGCAGAGATAATGACAATCTGTATCCGGGCTTGATAGCAGGCGTTACAGGCTATCTGGATGTAAAAACAAACCTGTATGCAGAAGGTGGCAACTTCTTTACAGATGGTTTTCACAATTCCTTCCACAGCAATGTGATTGAGAGTGTTAACACAAGCTCAAATCCCAAACATGGCCCGTGGACAACATCGCAAACACAAGATACTATCAAATATGTATGGGCATCCAACAATGTAACATCTACACCAACGCTGCAATGCGATGGTGGTACAGGCCACAATGATATGTACATGAAGCTGATGGACGAAAATACAATGGCCATCATGGAATACCCGAGTGTTGTTACAGCACAGGATAAAACAATTATACAGAATGTAATTACCACCGTTACCGGCATGAAGAATGTATATGGTAAACCATACCGTATATACAAAGTGCCTATGCCTACACAAGACAATGGCGATGTATTGAAAACATGTGGCGATATAGATGGTGATGCACGCACGTTTGTAAATGGCCTGACGGTAAATAAAACCTACCTGATGCCAACCTATTCAGATGGTACAAGTGGCAATCAAACACAGACTACAGCTGCTATCAACTTGTTTAAAGACATTGCACCGGGATACAAAATAGTACCGCTAGACTCTCGCATACTTACTGTACTGGGTGGTGCTATACACTGTGTCACTATGCAGATACCTGCTGAAAACCCTGTACATTTCTGGCATCCGCCTGTTATAGACTGGCAGGTAAAACAAAGTTCATACCATCTTGTATCTAAAATAGATAACAGAAGTGGCGTAGCATCTGCAAAATGTATGTGGCGCAAAAAAGGTACTACCAGCTGGAATACAGTGAACATGACAGATAGTAGTGGCTATCACATAGCAGATATTTCAGGCAGCTTTAATTATGGCGATGCGGTTGAGTATTACCTGACAGCGACTACCAACAATGGTAAAACTGCAGTGAAACCAATTACTGCACCGGATGGTTATTATACATTTATGATTAACTGGACAACATCTGCCACAACATTAAATCCTGACAGAAACTTCCTGCTCAACCCACTACCAAACCCAAGTAATGGCAGCTTCACAATTCCTGCTTCTTTCGATAAAGAAATGCAAGTGACTGCTGTAATAACAGATATGATGGGCAAGAAAATAAGCACTACAGATTTCGGCAAAATGGAATCGGGCATGCACAAGCTTGATTTCAATCTGGCAAATGCAGCAAACGGCATATACTTTGTACAAGTATTTGCAGATGGCTTGCCTGTAGGTACTAAACGCATCTCTAAACAATAATTGATATTGTCTTAATACAAAAAAGGGTTCCTGATACAGGAGCCCTTTTATCTTTTTGTGAGAATAGTAAATGCTATTCCTTAATCAGTTTTTGTTCATAAAACACTTCATGATTAGCATCTTCCAGATGAATCATGTATACACCTTCATGCAAGTCTTTTACGTATAATTCATTAGCACCGGGGTGCAATTCGCAGGTGATAACATTATTCCCTGTATAATTATCGGTAATAGTAGCCTGCATAGGTTGGTTGGTTCGGTTGGTAATGTACAGCTTGTCAATCATTGGGGTGTATTTTATTGGGGTGTATTGTTTATGCTAATATATACTATGGCTATATAAAACACAATGCCTGTTTAATGGTATTTACAACTACGTGTTTGTACTGATACACAAAAAACATATTC
>DGQM01000013.1 GCA_002389765.1 Bacteroidetes bacterium UBA4414 | reverse complement strand
CATTTGTACCCTTATTCCAATACTTATGTAAGCTCCCTCTAATTTCTAACCATGTAGGGCTTTTAATCTCGAACTCCCAATGCTACCATTTTCCAGATAATGGATAAGGTGTTACCTCACCAGTTTTCACTGTTCCTTATCCTATCCAATGGATTGCTTGCCTTAATCAATTTCAGTTACTTAAGAAATTCAAAATNNGCCTATTCCCATTGTGATAAATATCAAGTATAAGATTTGAGAATATACACTAAAACATGGTTATGTTCCTGTTATGGGCACTGAAGTCCTGAAACACCCGCTTAATAAGCGGGTGTTTTGCTTTTAAATAATTCCATTTTCTATCTGCTTAATAACTATCTGAGTATTTGACATAAGTCAACTAGCGAGTGTTATCATTGTTATATCATTGCAAAGCAGATTAAGCCTACGTAATATTCACAAGAAACTAAAATGAGCACAGATAAGATAATCAGCCTCCTTACAGATAAGCCACGACTTATGCTATTGATAGATGCCAGCGGTGCATTTATAACTGCCTTTATGCTTGGTATTGTATTGGCAAATAACACAAAGGTATTTGGCATGCCAAAAGAGATATTGGAGCCGTTGGCAATTATAGCACTTTGCTTTGCCATATACTCATTTTGCGGATACCTCTTTGCCCGTAAATATAAAATGTACATCCGCATAATTGCATTGGCAAACCTCAGCTATTGTGTAACGAGTGCGACACTTATATTCATGAATATTCATTCGCTTACATCCTTCGGGATTTTATATTTTATAGGAGAGATTATATTGATTACCATAATAGCATTTATAGAATGGCAGGTAGCGAAGAACAATAATTAATATAAAAAATCATTGGACGATTATTTGGGGCAGGCTAAAAGCATTTATGCCATCAAGTCGCAAAGAGGAAAGCATATGCCTATACCTGCTTACTGACACTGCCATACAGATAGGCATATACGTTCCGCAATGCAGAACTAACCACTATGTACCGGATAGTAAATTGAGCTTAACAATTTACTATCCCATTAATAATGATGTGTTAATAACGTCATAGCAAGTTTATGTCATGAATACAACAATAAAACCTACTGCTAAAACAAAATAGAGAACACGTTATGAGAACAAATTATGATGCCCGCGCCTCGGTTATCAATGAAGGCACTACAAAATTCAACGATTAGTTTTAAAAATCACGCAATTAGCAGGCATTCGTGGCGATGAATTCATTTAGTCCTACCCCTTTATGCACGATGGCAGAAACTTCAGGATATTGAACAATATCTGCAACGAGCTACCTCCTTTCAAAAAACATTCTTATTTAGGTATAGGGTTCAGCTCTTATCAATACATCAATTACATCAACTTTTATTCTACATACAAATCCTTCCCGTTAAATGCAGGAGACGAAATCATCTTCACATTCGAGAACAAAAAAAAATTGCATTTTCAGTTTACGGCGCAAAGTAAAAATGTGGGTTTTCTAACAAGCAATAAGTGCATTATCGGCGAGCAGGAACTAGCCTACATGGCCGAAAACAGGCTTGCATATTGGTAAGCTCTACAACAACGCACTCAAACAATCGGTAATAGGCGGCTTTACCAAGCAAGAAGCCAATAAACAATATGTATCTGAAAGAAGCGGCAAAGAACTTTTCAGGAAAATGGCTGAAGAGATTTTATCGTCCAGACAACTACTGTTCAGCTATAGCAACGCTATGGAATCCCCACCACTGCACACACATCATAAGAAAGCCACTTTACAGTGGCTTTCTCTATTTTAGAGCATAAGCACTAATTAGTTGTTACCTTTGCCGCCTGATATGTCTGTATATACAACAAAAGCACCGGTTACAATCACCTGCCACAAAAGGCTCGCTCCCTATCTGGAAGCAGAGGTACGCGAACTTGGTTTTGAGATTGAAGAAACATTTATCACTGGTGTGAAGCTGCACGCCAGTATCAACGAGTGCATTGTTCTGAACCTGAATCTGCGTTGCGCCAGCCAGATACTTTACAGCATTAAAGCTTTTCATGCTACAGATGCAGATGGCATATATAATGTAGTTAAAAACCTGGCTTGGGAAAAACTACTGCACGATGGTGGTTATTTTTCTATCACCAGCAATGTGATGAATGACACCATCAACAACAGCATGTTTGCCAACCTGCGCGTGAAAGATGCGATTGTAGACCGCATGCGCGAGAAAACAGGCAAACGCCCATCTACGGGCGCAGAACTAAGTGGCGCGGTAGTACACCTTTTCTGGAAGAACGAAGATGCGGAGATATTCTTAGATACATCGGGCGACTCGCTGGCAAGGCATGGCTACCGCAAGATACCGGGTCGTGCCCCTATGCTGGAAGCTTTGGCAAGCGCTTGTATATATGCAAGCAACTGGGATAGAAAAAGTCCTTTTATCAACCCCATGTGTGGTTCGGGTACACTGGCAATAGAAGCTGCACTGATAGCATCGGACACAAGGCCGGGGCTGTTCCGCACCAACTATGCTTTTATGCATTTGCAAGGCTATGACGAGGAAGTGTATCTGCAGGAAATGGAAAAGCTGGATAGCAAAATAAAAGAAGTACCGGGGTTGAAGATAATAGCCACCGATCTCAGCAATATTGCCATCACCAATGCAAAGAAGAATGCAATAGCAGCAGGCGTTGCCGATATGATAGACTTTGCCGTGTGCGATTTTGCCAAAACAGATGTACCGCAAGATGCCGCAGGCATAATGATGGTAAACCCTGAATATGGCGAGCGTCTTGGTGAACTGGGCGAACTGGAAGAAACATATGGCCGTATTGGCGATTTTATGAAACAACGATGCAAGGGGTACCATGGCTATGTATTTACAGGCAATATGGACCTTGCTAAAAAGATAGGACTGAAGGCAAAACGCCGTATAGAGTTTTATAACGCCACTATAGATTGTCGATTGCTGGAATATGAGCTATATGCCGGCACCCGCAGAACAGATAAAGAGGTAAGCGAATAATACCGTACATTTATACAACACAAATACAGGGAACTATGTCATTATTGAACGGCGGAAAGAACAACGCAAAGAAAGGTGCTAAGGGCGCAAAGCCAACAGCAGCACCCGGAGCCAAATCTTTTGTAAAACCCGGCAAGACTGCCAACATAAGTAAGAAGCCTATTAAAACAGGCGGAACACGAGGAAGCTAATTAAAAATAAAGCCTGCTAAATAGCAGGCTTTATTAATGAATAGATAATTTGATCGAGGTATTCGTCATTGAAGAAGAAATAGTCTTTGAAATAAGCCTCGCGTACAAAGCCTGCTTTCTCTACCACAGCAATTGATGCTGTATTCTCGGGGCGTATGATAGCCTCTATGCTATGCAGGTTCATCACATTAAAACCATAATCAAGCGATGCCAGCAGGGCCTCAAACAAAAAGCCTTTGCGGCGATATGCATGATGCATTACATAGCCTATCTCTCCCCTATGCCCTTCGGGCTTAAAGTTTGGGTAACCAATTATCCCTATCAACTTATCAGTGCCTTTTTCTGTTATAGCCCAGTTGATGCGTTCGTTGCGTTCAGTAAAACCACGCATCATGTTTATTACACCAATCGCGTCATCAAGCGTTTTAGCCAGCGGGCGTGGTATATATTGCATCGTATCAGGATTGCTACGTATCTCAAATACTTCCTGCACATCACTGTGCTCTACATTGCGTAGTAAAAGCCTTTCCGTTTCCAATACAGGAAAGGGGTTGAAGTTCATATTCAACATAAAATATCGTTTTTAGTAAAAAAGAATAAATAAAAAATGAAGCCCGTAGAAGGTGGGCAAAAACCTGTAGGAACTAACAACAACAGCAACAACAAGGCAGTGCCACAGGCAATACTTGCGGTTGATACATTTGCGGTGAACTAGCACCGCTGTAAACTGTTGTCATTACATCGGTTTTCATTATTGTGTATTTACATCTTTACTAAAGATAGGAAGAATATCGATACAATTATGCCTGTTTTTTGGGAGGCAGGTCAAACGCTTGTGCTTCGTGGTCGAAGTGGCCTTTGTGTGCACCATCGCAAAAAGGTTTGTTTTTAGACAATCCGCATCTGCAAAGGCTTACTATTTCTCTGCCCTGCAAACCGTAGGGATTGCCATCTTTATCTACTATTTCAAAATCGCCTTCTATTTTCAGCGAGCCATTGTTGTTTACCGTAATCTTAGTAGTTGCCATCAGTTATTATTAGTTTGCGGCGAAAGTAATTAAAATAACAAAGCCTCCTTACTGTGGAGGCTTTGTTACGGGGTACAACAAGGGGTAAAATTATTTTCTGAGTGTCTGTATTCTGAAACCCTCTTTACCCATAATAGGTTTCAATCCATATTTTGCATAAACGGCATCCCATGTTTGTGTACTTTCAAAACGATGCAGGCCCTGCTGCTTGTTATAATGTGTTTCTTTGAACTCCATTATCGGCAGCTTTGTAAGTACATCCGGCTTATTGGGATCCAGCGCTATTGGTGCAGGCTCGTAAGTAAGGCTGGCTACCTCATCATTAGGGTCGTTATCTACTATCACTATAATCTTACCATACGTTTGGCCTTGCAGTGTACTCTTCCTCAGTTTAACAATGCTGATTCTCGGATTTTGCTCAATCGTCATTCCGCTTTTTGTAACGAAGAATGATGCATTATCATTAATAATCAGATTACCTCCGTTGATAACAATGTTTGAGTTTTCTTTGATGTTGATATTTGAACCGCCAATCGTTACTGTAGAGCTGTTACCAATAACAACACTACCACCACCTATTGTCAATTTCATTGTTACATCTATCACATCATTCACCAGATCTTCTTTAGAAGTAAACGGATCAAAAACGATGATATCGCCTGTTTTATCTGCTTTGTCGCCATCCAGCAAAACGATTGGCACTTCCTTATCTTCTTTGGTAGTATTGACAGCAATTACAATTGCTTTATATACACTTTGCGAGCCGTTAAACTTTACGCCGTTTATCTTATTTCCGTTCAGCCTGATACCATTCAGTCTGATTGCGGACAGGAATTTATCTGTAGCAATTTCTTTTATGAAAAAATCATAATCTATCGTTACGCCCTCGTCTGCTGTTTTCAGTTGGCCGCTTATTACCCTAGCCCTGCTATCGGTAAAATCTGCATCAGTTACGGCAGTACTGTTGGTTGTGCCTGAGGGTGCAGCATTGTGTTGTTTGGTACAAGATGCCAGCGAAATACCTGCAACCAGTAGCATAAGGAGTGTTTTTTTCATTGCTTGCTATTTTATGTAAATATCTGATACACAATAAGCAGGCTCACAACCCAATTCACGAACAGGCGGTTTCGGTTCACGAACGGTTATTTCCCCCTCGATACATTGCTTTCCGTTTCGGTTGATATTTATTCCGCTTCGTTGAGTATGGTTTGTTTCAGGTAGGCAAAAAGTCGTCACTTTGTGTCGCAAAAGAAAAACAGACAACTGAGCGCTCAATCAAGCAAACCTCGAAAAACACCCCGACACGTTGAAAATAAAACAGCACCGGCGGCAACCGATGCTGAAATTGAAAATCAATTTTTAAAAAACTAATTATCTAAAATCTAAAGTAATGAAAAAAACAATTCTTTTATCTGCATTGACAGTATTAGGCATTTTAACAGCAGGCAACGAAGCTAAAGCACAGAAAGGATTTTACGCAGGTGTACAAGGAACCCCGGGCATCAGCATGATGTATAATGCTGACGACCAGGACGATAAAACACAGGAACAGAAAACAACTTTCGGTATATCATTTGGCCTGGGTGGTGGTTACAACTTTAATAAGAACATGGGCGTGGGCATCGAAGCCCTGTACAGCATGCAAGGCCAGCGCTACGAACAGGCTGGGCTTGAATATCAAAAGCGTCTTGACTATGTAAAAATCCCGGTGTACTTCAGCTACAATACCAACCCTGCAAAAACAGTAATGTTTACTGCAAAAGCAGGTCCGCAAATAGGCATCTTGACAAACTCTGAACTGAATGTAGATACTAAAGGCAAAGACCAGACAGTAGATACAAAAGATCAATACGAAAGCATCACATTCGGCGCTATGATAGGTGCAGGTGTACGTGTAAACGTAGCTAAGAACCTGTATGTAGATGGTGGTCTGCGTTTTGACGGTGCATTTACCAATGCAGAAGACAAAGACGCTATCGGCTACCCTACAGGCCGTGCTAATACATACAACCTGAATGCAGGTGTAGAAGTAGGCGTTAAGTACTTTTTCAATTAATATCGGGGTGATTAAATTGAAGGCAAACAGGGGCAATGCCCCTGTTTTGTTTATTTAGTACTTTTGCGCCACAGAAAAATAAGTTTTGAGCGCACCCATACTATTAATAACGCCACCTTTTACACAGCTGAATACGCCCTACCCGGCCACAGCCTACCTGAAAGGTTTCCTGAATACAAAAGGCATACCTGCCGTACAGGCAGATATGGGCATTGAGGTAACGCTCGCATTGTTTTGCAAAGAAGGCCTGCAACGCTTGTTTGCACAGATAGATACTACTCGTGAACACTCGGATAATGCAAAACGCATTATCGCCATACAAAACGATTATATACAAACCATAGATGCCGTAATAGCTTTTCTGCAAGGGCACAACCCTACACTGGCACATCTTGTTTGCAAACGCAATCTGCTGCCCGAGGCAGGCAGGTTTGCCAATCTGGATGACCTGTCTCATGGTTTTGGTACAATGGGTACGCAAGACAAAGCCAAGCACTTATGCACCATGTATCTAGAAGACCTGAGCGACCTGATACAGGAATGTGTTGATCCACATTTTGGCTTCAGCCGCTATGCGGAAAGACTGGGGCGCAGTGCCAATAGTTTTGATGAATTGTATAATGCACTACAAGCTCCGCTTAGTTTCATTGATACACTTACTATAGAGTTGCTGGCACAGCGCGTGGCAGATGTGCAACCATTTATGGTAGCATTCTCAGTACCCTTTCCGGGAAATCTATTTGCTGCATTTCGTAGTGCACAATGGCTGAAAGCCAACCATCCGCATATAAAAGTGACTATGGGTGGTGGCTTCCCGAATACAGAGCTGCGCTCGCTGAGCGATAAGCGTGTGTTTGAATTCTTTGACTACATAACGCTTGACGATGGCGAAGCACCTATTGAAAATCTGATAGCGTATGTAAATGGTAAGCTGGCACCTGAACAACTGAAAAGAACATTTGCAATGCACGATGGTGAAGTAACCTACTTCGAAAACCCATCTTGCAGCGATTATAAACAAGGACAGGTAGGTACGCCTGATTACAGCGACCTGCTGCTTGATAAATACATATCGGCCATAGAGGTGGTAAACCCTATGCACAGCCTCTGGAGCGATGGCAGGTGGAATAAACTAACCATGGCACATGGCTGCTATTGGGGCAAGTGTACTTTTTGCGATGTATCGCTACCCTATATAAAACTATACGAGCCCATTGCCGCACAAATGCTGTGCGACAGGATGGAAGAACTGATTGCACAAACAGGGCAAACAGGTTTCCACTTTGTAGATGAGGCTGCACCACCTGCACTAATGCGCGAACTGGCATTGGAAATTATCCGCAGAAAAATGGTGGTAAGCTGGTGGACGAATGTGCGTTTTGAAAAAGCTTTTACACGCGATTTATGTTTGTTGCTAAAAGCATCGGGCTGCATTGCAGTATCGGGCGGGTTGGAAGTAGCATCAGACAGATTGCTGAAACTAATAGACAAGGGCATAACTGTAGAGCAGGTAGCGAAGGTTAATAAACACTTTACCGAAGCGGGCATTATGGTGCATGCTTACCTGATGTATGGCTACCCTACGCAAACAGAACAGGAAACAATCGATAGCTTGGAGATGGTGCGACAAATGTTTGATGCAGGCATATTGCAATCTGCCTTCTGGCATCAATTTGCGCTAACGGCACACAGCCCTGTTGGTCTGAATCCTGAAAAATATGGCGTAACCATTACTACAAAAGGCACCGGTAGCTTTGCCAACAACGACCTTGAATATACCGAAGCAACAGGTGTAGACCACAGCAGCTTCAGCTTCGGGCTGAAGAAGTCGTTGCACAATTATATGCATGGCGCATGTCTGGACTATCCGCTGTACAAGTGGTTCGATTTCAAAATACCGAAAACTACCATTGCACCCAACTTCATCATCAAAGCATTGGAAGAAGAAGTATACACTACAAACAAGCCCAATACTAAGATTGTGTTCATTGGCAATGCCCCTGTGGTAGAACACTATACAAAATCGAAGAAAGGCAATACATGGGAGATGACCTCTTTCACCTTCCAGACCAAAACAGAAACCTTTACCATCAACATGAACCAACCCGAAGGATTATGGTTTGAAGCACTGTTACCACAGCTAGCTGTAACCAATGCAAAAGTAATGACACTGCAGGATGTGAAACAAAGCTATGAAGCTGCAGGACTGGAAGACTTTGAACTATTCTGGGACAACAAACCCATGAACACCATATACAAAGCAGGCTTGCTGCAATTATAAGCTATGATGAAAAAGCTACTCTTTTCTGTTATCATATTCACTGCCACAATAGTGCTGGCAGCGGTTGCATTGAATATATTCAGAACAGATAGAATGGCCAATGCGCAATACTTCCGTACGCGCAATGTATTTCAGTACAATACAGAGTACGTAGTTTTTGATGCAGGCAAAGGATATACTATTGCCCCCAATCTGCATACGCCATACAACAATAAAGAATTTACATCTACCATTACTACCAACCAACTAGGCTACAGAGATGATAATGCATCGCTGAACAATCCGGATGTATTGATACTGGGCGACTCTTACGCTTGGGGATGGGGCGTTGAAGAAAAAGACGGTGTAGAAAAACAATACGAAAAACTAACCGGCAAAAAGGCACTTAATATGAGTGTGCCCGGCTACAGCAACATACAACAACTACTAACACTGTTTAGCTGGGAGCGCAGAGGCACATTACAAGGCAAACACATCATGCTGTTTTTCTGCTACAACGATTTGCTGGATAATGAAAACACATCGTTCAACGCATTTCCCTATTTCGTAAAAAACGGAAACAGCATACAACTGCACACACCTACAAAAGCAGACTTTGACAATTGGCAAGATGCAACTAACAAGTGGATGATACATAGCAAACTTGCTGCTAACAGCGTCCTTGCTTTTTATGCCATGGCTGCCATAAAAAATGCCGGCAGCAAAGACGTGTACAAAGACTACCAGGCTACTACCAACAGGCTGAATGGTGCTGAAGCTTTTATGTATGTGGCAGAAAACCTGGCAGCATTGCAAGCGCAACAACAGGCGCAGATAACGATAGCATACATTCCATCATATAGCTATTATACCACAGGGCAGCAAGATGTGTCTTATAAACTTGTAACAGACGTGTGCAACAAGCTACACTTCCGCTTTGCAGACCTTAGCCCTGTATTGAATATCAACGACTACTACCCGCTGGATAAGCACTGGAATGCTGAAGGACACCGCAAAGCCGCTGAATATATAGCTGCACACTAAGGCATACAATTAATATTAAATATCAGCCAATGACACAGAACGCATTTATAATATGTGTTTTCTGAAAATTTGTCATTTTTAGGCTGCACAAAAATGCAATTTGTTGTATTTCAATATAATACAGCGAAATAGCATCTTATTTTTTAATAAAAATACAAGTAGAAAAGTCCAGTGTATTTCACAGTTTTTATTCGGCCTTGGCTGGGTAGATTTGTGAAGTTTGTTTTGTTTGTACCCGTAAGCCCTATCACCATGGAGACCAACCAAAATTGAAAACATTTACCTACCCTTTTCCATTTACAAAACACCCCTTGTAAACGAACTGTTACCATTAAAATGCCCCTATAAATTCCTATTACTATGGGGCATTTTTTTTTACTCTAACGGTTCTAAACCGAATTGCAGGGCGAAGACAACCAGCCCTGCTCTTGTTTTTACACCCAGTTTCTCAAACAGCTTATCACGATACCAGTCTATGGTACGCTGGCTCAGTGTCATTTTATCTGCAATGTCTTTGTAAGAATAGTCGCAGCAGCAATAACGCAGAAAGGTGATTTCGGACTTGGTAAGATCCATCATCTTGGTAGAAACATTATCCTCTGCTTTTGCCACCACTTCTTCTGATATAAGATCTGAATAGTACGTGTAGCCATCCAAAATGGCCAACATAGATGCATGCAGATCCTGCGGGCCTGCTTCTTTGGGCAGAAAGCCCCTGGCACCGGAGCGTAGCATACGAATAATGCTGAACTCATTGTGATGCATAGACAAAGCGAGTATCTGTATCTGTGGCCATTTCTTTTTGATGGCTGCAGTAGCATCGTAGCCGTTCATGCCATGCATGTGGATGTCCATAATCACAACATCTGGCCTGGCGGGCGCTTTCTCTATCTTATCTATCAGCTCTTGCCCTTCTGATGCTTCCATGGCAACCACAAAATCGGGGAATGAATTAATGATATACACTAACCCTTTGCGTAGTATGGCGTGGTCGTCGGCAAGTGCAACGGTATATTTTCCGTCGTTGGTCATTGTTTAGTATTTAAGGTTAGTAACAATGTTGTGCCTTCTCCGGGTTTAGATAGTAGTGCAAAATCGGCCTTCAGCATTCTTGCGCGGTTTTTCATATTTGCCAGCCCTATGCCGTCTGCTGCGGCATCTGTATCAAATCCTGTTCCGTTATCTGTAATCTTCAATTCAAATAGCCTTTCTGTATACCTCATACTGATGCGCAAGTTAGTGGCTTTTGCGTATTTTATTGTGTTAGAAATTGCTTCTTGTATCGTGCGAAAAACGATGAGTTCATGTCCGCTGTTGAAGTTGTAATAATCGCCCTCTACCAGTACCATAGCATCGATGCCGGTGGAGCGTTTTATAAAATCCACCTCTTTCTGCACAGCTTCTACAAGGCCGTGATTCATTACATAATCGCTGTTCAGCACATGACTGATGTTGCGCGCATCTTTTATTACCTCGCCCAGTAATCCTTGCGATTCTTTTACCAGTTCTGTCACAGTACCTTTATCTTCTGTAGCCTGTATAACATGCAGAAAACGCATCACCGCATTCAGGCGCGAACCTATATTATCGTGCAGCTCGCGAGACATAGTATTGATAGCCTGTTCCTTTACCTCCAACCCAGTACGCAGCACCTCTTGCTCCAGTTGTTCTTTTTCTATACGAAAACGGTTTTGCTTTCGCTTTTGTACTTGCAGATAGATGACAAGGAAGAATGCGAAAGAAGACAACAATAATGTGCCTAAAATGAATACAAACAATACTGTATTACCTTCCATATCCTTGTTGCATAGTTTTGTAGAACAAAAAAACAAATCCTATTCCTACGTAGGTAATTACATTTACAATTAATAATACACTAAGCAGCAAAGATTTTGCTAGGTCTGACAATTGAGTCAAATACGTGAATGTACCCCAAATTAAAAAAGTACTTGTCCAAAAGAATAATATAAATGATGTAAACCAAAAATTAGGTGATTTGGTCAAAACCACATTATCATCGATTAATAATAAGCGATAAAATGAGTATAGCGCCATACCTACAATTAACACATCTTCAAACATCAAGTATATTGATTCGAGCTTTAATGGCGATTCAATAAATAGATAGTTAACAATACCGAGAAGAACGCCTGTGAGACCAATCCACAGACCAATATTTTTAGAACGAAATGTATCTATACTAAAATTAAAATACATAGACACAAAGAAAAACTGAACAACATTAAATATGCTATATACTAACATATTGGTTTTGTATAGTCTTGCTGAAAGTTCTGCAGCAATTTCAAAAAAGAGCGTTAGCAAGAGCATTATTGATAACACTTTTGCATCCTTAGATAATATTCGAAAACGAATCAGGCTACAAATTAAAGAAAATACAATTACTGCAAACCCAATGTACATTCTTAAATCGTAGCCTGACATATTTATTCCGATATTTTAATTATTGTGGCAATGTATTGTTAGATGCAGTTCCTGTTGATGGGCAATCAGTAGGGCAAGGCCTACAATGATCCATCACCCCATTAGGTCCTATTACGTAGTTTCCTGTAGCATCATAACCGGCAAGTATTACAGTTAGTTTACCCGCTTTAGTATTACAATTCTGGCCGCTATGACCGCTATTAATGTATTCAAGCGTATGTGCAAACATCAGTTTTACATTCTTTACACCGGGGTTTGCATTCAGATACTCGCGCATTTCGTCTGCATCTACTATCAGCGAATACAGGTATTCGTTGCCACTGTTGCCATTCAAGCTATTAATGTAGCTTGTAATCATTTTGTTAGCCGTATCTACGGGTACACAAGTAAGGCAGGTATCCGGCAGCGTAGTACTGTCTGCAGACGATGATAAGGCCATTGGTTCAGTTTGTTTGTTTGCGGCATCTTTGTTTTCGCCGCCACTCTGGCAGGCAGTAAGAGATGCGGCAGCGATAAGGGCTGCAATAGTCATTTTGTTTGTTGCATTCATAAATCTTTAACTTTTACCGAAAGATACTGCCCTCATTTGATAATTGCACCCGTGTAAAAACGGGCAAAATGAGAATACATTCAGAATACAATACAGAAGCCTCTTATGAAAATTAAAAACAATATCTTTTTATAGAAAAATACTGCAAAACCATAACACTTGCACTATGGGTAATGTGGTTGAAAAGACTGAAATTTGTAGCATAACCAACAGACAGTATAAATGCTGCATAAAACGAAGATTATTGCTACCGTAGGGCCGGCTTGTAACACTTATGAAAAATTGCTGGCACTGGTAGAGGCCGGTGTTAACGTATTCAGGCTCAACTTCTCGCACGGCACACACCAACAACACAAAGAAGTAATAGACCATATACACCGCATCAATATAGACTTCCCTTTCAACATAGCCATTCTGGCAGACCTGCAAGGCCCTAAACTGCGTGTAGGTGATATAGAAAACGGAGAAATGGATTTGGTAAAGGGAGACAAATTCTTCTTTACCAACGAGAAACGTGTGGGTAATAAAGAGGGTGTATACATCTCCTACCCATCTTTTCATAAAGATGTGCGCATAGGCGAAAAAATATTGCTGGACGATGGTAAGATAGAAGTACTGGTTACTGCCATTACAGACGATAATAAAGTAGAGGTAGAGGTGCTGACATCTGGCACATTGCTGCCACGCAAAGGTGTAAACCTGCCCGATACTAAAATATCGCTGCCATCCTTGTCTGAAAAAGACCTGGCAGATCTGGATTTCATCATCAGCCAAAACATAGATTGGGTTGCATTGTCATTTGTTCGCCGCCCTGAAGATGTGCATGAACTGCGCAAAATATTGCGTTCTAAAAACAGCCCTGCCAAAATCATTTCTAAAATAGAAAAGCCCGAGGCACTGGAACACCTGCGCGAAATCATACTGGCATCAGACGCTGTAATGGTGGCGCGTGGCGACCTGGGTGTAGAGCTGCCACTGGAGCAGATACCGATGATACAGAAAAACATCATCCGCAAATGCATACACAGAGCCAAGCCTGTTATCATTGCCACACAGATGATGGAGAGTATGATAGACCGTACACGCCCCAACCGTAGCGAGATAACGGACGTTGCAAACGCCGTACTGGAAGGTGCCGATGCCGTGATGCTGAGTGGTGAAACGGCAATGGGTAAATACCCTGAACTGGTTATTAAGACCATGGTGAGCATCATAGGCGAGGTAGAAAAAGAAGAGATTGTATATAATCGCAACCTGACACCACAGCCGCACTCGCCGTCTTTCCTGAGCGATGCACTGTGTTATAACGCATGCGAGATATCGAAAGACATCAATGCCAATGCACTGATAGGCATGACGCAGAGTGGCTATACCGGCTTTATGCTATCCAGCTTCCGTCCGCGCTCTCCGCTGTTCATATTTACCAAAACACAAACGTTGGTAAACCAATTGAGCCTCAGCTGGGGCGTACAGGCATTCTTCTATGCACATGAAGAGAGCCTTGATACCATCTTCAAAGACCAACTGGCTATACTGAAAGATAAAGGACTGGTAAAAACAGGCGATGTGGTGGTAAACACAGGTAGCACGCCTATCGTAGATCACGGACCTACCAATATGCTGAAGATTACGAAAGTGGATTAGTTCGTTGACTTGTTGATTAGTTGATTAGTTAATCTGTTGACCGTATAGATTTTACAAAGGTTGCCCCATTAGGCAACCTTTTCTTGTTTACATTCGTTTATAGTCTTAAATCGTTCCACTATGCGTATAATTATTACCATACTGCTGAGTCTTGTTACCATACAAAGCATGGCACAAAGCCTGAAGATGAACGATGCCGCATTTGAGCAACTAAATGAGCGCCGTATAGCTACCAACAAAACTGGCATGACGATATTGGGCGCATGGGGCGCAGCCAATATAGTAGGTGGTGTAGCAGGTGTGCTTGCATCATCAGACCAGGAATGGAAATCTTTTCATACCATGAATGCACTGTGGGGTGCTGTGAATTTGGGCATAGCAGGCATGGGATATATGGGCGCCCGCAAAGAAGCAAAGCAAACACTTAGCTGCGATAAAATGCTGGACAGGTATGAAAGCGGCAAACGCCTTTTCCTGATTAACGCAGGGCTGGATGTTGCTTACATTGGCAGTGGCGTTGCGCTATCTGCCTATGCAGATGATATGAACGATAGCGACCGCTGGCGTGGCTACGGCAGGTCTGTTACTATGCAGGGTATATTTCTGCTGGTGTTTGATGGCACTATGTATGCACTGCATCAGCACAACAACAAGCAGTGGTACAAACTGCTGCAGGGCGTTTGTGTAACGGGGAATGGTTTGGGTTTTAATTACAGATTTTAATCTTATTGCAGCAGCATATTATCTATCAGCCTTATCTCGCCAATACGGGCAGCAATCAGGGCTACCATCGGGCGGTTAGGCTCATAATTGTTTAATAGCATCAGGTCGTTGGCATCTGCCAGCGATATGTATTCTACCTCAAAACCTTTAGCGGTCATCAGGTCTATACATTCTTTCTGCACGATGGCAAAATTGTCTTCTGTCTGTTTTGTCTTAATAGATACCAGACACTGATATATGATAGATGCCAATGCACGCTGCGGGTCTGTAAGGCGGCGGTTGCGGCTGCTCATAGCCAACCCATCGGCTTCGCGCTGTGTAGGGCAAATAATCATTTCAATATTGCCCCCCAACTGCCCCAGCAGGTTTTTCACCACCATACATTGCTGATAGTCTTTCTGCCCCATAAACAGCTTATCTGGGCGTACAATATCCAGCAAGCGGGCTACTACCTGCCCTACTCCTTTAAAATGGCCCGGACGCTTGGCACCTTCCAATATGGTATCAAGGTAGCCAAAGTCGAAAACAGGCATATTTTCTGTACCATCCGGGTACATTTCATCTACCGATGGCAACAAAAGAATGTCGCATTCAGCCTCTATGAGCATTTTTACGTCATCCTCAACAGATATGGGGTATTTTTCAAAATCCTTTTTGTCGTTGAATTGGGTAGGGTTTACGAAAATGCTGCAAACCACGATATCAGCGGCTGTTTTAGCCTGTTTTACCAACGAGATATGGCCATTATGCAGGGCTCCCATGGTAGGCACAAAACCAATATTCTTGTTTTCGGCACGCAGAGAAGCTATATAAGCCTGAATATCAGCAACCTTTTTAAATATGACCATATCGTAATTTTTGCGCTTATCCGTTTATTTGTCGGGGTTGGAATATAATATTTTCGTAATTTTGCAGACAATTTCCGGCAAGTTTAATTTTTTTTCTTGTTTTAATCTAACATTCCGAATGTCTGCAGAGAAAAAACGTGTTTTAATTGTAGCTAACGAACTATCACCTTACATTGAGTTTACAGATTTTGCTCATATACTGAACAAACTGGCAGTAAAAACCTTCGATTCCGGCCTGGAAGTGCGTGTTATCATGCCTCGCTTTGGCCTTATTAACGAACGCCGCCACCGCCTGCACGAGGTTGTACGCCTCTCGGGCATCAACGTTATTATAGATAAAGACGATTATCCATTGATAATCAAGGTTGCATCATTGCCAAACGCTCGCCTGCAGGTGTACTTTATGGATAATGATGACTATTTCAAACGCAAACACGTATTCCGCGACGACAACGATACTTTCTTTGACGATAACGCAGAACGTATGATATTCTTCTGCAAAAGCGCACTGGAAACCGTTAAGAAATTCGGATGGCCTCCGCATGTTATCCACTGCCACGGCTGGATGACATCGCTGATACCTGCCTACCTGAAAACAGCATATAAGAAAGAGCCAGTTTTCGGCTATTCTAAAGTTGTATATACGGCGCAGGACAATCAGTTTGCAGAAACATTGCATCCTAGCTTTGTGAAAAAAGCACTGGTAAGCGCAGACATTAAAGAGAAAGATCTGGACGTATTTAAAGACGGTACCAATCTGGCGCTGACACTGGGTGGCAGCAAATATGCCGATGTTGTAGTACACGGCTCTGAAACACTGGACAGCGCTATAGCTGACGAAGTGAAGCCTAGCCGCTACAAAAAAGTGGTGAAATACGAAGAAAGCTGGAAAGAGGATGTTAGCTCTCTGCTGGATTTGTATAAAAGCTTAACAGAGTCTTAGTATTTCTTTTATCACTTTCGCTGAAAATAACTACCAAGTTGAAAAACAATTTATTGAACCTTGCAACTGCAGTATTGGTATCAGGCATTGCTATCAGTACTACAGGTTGTAAGGAAGATACTATATTGAAGGCAGGTATTGCGCCGGCTTCAGACAATATCTTTGTCAACGCTATCGGCGATACATTGACAATTAATACCACTACGGTAGAGGACGACTCTACGGCTACAGGCTTTACCCCAACAACTACCAACGTAATACACGGCTTGGGTACCAGTAATGATGCCTTCTTTGGCAGAACCAATCTGGGTATATATATGCAGCTTATACCTACGGCTGCTAATCTTTCACTACCATCTACACCAGACTCTGCGGTACTGATATTACCATACACAGGCTTTAGCTGGGGCGATACTACCAACCAGAGTGCTATTGAGGAATTTGCTGTATATCGTGTTACGGAAGACATGAGCAAAGACACTGCTTACTACAGCAAACAATACAAGGCTGTAGATTGGGGCAATCAACTGAATGAATCTAACAGTATCAACCTATACAAGTTAAAAGATTCGGTAAAAGTAGCCGGCTCAAACAGAGCACCGCACCTGCGCCTGAAGCTGAAAACAGCCTTCATGAATGAACTGCTGACCATCGCTAAAAATGCTAATAACAATGCAGAATTTATCAGCGCCATGAAGGGTATTTATATTGTTGCAAAAGACACCAACAACAATATCATAAAAACAATACCTTATTTCTATCTATCAGGCTCATCAGACTATTCAAGAGCAGGCATCGCTTTTTATTATAACGAAAACGGCAACACCTCTCCTGATAAAGTTTCTACAAATTTCCTGAACTATACTACAGGCGATTGCGCACACTTCAACCGCATTACACGCAATTACAATGGCTACCCTGCATATACATTTGTAAAGCATCTTACGGGGCAAAAATCAGACTCTATTGTACTGTTACAAAACGAGCCCGGTGCAGCTATAGACGTCAGAATACCTTATATCAAGTATCTGCCGAAAGCTATTATAAACAAAGCCCAACTGGTCATAACACGTGTCAGCATTGCCGGAGACGCAGATGCTGATAAAATGACGGAACCAACCAAACTGTTTCCTGTAGGTGTAGATGCAAGCGGCAAATCTTATACTATACAAGACCTCTACCCTTCGGGCGATACTGGTCCGCTTGATTTTATTGATGGTGTAAAACGTACGGTTACTATCAATGGCATCACTGTTACTCAATGGTACATCAACATACCAAGAGAAGTACAGAAAGCTATTATCAATCAGGTAGATGAATTACATTTACGTATAAATGGTACGGTAACATACCCTGCAGCATATAGAATGATAGCCGGGGGCAAGCACAGTACCTATAAAATACGTTTGAACATAACTTATTCTCAAGTCAACTAAAACATTGTACTACTTATGTGTGGTATTGTTGGATATATAGGCACTAAAGAGGCTTTCCCTATTTTACTGAAAGGGCTGAAACGCCTTGAATACAGGGGCTATGACAGTGCCGGCATTGCTTTGCTGAATGGCGACCTGACTGTATATAAAAAAGCAGGCAAGGTAAGCGAACTTGAAAAAGTAACCGATGGCAAAGAGCTGAATGCCACAATAGGCATTGGTCATACGCGTTGGGCTACGCATGGTGAGCCAAACGATCGCAATGCGCACCCGCATTTGTCTCAATCGGGCAATCTTGCCATCATCCACAATGGTATTATTGAGAACTATGCAGCCATCAAAGAAGAGCTGCAAAAACGCGGTTATACTTTCCATTCTGATACTGATACCGAAGTGCTGGTGAATCTGGTAGAAGAAGTATGGAAACAGGATAAAAGCACACTGGAAGATGCAGTACGCGTGGCGCTGAACGAAGTAGTAGGTGCATACGCTATTGTAGTAATAGATAAAAACAACCCCAACCAACTGATAGCTGCCCGCAAAGGAAGCCCGTTGGTAATAGGTGTAGGCGATGATGAATTCTTCATCGCATCTGATGCCTCTCCTATCATCGAGTACACTAAGAATGTAGTGTATCTGGACGATCAGGAGTATGGTGTAGTGAACCGCGATGGTAGCTTTACCATCAAAACACTGGGCAATATCAAGAAATCTCCGGCTATCAAAACGTTGGAGATGAGCCTGGAAGCTATTGAAAAAGGTGGTTTTGAGCACTTCATGCTGAAGGAGATATACGAACAGCCTAAAGCTATTGAAGACAGCCTGCGAGGTCGTATGAATGCGCAACAAGGCTGGATAAAACTGGGCGGACTGAGCGAATACATCAATCGTATAGACAATGCTAAGCGTTTCCTAGTAACTGCTTGTGGTACATCATGGCATAGTGGCCTGATAGGTGAATATCTGATTGAAGACCTGGCACGTGTACCTGTAGAGGTAGAATACGCATCAGAATTCCGTTACCGCAATCCGGTAATCAACGAGAGCGATGTTATCCTTGCTATATCACAATCGGGCGAAACTGCCGATACTTTGGCGGCAATAGAGTTGGCTAAAGAAAGACAAGCACTGATATATGGTATCTGCAATGTGATTGGCTCTTCTATAGCACGTACATCGCATGCAGGCTCTTACACACACGCAGGGCCTGAAATAGGTGTGGCATCTACCAAAGCCTTCTCTACACAGATATGTATGCTGACGCTGATTGCCCTGCAAATAGCACAGCAAAAAGGCACGGTATCTACATCTAAACTGCGCGAGATATTGTACGAACTGGAGAACATACCTAAGAAGATAGAAGAAACGCTGAAGCTGGATGCACAGATAAAAGAACTGGCTGCTATCTACAAAGATGCCACCAACTTCCTGTATCTGGGCCGTGGATACAACTTCCCGGTAGCACTGGAAGGCGCACTGAAACTGAAAGAAATATCTTACATACACGCAGAGGGCTACCCTGCTGCTGAAATGAAGCACGGCCCTATCGCATTGATAGACGAAGAAATGCCGGTAGTATTCCTGGCTACTAACCATAGTGCGTACGAGAAAATAGTATCGAACGTACAAGAGGTAAAAGCACGTAAGGGTAAAATCATTGCCGTGGTAAACAAAGGCGATACGCAGATACGCGCACTGGCAGACCACATCATCGAAGTACCTGAAACAGAAGAAATACTGTCGCCATTGGTAACGATTGTGCCGCTGCAATTGCTGGCATATCACATAGCAATCTTGCGCGGTTGTAACGTAGACCAACCACGTAACCTTGCAAAATCAGTAACAGTTGAGTAATGTAAGCATGCAAATGCCTATATTGCGAACCATTAAATAATTATTAGTAAACACAACATAAAATGCCTTATTTATTCACTTCAGAGTCTGTATCAGAAGGACATCCGGATAAAGTAGCGGATCAGATATCAGACGCATTAGTAGATAACTTCCTTGCATGGGATCCGAATTCTAAAATTGCCTGCGAAACACTGGTAACAACAGGGCAGGTAATACTGGCGGGCGAAGTGAAATGTAACACATACATAGATGCGCAAAGCATAGCTCGCGATGTGATAACCAAGATAGGCTACACAAAAAGCGAATACATGTTTGAGGCAAACTCTTGCGGTGTGCTTTCTGCCATCCACGAGCAATCTCCGGACATCAACCAAGGTGTAGATAAAAAGAAGAAAGAAGACCAAGGCGCGGGTGACCAGGGTATGATGTTTGGCTATGCTACAAATGAAACTGCCAACTATATGCCATTGGCATTGGATATGGCTCATGCATTGCTGCGCGAACTATCTGCCATCCGCCGCGAAGGTAAACAAATGAAATACCTGCGTCCTGATGCTAAAAGCCAGGTAACGCTTGAGTATAGCGACGATAACAAGCCTGTACGCATCGACACAATCGTTATCTCTACACAGCACGATGATTTTGCTGAAGAGAAGAAAATGCAGGAAACAATCAAGAAAGATGTACTGAACATACTGATACCTCGCGTTATGAAGATGTATCCTCAGTACAAATCTTTGTTCAATAACAAAATCAACTACCACATCAACCCTACGGGTAAGTTTGTAATAGGTGGTCCGCATGGTGATACTGGTCTTACAGGCCGTAAAATCATCGTAGATACTTACGGTGGTAAGGGTGCACACGGTGGTGGTGCTTTCAGCGGTAAAGACCCTAGTAAAGTAGATCGTTCTGCTGCATATGCTACACGCCACATTGCTAAAAACCTGGTAGCTGCCGGTGTTTGCGACGAAGTACTGGTACAAGTATCATACGCAATCGGTGTTGCAAAACCAATGGGCATCTATGTAAACACTTACGGTACTGCAAAAGTAAATATGAATGATGGCCAGATAGCTAAACTGGTGGAGGAAGTATTTGATATGCGTCCTTACTTCATAGAGCAGCGCCTGAAACTGCGCCAGCCTATGTATAGCGAGTGTGCTGCTTATGGCCATATGGGCCGCGAATCGCAGACAGTTACTAAAACATTCAAGTCTGCAGATGGCAAAACTAAGAACGTAAAAGTGGAACTCTTTACTTGGGAGAAACTGGACTACGTTGCGAAAGTGAAAAAAGCCTTCAAACTGAAATAAGCTTATAGCTTAAAATAAGAAAAATCCCCTCAGATAACTGAGGGGATTTTTTATGTCTACGGTATTACACAAATTAGCTACACAAAAAAAGGGATGCTTTAAATAGCATCCCTTTTAAGTATGAATAAGTGTGAAAATTATTCTTTATTTAGCTTGATGACGTTTGTATGTTTATCATCTGTATACTTCAGTATGTATACGCCTGCTGGCAGGCTTTCTATACCTATTTCTTTTACTTCACCTTCCATTTGTTCATTCTTCATCACACGGCCTGCAAGATCAGAAATTTCAACGTTACCCATACCTTGTTTCAGTCCTTTCATAACACGCAGAGTTACTTTGTCTTTTACAGGATTAGGGAATGCTTGTATTTTGAATTCTTTTATCTCACCTATAGGCGTTATACCTGTACCCGGTTGTGTAAGGAATGAATCAAGGCCCCACGGAGAGTACGGTGTTGGAGAACAACGTGCACGAAGGAAGAAGTACAATTCTGTACCAGGCGCTAATCCTGATAGGAATATACTGGTAGCAGTTGTAATAGTCCCCCTTATCGGAGTCATAGTATCAGAACGCATTGCATATTCATAATCTACTACACTTGGCACCGGATTCCAGCTTGCAATTGCAGATGTACTTGTGATGTAAGACAGCGTCACTTTAGGTGTATAACAACATTTTGGTGTTGTGAATGAGTCTAACCTCCAAGGAGAATATTCCCAGTTTAATGACTGTTTACCAACTGTATCGCAGATACTGCGTACCCAGTAGTAGTATTTAGTATCACATTCCAGGCTTTTGATAGTAGCATTAACTGTAGCTGTATCAGGCAGTTCAACAAATGTTTTATTAGTATACCAATAGCCGTATGATGTTGGTGGAGTATTTGTAGTACTGATTGTATACTCGTACAACATTGCTGTAGGATGCGCTTTCCAATTGATTGTAGCAGAGTTGTACGTCAGGTTAGTCATTGGTTGAGACTTAGGAGGCAAACATGGGTTTATAACCTCAAAGTCATAATCTTCTACCTCACCCCATTGGAAAGAGAGTGCAGCACAAGGATCGAAGTTTGTTGGCGGGAAAGGAGGAGTTTGACCATTACGTGTACCGGCACGTACACGCATACGTGTTAAACCATTCTTTGCAGCCAGAGGAACCATAACAGCCTTCGACGTTGTATATGCTGTAAATGCTAAGTCTGTTACGATTATCAACTCACCCATTGGATTTGTTGAATTAAGCGTATTTTCAAACGTATCATTTTGATTCCAGTCTACCCAAACACAAATACGGTATGGGTAAGATGTTTGACCATGATTAAAAACATCTACAGTATAATTAACGGTAGCACCTGCATTAGCAATACACTTATTAGCAGGAACTGTGTTGGTATAATCTGTATAACCTGTTGATGTGTTACACGTTGCATTAGTATTGGTGATATTTTGAGTAGCACCTGTAGTCTTGACTCCAGTTATATGAATACCTGTAAGACTAGTAGTACCCTTACAGTTACCATTAGAGCCCCCTACAGGTATACAATACTGTGCAACGGCTACCTGCGATAATAACAGCATGCTTGCTGCAGCAAATACTTTTTTGATTTTCGGGTACAGTTTAATATTCATACTATCTGCGTTTGCGGATTTTATCTTAAAAACTTAATCTTTAAAGTTAGCACTAATAGCAATGATAATAAAAAAAAGTTAATTCTCAAAGCTATCGGTCTGCATGTATTTTTAATACAAATACAAACACTGCTGATAGATAGACGATTATTAATCAGAAAGCGTTTGCACAACCGTTGGCTGTAGCAAATAATTAATGCGATTTTAATGTTTGCTGCAATAAAAACAGCCGGACAATGCCGGCTGTTTTTTGAATAGATTGAACCCGAGATTATTGTTTTGTAAACTTGATATTTTGTACTTTGTCGTTGTCTGTATACTGCAATATGTAGATACCTGCAGCGTAGTGACTTACATTGAGCGATGTTTGCTCCGCATCAATTATCAGACTGTTCATCACCCTACCTTTGATATCGGTAATTTGGATATTGGCACTGCCTTTCAAACCTGTTGCTTTTATGTTCAATATATCTTTTACAGGGTTTGGATATGCATCTATCTGCAATGAAGCTCCAGCATTCGCATTTTCAATACCCAAAGCAGGCGTTGTGGTAAAGTCTATAGAACTCCAACCTGAACTTGTTTTTATGCTATTGTCAGAGCACATACAACGCACGTGTACACTATAACCTGTTTTAGGTTGCAGATAAGGCATTTGCAGAGTAGGCATAATTAGCGGTGTACCATTTGCCGGTATAGACGATGCTGAACCAAAATAGTATTCATATGCATAGGCAGTAGGCACGGCAGACCATGCCACAATTGCATTGTTAGCATTTACGTAAGTAAGCGACGGTACAGGCTTACGACAAGGGGTTGGTGTATAGAAAGAGTCTAATGACCATGCCGAAGAGTCGTTCTGCACGCATTTTGCGCGGATATGTACATACTGCCATCTACCCTCTTTAAGCCCGGTTAATGCTTTAGAGTTGGTTGTTTGAGTAGTAATGTTCGGGTTTGTAGATAATGGCGCGTTTCTGAAAGTATCTACCAATATATCATACCCTGTAACATTAGGGTCTTGTGTCCACTGAATGTATCCGGAATTGCTGTCTACGTTTGATACTACAAAACCATAAGGAACTTTGCACGGAGGCAGTGTAGTGAATGCGATAGTATCCCACATAGAATAGCTGATAGCACTGCAATAGTTGCGCACACGCAGATAGTGTGTTTTGTTAGGATACAAACCTGTTACTAACGCACTTGTAGCTGTAGTAGCTGTAATTGGCGTAATGGCCATACCAGGCGTTGTGGTATCTATCACATATTCGTATTTGAAAGAACCAGGAACGGGCGTCCAGTTTACGGTAGCCCTTGTTGATGCTATATTTGTAGCAGCCAGTGCTGTTGTTTTAGTACATGGAGAGCCGGGAATGATATCTAACGCCAATGAAGCACTACCCGTACCACCACTTGTAGATGTTGCGGCATTATAAGTACCCCACATACGTCTGTTTCCGCCTAAACTGCCTTGCTCAAGAATAATTGTACCATTGCTTGCAGAATAAATATCAACAATGATATTAGATGTGCCATCCCAAAAGAAAGGAGATGTGAGTGTAAACTCAAACCAGTTTCCTGATACTGCAGTAATAGTTCTGCTACTAGCATAGTACGCAGTACTCAACCCCGACACCCAAGGTGTAGCAGTTGTTGGCATAGCTGTCAATGTAGTTGTACCTATCTGCAGCGTCATATCATTGTAGGTATACGTTGTAGTATTACCAGCCTTGAAATAAACCTTTGTAATAACGCCCATAGGCACTGTAGGCGTAAAATCTGACGGATAATACAAATACTGAACCCTGTTGTTCGTGGAAGCTAATGAACCAGTACCTAAAGGGAAATAGTTGTTAGCACCAGTAGCAGTTCTGATATATGTCTGCGCATTCACGACATTTGCCAACAGGCACAGCAGCACTAATACTAATTTTGATAGATGTTTGTTCATCAATTACAGTTTCTAAATTGTTATAAAACTATTACTACTTACTAATATATATACATATGACATTAAAATGTTAAAAAATGATAGTAGTATTTACCATATTTTAATTCCATTTTAATGTGATATTTTTTGTCTGATTGGTTATCAATCGATTACGCAATAATCGGGAATAAACGTTTCTGCATTGTACAAATAAAAAAAGCCGCTACATTTTGTAGCGGCTTTCATTTTCGAAAACTAAATATGCTTACATTTTAGTAAAACGCATGATGTTAGTATTATCTCCATCAACAAACTTAACGAAGTAAACACCGTTAGTCAATGTTTTCACATCAACAGTTGTTTTATTGTCTGTTACATTAACCACTTTCATTACTTTTCCGGCTACATCTGTAATATATAATGCAGCTTTGGTGCTGAATGAACCTGAGAGTTCAACATTCAGTATATCTTTTGCAGGATTAGGATATAAGTTAACAGTCACCGTACTATTGTTCAGATTACTGATGCCAGTTGGTGGATTGGTAACGAATTCAAGAATACCCCAATCTGACACTGAATAAACATTATTGTCGCGGCACTTACAACGTACAAACAGATCGTAAGTTGTTTTAGGCTGTAACGCATTTACTTGCAAATACGGGAACTTGATTGGTGTACCAAGTGAAGGTGGTGTTGTAGATGTACCAAGGAAATACTCATATTCATAAGCTGTATTAACAGTAGGCCAAGCAGTTACCGCGCTGTTTGCGTACAAATTAGATATTGAAAGTTGTGGTTTGCGACATGGTGTTGGCGTGTAGAAAGAGTCTAAAGACCATGCAGAGCTATCATTCATCACACATTTTACACGAATGTGAACGTATTGCCAGCGCCCTTCCTTCAGCCCTGTTATATGCTGGAATCTTGTAGTTGTATTTTTTATACCCGGATTATTAAGCAGCGGAGCATTGCGATTGGTATCAACTACATACTGCCATTGTACCATGTTAGTAACAGTATCCCACTGTATGTCTGCAGAGTTTGAATCTACATTACTTGCAACAAAGCCTTTAGGCACTTTGCATGGAGGCAGTGTAGTGAAGCGTATCGTATCCCATTGAGAGAATGATGTTGCTGCGCAATAACTCCTTACACGCATATAGTGCGAAGTACCCGGCAGCAAACCAGAAACGGTAGCTGTAGTAGCAGTAGTAGATGTTATAGGCAACCAAACACCACCTGCAGTTATAGTATCAACCACATAGTCATATTTCAGCGCACCTGCTACAGGAGTCCAGTTGAGCGTAGCAGCCATAGAACTGATACCTGTTGGCAATAGTGCGGTAGGTTTTGTAGGACAAGGGCTCATAACCTCGAAAGAATAGTCTTCTATCTCACCAAAAGAATAAGAGCCGCATGGTGTAAAAGATGATGTAGCATACACGCACATAACACGCATACGCGTAGTACCTGGTGTAGCTGTTAACGGTACTGTAAAGCTACCTGAAAACACACCACCACCACCAATATACGCGAACGTAGTCATTTGTTCACCTGCATCATTCAATACACCGTTCTGATTCCAGTCTACAAATATTGTGTAGTATTCACCAAAGCTAGGGGTATTTGTTGCAGAATAGTTGATTGACTGCCCAGGATTGGCAGTAACTTTCATACTCATGTAACTACTGATACCAGAGGAAACAGCACAACCCGTATTGAGATTGCTGATATTGTTGATACCACCGGTTGTTGAGAAGGACTGGATATAGTCGCTGGATGAACAACCAAATGAAAAACTGGGATTGCAATACGTTTGTGCTTGAGCATTATTGAAAGACAGTACGCATACCAACGCAACAGCCATTCTTAGTGCATGTTTGTAAATAGATATCATAGACTATAGTTTTCAAAAAAATTACAAATTGGTTATAATTGGCATTAATGTATGTACAATTAATATCTGCCGATTATTATTTGGATATTATACTTTAACTAACCCTTTTAAAATTACATAATTTTTTTAGAACTATAAAGACATGTATATAGCTTTTTATTCACAATTCAACTGTTTTAACCAAAAGTTTATACTGAAAATCAACCATATACATGAAATAAAAAAAGCCGCATCTGAGATGCAGCTTTTTAATATATGAGAAATTAAAAACTAAGCGATTGTTATGCTGTTATCCAGATATACGTCCTGAATAGTATTCAGCAACTGAACACCTTCATTCATTGGCTTCTGGAATGCTTTACGACCACTGATAAGGCCCATACCACCTGCACGCTTGTTAACAACCGCAGTCATTACAGCTTCTGCCATATCAGATGCACCTTTAGACTCACCGCCAGAGTTAATCAAACCGGCGCGGCCCATATAGCAGTTAGCCACTTGGTAACGGCACAAATCGATTGGGTGGTCTGTAGTCAGTTCGTCGTAAACTTTTTTGTGTGTTTTACCGAAAGCAAGCGCATTGTAACCACCATTGCCAACAGGCAGTTTTTGCTTGATGATATCTGCCTGAATTGTTACACCCAGGTGGTTTGCCTGTGCAGTAAGGTCTGCAGCGGTGTGATAGTCAACACCATCTTTCTTGAAAGAGCTGTTGCGCAGGTAGCACCACAGTACTGTAGCCATACCCAGCTCGTGTGCATATTCAAAGGCTTTTGCAACCTCTACAATCTGGCGAGCGCTCTCGTCGCTACCAAAGTAGATAGTAGCACCTACCGCTGTAGCACCCATGTTCCACGCATCGCGGATGGTACCGAACATAATCTGATCGAACTTGTTAGGGTAAGAGATGAACTCGTTGTGGTTGATTTTAACGATGAAAGGTATTTTGTGAGCGTATTTGCGAGCTACTGAACCAAGTACACCATAAGTAGAAGCAACAGCGTTGCAACCACCTTCCATAGCCAGTTTCACAATATTTTCAGGATCGAAATAAATAGGATTCGGAGCAAAAGACGCACCCGCGCTGTGCTCGATACCCTGATCTACAGGAAGGATAGATACATAACCTGTGTTTGCAAGACGGCCATTGCCCATCAGCGCCTGAATGCTTTTCAGGGTTTGGATGTTGCGGTTAGACATTTGCCATACGTCGTCTACAACATTACCCGTAGGCAGGTGCAGTGCAGATTTGTCGATGGTTTTGCAAGTGTGGTCCAGATAAAAACCTGCCTGGTCGCCCAGCAGTTCCTGTATTTTTGTCGATGCCATATATATATGAGATTTTTCCTTAAAAAGTGTGCAAAGATAATTATTAAACCAATAAGTTGGTTAGGCTGTGGATATTGATTACAACCTATATTTTTAGCTATTGAGTGACTTCACGCCTTCAGAAGATGCTACATTATAGTACTTTACCACATAGCTTCCAAGATGCTGTCGCATTTTCCCTGTGGTATATCCAGATTCGCTCTTCTTCTCCATGAAAACCACGCCTAATTATATCATCAACCCTTATTACTGCATATTCGTTTCTGCTATCAAATACAGGGAGTGATAGCTGATAAGAATTACCTGCATACCTGATATATTTCTGCTTTCTTTCTTCATCATAATCCATAGCCAGTAAGATATTTTTATACAAAGAGTCATCTATCAACTCTACCCTATAGTATTTTCTGTAATCTGAAATAAGCAATGAATCGTTTAAGCTCAGCTGCCTTATAATATCTACAGCTGTTTCAAGCGGCATGAATTCCTTTAGTTTTCTCAGAGATGTTACTGTATCGCTTTCTTCTCCCACTCTAAAAAACATTGGCAATGTTCTCCCTACCATACGCAATGTCAGTACAGGCGTTTGCCTCATCAGGTACAAAGTATCTTCATTTTCTCGACGAAACGATTCCAATAAATCGCTTATAAAACTTTCAGCGATACCACCACGCACATCCAGTATACGGAAGCCATGCAACGTGTCTTCATAAGCTACCTTATATGGGCTACCATGTTCATCAACCAGTTTCCAATCTGTATTGTACTTCGTGTGATAATAGTAATACCTGATATTGTACCTGCGCAGTTCCGGCAACAGCTTCTGGAATGTGGCCGGTGCTTTGTGCATAATGTAGTAGTTATTACCGGAGAAATACGCGATGCGTTGCATAGCCACAGCCTCTGGCTTGCCAAAAACAAGATTAGCTCCCATCTTACCCTTTATCCCCTTCTCTTTCAGCTGTCTTGCAATTTGATATTCTGCCTTACCGACATTCCACATCTTCTGCATATCCCATATAGGCCATATTATATAACTCAATGCAAACAATGCCACTACCAGCTTTTTACTAAACAGTCTATTCCTTTTGATAATGGCTGTACCAAGCACCATACTGATGGGCAACATGTACCAGATATATCGTGGTTCGAAATTGATGAGGAAGAATGGCAGCGGGAAAAGTATGTAGGGTATGATGATGGGATAGTATGCCCTGTACTTCTGCCTTCTTACCATTCGGAATAGCAATAACCAAACCATATAAATCCACACTGCCAGAAAGCCCGCACCAATCATCAGGCTGCTAAGTGTAAACTTATAACTGTTCTGTACCAGCTTCATCAACTGGCGAATGAAAAGTGCCGATGAACTCCAGAATCGGGGAGTTTCACCGTTCACCAACCACGGATCTTCCCAGTACGAAACACCACTGCCAGCTGGCAACAAAAAGCCAATACCGTCTTTCCAATGCGGATGGCCAACAAGATACCAAGACATATTGAGCTTGCCCGCAGTACCTGTTGTCCACATGCCATATTTATGATGCAATGCAAACAACCACGGGCTGCTCAAAAGCACCATGACACCAATCATTACAGCCGATATCTTCAACCATTCTACCCTGTTAGCACTTCGCCATGCACGTGTATTGTAGAACACAATAGCCAGCGTACTGAGAATAAAAAACGACAAGGCGTATGCCTTGGCAAAGTATGCCAATGCACCTAACACTCCCGCACCAAGCCAATAAACAGGCGTGTGCCTGAATTTGTGACTAACCATCAGACGTAATGCGTACAGCAGAAAGAAACACTCCCAGATATCATCATAATTCTGATAATATACCGCGTATGCTAAAAACACTGAAGAAGCTATACAAAGCGACCACTGTGCAAAGCTATTGATGCTATACCTGATGAAAAATGAATGGGTGATGCGTAACAGCAATACAGCACCAATAGTATTGGCAATAATTGCTCCGTCGATAGCTGTAGTACCCAACTTAATAAAGAAAGCTGTCAACCAACAACTCCACGGGCTCCAATATCCGTTCACGGCATTCAGCCAATCGCCATCTGCATATTGTTTGGATATTGTGAGGTATGCCGTAGCATCCGGGTCTACATAGTATTTGCAATACGGGTAGTAAAATGCAACTAACAGCAGCAGCACTATGGCCGACGCTATAAAAGGTATGTGTTTACGCAAATTAGTCACCGCAGTATTAATCAGATGCTTTTCTTCCTCAAGCTACCGAGAAACAGTTGCTGATAAGCCAATGCCGCACATCCCATTACAATCAAAGATACCGGCATCAGATACCGAGCATATGCTACCGGACCTGTGATGAACACAAAATAGCATAATAATATTGCCACTGCCAATTTATGACGGGCAGATATGTTGTTGGTGTAAAAAAACAATCCCAACCCAACTGTTCTTACAACATTGAACAACAAGATGAGAATAGCAATGGGTGAAGAAGGATTGGTACTAATGTATGTTTTTACGCCAGCAAGCCCATCTTTTGCCAATACCTCCGCAAAAGGGCGTGTAGAAGGGTTGTATATCTGCTGTAAGTTTGTTTGTGCAGTAAACAAATCTATTTCTCCCTTACCGGGATCGATGAGCATTGTGAGGCTTTTTCTGAAATGGAATATAGAATAAGGAACAATATCTGCCCCAAGCAGTTGCATTGCTTTACCGGACTGATAATCGTACCGCTCCGCAAAATTTGTAATTGCCATCGACTTAGCTAATTCTGTTTCATAAAAACTACGGGCCGAGTCATCTCCGTATTTTGCGCGGATGTAATAATCTTGATTGTATAAAAGTGCATTGATAGATTGTATGCTGGAGAAATGCACCTTACCCGTTCGTGTGCCGTTCCAGTAGCTATAGCCCACTACTACCAATACAGGCAATAATGCCCCAAGTATCTGCCTTAAAGCGCCCTGCCGCCTTCTGCCCACCATTACCATCACCACGGCAAAATGCAAAAATGCAAAAGGATACCATACGGGCTTCATCATCATACCGCCAACCAATGCCAAGCTCATTATCAATACATCTTTCCAACTGCTATTGTTTATCAGTTTTATAAAATGACGGAAATATATGAGTACGCATGTCTGCAACAACAATTCAGGCTGAATGAGGTTGGCATTGATAAACTGCGACGGATATAGTATAACAAATGCCAAGAGCAGCCAATCGTATTTTCTGGTATAGCCCAGCATTCGCAAAGTATTGCGCAGATACAATATATTGAAAACCGATATCAGGTTTTGGATAAACAGTACAATCCAGTTATTGATGCCAAACTGATAAACCATCCATAGAAAAGCAGGATATCCGGGAGGTCTCAATGTAAAGTACATGGGATCTAACGGCTGAAAATAACTACCCGAATAAAACCACCCCCTGTTAAAATTCAGCGCCATGTTGATATACTCCAACGAATCGCCATTGTAGATACACTTATATTGGGTTGCAACAAAAAAATAGACTGCGTGCACCACCATAAGTGATAAGAAAAAACGGACATCGGAACGGGTAGGCTTTATCTGCATAGTATAAACAGGGTATTACAAATATAATCCGATATAAATGTTTATCAAGGGCAACGTGTACATACTTAATACTTAAACAACACATACAATTACTAAGTATTTGACCGTATCGATGATACATATCAACAAAATAAAACAGATAGCAGCCGAAAAACCACTATTTTTGCGCCCGTCATAAAAAAGTAACAACAAGACAACATTGCATGGCAATACTCATATTTTTTATAGCTCACTGGTATTTATCGTTATTTTCTCAAACATTCTTTCAGCACCGCTACGCAGCACATGGTGCTTATACCATGAGCAAAGGCTGGGAACGCTTTTGGTTTATCTTCACTTTCGTAACGCAGGGTTCCTCTTACCTGAGCACCAGAACATACGCACTGATGCACCGCATGCACCATGCATTTGCTGATACGGAAAAAGACCCGCACTCGCCTAAATACTTCTCAAACGTATTTACGATGATGTGGCACACCAAGAATGTATATACCTCCATATACGACGAGAAATTTGAAATAGAAGACCGTTTTAAAAAGAATGTACCTGAATGGCGTAGCTTTGACAGATTTGCCCACGGCTGGGCACCACGCATCTTCTGGGCAGGCGCATACACTGCCTACTACGCGTACTTTGCTACCAGCTGGTGGATGTATCTGCTGTTGCCGATACACTATGCATCAGGACCGGTACATGGTGCTATCATCAACTGGTTTGCACATAAATACGGCTACAAAAACTTTGAAATGAAAAACACATCAGATAATCTGTTTCATGTAGATGTACTGATGCTGGGCGAATCTTACCACAACAATCACCACATGCGCGCATCCAACCCCAATTTTGGTGTACGCTGGCACGAGATAGACCCTGTGTATTATGTAATACGTGTATTCAATGCACTGGGCATGATAAAGCTGAAACAACCTAAGCTGAACCCTGTAGAAACTGATTTTTAGCTGTGATGAATTGACAGCTTGATATAATGAATGAAGCCACAACAATTGTTGTGGCTTTTGCGTTAATATTATTTAGTCCTACCTGTTATATAATGACCGCTTGAATAGTTTCCATGATCCTGCACAGTACGTTGTATAAATATAGAATCGTTGCGTAACAAAATTGACTGATAAATATATGTTGACGAAACTGAAGACCCGATTTTATTAAAAACTGATAACCCAGCACTGTCTTTGGTAGTAAACGTATCTATATTATAGAATGCTTTGTAGGTTTGAGAGTCTATATACAAAGTTAAATCCTTATCTATGAAAGTGTGAATAGACTTAGTATAATAGCCTGTCGAGTCTTTCCCCTGATAAAAATAGGTGCTATCTGTAAGCTTGAATATATGTATTGCCTTACCCTTTTTCATTACGACCTTCGGCACAATATCATTAGATACATTATCATTCTTTTTACATGACACAAATACTAGCACAGCTAGCAATATTAGGTATAGGTTGTGTTTCTTCATATCTATTTGCCAACAAAACACATGCCAATATCTAAAGTGCAAAATGCGGATTATAAATGATACCGAATACATTACCCCAGGGGTCTTTTACGGCAGCAATCATAATATTTTCGCCTACATCTTGTGGTTGTTCGTATTCCGTAGCACCTGCAGCTATCAGGATATTGTAAGTAGCATGTATATCCTCTACACCAAGATAGGTGGCTGTATTATTACCATAGCTTAGTTCTTCATCGGTTTGCTGCAAACCGAACTCGTAACCCGCTACATTGTAACCCACATAAAAAGGCATATCGAAATACGGCTCAATGCCCAATACTTTTGTATACCACTGCTTTGCAGCTTCTATATCTTTTACTTTGAACCCGAATGTTCTCAGGCCGAGGAATGGTGTTTGCATAGCATGAAGATACACAACTGCCCGCATCCGCAAGACGGTAGCAAAGTTTTTCTATCTTAGTACTTTCAGCCTTGTATGAAAATCCTGCAAACACTATTACTCGTACTGACTGCAAATATTCTTTTTGCACAACCACTTGCTTTAAAAAAAGAAGAGAAATACAACATTGCCAATAAAAACGGCACCCCTGTTTCTGCAATCAGGCTGTATAATGATTACAACATCATTCAGCACATAACAGACAGTGCAAACAACTTGTTATTTACTTCCTTTGCAAAGACAGACGAAAATGGCAAAATCATTTCAGGATTTATAACTGCTATAGATATTAATACCCAAGAGTTGCGTTGGCAAATACCTGTCTCCGAAAACCCGCTATTCAACCTGAGTACCGATAAGATTGTGCATCAGGAGAAAAAAGAAGCGCTTGCATGCTACCATGCACAAACCGGCAAACTGCTTTGGAAGAAAGCATACAGACTGGCATACGTAAGCCCCGACCACGATTTTGCTATGAGCAAACTGGGCACCATACTGGAACTAAAAGAGGGAAACATCGTCTATAAACGAAACTTTACCGAAAACGATGTATGGAATGATGTACAGCATTTGGATAAGGAGAATATAGTAATAGCCTGCGATGGTCTGCATAGCGTAAACCTGCAAACAGGATACGGATGGTATCATGCCTCCCCTACTTTTTGTAAAGACTGTATTGCTGCAGATCAAACACAGGAGATAATAGCCAATGCAGTGGCTTTAACTAGTGCAGTCCTTACGGGAACAGTTGTAATATGGGGTGGCTCATACAGAACCGGCAACAATGTTGCTGCATATTGCTCTAACATCATCGTTAACGATGACAGAATTTATTTTGCGTCAAAAGAAAAGATGCTGTGCCTGAACAAACAAGGCAAGAAAATATGGAGCAGCAACTTGCCCAAAGACTCTGCCAGCAAAAGTGCAATTTTTCTGATGGGCGATAATATATTCTTCATCAACAAAGGCTATGGCATACATAACGGCAAGCCCCTGTGGCGTGGAGAAAACTTCATAGCCCTGTACAACAAACAAAACGGAAACAAAATATACTCTAAAGGCTTTGAAGCAAAAGAAAACTTACTTTCCTACCTGCTTTCGGGCGATACTATACTGATACACGGTGGCAACTATCTGCACAAAATAGACTGCCGCACAGGTGCTACAATAGCCAAGCTACCTACAGACTACAACACCGCTACACACACAACATTTGCCAACCCCGATAGATACTATGAATACGCAGGCAACAACAGTTTTGAAAGCATTACAAATAAATACCCCGGGCAACACCTACTGACAGACAAAGCAGGCAACGCCATATTACTGAACGCACAACTGGAAAGTGTAAAAACTATAACAGCCGACAACTGCTGGGAAGCCTATAAAGAATATGGGAACACATTGCTGTTAAGAAACAACACCCAAACAGTAGTACTACAAAACGGGAAAGAGATACTGCGCGCTGTTGGCACGGATGCAGAGCTTGTTGGGAATACACTGATAAGCTACAATGGCAACCACATTGATATAGTTAAATAATACTCACCGACACTTTATAGCCCAGCAGGGACTAGTTGAGTGATGATGTTTGCACGACGATTATTTAATGAATTGCACAAACACAAATAGCAAAGACCAACTACTATTTGCAGACAATACATATTTCATTAATTTACAATATGTCTTTAATCATAAGAAATACTGTTTTTTCAATTCTATTCGCATTTGTGATTGGAACTAATGCTTATGCTCAAGACAGTACGTTCTATTTGACGGATGAGCTAATATTATCAATCGACAAATCTTGCACTTTTCTTTCAATCGATACGAGTTACCCATCAAAGGACTATATGAGCATGGGATCTTACCCGGAAGTTTCGAGCGTTATCGATTCTGGAACATTTATGCAGATAGTCAAAAATTATCCTGCCACGCCCCCTAAGAGAGTATCTATTTTACACAATTTTAAAAGAATAAAACTAATTGATGCTAAACAAATCGATTCACTGTACACCCATCAAAAAGAAAGCTATAAATACGCCACAATATCTCTACCTATTTTTAACGACAACAAACAATATGCACTCATCGAATATTCAAGATTTCATGCGGACGGTGCGAGCGGTATAATTTGGCTGCTAAAGAAGATAAACAATAAATGGGTAGCAATGGTCTCTGTTGGTGGTTGGATTGCTTGTGGATGATAATTACTTCACCAACTCACCCATATAACCCACTGCATCTTTCATCCTGCTGCCATACCAGCTAAACATTTCACCGTCTACCAGTTTTACATCTGCATCCGGCAGTATGGCTTTTATCTCTGCTATGTGCTTTTCTTTAAACGGGAATGGCTCTGAAGAAAGCAGTACCAATTCAGGATTCAGCTCTTTCAATTTTTCAAGGTCTACCTCGGGGTAGCGGCTTTCGTGCTTCAGTACATTTTGCCAGCCGATGGTCTGTATCATATTGCTGATGAAAGTATCGCCACCAACGCTCATCCATGGATTGTACCATATAAAGTATGCAACGCGCTTGGGCGCTGTAGCTTTGTTGAGATTAGTAAAGCCTGCAACTATCTCATCTACCAGTTCGTTTGCCTTGCCTTCTCTACCAGTTAGCTGCCCTACTACTTGTATCATCTGCAAAGCCTGCGGTATGATTTGCATATCGCTTATCCATATAGGAAATTCTTTGGCCAATTCTTCTATCTGTGCGCGTTCGTTTTCTTCTTTATTGGCAATGATAAGGTCGGGCTGCAGTTCGCGTATCACATCTATATTCAGCTTCTTAGTGCCGCCTACCCTTGTCTTGCTGCGAAACCAACTTTCGGGATGTACACAAAACTTGGTGATGCCCACCACCTCATCTTCCAAACCCAGATAATGCAGCAGCTCTGTCTGCGATGGCACTACAGACACTATACGCTTTGGTGGAAACTGAAATTCCACATCGCGGCCCAGCATATCGGTTATAATTCTCATCATACCCCAAACCCCTAAATCGTTTTTATATGTACCCCAACCCCTAAAGGGGCTTTCTCATTATTAATTGCCCTTGTTGTAAATGGGCTTTGTTATTATACCCCTCATAGTTCCCCCTGAAGGGGGGTTAGGGGGTGTTTTATTCAAACCTTTTTATATACGCCATCACTATCATGGCAAAAATGGCATCTATCAGAAACAGGCTGCTATGATACAGTTCTTCTTTTACAAGAAAGTGCAACAACAGACTAAGTGTGGTAACACCTATATAGGTATACGCTGCCCAGCGCTTCATATCGCAAACAAACAGCCATGCAGCTGTATAAGCAACCATCCACAATGGCTGCAGCCATATCAAAGAAGACATAGGCTCTGTGCTTGCATTGTAGATGCTAAACACCAGCAAGCCGATATGAAACAAAGCCACCAGTGGAAACACTACCGGTGGCCTTTTTATAAATCTTTCTACGAAACTCAATTTTGTTAGTTTATGTTACTAATCAACTATTCAACCAATCAACCAACACCTATCCTTTACTGAAAGCATTCAGCACATCGTACTTGGTAAGGATGTGATACTGTCCGCTATCATCTTTGGTAAGTACTGCACCATTCTCTTTGCTGATGTAGTGCTTCAGGCGTTCCAGCGGCATATCCATTTCTACCATTGGCAGTGCAGTTTCTTTTACATCACCTATGTTGAAATCGCGCACCTCTGCATTGTCTATCATTTGCTTGAAAAGGCCTGACTGTGTGATGGCACCCGTTACCTCTGTACCATTCAATACAGGTATCTGTTCGATGTCGTACTTCTTCATCAGTTCCAGTGCATCGCTCACTTTAGCACCTTCGTCAATCGTTACCAAACGGCGGCGGCCGAGGCCACCAATCAAATCGCGAACCGTAGACACCTCGAGGAAGCCACGATCCAACATCCACTCATCATTATATATTTTACCTACATAGCGGCTACCGTGGTCATGAAATACTACCACAACCAAATCCGTCGGCTTCAGGTGCTGTTTCATTTGCTTCAGCCCTGCTATTACAGAACCTGCAGAGTAGCCTACGAACAAGCCTTCTTCCTTCGCAATGCGACGCGCCATTACAGCACCGTCTTTATCCGTTACTTTTTCAAAATGGTCTATAACGTCTTTAATATAGTTCTGCGGCAAGAAGTCTTCACCAAAACCTTCTGATATATAAGGGTGTACCTCGTTCATATCCAGTTCACCTGTATCAAACCATTTTTTCAACAGCGAGCCATAGGTATCTATCGCCCACATTTTGATGTCGGGATTCTTTTCTTTCATGAACATGCCGATACCCGTAATAGTACCACCTGTACCACTGGCTACTACAATGTGTGTTACCTTACCTTCTGTCTGTTCCCAGATTTCAGGTGCAGTGCTTTCGTAGTGCGCTGCACGGTTTGCCAGGTTATCGTACTGGTTTACATACCAGCTGTTTGGTATTTCTGTAGCCAAGCGCTTAGATACCGAATAGTAAGAACGCGGGTCTTCAGGCTCTACGTTGGTAGGGCACACAATTACCTCTGCACCTACAGCCTTCAGTATATCTACTTTTTCTTTCGACTGCTTATCTGTAGTAGCGAAAATACATTTGTAACCTTTGATGATGGCAGCCAACGCAAGCCCCATACCGGTATTACCACTTGTACCTTCTATAATAGTACCACCCGGTTTTATCTTACCTTCCTGCTCTGCCACCTCCAGCATCTTCAGTGCCATACGGTCTTTAATGCTATTGCCGGGGTTGAAGAAATCGACCTTTGCGTAAACAGGGCATGGCAGGTCTGCAGTTACCTTGTTCAGCTTGATGAGTGGTGTATTACCTATTGTTTGCAGTACGTTATCGTACACGCGCTTTGATGCATTCATATTTTGAAAATATTGAGGCGAAGGTAGAAAATAAGACCGAGAGCGGAAAGTGTAATCCTCTGATTATTAACCATCGATTACTATGCATAAAAGTGCCGGACAATGAACATCAAATACAAAAATACCCCATACAACATATACAATAGAATATCAACACATAACAAATCGGGAAGAATAATATGATTCTTATTTCGTTAGCATATTCAAATGAAAAAACTACATTTGCCCATCCTCTTACAAACTGTAACGCCCTAACAATTATACTATACCAAAAATGCTATTGAGAAAAATCTCCGGCTTCATGTTCATATTCATTGCCGGGTTTTTATTAATGTTTACGCTTCTCAGTTACAGCGACTGGAAGTATGAGGATGAATTGGTACATAATCTGGCTATAGAAGTAAAGGAACGTTGTGTAGGGAAAGACCTTAATTGTATTGTAGATACGGCCATGTTCTACACCCACATGATACAAGACCCGATGATGACGCTTTTCAGCGACAAAGAATTCACCTCTCCCAAACTGGCACTTACTCGTAGTTCATTCAGCAATTTTTATTTTGGCAAGGGGGCATGTGGTGCATACGCCAGCTTCTTTACCAGGCTGATGATGCATATGGACTACAAAACAAAGTTTGTAATACTGAATGTAGGCAAAAAAGAAGGCGGCCATATAGCTACCGTAATAGAACAGGATCACCACTTGCTATTGGTAGACCCACTTTCCGGGCATATTTTCAGAGATACTAACGGAGCAATGGTAGAAATTGATACCGTTGCTAAATACTGGAACAGCTATTATAAACACCACCTGCCACAACGCTATGTGCCAGCATACAACTACCAACATGGCTGGAAGTATACCAATTGGGACAAACTAGGTTTTCTATCCAAAGCATTTTACAATACATCAGTTTTTTTCATTGGCAAAAACAGAACAGACAATATCTCATTACACTATTATATAGTCAAGCTGAACAAAAGCATTGTATTTGTAACATCGGCATTGTTCATTGTATCTATCATGATAGCATTGCGCTTGTTTCGCCCCGAGGTAAATAGCCTACTTGAATACATGGCTAACCGTAAAAACTAACGACACCACAACACCAACCACTAAAGACAACCCCGCCAGCAAGGCAAACATAGAAAGCAAAGACGGCTCTGCGGGCGGCGTTTTGTATTCTTCATTCATTTCCATACAGCTATTATTTTTCAGGTTTTGAAATACTGTAACGGGCACCTGATATATGTATAGAAAAAACTATGCCAAATAAGCAAAAAATGCCCTTCATCATAGCTAATTCCTAATTAAAATCATCTGTACAAATAGTAATTACCCCTATCTTTGCACCGATTTTATATTTTTTCAAACTCACAATAAAAGAATAAACGAAATGAAAGTAACTGTAGTAGGTGCGGGTGCAGTAGGTGCTACCTGTGCAGACAACATCGCCCGCAGGGGATTGGTTGAAGAACTGGTACTCGTAGACATTAAAGAAGGTTTTGCTGAAGGTAAAGCGCTGGACATCATGCAGACATCGTCTCTATTGGGTTTTGATACCCGCGTGATAGGCAGCACGAACGACTATAGCAAAACTGCCGGTTCTGATGTTTGTGTTATCACTTCAGGTATCCCTCGCAAACCGGGTATGACGCGCGAAGAGCTGATAGGCACGAACGCTAAAATCGTTGAAACAGTTGCTAAAAACCTGCTGCAATACTCTCCTAATACCATCATAGTGGTGATAAGCAACCCTATGGATACAATGACATACCTGACGCTGAAAGCTACAGGCCTGCCTAAAAACCGCATCATCGGTATGGGTGGCATACTGGATAGCGCACGCTTCAAAACATATCTGCAACAATCACTCAACTGCTCTCAGAACGATCTGCACGCAGTAGTAATAGGTGGCCACGGCGATACTACTATGATACCGCTTACACGCCTTGCTACGCTGAATGGCACACCTGTTAGCAACTTCCTGAACGAAGAACAACTGAAGCAAGTTGCTGCAGATACGATGGTAGGTGGTGCTACCCTTACAAAACTGCTGGGCACAAGTGCATGGTATGCACCAGGTGCTGCAGGTGCTGCATTGGTAGAAAGCATCATCCGCAACCAGAAGAAAGTATTCCCTTGCTGCGTAGCGCTGGATGGCGAATACGGACAAAGCGATATTTGCCTGGGTGTACCTGTAGTAATAGGCAGCAACGGTTGGGAAAAAATCATCGACTACAAACTGAATGCAGAAGAACAAGAAGCATTCAACAAAAGCGCAGATGCTGTACGCAGCATGAATGCTGTACTGGACACACTGGTAGCGTAATCATATTTTTTGATTGCCCATACTTAATATATACTTACCGCCCCTAATTGCAGGGGCGGTATTGTTTTAATAATACAATATTGTCGGGCATTGCTACGTTGTATATCATTACTTACTAACTTTATACAAACAATAATCCTATGCGACCTTTCCTTTTACTGCAACTTGCAGCTATGCTTATTTTCTGCAATGCTACCGCACAGCAGTACCGCCCATTCCCATATGGCAATGCATGGTGGACATTCACCTACGGAGCAAAACCTTCTATGGTAAACAGCTATGCAACTTACGAGGACATGTACATTGCTACCGGTACAGATACCATTATAGCCGGCAAGACATACCAAAAGATTGCCCAAAGAACTTTCATACAGACCAGTACCACAGGATTCCCGAAGCTAACAGGCGGAAGAGCCTCGTCTTCAGACAAATATACATTTGGCATACGGGAAGACAATAAACGTATTTACATACGATATAATAATGACACCACGGAGGCATTGCTATGGGATTTCAACAAGTTGATAGGTGACACAATTAAATTTGTCACAGAATATAACACGGGGAACACAAAAGCACTGAATGCAATTATTACAGGAACAGACAGCGTTAGTATTGGTGGCGTATATAGAAAACGTTTCCTGACAGGCAATCTGAATGTAACACTCATTGACGGACTTGGACTAAATGGATTCTTGTTTTATTATGGCGATATAATGACTATTTACGGTGGCACTCCAATATGCTACACAGAGAACAGCATTACTTACAATCCATTCAATACATCTTGCGTTTATATCTACCCAAATACAACACCTGCAAATGTACAAGGTGTTCCGGGCAATCAACCGGCAAGCATCTACCCCAACCCATTCAGCCATCAACTGAATATTGATGCAGATGCAGCGTTTGTAAAACTAACGGATGCGATGGGCAAAGTTGTTATGAATGAAGCTATACATGCTAAAACAATCAACACTACTAATCTGCCTGCAGGCTTGTACATCCTCACCCTGCAAGACAAGGATGGCAACACCACAGAACGAAGAAAGCTGATAAAAGAATAAGATAACCGCCCGCTTATACAGCGGGCGGTTTTTTATGGCAAAAGACGTGGACCAATAACATACAGCCACAACACCCAACCCGAAAGGCTACCAAGCCCACCCCATATAATAAACTGCAGACGGTGTTTTTTGAGCAAGACAAATGTTATCCACCATAACACAGCACTTGCAGCAACTAATATCAGCAGATGCCCAACCAGTGGGTTAGCGTTATAATAGTTCAGCAGCTTACACTCATCGCACCTGTAAGGCATTTCTTTTGTACTGAAGTATTTTATCCAAAACAGCACTTCGTTAAACACATTTCTGCTGATAAAGAAAGACAAGGCCAGCAAAAGCAAGTGCTTGATATTATAAGCATCTATTTCCTGTTTTCTGCGAACAACAAGCAGACCAATAGTGCCTGCTAAAGCGGTAAGGATTGTTTGTAACGGGCCACCCCAAATAAACAAACTCTGCTTGTATTCATACAAGCGAAAAGCAGCAGTACCTTTTGTGGCATTGTACATATCATAGCAGTTTTCGCAATAGGTAAATGCGTATGAGAGACGTGTATTAAACCCCAACATTTCGCCAACAATGGCATGGCCACATTCATGCGACAGTGTACCGACTATGGCGGCAATAAAAAAGACAAGAAAAATGCGGGCGTTGTTGTGCATAGCGATTACACAACATTACTATAAAAAAGAATACTACGCTTGTGTATTGCGCACTTTGGTATATGTATACACGATACGCTTACCAACTACCTTCATTTCCACCTCTACCAATTCTCCGCGAAACGGATTGAGCTTTGTGAAGTAGTGCAGCACTTTATTGCTGAATATACGCGGGCGATCTGTTGATGTTAATGCTTTCATGTTTGTTCTGTTTATGTAAATATCACACACTGCCGATGCCATACCAAACTACAAAGCATGTTTAACCGAGCATTAACCATAGCAAAGCAGGCTGCACATGGCAGCCTGCTTACATCATTCAAACAAAAAAACATTATTACATCTGTGTTGCTGTAAATACAACATCTGTGGTATATGTACCCGGTGCTGCAAGTATACCCGGCGTTGCCTTGTACTTTACAGTAAACGTTTGGTTGCCACCTGGATTGCAATATGTAAGCAATGTAGTACCGCTACCTATTGTAAGGCCCAGCCAGCCCAATAGTGCCGACAACGTAGGTATACCACCAGTATTATTAGCTGTCACCATCACCTGCAAGCCTGTACTTACGGGTATGATGTTATTTACAGTATATGTACCTGTGTAGGTGAAATTTGATGAAGAACTGGCTACAGCTACTTTAAATTTTTTGTTGGAGCGTACACGCAAATCTTGCGTGATGCTTTCCTTACCGTTTATCAGCTCGGCAGCTGTGTTGTACGTAAAGTTGAGCGTACCACCCGCACCGTTTATAAACGAAAGCTCTATGGCATCTGTAAGGTCCAGCTTAGCGGTTTGCACTGCATTGCTGCTTGCATTCTGTGCCTTGGCAGATATTACTGCCCCCATACCCAATACAAATATGGCTATCGCTTTCAAAAGCGTGTTTGTCTGTTTGTTCATACTGTGTGTCTTTTCCGAGGGTTTATAATTGTGTTGCGGTATAAAGAACATCTACAGTATAGGTACCTGCGGGATATGTAAAATCGGGCGTGGCTTTGTACTTAACAGCAAACAGCTTGGCATTGCCTGCTGTACAAGTATTCAGCAGCATCTGGTTGCTATTGCTGAGGCTGTTGTATGCCGATGCAGAAAACGGGCTTACCACTGTACCACCTGTACTGTTTGATGAAAGCATCAAACCCAGTATGCTTACAGGCATAGCTGGTGCAGGCGAGGTGCTGCCTGCGTAGCTGAATGTAGCACTGCTTGTTTTTACAGCTATTGTAAAATTGCGGTTGGATGTAACCTTCAGTTCCTGATCTGAAGAAACAACACCGTTGGCATAATCGTTTACAGTATTAAAGTTGAGATTGACAGTAGCACCTGTTGTAGTAGTGCTACCTGTGAAGGTGAGTTCTATTGTACTACTCACCCCCATTGATACGGTTTGAGAGCTATTGCTGCTTTGCTGCGCGAACGCTGTCGCCGAGCATAGCAGTATGCCCATTAGTGCAATGGTTTGTTTCATTTTTGTTTGTTTGTACCCGGCGGTTAAGCCCTCAGTTTGTGATGCAAATATTCAATGACATTCATCATCATTCCCAAATAAACATGTTACTTAACTCACCCTTAGCAAGCCATTTACAACCAATTAACAACCCAAAACACAACTCATTGAAAAACAACAGGTGTAGTTTTCAAAAAAGAAAACTACACCTGTAAAATATATACTTAATATAATGACTAATTCTTCCTGGGAGCATTCATGATGCGACCGTTTTGCCTCAGGGCTATCTTATCTACCACATCTGCTTCATTTCTTACAAAAGAAATTTGCGCATCTACTACTTTGAAGAAAAAGAAGTCTTTCCGCTCTGCATACAAGCGTAGCTTGGGTTGGTTGGTAGCTTGCGCGTACAGGGCATCACCTTCGCTTGTTATGGTTATATCAAAACCCGGCGCCAACGCGTATACACCTACATAGTCTTTAAAATATACAGGGTTCAGTTTCACTTCTTTTTTAAACTCGGGCAACTCTACTTTCTTATCATTTAATATCGCCGTGATATTTCTGCGTATCTGAGATTGTTCATCATCCATTTTGTTAGATATCAGTATCACTGTGCTGGCATCATCGGGCATCATATACAGGTTAGATACAAAGCCATGTATACCACCATTGTGTCCTATGCTCTTCTTGCCCATTGCCTCGCCCAGCATCCAGCCATAGCCGTAGTTTTGTTTATATACTGTAGTCATCAGCTTCCAGTCTTCTGCCGTCAGCAACATTTTTTTATGTACCGCATTGGCCCATTTATTCAGGTCTGATACGGTTGTATATATACACCCTGCTGCAAAAGAAACAGATGAGTCTACAAACGGAGCATTATCGCCTTTGCCATCGTCTATAGAAAAGTAACCTATGGCTTTGTTCTTACTCTTCAGCCCGGCAAAATTACTACCTGTGTTTTTCATTCCCAAAGGTTCAAGAATCATACTACGCAGCGCCTCATAATAGGTCTTTCCTGTGATGTCTTCTATAATATAACCCAGCAACATATAGTTTGAGTTGCTATAGTTAAATGATGCACCGGGTTCTATTCCCGTCATCTTGTCTTTGAACAACCTTATCATGGCCTTTCTTTCCTGATGCATCGTCATGCCATGCTGCGAGAAAGCCGTATCTTCTGTGTAGTTAAAGATTCCAGATGTGTGCGTCAGCAGATTTTCGATGGTTATTTTATCACCATCGGGGTAGCCGGGCATGTATTGAGACAGCTTGTCTTTCACATTCAGCTTCCCTTGCTCCTGCAACATCATAATCATGGTTGCCGTAAATGTTTTGGTAACAGAACCTATCTGAAATATGGTATTGCTATCGTTAGGTATTTTTTTTGCTACATCTCTGTAACCATAGCCTTTTACCAATACAGGACGACCATATTGATATACCAGCACAGCACCATTAAACTGCCCTTGTTGCTGGTATATTTTAAGTACCGAATCTATTGTCTTTGCTTTGTTTTGCGCTGTTGTACCCAAAGCCAGCATACTAAAAGATGCGGCCAGTAGCAGTATTCTTTTCATAATTATCTATAGAAGACTGCAATCTACATAAAAAAGAAAGCTACCCCGCCAAGAGTAGCCTTCGTATTTGGATGAAAAAGATCCGAAAGGGAGTAATAACCCGATGGTTATTATTGTTGCGTAGCTGTGTAAACTACATCTACAGTGTAAGTACCTGCAGGGTAAGTGAAACCCGGAGTTGCATTGTACATTACGCTGAATGTTTGGTTACCACCGTTCAAGCCATTAGCTATCAGGTTTGCTGCAGTTGCAGACAAGCTTGTGTAACCAGCGAAAGTACCACCAATTGTACCACCCGTACCGTTAGCGCTTACTTTCAGTGCCAGAACACCAGATACAGGCATTACAGGAGCTGGTGTTGTAGAACCAGTGTATGAGAAGCTAGCAGCGTTTGTTTTTACTGTAACATCGAATTTCTTGTTAGAACGTACTTTCAGTTCTTGTGCAGATGATGCAACACCATTTGCATAATCGTTAACTGTGTTGAACGCCAGGTTAACAGCAGCACCTGTAGCAGTAGTAGACCCTGTGAAAGTCAACTCGATTGCGTTGCTCAGGTTCAGGTTAACAGTTTGTGTAGCTGTAGATGCAACTTGTGCTTTTGCTGCGATACCTACGAATGAAAGTGCTGCGATTGCGATGATTTTTTTCATAATTGTTTGTTTTTGTTTGTTACTGTTTAGTTTTAGTTAGTTGTTTATTTCGTTGATTATGATGCAAATATGAGGGCATCGATGGCCGATGTTCAAATTTTCGACACTTGTTAACGGGTAGTTTGCAATCGGTTAACGAGCGGTTAACAAATACAAGCCATTAAAAATCAACAACTTAGCCACCAGCCTGCTTTTCGAGGCATCCTCTACGGGATATACGGTATTTTGGCTATTTCATGGTCATAATTATATAATATTCACTTAATAGTTTTTATATTTATAGCTTATAACATAATTCATTCATAATTAAATAAGCGGAGCACATATGAAAATTCGTTTACTCAGTACTATTTTACTGTCCGGCAGTTTATTTGCGTCGGCACAAACGCGCATGATAGCGGATGTTAACCCTAACGGAGACTCGTACCCAATGTGGTTGACAGGTTATTACGGCAACAGGGTTTTATTCTTTGCTGATAATGGCGTAAACGGCAGTGAATTAATGGCATATGACACATCTGCGAAGCTTATCTATGATCTGAATCCGGGTTTGGCAAGCAGTACCAGCTGGTACAACAACAGGAAAATGGTTGTACATGGTAAAAATGTATACTTCCCTGCTGACAATGGCAATACAGGTATAGAACTATACATGTGGAATGGTGTTGACACAGTTGCACCATCTTTGGCAGCAGAAATATACCCCGGCAACAGCGGTAGCGACATTAACGAACTATATGTAATGGGCGACCGCCTGTACTTCGGTGCATATAACAATATCAATGGCAATGAGCTATGGTCTTACAACCTTACAGATGGCTATACACAACGCCTTACAGACCTGATGCCGGGCAACAGCAGCAGTGCTCCGTCTAATCTGGTTGCATTCAAAGACAAACTATACTTTACTGCAACAGGCAGCACAACAGGTACTGAATTATATGCATACAACCCTGTTAGCAATACTACTACACTAGTGGCAGATGTATATGCCGGCAACAATGGCAGCGGTCCTCAGGGCTTGACTGTTATTAACGGAAAACTCTACTTTAGTGCCTACACTCCTACTTATGGCAGGGAATTATATTCTTTTGACGGTACTAACCTGATGCGCCATACCAATATAGACAATAGCAATGGCGATGGTCTGATGGCTGTAAACAATGGTGATGTACAACTGATGTGGTACAAAAACAAAATATACTTTACTGGTAATGATGGTACTACAGGCAATCAATTATGGCAGTTCAACCCGATAAACGGTGTTGCTTCAAAAGTATATGATATCAACCCTAGCGGCAGCAGCAGCCCTCAATACTTTAACTACTACGCCGGCAAAATGTTCTTCAGTGCAGACGATGGCACCAGCGGCGTAGAATTATGGTCTTATGATGGCAGCACAACCCCTAAATTGGTTGCTGACATTGATCCTAATCAAAGCAGTTACCCGATAAACTTCCTGACATGGGGTACAAAAATGTACTTTAATGCCTATAACAGTGCTACAGGTACAGAACTGTATCAACTGGCAGACTCTGCGGCACTAACTGTTGTTAACACACGCCTGAATGCAGATGTTAAAGTATTCCCTAACCCTACAACAGGTACTACCAGCATACAAATCAGCAGCAAAGCAGATTTGCAATTGGGCTATGTAGTTACAGATATGACAGGCAAGACTATCGTACGCAGCGATGTAAAAACTTACGTTGCAGGTACAAACAACGTTACTGTAGATATGACAAACATGGCAGCTGGCATCTATCAATACCGTTTGTTTGATGTTGCCGGCGTTATGATGTATGCAGGCAACATCCAAAAACAATAATTGCGCTCATTAATTCACAAATAAAAAAATAAACATCCAGAAATATGAAACGTAGTATACTCAGTACTGCATTGCTTGCGGGAGTAATATCTGCCAATGCACAATCAGTAGTAAAAGACATCAACCCGGGTACAACAGGCAGCTTCCCTTATCGTATGGCGGCTTTTGGTAAAAACCTGGCATTTACAGCAAACGACGGCACCAATGGTTATGAACTGTGGCTGAAAGACAGCAGCGGTACAAACCTTGCTTTCAATATCAATCCTGCTGCAGCATCAAGCATCAGCCCTACCAGCAACCGTACAATGGCAGTAGTTGGCAAATTCGCTTACTTCCCTGCAAACAACGGTACATCAGGCATAGAACTATACCGCTGGGATGGCACTAACCCGCCATCATTGGCTGCAGAGGTATATGCAGGTACCAGCAGTGCAAACGTAGACGAAGTAGTAGCGTACAAAGGCAAGATATATTTTGATGCCAACGACGGCATATATGGCGAAGAATTGTGGGTATATGACACTACCAGCAATACTGCTATGCGCCTTACAGACATCAATGCAGGCATTGGCGGCAGCGCTATCACCGGCATTACTGCATACGATACACTGTTATACTTCTCTGCAACAAACACTACTACAGGACAAGAGCTATATGCTTACAATCCGTCTACAAACAGCACTGCTCTGATATCTGATATTGATGCAGGTGCAAACAGCTCTGCGCCTAACAACTTTACGGTTATTGGCAACAAACTGTATTTTTCTGCTTCAACGCTTACTTATGGTCGCGAGTTGTATAGCTACAATGGTCTGAATGTAATGCGCCTTACAGACGTAGTAAGTGGTGTAGGCAGCTCTATTACAAACTATGCATCAGGCCAAAAACTGATAGCTGGTTTTAATAACAAAGTATACTTTGCAGGTAACGACGGCACTTACTTTGGCCACCTGTATGCATACGACCCTGCAACAGGCAATACTGCACTGGTTTACAAAACAAACCCAACAGGCAATAGCAACATCAGCAATATACACAGCGCTAAAAACAGAATTTACTTCAACGCAGACAATGGCGTAAACGGTAATGAACTGTGGGTGTTCAAAGGCACAGGCGTTCCTACTATGGTAGCAGATATCTACGGTGGTATTAACAGCAGCAGCCCTGCAGAATTCCTGCAAATGGGTAATACAATCTACTTCCGTGCTGCGGATAGCGCAAACGGTACAGAACTGTTTATGCTGAGCGATAGCACACTGGGCGTTAAAAACATCGCTTTCCAGGCAGATGTTAAAGTATACCCTAACCCAACTACCGGCAATGCAACACTGGCAGTAACATTGGAAAAAGCACAATCGTTGAGCGTATCTGTTACAGACATGGCTTGCCGTGTTGTTTACAACAACGCTGCTGCCAGTTATGCATCAGGAAAAAATGAAATATCTATACCTGCTGCTAATATGACAAACGGCATATATATATACGCAATCAGAAGTGAAAAAGGTGAGCTGATGGCAAGCGGTCGCTTCCAAAAACAATAATTGATTAAATATCAATCAAATAAAAGCCCGGACACTAGCTGTTCGGGCTTTTTTTATGTGTGTAAATGATGTTGATAATATTAACCCCTTTGCGCGCTGAAAACCGCATCAAATAAGAAAAAAATAAACATAGAAAGAGCAATAATAGATACTTCTTTATTAACTTTAGCCCCTGAGAGATAAGAATACCCCTATCAGCAGCTAATACAAGAGAGAGATTACTAAGAACAGACAAACGGCTGCTAACTGTTACATATAGATTGAGACTGATGAGAACCGGGCATTGTGTCCGGAATATTGCTTTATGGGTGTTTTTCTCCATAAGACTAGGATTTTTGTAACCAAAAATTGAACATAGATAAAACGAAAGATTTCAAGATGCTAAGGAAAATTTGAATGAAAACATATTTAATAACCATTAAAAGCGCAACGTATTGAGGAAATAACGACACGAAAACAAAAGATCAGAAACTAAGAAAACAACGTAATCAACTCTTAAATCAATAAACAACGATACAATGGTAAATTATACTAAAGTATTTAAAATCTGTGCACTCATGCTACTGACGATGGTCGGGTACAACGTGAGTTTTGCACAAACAACCATGCCACTACCTTCGGGATCAGGCACATTTGGCAGCAATGTGAGGGGCTACTGGTTTACAGCTCCTACCAATTTTACAATTACAGGGCTTCGTGTAGCACCTGAAGCGGGTTCCGGTTCACAAAACATACAAGTAATACGCATCAACGATGCCGTACCGGTTGTATATAGTACAACGTCTACCAACTTCACATCGCTTGCATACATACAAGGTGCTACAAATGGTGTTACTCAAACAGTAAATATACCTGTTACAGCGGGCGAGATAATTGGTATTCTTGGACAAGCAGGTACGACCAACTCATATGGTGCTGCAGGCTTTTCAACGACAATCAATGGACAACCGGTTACTTTGAACCGCCTTCTTTCGCAAAACTCAATCATTAGTTCTAGCATTCCTGACTATTCTACTGAAGCAGGTGGTTCTATCAGCCGAATTGAGATGACCTATACTACTTGTTTTACACCACCTGCGACAATTACTACCAATCCTTTCAACAGCACTGTTTGTCAGGGTGCATCAAGTGCATTTTTCGCAGTATCTGCTACAGGCACCAATTTGGCATACCAATGGCAGGTAAGAGCTTACAATACAGGCTTCTCTAATGTTTCTAACAATAGCACCTACAGTGGTGCTACCAATTCAGTACTTGTAATCAACAATCCTACTACAGCAATAGACGGCATGACATATCGTTGTATGGTAACTGCAGACTGTGCGGCTCCTGTATTCAGTGCAGATGCTATGCTAACTGTTAATGGCCAACACACTATCAACAGTCATCCGCAAACTTCATACATATGTATCGGCAGCAATGCTACTTTCAGTGTTGCAGCAGGTGCACAATCTACCAACACATTGTCGTATCAATGGCAGGTAGCAGCAAACAGCTCTACACTGTACACAAACATTCCTGCAGCAGCGCCATATAGCGGTGTTAATGCAGCTACGCTTACAATTACAGCACCTACAAGCGCCTTCAACGGCAACAAATACCGTTGTGTGGTAACAAGCTTGTGCGGTACTCCTCTTATTTCTAATTCAGGCCAATTGGATATTGATCTGCCACCTTCTATAGCTTCACAACCGCAAAACACGGTAGTGTGCGAAGGCAGCAACACACTCCTGAACATCGCATTACAAGGTAATAGCAGCTTCTATCCGTTCAACTATCAATGGCAGGTAAATACAGGTGCAGGTTTTAACAACATCTCTAACACAGCACCTTATTCAGGCGTTAACAGCCCGAACCTGACGATAACAAGCGCTACCGCAAGTATGAATAACTACACATACCGTTGTGTTGTTACAGGTAATTGCGCTCCGGTTGTAACATCTACTGCTGCTACACTGACAGTTAACACAAAACCTACTGTTACTAATCCATCGAACCTGACAATATGTGAAGATGGTGCTGCAACATTCAACGTTACAGCTACAGGTACAGGCATCTCTTACCAATGGCAAGTAGCACCTGCAGGTTCTACAACTTATACAAACATTGGCAACGTTGCACCATATACAGGTATGCAAACAGCTACGCTTGGCATTACAAGTGCACCTGCTGCATTATCCGGCAATACTTACCGTTGTGTAGTTAGTGGTACATGTGCTCCTTCAGTTACATCTGCTGCTGCAGAACTGACGCTGCAAAGGAAACCTGCTATTACAGCACAACCAACAGACTTCACTACTTGCAGCACAAACATACAAGCTATCTACAGCGTGTCTGCAACAGGTACAGGCCTTACTTATCAATGGCAGAGCAGTGCAACAGGTGTTGCAGGTTCTTATACCAACCTGAGCAATGCAGGCTTCTATAGCGGCGTTACTACCAGTACACTAAGCATCAACGGTGGTACAATGGCACTTAACAACAGCTTCTACCGCTGCGTAGTAGGAGGCACTTGTGCTCCATCTGTTACAAGCAATGCCGGTCAGTTGTTCATCAATATTCCGGCTGCTATCACAAACAACCCGATAAATGCTACAGTTTGCGAAAACGGCAATACAGGCTTCACTACATCTGCTACAGGTTCCGGCATTACTTATCAATGGCAAGTAAACACAGGTGCAGGTTTTGCAAATGTTACTAATACAGGCGTATATAGCGGTGCTACTGCCGCTACGCTGAATATAACAGGCGCTACAAACAGCATGAATAATTATACTTACCGTTGCTTTGTATCCGGCGTATGTGGTCCTACAGCAGTATCTAATACAGTAACGTTGACAGTAAACGCACTGACAGTTATAGGCACACAACCAACAAGCACTACAGTATGTGCAGGCACAAATGCAGTATTCAGCATCGGTGCAACTGCAGGTGGCATCAATTATCAATGGCAGGTAAATACAGGTAGCGGCTTTGCAAACATTGCAAATGGCGCACCTTACCAAGGCAACCAAAGCAATACACTTACTATCCTGGGTACACCGGCTACATTCAATAGCTACCAATATCGTTGTGTTGTAAATAGCATTTGCGGCCCTCAACTTACATCTAACGCTGTAAGCCTGACGGTAAACACGCTGCCTGCTATCACTACAGCACCTGCTAACAATACAGTATGTGCGGGCTCTCCTGCAGTATTTGTAAGCAGCGCTACAGGTACAGGTATCAGCTACCAATGGCAAGAAAATACAGGTTCAGGTTTCACTAACCTGACCAACACTGGTATCTATTCCGGTACTAACACAAGCATTCTGACATTGTCTAACACTACTGCAGCTATGAATGGCTACACGTACAGGGTAGTAGTTAGCGGTACTTGTGCACCGGCAGTAAACGCAGCAGCACAGCTGAATGTAAATACTGCTCCGGTAATCAACATACAACCACTGAACACTACTGTATGTACTAATGGTAATGCTGTTATCAGCATCAATGCTTCAGGTACAGGTATTGCTTACCAATGGCAAGTAAACACAGGTACTGGTTTCAGCAACGTTACAAACGGCGGTGTATATGCAGGTGCTACTACAGCTACATTGGGCATCAATGTTGCTCCTGTTAGCATGAATGGCTATACATACAGATGTATCGTTTCTGGTACTTGTCCTTCTACACTTACAAGTAATACAGCTACGTTTACAGTATTGGGCTTACCTACAATTACGTCTCAACCGGTTAACACTGCAGCTTGTCTGAACACACCGGTAACATTTACCGTAGGTGCAACAGGTGCAGGACTGACGTATATCTGGCAGGTAAACAATGGCTCAGGCTTCAACAACCTGAATACTGCTACTACGCACCAAGGCCAGAACACTGCTACATTAACAGTATTCAATGTTCAGCCAAGCTATAATGGTTATCAATACCGTTGCGTAGTGGGTGGTACATGTACTCCTACTGTTATATCTTCTATCGCAACACTGACTACAAACTCACTGCCTGCTATTACAAGCAACCCTGCGGCTGCTACTACATGTGCAGGTTCTAACGCTTCGTTCTCTATAGTTGCTACAGGTACAGGCATTGGCTACCAATGGCAAGTAAGTACTGCCGGTGGTGCATATACAAACATCACAAACACCGGTGTATACAGCGGCGCTACTACAGCTACCCTGTCTATAACAGGTGCTACTGCAAACATGCACTCTAACCAATACCGTTGCGTTGTTAGCGGTACATGTGCTCCTGCTGCTACTTCTACATTTGCAGTGCTGACGGTTAAAACACCTCCTACTATTCTGTCTCAACCTACAGATGTAAGGACTTGTGCTGCTACTACTGCCCGCTTTAATGTAACGGCAAGTGGTACAGGTGCTACATACCAATGGCAGCTGAATGCAGGTACTAACTGGGTAAACCTGAGCAATGGTGGTATCTATGCAGGTTCTACAAGCAACACACTGGTAGTATCGAACGTTGCAACTACAATGCGTGGCTATACTTACCGTTGTATAGTAAGCACAGGTTGCTCTCCGGATGCAATCAGCAATGTTGCAACACTGACAGTACACGGTATGCCTATCATTGTAAGCACACCGATAGATGATACTACTTGTGATGGTTCTACAGCTACCTTCACTACAGTAGTAGATGCATACAACCCAACATACCAATGGCAGGTAAACAGCGGTTCAGGCTGGACTAACCTGACTAACGGCAGCACTTATACTTTTGTAACTACAAACTCGATGATGATAACAGGTGCTACTGCTGCTATGGCAGGCAACCAATATCGTTGTGTGATAACAGATGCTTGTGGCATTAACTACACAGGCGGTGCTGTATTGCGTATCGATTCTCGCCCTGTAATCACTAAACAACCTGTTACACAATCAGGCTGGTATCAGGATCCGTTTGTATTCTCTATTTCTGCTACAGGTACTAACATTACATACCAATGGCAGATAGACACTGTTGTTGGCGGCCAGCAAACGTTTATAAACATTGCTGATAAAGCTGGTGCATACAGTGGCACTAATACAAACACGCTGCGTGTAACGCCAACTTACCAAAACCTGAGAATGTTCCGTTGTATTGTTAGCGGTACATGCTACGCGCCTGCAATAACTGACAATGCACAATTGAAAGTTGTATTTAAAACAGGCATCCAACAGGTAACAAACAACATAGACGTGAAAGTATACCCTAACCCTGTTAGCGGTAACACACTGAATGTTCAACTGGGCAACTACAACAATAACAGTGTAGTAGTAAAAATAACTAACACACTGGGTGCTGTAGTAGCTAACGAAGAAATGATGCTGCAAAACAATGCTGGCTCTATCAACGTTGGCAACCTGGCTGCAGGTACTTACAACCTGATGGTTGCAGACAAAGACAACAATACGCTTCAGGTTATCCGCTTTGTAAAACAATAAGGATAGACTTTAAGGTATAAACTGAAAGCGGGTAGCAATTGCTACCCGCTTTTTTTATGTACAATCCGTACAAGTCATTCCTTCCACAGTCTGCAGATAGAAGCAGCGAGATTAAGACTCATTAATCAACAATAGCAGTAACAACACTGTTGCAAGCATTTACATATAGCCGCATTACGGTATTTATGACTAAACAATAAAGTAATGCAGGTGTATCGATATATGCGATATGATATTTCGAGCATTGGATAAGAGCTCTGCGTGCGGTATATGTTATATGTATAAAAAAAGAACAGGCTTCGGTTTCCCGAAGCCTGTTCTTTTGAAAATAATACACCCTGTGGCAAATTTACCACATTTATGTATTCAACCTATTTAAACTCCTTAGGTTTAACAATTGTGAAAACCCTAGAAATATTAAAGCCGAAGTGGATACCACCATCGCCCCATGGGCTCACTGTTTGTCCGATAAATGCCCTTTCTGTCATTGCAGTAGCATTTGTAAGCATCAGCTGGAAAACGTGGCCACCTGTTTCTATATCGCAACCTATCGATAATGAATTTGAATACCCATTCAATTCTGTAAAGCGATAATAGTATTCAGCATTCAACGATACGCGGTTCGATACTTTTACACGGCCACCTACACCCAATGCAAAGATATCGTTAGGCTCTGCCGTTGTAGGCACCAGATTGTAGTGTACGTGCGTAGGCATTAATTGTACTGACAACCATTGGTTGAATTTGCGTGCTACCAACAGTTGGTTTACATAAAACATCCTGTTGCTGAAGTGGTACTCCTGCCCTGCAGGCAATGTTGGTGCAGGCATGCTTTGTACACTGGTATTACCATAGTAACTAAGGCTGATAGGCATGTCACCATTTTCTGTCTGGCGCAGGATTTTTGCTTTTACAAAACCTTGATACTCTTTTTCGTAAGTGCTACGGCTAAAGCCCACCATCAACCAGTCGTTGATACCATAGTCGAAGCCAATCATCGTATTGGCATTGTCCAAACCAAAGAAATTGTTCAGATTATCTATAGCACCAAAACGGTGATTTACTTTGAAGTCTAACACACCTTTTGCTGTGTTCTCGATACTTTGGCCATTAACAATACGCGATGTTTTGAAAGTAGCGGTAGTATATGCTTTTTTCTTGCCTGTAGTTTGCTCACCTTCATCGAGCATGTCCATCAGGTCGTCGCTTTCCTCTGCTTCTGTTTTTGCTTTTTTAGACTTGCCGTCCTGCGCTGAAACCGTATTTACAGCAAACACGGAAGCGGCTAATAGTATTGCGGGGATGATACGCATGATACCTATATTGTTGGTTGTGATTTATAATTATTTTTTATCCAGAATACTGTTTACAGTTATTTCTATTTCTTTAGCAATTTTGCTTTCTACCATAGATGGTATTTTAATCTTGTAGTCCTGCGGCTTTACTTTGAATTTTGCATTCAATATTGCCTGGCTACCTTTTACTGTAACAGTACCCGGTATGCTTACATCTTTGGTAACGCCGTGCATGGTCAGTTTTCCCGCAGCAGTAACATCGTATTTGCCATCTTTGGCAAAGTTTACCTTGCTGATGTCTGCAACCTTACCTTTAAACTCAGACTTAGGAAACTTGTCGCTTTCCATATAGTTTTCATTAAAGTGCTCTTCCATCAAGGCCTTTTCAAATTTGAAGCTCTTTATAGCTATCTGAAAAACCAGATCACCTGTTTTACTATCCAACACACTACCTGCTTCGTTATTTACCGCAGATATGTTTTCCATCGGCGTAGAGGAAAAGAAACTAACCTTACCCGTACGCGTCAAGTATTTTTGTGCATATACGTTTGCACCACCACCAATCAGCAATAATGCCAATAATACCTTTTTCATTTTTGTCCTTTTATAAGTTTCAGAATAACGCTTTAATTGTTCAATGCACCCAGATTTACCCAACGTGCTATTTTATTGATGGTGCAGTCATCAAGTTTTGAAGCGCCCTGCGGCATAGCTTTGAATCCCGATTGCTGACGTATAGCTCCTATAAGCCTAGCATCATCAACACATATCTTTACCCCCTGATAAGTGCTCAGGTTGTAGCCATATGCTTTTGTTGATGCATCGTGACAACCACTGGTAGCACATTTTTGCTGCATTACAGGCATCACATCTTTAGCAAATGTAGCTGTTGCAGTATCGCAAGTAGTGGTTGTAGGATACAGTTGGTCTGCCTTATCGTTATAGCATCCTGCCAACGCTATAATGCCTATGCACCCGGCCAAAATCTTTTTCATAATCTGTTGTTATTCTGTATGTTAATTTACTTAATATTTTTTTACTTTCTAGTTATTCGGTGCTCCTGCCACAGCCCATTTCTGCACTTGTGCAATCTGGCAGGTACTAAGTTTGCTACCCCCGCTTGGCATTGCACTAACACCCGCCTCTTGCCTGATGGCTTGCAGCAACCTGCCATTCAACGTAGCTTTTTTTACACCATCGTATGTATCTAAAACAACACCGCCCGATGCAGATGTGCTACTGTGGCAGCCTTTACAATAAGTATCCATCATTGGTTTGATGGCAGCACTGTAAGTAAAGTTGTTGCTATCGCATGCAGTACCGCAATCGGTTTTATTATTAGCGCCTTCGTTTATCCAGCGCGCTATCAGCGTCATCTGTGCATTGCTAAGTGGTGCACTTGGCGCTTGCGGCATACGATCGTTAGGATCATTATCTGTGATGGCTTTATACAATTTGGTTTCGCTTGCATTCCCTTTTACAAAACCTTTTGCAGTAATGGTCTCATAGCTGGTGAATACATAACCATCGGCCTTGTCTGTAGTGTTATGACAGCCGCTTTGCGTACAGTTTGCTATGAATATCGGAAGGATATCCCTGGAGAAACATATACCGGTATCTACGGTATTGTTGCCCCCTGTATTATTCCCGCTGTTGTTATTGCTGCCTGTGTTGGCAGGTGCGGGTGTGTTTGCTTTGTGCTGACATGCTATTGCCATAATAGCTGATACTGCAATAGCTGTTCCAATCTTAATTAATTTCATTCCCCTGTATGCTACTTTTAACAAATTCTATTTCAGTACACAATCTGTAAGTGTTGGCCCAAACATATCTACAGAAGCAAAGCGTCCACGAATGGTTACAGCTTTACCAACTTCTGCAGTAGCACCTGCATCGCGCATGGTGCATTGTACAGATGCCATATCATTGCCCGCCAATGTAACGGCTGCCTTTCCTTCCTGATTGTTTTTCACCTCTGTAACAGTGCCGCTTACATCCAACACCTTATTGGTATACATGGTAGTTGCCTCGGCCTCGTTTACGGCAAATGCATTGCACAGATTGGCAGCTGTGATGGCTACACCTTTTGCATCTTCCACCTTAGCATGTGGCTTGTTCCACAAATAAGCACCTACTGCGCCACCAACCAGTGCCAGCGCCAGTACTATATAGATGATACGTTTAAGATTCATATAACGGCTTTGATTTTTCAAAATTATGGGTTACTCATTATCTGCATGACCGTATTGTGACGAATCGGGAAATAGCAGGGACGAGCATGTTGGCATTTTACATGTAATATTTTAAAATACCTAAACATGCTCATCGGCCAGCCAGCGTTTAAAGTCTGCTGCTCTTTCAGAACTCACAACAGGGTCTTCTTTTACAGGTGGTTTTAGTGTAACTATAACACGGGCCTTCGTATGTGTACGCATTTCGGCTATTGATTTGATATTAATCAGGTACTGCCGGTTCAGCCTGAAGAATGTTTTAGGATCAAGCATCGTTTGTAGTGCATCCAGATTATGATCCATCGGATAGTTGCGCCCTTCGAACGTACGTGCCATCGTACCCTTGTTTTCGCTATAGCAATAGGCTATCTCATCCGCCTCCAATGTCTTTATATGTTCGCCAAAACGTATAATGAACCTGCGCTTATAATCAGGCGTATTCAGCGCAGTTTCCAACACCTGGGCTTTCTCGTTGAATATCTTTTTAAACTCGCTGAGCTTATCCATAGCAGACTTCAGCTCTTCCTTCTTGATGGGCTTCATCAGGTAGTCTATGCTGGATGCCCGGAATGCATCTATAGCATACTGATCGTACGCTGTGGTAAACACGATAGGCGCATCTATTTTGGTCAGCTTCAGCAAATCAAAAGCAGAACCGTCTGCAAGATGCACATCCATAAAAACGATATCAGGTGCTTTGTTTGATGCAAACCATTTAGAAGCATCCGCTACACTATCCAGATGCGCTACTATGGCAGCACCGGGTAGCACTTCTTCTATCAGCTTTGCCAGCCTTCTGTATGCCGGCATTTCATCTTCAATTATTACTACGTTCATAATAAAGGTAAGTTGACAATAAACTCATTATCTCTGAGTCCGTAAAATACTTTTCTATCTGAAAGGAGCGAGTAGCGTCTTTGAATATTTGACAAGCCAAGCCCCTCGCCTTTTTCTTTGCTTATTTTAGGATTATACGTATTGCGTACTATAATATTAGTATCTGTAGCCTCGATGGTAATGGTGAGTGGAGATGACATAGAGACTACATTGTGCTTCAGTGCATTTTCTACCAATAGTTGCAATGCCAATGGTACTATCTGCTTTGTATGCATTATTTCATCCGGCACATTTACCACCATCTTCATAGCATTGCCAAAGCGGCTTTGCTGAATATAAATATAGTTCTCCAGAATATGCCATTCTTCCTGCAGCGATACCAGGTCTTTGCTACGAAATGAAAGCATATTGCGATACAAATCGGACAGATGGGTAGTGTATTTTGTAGCTATTTCTTTATCCTCGTCTATCAGGCTTGCCAGTGTGTTCAGGCTGTTGAATAAGAAGTGAGGATTTACCTGGCTCTTCAGATTTTCATATTCAAACATCATACGCTCTTTTTGCAACAACGATAGCTTTCGCAAATTGCGCTCTCTGATTGTAATATACGTATAGCCTGCCACTATCAGTACGCCACTCATCAGTACCAAAAACCACATGGTGCGCCAAAAGGGCTTGTTGATGGTGAATGAATAGGAGGCTTCATTGATGTGCCCGAAGGTATTATTGAGTGATGCCTGTACTTTGAATGTGTATTTGCCTGGAGGCAATTGCGGAAAAGTGGCAGACTCGTCATTGGTTACTACCCAGTCTTCGTTATAGCCCACCAACATATAGCGATAGTGCAACTTATCGGGGTTTGCAAAATTGATGCCTTCGTAGTTGAACGTAACATGATTTTGATTGTAGCTGAAATCTTTGATATCAGGATTTATCTTTTTGAACAATACGCTGATATTTTCGATGTGTACATTGGGCCTGATATCGAAACTGTTGTGTATGTTTTTGAAGATGATAAAACCATGCTCAAAAGGCAGGTAGAAATTGCCCGCCGTATCGCGTGCATATAGCTTCAGCGTAGCCGATGTACTATCTATATGCATACCCTGCCTGCTATTATAGCTACGAAACTGTTTGCTGTAAGGATACCATACATCTATACCTTTATCATGTACAAATGCTACCTGCCCTGTTGCATTGGCAGCTATGGTATGTACATTTATATCCTGCAATCCTTGTCTGGAGCTAACGTGTGTCCATGTTTTATTATCATATCTATACACACCATCGCCAAATGTAGATAGCCAGATATTATGCATCGCATCTTCAGCAATCGTGTAGGCTACATTGCTGTATATACCATTGCCGTTTTTCCACTGTTTGTATGTACCATTTTCATACATCACTACACCACCACCATCTGTTGCCATCCAGATACGCCCGCGGCTATCAGGAAACACCTGATATACATAATCGCTGCCTGCTCCGCTTTTTTTGTTGTGCAGTATTACAGCAGTATGCTGCATAGTACTATGGTTATATTGTATCTGCTCTACACCATTAAGCCCTGCTACCCACAGCTGGCCATTGCAGGTGGTAATATCAAGCACACTTTCGTTTTCTAATGCGGCTATGCCTGTAAACTTTTTCACCACACCGTCTTTACGATAGTAAATACCTGCGCCCAATGTACCTATCCATAATACACCATCGGCTTCGGCATGCAGCACAGAAATATCGCCAACAGCCTCGTACACAAATTGCGGTGCTGCAGTTTGTACATCTACCTGCATATTGTAGAGCTTGTTTTGCAAGGAAAACCACAGATGGTTTTCCTTGTCGCAAGCCATTGCCCTGATGTTGTTGAGCGAATATGGTGGTGCTACAGGCTTGTAGTACATATACTCATCCGTTATCATAGTAAGGCCTGCATTGGTACCGCACCATACTATGCCTGAGCGCCCGAGTAAGAGCTTGCGCATCTTTAACCCATCGAAATGATAAGCGCGTGTTTTGATGGTAGCCAATTCATCGTTGGCAGATAGCTCTACCAGATAACCATCTTCTGTTGCTACCCATGCTTTATTGCCCGTTAGTGGCAATATATCGTTTATCTGCCCCCAATGCCATGTGCTATCCAGCTTGGGCATCCATACCTTCCGTGTTTTTCTGCAATAGAAACCAATGCCCCCGTCTTGCATACCTATCCAGCAACCTGTATTGTCGGGCATGGGTTTTATCAGTCTTACTATATTATCTGCCAGTCCGTTTTCTGTGGTAAAATGTTTGATGTGCAGCTTTCCTTTTTCAATATCTACTTCATTCACCCCCTGATCGGTACTTACTACCAGATGCCTGCCGGGAAATATGGAGATGTTATAAACATAATCGTCCGACAAGCCGGATGAGGTATTGCATGCCACACCAATGTTATTCATTATCATGAAAAAACCCTGCCCTTCTGTGCAAACCCACAATACACCTGCACCATCGCAATACATATCAGATATGCTGGCGGTAGGCTTAGCACCTTTTATCTCATAGGGTACGTACGCCCCGTCTACCAGCATTTTTATACTACCATCTGCATGTCCTGTAATAACGGTATTGCCATACATAGTAAGCGCGGTAACTGCTTTTTCTGTACTATCTCCCATCAGGGTTACCTGCCTACCGTTAAAGCGGTATACACCATCGTCTGTGCCCAACCATATATAGCCATCGTTGTCTTGCACCATGGCATTTATCTTTACCGGTATGTTGGCATCGTTGAACCAGAAATTGCGGGTGAACGGGCGCTGCGCAATGGCACCGATGGTGCAGCAGATAAAAGCAATAAGGAGTATTGCGTAGCGCATATATTATTTGCCCCCTACAAGCTGCATACTACCGCTGACAGATACATGAATATCGGGCGCCAGCTTGTCGTACACTACCTTCGGTATTTTAATATTATGGTCTCCGAGCGATACCAGGAATTCAGCATGTACTACCATTTTGCCGTCTCTCGACTTGATGTCTACATCTATAATCCGTTCGTGCTCCACACCGTGAATAATCAGTTTTCCCTTGGCCCGTACTTTGTAATCCCCATCTTTGCTCAGGTCTACATCTTCAATAATCTTTCCCTTGAAGCCCGATTCAGGATACAATTCGGTTTCCATATAGTTCTCGTTAAAGTGTTCTTGCTGCAGCGGACTGTTGAAACCTGCAAAGCTGACATTAGACACCTTGAACGCAAACAACTTCTTTTTGATATCGAGAATCCCCTTCAACTGTTTGGATGAAGCACGGATGAGCTCTTGCGGAGCTTCGGAGTAGAAACGGATAAGCCCTTGCTTCATCTCATAGTTCTCTTGCGCAGATGCCAAAAAACCACTGCATAAACCACTGATTATTAACAAGTACTTAAACATAGGCTAGCTAAAGATAATTAAGATATGCTTAAAAACGAGCATCCCCTGTTCTTTGAATAGCAGCTTTCCTTAACTTTAGTACGTTACGCATTATCTATTGACAGATATTTATATGAACCTTAAACTGTTGGCATTATTATTTATGTTGCTGGCAACGGAGCAATGCTATGCTCAGCCGGATACCACAGTAACAATATTGCCACTACAAAAACTTAGCATCTGCCCGGGCGATACCTTGCATACGCACTACACAGTCAGCAAGCGCTTTCAGGCAGGCAATACATTTCTGGCAGAGCTGTCATCGGCATCCGGCACTTTCGGCTCCAGCACACAAATAGTAGGTAGTTATTTATCAGATACCAGCGGCAATATAGTATGTACTATTCCATCCAATACCTTGGCTGGCAATGGCTACAGAATAAGAATCATTTCCAGCAAGCCATCCCGCACATCTGCAGATAATGGTACAGACATCACCATAAAAACCAAACCGGTAATAGCCCCCGCAGCAGTGAAGGTGTGCCAGAACAACATGCTGACACTGAATGCGTACAGCACTACAACGGGCGCATTGGTAACATGGAGCGGACCTTTATCTTTCAATAGCTCGGGCTCGCCGATATCTATACCGTCTGCACAAGTAAATATGACGGGCACGTATTATGCCACAGCAACACTGAATGGCTGCAGCAGCTACGACAGTGCTATTGTAACGGTAAACCCAATACCCATAGCGCAGCTTACTACCAACTCGCCCGTATGCATCGGCGATACCATGCGGCTGAATATGAACTGGAAACCCAATACTACCAATGTGCTGAAACTGCCCAACGGTTTTCAGATCATCAACAATATGAGCTACAGCATATTGGGGGCAACACCTGCCAATGCAGGCACTTATATGCTGATAGTAAAAGACACTAACAATTGTACAGATACTACCTACGAGAACTTTAGCGTAAAACCACTACCCGACTCTCCGAAAATAACAAGCAACAGTCCTATATGCACAGGTAAAAGACTGCAGCTATTCGGACTACCGGGCAGTACTACCAATGCCTCGTTTATATGGACAGGGCCCGGTGGTTACCAATCTACCTCGTCAACACCATTTATACTGAATGCTACAGCTGCCAATGCAGGTGTATATACCCTGCGTACATTTTACAACGGCTGCTACTCTACACCTGCCAGTGATACAGTGGTAGTGGTAGATATACCCGAAAAACCCGAAGGCAGCAGCAACAGCCCGCTTTGCGAGGGCGATGGCATGCAACTGACTACCAAAGACATTCCCGGCGCATACTTCCTGTGGATAGGCCCTAACAATTTCAAAAGCAATATTCAGAATCCGTATTTGCCGTTTGCATCTACACTGGCTACAGGTACATATATTATCAGAGATAGTATTAGCGGCGGTTGTGTCAACTATGATACTATATATGTAGAGGTAAACCCTTACCCTATCAAAACGGCAATAAATAATAACGCACCGGTATGTGAAGGCGATACACTGAAAATGTCTGTAGACCGCGAACGTGCCGGCACTACCTATACATGGTGGGGTGCCAACGGCATCAGCGATACGGGAATAGCAACATACGTAACAGGCATGAATGCCCGCAATACAGGCCTATATGGCGTGATAGCCAACTACAGGGGCTGCATTACCATTGGCGACACCATAGATGTAGGTACCAAGCCGCTGCCACAAGTACCTGTAGCAAAAGGCAACAGCCCGCTATGGGAAGGACAGGAACTGGTACTACAAGGTATATGCGCCACATCGGGTGTGCGCTTTTTGTGGAGTGGCCCTAACGGCTTTACAGACACCGGCAGCACTATATACATAGACAATGTAAGGGAACAACAAAGTGGCGCATACTTTGTAACTGCAGATAAAGACGGGTGTACGGCAACTAACAGCCTGGTGATAGACATCAGAAAGCTGAGAACTACAAAAGATGTAGCCGTAGTATTGTACCCATCGCCCAACGATGGCAATTTTCAGCTGGATATAAAAGCGGATGACGAACAGATAGTACCTGTAAGCATCTACAACCTGGCAGGGCAAATGATACATGAAGTGAAGCTGCCTACCGATAAGAAATTCGTCAGCCATAGCTTTTACCTGAAGGGGCAGATTGCCAGTGGCAGCTACTACCTTACAGCCATTGTTGATGGCAAAAAAATACACCTGCCATTTGTGGTAGGGCGCAATTAGTTCTACGCTTTTGGCATTTCTTTAACACAAAGCTAAACTGTCTTTGGCATAAGCATTGCAGTAATACCATACATGAGAAGAATCTTTACCATCCTGTTTATTTTTTCGACAATGGCAGCTACTGCGCAAAAAGACACGGTGCTGCAATTCCGACTGCCAACAGTAACGGTAGATGCCAAACGCAATTGGGAGAACGATACGATACAATACAAGTATAACCAGATGAAGTATTATGTAACAACCATACTACCGTATCTGAATGCCGCCACTGCTATGATGGACGAGCTGAATGCCAAAGAAAACAACCCCAACATCAGCAAGCGCGAAAGAAAAGATTTTGTAAACCGTAAAGAAGAGGAAATACGCCAACGCTTTGAAAACGAAATAAGCCAACTGAACGAAACACAAGGTGTGCTATTGGTGAAACTGGTAGCAAGGCAAAGCGGCGAAAACATATATGCAAAACTGGAAGAATATAAAAACACCTTCTACGCACTGAAGTGGCAGACATGGGCAAGGTTTCACGGCTTTAACCTGAACAGAAGATACGACCCGTATGAAGAGCCGATGCTGGAACACATTATGCAAAGCCTGGGGTATGAACTGCCGGCTAAATATGGCGAATATGAAGCCCGACTGAACACACATTAACAGACTATGCTGGCTGCGGGATGCTGTATTTTCCGTATTTTACACAGGTAAATACAACTTATGAACATCAGGCTTTTACTAGCAGGGGCATTATCTGTTTTTTCACTCAATACCCAAGCACAGTTAACAACAGGACTTGTAGCACACTGGCCGTTTAGCAATACACCGGGCGATAGCAGTGGCAATAACTTTCATGCTATACCTATATTCTTTAATTACGGGCCGGGCAAAAACGGGGTGCCAAATACTGCGGGTATATTTGATGGCAGCAAAACATACCTTACCGTTCCCTACCAATCGAAGCTGAATGTGACCGAATACAGCATTTGCGCTATCGTAAAGCCGTTGGGGTATTATAGCGGCGACTGCCAGACCAATAGTATATTGTGCAGAGATATACCCAATGCAACCGCGCACTACGGCCTCAGTTTTTCAGACAATGCATACGACAACAGCTGTGCATCTGCCGATACCGCTAAAAACGTATTTACGGCTACAGCCGGCAACACAAACGGTGCCGTAAGCCAATGGCAATATACACCTACCATCATCAGCAACAACTGGTATACAGTAATAGCTACGTACAAAAACGATACGATAAGAATATTTGTAAACGGCGTATTAAAATCTCGCTTTGTAAGCACATCTGCGGCACTGGGTACATCAGCAGAAGGCTTGCTGATAGGCGCTACCTATCAAGGCACCACAGGTGCATACCCCAATTGGTTTAAAGGATATATAGACGACCTGCGCCTGTATAGCCGCGTACTGAGCGATGACGAAATACGCTATTATTCATACGGGCTGTACTTCAAACCCAAAGCACCATCTGTATTGTGCAAGAATGTAACATACACTATACCTTTCAATACGGTTAATGATTTTGCACCGGGCAATAGTTTCACATTGCAGCTTTCAAATGCATCGGGCAACTTTGCTGTGCCTACAGTGTTGGGCGTTACTACAGGTACACAAAGCGGCACGCTTACAGGTGTAGTGCCATCTACCACAACGCTTGGTGCCGGGTATAAAATGCGCATAGTTTCCAGCAATCCTGTTACAGTATCAGACACCATAAGCGTGGGCATTGGTATAGCCGCCACACCACCTACTATATACAGCACGGTAGCACCTACCAACAGCATACCGGCAGGTACATTTACATTCTTTACCGCCATTGGCGCCAACGGTGGTACAAGCCCTATATTTCAATGGAAGAAAAACGGCATACCTATACCGGGGGCCGATACCGTAACATGGGCTGCTACTGCCGGCACAGACTACGCGCATCTGGATACCATTACCATAACGGTAAAAAGCAGTACATTTTGCGCCACACCTGATACTGCAACCAGCACACCTATAGTTATGTATCTGACCAAAACAGGTATTGCAGGCATTGGCAATAAATACAACGCAGGTGTATATCCCAACCCTGCAAATGAGACAATAACCATCAATGCAGAGAATCTGGAGAACGCACCAACAAGCATAGCTGTTTACAGCACGTTGGGACAATTGATAAATGAATACAACTATACAGTAAGCAACCATCAATTATCAGCGTCTATTCCGGTAGCCAACCTACCTGAAGGAAAATATTATTTACGCATACACAATAAAATAAATGTCATAAATTTAACTACAACTATTATCCACTAAATAAAAACCCTTATGAAGAAAATTATTACCCTTAGTGCATGTACCTTATTTGCACTTAGCGCAAATGCGCAATTGAGCGCCGGCCTTATTGCCCACTGGACATTTACAGGGCATACTAATGATATTACAGTAGGAGCACACCACGCTACCCCCTACAATATTACGTATGGTGCAGGCAAGACAGGCAGTACCAATACCGCTGCATATTTTAATGGCAGCAACAGCTATGCTGTAACGGGCTACAAGCCCGATTTGAATTTAGACTCTTATACCATTTGTGTTATTATAAAACCCATGAGCTTCTACACAGGTGCTTGTCAGGGCAACTATATTCTGGCAAGAGGAGATGTGTATAGCAATGGCGGGTATGGCATTAATTACTTCGATCAGGCATATAACGATTGCAGTGCATTGGATACCACAAAAGAAGTATTCACAGGTATGGCACCGCAGCTTGCTGCATCATCGTCTATGCAATACAGCCCAAACATTGTTAGCAGTCAATGGTATTGTGTGGTAGCTACCTACAATGGAACTACAGCCCAAACATATGTAAACGGTGTACTTAAAAGCACGTCTGTAAAACCGTATTCTGCTGTTGGCAGCTCTACAGATGGATTAAGTATTGGCGCATATACATACGGCTTCCCCAACTTCCCGTACTGGGTACATGGATATATTGACGATTTGCGCCTCTACAACAGAGCACTGTCTGCAGCAGAAGCAATGATGTACTGTGAATCTGAAATAACAGAAAAACCATTAAACACAGAAAATATTGAACAATACGGGCAGGATACAGACATCAACTTGTTCCCGAACCCGGGTAACGGTAGTTTTGTTATAGACGGCGCATGGGGTAATGGTAATAACGTACAAGCAACTATAACCAACGCCGTAGGACAAGTTGTGTACACTACATCTGTACCCTTAGAAAACGGAAGGCTGCATAAAGCAATCAGCCTGAATAATGCTGCTCAGGGCCTTTACGTGTTGCACCTGCAAAGCGACAACAGGCATACAACCATAAAGCTGACTATTGAATAGTAACGAATCAACGAACGCATAATAATAAAGCCCTGCAAACGCAGGGCTTTATTTATGATTCTAAAAAAGAATAATTATTACTTCAGCTTCGTTACAAAAGCATTTACTGTAGTTGCAAACCTCTCCGGTTCTTCCATAAACGGAAAGAACCCTGATTTTTCAAAGTGTACCAGCTTTACATTATTACTACCCAGGCAACTTACCAATTTTTCTGAGGCTCCGAGCGATAGCCCGTCAGCATCGCCATGTATTACCAGTACAGGTACTTTTATATTTTTCAACAGCGGATAAAGATCTGTGTCATACATCTTATAATCATACGAGAGGCCGCGGAATAATGCTCGCTGCGCATCTCCGTAATTGGATGGGAATGTAAGTTGTATCTTATCAATATCCATAAAATTGTACATGCTATACATAAAGGCAAGACGCTGCTGTATTTCTATACGCGAAATATGTCGTTGTATTATTTCCATACGCTTCTCTTGCAATTCAGGCTTTTTGGCCATTCTGTCGTTGAAGTCCATTTGCAGTGTATCGAACTCATGATTGAGCGGAGAAGCATTTGTGAGTATAAGCGATTTAATATTTGCAGGATACTTCAAAGCATAGAGCAATGCCATCTTTGCCCCCCAGGAATGACCAAGTAAATTTACCTTCTGAATACCAAAAGCCTTGCGGATACCATCTATATCTTCAACCAGAAATTTATGCATGGTTGCCAGCGAATCATCGGGTATTTCAGACTTGCCTGTACTACGAGGATCGAAGAATATGAGTTTGTTTTTCTTGGCAAGTTCGTGCATTTGTGGCTCTATATACTCCATATTCATACCCGGGCCGCTGTGAATAACAAGTATTGGCTCACCTTCTCCTATTACCTTGAAATAGAGATTATTGCCATTTACTTTTTTCAGTCCTTCAAAAGATACTTTCTGCGCATCCGAATATGTAGCCACAAGCAAAGATGCCAGCAACAATAAAGTGCGTGTAAACTTCATCATACCAGCAATTTACAAAAAAGAGGATGAACCGTATTGTTAATCCCCTAAAGGCTGAGAGTTATTAACTATTTGCTAAAAAACTACCCTTCTACCCACTTGCGAAACTGGGCAGCTTTCTCTTTACTCACGATAATTTCGGGTGTGCCCGTGTATTTCAGCTTCACGATTATTTTGCCTGTTTCATCGCTGCGCATAGTATCTATATATGGCAGAGAAATGATAAACTGCCTGTTGGCACGGTAGAAGTGTTCGGGATTCAGCAACTCCTCCACTTCATCGAGCGAGCGATAGTCTGTGATGTATTTCTTACCGTCTTTGTGTACAAGGTATATTATCTCTTCTTTGGTAAAGCAGGCAATATCATCTGTATGCATCAACACTATATTGCGGCCAAGATGTGCTGTAAAACGGTCTTTGTACTTCTTGCTGTTGCCAAAATTTTTGAATAGTTCGTTTATCTGTGTCAGGTATTGCTCGTTGCCAAATTTGCTCTGCAACAGGTGGTATTTATCAAAAGCTGTTTTCAACTCGTCTTTGTCTATCGGCTTCAGCAGATAGTCTATACTGTTTACTTTGAAGGCACGAATGGCATATTCGTTGAAGGCTGTGGTGAATATGATAGGGCATGTGATATTTATATCTGAAAACACATCGAGCGATATACCATCTGCCAATTGTATGTCTGATATAATAAGGTCGGGCATCCCGGCACTCAGTACCTTGCGCGCTTCTTTTACAGATGCAACAGGGCCTTGCAAAACTGCTGCGGGTTCCAATTGTTTTACCAACTTCATAAGGCTTTCGGCCACCAAATGCTCATCTTCCAATACCAGTATCTTCATAACACTCAAATTTATAACAGGGGTATTTTAATGGTGTAATAATCGTTTGCTTCTTCAATTATAATCTGCTTATCCGTAAGAAAGGTATATAGTTGCTTTAATTGTTTTATACCCTGCCCGTTAGATGTTTCTATCTGCTTGCGTAGTTGCATATTGTTGCGAACAACCAAGTATTCTTTATCGTCAAACACCTCGATATTCAGTGGCTCATCGGGCTGCACTATATTATGCTTCACGGCATTGTCTATCAGCATTTGCAGTGTTACCATTACCACACCTTTATCGCGCGCTTCATCGCTTACGGTAGTTGTTATTTTCAAGCCATCGGCATAGCGTATGTGCAGCAGTTGTATATAGTGTTGAATAAATGAAAGTTCTTCGTCCAGATTCACCACCTCGCTCTCTTTGTGCTGCAATACATAGCGATACACTTTTGACATGTGTCGCACAAACTCACTTGCCAGTTCGGGGTTGGTATGTATCAGCCCATCGAGCGATGTAAGGGTATTGAACAGATAATGCGGATTGACCTGATTACGCAGCTGATGATATTGCAAATCCATCTTCTCCTTTTCCAGTTGCGCAGCTTGTATTTGCAGCTCTGCTTTATCTACCACGCTATCGCGCCAGTTTTTGAAGAAGTAGGCTGCATAGAAGCTGAAATTGAACAATGCCACCAATACCACAAATAGTATCACCAATATTGCAATAAACTGCTTGGTAACAAACCACGGCATGAAAGGCTTAGCAAACATAAAGCCCGCTATCAGCAGCGGGGAAAGGATAACAAGTGTCAGCGACTGCTGAAACAATATCCTGACAAGTGGGCCGTTTTCAAAAGGCATAAACCTATCCAGCATATGGCTGACTATCTTCACCAGATTCCAGATGCCTATCATCACAAGCGTCTGTATAGCAAAGCCTAAAAGATGCAACTGCCAACGAAACTGCGACAGCATATAATACCTGCCCACAGACATGGTGGCCGTAAACAACACAATGAGCAGATAGGGTAAAAACCTATACTGCAGGTAGTTGATACGCTTATACATCTGATTAGATGCCACTTTCAATTCTTCACAATGTTTCAACACAAAATACAAATCTTAACGTTTCCCATTCGGAAAATGTGTACCTACAATATTACCATCTTCCATTTCAATTATCCTGTCGCTGCCATTTGCAAAATCAGGGTCGTGCGTTACAGTGATGATGGTCTGTTTGTTATCAATAGTCAACTGTTTGAAAATATCGAATACGCGCTGCGAGTTTGCCTTATCCAGATTGCCCGTTGGCTCATCGCCCATAATGATGGCAGGATCGTTTACCAATGCCCTTGCTATAGCAACACGTTGCTGCTGCCCGCCCGAAAGGCGCGATGCATGCTTCAGCGCATATTCATCCATACCTACCATACGCAGCTTTTGTATAGCACGTTCCTCTACTTCCTCTTTGCTATACTTGCCCAGTTTCAGAGCAGGCATCATTACATTTTGCAACGCAGTAAACTCGGGCAGCAGGTAGTGAAACTGAAATACAAACCCTAGGTTTTCGTTGCGAAAATGCGCCAACTCATTTTGTCCCAGCCCTGTTACCTTCTGCCCCTTAATATCCATCTGCCCCTCATAGTCGGTATCCATGGTAGAAAGGATATAGAGCAATGTACTTTTACCACAGCCGCTTTTACCTATTATAGAGAGAAACTCGCCCTGCTCCACATCAAAGCTCACACCTTTCAGCACCTCAAACTTTTCGGGCTGGGTAAAGTACTTTTTGATATTTGTTGCTTTAAGAATCGTCATTGTCTTAAATATTATCCGCGAATGATGCTAACAGGATCAACCTTAGCTGCTTTCTTTGAAGGGAAATAACCCGCAAACAAAGTAGTAAGGAACCCAAAGAACAAACCGGATGCGTAGTGAAACAATTTGAAGTTGACAGGGAATGTACTGATGCGGAAAAACTCGCCCGCGGGGAATGGTGTTTTTGACAACAGGAAGCTGAAGAACCAACCTATCAACAACCCCAGCAAACCACCTGCCACACCTATCATAACAGATTGCAATAAGAAGATACCTGTGATATCATTGCCCTGAAAACCTGTTGCCTTCAGTATGGCAATATCTTTCATCTTGTTGATGATATTCATGTTCATGATATTGTAGATACCAAAACCGGCAACTATCAGCAGCGTAATACAAACCACCGCCGTCATTACATTCCTGATTTTAGTACCTGCCAGTATAGATGCGTTGGCAGTTTCCCAATCTTCCATATATACATCGGGGTACATCTTAGACAACTTATCCTTGAATGCCAGTGAACCTTCTTTATCTTTAAGTTTCATGTTCAGGTCGGTAACATAAGAAGGATCTACGCCCATTATTTTTTGTACCGTTGCCAGTGTGGCATAGCTCTTAGTTTCGTCCCACGCACTGATACCAAATGAGAAGATGCCTACAATGCGTACATTCAGGTTGTTGCCCTCAGGCGTAGTAACGCTCACCCTATCGCCTACTTTCACATTCATCTTTTGGGCAAGCCCTTTACCAACCACAATCACATCCGAACCTTTCAGCAAATCATCCAGTTCACCTTCGTCCATTTTCTTATCCAACTGAAACAGCTTTTTCTGCGATTCTATATCAATACCCGAAATAGAACCCGGCAACTGTACAGGCCCGTTATTAAAAAACACTTGCGATGACACCTGCGGTGCTACACCCAACACTTCGGGCATATCGGCAATACGCTGTGCCATTATCAGCCCGTTCTTTATTTTAGTCAGTTCTTTTTTAGGGCGTTGATGCTCCAGCACATACCAGTCTTTATCTGTCTGGTCTTTACCATTAGCTATGATTTTATTTTCTTTCAGCTCTATTGGTTTGTATATGCGTATGTGCGGCGTATTGTCCATAGCCATATCTTCTAAAAACTGGTTTACACCTGTCATGAAGCTTATCATGATGATAAACATGGATATACCGAAGGTAACCCCCAGCATGGCTACCACTGTCTGCTTCTTTTTACTGAGCAGGTGAGTAACTGCAATTGTATAGGCTAATTTCCAGTTCATTTCTCCAGTATTACAACAGATGATTCAGATAAGCCTCCACGCACTTCTATCCAAGTATCGTCTTCTACCCCTTTTTGTATTTTTACTTTTTTCTTCTCTCCGTTTTCTTTCACCCATACACTATCACCTTTCATTACAGCAGTTCGCGGTATAGCCAATACGTTTTTCTTATCAGCAACCACAATATTCGCTTCCAGATTGAGACCGTACATAGAAACAGGTATCGCATCGTCAAGTTGCGCATCTACCCGAAACGATTGCTCTACTTTGCTAAGCAACGGATATACTTTGCTTATATGGGCCTTAAATACTTTTTCGGGGAATGCATCCATTGTTATCAGCACCTGCTGGCCGGTATATACTTTATCAAGGTCGTCTTCGTCAACCATCAGCTTTGCATACATCTTACCAGCACCCACCAATGCTATCGGTTGATTGGGGTTAATCAGGTCGCCCTCTTTTTTATATACATCATACACCACCCCGTTCACAAAGCTTTTCAGCTTTCCTACTTCAGACTGTGCTGCTGCAACCATTAGGCTGTTTTCTGCCTGCTGCAATTGCAGGTTGGCAGATATACGTTGTTGCTCAACATTTTGCTTCAGGCTTTGATAATCTTTCAAAGAACTCTGGTATTGCAGATAGTATTTTTCATAATTACTTTTTGAAATCGCGTTCTGCTCGAATAGATTTTTGTAGCGCTGATACTGCAAACTATCCTGCTGCATACGTATGCGTGCCACATCCAGTTTGCCTTGCAACTCGCGAAACACAGGCGCATTATCTACCACTGCAGGCAAGGTGCGTTTCACCAAAGCCTCTGCGCCTTGTACCTGCGCATTGCGCACATCGTTGCTAACGGCAAATAGCAACTGTCCTTTCTGTACCGTATCGCCCTCCTTTACCAATGCCTGTACCAAATATCCATCCACACTCGAAATCACTTTATACTCTTCTTCCGGCACCAAGCTACCCGACGCATATACGGCAGATGTGAGCATCTTTTTTTCGGGCTTTATTTCTGTTTCCTTGCTACCGCAACTGCTAAAGAGCGCAGCCAATAACAAAAATGACAGCTGTTGTTTCATTTTATTAAAAATTTTGAGTGCTTAAGAGATAATACAAAATACCGTCTGCCAGATTCTGGAGGTTTTCCATTTTTGCGCGGTTATATTCTGTAAAGATGTTATTGAATTCATCGAACTCCATAACGCCTTCTTTTATGTTCAGTTTTGCAATGCGCAGGTTTTCAGATGCATTCTGTACTTTTTCTTGCAGTGCGGTATGTTTATTAAATGCAGCTTGATATAAGGCAAACCAATCGCGTTGTTGTTGTGTAAGTGTAGCCTGTGTGCGATCCTGTTCCAGCCTTGCACTTTCCAGCAGCAGTTTACTTTTATTGATGGACGAGCGATAATACAACCCTTGAAACAGCGGAAAATCTACACGAACGCCAACATTAGCCGTATTAAACTCTACGTTACCGCCCGATGTCTCGAATTTGCTTTGCATATTATACACATACCTACTGGTAAGCGACATACGGGGTAATCCTCCTGTACGGCTTTCCCTCAGTGCAAACTCAGCAGTCTGCAGTTTTGCGTCTGCTTCTTTCCACGCTGGTCGTGTTGTTACGTCTCCAACCTGTTGTAGCATAGGCCATTTAAAATCTAACAAACTCTCTGACAACTGCAATGAATCGTCTTTGAGGTTCAACATTGCGCCCAGATTGTTATATACTTGTTGTAATTGTTTATCGTAATTGTAACCTGAATTCTTTACGTCAATATCCAGGTTCTTTGTACGATTAAAATCAGCAGGATTCACAACCCCATTTTGATAACGGTCGGCCATTATTCTTGCCAGCTCTGCAGTAGTTTCAGCATTTTCATTATTCAAATACAGTACATCCTTTGTAGCCAGCGTCTGATAATAAGCCTGCATCAACTGAATGTGAAAGTTTTCCAGAGCAGCTTTGCTATTCCACTGAGATTGATGATATGCAGATTTCGCTTTTGATAATTGTGCCCATTTTTCAAGATTAACAACAGGCATTGTCAACTCTGCACCGGCAGCAAATACATATGGCAACCCAAATTGAGCTTTCAGGTATGTACCAGGCTTGCCGCCCAGTACCTCAGCCGGTATCACCTGTGTAGCAATTATGGGATAATAATCTCCTGTGCCAAATACATTGACTTTAGGATACAAGCCTGAAGCCTGAATATTCACATCTTGTTTCGATATTTTGGGCGACAAACTCGTTTGTAATGCTGCAGGAGCATGCTTGTCAGCATACTGCATGAGTTCGGATAGGTTATTAACCTTAACCTGTCCCAATGCATGCGATGAAATAGCAGATAATATGAGTAAATGCAAAAAACGCATTGTATCAATTTTCTACAAAATGAATACAATGCGTTCAAATAATAAAATACTATTCAGCGAAACGGAACAAAGCGTCCCTAAAACGGAATTTCTATGGTAAGCGGATATTCCAAAACCTCAAAACCCAACGTAGAACAGTGTAAGCACCAAGTACAATTGCTACCCAAAAGAGTATATTCCGCTCCTTCTGAAGCTTAGCTAAGTCTATAGATAATGAGAGATTATCATGTTGCAATTGAAGCTCTTTGGCCTTATTTACAATCTTCAGGTTTTTAAGCCTGTATATTGTATCAACCCGTTTATCGTTACGATAAATTGTTTTCGTTAGAAGCTTGGTAATTGTATCAGATATAAACACAGTATCAGTAATGGTAGTCTCTACGCCGGGAAGAAATATAAGGCTATCAATCAAAAAGCTTTGGTCAGGAAAAACATCAGCACAGTGCTTAGTTACAATGTCAGGATATTTAGCGTGAATAGTGTATAGTTTTCTTGCTGCATGCCGTTCAGACATGCAACCTGTTATCATCATCACAAATGAAAGCATGATGATAAAATAAGTGATAAGGTTTTTCATATTATCGAGTTTGGTTATTCTCTATACGATCTACTCTAGCTTCCAATAATTTGATTTGAATCTTTTGTATTGCAATATCATTTCTGAATCCATAATAAACACTTAAGACTGTTGATACACTTACAGCAGTGCAAACTACCAATGCCCAAATAAGCCGCAAATTGATACCGCGAAGTTGTTTATCTATTATTGTTATATCCTGTTGAGTCATCTGCATTTCCATTTTCTTCTACACCAAATAATTTTGACAATCCCCAAATCAACATATTGACACCAGAAAACCATTTTAACAGTAAGAGCTTA
>DGQM01000025.1 GCA_002389765.1 Bacteroidetes bacterium UBA4414 | reverse complement strand
ACTCAAACTATAACATTCGACTCATTAGGTACACATGTTGTTGTTGCAAATGGGATAAAAAGTGCTGCTGGCTATTCACCTCTTACGCCCTTCAGGCTAACTAAATACAATAATGCCAGAGAAACACCCACAAATAGCAGCGACCATGACGTACTTTTTTGTAATGGTAGCACTGATGCAACTAACCTAACTGTTAATACATCTTCAGGCACATGGTTCAGCAATATTGCATTTGATAATTTTGCCGGTTACCAATCAGTTGCAGCAAGTGCAGCTACTGTTTTAGGCTTAGCAGGAACATCTGGTAGTTATGGTTCTTTTATTACAAACTTCCCTGGTCAAGGAGAAGCACTGACATTGGTTGCTTGTGGTTTTGCGGATAGCACAAAAAACAGCAAGGGACCTAAACTGCATCTATACTATGCACGCCCTTCAGGTGGTGCATTGGTTAGGTTACCTGTTTACAGTGTATCAGTATCAGGAGTAGAGAATGAAAGGAGTACAAGAATATACCCTAACCCTGCAAATGATATCTTATATATCAAATCTAAAGCACCAATACAGCGCGTATCTATAGTAAACACAGTTGGTGTACAGGTGAAAAACATTCAAACACAGGTTAATACTGTAGATATCANNAGCTTTATCAAACAATAAACCATACAAGACGAACGTATACAACAGGGCAATGAGTATTCATTGCCCTGTTCTTTTTTATACCATAATACAATTCAAATATCCTTACTGCTTAGCTATATGATTACAGCAATAAAGAGATTTATACACAAATAAATAAGCCCCGCAAATGCGGGGCTTATTAGTATTATAAGATTACTTCAGATGGATTAACCTTCGTTACCGTCTTCAGCTTTCTTCAATTTGTCTTTCAGTGCAGCCAGTGCGCCAAGATCACCAAGTGTTGGTTTTTCTACTTTGCTCTGGATGTTTTTCACTGCTTTCTTTGTTTTTTCGCCTTCAGCAGCAGCTTCTTTCTTAGCAGCTTCTTTTTCTTCAGCTACACCTTGTTCCCATACGCGTGTGTGAGAAACCATGATGCGCTTATCGTTGCGATCGAACTCGATGATAACGAATGGCAGTATAGCATCTACTTCTACAGTGCTACCATCTTCTTTCTTCAGATGGCGTGCAGGAGCATAAGCTTCCAGACCATATTGCAGTTGTACAGTTGCTCCTTTATCATCTTTCTTAGTTACGCTACCTTCGTGAACGCTACCAATAGGGAATACTGTTTCGAATGTATTCCATGGATCTTCTTCCATTTGTTTGTGACCCAGCGCCAATTTGCGATTTTCTTTGTCGATGCTAAGGATAGCAACGTCGATTTTTTCGCCAACTTTAGTGAATTCGCTTGGGTGGTTGTAACGTTTGATCCAGCTAAGGTCGCTGATGTGGATCATGCCACCNNCTTGATAGAAAGGCTCATTTTGCGCTCTTCTTTATCAAGTGTTACAACTACAGCTTCATACTCATCCCCCATTTTGAAGAATTCCTTCGCATTGATAGGTTGAGAAGACCATGTGATTTCTGATACGTGTACCAGACCTTCTACACCAGGCATGATTTCAAGGAAAGCACCGTAATCTTCGATATTTACTACTTTACCTTTTACTTTAGCACCTTCACTGATACCTTCTACCATGCTATCCCAAGGGTGAGCAGTCAGCTGTTTCAGACCCAAGCTGATGCGTTTTTTCTCATCATCAAAGTCAAGAACAACCACATTCAGTTTCTGGCCATTTTCCAGTACTTCGCTAGGATGCGTTACGCGGCCCCAGCTAATGTCTGTGATGTACAGCAAACCGTCAACACCACCAAGGTCGATGAACGCACCGAAGTCGGTAACATTCTTAACAGTACCTTCCAGTACCTGACCTTTNNTGATAACAGTACGTTGTTGTTCAATATCGCTTTCTATCAGCGCTTTGTGAGATACTACAGCGTTGCGGATAGCTTCGTTGATTTTAACAACTTTGAAGTCCATTGTTTTACCTACGTACTGATCGTAGTCAGTAACAGGTTTAACGTCGATTTGAGAACCAGGCAAGAATGTTTCCAGACCGTATACATCTACTATCAAGCCACCTTTAGTTTTGCTTGTGATAGTACCTGTAACGATTTCGCCTGTTTTGTAGAAATCAACGATTTTTTGCCAAGCGCGGCTAGCACGTGCCATTTTGCGGCTCAGGTGCAGATGACCGTTCTTGTCTTCTTTTTCTACAACCATCACCTCGATATCATCACCGATTTTGATATCCTGCATGTCGCGGAATTCGTTGAGTGATACCAGACCATCAGATTTGAAACCGATGTTGATGATTACGTCTGTTTTTGTAAGGCCTACGATAGTACCTTGCAACAGTTGTGATTCGTCGATAGACTTAAAAGTACTGTCGTACAATTTGTCCATTTCAACACGTTTTGCTTCGTTGTAAGAAGCTACGTTACGCTTGTCTACGCTCCAATCGAAATCGTCGTGAGCGCCGCCCTGTGTGTCCGCCAGAGCACCGGTTTGGTTAATTAATTGATTTTCTTCCAATTTTTGTTCCTCCTTTTAAGTGAAATTTTTGGGACGGCAAAGATAACTATAAAAACCACACAAAGCCCTTACGTAGCAATATTTTTTACATTTTTTCATAAAGTGTTCCTCCCTGTCAGGAAAATGGCAAAAAACCCTTGTTAATGATTGGTTAATGAATTGCAATCACGTTGTTAACTAGCTTTCAGAATTTCTTTATGGCATGATAACCATAGCATATTTGCACAAAGGACAAATACAAAACAAAAAATGAGCAAAATCAAGCGTTTCATCAATACAGTAGTAGACATTGTGAAGATTGACAAGGTGCAGATGACGGTCTGGAATAAGTCAATTTATCAATAATTTACTATCTCTTTTTTATTAAACAGTTGTTATCTGTATACAACTGCTACGGTTAAACATACCATTGTGTTTGTTTAACCACTATATGTTTTTCATATTTGTGTTGCAAAAAATAACTAACACATTTATGAAAAAAGTCCTTTTTTCTTCAAAATTCCTATTATCAGGAGCTTTATTACTTATCCCATTCATTTCAAATGCGCACTCATATTGGTGTGGAGTGTATCACGGCGGATGCTGCAATTGTGGCTGCGGTGGCGGATATGCTGCGCCATTGGATGGCGGCATTAGCCTGCTTGCGGCAGCTGGTATTGGCTACGGCATTCAGAAGTTCAGAAAAAATAAGGCTAAACAATCCAACAAGTAGAAAAAGATTTCTTTTTCGGGATTGACCATGAATACTAAAGTTGTCTGATATACAACAAAATCGGATATTTGCCGTCTATTTTTTCGAAAAATAAAAAACTACTCTGTATGAAAAGAATTGCGAATGTGGCTAAAGTAACAATGCTAGCGGCCTTTATTGCGCTGCCATTGAGCACTTTTGCACACACCGTTTGGTGTGGCTCCAACTATAGTGGCAGCTGCAACTGCGGCGGTGGCGGTTACGCTGTTCCTCTGGAAGGTGCTGCTATCATGTTGATAGCAGGTGCTGCAGGCTTGGGTGTCAAGAGGTTCAGGGATAACAAAAAAGACAAGTAAATTTCATATACGAGGAAAAGAGAAAATGACAGAAACAAATACCCCTAAAACAATCAATAAGATATTGCCTGCCAATATCAGACCCATCATTATACGTGGTGTGCTATTGATATTAGGGTGGACACTGTTGTACAAGTTTGTTTTAGGGCCATCAGGCATACCGGACAACCAGTTGAGCAAACTGGTTCAGGAAGGTACTGCTATCATGCTGTCTTTGTTTTACCCAAATATTACACAACTGGGTACTGTTGTATATATAGATGGTGTAGCTTCTGTTAGTATTGGCCATCAATGTAATGGTCTAGAGTTGGCAGCATTATACATTGGCTTCATGCTGTGCTTCCCTTCCAGTTTCAAAAAAATACTCGTTTACAGTATAGTTGGCTTTCTTGCTATCTATATATTAAATGTTATTCGCTGTGCTGCATTGGCTGTTATGTATATCAACCACAATGATCTTACAGACTTTGCACACCATTACGCCTTCAAGCTGGTAATCTATGCTGTGGTATTCTACGGCTGGGTTTTATACACTAAAAAGTCAACTATAAAGCATGCGTAGTAATGGTATATTCTGGTTGATATTCATCGTGGTAACAACATTGTGTTGGCTCGATTATCAATACTTTACAGAAGGTCATGCCCAGCAACTATCCCCTATCAAAAGACAAATAGGCCATTTAGGCCTTTTAGCAATTATTACCCCTATAGGTTATCTGGGTTGGAAAGCCTATGGTATCTCATGGATACAAAAGCTATGGTTAGTGACCTATGTCACAACATTGATAATAATTATGGCTGTTGGGCTTATTCAATGGAAAACTAACATATTCGGAATCGGGTTTCTTGACCAGATAAGCCGTCTTCGTTTATTCTTTACCAGCCCGCTTCCATACGGTATGTTATATATAATAAACAAGGTGGTAAAGAGCCAGCAAAATAGATGAATAAATAATTCTGAGTTTTTTTGTTGGTATTCTAAAATATATTACCTTTGCAGTCCTTTAAAAATAATATTAACGGTATAGATAATGCCTACTATTCAACAATTAGTTCGTAAAGGTCGTACACAGATCCGCACCAAGTCAAAGTCTCGCGCTTTGGATGCTTGTCCTCAGCGTCGCGGTGTATGTACTCGTGTGTACACAACAACTCCAAAGAAACCAAACTCAGCTTTGCGTAAAGTAGCGAAAGTTCGCTTAACAAACAAAGTAGAGGTTATCGCATACATCCCAGGTGAAGGTCACAACCTGCAAGAGCACTCTATCGTGCTTATTCGCGGTGGTCGTGTTAAGGATCTTCCGGGTGTACGTTACCATATAGTACGTGGCGCGCTTGATACTGCGGGTGTAAAAGACCGTAAACAAAGCCGCTCTAAATACGGTACTAAGAAAGAAAAAGCTAAAAAATAATATTTAATATAATTAAAGCCAATCATAAACGATGAGGAAGGCACAAGCGAAAAAGCTCCCTTTAGCACCGGATCCAAAATTCAACGATAAAAACGTTACACGTTTTGTAAACTGCCTTATGTGGGGTGGTAACAAAACTGTAGTTTTGAATGCATTCTACAATGCACTGGATAAAGTTAGCCAAATGACAAGTGAAGATGGTTATGAAGTGTGGAAACGCGCTCTGACTAACGTAACACCAGCTGTAGAGGTACGTAGCCGCCGTATTGGTGGTGCCACTTTCCAGATACCTACAGAGGTTCGTCCGGATCGTAAAATATCGCTGAGCATGAAATGGCTCATTCGCTATAGCCGCGAACGTAACGGTAAAACGATAGCTGATAAACTGGCTAACGAAATCGTTGCTGCAGCTAAAGGTGAAGGTGGTGCTTTCAAAAAGAAAGAAGATACACACCGCATGGCAGAAGCTAACAAAGCATTCAGCCACTTTAAAGTATAATTTAAGACACTTACTATACCAACAAAGCCGTCCTTTCCAGGACGGCTTTTATTGTTTGCACTCATCCAGCTCATTATTACCTTACTTATCATTACTTACTTAATCGACAAGGTCAACAGAGTAGATACTATTATCAATGTGGTTGTTTACAGACTATATACAGAATCTGATGCACAAAAAAATCCCCTACTCTTATCAGAGCAGGGGTATTATTAATTTCTTTTTGCTTTAGTAGTTTATGCGCTTGCTTCACGCTTTTTAAAAGCCCATGCACCGTATGCCAGACCGATTACAGCAAGTATACCTAAACCTTCATCTATAGGTGCTGCATACGGAGGTACATCCGGATCGAAACCAGGACCGAATGCAAATGCTTCGGTACTCACAACCATCATACACACAGACAGGGTAAATATTGACAATAACTTTTTCATGTTTAATTTTTTTGTTCTCTTTTTCAATCTCATTTTGATGTTGTAAAGGTACTATCCGGTTATTCCATCAACCTAAATTCAAACCCTCGTTAACCAAGCCTTTACATCTGCTTATTAAAGTATTAACAAGAGAAGACACAAACGCTGCCCTCTCCTGCTATGCTTATTATTGTTTAATAAGCTTTTCTACTACTGTTTCTTTGCCGTTGTTCACTTCAACCATATACATACCTGCTTGTAAGTTCTGTACAGGTAGGCTTATTTCTGCTCCTTTTGCATCGAAACCGGCAACTACAGCACCCACCATATTGGTAATAGTAATGTGCAGTTCTTTTGCACTATCTCCTTTATACTTCAACTTAGCAACAGACTGTGCGGGGTTTGGCACTATTGATACTTCGAATCCTTTAGCCTGTTCTGTAGTTTCGCTGTTAGCTATATTCTTAACATTGGTTGTAGGATTACCTGTTTTAGTAGGCTTACCTTCCATAACAAGCTCAAAACGATTGTCGCCTTGTGTTGCAGGATCACTTGTTATATCAAACCAATATTCAAAACCCGGAGTTATTTCTTCTTTTACGTTCAGGTATTTATCACGGAGATAAATTCTTGTACCAAGAACCATATTGTATTCACCCAATACCAATCTGTATTTTTTAGCTGTTGGCACATACATACCCATACGTATTACTTGGCTGTCTACATGCTTACGACAGTCTATAGACAACACAGAGTCTTCATCGCTGAATGTATATATGCTAATATCCGGGTTTGCCATTTTCAGACAGTCTCTGAAATCGAATTTAGACTTAGTGGTATCATTGAATAAAACCAGTAACCTATCCCAGAATATCGTACTATCCATCATCTTCAGTTCTACTTGTATAGGCTTAGCTTCAGTAGTCTTTAATAAGCCAAGTGCTGTTGCCGAAGTTTTACAAGACTCAGGGAATGTCATCGTACCATTAGTAAGTACTGTAGTTACAAAAGAAGCACCTGCAGGCACTATGATGCTGCTCAGCAAAGGAATACTGTTATACGCACCACGTGTGCCTTGGTTCGCATCCCAAACAATAATATTTGCACCAACACTTGTACGTGTAGTTAACAGCACATTGATAGGACTCATAAACGGATTCCCAATCAATACAAATGGTGTATTAGAACCTTTAGTTAGATTAATAGTAACATCACCTTGATTTAAAGGACCGGTCATATCAAGCGTTACAGCATTGGGTGTGTATGTACCTGCATATAACCCCTGCCCCTTAGAGCCACGCATAAGTATACGAGCAGCTTCACATTTATCCCAGGCATTTGTACCAGTACCATTAGTATGAGTAAATGCAGTCCAACCAATGTCATTAACGGTAGAACCATTACCTGTTAGCGGATTGTACCAAAACGCAGAAGCAGGGTTACCCGGTTGATAATCGAAGCCATTAAGACCGCCACCATTACCAGTAATATCAATATCGTCTGTCAATTGGCTTAAACCAATGGCGCTAGAGAATGGATGACATACAAAACGAAATGCTCTGCGACCGCCAGGTATATATGTTTCTGTATTTACATTACCTACAATATAGTTGCCCGAGCTTGAACCCTGTGCTACACGAGCTGTGCCCGAAGCTGTTGATTTCAGTGTAAGGTTGCCATTTGATGTTAGTACGCCACCGCTGTTTACTGTCAATACACCTGTAGCATCTATATTCAATGCATTACCCAGTGTTGCAGTACCGGTACTGCTCAATGATACTGTACCAAATGTATTAGCACTACTGTTGAAGTACAAGGTACCAACTGCAGCAGTTACTGTAAGTTTGGAACTGCTTGTACCGCTAATAGTACCTGTACCACTACAAGCACCACCTAAAGACAATGTACCTGAGCCAACAGTGATATTACCACTGTTTGAAAGTGTACCAGATTGTGTGAAAGTAACTGAAGAACCATTCAGTGTAATATTAGAACCTGATTGCATAATCATCTTACCAACTGTTACGCTTGAAGACACTACAGGATCATTTGTTACGTTTGGTATCAAAATTGGCTCTATAGTAGTTGGAGTACTACCGAAAGCCCAGTTTGAAGATGTTGCCCAATCTGTACTTGTACCACCTGTCCAAGTATTACAAAGTTGCATATACTTCAATGAGCCATTGGTTGCATCATAATATGATATCGCGGGATATCCATTAACACCGCAAATATTAGGTACATATATACCATTATTAGTAGCCATATCTGGCAGCAAAGGTGCTGCCCATGTAGCACCATTCACATCAGATGCACGTACAAAACCAACTTTCTGATTAGTAACATCATAATATACAATCGTAGGATAACCAAACAGCAAAGGCATAGAGCTATATTTACCTACATCACCATTTGATGTTACAGTAACCGGTGTACCCCAAGTAGTACCATTAGTATTTGTAGCTCGTACAAACTTCAGGTCACCATTTGTTACATCGTAATAAGATATAGCTGGCATTCCATTGGTAACTATAAGATTTGAATACTGACCAATATCTCCTGATGACTGTACTGTGATAGCAGAACCCCAAGTAGAACCTGAAGCATCGTTGGCGCGAACATACTTTAAGTCTCCGTTTGTGAGGTCATAAAAAGATATAGCCGGGTAGCCATTAACGATAGCTATTACCCCCCATTTACCAACATCATTAGATGATGATACCACAACGGGACTACCCCAAGTGCTACCATTCACGTCATTGGCGCGTATATACTCCAAATCTCCATTTGTTAAATCGTAATAGCATATAGCCGGATAACTGTTTACAATCATCATAAAACAGTTCCTACCAACATCACCTGAGGATACTAACGTTTGAACACTACCCCAAGCTGTACCGTTGGCGTTAGTTGCTCTTATATACTTAAGGTCTTTGTCTGTAGCATCGTAAAAGCAAATTGCAGGATAACCGTTTACCATTGTTAGCGAGTTCCATGCTGCGACACTGTTGGCTGAAACAACCCTAACAGGTGTACCCCAAGATGTACCGTTAACGTCATTAGCACGCACATACATCAAATCCTGATTTGTAACATCGTAATACGACATTGCAGGATTCCCGCTTACGATATTTAACTGAGTAGCCTGACCAACGTCACCATTGTCGTCTACAGTTATTGGCGTGTTGAAGTTTTGTGCATTTGCAACAAATGCATAACTCAACAGAGCCATAATGAATAATAATTGCTTTTTCATACTTGTGTTTTGTTTTGAGAAATTGATCTTTTCCTTTGATACTATGCGAAAGTAGCCCCACCCAAAAGACGTATTCAAATAATAAACCTTCGTTAACCGCCCCTTTGCATCTGATTAACCACTGATTAACAAATAACAACCATATTATCATTCACAAGATTCGATTAATAAATAAATTTATTTAGATTAGTCTAAAATATTTATACATTTGCATCTAATGAAATGGTATATACTGATATTATTACTAGCAATAGGTACAACCAGCATGGCGCAGAGCAGTAAAGACACGCTAAGTGATGTTGTTGTGACAGGAACGATGAAGGAAATGAGCCGCAAGGATAGCCCGGTACCTGTTGAAGTTGTGACAGCAAAGTTTTTCAAGAAAAACCCTACTCCTAGCCTTTTTGAAGCTGTAGGCATGCTGAATGGCGTGCAACCACAGCTTAACTGTAACATCTGTAATACAGGAGATATACATATCAATGGTATGGAAGGCCCTTATACTATGATACTGATTGATGGCATGCCGATTGTAAGTGCATTATCAACAGTATATGGTCTCAATGGCATTCCTAATAGTATGGTAGACCGCATAGAGGTTGTTAAAGGGCCGGCATCATCATTATATGGCTCTGAGGCTATGGGTGGTATTATTAATGTAATTACCAGAAGCCCCAATAATGCACCGTTACTGAGTGCAGACATTTTTGCTACCAACTGGCAAGAGTATAATGCCGATGTATCAACCAAATTCAAATTGGGAAAGCTGAATAATATGTTCGGTGTAAGTTATTTCAATTACAGCAACCCTATAGATAACAATATGGATGGCTTTACGGATGTTACCCTCCAAAACCGTATATCTCTATTCAATAAAATGAATCTGCTACGTAAAGATTATAAAATTGCATCGCTGGCAGCAAGATATGTTTATGAAGACCGTTGGGGCGGCCAGATGAATTGGACACCAGTATGGCGCGGCACAGATAGCATATATGGCGAAAGCATAACTACCAAGCGCATAGAACTGATAGGTATGTATCAGTTACCATTTCGCGAAAAAATAATGACGCAGTACTCGTACAACTATCACATTCAGGATAGTTACTATGGCACTACCCCTTATAATGCAAATCAACAGGTGGCATTTATACAAACCTATTGGGATAAACGTGCAAACGATAAGCACAGTTTGTTATTAGGAGCATCCTACAGATATACGATCTATGATGATAATACCCCTGCAACACAGTCTGCCGATGGCAAGGCAAATGCACCGGCCGTCACCCCACTGCCCGGCATATTTATTCAGGACGAATGGACTGTGACAACGAAACACAAAATACTGCTGGGTTACCGCTATGACTACGACAAAAATCATGGCAATATTCACTCTCCCCGTATTGCCTATAAATGGTCACCTGATAAAAGCAATACTGTACGAGCAAGCGTGGGCACAGGTTACCGTGTCGTAAATCTATTTACCGAAGACCATGCTGCACTGACAGGTGCACGACAGGTTGTGATAAAAGAAGCGCTGAACCCGGAGCGCTCTTACAATACCAACCTGAACTATAACACTAAAATCATTGCAGGTAAAGGTTTTACAACTGTAGATCTTACCGCATTTTATTCTTATTTCACTAATAAGATAAACGGGGATTTTGATACCGACCCCAACAAAATCATCTATGACAATCTGAAAGGGCATGCCATTTCACGAGGAATATCATTGAATCTGGAAGGGAACTTTAGCTTCCCGCTACGCGTGATGGCAGGCATTACCTATATGAATGTATACCAGATGGAAGACACAGGCACGGGATTATTTAAAACCGTTCAGATACAAGCACCCAAGTGGAGTGGCAATTTTGCCTTTACCTATACACTACCACGCGGTTATACAATAGACCTTACAGGCAAGTGGAACGGGCCAATGCGCTTACCACTGCTACCCAACGACTTTCGCCCGGAATACTCCCCTTGGTTTTGTATAGCTAATATTCAGCTCACTAAAAAGATTGGCAAAACAATAGAGGTATATGGTGGTGTTAAGAACCTTTTTAATTTTGTACCCAAATACCCTATTCTACGTGCTCACGACCCATTTGATAAAAAAGTAAACGACCCAATAGATAATCCGCAGGGCTATACCTTCGACCCAAGCTATAACTATGCATCCCTTCAAGGCATCAGAGGTTTTCTGGGTGTACGCTACACTTTAAAATAGCACCTGCCGGCACACATGAAAGAAAATGTATTTTTATTTTTGAATTTTCAAACCTTAGCCTTACCTTTGCACTCCAATTCTCGATATTGCTCTTATAATGACGGTATTTGGGAGAATAGGCCGCTGAAAAAGGCGGTAATTCGTTAAAACCAAAAAAGAAAGGTAAATGGCTAAAGAAATCACTGGCTATGTAAAGCTGCAATGTAAAGGCGGCCAAGCCAATCCGGCACCACCAATCGGTCCAGCACTGGGTTCTAAAGGTGTCAACATTATGGAATTCTGCAAGCAATTCAATGCTCGCACACAAGACAAAATGGGTAAAGTATTACCTGTTCTCCTGACAGTTTTTGCTGACAAATCTTTCGAGTTTGTAATTAAAACTCCTCCTGCTGCCGTTCAATTGATGGAAGCGGCTAAGATTCAGAAAGGTTCTAAAGAATCTAACCGCAACAAAGTAGGTAAAGTAACCTGGGCACAAGTAGAAGAAATCGCTAAAGACAAAATGGCTGATCTGAACTGCTTCACGCTTGAAAGCGCTATGAAAATGGTTGCCGGTACAGCACGTAGCATGGGTCTTAATGTTGATGGCACTGCTCCTTGGGCAAATTAATCCATTGCTTCACCTTACTTAAATCATTGCAACAATGGCAAAAATTACTAAAAAAAGAAAAGCTGTAGAAGCTAAAGTTGATAAAAACAAAGAATACTCGCTGAACGAAGCTGCTTCGTTGGTAAAGGGTATCAATACAACAAAATTCGATAGCTCTGTAGACGTTCACATCCGTCTGGGTGTTGATCCTAAGAAAGCAGACCAAGCTATCCGCGGTACTGTAAGCCTGCCACACGGTACAGGTAAAACAAAACGCGTATTGGTTCTGTGTACGCCTGACAAAGAAGCTGAAGCAAAAGGTGCCGGCGCTGACTTTGTAGGTCTGGACGAATTTGTACAAAAAATTGAAGGTGGCTGGACAGATATCGATGTAATCATCGCTACTCCTTCAGTAATGCCTAAAATAGGTAAACTGGGTAAAGTACTGGGTCCTCGTAACCTGATGCCAAACCCTAAAACAGGTACAGTTACTAATGATGTAGCTGCAGCTGTAAATGACGTTAAAGGTGGTAAAATAGCTTTCAAAATAGACAAAGCCGGTATCATACATGCTTCCATCGGCCGTGTATCTTTTGAACCTAAGAAGATAGCCGAAAACGCTCAGGAACTGATTAATACATTGGTGCGTATGAAACCTGCTACTGCTAAAGGTACTTACCTGAAAGGCATCAGCATGGCTGCAACAATGAGTCCTGGTATCGCAATCGATACAAAAAGCGTATCATAATTAAGCGTGAACGAAAAAGGTATTTATTATCCTTAAAAAAATTTTGAAATGACACCAGCTCAAAAACAAGAAGTAATTGAAGTATTGAAAGAGAAATTCTCTCAGTACAACAACTTCTACATAACAGATACAGAAAGCCTGAATGCTAGCCAAACTAGCACGCTGCGCAGGCATTGCTTTGATAAGCAAGTAGAAATGACGGTAGCTAAAAACACCCTCATCCGTAAGGCTCTGGAAAGCCTGGACAGTGAAAAATATGCAGGCATCATGGATTCTCTGCACAACGTAACTGCCCTGCTGTTCAGCGAAAGTCCGAAAGAACCAGCATTGATCATCAGTTCTTTCCGTAAGGCTAGCAACGGTGAAAAGCCATTGCTGAAAGCAGCATTCATCAACGGTGATATCTTCGTTGGCGACAACCAGCTGACTGCACTGACAAACATCAAGACGAAGAACGAGCTTATCGGCGAAGTTATCGGATTGCTGCAATCTCCTGCAAAACGCGTTATCGCTGCATTGTTGCACAATGCTGAAAACGGTGGTTCTACACCTACAGCAGAAGCTGCACCTGAGGCTCCGGCTACAGATGCTCCTGAAGCACCGGCAGCTGACGCTCCTGCAACAGACGCACCTGCTGCAGAATAATTACCTCGCCGGGTATAAAACGGCGCAACAACATTGGCTTCCAAGCTATATTATAAAACACAATTTGTAAAACAATTTAAAAAGATAATAAAATGGCAGACATTAAAGCATTAGCCGAATCATTAGTTAACCTGACTGTTAAAGAAGTACAGGAACTGGCTGACGTATTGAAAGCAGACTACGGTATCGAACCAGCAGCAGCAGCAGTTGTAGTTGCAGCAGGTGGCGACGGCGGTGGCGCAGCAGCAGCAGAGAAAACATCTTTCGATGTTATCCTGAAATCTGCAGGTGCTAACAAACTGAACGTTGTTAAAGCTGTTAAAGATCTGACTGGTCTGGGTCTGAAAGAAGCTAAAGAACTGGTAGACGGTGCTCCTAAAGCTGTTAAAGAAGGCGTTAGCAAAGCTGAAGCTGAAGATCTGAAAGCTAAACTGGCTGAAGCTGGTGCTGAAGTTGAAATAGCTTAATCTATATTCTTCTTTTATGAATAAAGCTACCCCACTCGGGTAGCTTTATTTTTTTGTAATTTGCTATCAGTAAACATCAGCCTCATGAAAGACTTTTTGAATAACCTGACAGAGAAAGTAAACGAAGCAAAAGATGCTGTTGCAGACAGCCTGAGCCTTGATAAACTAACTGAGAAAATCGGCAGTATCAGTGAAGGTGCGAAAGAAAAAACAATTAATACGGCTAACGAATTAATCGGGCTGACTCCTATCATTGAAGAGATTGGATTTAAAACTACCGGGATATCTGTAACGATGGGCCTACCACCTGATATTACATTCCACTTCATGAAATCGGAAGATGTATCTCCGGAGCGCAGAAAAGAAATACTTGAAACGCATAAAGACAAAGCATTGCTTGGTACGATTGTCAAAATGCTGGTAACTACCGATGAATACAGAGATAAACTAAAGCTGGGCTCTTTCAAATTCAGCAATATAGATATCTGTATCGGGCTTACTCCGGGCATGACCATACAGCTGGTACCACACAACACGCCTGTGCAACATTAATAACAACAATACTATATAATAGCAAAAGCCCCGAAGAATCGGGGCTTGTTTGTTTATTCATCAATCCTCATAAAATACAGTAGTAACTGCAATCGAGTGCAATCTATATATTCCATACACTACACCCAACGAATTAATACTACAAACAGGATTGAAAAGAAATTATTCTACAAGGTACTGCCATACAACGCTACAGCAGACTCTAGACAGCGCTCTCCATCTATAGCCGCACTTACTATACCACCCGCATAACCGGCCCCTTCTGCACATGGAAACAAGCCTTTTATCTGTGTATGCTGCAAGGTCTCCTTATCTCGCGGTATTCGCACCGGCGAACTTGTTCTTGACTCTGTAGCAACAAGAACTGCTTCATTGGTAAAATAGCCTCTCATCTTCTTACCAAAATCTACTACTGCTTTCCTCAGTGCTTCGTTTACTTCTACAGGCAACACATCTTTTATACCGGCGCTATGCACACCAGGTAAATAAGAACAATCAGGCAATGTAGACGATACTCTATTCTCTGTAAAATCGCCCATGCGCTGTGCAGGAGCCACCAATTTGCCACCACCTACTTCATATGCCTTGCGTTCTACCATTTGTTGATAATACATACCCGCCAACGGCCCCGTAAAGCCATACTTTGCATAGTCTTTTTCATCTACTGCAACTACAGTACCTGAATTGGCATACGGGTTGTTTCGTTTCGATGGCGACCATCCGTTTACTACTACCTCGCCATGATCTGTAGCTGCAGGCGCAATAATGCCTCCCGGACACATACAAAACGAAAACACGCCACGACCATACTCTTGCGCAACTACACTATAACTGGCGGCAGGTAAATGCTCATCTCGCACTTTGCAATGGTATTGCGCCTGATCTATTATCAACTGCGGATGCTCAACACGAACCCCCAGTGCAAAAGGTTTAGCTTCTACTTCAATCCCCTTATTGTGGAGCAATGTAAAAATATCGCGCGCTGAATGGCCTGTAGCGAGTATTACAATCTTAGTCTCTATTAGAGTACCGTCTGCTGTTTTTACAGCTTTAATATGCTCTCTGTCAAGAACAATATCTGTTAACTTCTGACCAAACAATACCTCTCCCCCACACTCAATAATTGCCTCTCGCATGGCAGTAATAATGTGCGGCAGTTTATTAGTTCCGATATGAGGATGCGCTTCGTATAGAATACTATCGTCTGCACCAAAATGATGAAATAGTTGCAGTATCCTTTTCACATTTCCACGCTTTGTACTACGTGTATACAGTTTACCATCGCTATAGGTACCCGCACCACCCTCACCAAAACAATAGTTTGATTCAGGGTTCACGATACCTTCTTTATTCATCGCAGCCAAGTCTCTTCTTCTGCTTCTAACGTCTTTCCCTCTCTCTAAAACAATTGGTTTGAACCCGAGGTTAATAGCTCTGATGGCGGCAAAAATGCCTGCCGGACCTGCACCTACAATTACAATATGTGGCTTGTTGGAAATATTTTGCAGCTCAGGGTCAAACGAAGCTATTGGCTGCACAACCTCATTGATGAATACCTGCAATTGCAAAATAACTCGTGGCTGCCTCCCCCTAGCATCAATGGATTTTTTAATGATGTGATAACCCGTTATCGACTGCTTGTCGACACCGGCCTCCTCCATTATATAACGATTGATACTCCCTTCTGCGGCTTCGTGTGGCAGTACCGATACGGTAATTTGTTTTATCATACGCGTTAGGTTTTTATCCTAAAAGCTTAAAAGACGAAGGGATGTGTTAGCATCCCTTCATTTCACTATTTAGTTTTGTTTTTATATTTCTCTTTTACTTTTTCCAGATGTTTTATAAACTTCTGTACGTCCGGATTATAACCATATCCTTCTTCTGCAAGCTTATTGCCATCTTCATCAATATAAAAATAGAATGGCTGTGAATTGGCACCGAATTGAGAAGCCTGTAAATCTTCATTCCTATCACCTACTGTCACTACATCAGAACCTAATATTTTCGAGAAATATTGCTTGTCTTTAGGTAGTTCAGTTTTATCGTAGTCGCAATACAAAGATGCTACTATAAAGTCTTCCTTCAGAATTTTTGCAACTTCTGGTTTGCTCCAAACCTGTGCCTCCATTTTACGACAGTTCACACAATTAATACCTGTAAAATCGAGCATGATAGGCTTCTTCAGTTTCTTAGCGGCCTCTATTGCTTCTTCATATTCGAAGTATGTAACCAGTCCAAGATTTTTAACTACCGGCGGTTCGTAAATACGCATTTCCTCTACATACTTTTTAGGAGCTACTTCGCTATTTGCAGCACTTTCGCCTCCACTATGATTGCTACCAGAGCCACCACCTGCGCTCAGTACAAAATCTTGCGTACCCACCGGTGGTATAAACTGGCTCATACCATTCAGCGGAGCGCCCCACATACCGGGCACCAGATATACAGCAAAAGAGAACATCGTCATAGCAAGGAACAACCTTACCAAACCAACATATTCCTGTCCATACAAATTTTTAGGCGGTGCATCATCGTGAGAAAGCTTCAGCTTGCCTAACAGGTAAACGCCTAACATAACTGAAAGCACTATCCAGATAGCAATGAATATTTCCCTATCCAGCAAGCGCCATCCTTGCGCAAGGTCTGCATTAGAGAGGAACTTCATAGCCAACATCAGCTCAATGAAACCAAGCGTTACTTTTACCTGATTCATCCAACCACCACCTGTAGCCATTTTATTGAGCATACCCGGGAAGATGGCAAACAATGCGAATGGCAATGCCAGACCTACAGAGAAACCAAACATGCCTATTGCCGGACCAACTAAACCACCTTTACTGGTAAGTACCAACAATGGACCAACTATTGGACCCGTACAAGAAAAGGATACAATTACGAGCGTCAATGCCATGAAGAAGATACCACCAAAGCTACTCATGCCTGCTTTAGAGTCCGTCTTACTTGTCCATGATGATGGAAGTGTAATTTCAAATGCACCAAGGAATGAAATACCAAATATTATGAAGATGGCAAAGAAGAAAAGGTTTGCTATCCAGTTTGTAGATAGATTGTTTAATGCATTAGCACCAAATGTTGCAGATATAATGACACCAAGCAGTGTGAAGATGATAATGATAGACAGCGAGTAATAAATAGCATTGCGTATACCCTCTGCGCGGCTCTTGCTTCTTTTTGTAAAGAAGCTAACCGTAATAGGTATCATTGAATATACACACGGTGTAAGTACTGCAAGTAAACCACCACCTAATGCAGCAAAGAACAACCACAATAAAGATTTTTCTTCAGCTGGCTTTTCTGTTTCAGCAGGTTTTGCTGTTGTGTTTGTTTCCGTAGGTGTTGCCTGGGCAACTGCTGCTTTTGCGGTATCTTCTGTCGTTGCACTACTATCAGGAGCAGCTGCAGTTGTTGTTGCATTGGGCAATTCAGGGTCATTTATGGTAACACTGAATGGTATTGTCTTCGGCGACAAGCAGGTTTCGTGATTGCAAGTCTGGTATTTGAATTTGCCTTTTACTTCGCCGTTTGTATCTACAGTTAGAGGTAGCACATAATCTGCACTTTGATAGTAGTGTAACGTGCCTATACCATCTACTTCTTCATCAATACGCTTACCGCGCTCAAAAGGTTTACCACTTACAGTATACCTTGTAGACTTAGTGGGTGTAAAACTTGGAGCTAACAAAGACTCATCGAGTGGTGTACTAGTTTTCAAAGCATATACATGCCAATCCTTATCTTTTACCTCCAGATGGAATATCAACTCATACTGATGCCCACTCTTCTTTTTCGCAGTCACCGTCCATACTGTAGGGTCTTTCAGCATCTGAGCATGGCTGATAGTGGTATTGGCCAGTAATATGAATACTGTAATAAAGCGGAGTAGCCTTGTCATGGGTTATTTAATTTTTATACTATTCTTTTATTTCGAAACTGAATGGTAGCGTTTTAGGTGGCAAGCAAGTATTATCATTACAAACCTGATACTCATGTTTGCCTGTTATTTTACAAGCCCCTTTTACATTTACCACCTGCACATAATCTACCTTACCCGACAAATAAGTAACCTTACCATCAATTCCCTCCATCTCAGTTGTTACTTTTACGCCATCCTCTGTTGTTTTCCCTACCAGTTGCACATTAGCATTCTTATCAAACTTATAAGTTGGCGGTATCAGAAACCCGTCGCCACCGGGTGTCATAGACCATATATGCCACTCTTTCTTTATCGTCAAATGAAATATCAATTCATATTGATGATTCCCCTTACTCTTCACTTCGTACGTCCACGTAGTAGGGTCTTCTATCATTTGAGCAAATACAGGAGACACTGTAAACAGACTGAGGACAATAAGAAGTATATACCTCAATTTAGTCATCATGTTAAATAGTGCATTACCAATAAAGAAACTCAGTTAGCTGAATTCGTTTGGTAACATTTGTTACATTAAGGAAACTTTATGTTAATTCATTTTGGCAAAAGCCTCCAGAATAGCCCTACCGTCAATATTATGTAAGTCTTCGCTACAAGCGCGTTCAGGGTGCGGCATCATACCGAACACGTTACGACCTTCGTTACAGATACCTGCAATATTGTTTGTAGTACCATTAGGGTTTGAATCCATATGTACTTCTCCATTTTCATTGCAATAGCGGAATACAATCTGATTGTTGGCTGTCAGCTTTTCAATAGTAGCAGCATCTGCCACATATCTACCTTCACCATGTGCTACAGGTATTTTCAGCGCTTTAGTGCCTGCATTCTTACCCACAAAAGTTGCGTCACCTTCAGACTTGATATATACGTTTTTACAGGTAAACTTCTGATGATCGTTCAGTAACAGACCGCCTGGCAACAGACCTGATTCACACAGAATCTGGAAACCATTACATACGCCTAATACTTTACCACCCTTGTTCGCAAACTTGATTATTTCTTCCATCAGCGGACTGAAACGAGCAAGCGCACCGCAACGCAGATAGTCACCATAAGAGAATCCTCCCGGCAATACGATACAGTCTTCTGTACTAAAGGCGCTGAGGTCGTTGTCTTTATGCCAAAGCATAACAACTTCCTGTTTCAAATCGTCTTGCAAAGCGTGCATCATATCCCTATCGCAGTTAGAGCCCGGGAAAACAACAATTCCGAATTTCATTATCTGTAGTTAATATTTTTAGTTAGTTGACGACCAATTGGCAAAACACCAATAGCAGCAGAGAAAAATAAAACGCAAAATTACTAAACCATTTAGTTTTTTCCACCATCAATGCAGGCGTTACTATTACACTTATAGCTGGCACCAACACCAACCATATACTTTTTTCCGATATATCTGTACCTATAGCTACTAATATCGATACGAAAAAGGTAAATGCTATTGTTGTCCACATACGGCGAGTATACACACCACCCTTATGAATCCAGTCTTGCAGCCCGTAAACCCCCATTACAAACAGCACCAAAATACCGGTAATGGTTCCAAATACATAGAGCGGGTCTTTAATATGACGCGGCAATGACAAGCCTATCTGCGGCAGATATTGAATTGTATCCAACTTATCGAACAAAAACAGTGTACCCGAATACAGGTATACAGGAGTTAGATATCCGATAATAGCTACCGCCCACTCTCCCGGATTAAATGTCCTCAACAGCAGCAGTGCAACAAATATCAGCAAAAAGTAGCCTGCACTTTGGAAATGTAATAAAGCCGCAATGCTAAAAATAAACCCTGTATTAAATACATGCATGCGCGGCTTATTGGTCTGATGAAAGCCTAGTAACGAGTCCAGTCCGCCTATTATACACCAATTCAGCATTAGTATCTCACTGAAATAGGTAAACTCGGGTAATATGGAAGTAAGAACTATGTAAATAAATGCAGTAGTGTAGGTTGGTTTACCTGCAAGCCTTCTGTTTACAAATATGCTGTTCAGATACAAGGCCTGTGCAAATATCATGACCGCTGCTAGCAATGTATAGGCAAAAGCATTGCCCCTCAACACTACGTTTAATATATCGACTATGGTTTGAAAAAAGATGTGATGCTCGGGCACAAAAGGAGCTATGGGATGCCCCAATGCCTGCAGCTTTACCAGTAATGTAATAATCAATAATATAATAACAGTGTACGGGCTGTTATTGCGAACCAATGATAGCACTCAGCTTATTTTGGGCTAAAATACAACTTTGGCAAAGCAGATTTGCCTTTTCCTTAAACAAGGAATAATAATTTCTCTGGCAGCCACCTGTTTAGCTTGTCTTGGCATCCAGTCTGCATCATCATTTCCTTGATTAGTAGTTAATGCCTGCATCAATACTTTACCATCCCCCTCTACACTTGCTAGTTGCACTCTTGAACGTGAAGAATTGAAATCATTAAACAGAAAACCTAATGCACCGCCTGTGTTCATCATAGCAAAAGAAGAGAACATACCACCATCTTCCTGAGAATATTGGTCTTTGCGTATAAATGAGCGCCACTGCCTGTTACCCTCTCCGTCGTAAGACATCACCATGATGTCTCTATAGTTATACTCCCGAACAGATGCCCCCATTGTAGGATAATAGAATGAATAATACCCCATACCCGGAGAATAGCTATTTCTGGTGCTGACAAAATAGTCTTCCGCTATCAACACAAAGCCGCCATCATTTTTTACTATCAGGTTGCGCACCATAAAATCGCTGTAAGCCTTCTTTTTCTTTGCCTCTTCCGTTACATTATCGCCAAATGGCATCAACTTCAGCGGCTCATAACTACCTGTTTTTATGTTGTAGTAAGAGTATAATACCCCCTCGTAAAGGCTATTCTTTTTATCTGCATAAAAACCTGCAATGTATATTTTATCATTGTTCACATCCAGCTTCATATATGTTCCTGCAGCGTACTTCATGCTCAAAGGCAATTCTTTGGCAGTAAACTTTCTTTCTGCCTGTGGCAAAACCAACAACATCAGCTGATCGGCATAATTACGGCCGCCTGTAGGCGTATATGCCGGCAAGTAAAAAGTACCATCATTATGCAATAGCCCCTCTCCTACTTCAGCATCGTTATCTAATGTATATGAAGTATGGCATTTGCTTAATACGGTCAATTGATTATCCAACCAAGTTGCATCAATATTTATAGTTGCTCCCTTTACGGTTGTTTCATATACCATAATCTTCTTCTTATCATCCGATACTATTGTTTTAAAATAGTTTCTGGCACTGCCGAAGAAAGGTTGCTTCGATGCATCTATAACTATTGGTCGTTTTTGCAGAATGCCCTTATCATCCAACAACGCTGCGTACTGGGTTATTTTACCAGACTCTACAGACTGATAAAATACAATCATCCTGTTATCGGACACTACAAAACGCGTGTCATATACTTTTCCTGAAAAGAAATCGAGTACTACTGTTGCCACTTTCTGCATGTTGTCATCATATGCATCCAGATAATAGCCATTGTTATTGCTGCGGTATATGTATTGCACCCCGTTTATCTTGCCTGCTATGGCATAGTCGCCATTGCGCCAATCGTAACTTTCGTACTGTGTATAGTAAACGTCTTGTGCTTTTGCACTGTATAATGATAAGAGTGTCAGCACAGAAGCCAACAGTATCTTCAAGGTTTTCATAACACCAAATGTAACAGGTATTAATGATAAAAATCGGTTAAAAAATCAGTCAAGAAAACGTGATTGTAATTCTACGGTAGGCACCATGCAACTATCCCTTTTCCCGTACCATTTATATCTGTTTCGGGCTATGTAGTCATATATAACATCTCTTACAAATCGGGGAACCATCCACCCTACAACTGATAGTTTATATACACCACCAAGTATTTGCATCAGCTTTAAAACTGCACCCGATTTTACATAAACTTTCCCCTGATATTCAAGCAGTACACTATCCGGAATATTTTGAAGAAAATGAGCCTGTTGAAACGATTGCCCTGCTTGCGATTGTAATGGTGCAAACCTGAACACAGCTTTCTTATCCCTTCTTATAACCCATTGCACTGATTGATTGCACAAATTGCACACACCATCGAAATATAAAACGGGATGCCGGGGTGTCATTATCTTATTGTTGATGAGTCTGGCTGCATTGTTTGAACAGGCTGAGCCACTTGCTCGGGATGTGCTGCCTTATAGGCTTCCACTATAGAATCTGCTTTTGCCTTCACTTCTATAGCAGACCTGCGATCCAAATCTTCTGCGGCCTGCTTATTCAGGTACTCTACCCTTGTTGCAATTATTGAGTCAGCTTTAGCTTTTATTTCTTTGGTTGTCAATGTTTTCTGTTTTTCCTGACAAGCGGCAAATAAAACTGATAATGTACCAATAGCTACAACAATTCTTTTCATCTGATGGACTGATAAACGAATTACAAAGTTACCACTAACATGATGATAAAATGACAATAAGCGGCCTATGGTTCTTATTTTTTCAAATATTTAAGGATTGGCTGTAGCAAATAACCTGCGAAATGCGGAAATTTACATATAACCCATGCACAAAGTAGTTGTCTATATATTGATACTTCTAACCCTGTTGGCTAAAGCAGAACATAGCTATGCGCAGCCAAGAGGTAATGATACTATTTTATTGGGTGGTATAGTAGTTGGCAAGGACACGTTTGCTATGGTTTTTCTGGATGATTTTGACTTGGTGGGAAAATTACCGCGGCATCTTGCTAAGCAAAGAGAAGCCTACAATAGGTTGAGGTACAATATTTACAAAGTTTATCCCTACGCAATAATAGCTGCTGAAGTGCTGAAGGATGTGGATGTGAACCTGGCCAAATATGAAGATGACAGGAAGAAACGTAAAGAATACCTGAAATCGATAGAAAAAGAACTGAATAGACGCTTTAAAGGCGAATTAGAGAACATGACCATATCCCAAGGTCAGCTACTTGTGAAACTCATCAACAGACAAACAGGCAAAAACTGTTATGGTATTATCAAAGAGCTGAAAGGTGGCTTCTCTGCTGTTGTGTGGCAATCTGTTGCGCTCTTGTTTAATAATAGCCTGAAAAGGGAATATGACCCTTACGACAGAGATAAAGAGATAGAGAATATAGTAGTAGAGCTAGAGGCTAATTACTATTATAAATACAAATACCAACGCCAGAACGCGCTGATACAGCAAAGCAGGCGCAAAACCTGATAGGCACATAAATTGTCGTAATAGCTTTAATTACGGGCATATTGATACCTTTGCAACCGTAAAAACAATACGCTTTTGAAACTCCATATCTTAGCCATAGCAGTACACCCCGACGATTTGGAACTGGGGGCAGGTGCTACACTTGCAAAACATGCCAGAATGGGACAGGCAGTAGGTATCGTAGACCTGACCAAAGGAGAGCTTGGTACACGTGGTACACCTGAACTAAGGTTGCAGGAAGCGGCTAGTGCTGCTAAAATAATGGGAATAGCAGTGCGTGAAAACCTAGGCATGCGCGATGGCTTTCTGGTAAATGACGAGGCTCACCAGCTGGAACTAATTAAATACATCCGCAAATACCAGCCTGACATAGTAATAGCTAACGCACTGGAAGACCGACATCCGGACCATGGGAAGTCGGGCAAGCTGATTGCGGATGCGTGTTTTCTGGCTGGCCTCAGAAAGATAGAAACTACCCTGGATGGCGTTACACAAACTGCATGGAGGCCTAAAAGAGTATACCATATGATACAGGACAGGTTTATAGAGCCTACTTTCATTGTAGACGTATCAGATACCCACGATGTAAAAATGGAGGCTATTAAAGCCTATAACAGCCAGTTTCACAACCCGAATTCGGATGAACCGCTAACTTATATTGCCCAAGGTGGCTTTTTGGATGCAGTAGAGGCTCGTTCTTTGTTGTTGGGTAAGCGTATCGGGGTTAAGTATGGAGAAGGTTTTATTTGCGAAAACCTGCCGGGAATAGACAGTTTGGATAACCTATTATTGCCACAATTAGCCTAACGATAGGCTATCCGGACAGAAAAGAAGATTTTTTTGAAATTATTTTTTCGATTTTGTCTTTTTAGTTTTGATTTTTATTACCTTTGCAGTCCTAAAATTAAAAAGAATGGCACGCGTTTGTCAGGTAACAGGCAGAAAACCCGTAACAGGTCACAAAATATCTTTTTCTAACAAGAAGGCGAAGCGCCGCTTCCTGCCTAACTTGCAGACTAAGCGTTTCTTCCTTGCTGAAGAAGACCGTTGGGTTACATTAAAATTGACTACAGATGCTATCCGCACTATTAACAAAAACGGTCTGTTGACTGTTGTTAAAGAACTGCGCGCTCAAGGTCAGAAAATCTAATTAACAGTAAGTAAAGTAATAAACGCATAAGCAATGGCTAAAAAAGGAAACCGCGTTCAGGTAATATTAGAATGCACAGAGCATAAAAATAGCGGTATGCCCGGCACAAGCCGTTATATTACCACTAAAAACAAAAAGAACACTCCGGAGCGTATAGAGTTGAAGAAATACAACGATATACTGAAGAAAGTGACTGTTCACAAAGAAATTAAATAATCTTATTTAAATATTATTGAGTTATGGCAAAAGCAGCTAAAACCGCGATAAAGAAAGACCCGAAACTGGCAGCGGAAGCTAAAAACTATACTAAAGTTATTAAAGCTGTACGCAGCCCTAAAACTGGTGCGTATACTTTTAAAGAGCAAATGATGCACAAGGATAAAGTAAAAGATTTCCTTGCTAAATAAGCAGCCTCTATAGACTAAGTCTTATAGCCTTAGTACTTATAACCATATTTCAAAGCCGCTCTGTTGAGCGGCTTTAGTTATTTCACAATGTATCAGAAAAGCGCAATTCTTATCTTTCTTATATTTGCTTTTTACCGACAAGTATAAAAGCATGATACGAAGCATATTATTCATTCTATTTTTACTACCTATCAAATTACATGCTCAAGTTGACCTTAGTCGCGATCCGGGTAAGCCTGTAATAGCACCTAAGAAAAGTAATGCACAATTACTGAAAGAGTCTCAACAACCTGTGCAAACACAAAGTGATAGCATCAATAAGTCATCACTAAAGGCTAATGGCATCGTCACCAATCCATCTGCAACACAATATGGCGAAGGTGGCAGGCTTAATCAACAATCGCAGCAATATAACCTTGGTGGCAGTACAAAAGCAACAAACACCATCAACTACGATAATGGCGGCAAGATACAAGGCAGTAGTACTACCATAGAATTTGGCAAGAAAAAACGCTAACGTAATCTCATCACTTTTCGTTATATTACAATACAAACACCTGTATTATGAAGAAAATAGCACTCGTATTTACGGCTCTGCTTGCCCTATCGGCAAGTGTAAAAGCAGAAAAAATAAAATTGATAATTGATGCTGCCCATGGTGGCAATGATGCAGGTGCCAGAGCTGTTACCGGAGAAAAAGAAAGTGACCTATGTCTTCAGTTTGCCAACGCCTTGAAGGACGAAGCTACTAAGAAGAATATTGATGTGGTAATGATACGCACAGCCGACGACTACAAAACGCTGAATGAGCGCAATACATTCAAACCGGAGGCTGGGGTAAAATCTCTTTACATTTCATTTCACATGAATTCAGAGAATACTAAAACCGCTCGTGGTGCAGTAATTCAATACAACGGCAAGGCTAAAGATGCTGCTGCCAGCCGATTAATTGCAGAAAAACTGCAAAGCAGCTTCAACAGGTTGAATGATATGGGAACTCAAATAGATGAAAACTGCAAAGCTATGGTTATCAAAAACAGTGAAATACCGGCAATTTTAATAGAGCCGGGGTATATGAGTAACGAGCATGACCTGCGTAGGATTAAAGATAAAGGCATCCAACAAGAGATGGCAATGCTAATTATAAAAGACATTGTGGAATAAGTAATCCAACTTATACTGTACCTGAAGCTGTCTGTAATGGGCAGCTTCTTTCGTTTCAAATAAGAACCTGTATTTTTATACTGAAAAATATTACTGCTAATATGAAAAAACTGATTACCGTAGCATTGTGCATCAGCACTATATTTCTTTCTGCCGATGTGTATGGACAGAAAATAAAATTGATAATTGATGCAGGGCACGGAGGTAAAGACCCCGGAGCTAAAAGTAAAGCAGGCGATAAAGAAAGCGATTTGACATTGATGATGGCTGAAACGCTACAGAAACTGGCACAGGAAAATAACATTGAAACAGTTATGACCCGCACCAAAAAAGACCAGACACTAACACATGAGCAGCGCAGCGGATACAAACCCGAAGCCGGCTACAAAGCCTACTATATATCCTTACATATGGATAAGGACAAAAGCATTACCACAAGAGGTAATAAGCTATATTACAATACCAAGGCTGTAAACTCGGGTATCAGCGTTAAGCTGGCAGATAGAATAAGTGATGGATTAGAACGTATTAACGGCAATAAATCAAAGAAAGAAGATAGCGAGGCAATCATTCTTAAACGCAATTCCATACCATCTGTAATGGTGTATTATGGCTATGCTACCAATCTGCAAGATGTGAAAATGGCTAAAGATCCTGCATATCAAAGAGAAATTTCTATGTTGATAATACGTACAGTCTTAGAAACAAGGTATTAGTACATGTAACTAACGCTAAAAACTCCCTGATAAATAACCAGGGAGTTTTTTATTGTACTGATACTATTCTATTACTTAACTACACTAACAGGAACTGCTGACTGCCCGCCTGCACTACTTACTATACAGTAATACATGCCTTGAGCCAAGTTGCTGATATCTATTTGGGTATTTTCTTCTCCTGCAGCAATCTCTTTAGTTATTACTTTTTGGCCCGTTACTGAAACTAAAGAAAGTGTCAATCCATCTTTAGCGTAACCTTTTTCCCATGTTACAGTAAGCACATTGTTGGCAGGGTTTGGATATATCGTAACATGCCCGCTAACAGACAGTGCATTTTCTATTGATGTATTGAAGTACTGCTTGTACAAGAACACACCACCACCGCCATTACCAATCAGCATTTCCATACGGCCATCGCCATCTATATCTGCAACGCATGGTGCTGCACGGTCTTTCACGTTGATATCACAATACATAGAATCAAGCCTTGTGTAATTGCTGATGCCCTTACCTATACCATCGTACCAATAAAGAACACCTGTTGTAGAACCTATCAGCAAATATGGTTTACCGGTGTTGTCTGTCTGGCCTATGAAAGGTGTAGTATATGTAGTAACTATATTTCCTGCTTCTTCCTGAATCCTGATGCCACCCAAAGCTTCTGTAACTTTAACCAACATAGGAGTTGGCGAACCTCCCCCATTTCTATAATATATCAATTTACCTACTTGATTACCTGATACGATATCATTCTTTCCATCACCATCTATATCATATATAACAGGTGTTGCATAGTCGCCAACATCCAGCTTACCACTCTGGTCATTCAGCATAACAGGTGGAATTGTATACACTGGCTTTACACTTGCAGATGCTGCAGTGTTTCTATAAAAAAGAATTGACCCATCATTCATACCTATCAGCATATCATCCAAGCCATCGCCATTCAGATCACCAAATGCCAGCTTCCCGCCTACTGTATTGTTTGCCCAATAGTTCATGAAGTCAGGCTCCATTAATTCAAAAGACTTAGTAGTAGCTGTAGATGTATTTTCGTAGTAGGCGATTCTCGACCTTAACTTACCGGTAGAGGCTTGATAGAAACCCTCTGAAGATATGAATATATCGGGCTTACCATCTTTATTATAATCATAAACTACAGGGTATGAATACTGCCCCATGTCTATCATATCGCCTATAATCAGGGTATCGGTTACGTAATGATAATTAGGATTAGAGTTTGTACCCTGATTCCTGAAATAAACCAGACTCTTATAGTTCTCTGTATTTGCCAGCGTAGGGCTGAACACCAGATCATTATTACCATCGTTGTCTATATCTATCCAGAATGCTGCGGGCATAACAGGCATGTATAATTGCTTACCATTACTACCCCATACAGAATCCTGTGATACAAAAGTATCTTTAGGATAGCTGAGATTTGCTTTACCATTCCTCAAAAACTGTATATCGGGAAATGATACATTACCATTCAGCATATCATAATCGCCATCACCATCATAATCCAACAAGCATATTGTATTGCCGGAGTGGGTAGTTTTTTGACAAGTAACACCTGCCTGACTGCACTGAACGCCCAATATTAATGTACGCTCATACAACTGACGGCTCTTACCCCAACATTCATCAGAATAACAAATTCTGATGCTATCGGCAGGTAGCCCGTTTTCTTTCTGACAGTTTTTGTAATAGCCGATAAACATACCATATTGGTCGTAAGACACTATATCCAAATCACCATCCTTATCTACATCCGTTATAGCAGGTAAATCTCCGCGTCCTACATACACGTTAACAGAGCCATTGCCTTTAGTATCGTAGCGCAGCTCTCTGTAGTATTTGAATGCGAGTGATTTTTGTGAACCTGAGCCTTTGTAATAGCCTTTGTATACACTTACACCGTCGTTACCGAAATTGAAAAGGTCTTTGATACCATCTCTGTTATAATCCTCCAGTTTCAGATACTCAAAAACATCGGGGAAGTTTTTCTGATAGTTACCATCATATACGTACTTAGGGTTGCCGGGGATAGAGCTTTGGTTGATGAATGTTTTGATAGTGCCATACCTGCTCTTATCATATATCACCAAGTCATTAACGCCATCGCCATTTAAGTCTGCAAGGCACGGCTGCGGGTTATTAAGCCCTCCTGCCCATGCATACTGCAATTCTTTGCCATAAGCTTTTACAACAGGCGGGCTGCCATAAAGCATGTACTCTTGAGCAGACGCATCACTGCCTGCAAGTACAGATAAACATACTAGGGTAAAATTTAGGATTTTTTTCATAACGTATAGATAATAATCAATATTAAATGTTCTATAAATTTAAGACAAATACCAACACCGAACGTGTAACATTGGTCACTTATACAGACAATTAATAACCTTTTAATGGTGAGTTAGGTTCGGTTAAAAAATGATTAAAAACAAGCTTATCTGCCAACCCTGGTAATAACTTATTGAGCCACACTGTCAATTTACCCTGTCCTGTCATTACAATCGTACGTTTGCGCTTCTCTACCCCATCCAGTATAATGGCTGCGCATTGCTCTGCAGACATCAGCTTGCCTTCATCCAGTGGTGTTTCTCCCTGTGCGCTGCCATCGGCACTACGTGCTACGTTGCGTATGTTGCTGGCTGTAAAGCCCGGAGATACCCACATGACATGCGCCCCTGTATGCAACAGCTCTGTACGCAAAGCCTCCAGAAAACCTTGCATAGCAAACTTGGATGCAGAATACCCTGTACGGGCAGGCAAACCACGAAAGCCTGCAATAGATGAAACACCAACTATAGCACCCTTGTTTTCCCTGATAGACTTTACCGCAAACTTGCTGCAATAGACCGTACCCCAAAAGTTGATATCCATCAGCTCGCGGATCACTTGCAGGTCTGCATGCTCAAACAATGCCCGCATACTGATGCCCGCATTATTAATCAGCACATCTACCCTGCCCCATTTTTGCAAAGTAGCTTCTACAAATCGTTGACAATCAGCCTCTTTACTTACATCAGCCGCTACATACAATACATTAGGGCTATCTATGCCAATAGCCTCTCTCAGCTTGGCTTCGTTTCTGGCACATATGGCAATTTTTGCACCACGGCTCAGTGCATCTGTAGCCAATGCCTTACCAATGCCCGATGAAGCACCTGTAATGGCTACTACTTTATCTTTCAGTAAATACATATACGTTGTTGAACGTCGTAAAGTTAACGCTTAGCAGCAAGGTATTTATACGATACCTAAAACACAGAAATGTAAATAAAAAAGATATGCACAAAGGTTGATAAACACATGACACCGAAAATCTGTTTTATCCGTTAGTAATATATATTTTCACAACAGGCACTACTGATAATGACGATGCTTCGTGTATGTTATACAACAGTGTGCTGCTACCTGCGGCCTACCGGCAGGCACGTATGGCAGCAAGCATGAAAAATGCCCGTAACGCGGTCTTTGAGACGGCGCGTTGCTGAACCTTCGGCGATGTAATATATGGCAGAACGCTCAGCGGCATTCGGATAACAAGCAGTACCGGGATTTGACAATTACTTAACAGCCGCTTCACTGCGGTTTGCGTAAACTTACAGGCGTTAATAGATTTAAACCCACAACACATTGACTGAAGCGATTATTAATCTGGACACAGTTAACCCCATTGAATTTTTCGGCGTTAACAATAGCAAATTCGATATTCTTAAGCGTAAGTTTCCACTGCTCAAAATCCTTTCTCGCGGCTCGCAGATAAAGCTATCGGGGCAGGCATCAGAAGTATCTAATGCGCAGGCTCGTATAGGCCAGTTGGTAAAATACCTGGAGCGAAACGGACATCTTTCTGAAAACTACTTTGCAGAGATACTGGGCGATGACGAAAACGGCGAAGGCCCTGCATTGAGTGTAGAAAACGAAGCCAATAACGATATACTTGTTTTTGGCCCTAACGGCAAAGTGATACGTGCCAAGACTGCCAACCAGAAACTGATGGCGCAGGTGAGCGAGAAGAACGACATCATATTTGCGATGGGCCCTGCGGGTACGGGTAAAACCTACACAGCAGTAGCATTGGCTGTACGTGCGTTGAAAAACAAAGCGGTTCGTAAAATCATCCTGACACGCCCTGCGGTAGAGGCTGGTGAAAACCTCGGCTTCCTGCCCGGTGATTTGAAGGAGAAGATAGACCCGTATCTGCGCCCGCTATACGATGCGCTGGACGATATGATACCTGCCGATAAGCTGAACTACTATATGGCCAACCGTATAATAGAAATAGCACCACTGGCATATATGCGCGGCCGTACGTTGGATAATTCCTTCATCATTCTGGATGAGGCACAGAATACGACAGACCTGCAATTGAAGATGTTCCTGACGCGTATAGGGCCTAGTGCAAAAGCCATCATCACGGGCGACTTATCGCAAGTGGACCTTCCGAAAAACCAGAAGAGCGGCCTGATGAAAGCTAAGCGCATACTGCAAGGCATTGAGGGTATAGCGCATATAGAACTGGATGAGGCAGACGTGGTGCGTCACCGCCTTGTAAAGCACATCATCCGTGCATACGACAAGGAACAGATGGCAGAAGAAAAACGCGAGGAAGAGAACCGAGAAAAATTCCGCAAGCTAGGCGAAAACAAACAACAGTAATTAACCGCCATATAAAAAGCCATCCTTCGGGGTGGCTTTGTTGTTTATTGTCCAACTCACCCAAATGCTCATTATCCAGATAACTTGGGCAAATGGGCAAAACTGCTCACGATGCTCACGGTCTTCATCTATTTGAACGCGTGAGCAAGATGAGCAAAGAAGATGTTCAGTTTGTTCAATCTGTTCAACCATTTGAACAAGTTGAACACGATGAACAAGGTATTTTTGTTCACGGTTGTTCACGGTGTTCATATATATCTGTAGCGTGAACACGTGAACATTTTGTTCGCACCTGTTCGCGGTGTTCGTATATCCTTAGCGCGAACAAACGAACAGATTATTAAATCATAGTTTATCAATCACACTTACACCTCTTTGCAATAAGTCTTGTTTCAACTCCTGATACTTATTCATTGTAATAGTATCACACATATACAATCTCTTTACATCATTCTTATCTATACAATAAAAAAATACCCCACCTCTTACTCTCTTAAATACTATCTCTTTGATATCAGACAAATACAACACCCTGTTAGTACTGAATAGATGATGTTTGATGATTAATCTATCACTGCTTAACAATACATAGTAAAGAGGTTTAGTACATATCATTACTGCTATCAATAAAAATACAATCATCAGTAATAATAGCATAGGGACTAAATACATCTGCTGCTTTATTACCTGATATATAATAGTGTCACAAAAAAATAACAGGAAATACAACCATAAAGAATAGAATACACTTCTGTGATAAGATTTAATATTATCCTGTTGCATATACTAATGTACTTATTATTGAAATTATACTAAAAACACCTTTTGGTTCACGCTGTTCAACATGTTAAAGTATCTGAACAACTTGAACAAGCTGAACAAGACTGTCTGACACAACATTGTAATACATTGTTCGTTTTGTTCGTTCGCGAATATCCTCGAACACCGCGAACAAGTGCGAACATGTTCACGTGTTCACGCTACAGATATATGAACACCGTGAACAACCGTGAACGCTCATCTTGCTCACAACGCTCATTTGATTGAGCAATATGAGCACCGTGAGCAGCATTGCCCATTTGCCCAAATGGTAAGATACTTGGGCAGCTTGGGCATACCCCTCGCGCACGAAAATATAAGGGACTACCATTATCCCCTGCCCTTGTTTTTACAGATGCATGCATAAAGTTTTACTATCGGCTACAATTTGGAACAATCGTTCCGCTATACGTAGCTTTGTGGAACATTCATTCCAAAATAAAACAACAATGGGAAAACTTAACAACAAAGTAGCCGTGATTACAGGTGGTAACAGCGGTATTGGTTTTGCAACAGCACAGGCATTTATAGCACAGGGTGCAAAAGTTATCATCACAGGCCGTAAGCAAGATGCGGTAAACGAGGCTATAGCTGCACTGGGCAGCAATGCCACAGGATATGTATCTGACCAAGGCAACCTGAACGATATTGACGAACTGGTAGCTAAAGTAAAAGCAAGTCACGGTGGTGTAGATGTATTGTTCATCAACGCAGGTGTAGGCTTCTTTGCACCGGTAGACCAGATAACCGAAGAACATTTTGACCACGTGGTAAACATCAACTACAAAGGCGCACTATTTACATTCACCAAGTTCCTGCCGATTATCAATGAAGGTGGTAATATCATCTTCCTGTCTTCTGTTAATGCATACACGGGCATGTCAAACACTACGGTATATGCATCCAGCAAGGCTGCACTCAATTCTATAGCACGCACCGCAGCAACAGAGCTGGCACCAAGAGGTATTCGTGTTAATACAGTGAACCCCGGCCCGATAGAAACGCCGATATTCAGCAAAACAGGTATGCCTGAAGAAGTGTTGAATGGATTTGCTGATGCTATAAAAAGCAGCGTACCGCTGAAACGTTTTGGTAAAGCAAGCGAAATAGCCAACCTGGTTACCTTCCTTGCATCAGACGATGCTTCTTTCATTACAGGTGCAGAGTATACAGCAGATGGTGGCGTGATGCTGAAAAACATCGGTTAATTTTTTGCCCCTAAAATGGAACATTCATTCCGAAAACTTGAGTAGCTTTGCACCAAGCAAGGCTACTTAGTTTATTCTCAACAACATGGCAAGAACCAAAGCTTTCTGTGAAGATGAAGTACTGAACAATGCAGTACACCTGTTCTGGGGCAAAGGATACAATGCCACCAGCATGCAAGACCTTGTAGATAAGCTGGGCATCAACCGCAGCAGTATGTACGATACCTACGGAGATAAACGCCAGCTATACATTGCCGCGCTGAAACAATACAGAGATAAATGGGCATCGAAAGTGATAGAACTACTGGATGCATCTACAGATGCAAAAGCCACTATCAAAAAAATGTTCGATGTTACCATTCACGAAAGCCTGCATGATGAAGAGCGCAAAGGTTGTTTTATGCTGAATGCATGTATCGAGTTATCGCCCGATGATACAGAGGTAGCTGCCATAATAGAAGAAAACATACAGGATGTACAAAAAGCACTGGCACGCCTCATCAAGCGTGGCCAGGATGCAGGCGATATCAATACTACGCATACTCCACTTGCACTTGCCCGTTTTATCAGCAATGCCATCAACGGCATCCGTGTTGCAGCAAGACTTGGCGGAGATAAAAACGCCTACAGAGACATTGAGACAGTAACCATGTCTATGTTGTAAGTGCTTACAAACTAAGGCAAAAAAATCCATCCGTTTCGGTAGCCGTATATCCGTTTCATCATTACTATTTCCGTTTTCACATGCCTGTTTGTCGTATAGGGCATATATCGTTTCTTATTATTAATAAGGAGTTACACTTTTACATGAGCAATTCACTTTTTAAATAGTTTTGTTATGAAAAAAGTTCTCCTCGCTTCGGCAATTATTACGACTACAATGGCATCTTGCAGCAAAAGCAATGATGTGATTCCCGCAGGTACTACTACCACTACATCGGGTACTACAACCAACAATACCAATGGTACTAACAATGGTGGCAACAACAATGGCGGTGGCAATACTGCATCCAAAGAGTCGCAAATGGGTTATCAGCTCATCACTGTAAACCGCAGCGCAAGTGTAGCATTGAAAACTACCGCAGGTATGAGCATCAACTGGACAGGCGGCATTGCAAACCCTGTATTGGTAAAATTTGAATCGAAGAAAGACGGTGTAGAAACTGAATACAAAACTACCCTCAACACACAGGTAGATTTGATGGCACTACTGGCAGCAGGCTTTGGCAACTACACCATACCAAACGGCACCTATAGCGAGATAGAACTGAAGATAGAACTGGAGAAAAACGGCAGCAACCCCGCCCTGCAACTGCAAGGCACTATTACAAAAGATGCGTTGACAATACCGGTAAAGATAACGGTGGATGAAGCACTGGAACTGAAGACAGAACAGGAAAACATAACCGTTACAGACAGTACCGTATTCACTGCCATTACCAGCATCAATCTTTCTGCCATTACGGACGGCATCAAAGAGAGCGATATACTGGGTGCAAAACTTACCAACGGCACATTAATAATAAGTGCGGATGATAACAAAGATCTGTACAAAGACATACTAGACAATCTGAAAAAACTAAGCCATCATTGCGAGATAGAGAAGAAACATAAATAAAAAATAAAGCCACCTGCAAGGGTGGCTTTTTAAGTTTTATCTGTAGTTGATTTTGCAACCGAGTGATATTGTTTCCTGTTGTGGTGGTGCTGTACCCTTTAGCAAGGCTGCTACAGCGTTGTCTGTGTAGGGTATTGCCTTATCTGCATGTTGCCCGTTATCGTCTATTGCGCCGCTATACTTTACTATCCACTTGCCCTGTTCCTTCCATACAACATATGCCTGCGGTGTGTGGTAGGCGTTAAAAGATTTTGCTACCTGTTGTGTACCATCCTGCAAGTACGGAAACATAAAATGTTGCCCCTTTGCCCACTTGCGCATATTGGCTATCCCCTCTTCCTCATACACCAATGTATCCATCGGGTTGATGGCGAGCAGATACACCCCTTGCTTGCTATACTTGGCATGTAGTTTATTCAGGCGTTCGGTATACAGCTTTGCAAACGGACAGTGATTGCAGGTAAATACAATGATAAAGCCTTTTGCTCCTTTATAGCCGTTCATAGACAGCAGCTTACCGTCTACATTGCGCAGCGAAAAATCTTTTATCTCTTTACCCAATGCCGAGACCGGTTTATCGATACCTTTTGCAACACAAGTCAATTGCAGGCACAAGCAGCACAGCAACAAATAAAAGGCTCTCATACCACTATTGTTTTACGAAGCGTTGTGTGGTTACTGTCTTTGTTTGCATATCTGTTACCTGTACAATATAAGTACCACTTGCCAGCCTTGAAATATCTACACCATCCTGCAATTGCGGGTGTGGCAGCATCATAACCGTGCGACCCTGCACAGTTGCAATGGCTACATAATAAGCATCTGCACCTGTATTGGCAAAACGGAAATACAGCTTGTTAGTGGCTGGGTTAGGGAATAGTGTAAAGTCTTTTGTAAGGCTTACATTATCTATACCTGCACCAAACGGACTTACTACAAATTGTCCCATCATACCATCATCCTCATGTATTGCAAAGTGACAGTGATACATAAACGGATGTTGCAAATCTGCATAGTCATCAAACTTAGCTACAAAGCTCACATTTTCGTTTACGGGTACATACATAACATCTTTCCAGCCACTTTCGTGCGCTCCTACTGCCGATGCACTGCCATTGCGGGCTACTATTTTAAACTGTACATCGTGTATATGGAATGTGTGCCCGAATACATTATTGTTTGTCACTGTCCACTTTTCAATGCTATTGATATTTACCGTCTTGTTGATGGTATTCAATACAAAGGGAGTACTATCAAATGCAAAAGGTTTATTGCCCGGGCCGGGATTACCATCTGTAATATTAATGCTGCGTGTTATGGTAGCATCATTAGCAGTCCAGTAGGTATTATTAGCCAGTACTGTAGGTACCGCTGTAATAGGATTTGTTGTTGCCGCTACTGCATTTATGTGCAGGATATTAAAGTCTACATTGTTCAGCAGGCTACCAAACTGTCCTGTAGTATTTGGTTCTCCACCCGGGAAGCCAAATGCCTGACCGGCATTGTATGCTTTCAGGTCTATGCTGCTTGTTACATTGCTCAGGTCTACCATTATTTCAACACGCTCGCCTACCATTAGTTTTACCCTGGTAGCAGATACCGGAGCATTCAGCAAACCACCATCGTTGGCTATGATGTAGAATGTTCTGTTATCGCTGAAGCCCAGATTGTAACCTCTTTCTATCTCTGCATTCAGTATACGCAGGCGTACATATTGTTTTGGCAGGTTTATCTCCGGATTTGGTGTACCATTTACCAGCATGTAATCTCCATACGCCGTGTTCTGCGATACAAACTGATTACTGCCATCGTATTTACGGCTGGTAAGCACTAACGGGATATCATCTACACCATAGGTGCGTGGCAATGCCAGTTTAGCCTCGGCAGTATCTCTTACTATGATGAAGCCACCTATGCCTTTGGTAAGATGCTCCAACGTCATCTCGTGCAGGTGCGGGTGATACCAATACGTACCTGCAAGGTTAGTAACCGTCCAGTAAGGTTGCCAGAGTGTACCGGGCGGTATTATCTGATGCGGGCCACCATCCATTACTGCAGGCAGGTGCATACCATGCCAGTGTATAGTAGTACTGTCATTCAGCTTGTTGGTTACATTCATGTGTACCACATCGCCTTTATTAATAAAGAGTGTCGGCCCCCAGATATTACCGTTAATACCCCCTGTGATGGTTTGGTTGCCCGAGCGCAGTTGCGTAAAACTGTCTTTGATAGTGAGATTAAACGTAGTGCCTGATAAGGTATCAGGAATGTGTAGTGTAGTATACTGTGCAGATGCAGACGATATAAGGCCTACTACCAATGCACCCAGAAGTGTACGTTTCAACATATGTTTTACAAGCTTGTATATGGTTAGACGCCGTTAAGACAATTATCCTTCGGTAACAGATAAAATAATTGAAAGCTGTTTTGACCTATATTTACCATAATGAATGAAAAGCCTGCATTCACCCCACTGCGTATATCAGCCATATTTTTGGTGCTGACGTACTTCGTATTGTTAGTAGCAGATTTTGATTCCCGCTTTATATTCTGGTATTTCTTTTTTAGTCTGGTAATACTTGTATTCGCAGGCTTTATAGTGCTTGCCGATTTTCTGCTGACGCTTATCGTAAAAAACAATGCACTTTGGTGGGGCTATCAATTATTGCTTGCTGTAGTCATCTGTATAGTCATTATTAGCAGGCTCTCCAACATATAAAAAAGCGCCGGTTCATTACCGACGCTTCGCTTTAGTATCTTGATAATACATTATCCCGGTATGCGAGCCATGTATTTAGCCATCTCTTTTACTTGGCTTACAATCTGCTCATTAGTAGCCTTACATGCTTTGGCTTTTGCAAAGTACATTTTAGCACTCTTAAAGTCGCGACGCTCTAACAACAGGCTGCTCAATTGCAGGTAGGCAGTTGCTTTACTATCCTCATCAGGCAGGCCTACTTTTATAGCTTTTCGCATGTTTTCCATTGCCTCTTTCTTATTGCCTTTTTTGTAAGCAATGCTACCCAACTGCAGGTAGGCAGTGCCTTCATATTCTTTCTCAGGCATACCAGCCGCAAGTCCTTTTTTCAGGTCAGCTTCCGCCTTGTCCAGATCATCGCCCATAGTGCTGAAGTTGGCACGCAGCATATAGTAAGAAGAGCGTACAGGCTTATACAGCAGGTTAGGATATTTTACGCTTTCCAGCAGTTTCTGTGCACCTTCCATATCACCGTCTTCAACATATTTCTGTATCAGCGTCATAGGCCCTATCAGGAAGTGCGCCGTAACAACCAATATAGCTATCAGGAACGGTATCCAACCTATCCACCATGTAACGGCAACACCCAACCATATACCCAAACCTATCAGCAATACAGCCAGCAACAGGCGGTTTTTAACCAATAAATGACGTAACGTACTTTTCATCTGTTCTTAATAAGAGGCTGCAAAGGTAGTATTAATTGCCAAATGGCTCAACTGTTAACACTTATAACAAATATCACCATACAAGTACATCATGGGGTTTTGATATTACCTTTGCATCTGCGCACATATCTATGGAAAAGAAAGACTGGTTCGAAACCTGGTTTGGCTCACCTTACTATAAAATACTTTACAAGCATCGGGACGAACCCGAGGCTCAGGCTTTTATTGAAAAACTGCTCTCTTATCTGCAACCTGCAAAAGGCTGTAAAATGTTGGATATTGCCTGTGGAGACGGACGCTATTCCCGTCAGTTGGCAGGGCATGGTTTCGAGGTTAGTGGTTTCGACCTTTCGCTGCACAGCATAGAAATAGCTAAGGAGTTTGAGGCAGATAATCTGCACTTCTTTGTACACGATATGCGCATGCCTGCATTTATCAACTACTTCGATTACGCTTTCAATTTCTTTACCAGCTTCGGCTACTTTGCACACGACAGAGACCATCTTCTGGCTGCCAAGTCATTTGCCCGTTCTTTGAAAAAAGGTGGCACGTTGGTAATTGATTATATGAATGCCATCAAGATAGCCAACACATTGGTACCCGAAGATACCATTATACGTGGCAGCTATACCTTCAACATCAATCGCAGGCTGGAACGTAAACACTTTATAAAAGACATCCGCTTTCTGGATGGCGATAATAAACCACGCCACTATACTGAGAGTGTTGCAGCATTTGAATTGGCAGACTTTGTAAAGATGTTTGAAACAGCAGGCTTATCTTTAACAGCCACTTTCGGAGATTATAACCTGCAAGCATTTAACGCTTCGGAGTCGCCACGTTTAATAATGGTATTCAAGAAATAAACAGGCTTTGCAAAAACTGATAGAGACACTGATAAAATGGGACTACGCAGCATGGTATTACCTCAATACCGTGTGGCAAAACGATGTGCTCGATGCCATTGTACCCTATCTGCGCAATCAGTGGACATGGGCACCGCTCTATCTCTTCCTACTCTTGTTTATGACTATCAACTTTGGCAAAAAAGGATTGATGTGGTGTGTTTTCTTCCTGCTTACATTTGCCATTGCCGACCAGTTGAGTGCATCGCTGATAAAACCATACGTACATCGTTTGCGTCCATGCAACAATCCGTATTTACAGCAATACGTACACTTATTAGTGCCATGTGGCAGTGGTTATAGTTTTCCTTCGTCACATTCAGCCAATCACTTTGCTTTAGCAGTATTCGGTTCTATAACGTGGCAGCGACATGGCAAATGGATATGGTCGGCATCTTTACTTTGGGCAGCAAGCGTTGCCTATGCACAGGTATATGTAGGTGTCCACTTCCCGTTGGATGTACTGTGCGGTGGTATACTTGGTGTGTTTGCAGGTATCATTACAGGCAAGGTTTTCAACAAAGTGTACGGCTTGCACAAAAAAGAAACGGAGGTTGTTACCTCCGTCCGTTAATGTAGTTATTGAATTCTTCCTTGCTGCTGGTAAATGTAAACTCACTTTCCAGCTTCCAGTAGTTTTGCTTGTCGCTCACATTATCATATCCCCATTTCGCTACTGCTACTTTTGTACTTTCAAAGCTGAACCATGACAGCATACTGCGCATTTGCTCTGTGGTATAGCGCCTGTCTTTCAATACACCTTCTACCAGTTTTTGCTTATCGCTGTCGCCTATGCGGTCATCAACACGCCTTTTCAGGTCGCTCATATCCTGTTGTGTCCATACACGATTATATCTACCATTGTTACCATACACATCATCACGGTCATCCCTGCGGTCGTCCCAACGATCGTCTCTGCGATCATCTCTCCAATCGTCCCTGCGGTCATCCCAACGGTCGTTACGGTTATCGTAGCTATCGTCTATAAACTCTGTAGTTGCATATACGTCATTCCTACGTACATCATAGGTCAACTCTGTTATGGTACCTTCAGACAAACGCATACCTGCGCTATATACAACCCTTGCCTTGCCACCTCTGCCGGTTGCATAAGGGGTATATCTATATATCTTAATGTAGTGACGGCCTGCGGGTAAATCACCTATAGTAATAGATGTACCTTGTTTGTCGTAATACCTGTCATCGATAGATACTGCAATACGGCTGTTATCGCTCATTCTTACTTTTACGATACTGCGCCTTGGTTGTGCCATCAGGTTGGCAACTGTTACTGCTACCAGAATTAATGTAAATAATACTTTTTTCATAAGAGATTGATTAGATTGATACTATTGCCAATCCAACAGCTATGCCAAAACTATGGATTATAAGCTATTGAAAATCAATTTAAGTCTTTATTAACAAGGCACAGATAATACCTGCACTCACAGCAGCGTTCAGCGACTCTGCCCCGCCTATACGCGGTATGGTTATTTTCTTTGTTGCTTGTTGCATTACAGCCGCAGATATTCCTTTAGATTCATTACCTATTACCAATATGCCCGGCGTTACATCTTTCAGGTTATAAATATTATCACCATCCAATGCTGCTGCATATACAGGCATATCAGATTGTGCAATAAACTGTAATATATCGGCACTGTGCAACTGTACACGCAGATGCCCACCCATAGCAGCCTGTATTACTTTAGGGTTGTAAAAATCTACACTATCAGGTGTTGCTATCACATGTCCGATACCAAACCAATCTGCAATGCGTATAATGGTACCCATATTGCCCGGGTCTTGCAAGGTATCCAATGCAATACACCATTCACCCGCAGGAAATGTCGCATTATCATTATCTCTATACACTACCAGCAATACCTCATTAGCCTTTTGCAATTGCGAAATAGTCTGCAATTCCGCCTCAGACACCATTGCAACAATAGCATCTTTATGCTTGGCCGTAAGTTTAACATTGTCTTGCAGCCATTGGTCTGTGGCCACTATATACTGTATCCTACGGCTCTCAGCAAGCCATTCACGGGCTATTTTATCGCCTTCTACCACATAAACGCCGTGCTCAATCCTATATTTTTGCTGCGATAATGACCGAATATATTTATTTTGTGCCTTGGATAACATACCCGGCAAAACTAATTAATTGTCCCAACCTGATATATGCATTGCAGAAGATTTGTAAACACCATTTTGGCGATAGGGGTATGTGTTATCACTGTCTTTATGGTTGGGTGCGATGCTACAAGGCATGTACCTAAGGGCAAATACCTGCTGCGAAGCAATGAAATAAAGCTAAAAACGACAGTACCTGTTACACAAAAAGGTGAGCTGAAAGAAAACCTCAGCAAGCTGGTAGCACAGAAACCCAATACCTATACTATGATAGGCAACATGCCATTTAAACTGTACAGGTACAATCTGCGTTACGACAAATACGAGAAAGACCCTAAAAACTACCAACTCAAAACAAAATCTGTTGAGCCTCCTGTTATATACGACAGTACGCTGAAAAAGAAATCTGCAACCAACATACGCACCTATCTTTTCAACAAAGGTTATTTCTATGCCAAAGTATCAGACACTACGGTTTACAAAGGCAAGAAGGCATACGTTACCTACAAAGTAGAAACAGGCACCAACTATCTCATCAACAAAGTGAACCTTGACGTTGACGATAGTGCTGCATTAGCAATAGTTAAGGCTGAACAACATAACACACTGCTGAAGCAAGGAACAGATTTTAACTATGATATGCTGGAAGCTGAGAAAAGCCGTATTACCGGTATACTTCGCAATCTTGGTTTCTACAAATTCACACAAGAGAACATCAGCTTCGAGCTGGATACGATGAACAAACAGTTTTTGAAGGATGCTGACAATCCTTTTGAAAGTGCTGTAAACTTCATAGCACTGCAGAAGAACAACAAAAAGCCAACACTTGATATACGTGTCATACTACGTTCGGAAGACGAGCGCAGAGAAGCATTCAGGCGCTATGGAATCAGACGTGTACGTGTATTCCCCGACTTCAGGGATAATAGCGATTTCCGCGATAGTATCACCATGATACAATCCAATTTCGATGGTGTACAGTTTAGGTATCACAACAAATACATCCGCGAGAAAGTAATCAAGAACCACTTGGTAATACTACCCGGCAGGTACTATTCTCAGCAGGAATATGATGAAACCATCAATAAGCTGAACGAGCTGGGTGTATTCCAAACCGTACGCATTTCATTCAGGGAAGATACCGTAAATGCAGCCTACAATGGTTATTGGCTCAACTGTGCCATCATTATGACACCTGCGGACAAATACGATTATAACACCAGTTGGGAGCTTTCTAACGGTACTACTTATCTGGCAGGTACCAACCTTACGCTCAGCCTGCGCAACAAGAACCTTGCACGCGGAGCCAACCTGCTTAGCCTATCGCTGACAGGAGGTATTGAAAGCTTTAATGATACGCTGAAACAAAGAATAGATCTACTATCTCGTAGTATAGGTTTCAATACCAGTGTCGATTTCCCTAAGTTTCTATTCCCTATCAAGCAAAGTAAAATCAGCAGCCACAATACACCCCGTACATCTGTTGGTGTTGGTATTGGACTTGTAGAGCGTATAGACTATTTTACGATGGTCAATATTTCGACCAACTTCACCTACAAGTGGAGAGAAACAAGCACCAAATATTGGGAGATTTCACCAGCATTCATCAATAAAATTATACCTACCCTTACAGACTCATTCAAACGCCGCTTGGCTGGAAACGAATACCTGACAAAGACATATAAGCCTACATTCATTGAAGGCGAAAATGTGACGTTTACCTTCAGCGACAAGGAAAAGAAAAGAGGCATTAACTACAACTTCCTGAAGATAAGTGGTGAAGAAGCAGGTGGTATTATGCGCGGACTAAACAGCATTATAGACTCCCTGGGCACCTATGCACAATATGTAAAATTTGATATCGACGGACAAAAATTCTTAACAAGAAGACACGCTACATTAGCCTCTAGGTTACAGATTGGCATTGGTATCCCCTATGACAAATCGACTGCACTACCTTACATAAAGCAATACTTCGTAGGTGGCGCCTATAGCCTCCGTGGGTTCAGAATACGTACACTGGGCCCGGGCAGTTACAAATTCAAAGACACCGCAGGTGCTGTGCCAACGGTTATAGACCGTACAGGTGATATTAAAATAGAATTCACTTCTGAATATCGCTTTGATATCGTAAAATTATTTGCAGGGGCTATGAAACTGAATGGAGCCGTATTTGCAGATGCAGGCAATATTTGGTTAGCTAGAAAATCTGATGGTTTTGAAGGTGGTGAATTTGCATTTAACAAACTAGGCAAAGATCTTGCAGTAGATGCAGGTTTTGGTATTCGCTTGGATGCTGGTTTTCTGGTAGCTAGATTCGACTTTGCCACACCACTAAAGCAACCTAACTATGCTGATGGCACAGGCAGTTGGAAAATTAAAGATATCAATCTGCTCTGGGACCAGATAAAGCGCAATGATTGGGTATTTAACTTTGCGATAGGTTATCCTTTCTAAGCCTGTTTTGGGCATCCCGAGGGCTTTTAATACCTTTGAGCATATGCGAAACATCAAGATAATTGAAGTACGTTCAGAAATTGGTGCGGGCACTAGAGGGGCAAGTCTTGGCATAGATGCCATTAAAATAGCCGCGCTCGACTTTATGAGCAGCTTCTTTGTAAACTTCCCCACAGAGCAGATAGAAACTGAGAATAAGCTCTTATACGAACCCGTAGCATCTCCGTATGCTAAAAGAATACAGGGCGTTTATACTATGTATGAACGTATTGCAAAGTCTGTTTCCGAGACACTGAAATCCGGCCTTTTCCCGCTGGTATTGGCGGGCGATCATAGCACAGCAGGTGGCACTATAGCAGGTATCAAAATTGCAAAACCTAAAAACAGGTTGGGCGTAATATGGATAGACGCACATGCCGATATACACACCCCCTATACCACACCAAGTGGTAATATGCACGGCATGCCATTGGCTACAGCCTTAGCTTTCGACAATACAGAAAGCCAGGTACACCAACCCGATGCTACTACCATAGACATCTGGAACAAACTGAAAAATATTGGTAAAATCCAACCCAAAATCAATCCTGAAGACATCGTTTTCATAGCCCTGAGAGATTATGAAAAAGAAGAGGAATATCTGATAAAGAAACACGGCATCAAAGTAATACCTGTACAGGAAGTGCGCCGTAAAGGTGTGGAAAATGTAGTAAGACAAACACTCTTACATCTAAGTGCTTGTGATGACATCTATGTTTCATTCGACGTAGACAGTTTGGATAGCTCTATATCTCGTGGCACAGGTACACCTGTAAGTAACGGACTGAAAGAACGCGAGGCAGAAGATTTGATGGCATCGTTTATGCAGAATCATAAAATCTGTTGTTTTGAGGTAACGGAAGTAAACCCGACATTAGACAAAGAAAACCTCATGGCCGAAATAGCCTTCAACATACTGCAACGTAGCGTAAACCTGCTATTGGTAAACTAAGTATATCTGATACTATTTATAAAAAAAGGCGGTTACTAATAACCGCCTTTTCAATTTTATTTCGTTATTACAAACTTCATGCTTTTGCCAAATGCCGCAAACCCTTCAGGAGCTTTTACCATAATTTGATCGAAGTAAACAGTATCACCCGGTTTTGAACGCTCAGTAATATTGGCTTTCAAAAAAGTACTAAGCGTATCTCCACTACAGGACTCTGCAAGATAATCTGTCATCACCATCATATTGCCCACAGAGTCCTCATACAAATTGCGCTCTCCGTAGTTGATAACAAAAGCTGTTACCTTAAACGGTTTGCCAGCAGAGTCTTTTGATGTCAATCCTTCTAACACCAGTTTATCAAACAAAGACTCTGAAATGGGGCCTCCACTCTTTTCACTACTACCCAGATAAGTGGGTATTGGTTTCGGCTTAGGCTTCTTCGCTTTCTCATCTTTGTTCTGAGACTGCGCTACCAAACTATAAGCCGTAGCCATACACAATGCCGTAAGTATCAGTTTCGATTTCAGCTTCATAGTTACTAAAGTTACAATAAACTGAGGCTTTCTTCAATAGCTTTTATTTTAGCCAACGCATCGCTTTGTTTTTTCTTTTCTGCATCTACTACATCTGCTTTAGCATTTTGTACAAAGCGTTCATTACTCAATTTCTTTTCTACGCTTAGCAAGAAGCCTTGCAGATAGTCCAACTCTTTCTTTAATTGCTCACGCTGTGCATCTGTATTTACATTGGCAGCAGCTGTTTCTATGTACAGTTTATCTGTCTGTACTACGATAGATATACTTCCTTGCTTAGGCTCTTTTGTAAAACCTAACTCAGAAGCATTCACTTGCTTGCGCAATATATCCTGTGTCAGCTCATACAACGCATTGTGTTGTGTATCTACCCACAGTTTGATAGTATCCTTAGGCTTCAATTGATTCTTATTACGCGTATCGCGGATGGCCGTGATCAATTCTTGCAACATAGCACCTTGCTTCAGCACATTGGCGTCTATGCTATCATATACAGGCAGTTCTTTTACTATCAGGTCATTACCTTCATTTCTGCTATGCAGTTGATGGTAAATCTCTTCTGTAATGAACGGCATATACGGATGCAACAGTTGAATCAGTTGTTCGTAGATAGCAATTGTACGTTCATACACATGCTGCGAAATTGGCTGCTCGAAACCGGGCTTCACCCATTCCAGATACCATGAACAGAAATCATTCCAGATAAGCGAATAGATTGTTTTCAATCCTTCGCTCAGGCGGAAGTCTTTCATCAACTCTGCTACTTCCTGCGCCACTTGTGCCAGACGGTTTTCCATCCAGTCTATCGCAAAGCGTACCTCGGCGTCACTGACATTATCTGCTGTGCGGTTTTCCCATGTTTTTATCAGCTTCAGGGCATTCCACATTTTATTGCAGAAGTTGCGTCCTTGTTCTAACTGAGATTCATCAAACAACAAATCATTACCCGCAGGCGATGATATCATTACACTAAAGCGTACCGCATCAGCACCATTGTCTTCTATCAGTTGCAGTAGGTCAGGAGAGTTACCTAAAGACTTACTCATCTTCCTACCCTGCTTATCGCGCACAATACCTGTAAAGTAAACTTTATCAAAAGGCTTATCTCCCAAAAATTCATAACCCGCCATTATCATCCTGGCTACCCAGAAGAAAATAATCTCAGGAGCAGTAACAAGTGTATTGGTAGGATAGTAATATTTCAGTTCTTCGTTGTTCGGGTTCTTATTCCAATCAAACACTTCCATTGGCCACAACCAACTGCTGAACCAAGTATCCAATACATCTTCCTCTTGCTTCAGTGTTGGGTTACTTGCAGCAAGTGCAGGGTTCTTTTCCTTGTATTGTTCGTACGCACCTGCTTCTGTTTCTGCTACGTAAATATTGCCCTCAACATCATACCATGCAGGTATACGCTGTCCCCACCATAACTGGCGGCTTATACACCAATCTTTGATGTTCTCCATCCAGTGGCGATACAGGTTCTTAAACTTAGCAGGGTGGAATTCTATATTGTCGTTCAATACGTTTTCCAATGCTGGCTTTGCAAGCTCCTGCATATTGCACCACCACTGCATACTAAGGCGTGGTTCTATCACCACATCTGTACGCTCACTATACCCTACTTGGTTGCTATACTCTTCTTCTTTTACAAAGTTGCCGGATGCTTTCAGGTCTTCTACTATCTTCTTGCGCACTGCAAAACGGTCTTCACCGATATACAATTGTGCTGCTTCGCTCAGTGTACCATCTTCATTCAATGTATCTACAACCTGCAGCCTGTGTTTCTGCCCCAGATTATAGTCATTCAAATCGTGTGCAGGTGTTACTTTCAGGGCACCTGTACCAAATTCTATATCGATGTAGTCATCGAATATGATAGGTATGCGGCGATTGATAAGCGGTACAAATGCGAACTTCCCTTTCAGATGTGCATAACGCGGATCTTCAGGGTGTACGCATATCGCCGTGTCGCCCAGTATTGTTTCTGGGCGAACGGTTGCTATCGTTATATATTCTTCTCCTTCTGTATCCAACTTGTAGCGTACATGATACAGTTTTGAATTGGTTTGCTTAAAGATTACCTCTTCATCGCTAAGTGCTGTTTTAGCCTTAGGGTCCCAGTTTATCATCTTTACACCACGGTAGATGTAGCCCTTATTGTACAGCTCTACAAACACACGCATTACTGCTGCGTAGTAGTTATCGTCCATGGTAAAAGCAGTACGATCCCAATCCAGCGAGCAGCCAAGTTTTTTGAGCTGCTTCAGGATGATGCCACCATACTTTTCTTTCCACTCCCACGCATATTTCAAAAACTCGTCGCGGCTCAGTTTGTTTTTATCAATACCCTGCTCGCGCAGCATACCCACAACCTTTGCTTCAGTAGCAATACTTGCGTGGTCGGTACCCGGTACCCATGTAGTATTGTAGCCCAGCATTTTGGCACGACGTATCAGTACATCCTGTACGGTATTGTTCAATGCATGACCCATGTGCAACACACCTGTTACATTCGGTGGCGGCATAACTATTGTGTATGCCTCACGTCCGTCGGGTTTAGATTTAAAATAGCCTGCATTGTTCCAATGTTCGTACCAATGTTTTTCTGCGTCCTGATGCTGAAAATTCTTACTGAGTTCCATTTACTGCTTCTAATAAAAAATAAGAGTGCAAAGATAATATCTTATCCCGCTCTGCATGCAGAACAAGTTGATATTAATGCACCTGAAATATATAAAAAAAACAGAGCGTCGGGCTTTGAAAAAACTCGGCACTCTGCATTTAACCAAAACAACTACAAACCTGTAAGCCGGATTCTGTAATCCCGTATGGTCCCGGGACGGTTATCATTTATCTGCGATGCTGCTCACGCATCACCTGTAGCTGCCAACCCACGTACATCGGGCGAGCAGCCCTCAAACGTACGCCTATTTGGCATTTCAGTGCGCAAGGTTTACCCCATCATATTGTTACCAACACAATGCGTAGGCTCTTACCCTACGTTTTCACCCTTACCTTTATTGCTAAAGGCGGTCATTTTCTGTGGCACTATCTGTATCCTGCTTTCGCAAGACCCCACCCGTTAGGTGGTGCGCTGCTCTATACTGTCCGGACTTTCCTCCCCTGCATACACAGAAGCGATAACCCGGCTTGTAGTTACTTACAAAATTAGCGAAAAAAGAAATGTGTTTGGGTGAAGATTTCCCAATTTTAACTACACATTAAACAACCTACTGTCTTATATTTTTCTTAAAGGCATCCATAAACAACATCTGTCTTGAAGTAGGTTCTTTTGCAGGCGTTTCGTCTTCTTTCACACCGCCATGTTCTACGCTCCAACCATGATATTCGCGGAAGGCGTGGTATGCCCAACTCCAGTTGTATTCTTCAAAAATATCGATGCAGTCTTTCAGGTAGTTGTAGGCATCATCTCCCGGTGCCCAGCGGATAGCACTAAACTCCCCCACATATATCTGAGTGTTATTTTTTGCCTGCCAGTCTTTTATTTCATCCAAAACTTTGCGTACTACATCTTTATTCCAACGTTTCAATCCCACATAACCCGGATACCGGAATGTCTTTTTCTTACCACTAATGTTTTGGTGTGTGAAGCTATGCGGTACATACATGTGGAAGCTATACACAAGCCCCGGCACATCTATCGTTTGAAAGCGGGCAAGTGTGCCTACATCGCCACCACGTGCCTCCACAATTATCGGGTGGTTTGCGTCTATGGCACGTATATCATGTGCTACAACAGATGCCAGTGTTGGCCAGTTTAGTGCACCGTTTTCTACCCTGCCATCCTGCGGTTCGTTAGCTATATCGTAGCCCCACACCGTAGGATTGTCCTTATACTTCGCTGCTATTTCTTTCCAGATATTGATAAACTCATCCTGCCATGCTTTATCTGTAAACATGCGATGGTTATAATCGTCCATTCGTCCACCAGGCAGCGTATGCAGATCTATCAGCACTTTTATACCCAGCTCCTGACACACAGGCAGCATCTTATCTACATGCGCCAGTGCATCATTCAACCAATTACGAAACTCTTCTTTATTGGCTCTATCTGCTGCAGAGTGCGGGAACCCACCCCATGTAAGCTGCCAGCGTATATGATTGGCTCCCCAACGCCCCAGTTCGCGCACACCTGCCTCATCCAGAAAAGTCGGCACCATCATACCGCGTAGGCGCGGGGATTTATCAGTATAGAATTCTATTGTATTATTTTGAGAAAAAGAGATTGCCGCCCAACAAATACAAATTACCGTTACGAGTAGTCGTTTACAATTCATCATGCAAGTTTAATACAATTTGCCTGCCAGTTTGCAGGCGGGGTGAAAAGGTTTAACATTCGGTTGTTATTCAAACAATCCTATTTGCAAATCTTTGCCACTGTATTTTGCTTCGTGTTCCAGCAGCCATTTCTTTTTAGGTAATCCTCCACCATAGCCTACAAGGCTTCCGTTATCACCAATCACCCTGTGACAAGGCACTATAATGGCAATACCGTTTTGTCCGTTAGCTGTAGCTACGGCACGTATTGCTTTTACATCGCCCAGATAAATAGATTGCTTTTTGTAAGAACGTGTTTCGCCAAAAGGTATATCCAATAAGCCATTCCACACCCGCTTCTGAAAGTCTGTACCAATCATATTCAATGGTACATCAAAACTCATTCGTTGTCCTGCAAAGTATTCCTTGGCTTCCTGCTCCAATTGATCTAGCAACAGATGCGCACCTTCTTCATATTCCATCTGCAAGGCATCCTGTATGCGTTGTTGTATTTTAGAAAGGCTGCGCCTGTACTCAAATTCAAACAGGCACACGCCACTATCTGTAGCTGCACCTATCATTTTGCCTAACGGTGTATCAAAGTATTTATAGACGATTGGCATTACTTAGTTCTTTATTGATGATAGCACTTATTTCTTCGGCACGATTATATATCATGATATGCGAGCCTCCTTTTATCCAATAGTTCGGGTGTATATATTCCGGTGTAATAATCTTATCTGCATCGCCATGTATATGCACTATAGGCTGCGGGTATGCTTTGTTTTGCCATAGTTGTATTGCCTTCATGGCCCAACGTACCAAATGACCGTCAGACGAAGTAAACACACCTCGCAACATATCTTTCTCAACATCTGTTACAGCCCCGAAAAGTTTCATCACAAACCTGTTGGGCCATGTATAGAAAGATGCAGGCACTACCTGTTTCATTACCAGAAACTTCATGAATCTGCCAAAGTGTGGTATCTCTTCCCTCGTCTTTGCGCTCGATACAATGATTACTTTTTGTACCGTTCTCATTTTAGCAATCTCTACCGCCAGCATACCTCCAAACGATACACCCAATAGTATCGGGTTTTCGTCCTGTATCAATGCCGACATTTTCTGTGCATAACATGGCAGTTCATCGTGCTCATCATGCTCTGGCCACGAGAGATGCACAAGCGTAGCATTGTCAATTTTCAGGTTGGCAAATATCCTGGAGTCTGCTCCCAATCCGCTAAGGCAATATATTTTTTTCATAACCGCTGTGCCATGCTAAAGTTAAGAATAGGCAACAAATAAAAATGCCCCGCAGATTGCGAGGCATTAAATATTATAATACAAACTTTCTATGCTACACTCGGTGCAAAATGCGATTTAAACGCACCCACCAAGTCAGATGCTATAATCTTGCGTGTTACATCTATCATATTTTTGAAAGCAAGTGCATGCGATATACCATGACCAATTACAACAGGGCTGTTTACACCCAATATCGGTGTACCACCGTATATTTCAAAGTTGTAGTTGTCCAGTAAAGAATCTTCTACCTTTCTTTCTTCTTTAAAGATGGTATAAACACTCTCTGCTGTCTTCAGTACTACATTACCTACAAAGCCTTCACAAACAATTACGTCTGCTTTATTAATAAACACATCGCGACCTTCTATGTTGCCATGAAAGTTGATGCTTTTATGTTCTTTTAGCAATGGATATGTAGCCTGTGCCAGCAAATTACCTTTACCTTCTTCTTCACCAAGATTCAGCAAACCTACCTTCGGATTCTCTACATCGAACACCTTATTCACATACAGTGAACCCATCTCTGCAAACTGTACCAAGTTTTCAGGTTTACAATCTGCATTGATACCTACGTCCAGCAGCAAATTAAACTTACCGTCAGATCTCGGAATCGGAGATGCGATAGTTGGCCTTAATATACCGTCAATTGTTTTAACGCTATATATAGCCCCCACCATCATAGCACCTGTATTACCTGCACTACAAAAGCCATCGGCTTTTTGCATTTGCAGCAAACCAAAACCTACAGCAATGCTTGAGTTTGGTTTTTCTTTCAGTGCTTTGGTAGGATGCTCGTGCATACCTATCACATCGGGCGTATCAATGAATGTATAACGCTCTTTGTAGGGCTCCAACATAGCAAGATAAGGCGATGCAGCTTTTGCATCACCTATCAGCAACAAATGCACAGACGGATCTGAGATTTGCTCAAAGTAAAGTTGTACGCCTTTTATGGCTTCCTCGGGGGCATAATCTCCCCCCATGATATCAAACCCTATCTTCATTCAAAGAATGGAGTTATATTATTGATTTTGTTCGCCTTCAGCTGCTGTTGCAGGTGTTTTGTCTATCACAACGCGACCACGATAGAACAATTTACCTTCTACCCAATGTGCGCGGTGACGCAAGTGAGTTTCACCTGTTGCTGAGTCTACACTCCAAGTTTCAGCTGTTGCTTTGTAGTGTGTACGACGCTTTGCACTACGTTGCTGAGAGTGACGTCTTTTAGGATTTGGCATTTTATTTAAATTTTACTTCGTTTTACGATTATTGTTGTTTTTATCTTTCAAAGCCTCAAGGCCTTTCCAAATATCATTTTTAGGTTTTTCTTCCGGCTCTGTCAGCTTATCCAGCAGTTTCAGTGCCTCGGGGTTGCATTCGGTAGTACCGTCTGCTTTTTCAGGGTGTACACGTTGCAGTGGCACGCTCAGCAATAAGAATTCATATATCCAATTACTGATGTCCAATACAGTTTCGCTTCGGGGGATGAAAACCACATCTGAATCTTCATCTATTTCTTCCGCTTCTTCAGTTCCGGTCAGTTTTATCACAAGATCAAACTCGTCCCAAAGCCTCATCTTAAAATCATCTCCACACCTGTCGCAAGCTACCGTAATACTACCGTCTATATCGAAATGACATAGGAAGAAATTGTTTTTTTTATCGAAACGCAATGTTACCAATGCATCCAGATCTTTAAAATCGGCATCTTCCTTGCCCTTTTCTTCTACAAAACGATCATTGAGCTCGTACTGAAACGTATGAACGCCAAGCTTTAACCCTTGCCATGCTATCTCATATTCACGATTATGTTTCATCTTCGCTCTGCCCTGTTTTTACGAAACTACCACCCTGTCGGTACAAATATTATTTTTCAAACATTCACAAATAACTCAAAATCAACTATTTGAGCTAATGCTTGTGCCAACACCCTGTCAAAAAACTTCAATGGGGTGCAAAGGTAGCAAAATTATTGATTTTTACAGCATTTTATTTCTTTTCAATAAAAAGGAATATAACACCTGTTCTACAGGCTGGCTCAAATCTACAGACACCATGTCTATATGATACTGGTGGCACTTATTCTCTATTTCCTTTCGGAAGGCTTCCATCTTACTTATATATGCATCCTTTACTTGATTAGGTTGCAACTTCAAACGCTCACCGGTTTCCATATCCACAAACTCGTATGGCCTGTTATCAAAATCAAAAGCCACTTCCCTACCACCTTCCATCACATGAAATAATATCACCTCATGTTTATTGTACTTCAGGTGCTGCAATGCGGCAAAGAGTTCATCTGCGTGTTCAGCATCATCCATCATATCGCTGAATACAACGATAAGCGACCGCCGATGCATTTGCTCTGCAATATCGTGCAGAGCTTTTGCGGCATTAGTTGCTGTTTGTTTTGGCTCAGCCTTTAGTTGCTTTTCCAGTTCATGCGTCAGCATGCGGTAGTGTGTATGAGAGCTACGGCATTCAGACAAATATTTCAATTCACTGTCAAATAATGCCAATGCCGATGCGTCCAGTTGACGTTTCAGCAGCTGTATCAATCCCGCGGCTGCCAAGCAGGCAAAGTCAATTTTGCGCATCCCACCATCTTTAGCTGCAAAGTGCATAGATGCTGATGTATCTACTACCAGACAGCAGCGCAGGTTGGTTTCTTCTTCGTACTTTTTTACAAACAGCTTGTCTGTTCTACCGTATACCTTCCAGTCTATGTGCCGTAGGGCATCGCCTTGATTGTACAATCTGTGCTCTGCAAACTCTACCGAAAAGCCGTGAAACGGGCTTTTGTGCAGTCCTATAATGAAGCCCTCTACCACTTGTCTGGCTATCAATTCCAGATTATCGGCAAGGGTATGTTGTGTAATATTCATCTTAAAATCAAGGCAATAGCCTAAAGTTAGGTGGAAAATAAAGCCCTTTAAAATAAATCTTTGCTAAAAAATCTAAGGCATTAAGCGGGCTATGAGTTGTACAATTAAATTATTACTTTTATCTTCAACCGTTAAAATGACTTTTTCATGAAATTTCGCACCGGTACTCTACTGGCTTTAGCTATATTAGTTACTCTGGGATTAAGTTCTTGCACTCGCGAATATATATGCCAATGTACCATCACGTATTCCGGACAGGCTGGGCTACCGGATACTACTGTGCAGGAATATAATATCAGCAATACCAAGAAAAAGGCGAAAGCAAAATGTGAAGAGAATTCTACAAGTTTCGATCGTGACGGTATCAAGGCAGTAGAATCCTGCGAACTGTACTAATCAGAATTCGTTATTTTTGCCATCAATAACATGGCACAGACAAATAGTAACAACGCTACTTTTTATATAAAACGCATTACAGGCTTATTACTGCTGCTAGCAATGGCAGCAGTTTTTTTTATATCTGCCATCAGCAAACTCGCTGATATTGAACCATTTCAATGGACGTTTGTAGGCTTTGGCATTGGTAATATGCTATGGGCTTCTGTTATAGCCCATTTGTTTATAGGCTTCGAATTGTTGATTGGTGTGTTTCTGCTGGCTCATATTTATCTAAAAGAAGTTACCTATCCAATTACTATCGGCTTTCTTACTATCCTTACTATTTATCTTATAATATTAATTGTACAACAAGGCAATACTGGCAATTGCGGGTGCTTTGGCAATTGGATATATATGAACCCGCTACAAGCAATATGGAAAAACCTTGCTATGATAGCAGCATGTTTTATCCTGATGCGCCTCTACCCTATTAAACCATACAAAGGACAAGAATGGATAGCAGCTGTACTTGGTATGGCAGCTATCGTGGCTACGTTTATCATCGCACCACTTAATATAAGCAATGCTCCTACTGTGGTTAACAGACCTATTAATCTGAACCTGCTGTATGAAGATGCTACTAATAAACCTGCTGCAGAATTGCGCAAAGGCAAACACATCATAGCATATATGAGCCTTACATGCCCGCATTGCCGAAAAGCTGCCTACATGCTGCATGTACTCAAAAAGCAAAATCCGGAAATCCCGGTATATCTGGTACTCAGCGGACATCCTGATAATAAAGGGGCGTTCTTTAAAGAATCTCATGCCGAAGACTTACCGTTTTTGCTATATAAAGACATAGCAGCTTTTCAGGAAATGGCAGGAGACTCTGTACCTGCTATCTATTGGATAAATAATGGTACTATAGAAAAAGAAAGCACTTACCTGCAATTAGACCCTTCTGATATCAAAGACTGGTTAAGGCTGTAACTTTGTACAAATTCACCAAGCACTACTAATGAGTATAGACAATATAGACATCGATAATAACGAACTGGAAGAAGTGTGGGATGATGATGATCCTGAACTGAGTGAGCAGGAGGGCGAAATTGTACCTGTAGAGCGTACACGCCTTGTTATTACCCGCGGGCAGGAAAGTATGCGTATCGACAAATACCTGATGATACGTATTGAAGGCGCTACGCGTAATAAAATACAACAAGCCATTGAAGATGGGCTGATAACAGTAAACGGACAGCCTACAAAGTCAAACTATAAGATACGTACCAACGATGAAATCATTGTATTTGACAGTCGTGGTGATGTATCCGAAGAGGTGATTCCGGAGGAAATGCCCCTGAACATTGTGTATGAAGATGACGACCTGATGATCATCAACAAACCCGATGGCATGGTAGTGCATCCCGGTTGCGGCAACTATACAGGCACATTGGTAAACGGGCTTGCATGGTATCTGCATGTTGAAGACATAGAAAACAGTGCACTACCCCGCGTGGGTCTTGTACACCGTATAGATAAAGACACCAGCGGCTTGTTGGTAATTGCCAAAACTGATGCTGCTATGAGCAATCTGGGGGCGCAGTTTAAAAAACACACCGTACACAGACGTTACATAGCACTGGTATGGGGCAATCTGGAGGAAGACGAAGGCACCATCAACGTAAACGTAGGTCGCAATCTGCGTTTCCGTAAAATAATGGACACCTTCCCTGATGGCGATTATGGTAAAGAAGCTATTACTCACTATAAAGTACTGCAGCGTTTCAATTATGTAACGCTGATAGAGCTACGTCTTGAAACAGGCCGTACCCACCAGATACGTGTTCACATGAAGTCTATCGGGCATCCGCTATTCAATGATCAGACTTATGGTGGCAACTATATTGTAAAAGGTACCGTATTTACCAAATACAAACAGTTTGTAGAAAACTGCTTCAAAATACTGCCTCGCCATGCGCTGCACGCAAAAGAACTGGGCTTCAAGCATCCCACTACAGGTGAATGGGTGCAATTCACCTCAGAACTGCCGGATGAGATGAAACAGGTAATTGAACGATGGGATACTTACACATCGGGCATGACCAGACAACTAAAGAACAGTCTGGACGGGAACAATTAATATACAAATTAAAACAATTCAATATAAGTCGTTTTTTACGGCTTAATTTCCTAATTTGACAACATCACAGCAACGGTAAGGCAGAATTTAACAACAGTTAATTATGATTTAACCTACTTTTGTATTGATAGTTAATTTTTACAAAACAACTGATTATGTTTTTATCAGCGATTAATCCACAGTTATTGTGGTCTATGCCAAGTGGTGGTGAGTGGATCATTATATTGCTAGTAGTCATCATCTTCTTTGGTGGTAAGAAAATACCTGAGCTTGCACGCGGTATTGGTAAAGGTATCCGCGAGTTCAACGACGCTAAAGAAGGCGTTAAGAACGAGATTGAAGCAGGTATGAAAGAAAAGAAAGCTGAATAAGCTATCGGTTGGTTTATCCCCGCAATTTAGATTTCAAACACTTCCCCGATAAGAGGAGTGCATTGTTTAACCACTAAAACCGAAACAATATAAATGCTTAAAACATTTGTGTTTGGGTCTGTTTTTGTGCTGTTTTCAACAGCTTCTTTCGGACAGTCTTCTTCTACTCCTACCTCTAAACGGGTAGCCAAAGCAGATACGATTGTTGTCCGCAAGCCCGCACTCAATTCTAAAGGTACTATTGCATTGCCTATAGCCATAGCTATGCCCAAAGCAGTGCAACCCAAGGCTAAGGTTTTCAAGCCCGTTCCGTTGGCTCACGAAAAAGAGTATTACGGTTCTATGAGTGGTTTTGTAAATGAGTTTGTAACTAAATATTCACGCACCCACAACCAGACCATAAATGTTGTTCACGGCCGAAGCAATACACAGTTTCCACTTATGGAAAATGTATTGCAAAAGCATGAGATACCTAAGGAGCTGAAATATCTGGCGGTTATAGAATCGGCCTTAAACAACAAAGCTGTTTCTCATGCAGGTGCCGTTGGCCCTTGGCAACTAATGGCCCCTACTGCGCGGCTTATGGGGCTGAAAGTAGGCAAGGGACGCGATGACCGTACCGATTGGTACAAATCGACCAATGCAGCGGCTAAATATCTGGTTACGTTATATGAAGACCTGAACGACTGGCTGTTGGTTGTAGCTGCTTATAATAGTGGCCCTACCCCTATAAAACGCGCTATCGAAAAAACAGGCAGCAGCAATTTCTGGGATATTAAAAAATACCTGCCAAAGGAAACACAAGGGCACGTATTAGCATTCATAGCTACAGCTACCATATTCGAGAATATGAGCAAGTTTATGAAACCGGGAGATAACAATGCCGGCGACATAGCGAATGTAACGAATCTAAATATTGCCCCTCCGAAACCACGTTTTACGCCTGAAGAGCTCAAAATGATGGCAATCGTTAAGCTTACAGAGCCTATGAGCATGGATTTGCTGATACATGAACTGGAACTGGACAAAAAACTAATGGAGAAATGGAATGAGGACTACGATATGTATGAATACAACATCTATCCTGAAGAAACATACAGCCTCAGGCTGCCAAAAGATAAGCTGGAAAGCTTCCTGAACCAGAAAGAATACCTGCAGCGCAAGTCAAAACAAGTATTCAGTGCACAGAACATGTAAAAAATCAGGAAAATATTTTTGCGTTATATAATTTTCCCTTACCTTTGCAGTCCTTTAAATAAATAAGTAAGATAAAACAATGGCAAATCATAAAGCAACCAAAAAAGACGTACGTCAGAGTGAAAAACGCCGTGATCGTAACCGTTACTATGGTAAAACTACCCGTAATGCAATCCGTACGCTTTTAGCCATTACAGATAAAACTGAAGCTGCGGCTCAATTGCCAAAAGTTATCTCTATGATAGATAAACTGGCTAAACGTAACGTTATACACAAAAATAAAGCTAGCAACCTGAAATCAGGTATCGTTAATAAACTGAATGCCTTGGCATAATTCAGTTCTTTTAAGCTATTTTAGAGCCCGGATATCTGATATCCGGGCTTTTTATATTTACCCATCAATTCAAGTACCATTCAGAAATGAAAAAACTGGTTTCCGTTCTGTTAACCATCCTATCTGTGGCGGTTGGCGCGTTATTTATCTACTCTTCTTATACCAAGCTATACACTATACAAAGTTTTGAAAGCTTTCAGTATAGCATTGTAGAGTATGTAAAACTTCCCTGGCTGTTGGCAGCTGTTGGTGGCAGATACCTGATTGGTGTTGAAATGGGACTGGGTATATTACTCATCACCCACCTGTGGGGCAAAAACAAATGGGTACCGAAGGCAGCAGCAATTCTCACAATCATATTCAGTGTATACCTTGTATACTTGTGGATATATGCAGGCGATGATATAAACTGCGGCTGCTTTGGTGATGCAATCTGGATGTCGCCTTCGGCATCGCTCATAAAAAATGCGGCACTGCTTATTGCACTGCAAATTATAACACGCTATCACAATGGTTTCAGAAATAGTAAACTAAAATGGATAGGCGTAGCAATTGCCATTGCATGTTCTATTGTTCCATTCATACTCTACCCGCTTCCCGATACACATCCGCAGTGGTTGCAAAAAGGAAGATTTCAGCTTGATATGACAAAGCTGTATGAACCAGGCAAAACAGATGCTCCTACTGTAGATTTGCGCAAAGGGAAACATGTAATAGCTTTCTTCAGCCTCAAGTGTCCGCATTGCCAGATGGCGGCATACAAAATGCACATCATGAAAGAGAATAACCCTGCCCTACCATTCCAAATGGTAATAGCAGGCAAGGATGAAAATAAAGCCGAATTCTTCAAAAAGACAAAAGCTGAAAACATACCATATACCAGACTGAAAGGTGAAGACTTCACCAATCTTGTAGGCTTTAGTTGGCCGGTTATCTATCTGATAAAAGACGGATGGGTAGAAGCACAAACAGACTATGTAACCATGAGCCAGGGAGCTATTGAAGATTGGTTGGCAAAGCCATAGTATTGTCATTCTTCACTGCACTATTCTGCACGTCCAATTTTGGCGCGGTAATTGTTTTACTTCTTATCAAAGAATAAAAAATATTGTAGCTCAACACAATATCGAAGAACGCTAAACGTTATGTTAAAATATTGTGCTGACACAATAAATTGATTATCGGCTAAAAGCTTACTTATGTCTTACAAAATGCCCTTAAAACAGACTACCCCAAAGTCTAAATGGATGACAGTAGCGTTGGTTTGTGTGTATATAGTAATAGGTGTCTTCATAGTGATGCACAAATAACACATACCACAGTAAACTATTCATTATTTTCATAGTCTGAATAGAATAACATCAGACATATGAAGAAACTGGTTTACGTACTATTTTTTATTCTATCTGTCGGCAAAACAGACGCACAAACATATTTTCCGCTCATCAGTGGCAATACTTGGGATACTGTTGCACCTGCATCATTAGGATGGTGTCTTGATAGTCTTAATGCTATTTACAATTATCTTGGCCAGAAAAACACCAAAGCTTTCATTGTACTGAAAGATGGTAAAATAGCATTAGAAAAATACTATGGTACGTTTACTAAAGACAGCGTTTGGTATTGGGCATCTGCAGGTAAGACGCTTATCGGTTTTTCTACAGGGATGGCACAAGAGCAGGGCTACCTTAAGATAAGTGATACTACCAGCAAATACCTTGGCAATGGTTGGACATCACTATCAGCAACACAGGAAAAAGCCATTACCATTCGCCACCAACTTACAATGACAACGGGACTGGACGATGGCGTAAGTAACAGCGATTGCACAGACCCTGCATGCCTGCAATACAAAGCTGCACCAGGCACTCGATGGGCATACCACAATGCTCCGTTTACGCTGATGCATAAAGTACTTGATAATGCCACTGGCAACTTCACGCTGTTCTTCAACACAAAGCTGCGCAACAAAATAGGCTTGGGTGGCATCTGGCTGAAAGGTGCAGGCAGCGATAGTTTTAACATCGTTTATTACAGTACGCCACGTGGCATGGCCCGCTTTGGATTGTTGCTACTGAATAAAGGCATCTGGAACACAGACACATTACTGCACGATACTGCTTATTTGCGACAGATGACGACTACTTCTCAAAGCCTCAATTTATCGTACGGATACCTTACATGGCTGAATGGTAAGAGCAGTTATATGGTTCCTCAATCGCAGCTGGTATTTCCAACATCGCTTGTACCAAATGCACCTGCAGATATGTTTTGTGCGCTTGGCAAAAACGATCAGAAGATATACGTCGTGCCATCTGCCAATATGGTTGTAATACGCATGGGCAATGATGCAGGCTTCCCTGCACTTGCAGTATCTGCCTTCGATAATGAACTATGGGGTAAGCTGAAAGATATATTCTGTACACCTGCAAACAGCATACCTCATGTCAGTAGCAGCAACATTACTATATACCCCAACCCTGTTAATGATGCAATAAATATCATAGCACCTGATAATTACACAGCCTCATTGCATAATATTACCGGCCAACTGTTAGCAAATTACAACATCATCAATGGCACAAACAATATCAATACACAACAACTGCAGGCAGGTACATATTACATAACGCTCAGCAACGAACAGGGAAACAAAACATTCAGATTTGTGAAACAATAACTATCTGAAATAGCGCTTCAACTTCAAAAATTGCTTCTCGAAAAGATGATAAGAAAGCATGCTGATACCTATAGACAGTGCAAACGATATCAGTACAAACACTACAGCCCACATAGCTGTATTAATATCCCATTGCTGCTTTTCAAATACCCGCTTCAGCAGGTTGATGACAAGCGTATGATAGATATAAAAGCCATAGGTATACAGTCCTAGTTTACTAAGCACGTTACTATCTCCTATTCTGAACTTTGTATTGCCTGGCAGTGTAAATATGATGAGCACCGCAAACAATGCCCCCAATATACATGTAGCCCATACAAATGGCGCATCGCCCTGTAGTTGAGAAAACAGCAACACTACTGTAAATACGATGATTGCATATAGTCGCTTTGTTGTAATAGATATATTGTTTACAAAGTGCAACAATCGTTCTTTATGATTTAACAACAAGTATGCAGGTATAGCACCGTATGCAAACAAATCTATGTTTGTCAACAAATCACTTGTAGATAACCCGTTTTGCACAAAGTAAAGCCTTGCTATCACGGAAAGCACAAGACATGATGCTATCAGCCTGGGCAGAAATCTGATATTAATAAAGTACAGTAAGAGCCCCCATACAATATAAAAATGCTCCTCAATACACAACGACCACATGACACCGAGCGGCGATGCATTGGGCACATCATGCATCAATATCATCTTATAGTTTTCAAGAAACAATGCAGACACCAGCCAATTGGGTTCATAACCTGCTGCTGAGCTATTAAGATGTATAATGCTAAGTAAATAAGGCGTAATGAACGCAATGAATATTGCCAGATAAAACAAGGGCCATATCCGCAGCACACGCCTTGCGAAAAAGTGCTTCAGGTTCAATGTACCTGTTCGTTCCTTCTCTTCATAAATGATGTAGGTTATCAAAAAACCACTAAGCACAAAGAAGAACTGCACTCCAATACCTCCACCCTTTCGTAAGGAATCAAACCACGGAAATACTACAATAGGCAAGTGGTGCAAAAACACTTTGAAGCATGCAAAAAAACGCAAGGCATCAAATGTGTGAAAATGATGCCTTGTTGTATGATTTTGTATTGCTCCTTTCGTTTGCATTATTCTTCCGTGTCTATACCTTCCTGATCTTCCATAGATATAGACTGTGCTGTAGACATTGCATTTTGCGCACCCTGCATATCGCCTTTTGCTTTATAAAGCTGTGCCAACAACTGATACCCGTTAGCATCACGTGATGCCATTTTCAGGTATTCGTTCACTACCGCTATCGCATTATCCACCTTACCGATGCTTGCCAATGCTATGGCATAGTTTTGATACAGTGTCTCATCTTTAGGTTCTTTCTGCACAGCAAGCTGATAGTAATATGCAGCATTTGCATAGTCATTAGCATTCATAAACTGTGTAGCCTTAAAACCATAATACGATGTATCTGGTTTGGTAATAGCAACCAGTGGTGTATTATCTGCCTTCACTTCCATAATGGTATTAGATGGCGGGAAGTAGCCACCTTGCAGCAGTTCTTTGTCAATAAAGCGAGAGAAGAATATACCGTAGGTATATTTTCTGCTACTACGTTCTCTATAGCGCACATAGTCTACTGCCACGCGCGGATTATTCAATGCTTTCTGATAGTGCCACATAGGCTCTATACAGTTGGTCAATATCAGCACAGAGTCTTTTGTGTTATACAGGTCTTTTTCTTTAGCCAGTTTAAAGAAAGCCTGCTTGATGCTGTTCATGTAATAGTCGGTCTCATAGTGCCCGTATGCACCATCAATACCGCCTGTAAACTCATTGAAATATACTATCTGGTTAGGGTGATTAGCCACTACCCATTTAACAGGCAAGAACAATCCTATTACCAATACTGCAATAACAGCATACTTTACTTTCACATCTTTGAAGTAATCGTATATGCCACTAAATGTAAGTGCAGCTAATACTATCAACAATGGGTAGATAAACAATACGTGCCTCCAACCATCATACAGCGGAGAGTGTTTGTACACGATATACACCCAAGGAAATAATGTAACAAAGAACAGAAATAGTAATGCAGGCATTTTCTGCTGCTTAAATACAAACAGCAACGGCGATAACACAATACCAACCAATATTATAATGGGCGTTGTAATAAAAATCCAAAGTGGTATGTAATTAACAGGTACTCCCTGGCTCATAATATGTCTGTCATCAAACAGCATACGTATACCCATAGAGAAGTTCGACAATTCTGCCAATGCATTAAACGGATTGTTTAGCGGTGCCTCTAATGCGTATGGCCAGAATATCAATCCTGCAAAATAGCCTACAACACCTGTTACTACTGCATATACAATTGTGCGCTTCATTTCTGCGCCAAGCATTGCATAGTTTTTCCTCCAGTTGAAGAAGTACTCAATACCAATACCTACAAACAGGAATGGTATCAGCAATAAACCACCCACACGCACGCCGATAGCCAGGCCTATAGATAGTGCCAACCACAATGCATCCTTCCAGCTTGGCTTAGGAAATGCAGCAACAAACCTGCATATGTAATACACGCCCATCGTCATACCCAACGCAAATGGTATATCCTTCGGGTTGTACATAGACTCTCCAAAGAATCTTGGCGATAAGAACAACAATACGGATGTAAGAAATGCAGCACCCCATCCTTTATATCGTTTAGCTAACAGCGACGCATATACGATTGTCAGCAAACCGAATATCGCAGTAATAAAGTGGCGTGTATTATACTCATCCGTAGGTAATATCTTATTTACCGTTACACACAACAAATCAAACAAACCACCATAGTAGTACACATTCTTAAAGGTCAGTGCACCTTTATCAGCGCCACCGGTAGCAAAATATTTGTACACATGCTCTCCATAGGTATTCTGCGTGTACTCATCACCACTGATACCAAAATCTTTACTCACCCAAAGCATAATGATTGCCATTACAGCCCACGTTATCAGTGTCAGCTTCTTAGCATTTATTTTATTGAGAAAGTCCATCTGATGTATTATTATTTACTGTTCTTAATGATGCTGTTAACCTTTAGTATTTCTTTAAACATGGCTATAGAATCTCTCACCAACTGTATCTTACTGCCCTCTATCGCCTGCCATGTAATCGGCATTTCCTTTATGCGTATACCTTCGTGATGGGCTCTTGTCAATATCTCTACATCGTGTGCCCAGCCATTTGTTTGCAATGCTCCGAAAAGCTTTTGCGCCACTTCCTTGCTGTATAGTTTGAAACCGCATTGTGAGTCTACCACCCTCAACGGCGTAAGCGTGCGCACTATAATATTGAATACATTACCCGCCAGTTTGCGCTTGAATGTTTCACTATGAATAATGGATTGCCTGTTTTCTCTGGAACCAATGTAAACGGTATCTGTATCCAGAGTATTATTCTCCAGCGCAAGCCACTTTAATATTTCTGTGGGCTGTGTAGCCATGTCTGCATCCAACGTCAGCACAAAACTATTCTTAGCATGCGCTACTCCATTTTTCAATGCACCACCCTTGCCAGTATTTTGCTGATTTACCAGCGTTATTTTGTCTGTATTGGCTTTGTAAAAAGTATGCTGCTGAAGCTTGGTATAGGTATCGTCTTTGCTACCATCATTTACTATCACCACTTCGTATATCCCTTTCCAATCTTTGGCAAACAACTCCAACCCGTTGTACAGCAGGCCTACCCTCTCAGCTTCATTGTAACATGGTATTACAAGAGATAGGGTTATGCCTTCTTTTCCTACATTCATAAATAGAGATATCGATACTAAAGTCTATTGTTGGTAAATATAAATTAAAGCAGTGAAAAACCACTACAGCAAAGCCTTTGATTGCAAAAAAATACGCCCCGGAATTGCTTCCGGGGCGCTAATCTTTTCGGTATAATATAAATTATTAACCTTCTTGATTTTCTGTAGCAGGTGCTTCACCTTCTGCAGCATCAGCTTCAGCAGCATCAGCCTCTGCTTCTGCAACTTGTGCAGCAGCTTTAGCAGCATACTTTTCTTCCACTTTGCGTACAGACTCGCTCATTGCAGCATGACGTTTGTCTGCTTTGTGTTGACGATGAGACTCTTCGCGTTTAGCTACCAGTTGCTCATGATCAGCATTCCAGCTTTCAAATTTCTCCCATGCAGTTTTTTCGTCAAATAAGCCGAGGCTAACACCACGCATCAGGTGTTTCAGGTACAATACACCTTTGAAAGACAGGATACGGCGGCAAGTATTAGTTGGTTGCGCACCTTGTTGCATCCAGTACAATGCACGTTCGCGGCTCAGACGTACTGTAGCAGGAACTGTAAGCGGATTGTAAGTACCGATTTTTTCAATGAATTTACCATCGCGAGGTGCTACGCTGTTTGCAGCTACGATGAAATAGAACGGGCGCTTTTTTGACCCGTGACGTTGAAGACGAATCTTAACTGACATAAATAATAGAAATTATTTGTGTTAACAATAATTTTAAGGATTGCGAAGTTAACTAAAAACTCCTGAATTCTAAAATTAAATTCAGATTAATAATGAGTTAACCCCTGTTTTTTCAATAATTTACGATTTAGCGTCTGCCAAATGGTGGCATTCCCATGCCCATACCGCCAGGCATCATACCCTTCATTTTGTTCATTTGCCCCATCATCTGGCGCATCTGATCAAACTGTTTCATAAAAGCATTTACCTCTGATATATCCTTTCCACAGCCTTTTGCTATACGCTTACGGCGGCTACCATCTATCACATCCGGGTTATTACGCTCATATGGTGTCATAGAGTTGATAATAGCCTCAATACCTTTGAATGCATCATCAGAGATGTCAATATCTTTAATTGCCTTGCCAACACCCGGAATCATAGCCAACAGGTCTTTTATATTACCCATTTTCTTTATCTGATTCAATTGTTCCTTGAAGTCTTCAAAGTCAAACTTGTTAGCACGGATTTTCTTTTCCAATTTTTTAGCCTGTGCTTCGTCAAACTGGGCCTGTGCACGCTCTACCAGGGTTGTGATGTCACCCATACCCAGTATACGCTGTGCCATACGCTCCGGATAGAATACATCCAGCGTATCCAGCTTTTCGCCCATGCTCACAAACTTGATAGGCTTATCTACTGTGTACTTAATAGTAAGTGCCGCACCACCACGTGTATCACCATCCAGCTTGGTCAATACCACACCGGTAAAGTCCAGCCTATCATTGAAGGCTTTCGCTGTATTCACCGCATCCTGACCAGTCATAGAGTCTACAACAAACAGGATTTCGTGCGGCTGCACAGCAGCTTTGATGTTAGCAACCTCCGTCATCATAGCCTCGTCTACAGCCAAACGGCCTGCGGTATCTATAATAACTACGCTGTTACCATTCTTCTTAGCTTCTGCAATAGCGTTTTGTGCTATCGCAACAGCATCTTTATTTTCAGGTTCGCTGTATACAGGCACTTTTATCTGCTCACCCAATACTTTCAACTGGTCCATCGCCGCCGGGCGATAGATATCTGCAGCAACCAGCAATGGGTTACGTCCTTTTTTGCTCTTCAGGAAGTTGGCAAGCTTACCGCTAAAAGTTGTTTTACCAGAACCTTGCAGACCTGCAATCAATATCACTGTAGGTTTGCCATTCAGGTCTATTTCTGCCTCTTCGCCACCCATCAGCTCTGCCAGCTCATCCTTCACAATCTTCACCATCAACTGGCCTGGAGATACTGATGTCAATACCTTTTCGCCCATAGCCTTGTCCTTTACCCTATCGGTAAATTCCTTAGCTATTTTAAAGTTTACGTCGGCATCTACCAATGCACGGCGTATTTCTTTTATCGTGGTCGCAACATTTATTTCCGATATACGTCCCTCGCCCTTTAACTGCTTAAAGGCACCTTCGAGGCGTTCACTGAGATTTTCAAACATAGTCCTGTATCTTCTGAAAGGATTGCAAAGTTAAAGAAAACAGCCATACGGCGAAATGTAAATACACTGATTCCCTTACCTTTATTGTATGATACTATTAGCCGTACTGGTTCCTTGGCTATCTTTCTTTCTACGTGGTAGAATATTGAGAGGAATTATATGTCTCTTACTGCAAATCACCCTCATTGGCTGGTTGCCTGCAGCGCTCTGGGCAGTTTCAGACCTACACAACAGACGGGCAGAAAAAAGACACCGACGTATGCTTGCAGCTATTAATAGCCGTAATTAATGCTGCTTAGCTTGTTTTTTTGAATAGTGAATGATATTTTTACTGAAATCTTAAACTTCAGCTTGTGAAAAAGATATACAGCCTTTCTTTAATCCTGATAGCTCTGGTAGCATTTAGCTCTTGCAAAAAAGAATTTACCTGCCAGTGCAAAGTCAACTATGTTGTTAATGGCAATGTGCAGAATATGACTACTACCAGCAATGTTATCAGAACTGTAAAGAAAGATGAGGCTCAAAGTCAATGCAGATACTACGAAACTTCAGAAGATTATCTGAACCAAAAAGCTGTTGTTCAACACTATTGCGAAATTAAGTAAGCTTTTATTACTCACTACTATATTGAAAGCCGTGTAACAATACACGGCTTTTTCATTGCGCTATGTTTGTCTGTAATTGTCTATTGCTGTAATATTGCATCATATTTAATCCCTTTTTATGAAAAAAATCGCCCTTATTTTGCTTGCAGGTGCTTTAGTAGCATCTTGTAAAAAAGACTATGTATGTAAATGTACCAGTACTGCAACTATCCCTGGCTTTGGAACAGTAGATAGCTCTTTTACTGTAGACATCAAGAAAGCTAAAAAGAAAGATGCTGAATCTAAATGCAGCGCAAACGAGAACTCATCTTCAGGCAGTTACATGGGTTTCACTTTCAGCTATGTTACAAAGTGTGATCTTTAAAAATAATCATACCTGCTACTTGAAAAAAGCCCCTTCAAAAAGGGGCTTTTTTATGTACTTTAGAGATAGCGATGAACATCAGGATTATCAAATATTCCATACCGCTGCTCTTTAACATCGGTGCATGGCGTAGCTTTCATTACACAGGCTTTGTAACATGGGCGCCTGTGGTATTTGGCTTTGTGATAATACCACTGTTTGAACTGTTTGTAAAGCCCGACCATAGTAATTTGGATGCTAATGAAGAAGCAATGGCAAAAGACGACCGGTTCTATGATTGGATACTATACTGTATTGTACCCATTCAGTATACGGTTCTATATCAGTTCCTGACACATATTACCGACCCGGGACTTACAACTGCCGATACCATAGGCCGTATCATGACCATGGGGCTGATGTGTGGTGTTATGGGTATAAATGTTGGGCACGAGTTGGGGCATCGTGTGAATACTACCGAGCAAACAATGGCGCGTATGCTATTGCTCACATCACTCTATATGCACTTCTTTATAGAGCACAACCGCGGGCATCATAAACATGTAGGTACAGATGCAGACCCTAGTACTGCAAAGCACAACGAATCTTTATACTTTTTCTGGTTCAGAAGTATCACTGGTGTATACCGCAATGCATGGAAGATTGCAGGTGATGAGCAACGAAAGAAAGGCAAGTCATTCCTGCAAAATGAAATGCTGCATTATCAACTGATACAGTTGGCATTTCTTATCGTCATTGGCTATGTATGGGGATGGCTGGTATTGGGCTACTTTATGATAGCCGCAATTATAGGTATTCTGCTACTGGAGACGGTAAACTACATAGAACACTACGGGCTTTTCAGAAAGCCATTGGGCGAAGGTAAATATGAACGTGCCATGCCTGAGCATAGCTGGAACAGCGACCATGTACTGGGGCGCGTAATGCTTTTTGAATTGAGCCGCCATAGCGACCACCATTATCTTGCAAGCCGCAAATACCAGTTACTACGCTACCACGACAACTCTCCCCAACTACCAACAGGCTACCCGGGTAGTATGATACTCGCAATGATACCCCCACTCTGGTTTAGCATAATGAACAAGAAGATAGATAATATACAATGAGATACATACCTTTTTTATTGATAGCGTTCCTATGCAGTTGTGGCAATACCCAAAATAGTAATGATGCAAAAGACACGACAACTGTCGTACCAATCCGGACAGACACAGTTCAGGCTCAAGACTCTTCTTACAACGACCCGAATACAACATCTGACGACTATGCCAATTATTATCTTGTAATAGCAGATACAGGAACAGACTATAATAGCCTTGATGCTACAATGTATCTACTTGCCAAGCAAACTGGCCTGCAAGTAGATACACTAAACAAGTACTACAACCCCAAAAAGAAAAAGATAGTATTGCGAGAAGATGATGATGACGAAGCCTATGCAGGTGAATATATTTCAGTCCGCTTCCCTACCACAACAATGAGTATGGAGTATATTGATAGCTATACCATACAAGCTCGCGCAGGTACCATGTGTATACTCGGGGGCATCTATGAAACACAACATGCTGCAGACTCTGTATTAGCTGTTTTTAAACCACATGCACCAAAAGCATTTACACTGAAAAGCAAAATCTACATTGGCTGCATCCATTAGTTAAAGAGATAAGTATTACAGGAAACGAACTTATTAAGAGATAGTTTTAAATATTAAAAGCCCCGCAATGCGGGGCTTTTAACTTATCTGTACACTTGCAATGAGCTTACAGGTGTGCTTGTATTTTCTTTTCGAATACACCTTTTGGTGCAGCGCCAACTTGCTTATCTACAACCTGACCATTTTTAATGAACAGTACAGCAGGGATACTTGTAATACCGTAGTTGATAGACAGGTTAGGGTTCTCATCCACGTTTACTTTGCCCACGTTTACTTTACCATCATATTCTGTAGCCAGAGCCTCGATTGTTGGGCCTAACGCCAAACAAGGACCACACCATGGAGCCCAGAAATCAATTACACTCAGTTTGTCTGCTTTCAGTACTTCTGCATCAAAGTTTGCATCCGTATATACTGCTGCCATTTTCTAATTGTTTAATTATTAATTGAAATAAAAATGAAGTACAAATTTACTATCTATTTTCGGTTTAGTTGTATAGAGTGCCGAAATACACATATAAGCATGGCCTACATATGCTGTTGAATCTTCTTTTCGAACACACCACGAGCTGCCAGACCTAATTGTTTATCAACCAGTTGCCCGTTTTTGAAGAACAATACCGCAGGCATACCCGTTATGCCATAGTCTAAACACACATTCGGGTTTTCATCTGCATTTATCTTACCTACATTCACTTTGCCCTCATAATCTTTTGCCAATGCCTCTATGGTAGGGCCTAGCGCCAAACAAGGGCCGCACCACTGTGCCCAAAAATCTACTACTGTTAGTTTATCTGAACTCAGCACTTCCTGCTGAAAGTTTGCATCTGTATATACTGCTGCCATTTTGTGAAAGAATTTAGTTTTATAAAAGCTATAAACTTAAACCCATTTTCTGAGCCTGCCACATAGGCAACGCTTATATCCTGATAAGAATTAACAGCTTATCCACTACGTGTTCAGTTCCACTTTATACTCTACAAAATCAGATTGGGTAATGAATTGTATCAGCGGATCATTCACCTCTACTTTTGAGCTACCACCCGGGCGCAGTTTTACTGTCAATCCGCTTTCCGGGTCTGTTACTGATAGCAGCACTTCCGCATTGCCGGGATGTTGTTTGATGTTCTCGTATAGGAACTGTGCTACCAACTCATCTACCTTATCAAGCGGCATAGATATATGCAGACGCTTAGTCATGCTCTTACGCACCTGGTCTAGCAGTGTTATACCCTGTATTTGAAACTCCATAACACCCGGGCGGAATCTGTGCTCTTGATACACACCTGTTATTATCAGCTTCTGCCCGTTATCTATATAGTTGCTGTACTGCACGTAGTTGGCCTCCCAGAATACTATCTCCTGATTGCCGGTATAGTCGTTCAGTATCATCTTACCAAACTTGCTACCCTTCTTGGTGGTCATGTGTGCAGCATCGGTAACATAACCAGCTATGCGCACCGTACGCCCCTTCAATTTCTCTATCTCGCTGATGGGTGTGAAACCATAGTGATCTACTTCAAACCTATAACCATCCAGCGGATGCGCACTCAGGTAGATGCCGACTACTTCTTTTTCCCTGTCCAGCAATTCAGGCAATCCCCATGGTTCACATTCAGGCATGACAGGCGGTTTGATATCAGGCATTACAGCTTCTCCAAACAGGCTGTTGCTTGCCATGGCACTGCTTGCCTGCACCTGATTACCAAAACGCACCAACCTTTCTAAACCCGATACAGGGTCTGTAGGCGGCATATAGAAATACTGTGCACGGTGCATTTCTTTAAAGCCATCCATAGCACCTGCAAGAATCAGACTCTCCAGCGATTTCTTATTTACTGTACGTTGATTGACACGAGATATGAAGTCATAAATCGTTGCATAAGGTCCATTCGCCTCACGCTCGGTAATGATATCTTCTACGGCTGCCTCACCCACTCCTTTGATGGCATTCATACCAAAGCGAATAACGCTTTCTTTACTTACAGAGAAGCCCTTTAAGCTCTCATTTACATCGGGTCCTAATACCTGCAAGCCCATACGTTGACACTCTTCCATGTAGAACTTTATCTTATCGATATTGCCCTGGTTGTTGAGTACCGCAGCCATAAACTCTGCCGGGTAGTGCGCCTTCAAATATGCGGTCTGGTATGCTACGAATGCATAACAGGTAGAGTGCGATTTGTTGAACGCATACTGGGCAAATGCTTCCCAATCGGTCCATATTTTTTCCAGCTTGTCCGCAGGATGCCCTTTTGCTGTAGCCCCCTCCACAAACTGGGCTTTCATTTTATTCAGTACGGCAATCTGCTTTTTACCCATTGCCTTACGCAGTACGTCGGCATCACCTTTACTAAAGCCTGCCAGTTTCTGCGACAGCAACATCACCTGTTCCTGATACACGGTAATACCATAAGTCTCCTCCAGGTATTCCTTCATATCGTCCAAGTCATACACAATCTCCTCCTCACCATGCTTACGCTTGATGAAGTTGGGGATGTATTCCAACGGACCGGGGCGATACAGGGCGTTCATCGCAATCAGGTCATCAAACTTATCGGGCTTTAGCTCTCGCAGGTACTTCTGCATACCCACACTTTCAAACTGGAACGTAGCATTGGTTTCGCCACGTTGATACAGTTCGTATGTCGCCACATCATCCAGCGGTATGGCATCCATATCTATGTCTATACCATAGTTGCGCTTGATGAGTGCCAGTGCATCTTTGATGATGGTCAAGGTCTTGAGACCCAAGAAGTCCATCTTGATCACACCTGCATTCTCAATCACGTTACCTTCAAACTGAGTTATCAGCAAGTCTACATCTTTGGTAGTAGATACGGGTATCAATTCTGTAAGGTCTTTCGGCGCAATGATGATACCCGCAGCGTGTATACCTGTATTACGAACAGAGCCTTCCAGCTTTTCAGCCTCATGCAGTACTTTACTTTGCAGCAGGCTACCGTCGTTATATATCTCGCGCAGCTTGTTTACACCTTCAAAATCCTCTGCACCAAGCCCTTCTTTTTCTTCCAAGCTCTTCTCCCCTTTCAGCGGTGCATGCAGCACGCGCTTTAGTGAGATACCAGGTTTTTCAGGCACCAACTTTGCCAACGCGTTACTATCGGGCAGTGGCAAATCGAGCGCACGGGCTACGTCTTTGATGCTCATTTTGGCAGCCATGGTACCATAAGTAACGATATGCGCCACCTGATTCTTACCATACTTATCTACCACGTAGTCTATCACCTTCTGGCGGCCTACGTCATCAAAGTCAGTATCTATATCGGGCATGCTCTTACGTTCCGGATTCAGGAAACGCTCGAACAGCAGGTTATACTTTATCGGGTCTATGTTTGTAATACCTATACAATAGGCCACAGCACTACCCGCCGCACTACCACGGCCCGGGCCTACAAATACACCCAAATCGCGACCAGCTTTAATGAAGTCACTCACAATAAGGAAGTAACCGGCAAAACCCATAGTACGGATGGTGAAGAGCTCGAAGCGCAGACGCTCTTCAATTTCAGGTGTCAGTTCACGATAGCGCTCTTTGGCACCCTCCCATGTCAGGTGTTCTAAGAACCTGTCCTGATCGTCGTTGAACTCCTGCGGCACTTTAAAGTGTGGCAGCAATATCTCACGCTCCAGCTTCATCGGCTTTATCTTATCGACAATCATATTGGTATTGTCGATAGCCTCGGGGATGTCTCCGAAGAGCTTGCTCATCTCTCCCGTATTCTTGAAGTAGAACTGGTCATTATAGAAAGCAAAACGCGTATTCTTTGGTTTTGCCTCATCGTCGTCCGAAAACTCTTTGTTGGTTGGTGTGCTCTGCTTCTCGCCTGTGTTGATACAAAGCAAGATATCGTGTGCGTTGGCATCTTCCTGCTCTACGTAGTGAGAGTCGTTAGATGCGATAATCGGCACATTGTACTTACGGGCAAACTTCACCAGCGATTCATTCACCTTTATCTGCTCTGGTATATCGTGGCGTTGCAGCTCTACATAGTAGTCGTCGCCAAACAGATTGTGCCACCACTGAAACACTTTTTCACCTGCCTCCTCACCATGTTTCAGTATGGTACGTGGTACCTGTGCACCCAAGCAGCAGGTAGTAGCTATCAAACCTTCATGATACTTTTCTACCAGCTCTTTATCTATACGCGGGTACTTGCCATACAAGCCTTCCATATAGCCCAGCGAACAGAGCTTTACCAGATTGCGATAACCTGTTTCGTCTTTAGCCAGAAACAACTGGTGATAACGCACGTCTCTCTCCTCCCGGCTGAACTGGCGCTTAGTGCGATCTTCTACCAAGTAGAACTCGCAACCTATTACGGGCTTTACTACAGGTTCTAGAATCTCTTTCCCGTCATCGCGTGTTCCTACTACTTTAGTTTTCTTCCATGCCTCTGACACAAACTGGAACACGCCAAACATATTACCGTGATCGGTAATAGCCATTGCAGGCATTTCATCTTTCATGGCCTTTTCGTACAGGCGACCGATAGATGATGCACCATCCAATAATGAGAACTGCGTATGATTGTGTAAATGGGAAAACTTCACTTTAGAACCGGGATTTCACTGATTAATTTGATAGCCGGAATCGTACAAAACCGACATATACAAAGTAACGAAAAAGGGCGGGCTAAAGCGGTTCCATTTATCCACAACAGGTGGATTGTTGTGACGCATGCAACAAATACCCAATATGGTTACAAACGGTTACGGTTTTTCGGAACATGCATGCTGTAGCAACTACAAATGACGGATTTTAAATCATTGAATATCAGCCTAAAACCGTATATTTTGTTTCCATTTGTTCCCGTTTTCGGTTTTTGCATTTTCTGCAACACAACAGAACAAATGACACCTAAGAACTCCAACAGAATGGCTCATTTTGGAATGAGCATGACGAGGCAATAGGTAAAGAAATTTATTATAACAAATATACGTAAAATATAAAAATTGACCTATATCAAATAACTATTCGGAAAATGGCATTAAATTTGTCTATATATTTCAAAAATATACCCACATGCGAAAACTGATTGTTATTGCTTTAGCAGGTTTCATATTCCTGACAACAAGTTCTACATCGTGCAAAAAGAAGAGTGATGGCAACTGTGCAGATGTGATGTGTACCGCTATGTTTACTATGATAAACACCAAGGTAACAGATGCAAACGGACGCTATGTGAAACTGGATGAGGTATATACACAGCGTGCCAGCAATAAGGATATATATAGGCCTGACCAAGCAATGATGGCATTTGACAGTACCTACATTGTGCTGGACGACAGCTACCTTACCAAACTGCAAAACCAGACCGACAGCTTTTTCTTTATAGGCATTAAAAATGGCGTTAAAGTGGTAAACGAACCTTTTGTACTGGGCGCGGATTGCTGCCATGTGAGTAAGCAAAGCGGGAAAGCAACAATAGTGATACCATAACAAAAGGCAGACTTTACAGTCTGCTTTTTTACTTAATTACTTGACGATTATCGCTTTTCTTGTAGTAACAGTACTTATGTAAACATGTGCCGAAATATTATTATCCCTATTTGCTAACTCTTTATACTGACCGTTGCGCAATATCTCAACAACAGCATCTCCCTCAGGTAGTTTTGCAATTTCACTTTGTGGTATTTCTATACTATGGCTATTATAAACTCCTTCTTTGAATATACGGGTAGTTGGCAATGGTTTTGTAGAATCTTGTGGTGGCGGATTACTTGTGGTAATGGATACTAAAACATATTCCCCATTAGCTATTGGCAATTGTCCTACCCATTCAAGGCTGAAGTTTTTACTTTTGGAAATTACAGTTGGAAAATCGGATTGAAAATCGGCATAGCTGACCTCATTAGCATTTACCTTGTTCTTAATCTCGCTCCCATCGCTTTTGTACAAAATAAAATCAGCACCTAGTAATCCAAAAAAACTTGTACCAACTCTTTCGACAGGGTTCGCATTTTTGGATGGTATAAACTTCAAACCATTTATAGCTATTACAGATTTATCGTCAGCAGATAAATGTCTGTAATCATTTTCAGATGAGCCCAATTTCCCTGATATATAAGTTGTTTTATCGTCCAACTTCCAATTAAGATAATAGGTCTGCACGTAAGACAACTGTTTGGGCTGAGGATTTTCATCTTTTTTACAAGCTACTAATGCAGTAACAGTTGTCATGCAAAAGAATAGTTTTTTCATATCATTTATAGGTTTGTGATAATAAAAGTACTATGTAGGATTCATCATTTTGCAACACAAGTGTAAATTATACTGAGTATTCGGTGTGTTGAATTGTAGTATCCATGGTGCTTCCATCACATAAATAATTATACGCTACAAAGCTACAGTCAACATACTTGAACTATAGAATACCTCAGATTTATATTTCACAAAAAACACTTTCACATAACAAAAAATGTACCTGAACGTTATAGGAAAAACTAAATACACCTCGATATGAAAAAACTAACCTTTATTGCTTTCGGGATAGCCGCCATCATGTTATCCTCATGTTCAAACAAAGACTATAATTGTGCATGCTACGGCGGCTTAACGGGCGGCAAAGTCACGCTGACAGTAAGTGGCTCATCTAAATCTAAAGCAGAAAACAAGTGTACAGCTTTCAACAATCCTCCAGGCACTGCTGACGGGTATTCGGGATGCCATATAGAATAAACTAACCATTAAAAATCTTGTTGCGCTTAATGGGTTTTCCATTGCGCAACAGGATTGCATGATATACTGACGGCACATCATTCGTCCATTCTTTTATCAGTAATAAGATAGACATAACCTCCAACCTTGTTATCATCCCGAAATAAAAACACACTTGGAACAACCAACCCGATACGCTGTTTAATACAACATCTATCAATGTTGCAAACAATATAAGTGTCCATATTTTGGATGCAATGGCATGTGTAGCAACCTCTTTACGGAATCGCAAATAACAGACCAGATAACACAAAGACTCTGCCGACAGCAATATGACTATGCTAACCCAGTTTTTTTTGTAAAAATTGGGAGCTATTATATAGGTTGCTACCACAATACACAACCAGAAAACCTGGTCTACTGAAGAATCTAATCGCCTGAGCGTTTGTGTAGAGATATTTAATCTACGTGCTATAATGCCATCAAAAATATCGGACAGTAATCCCGCAGTCATTAACATCACTATCCACCATCGCGGGGCATCTGTATATGCCAGCAATGCTATTAGCAAGCCCGCAAGCAAGCGAAACCATATCAGGGCAGCAGGTATCTTGTTTTTCATGCTTAGCTGAATATACGTTCCAGTGCCCATGCTTTCAGGCGCATTTCTTCCCACTCTTGTTCGGGTGTGCTATCAAATGTAATAGCGCCGCCTGTCTGGTAAGACAGATAGCGGTCGTCTGCATTATAAAATAAGCTGCGGATAATGACGTTGAAATCGAAATCGGCATCCGGTGTTATATAACCAACAGTACCAGAGAATAAGCCACGTGCTGTATGCTCGTATTGGTCTATCAGTTGCATCACTTTTATCTTCGGTGCGCCTGTCATACTACCCATAGGGAAACTATGACGAATAGCATCAGTAAATGGCTCATTGGCTCTCAACGTACCACTGACAGTAGATATCATCTGGTGCACTTGCGGAAAGGTATAGATACCGAACAACTCATCTACCTGCACACTACCTGTTTCACTACTGCGCGCCAAATCATTGCGCACCAGATCTACAATCATCACATTTTCTGCACGGTCTTTAATGCTGTTTTGCAGGTTCTGTTTCTGAACAGCATCATGTGCTGCATCTTCACCACGCTTTGCTGTGCCTTTAATGGGTTGAGACATCAACACACTACCCTCTTTGCGCAAATAGCGCTCGGGGCTGGCACACATCATATACGACTCATCGTTGCGGTAGAAAGCAGCAAATGGCGCAGGTGATATTTTGTTGAGTGCATTGAATACATGCAGTGGTACCACATCTGCATCTTTACTATAGCCCTCGTTACAAAAGTTTATTTCGTAACAATCGCCATCTTCTATATGCCTGCGCAGTGTGTCTATTGTTTGCAGGTATGGTTCTTTTGTAATGCGCTGCGTGAATTGCAGCTTGGGTAAATCTGCACCATCATCGGGCATTGCAAAGAGGAAAGATTTGTAGACCTCCAATGGCGTAATACCGAGCGATGCTATGGTGAGTTTTGTTTTGTCTGTATTAACCGTACAAACTATTTCAGGGTGAAAGAAATAGAGCGGATCGAAACCCATTTTTTCTTCGTGACGAGAAGACAACTTTTCTTCCAGTTGATTTTTATAGTCGTATGCTATGTGGCCAAAGAGCCAGTCTTTGTGAGCAGCATGCCATTGTTGTACTTCTTCCAACGATTTGAATGCGATATGCTCATGCGCACCGATTGCCAGCATACATTCGTATCGGCTATACTTGTCTGTATAGCTATTGCTATCAAGAAAAAGAAAAATGCTGAACTGTTGTGCCCAGTTCAGCATTTCTTTTTTCAATATTTCATATCGCCCTTCGGCAATATCGAATGTTGCAGTTTCTCTTTGCAAATGCTTGCATTTTAATGATTAGAAATCATCATCGTCATCATCAAAGCCGCCACTGTCTTCGCTGAAGAAGCCCAGATCTTTGAAGTCGTCATCTACATCAAAGTCATCATCTTTGGTAGATTTCTTGCCACCCTTAGCAGACTTAGATTTTGGCAATTCAAACTCTTCGAAATCTTTATCGAAGTCGGCATCTTCGTCGCCAAAATCATCATCATCCATATCGTCGTCATCCATTTCATCGTCATCATCATCATCGTCGTCGTCGTCGTCATCATCCTTGCTCTTCGACTTGCTGGCAGTAGTCTTCTTAGCCGCAGTTTTTTTCTTTGGCGTTTCTTCTTCGTCTAAATCATCTTCATCATCTTCCTCTTCCTGCTTAGCGGGTTTGGTAGATGCTTTCTTTGTAGCAGATTTAGCGGGTGCGCTTTTTTTGCTTGCTGTTTCTTTCTTGCTTGAACCTGATTTCATAGCACTTATCCGTTGATGACGTAAAATTTTAATAGTTTCTCGAAATTCCCAAATTTTTTTTGGGTATTAAATACATAATTTTTTTACTAAGGAATATGCAATAACTGGTCGCGTCCTGTACCGTTAGAAACATACGCAACTTTTGTACCAAGATACTGCTCTACAAAGCTGCAATATTCTTTAAATACCGCAGGTGTTTCTTCGTAGTTTTTGCACTCGCCTATCGGCTTTTCCCAACCAGGGAAAGTTTTAAATACAGGTTCTACCTGCACACTGCACAGATCGTACGGAAGCTCTTGTGTTTCAACACCATCCACTTTGTACGCTACAGCCAGCTTCACAGGATCGAAGCTATCCATCACGTCTGCCTTGGTTACGATAAGCTTTGTAACACCGCTCAGCATCACTGCATAACGCAATGCAACAAGGTCTATCCAACCACAACGGCGCGGGCGACCTGTAGTAGCGCCAAATTCGTTACCTGCTTTGCGCAGTGCTTCACCGGTTTCATCTTCCAGCTCTGTAGGGAACGGACCACCGCCTACGCGTGTGCAATAAGCTTTGGTGATACCATACACATCACCCACTTTTGATGGTGCAACACCCAGACCACTGCACACACCGGCTGTGATGGTGTTAGAAGATGTAACAAACGGATAAGTACCGAAGTCTATATCCAGCATGCTACCTTGTGCACCTTCTGCCAATACTTTTTTACCGGCTTTAAGGTGGTTATCCAACCAGTATTCGCCATTTACTATCTGCAATGTGCGCAGAAATTCAACAGCTGCAAAGAATTGTGTTTCCCACTCCTGCCAGTCTACCTGATGCTCGTAATGAGAAAGTATCTGCAGGTGCTTTTCTTTAATGCGGTTGTATTTTTCGTTGAAATCTTTGCTCAATACATCGCCCACTCGCAGACCGTTACGGCCTGTTTTATCCATATAAGCAGGGCCTATACCTTTCAGTGTAGAGCCTATCTTTTCACTGCCTTTTGCTGCTTCTGATGCAGCATCCAACGCACGGTGCGTCGGAACTATCAGGTGTGCGCGATGCGATACGAACAAGCGAGACAATACATCGGGTTGCAGTGCCACGATTGTATTGATTTCTTTCTGTAAAGTAACAGGGTCTATCACCACACCATTACCTATCAGATTGAGACAGTGTGACTGAAACACACCTGATGGTATGGTATGCAATACTACCTTATTGCCATTTACATATAATGTATGCCCGGCATTGGGGCCGCCCTGAAAACGGGCAATGATATCATAATTAGCGGCAAGGTAATCTACTATTTTACCCTTACCCTCATCACCCCACTGCAAACCAAGCAAAACGTCAACCATAAAAAAAATTTCGCGCCCAAAATTACCGGATAAGTTGAATAAACAAACCCGAGATTATAAAAAATGAAAAAAAGGCAGCCGTTACAGCTACCTGATGCAAAAATACTGTATAGTTTTTTTATTTATCTCCGTTATTTTTTACAATTGTTGATTGCTGGCTTAAAGACATCATTTGCTGCATGGTACGTTGCAGGTTGTCGTTAGAACCATCGAGGAAAATGGTGTTGCCATTGCCGTTTTCAGCAAAATGCTTAATAGCATCCGTCCACATCGAGAATAGTATAAATGAGGCGTCAAGATTGGCATGTTGCATTTCTTTTGCAGCTACTGCCATACCGCGTGCTACCTCCTCTCGAAACAGCGCCACACCCTGTCCACGCAGTTGTGCAGCCTGCCTTTCTGCCTCGGCAGATATTTTGATGGCATTACCCTCTGCCTCCGCAGCTTTAGTTTTGGTAATCAGTAAGGCTTGTCCTTCATTTTCGGCAGCAGCTTTCAGGTTGTTGGATGCCACTACCTGCGCCATAGAGCGCATGATAGCTTCATCGAAAGCGATGTCGTTTAGTTGAAGGTCGAGCAAGTGGTAACCCCAGCCTTCCAATTGCTTATCTAATTGCTCCTTTACGTTGAATATGATTTCCGTACGCAGTTGCAATATTTCAGATTGTTTCTTTGTAGCTACATAGGCCCTTACCGCACCTTCTACAGAACGGATGAGCGCCTGCATAAAGCTGCGTTCGTCCACAAACTTGAAGGCAACACTCTGAATGGTCTGATTCTCTTCATTCAGTACAGAATACAGCAACATTGCCGAAAAGTTGACATTTGCCTGATCTTGTGTAATAGCCTGAAACTTGAGCTCTATAGAACGGTTTTGATAAGATATGCGCTTGAATATCTGCTCTATGACAGGTATTCTGAAGTTGAGGCCCGGACGTAATACACGCCTGTACTTACCGAAAACCGTAATAACAGCCACTGTACCCTGTTGTACAGTTACCAGACACATGAATAAAAAAAGCAACAGAACGCCTAAAGCAATAAGGGCAACCATAGATATTGAGATTTGTTGTGAAATATACGAATATGAGCGAAATTTGAACGCAGAATAAAATCTCTTAATGGCAAAGCTGATACTGGATATGGATGAGATGACGGAAAACTTTTTTTCCGACGCTGCCCTTATAGGTATAGTATGCCCGCTGTCCTCTCATCGCTTTTGCGGTACCATCAACCGGCATTTGGATATGGATTTTGTGCGCAAACAGGAAAGCGATCCCAGAATTATCACCCAGAAAGAAGAACATTTTTTTCACTTCTACGAATATTGCCTGCCGCTTAACGGGGGGCGATATGGCATATACAAGTTGAAAAGCGACAACAAGGTATTGCTACCTGAGGTAAAACAACTGGACTATCTGTGGATGATAGAATGTGCCGACTATGAAGAAAAGGCGCAGGAAATGATACAGCTACTGCGCAACCTGCCCGATGTTCAGCTGGCACAAATCATAGACCCTGACAGACTGAAGAACTCTTACCACCTGTTGGTATAAAAAATAGGGCTATTAACCAATAGCTACACATACACACAAGAACACATATAAATATGTTAATTCCAAACTTAGGATTAGGTGCATAGCCGTATTTTTCTATTTTTGTTGCCTGTCAAATATATCTGCATGAATTTTCGGAAAATCAACAACCTGACTGGTTGGATTACGGGTGCTATTGCCACAATAGTATACCTGATGACTATGGAACCCACCGTAAGCTTCTGGGACTGTGGTGAGTTTTTATCTTGTGCTTACAAAGTAGAGGTCGGTCACTCTCCGGGTGCACCACTCTTTATGCTTATTCAACGCTTCTTTGGCTTATTTGCCGGTGGCGATGTAAGCAAAGCTGCCATGATGATAAACGCATGGTCTGCCATAGCTAGTGGTTTAACCATTCTGTTCCTTTTCTGGACCATTACCCACTTTGCTAAAAAACTAACAACACCAAAAGACGAAGAACCAAACGGGCTGCAAACTACCCTGATAATGGGTGCAGGGCTTGTAGGTGCTTTAGCTTATACATTCTCTGATACGTTCTGGTTCTCTGCTGTGGAGGCCGAGGTATATGCAACATCTTCATTCTTTACCGCATTGGTATTCTGGGCTATCCTGAAATGGGAACATATTGCAGACCAGAAATACGCCGACAGGTGGCTGGTGTTCATCGCTTACATGATGGGCCTTTCAGTAGGTATACACTTGCTTAACTTGCTGGCTATTCCAGCCGTTGCCATGGTATACTACTACAAGCGTTATACACCTACAACATCAGGCAGCATCCTTGCCTTTATAGTAGGTTGCGTTTTGTTAGCATTCGTACAGTTTGGTGTGCTGCAAGGTGTACCTATCCTCGCATCTAAATTGGATTTGCTGTTCGTTAATAGCTTTGGCTTGCCTTTCGACTCAGGTGCATTGTTCTCTATAGTGCTGATAATAGCTGCTATGGTAGCAGGATTGATGTATGCTAAGAAAAAGAACTGGTACCTTTTGCACACAGGCGTACTTTGCATCATCTTCATCGTAATTGGTTTCTCCAGCTATCTGGCGCCAATCATCCGTTCTCGTGCCGATGTACCTATCGACATGACGAACCCCGATAATGCTATCAGCTTAACTTCATACATTCAACGTGAGCAGTTTGGCCAGCAACCATTGCTGTTTGGTCCTGATTTTGACAAACGCCCTATAGAATACAAAGAAAAAGGCGTTCAGTACTCTCGCTCTCAAAAAGATGGCAAAGACTACTACGAAGAAGTAGGTAAAAAACAGGAACCTGAATTTGATGCTGCTGACAAGCGTTTCTTCCCTCGCATTTGGGATTACAACGACCCGGGGCACATGCAATATTATCGTGATTATCTGGGCCTTGAAGAAGGTGAATCACCAACTGCGGGAGACAACTTTAAGTTCTTCTTTGGTTATCACCTGAACTGGATGTGGTGGCGCTACTTTATGTGGAACTATAGCGGGCGCCAGAACGACCTGCAAGGTATGAGTAATGGTAATTCGAAAAACGGTAACTGGATAACCGGTATACCTGTTATAGATAAGAGCGTACTTGGCTTGGGCGACCAAAGCAAAATGGCAGATGGCTATGTAAACGATGCTAAGAACAATAAATACAGTGCGGCTAATAACAAGCTGTATATGCTACCGTTTATTCTTGGTGTGTTGGGTATGATATTCCAATTCAACAGAAACAAACGCGATGGTATTACCACTGCTACCCTGTTCTTCTTTACAGGTATTGCAATTGCCATCTACCTGAATATGCCACCACTGCAACCGCGTGAACGTGACTATGCATTTGCCGGTTCTACTTACGCATTTGCTATATGGATAGGCTTGGGCGTACTGATGGTCAATGATTGGTTCCAACGCGCTATTAAAGGTGCTGGTGGAGCCTATGCTACAATAGCTATATGTTTGCTGGCTGTACCGGCATTGATGGCGAAGGAAGAATGGGATGACCACGACCGCTCTAAGAAAACACTGGCACGTGCTACAGCATACAACGTACTGGAGTCTTGTGCACCTAATGCCATCCTGTTTACATTTGGCGATAACGATACATATCCGCTGTGGTACCTACAGGAAATTGAAGGCATCCGCAAAGACGTTCGTGTTATCAACCTGAGCCTTTTGGGTATTGATTGGTATATAGATCAGCTGAATTATAAAATCAATGACGCTGATGCTGTACCGATGATATGGAAGAAGAAGGACTACACCGGCGATAAGGGTAACTACATACAATACTATGCAAGCCCGCAAGTGCCAAAAGATAAATTTATCAACCTGTACGAGGTTTGTAAGTTTATGGTGAGCGATGCTCCGGAAGCTAAAATTCAGTCTATGGGCGGAACAATGGAAAACTTCTACCCTACACAAAACTTCTTTGTACAGGGCCTGAGCAAAGCAGACCTCGTTAAGAACGGACTGATTGCTGCTGCTGATACTAATAATATCATTAATGATATGGCATTCAAATTCCCTAAAAATGTTGCATACAAAGATGATTTAGCTACATTGAATATCATTGCAGCTATTGCGCAAGATGGTTGGAAACGCCCAATCTACTTTGGTGGCTTCCTGCCTTCAGACAACTATCAGGGCTTGGATGACTACCTGCGTATGGAGGGTGTTGTGTACAGGCTGTTGCCTTACCGCCTTACAGACTCATTGAAAGCTACACAACAAGACATGGGTTCTGTTGACGTAGCTAAGAGTTACGACCTGTTCAAAAACAAATACATCTGGGGCAATGCAGAACGCAACGATGTATACTTTGACGAGAAAAACAGGTTGATGTTCGCAGCATATCGTATGAATGTAGGCCGTATAGCAAGTGAGCTGATGGCACAAGGCAAGAAAAATGAAGCTATCGAAGTGCTGAACAAAGTGAAGAATAACATCTCTGAACGCTCATACTTCTATGATGCTACAGCATACTATGTAGCAATGGCATACTATAACTGCGGCGATAAAAAGACAGGTAAAGAGATGACCATGCGCATTGTTAAAAACTGCGAAGATGATATAAATTATATACTGTCGTTGGATGATGTAAGAGCTAATAATCTGAAAAACGATGTTCAGAGAGATGCGACTATCATCAACATACTATCGAACGTTGCGAGAAACAACGGAGACATGGCTACTGCAGATGAGCTGAGCAAAAAAATTGAGATGATCAGCCAACGTGCATCTCAAAAGTTGGACATGCAGGCACAGGCTCCGCAAATACAACAGTAATTGACTAATTACAAATAGATTACAAATCCCCCCGTACCAAGCGGGGGGATTTTTTATACTTTTGAAAAAATATACAAAACCGCAATTAGCTATGCTAAGACTATCAACGTTTATTCTTCTTTTGGCTGTAGCCGTAACAGGCAACGCACAAATAATCAAAACATATAAACGCTATCCTGCACCTGGCATTATTCTTGTAAAACTGCCTACATATACTAACAGACTACAGGTATATCAGAAAGCAAACAATGTAAAATATGCGAATCAACTGAAAAAGGACGTAAGCAATATTCAACGTTTGATGATAGCTGACTTCAAAGCTAATTTCAGTTTTTGCGACTACTATTTTTTCTACGATACTACAAATGATGCTATAGCTAATAGACATTTTGCAGGCAATCTGTACGATAAGGATATGAAACTAGTTACCTCATCCCCTATTGCAGAAGATGACACCAGCTATCAAATAGTACATTACGGCTATTACGTATCAGAGCTGACGGAAGTAACAAGTAATCCAAGAAAGTTAAAAAGCAGAGAAGACACTTACTATAGTGGCACATCCAGACAACGTTTGGTGGTATTGAACTATAAATTTGGCAGATTACCCGATCCGTTACCTAACGGTACTTTCTATAGCAAATCACCTAGCATATACCCCAGCAGAGCAAAGAAAAAACGTGTTATAATTGGCTCCTATACATCACCAAAATTAGACTTGAGTTATCAACCTCTTGTAGCTAACTTAAGTTATGAGATGGACCGATACTATAATCAACACAGATTGAACTAATTGAAAAAGCCTCACAAATGTGAGACTTTTTTCTTGAGGTCCCGAGCGGATTCGAACCGCTGTACGAGCTTTTGCAGAGCTCTGCCTAGCCGCTCGGCCACAGGACCACGAGCGGATTGCAAATGTAGTAAAAAATCGTTTCTTTACAAGAACTAAAAATAAAAAAATGAGTTTGCCGCAAAAATCTTTAGGAGCATCTGAATTAATACTCACAGACCGCGGCGCTATCTACCATCTCAACTTAAAACCGGAACAACTTGCAGATACAGTCTTGCTCGTTGGAGATCCTGCGCGTGTTAGCGAAGTATCAAAAAGATTTGATAAGATAGAAAATAAAACTCAGCATAGAGAATTCATTACACATACAGGTTTCATAGGCAATAAAAGAATCTCTGTTATCAGTACAGGTATTGGTACAGATAATATAGATATTGTTATGAACGAATTGGATGCTTTGGTGAATATCGACTTCAAAACACGCAGCATCAAATCACAAACTAAAAGCCTAAACATTGTACGGCTAGGCACTTGTGGCGCACTGCAGCCAGATACACCTGTAGATAGCATGATAGTATCTTCTTATGCAATAGGCATTGATAATCTGATGCATTATTACAGGCTGGAAAACAATACAGACGAGCAATACATACTACACGAGTTTGCTTTGCACACCAGACTGCAAAACAGTAATATAAATCCGTATATAGCAGAGGCATCAATTCAACTGCGTAAACATTTCGGTAGTCAGTTTTTGCATGGCATTACAGTTACTACACCGGGCTTCTACGGCCCACAAACCAGAGCCATGCGTATACCTATCAGTCAGCCAAACATGATGGATGCATTGGCAAGTTTCAACAGCCGCAATATGCGCATACTGAATTTTGAAATGGAGACATCAGCATTGTATGGACTTGGCAAAGTATTTCATCATCATTGTTTGTCCGTCAGCACAGTAATCAATAACAGAGCTACTAAAACTTTTTCAAGCAATATGCAGCACGCTGTTGATAATATGATTGGATATACACTTGAAGCTATTCTGTAGTTGCAGAAACATTTAACAGGCTGCACATGCAGCAATAAAACAAATCAACTAATTTTACCCGCATGTATCCTAATTTCGAATTTGCACTTGAGCAATTAACAGGTGCTGATGTGCCGGGTTTTCTGAGCATATTTCAGGTATTCGGCCTGTTTGTCGCATTTGCATTTCTTGCAGCTGCATGGGCACTCACTTCTGAACTGAAACGCAAAGAACAACTAGGCTTGCTTCAACCGGTTCTTGGAAATGAAAAAGACAAGAAAACTGGCGAAACAAAACAGGTTTGGATATATCCGCACCAACGCGTTTCGGAGATAGTTATCATTTGCGCTGTTGCAGGGCTAGCAGGTGCCAAGATTTTCAATGCGCTGGAAACATGGAATGATTTTATACAAGATCCCATCGGCAACCTGTTCTCCCGTTCAGGGCTTACATTTTATGGTGGGTTGATATGCGCTACACTTGTATTGGTTTACTATGCTCGTAAATACAAAATAGGCTTCAAGCATCTATGCGATGCTGCTGCACCTGCGTTGATACTAGGTTATGGGGTTGGTCGTTTAGGCTGTCATTTTTCCGGAGACGGCGATTGGGGCATTTTCAACAGTGCTTATATTACCTACCCTGACGGCTCGCTACACCTTGCAGCCGCCGGACAATACGAGCAAATGCTAGATATGGCAAAAGGTTATTTTGCTAACAACTTCCCGGGTACAGTACCACATATATATGCACCGGCACCATCTTGGCTACCAGACTGGTTGTATGCTATGAACTATGCACACAATGTAAACAGCGAAGGCGTTGCTATAACTAATTGTACGGGCAATTTTTGTGCTGTGTTGCCGGTTGGCGTATTTCCTACCCCACTTTACGAAGCAGTGGTTTGTATTTGCATATTTGGCTTCCTATGGGCAATACGCAGAAAAATAACTGTGCCTTGGCAGATGTTCGGTATCTACCTGATATTTAACGGTACTGAACGCTTCCTAGTAGAAAAGATTCGTGTAAATACGAAATATGATTTAGGATTCATACACCCAACACAGGCAGAGATCATATCTACACTGCTGATAATAGCAGGTATCTTACTGATAATATCAAATCGAAAGAAAGCTGTAACAACAGCATAAGAAAAAAGCCCCGAATTCGGGGCTTTTTCAATATTATGATGCAGAGACGTCAATAGAGTCCAAATGTCCTGTATTAAGCTCCTTATTAGCCCTTTCTGCGGCCTCAATAGGCTCAAAGCTGGAGAGAGCCTCACCTTTGTTCTTACCCACACGTGTGGTGTGTTCATAATGCACTGATGGTTTGCCATCTGCTGTTACGATTGTCCAACCGTCTTCAAGTGTCAGTACATCGCGCGTACCAAGGTTTATCATTGGCTCTATAGCAAGTACAGTATTCTCTTTCAAACGTTTACCATCACCACGACGGCCATAATTCGGCACTTGTGGATCTTCGTGTAGTTTTTTACCAACACCATGCCCTACCAGTTCACGTACAACACCGTAGCCATGCTCACGATTAGTATAGTTTTCTACAGCAAAAGAAATATCACCGATCCTGTTACCCTCGTGTGCTTCGGCAATTGCCCTCGCAAGCGATTCTTTGGTAACACGCATCAGCTTTAGTAATTCAGGCTTTACATTACCTATAGCAAATGTATAAGCATGATCGCCATGATACCCATTCATGTAGACACCACAGTCTACTGATATGATATCGCCATCTTTCAATTCGTAATTACTCGGAAAGCCGTGAACAACAACTTCATTCACAGATATACAAAGCGAAGCCGGGAATGGAGAATACGATGGTCCGTAACCCTTGAATGAAGGAATACCTCCATTATCGCGTATAAACTCTTCTGCCATCTTATCAATAGATGCAGTAGTAATACCGGGCCTTAAAAAGTTTGCCACCTGTGTTAAGGTGGCAGTGACTGTTAAAGCGCTTTTGCGTATTAGTTCAATTTCGTCTTTAGTTCTAATATGTATCATGTACGCTTATCAAAATATTATACTGTAGCTCCTGCACTCTGACGACCAGTTATGCGTCCTGTTTTCATCAGACCATCATATTGGCGCATCAGCAGATGGCTTTCAATTTGTTGTAATGTATCAAGGATAACACCAACACCAATCAGCATTGAAGTACCACCAAAGAAAGAAGCAAAACCACTTGTTACACCCAGTAAACCGGCTACACCTGGAAGAATACCAGCAATTGCAAGGAACATAGCTCCTGGCAGTGTAATGCGATCCATGATAGTAGCAATGTAATCAGCTGTTGGTTCGCCTGGTTTAACACCAGGAATAAAGCTGTTGTTACGTTTCAGGTTATCAGCCATTTCAGTAGGGTTAAATATCAACGCTGTATAGAAGTAAGTAAATGCAATTACCAATATAGCATACATGATATTGTACCACATAGACTGAGGATTAGATAATGCCTTGATAAAACCTTGTGCAGTTTCGTTTTCACCAAATGCGAAACCTGTAACAGTAGCAGGGATGAAAAGGATAGCTTGCGCAAAGATGATAGGCATTACACCTGAAGAGTTAACCTTCAAAGGAATAAAATCACGAGCACCAGACACTTCTTTAGCAGCGTTGTTGCTACCAATAATGCGGCGTGCATAGTTCAAAGGAATTTTACGAGTACCTTGTGTCAGCAATATCAGACCTACTATAACAGCTATAAATACAGCAATTTCAATCAGGAATATCAACAGACCACCACCACCGCCGATGTTTTTAGCATCGAACTCTTGTACTATAGAGTGTGGCAGACGAGCAAGGATACCAACCATGATGATGAGAGACGTACCGTTACCAATACCTTTATCAGTTATTTTTTCACCCATCCACATTACAAACAATGTACCTGCAGTTAATACAACAACTGTAGATAACCAGAACAGGAATGCGCTGAATTCAGGAACAATTGCACCGGCAGTTTGCGTACGCAGGTAAGCAACATAAGCACTTGCCTGGAATGCAGTAACAACTACTGTAAGGTAGCGAGTGTATTGATTAATTTTCTTACGACCGCTTTCTTCGCGTTGCATTTTAGCAAACTGAGGAATAACGATACCTGCAAGCTGCATAAAGATAGATGCAGAGATATAAGGCATAACACCTAATGCAAATATAGAAGCACGGCTGAATGCACCACCTGCAAACATATTAAACAAGCCCAACAGACCATTCTGGCCACTGTCAAGAGCAAGCATGTTAGGGTTGATGCCCGGGAGGGTAATATAGCAACCTACACGGTATACTAATACCAGCAATAGCGTAAACAGGATTCGCTTGCGGAGTTCTTCTATACTCCAGATATTCTTAAGCGTTTCAATTAGTTTCTTCACTTGGAACTGTAGTTAATCAAAAATGAAATGCGAATAAACGATAAAAGACGCATTTTACCAAATGCGTCTTTTAGAAATAGAATTAGCTTAAACCAGTTCTACTGAGCCGCCTGCAGCTTCGATAGCTTGTTTAGCTTTTTCGCTGATAGCGTTAACTTTGAATACCATTTTAGTCTTCATTTCACCTGCACCAAGGATCTTAACCAGATCTGTGCGGCTAATGAGGCCATTGATATAAAGATTGTCAAGAGAGAACTCCTGAATAGCATATCGCTCGATCAGGAAATCTAATTGACCCAGATTGAATACTTTATATTCAACGCGGTTCATGTTTTTGAACCCACGTTTTGGCATACGGCGTTGGATTGGCATCTGACCACCTTCGTGACCATTTTTCCTTTGATAACCAGTACGTGCTTGCTGACCTTTGTTACCTTTTGTAGCAGTGCCGCCATGGCCACTACCTTCACCACGACCGATACGTTTTACTTTGTGTACTGAACCTTCTGCAGGTTTAAGATTGTGCAATTGCATAGTTTACAATTTTTGAACTTGCGCGGAATGTAAAACCGCTCGCAAATCAGTTAATGAATTAAGCTTTTACTTCTTCTACTTTCACCAGGTGATTAACGGTACGAACCATACCCAGTATCTGAGGCGTAGCTTCTACTTCTACAGAAGCGTGCATTTTACGCAGGCCCAGCGCTACAAGCGTACGCTTTTGGCGTTCAGGACGGTCAATTCCGCTCTTCGTCTGTGTAATTTTAATTTTAGCCATGACGCTATTATAATTCAAGAGTTAAAATTCGATTATCAAACAACAGCTATTAACCGTTGAATACTTTTTTCAGGCTTACGTTACGTTGTCTAGCAACAGTAACAGGCTCACGCAGCATACCCAGTGCAACGAAAGTAGCTTTAACCACGTTGTGAGGGTTAGCAGAACCTAAAGACTTAGACAGTACGTCAGTAACACCTGCAGCTTCCAACACAGCGCGCATGCTACCACCTGCGATAACGCCGGTACCGTGTGCAGCTGGCTTAATCAAAACTTTAGCCGCACCTTCTTTAGCAAATTGTTCGTGAGGGATAGTACCATTCATTACCGGTACTTTTATCAGGTTTTTCTTAGCGTCATCTATACCTTTAGTGATAGCTTCCTGTACTTCTTTAGCCTTACCCAGACCGTGGCCTACCACACCTTGACCATTACCTACAACCACCAATGCAGAAAAGCTGAATGCACGGCCACCTTTAGTGGTTTTTACCACACGGTTGATAGCCACTACCTTTTCATGCAGTTCCAGGTCTCCGGCTTTTACGCGATTTAATTGTGTCTTCGCCATTATATTTCTTAAAAGAAAAAGTTAAACAATGTTATAATTAGAATTTCAAACCACCTTCACGTGCACCATCTGCTACAGACTTAACACGGCCATGATACAAATAACCACCACGGTCGAAGATGCAGGTATCAATACCCAGTGCGATAGCTTTCTGAGCGATAGCCTTACCAACCATTGCAGACTTTTCAGATTTTGTACCTTTTTGCGCAGCGATATCCTTCTGACGAGAATTAGCAGAAGCCAGTGTAGTACCGGTTGCATCATCTATCAATTGAGCGTAGATATCCTTGTTGCTACGGAATACAGAAAGGCGTGGTTTTTGAGCAGTGCCAACAACTTTGGCACGAATGCGCCAACGCAATTTCTGACGGCGGAGTACTTTTGGATCTAATGACATTTTTATCTATTTTTTTACGGGCTCACGCTGCTTGCGACTTTGTGGCTACCGAAATGTTTACAAAATTTATAAATACAGTTATCACCCGCTGTAGCGGATGATAACTTTTATTATTTACCAGCAGATTTACCAGCTTTACGACGAACAATCTCACCAACAAAGCGAACACCTTTACCTTTGTATGGTTCTGGTTTACGCAGGCTACGAATTTTTGCAGCAACAGCACCCAGCAATTGTTTATCGATTGATTCAAGAATAATTTTTGGATTCTGACCTTTTTCTGCAGTTGCAGCAGCTTTGATTTCTTTTGGAAGATCAAAGATGATGTTGTGAGAAAAACCTAAAGCCATATCCAGTTGCTGACCAGTAACAGCGGCACGGTAACCCACACCCACCAGTTCAAGTTCAGTTTTAAATCCTTCAGTAACACCGGCCATCATGTTCGACAACAGTGCGCGGTACAAACCGTGCAGTGCGCGATGACGAATTTGGTCTGTAGGACGAGTAACATTCAAAGTATCGCCTTCAACTTCAACTTTGATATCGCGATCGATAGCTTGTGTAAGTTCACCTTTAGGACCTTTGAAAGTAACTTCATTAGCTGGGCTAACTGTAACAGTTACGCCTTTAGCAATTGTAATTGGTTTTTTGCCTATACGAGACATTGTCTATTATATTTATTGCAGTAACCCTGATCGATCAGCCTGTATAGGAACCGGCTTAATGTATCAGGGGTACCAGTGTTAAAATCTATTAATAAATGTGGCACATTACTTCACCACCAACGTTATTTGCACGTGCTTCTTTATCAGTCATTACACCTTTTGATGTAGAAACGATAGCGATACCCAGACCGCTCATTACACGTTTGATTTCTGTTGGCTTAGCGTACTGACGCAGACCCGGGCGGCTAACGCGTTCCAATGCTTTAATTGCGGGTTCCTTTGTTTGAGGATTGTATTTCAAAGCTATTTTGATGATGCCTTGTTTGTTATCATCTTCGAATTTGTATTTCAGGATGTAACCTTTATCATAAAGGATCTCCGTGATACGCTTTTTAACATTCGAAGCAGGGATTTCTACGATGCGGTGACGAGCCATTTGCGCGTTACGGATACGAGTAAGAAAATCTGCTATAGGATCTGTTACCATTTCTTTTGTTGAGTTTTGTAAAGTTTTTAATTGTGTCCGGTTTCGGTTATGAGTACTACTCTACCCGACCTTGATACGTTATAAATTACCAGCTTGCTTTACGTACACCTGGTATTTTGCCATCCAAAGCCATGTCGCGGAAGATGTTACGGCAGATACCGAAATGACGCATATAACCTTTTGGACGTCCGGTAAGCTGGCAACGATTTTTCAAGCGAACTGCTGATGAATTTTTTGGAAGTTTATCCAAAGCAGCATAATCACCTGCAGCTTTCAGGGCAGCACGCTTTTCAGCGAATTTTGCTACCATAGCTTCGCGTTTGCGCTGGCGGGCTTTTACTGATTCTCTAGCCATTTATTATTAGTTATTATCTTTTTTAATGTTTTTGAAAGGCAAACCCAATTCTTTCAGCAGTTCGTATGCTTCTTCGTTAGTACGAGCTGTAGTAACGAAAGTGATATCCATACCACTGATGCGAGTTACCTTATCAATGTTGATTTCCGGGAAGATGATTTGCTCAGTAACTCCCATTGTGTAATTACCACGACCATCAAATGATTTATCGTTGATACCTTTGAAGTCACGTACACGTGGCAAAGTAACAGCAACAAAACGATCCAAGAATTCGAACATGTTTGTATGACGAAGCGTTACGCGGCAACCGATTGGCATAGCCTTACGCAGCTTGAAGTTCGAGATATCTTTTTTAGACAATGTAGGTACCGCTTTCTGACCAGATATATTAGTCATTTCAGTTACCGCGTCATCTATCAGTTTTTTATCAGAAACAGAACCTTTAACACCTTGGTTCAAGCATATTTTAACCAAACGAGGGCACTGCATAACTGTAGAATAACCAAACTTTTTCATCAAAGCCGGTACTACTTCGTCTTTATACTTCTTCTGTAAGCGAGGTGTATATGTAGTCGTTGCCATTATTTAATTTCCTCCCCTGATTTTTTAGATATACGTTTAAAACCACCTTCAGTGCGTTCGCGTTTGATACGAACAGGAGCTTTTGCTTTAGCATCCCACAGCATAACGTTAGAGATGTGGATTGTAGCCTCTTCTTTAACGATACCGCCCTGAGGATTCTGTGCGTTTGGTTTCAGATGTTTCGTTACCATGTTTACGCCTTCTATCAGCACACGGCTTTTCTGAGGGTAAACAGCCAACACCTTGCGTGGGTTGCTACGGTCTTTATCATCGCCGGCAATTACTACCACGTTATCACCTTTTTTGATGTTGAATTTTGGTTGAAATCTTTGTTTCACAATGTTATTTTTTTAACGTTGAGGCCTTCACTACCCAAACGGGCGGCAAAGGTACAACAAATTTTACAATACTTCAGGTGCCAATGAAACTATTTTCATATAGCCCTTGTCACGCAGCTCACGAGCTACCGGTCCGAAGATACGAGTACCACGTGGTTCGTCAGAGTTGTTCAGCAGTACTACTGCATTGTCATCAAAATTGATGTACGAACCATCTTTACGGCGCAATTTCTTTTTGGTACGAACGATAACAGCTTTAGATACAGTACCTTTTTTGATACCGCCACCTGGCAACGCGTCTTTCACGGTTACCACTATTTTATCTCCGATACCGGCATAGTCCTGGCCCGAGTTACCCAATACACGGATACAAAGTACTTCCTTTGCACCGCTATTGTCTGCTACATTGAGCCTTGATTCTTGTTGTATCATCTCTTAATAAGATTACTTAGCTTTTTCAATAATTTCTACCAGGCGCCAGCGTTTTGTTTTGCTCAACGGGCGTGTTTCCATAATGCGAACTGTATCACCGATACCAGCTGTGCTAGCTTCGTCATGCGCATGGAATTTAGTCGTTTTTTTAACGAACTTACCGTAGATCGGGTGTTTTACCTTACGCTCTACAGCTACAGTAATGGTTTTATCCATTTTGTTGCTGCTCACAATCCCGATACGGGTTTTTCTGCTTTTTCTTTCAGTCGTTGTTGACATCTATAAAAAAATTTACTTAGAAACCTAATGCTCTTTTGCGTTGTTCCGTCTTCATACGCGCGATGGTACGGCGCAATTGGCGAATAGTAAGCGGATTTTCAATTGGGTTTACCGCATGGCTGAACTTCATTTTCTTCAAACGCAGCTCCTCGTCGCCGATTTTATTATTCAGCGCCTCGTTTTCCAGCGAACGATAATCGTCAACTTTCGCTTTTTTTGCTTTTGCCATTTTAATTTCTATTTGTTATTTATTATGATTTGCAACGATTGAAAGCCGCAAACCTAATTTTTACTTAATTATGCCTCAACGTAGTCTCTGCGTACTACGAATTTGGTTTTAATAGGCAGTTTCTGAGCCGCCAGTTCCAGTGCTTCTTTAGCTACTTGCATTGGTACACCATCAATTTCGAACATGATGCGACCAGGATGCACTACAGCTGCCCAGAACTCCAGACTACCCTTACCTTTACCCATCCTTACCTCTGCAGGTTTGCGAGTAATTGGTTTGTCAGGGAATATGCGAATCCAAACGTTACCCTCACGTTTCATGTGACGAGTAAGAGCCTGACGCGCAGCTTCTATCTGGCGGTTGTTTATCCACTTTGGTTCAAGCGCTTTCAGTCCGAAAGAACCTGCAGCAACCATAGTACCGCGTTGTGCGTTACCTTTAATTCTGCCCTTGTGCGCTTTACGATGTTTCGTCTTTTTTGGTTGTAACATTGTTACAATATTTAAATAGTTGCTCTAATTATTTTACAATTAACGGCCTTTGCCACCACCGCGACGTTCGCCACCACCACGGCGCTCACCGCCACCGCGACGTTCGCCACGACCTTCACCACGTTGACCACCTTCCGGACGGCCACCACCTGCAGCATTACCACGGTTGTCAGAACCTGCAGAGAAGTTAGGGTTCAAATCACGTTTGCCAAGTACTTCACCTTTACATATCCAAACTTTGATACCGATTTTACCATATACAGTCAGTGCAAATACTGATGCATAGTCAATATCCATACGATATGTATGCAGTGGAGTGCGACCTTGCTTGAACTCTTCAGAACGAGCGATTTCAGCACCACCCAAACGGCCACCTACTTTTATCTTGATACCCTCTGCACCCATGCGCATAGCGGTAGAGATTGCCATTTTAACAGCACGCTTGTAGCTAACACGGCTTTCCAACTGACGAGCGATAGTTTCGCCCACGATGTTCGCATCCAGTTCAGGACGACGGATCTCCATAATGTTGATCTGAACGTCTTCTTTACCAGTGAGTTTTTTCAACTCTTCTTTAATGCGATCAACTTCAGAACCGCCCTTACCTATAATGATACCAGGCTTAGAAGTATGGATAGTAATGATCAGTTTACCCAGTGTACGCTCAATAACGATACGAGAAATACCGCCTTTATTGATACGTGCATTCAGGTAAGTACGGATTTTGTGATCCTCTACCAGTTTCTGACCGAAATCCTTTTTCTCGCCAAACCACATTGAGTCCCATCCGCGAACGATACCCAACCTGTTACCTATAGGATTAGTTTTTTGACCCATTCGTTATATTATTAAGTTGAATGTTTAAAAATTATGCGTTAGCTGCTACGGCAGTTTTGCTGTCCACAATAAGAGTAATGTGGTTGCTGCGTTTGCGCAACCTGTAAGCACGGCCTTGCGGAGCAGGGTTCATGCGCTTCAGTGTACGACCACCATCTACAAAGATGGTTTTTACATACAGGTTTGCGCCTGCTACGTCAACACCTTCATTTTTAACCCTCCAGTTTGCAATGGCACTCAACAACAGTTTTTCCAAAGGAACAGAAGGATGCTTAGTGCTGAATTTCAATGTATTCAGCGCATTTTCTACATCCATACCACGAATCAAATCTGCCAACAGGCGCATTTTGCGCGGCGATGTAGGATAGTTACGTAAACGAGCTACAGCTTCCATTTTATTATTTATTACTTAAGCGATGCCGCCAGAAGATGGCACCAAAATTTATTTAATTAATTATTTACTACCACTATGGCCTTTAAAGTTGCGTGTAGGTGCAAATTCGCCTAGTTTGTGACCAACCATAAATTCAGTTACATAAACCGGAATGAATTTGTTACCGTTGTGTACTGCAAACGTCTGACCTACAAAGTCCGGTGTAATTGTAGAGCGACGACTCCACGTTTTGATAACACCTTTCTTAGTTTTGCCTTCGTTCATAGCTTCGACTTTCTTGTCGAGCTTTGCATCTACATAAGGTCCTTTTTTAATTGAACGAGCCATTATTCGTTATATTTTATCAGGGAGTCCCTGGTTATTTTTTGTATTTACCTGAAAGTTTTTTACCGTTGCGACGTTGGATGATCAGCTTGTTGCTACCTTTTGTAGTGCTACGTGTGCTTTCACCTTTCGCATATTTACCTGTGCGGCTACGTGGGTGACCACCAGAAGAACGGCCTTCACCACCACCCATCGGGTGATCTACAGGGTTCATTGCAACACCACGGTTGCGTGGTTTGATACCTTTCCAACGGTTACGACCTGCTTTACCCATTGATTGCAGAGCGTGGTCGCTGTTAGAAACTGTACCTACAGTTGCCATACAAGTGCTAAGCACTTTACGCAACTCACCACTTGGCATTTTCAGTACGCAATATTTTTCTTCTTTCGCATTCAACTGAGCATAAGTACCAGCAGAGCGTGCCATTGAACCACCTTTACCAGGTTGCATTTCAATGTTGTGAATAACAGTACCAAGTGGCATGTTTTTCAGCAGCAGTGCGTTACCTACTTCAGGCGCTACGCTGTCACCACTTACTACAGTAGCTCCAACTTCAAGACCCTGAGGGGCAATGATATAGCGTTTTTCACCATCTGCATAGCTAAGCAATGCGATGAATGCTGAACGGTTAGGATCGTATTCGATAGTTTTAACTGTTGCAGGAATGTCCTTTTTATCGCGTTTGAAATCTACGATACGGTACATTTTCTTGTTGCCACCACCCATGTAGCGCATAGAACGGCGACCCTGAGCGTTACGACCAGCTGTAGACTTTTGTGGTTCCAGCAAGCTTTTTTCCGGCTCATTAGTGGTAACCTCTGCGTAAGCGTTACCTATTCTCCAACGTGTACCGGCTGTTACCGGTTTATATTTACGTAATGCCATTTTCTAATTCTTTATCAAATCTTACGAGAACAAATCGATAGAATCACCCTCTGCAAGAGTTACTGTTGCTTTTTTATAAGAAGATTTCATACCGCTGATAAAACCAGCTTTAGTGAAACGGTTTTTAACTTTACCAGGAACAACGATTGTGTTTACATCTGATACTTTAACACCGTAAAATTCCTCTACAGCCTTTTTGATTTCCAGCTTGTTAGCCTTCTTATCCACTACAAAGGTATAGCGGCCGGATTTCTCCATTTGGGTGTTTACTTTCTCAGTAATCACCGGCCTTACCAATACGTTAGTGAGTTTCATTTTATTTAATTATTTCGTGTTACGAAAATTCTTTTCTAATTAAGCTTCAGCGGGAGCTTCGTTAAACATTTTTGCTGCAGCCTCTGTGAATACCAATACTTGTGCATTTACAAGATCGTATGTATTCATATCGCTCAGTACTACTGTTTTATTCCTGTCGATGTTACGTGCACTCATGTACAGTTTAGCATCGTATTCAGGCATAATGAACAGTGACTTTTGCGTACCGTTGATTTTGCCAAGCATTGTAGCAAAATCTTTAGTTTTCGGAGTCTCGATGTTCAGATCTTCAACTACTACTATTTTGTTTGCACGTGCTTTGTGAGACAATGCAGACATCTTAGCCAGATCTTTCACTTTACGATTTACTTTAAAATCATAACCGTGAGGAAGAGGACCGTTAACAGCACCACCACCTTTATATAATGGGTTGCGGATGTTACCTTTACGAGAACCACCGGTACCTTTTTGACGGTGCAGCTTTTTAGAAGCACCATGTACTTCTGCACGCGTTTTAGTTTTGTGCGTACCTTGGCGTTGTGCAGCAAGATATTGCTTCACTGCGAGGTATATACAATGATCGTTTGGTTCGATATTGAATATATCTTCCGGCAGCTCTACGCTACGACCGGTTTTCTCACCTTTGCTATTATAAACGTCAACTTGCATGACTTAATTAATTCTGGATTAAAACGATTGAACCATTGTGACCCGGTACAGAACCACTAACAAGGATGTAGTTTTGTTCTGGGAACACTTTAACAACACGCAGTGCTTTGATCTTTACCTGATCGCCACCCATACGACCAGCCATGCGCATACCTTTAAATACGCGGCTTGGGTATGATGAACCACCGATAGAACCCGGAGCACGCTGACGATCGTGCTGACCATGCGATGCTTCACCCACACCAGAGAATCCGTGACGTTTAACAACACCTTGGAAACCTTTACCTTTAGTGGTACCGATCACACTTACTTTTTCACCTTCTGCGAAGATTTCGCATGTTAGTGATTCACCAACTTGTTTATCAATGGAACAATTACGAATTTCCTTAACTATCGCCTTTGGAGATGTGCTTGCTTTGGCGAAGTGATTGAGGAGTGCTTTAGGAGTGTTTTTCTCTTTAGCCTCTCCGAATGCGATTTGCAACGCATCATAACCGTCGGTATCTACGGTTTTCTTTTGAGTAACCACACAAGGGCCGGCCTCTATGATGGTGCAAGCTGTTTGCTTACCGTTCGGCTCGAACACACTGGTCATGCCGATTTTTTTACCAATAATACCTTTCATTTTATTATATTTTAGCCTAGCGCCCGATTGCCTATGTGTGGATCGGGATAAGCTGTTTTTCTAATTTTTTAAAGAACTGTAAAGCTTCTATCAAGCTTTAATTTCTACTTCTACGCCACTTGGCAAATCAAGCTTTGAAAGCGCATCTACTGTGCGAGATGATGACGTGTAGATATCCAACAAACGCTTGTGCGTGCAAAGCTGGAACTGCTCACGTGCTTTCTTGTTAACGTGCGGCGAACGCAACACTGTAAAGATCTTCTTCTCTGTTGGCAACGGAATAGGGCCTGTAACCACTGCTCCCGTATTGCGCACAGTCTTAACGATTTTCTCTGCAGACTTATCAACCAAGCTGTGGTCGTAAGATTTCAGTTTTATTCTGATACGCTGTGACATACTTATAAATAACTTCTAACCCGTAAAATTTGGGACTGCAAAGGTAATGCGTTAAATCTATTCAGACAAAATATTTTAAAGAAATTTTTAAAATTTTAGCGAAAGCTTACCTGACAAGGGGTTATTTATGCAAAAATCGCATTTTCGTGTCTATAAACTAAAATCATTTTATGACGCGCATTTGCATGATATTCATGTTGTTACCATTTTTGGCAAGAGGACAGGACACCACCATCAGGAAAGATGTGAAAACGGGCAAAACAGAAACATTTATTTACGTAGATAAGCTTCCAAAAGCCAATTATGACGTTAGTCACTACCTGAGTAAACACCTGCGTATACCTGAAAATATCAGCTATAATGGATACCCTGAAAAGGTAATAACAAGCTTTGTGGTAGAGGCGGACGGCAGTATTTCTAATCCTAAAATCATTAAACCGACTAATCCTCTACTGGACTCTGCCATAAAAACACTGCTACTGAGCATGCCTAAATGGGAGCCGGCAGAGTATGGTGGTAAGAAAGTACCGTCCTACTATAATTTGCCTGTATACATTCACTTGCAATGAGCATTAATACCCGTACTTCTCCTTCCAGCAATTGCGCAGGTACTCCCTGATGCGTGCTTCAGCCGCATTATCGCCCGGGTCGTAGAGCTTTACACCTGCTACCCCATCGGGTAGAAACTCCATGTTTACAAAGTTTCCTTCGTGGCTATGGGCATATTCGTAGCCTTTGCCATAATCCAAGTTTTTCATCAGCTTGGTAGGCGCATTTCTTATTTGTAGGGGCACCGGCAGATCGCCCGTTTTAGCAACAAGATCTTGCGCATAGTTGATGGCCATATACGAAGCATTACTCTTGGCAGACGATGCTAAATACGTAGCACATTGAGAAAGGATTATCCTGCACTCCGGATAGCCAATCATTTCTACTGCCTGAAACGTAGTGGTAGCCAACAGCAAGGCATTGGGGTTTGCATTGCCAATATCCTCGCTGGCAAGTATCACCATACGGCGGGCTATAAACTTAGGGTCTTCCCCACCCGATATCATACGTGCCAGATAATACACCGCAGCATTAGGATCGCTACCACGTATAGACTTAATAAAGGCAGAGATGATATCATAGTGCTGCTCTCCTGTCTTATCGTACAGCGCCATTTTACGCTGCACAATATCCTGCACGGCAGCATCGGTAATTATCTTTTCATCACCTGTTAATGATGTTACAATCAGCTCCAACAGATTCAATAACCTTCTGCCATCTCCGCCACTCAACCGAAGTAGCGCTTCCAACTCCTGTACTTTTACATGCTGTGCCATTAGCCATACATCCTGCTCCAGTGCCTGATTCACCATTTCTTTCAGCTCATCTTCCGTAAGGGGCTGTAGTACATATACCTGGCAGCGGCTCAGCAAGGCCCCTATTACCTCGAAAGACGGGTTTTCTGTTGTAGCACCAATCAAGGTTACTATACCCTTTTCCACAGCCCCCAGCAAGCTATCCTGTTGTGCCTTATTAAAGCGGTGTATCTCGTCTATAAACAAAAGTGCATGCCCTAGTTTTTTAGCCGCATCAATCACGCTACGCACTTCCTTTACCCCGCTATCTATGGCACTGAGCGAAAATATCTGCATCTCCAGCGAGTGTGCTATGATTTGTGCGAGTGTTGTTTTACCCACACCCGGAGGCCCCCAAAATATTATTGAATGTGCTTTTCTGTTCTGTATCATCTGCTCCAACACCTTTCCCTTGCCCACCAGATGTTGCTGGCCAATATAATTAGCCAGGGCTCTGGGACGCATACGCTCTGCCAACGGTGTCTGAATATTGTCTGTCATATTATTAGCAATTCATTAATAGGGATTTCACTAAATTCGCTCTATGCAACGCAAATTACTAATCATTCTTTGCCTGATGGGAAGTGTTTTGATAACATTCGCCCAAAAGAAGAAAAAGAACAATACAGGAACAACAGCTACTAATGCTGATACCAGCATCAACTACAAAGAAGTAGGTGCGCCTATGCCACCATTAAAAGGATTGCACATGCTAAATAAAAGTGGCAGTGGTGAACTATATACAACGAAAGATATACCTGCCAAGAAAAATGTATTGGTGATGATGTATAACCCTACATGCGGACATTGCCAAGAAGAAACTATTAGCATGACCAAAAACATAGATGCGTTCAAAAATACTGAGGTATTGTTACTTGCAGACACTGTTATGAAAGAGTATATCGACTTTTTTAACTCATCTACAAAAGTATTCGACACGCCTGAACTGAAGATGTTGTTAGACCACAGCGGCTTTATTAAAAATACATTTACATACCAATCACTACCGCAGATCAACATTTATAACAAAGACAGGAAACTGATAAAGATATTTACGGGTGATACCCCAATAGACTCACTGAAACCATTTATTCAATAAAAACAAAGTGTGGCTTAAGCCACACTTTGTTTTTTGATGTAATCTCTGATTTTGCGGACATAATCAAAATATCCTCTCTCCATCCTTAGCCAAAAGACTGTGAATATTAAAACACCTATAATACCAAAAGTGTAAGTATAAATGTGAAGTCCTTTGCCTACAGTCATAGTAACTATAGTAGCTATAAATAAGAACAAACAGAATATCATTATCAACAATGGCCCCCCGGAATCTATTTTGCGCATTTTAGAACTGATCACAATCTGAGTCTTGTCCCCCTTATTACTTAACTCAACATGTGTGATTGGTAATGTCCTGATTTCGTTTTCCTGCTCTGCGTGTGGAATCACTCTGATGATTCTGTCTTTTTCAGATACTTCAAAATCAAGATTGTGAACCTTTACATGCTTACCAAGTAAACGAACTTTAATGTCATCCGGACGCATTGATGATTGGTACCGGTACGTACGTGAGAATATCATAGGCACTAATTTTTGGTTAAAAGAACTTGTTTACATGAAAGTTAAGCACAATATCTACGCCTTACAATGTGGCTCGGATTAAAATTTATGCTTCTTTTTTAATGTGTTCAAAAATTATGCCAAATACACAATACAACTTATTGAATATCATATAATTACAAAGAAACGATTAGCTTATTTATGATATTCACAATTATGTAAAAACAACTGTTAATCAGTTTTGTAAAAACAAATAAAAATTCCCAACTACATACCACTTTGGACAAAATTCAGCCCCAAGCAGATATACTTCCAAATTTACTTAAATAAGTAAAATATCATATTAATATTAAAAACTGTGAACGCTTGGTAGGAAATATTAAGCGTTCTTCTTCTTTTCAGCTACTTTCTTGTCTGCACTTGTCATGCAAACCGCTATAGCTTCTTCAAAGGTGCCATTAATCTTTAATGGCTTTTCATACTTGTTTGCCCTGACTTTCTTAGTCTTTTTCTTTTCAGCCATAAGCAAATTTACCTAAAATTATTAAGCTGTAAGTGCCTTATATGTTAATCTTGTTCCACTACATTTCTTTATTGCATCTTCAAACCTATCTATTGAATCCTTTTCCTTGTTATTGTACCTATAGGCAAATTCATCACAATACCTTTGCAGGTGCTTTTTGCTCATGAAATGATAAATGCCATAATACCCCCTTTTAAATACGCTCCAAAAACTTTCTATGGTATTAGTGTGAAATTCACCCCTTGCATATTCTTTGTTAGTGTGATTGATTATTTCATGGATGTACTGTAGTCTTAAATGCCTATAGGACATGAAATCATCTGTTACTACTACTGTTCCTTTCTTTACCAGTCTTTCAATGATAGGCTTTAGTGTTTTCAACTTGGTATCTACCACCTGCATTGCTATTACCTTACCATCCCTTTGTATCATACCAAATACAGGTGTCTTGTCCTTACTGCTTCTTCCTTGTGTACCCCTTTTAGGTGCATTAGGATGTGTAGGTACATTGTTACTTCCACCACCTGTCTTTACATAGGTTTCATCCATTTCAACAGTTCCTTCCAACATCTTAGGTGCATTTTCTTTAAACATTTCCCTGATACGGTGCATCATAAACCATGCTGTCTTTTGCGTTACACCTAAATCTTCTGCAAGCTGTAAACTACTTACCCCTTTCTTATGTGATGTACATAAATA
>DGQM01000012.1 GCA_002389765.1 Bacteroidetes bacterium UBA4414 | reverse complement strand
GACCATAGGGAATAGCTTTTATATAGCTGCAAGCCTCTTCAAAGGTTAATATACCTCTTTGTATAAATTGATTGCTGATTTCTTTTCCCGGTTGTATGCTGAACGTGGCCATGCATACAAATATAAGCTAAGCAGTCTTCGACTCAGGAACTTCTTCTGTGATAGCATTATCGCNNTTGCAGTAATAAACCATTTTTCAAAGTATTCGTAAGAAAGGGATGCTATGATTACGGTAACTGTGATGGCTACCGCATAGTACAGAACATTGCCCCATAGCGAATTGAGTGTAATGCCTTCGTACAGTAAGAATTTCAAACAGGCAGCAAGTACAATGTTGTGGTACATATACAGGCCATAAGAAATCTTGCCAAGATAATTCAGTAGCTTGTACTCAAGGTTTAATACTGACTTTGGATTAGATGCCAGATTGAGTATTAATACAACAAATATCAGTGAGTATAATTGATAGGTGAAATAGGGAATTGCAAAGCCTTTGATTGTAATGACAAAGACTATGAGATATAATGCTATTTGAAGGTACTTGTTGTACAGCACCTTCANNTTTTTATAGAAAAGCAGATACGCTCCTATACCACCTATTGCCATACAATCTATGCAGAAGTTTTGCCAAAACTGGTAGAAATCACTTATAGCAATATTGCTTTCATATTTATTGTTCAGCACAATAGAGGCGATTTTAATGGCAGTGTAGAAGCCGATAACACCAATCAGCATGTTTAGTGTTTTCTTTTGGCGCACAACCAGTGCTATCAGTAATGGCCAAATGACATAAAACTGCTCTTCCACGCCCACAGACCATGCCTGCTCAGCATAAGGCACATGCTTATACACTGCATAGGCAACATCAGGTATAAAAGATAGGAACATGAGTGTTTTAGCAAGAAAATGATTGTGTATTTCTTCTGTATAGCCGGGCACTGCCATTGTCTTAATGTGTGGTAGAATGAATAGACCAAGTATAACAATGAAATAATAAAGTGGCCAGATTCTCAGTATCCTGCGGATGTAAAAGTTCTTGATGGATATACTATCTGTAGCTTGCTGTTCTGCCAATAGCAGGTAGGTGATAAGGAAACCACTAAGCACAAAAAATAGAATGATACCCAATTGGCCAAACACCCCACCTACAAAAGATGACGTATATATATTAGGCTGGCCAAACCAATATTTGGTTAGCTCTATATGATGAATCATTACAGCCAAAGCTGCAACGAAGCGTATACTGTTGAGGTTGGGGAAGTATACCCTTATATTAGACATTTGCAATACTTAATCAGCAAACATAATAAGTCATTGATGTACGTACACTATAAATTGCATGGATTTACATATTGTTAACAACAAAATCTGTTGAAATATAAATCCCTCCAGCTTTAGCCGGAGGGATGGAATTACTTAACATCAATAGAATTATTAGTGTGCGTCAGCCATACTTATCTTTTGACCTTTTTCTTTGTTGCTTTTAACCATTAGTATAAATGGTATGCACACCAGGAACAGGATGCCTAAGTACAGGAATACATCCATATAAGATAGCACACTGGCTTGTTTGCTAACGCTGAAGTCCATTAACTTGTACGCACTGTTTAATGCCGCATCGCTTGACATACCTTTTACCATAAAGCTCTGTTGCATGCCATTCAGTTTTTGCTGAAACAGACCATTGTCTGTTGTCATATGACTTACAAGATTGCTCCTGTGCATCATAGAACGGCGCGATATAAATGTTGTAATCATAGCAATGCCAAATGAACCACCCAATTGACGCATCATACCTGTAAAGGCGGCACCTTGTCCTATCTGTTGGCCTTTAAGGGTAGATAGAGAAAGGGTAGTGATTGGGATAAACAACATACCCATGCCTATACCACGTGTTATCAGCATCCAGAAGAAAGCCTCAGAGCTGGTATCCGGAGTAAGTATGTAATAACCCCATATACTATAAATGGCAAATAACAACATACCACCAGCTACAAGGTATTGTTGTGGTACACCTTTCTGTAGCAGGTTACCAATAATCGGCATCATGAAAGCCGTGGTAATAGCTGCAGGTATCATCAACATGCCAGATTGCTGTGCAGTCCATCCTAGTGTTGCCTGTGTATAAAGTGGTATCACGAAGGTAGAACCATACAAACCTAAACCAAGTATGAAGGAGAGTATCGTACCAATTCTGAGGTTACCATTCTTTAGTACCCGCAGTTCTACAATCGGGTTCTTGAATGTAAGTTCTCGCCAGATGAAGAAGTAGAATGAGAGTACGCTAGTCACTGTCAATGCAGTAATGGTCGGGTCTGCAAACCAGTCCTCTTCCTGCCCGCGTTCCAGTACATATTGTAATGAGCCAACTGCGGCTGCAAGAAATATCATACCCCACCAGTCAATCTCTTTGCTCGATTTTTTCTCAGCATACTTAGGGCTGCGCACATATTGCAGCGTCAGCAATGTAGCTACTACACCAATTGGGATATTGATATAGAATATATACGGCCATGAAAAGTGGTCAACTATATAACCACCCAATGGAGGGCCGAGTGTAGGACCAATGATAACACCCAGACCATATATAGCTTGCGCCATACCCCTTTTTTCCGCAGGATAGCTTTCCGTGATGATTGTTTGAGATGTTACCAACAACGCACCGCCACCAAGTCCCTGCATAAAACGGAAGAATACAAGCTCCCAGATATTGGTTGCATTACCACATAAAAATGATGAAACTGTGAATATTATTATGGATACCGCAAAATAGTTGCTTCTGCCAAATTGCTGCGATAGCCAACTTGTCATGGGTACTATTATAACATTTGCAATTGCATAGGCAGTGATAACCCAACCTACCTCATTGAGGGTAGCACCCAGGTTGCCGCGCATATCGTTCAATGCAACGTTTACGATGGTAGTATCTACGATTTCCAACAGGGCACATAATATGGCCGTAATGGTAATGATGACCCTTCGATAACCGTATTCTACCAGTGAATTTTGATCTGTCATACGTTTTTTATAAAACGTTAGTGAATATTGTTTTTAGTCAAGATGTACATCTACCAGTACGTTCATACCCGGGCGCAATTGCTTTACTGCTTCATCCTTCATATTTGTAAAAGCAATCTTAACAGGTACGCGTTGCACTACTTTAATGAAGTTGCCCGATGCATTGTCGGGAGGCAGCAACGCAAATTTTGAACCTGTAGCAGGAGAAAGTGAAACCAGTTTTGCCTCAAATTCATGACCTGAGAAAGCATCGGCTGTGATGATTACTTTCTGGCCCACTTTCATTTTTTCAAGTTGTGTTTCTTTAAAGTTGGCAGTAATCCACAATTCATTAGCACCTACAACATTGAACAGGGCTTGGCCAGCCTGTACCAGTTGGCCGGGTTGAATATTGATTTTCGAAACCTGACCATCCTGTTTAGCTGTGATGACAGTATAAGAAAGGTTCAGTTTTGCCGCTTCTACTTCAGCCATTTTTTGTTTGATGTTGGCATCTGCTACATTGATTTGTTTTGAAGATGCACTGCTTTGTGAGCTTGCTGCATTTCCTTGACGGATAGCTGCCTCTTTTTGTTCTGTAATAGCTTTCAGTTGTTGCTCTGCTGTTTGCTTAGCAGCTTGTGCTTGTTNNGCGCCAAACATTTACTTTAGCAGCCTCTACCTGTGCGTTTAGCGCAGTAACATTTGCAGCGCTTGTAGCAACATTTGCCTGCGATGCTGATGAGCCTGCTTCTGCAATACCCAGATTGCTCTGTGCTGCCAGTAGCGCAGCTTCTGCTTGTTGCAGTTTTATTTTCAGGTCTCTGTCGTCCAGTATCAATAGTGTATCACCTTTCTTCACCATTTGGTTGTCGGTAACACGTATTTCGTTCACGTATCCCGGTACGCGTGGTATTACAGGACTTATGTAAGCATCTATTTGTGCGTCATCTGTTTCTTCATGATGCAGCGCGTGCACATATTTAGTGATACCAAATATTGCACCTACTGTTACCAATGCACCTAATACTATTGCAAAACGTTTGCTTTTGGGCTTTGGTTGTTCTTGTTTATTATTTTCCTGTTGCATATGATTCAGAATAATGGATTTGTTGATTAATTATTTTCTTTAATTGTACCGGTTGTCAGTTGTAGCTTTTTATAAGCCACTACTGCATCAGCTTTAGAGAATGAATAGTTGAGTTTTGCTTGTAGGGCCGCTACATCTGCATCAAGCAGGTCTGTAGTTGTAGCAAGGCTGTTGTCGTATTTGTTTTTTACGATACGGTAGTTTTCGCTAGCCTGTTCGTATGCTTTGTTATAAACATCTATCTTTTTGATGCTCGACAGATAGTTTTGATAAGCCTGTGCTACCTGCAGCCTGATGCCGTCGTTCAGCATATCGCTCATGGCTTCTGTTTGCAACAGGCGAGCCTTTGATTCTTTTACCTTTGCACCTGCTTTCCACAAAGATGATGGGGTGTATTTTACACCTATACCGCCATTTACTACATTGGTAAGTGTTACCAAGCCTGGTATATTAGCTGCCACATATCCGCCAGTTAGCGCAGCAGAAGGGTAGTAGTCGCCATAGGCAGCTTTTACACCTGCACGTGCAGCTTTTATTCTCCAGTTTACAGCCTCGAGGTCTTTGCGGTTTTGCAGTGCTACTGTTTCCCATTCTTCAAAAGTCTTGCTGTCATTCGTCACAGCAAAAGCGCTTGAATCAGGTATCAGTTCTGTTTCTTCGGGCAGCCCCAGCATCAGGTTCATTGAGATGTAGGTAATCTTCCAGTTGTTTTCAGCATCCAGCAATGCCAGCTCAACATTAGATTGTTGCAATTGTGCTTTCAGCAAATCGTTCTTTGCCATCAGCCCGTTGCGTTCCATATTGGTAAAGTCTGCAACACGGTTTTTCGATTGCTTCAGGTTTTCCTTTACAATCTCTAATGCAGCTTTTGCTTTGTACATACTGCTGTATGCGGCAATGGTATTAGCAATTACTTCTTCCTTGTTTTTTACTGCATCAAGTGTTGCAGCTTTTTGCAGGTACTTGGCAGCTTGTATGCCATACGTAATCTTGAAGCCTGCAAACACAGGAATAGAAAGATTAGCCATAACATAGGAAGCCTCATTTACTGCCAGCCCTCCACCGGAGCTTGAACTACTCCCCGAACCTTCTGTACCAGTGTTCGTACTATTGCCGAGTTTTACTTTTAGGTCCACATCAGGTTGGTTCAGACGTAGATAGCTGCCCGAAACACTCATGTCCGGCAGGCGGCGACCTCTGGCTTCGCTCAGTGATGCAGTTGCTTCTTTTATTTTTGCTTCATTCAGCCTGATGTCTTTACTGTTCTTCAGGCTAAGGCTTATCGCTTCATCCAGCGACAGGCTCTTGCTGTTTTGCGCACTGGCTATATAGCTGAAGGGCAGCAGCACAGCCATTATGTAGTATTTAGTCCTCATTTTTTAAGATTGCTTTAAATAGTGCTTGTAAATGTGAGCGTAGTTTTTTCTTTAGTATTTTCAGAAACTCTTCATCAGGTAGGTCGGTCATGTTGTTCACTTCTCTGTAGAAGTCTTGGGTAGTCATAACCTGGTTGGCTGTTCCCAGCATGGTAGACATCAGCATCTGTACATCTATGTTCTTCTTAAAGTCGCCTGTCTTCTGTCCCTCTTGTATCAATCGTTTTATCAGATCCTGATTCCTCTTTTTCATGTCATTGAGCATATCCTTTACAGGTTTGTTGCTGTTTGAGAGTTGGGAACGAGCCACCAGTTTATGGAATGGTTGTTGAGAAAAGTATTTATCTATATAAGAGTCAATGATTACCTCCATTTTTTGGAAAGGGGATTGGCTCTTGTCCTGTATCAGGTTTTCCAGTTTCAGGCGTACGTATTCAGCATGGCGGGAAAAGATAGCTTCGAGCAGTCCTTCTTTTGAGCCGAAATAGTAGGATACCATTGCCACATTTATATCAGCAGCTTTGGCAATATCACGTACAGATGTGCCGTCATACCCATTTTCTGCAAACAGATCCTGAGCAATGTCGATTATTTGTACTTGTTTATCGGTGTATTCCATAATGTCAGAATTACACCACAAAATTCAAACAAACGTTTAACTTAAACAAACGTTTAATTAATTTTTTATCGATAGCTACTATAGTCAAAACTTATAGTCGTTGATAATCAGCTGATTTTAGCCCAGTTATTAGTGGCTTTTTCCTGTAGCAGGATGTTGCGAATGGCTGCGTGTTGAGGGTGGGTGAGGGCAGGATCGGCAGTAATAATCTGTTGTGCTGCGATACGTGTCTGTTCCAGTATGGCACTGTCGTCTACTATATCTGCCAGTTTAAACTTCAGGATGCCACTCTGACGGGTACCTGAAAGGTCGCCCGGGCCACGCATAGCAAGGTCTTTTTCTGCTATAATGAAACCATTAGAAGTAGAGGTCATAATCTTCATCCGTTCTGCACTCTCATTAGATAGCTTATTGCCTGTCAATAATATACAATAAGACTGCTCTGCACCACGTCCTACACGACCGCGTAGCTGGTGCAGTTGAGAAAGACCAAAGCGCTCTGCACTTTCTATCAGCATCACACTGGCATTAGGTACGTTTACTCCCACCTCTATCACGGTGGTAGCCACCAGTATATGCGCATGACCGGCTACGAAACGTTGCATATTACGCTCGCGTTCTTGTGCATCCTGCTTGCCGTGTACCATGGCTATATTATACTTATGGTCTGGGAAGAAAACTTTTACCTGCTCAAAGCCTGCCATCAGGCTTTCGTAGTCCATCTTTTCAGACTCTTCAATCAGCGGGTATACAATATACGCCTGCCTGCCTTTATCTATTTCTGTTCTGATGAAGTCCATCACATTGGCACGGCGCATTTCATTACGGTGAACCGTTTTTATTTCCTGCCTGCCTGGTGGTAGCTCATCTATTACAGATACATCCAAGTCGCCATATAGTGTCATAGCCAATGTACGTGGTATAGGCGTAGCAGTCATTACTAGCACGTGCGGTGGGGTAGTATTCTTCTGCCACAGGCGAGAACGTTGTGCAACGCCAAACCTGTGCTGCTCATCAATGATGGCCATGCCCAGGTTATGAAACTGTACAGTGTCTTCCAGCAAAGCATGCGTACCTACCACTATAGGTATTGTACCATCTTTCAGTCCTTGCAGGGTTTCTTTGCGCTCCTTGCCTTTGGTAGTACCTGTCAATACTGCAACAGGAATACCCATTTCTTCCAATAGCTTTTTAGTGCCTTGAAAATGTTGCTGTGCAAGTATTTCTGTAGGTGCCATCAAACATGCCTGAAAGCCATTGTCCATAGCCAGTAGCATAGCCATTACGGCCACCATTGTTTTACCACTGCCTACATCGCCTTGCAACAAACGGTTCATTTGTTTGCCGGTTGCAGTGTCTTGCCTTATTTCTTTCAAAACACGTTTCTGTGCACCTGTTAGCTGAAATGGTAAGTGATGATTGTAGAAATTGTTGAAGTTGTCTCCAACTTTATCATATCGCCAACCGGGTTGTATAGTGTGTTGCAAACGCAGCTTGGCTATCTTTAGTTGAGATGCCAGTAGTTCTTCCCATTTCAACCTGTATCGTGCAGCTTGCATATGTTCCTCGCTATCAGGAAAGTGAATCCATTTGATAGCGTTGTAGCGGCTGCAAAGCTGATATTGAGTAATAATATTAGGTGGCAATATCTCCGGGATATCACCTTGCTTTACTTTTTCAAAAAGGCTTTGAGTAATCTTGGCAAAAGAACGATTGCTGATACCTCGGGCTCGTAGTTTTTCTGTTGTTGGATAAACGGGTTGCATCCCCGGTATAGCTGTTTCACTATTCAGTGGTTCTATCTCGGGATGGGCAATATTGGGAACACCATTAAAGAAGGATACTTTTCCGAATAGTATGTATCGTCCATGGTCTACCAGCGATTTCTTCATCCATTGTGCACCCTGAAACCATATCAGTTCTATCTGCCCTGTTTCATCATAAAAGGTAGCAACCAACCTTTTCTTCCTACCTTCTCCTTCTTCAAATATATTGACGATAGTACCTAGTAGTTGCACATATTCGGTAGTACCGTTTATTGCGGCTACTTTGTCAACCCTTGTTCTGTCGAAGTAGCGGTAAGGATAATGGTATAGCAAGTCGCCGAATGTGGCAATCTCTAATTCTTTACGCAGCATTTCGCCACGTTGCGGACCAACGCCCTTCAGGTATTCTATGGGAGAATCTAATATGGAAGCGAAATTGCTAATGACAGTTTATTTAAGGCAAATATAAGCAGACAAACAATGCTGTTATTTACCTTCATTATCAACAGCAAGTACAGTCTTTAAGTTCAGTGATTTTGCAGCTTTCATTACAGTAACAATGCTTTCGGCTTGTGCTTGTTTATCTGCATTAATAACCACAGTAGGCTCTGCATCTTGCGATTTTACAACAATTGCATTGATGGTACCTGCCAGTGAATCTGCTGATGTTGCCTGTGTGCCTACAAAAAACTGTTGTTCTGGTGTTATAGACACAACTACCGTTTGTTTGGCTTTTGTGTCGCTTTTGGCACTTGGTATAGATAGCTTAATCACATTGGGGTTTGCCAATGTAGAGATAATCAAAAAGAACAGCAGCAGAATGAACAGGATGTCATTCAGAGCAGATGCATGCGATTCAGGCTTTTCCCTGAGATGTTTCCGAAGATTCATAACAAGGATTATTTAGCAGGTTCGTGAAGAATATCCAGAAACTCAACCGCAGCACTTTCCATGCGGTTTACAGATTTGTTAATCTGTGCGTTTAGGTAGTTGTATGCTACGTAAGCCAATAGGCCGATTATCAAACCTACAGCAGATGTCACCATCTTGGTATAGATACCACTGGCAATACCTTCTATAGAAAAGCCTTGGTGTTGTATGTTGAAGAACAAGATAATCATACCGGCAATGGTACCCAGGAAGCCAAACATAGGTGCAATACCTGCAATGGTAGAAAGCATAGACAGGTTTTTCTCCAGTTGATATACTTCCAGCTTTCCGGCATTTTCCATAGACTTTTCAATATGGTCTATCGGCTTGCCAATACGGCTAAGGCCCTTGTCTATCATACGAGCTATAGGGCCCGATGTATTTTTAGCCAGCGATTTCGCAGCTTGGAGATTGCCATCAGTTACATGCTCGCGTATGCGCGACATGAAAGTAGGGTCAAACGAAGATGCACGTTTAATAGCCATTAAGCGCTCTGCAAATACATATACCATCAGTATAGAACATATCAGCAGCGGTACCATCAGCACACCACCTTGCATCAACAGGTACCAAAGCGATATTTCTTCTTTCTTAGTTACAGCATCGGCCGCTGTGGCGACAGTATCTACTTGCAATAGTATGGAGAGTAATGACATATATGTAATAGACTAACTGTAATAATAGTAAATTTTTGCGGCTATGCTGATGGCAAATTGTTAAAATGAAAAAGCCGGCGTTATGCCGGCTTTTAAATAGTTCGATATGTTGATTAACCGATAGAAACCAGTTCCAATTCAAAAATCAGGTCTTTACCAGCCAATGGGTGGTTAGCATCCAGTAATACAACTTCTTCCTGTACTTCTGCAATCACTACCGGGAATACATTACCCAGATTGTCGCTCATGTGCAGTTCCATACCTACAGCAGGTTGCATATCTGCAGGGAAATCGCTTTTAGGGTATTCCATCATCATGTCATCCCTGCGTTCGCCATAAGCGTTTTCAACAGGAATATTAACAGTTTTTTTATCACCTACTTTCATATCCAGCAGCGCATCGTCAAAGCCTTTAATCACTTGTCCGCTGCCAACGGTAAACTGTAGTGGATCGCGGCCTTCAGAGCTGTCAAAAGTTGAGCCATCTGTAAGTTTTCCGTGATAATGTACACTCACAGTATCACCATTTTTAACTTGTTGCATGTAATTTGTTTTAATAAATACTAATAATGATGCAAGTTAAGGCTTAATATCGGAAACGCAGGATTATCTTTATGCCAAAATCAGATATTTTAATGCTGAAGCGTATTTCATATATACTTTGTTTGGTATTGATTGCTTTTGCTGCAAATGCTCAAAAGTCTGCAGAACCAAAATATAAACCCTTGCGAGGTGGTAGCGAAGTAGTAGTCGCGGCTGAGAGAATGAACGCTTACCTCCCATTCCTTAAAAATAAAAGGGTAGCACTTATCATCAATCAGGCATCTGTAGTTGGTGAGCGTAGCTTGCTGGATACGTTACTGACTGTTGGTGTAAAAGTGGTAAAGGTGTTTGTACCTGAGCATGGTTTTCGTGGAGAAGCACAGGCAGGCGAACATGTTGATAATAGCATAGATAGCGCTACTCAGTTACCCATAGTATCGCTCTACGGAGATAATAAAAAGCCTAAGCCTGAATTTCTGAAAGATGTAGATGTTGTAGTGTATGATTTGCAAGATGTTGGTGTTCGTTTTTATACCTATATATCTACTATGCAATATGCAATGGAAGCATGTGCAGAAAATGGAAAGGAGTTCATTATTCTTGACAGGCCCAATCCAAATGGGCATTATGTAGATGGTCCTGTATTGAAGCCGGAGTTTAAATCTTTCGTAGGTATGCAACCTATACCAATCGTTTATGGTATGACGGTTGGCGAATATGCCAAAATGCTGGTTGGTGAAAAGTGGGTGAAGGGAATGGAGAAACTCAATATGAAAGTTATTACTTGTGGTGCGTATGACCATACAGCGTTATATACTTTGTACATACGCCCTTCTCCCAATCTTAAAAACATGGCGGCAATAATGGCTTATCCATCAATGTGTCTGTTTGAGGGTACGGTGGTAAGTGTTGGGCGCGGTACTTCTACACCTTTTCAGGTTTGGGGGCACCCTTCTTTCAAAGGCAAAACCATGTATAGTTTCAGGCCGGTACCAGTGTGGGGCAAGCCTGATCCGCTGTACGCATTTCAAGACTGCTTTGGTCAACTAGCCGTCATGACAAAAGAAGAAGCACTGACAATCATAAACAGGAGAGTAAGGCTTGTTTGGCTCTTAAAAGCGTACAATTGGTATGAGGATAAGTCTAAATTCTTCAACCCGTTTTTTGAGAAGCTGGCAGGCACTGCTGAGTTGAGGAAACAGATAGAAAGCGGTATGACAGAAGACGCCATTCGTGCTACATGGAAGAAAGATATTGATGCATTCAAGAAGATAAGAAAGAAGTATTTGTTGTACGCCGACTTTGAATAATAGTTTTTGCCCCTTACGTAAATCTACCCATGCAGGTAATATTTGTATCTCTATATAATTTCTTTGCCCGCAACAAAAAGCTCTATTGGACTATATTCATAAGTAGCTTTCTGTTGTTAGGTTTTCTTGCCAGCCGTGTCGGGCTGAAGGAAGACATCACCAGTATGTTGCCCGATAGCAAGGCTATTAAGGCCATGAATAATGTTATCAGTAATACACAGGCAGGGGAGCAGGTAGTGTTTATGATGTCTTTTACAGACAGTACAAAAACAGACCCTGACAGCCTGATAAGTGCAGCAGGTTATTATCAGGAACAATTGCAAAAAGAATGTGCAGAGTGGGTAGACACTGTAATGCTGCAGCCCGGAGGTGGATACGAAGAAGCATTGGTTAATATTATACAAAACAACCTGCCGCTCTTCCTGAATGATAATGATTACAAAACGCTGGATACGCTTCTGCAAACAGAACGCATTCAGCAAACATTGGAGCGTAACAGGAAGCTATTGCTTTCTCCTGCTGGTACGTTCTACAAAACACTGGTAGCACAAGATCCTGTTGGCATATCCGGTCTTGTATGGGCAAAGCTTAAGACATTGCAGATAGATCCTAACTACGAAACCTACGAGGGTTATCTGTTCAATAACAATCAACGCAATCTTACTTTCTTCCTGAAGTCAAAATACAAAGCTTCTCAAACAGGGAAGAATGCAAAGCTATTCAGCAAGGTAGATGACCTGACCGACGAATGGCAGGCAAAGCATCAGGGTATTCACATAGCTTATTTTGGCGGACCTGCTGTAGCAGCTGGTAATGCATCGCAGTTACAAACGGATACAATTGTAACATTATCGGTTACAATTGTGTTGCTGTTGGCACTTACTTATTACTTCTTCAGGAAGAAAAGGACGCCACTAATATTGTTGGTGCCTGTAGTGTACGGTGCGCTAAGTGGTCTTGCTGTCATGTATTTGGTACAAGGCTCTATAGCGGTAATTGCATTGGGGGCAGGTGCTATTATATTGGGTATAGCTATAGACTTTTCCATACACTTCCTTGCGCATACAAGACATTCAAGCAATATTAAGGAGGCTGTTAGCGAAATGGCAAATCCCTTGACGATTGGCAGCTTTACTACGATTGCTGCATTCCTGTCGTTGCGGTTTGTGTCAACACCTATACTGCAAGATTTAGGCTTGTTTGCAGCGGTGAGCCTAGCGGGTGCAGCATTATGCACCTTGATATTTTTGCCACACTTACCTATAGGTGCCGCCAACTATGCACATCAGAATACGATCTTCGATAGAATAGGGAAGTGGCAACCTGAAAAGAATAAGTGGCTGGTATTGGGTATTATTTTGCTAACACCTATCATGTATAAGTGTATAGACGGTGTGTCCTTTGATAGCAACCTGATGCATCTGAACTACTTGTCTCCTAAGCTAGAGAAAGCACAAGAGGAAGTGAGCAGGTATAATGCTGTTGCACTGAGTAGTGTTTTTGTGGTTGCTAATGAAACTAATCAGGAAAAGGCATTACAAAAGCTGGAAGCTGCTACTACTAAGATTGATGAGCTGACAGCAAAAGGCTGGGTGCGTAGCGCATCTAATCCCGTAACACTGATACCATCGCTGGCAGAACAAAACAAGCGGATAGAACGTTGGAAGAACTATTGGACATCAGATAAGCAAGCTGCTGTATTAAGTGATGTAAACAACGCCGCATCAGCAAACGGATTCAGTAAAGATGCCTTCGCAGGGTTTGGCAATGTTATCAACCAAACCTATCAGCCATTCAATAGTGAAACGGTTACCGTATTGAAGTCACTATTCCCCGGAGGTTTCTCTTCAGATAGCAGTAACCACTATGCCATTGCATCGCTGAAAGTAGCGCAGGAAAACAGACAGCAAGTATTTGAGTATCTAAATGGCATTGAGAATGTAACTGTAACAGACCGTCAGCAGGGCGCAACGCAACTGGTAGGCATATTGAATAAAGACTTTACAAACATTGCAGTCTATTCTTCTCTCATTGTATTCTTTGCATTGTTGATAGGGTATGGTCGTATAGAGCTTGCCATCATTGCATTCCTGCCGATGGCTATATCGTGGATATGGATATTGGGGTTGATGTCTTTACTCGGCTTACAGTTCAATATCGTAAACATCATTATCTCTTCCCTCATCTTTGGCCTCGGTGATGACTATACCATCTTTACCATGGATGGGCTGATAGAGAAATACCGAACAGGCAGAAACAAACTGGAATCTACCCGCGCCGCGGTATATGTATCTGTACTCACTGTAATAATAGGTTTGGGCGTATTGCTGCTGGCAAAACATCCTGCTTTGCGTTCAATTGCTTTCATATCTGTTACGGGCTTGGTTTGTGTATTGTTTGTATCGCAGGTATTGCAGCCTTTCCTGTTCAATTGGTTTATACAAAACAGAGCAGATAAGAAGTTTTTGCCTTTCACACTGCGTAGTTTCTTCATATCTGTGTTTGCTTTTGCCTACTTCTTCACAGGTTCAATGGTGCTAACCATTCTGGGCATCATACTTACCAAGCTATGGCCATTTAACCGTGAAAAAGCTAAGTATTGGTTTCACGCTTGGGTAAGTCGCTATACATGGAGCATGATGTATATAATGGGCAATGTGAAAAAGCGTGTGTTCAATCCGTTTAAAGAAGATTTCCAGAAACCCGCTGTTTATATAGCCAATCACTCATCTTTCTTAGATATACTGGTAACAACCATGCTGCACCCTAAGCTGGTATTGCTTACGAACAAATGGGTGTGGCGCAGTCCCGTATTTGGTGCAGTAGTGCGTATGGCAGAATACTATCCTGTAGCTGAAGGTGCGGAAGATAGCCTTGAGCCATTGCAGGATTTGGTAAACAGGGGGTATTCTATCGTAGTCTTTCCGGAAGGTACACGTAGCTACGATGATACTATCAAACGTTTCCATAAAGGAGCTTTCTACATAGCAGAGAAACTGAAACTGGATATTGTACCACTTATACTACATGGTGTAGGCTACACTATGCAAAAAGGAGACTGGTTGCTGAAAGACGGGACTTGTTCGGTTTATATACGTGAACGTGTGGCGCCTGATAGCACAGACTATGGCACTACTTATTCTGAACGCGCTAAGTTGATAGGCAGGTGGATGCGTAAAGAGCTGGACGATATAAAAGAAAAAGACCAGACACCGAAGTACTTTAAAGAGCAACTGATACGCAGTTATACTTTTAAAGGGCCTGTTACAGAATGGTATTGCCGCATTAAGACCAAGTTGGAAGATTATTATGAGCCATTCCACAAGCTCTTGCCAAGAGAAGGTTCGTTTTATGATTTGGGTTGTGGTTATGGTTTCATGACTTATATGTTGCACTGGGCTGCACCTGGCAGAAGTTTTACCGGGGTAGATTATGACAGCGAGAAGATAGAAACAGCGCAAGGCAATTTCCTGAGAGATGAGCGTATCAACTTTATGCAGGGCGATGTGACCAAACTGCATCTGCAAGCTTGCGATGGTATCATAATCAGCGATGTGCTGCACTATCTGTTGCCTGAACAGCAAAGTGCATTGCTGGAGCAATGCGTGTCTGCATTGAACAGCAAAGGCACATTGATAATACGAGATGGTGTAGCCGAACTGCAAGACCGTATTAAAGGCACTAAACTTACAGAGCTTTTCAGCACAAAGATTTTCGGTTTCAACAAGACGCAGAACGAACTACATTATATCAGCAGGGCATTTGTAGAGCAATTTGCTCAACAGCATCATATGACAATAGAGGTGCTGGATAATGCTAAGTTTACTGCCAATCTGATATTTGTACTCAGAAAAATAAACTAAGCAATAGCTGCTTGCTTGTTGAGGTGATTGTAAAGCATTTTGTAGCCAATAGCTGCAATGAAGCATATACCACCAATAAACCACCAAAGTGCGTTGAAGCCCCATTGCTCAGCAATATATGCACCCGAAGACGGACCTAATACCTGTGCAGTACTCCAGCATATAGTATATAAGCCGGCATATTGTCCTCTGTTCGCGGCTGTAGACCTGCTGATCCAGAATGTATTCATGAATGGCATTGCTAATACTTCACCTACTGTGCAGATGAACATAGACGAAATAGCGAGCAGCTCTGCTCCCGGAAATACATTGAACATCGCAAACGAAACTCCCGTTAGTGCTACGCCCCACATGATGTATTGCAGTACGTGTCTTTTCCCTTCCAGATTGTGAACGATTACCATTTCAAATAAGGCTATCAGTATGCCGTTGAATGCCATGATGAGCCCGATATAAAACTCTGTTAGGTGCAGTTCCTTTCTGTAAAACACAGGCATGGTGGTAAACAACTGAAAGAAGCTATAAGAAAACACAATAGTGAGTGCTATAAATGCCAGATACGGTTTGTCTTTGTACGCTGAATTTGCAATTACACCTTCTTGCTTTACAGGTTTTGCAGCCGTTGCTTTGTTTTTAGATGGTGCCAGCAATAGCCATAATAGCATAGCTGCAATGATATTTGTAAGTCCATCTATCCAAAACAGTAGTTCGTAATTCTTTGATGCAATAAAGCCGCCCAATGCACCGCCTGCCGCCCAACCAAGATTGATAGCGAGGCGATTGAGCGAGTAGGAGCGTGTTCTGTTTTCTTCTTTGCTATAATGCGCTATGGCTGCTGCATTTGCAGGACGGAAAGATTCGTTTACAAGACTTAGAAAGAAAGTAGTAATACAGATACTCGGTAAGCTTGTCATTTGCCCTAAAGCAATGAACAACGTACCGCCACCAAGTAATGCAGATAGCTGTAAATAATAGAAGCCAAACTTGTCTGTCAGCTTGCCGCCAATAAAACCGCCACAGATAGACCCGATACCGAAAATGCTAACTACCAAGCCTGCTTTACCAACACTGTAATCTTTGCTTTCAGTAAGGTACAATGTCATGAAAGGCAGTACCATCGTCCCCATACGATTGACGAGCATTACAAAAGAAAGCCACCACGTAGCAGAAGACAATCCGCTATATGCTTGTTTATAAATATTGGCAATCTTCTTCATCGGGATGATTAAAGATACAGATAGTGCAGCTAAGAACTATTTGTAATCTTCTACTGCAACGGTTTCTTTACAGAAAAAGTATTCGCGCACATCGTTTGACGCTACAATGACCATGCGCCCCTTGCTGTATTGTTCTATCCAAGTGGTGTATTGTTCTACTCCTTGTTGGTCAAGATTCGTACATGGTTCATCTAGCAGCAGTATAGGTGTATCAGAAAATATGGCTTGTGCCAATTTTACACGTTGCTTCATGCCTGAAGAGTAATCTCCGATAGGCTTATGCGCACTTTGTTCCAGTCCTGTGAGCTTAATAATAGAAGGGATATCTAAACCCTGCAACGGTTTTTTGAAGCTAAAGTGAAATTGCAAAAACTCCTGCAATGTCAGTTCTTCTATTATCTCTTGCCCCGGCGCGGTGAAGCTGATATAAGGGAATACCTGATTAAGCTCAACAAGAGCCGAGCCATTCTCATAAATAACTTTTCCCTTGCTGGGGCTTTGCATACCTGCAATAATGCGCAATAGGGTAGATTTACCGCTACCGTTTGCACCAAGCAATGCATATGCGCCGGGTGAAGTGAAGGAATAACTGATGTCCTTAAATATCCAGTGCCTTTGAAAACGTTTGCTTATGTTCTCAAGAGATATCTTCATTCAGCCTTCTGCTATAGCCTTTCATGATACCACGACCTGTATCGCGTACAAATGATATGATTTCATCACGCTCGTCAGATACCGGTATCTCTGCCTCGATGATATCTAATGCTTTAGAAACATTATAACCACGAACAAACAGTATACGGTATATATCCAGAATGTGATTGATTTTGTCAATGTCGTAACCACGACGTTTCAAACCTACTGAGTTCACACCTACGTAAGACAATGGTTCGCGCGCAGCTTTTACATACGGAGGAACATCTTTACGCACAAGTGAACCACCTGTTACAAAAGCATGAGAGCCGATACGTACAAACTGCTGAACAGCAGTAAGACCTGCAAGTACTACATAGTCGCCAATGGTGATGTGGCCAGCCAGTGTAGTATTGTTTGAGAATATGCAGTGATTGCCTATTTCGCAGTCGTGCGCAACGTGAGAATAAGCCATGATAAGGCAATTGTTGCCTATCTTGGTTTTACCACGGTCTATAGTGCCACGGTTGATGGTCACACACTCACGAATGGTTGTGTTATCACCAATTATAGTAAGCGTTTCCTCGCCTTTGTATTTTAAATCCTGTGGTATTGCAGACACTACTGAGCTTGGAAATATGCGACAGTTTTTGCCTATTCGTGCACCTTCCATTATGGTAACGTTAGAACCAATCCATGTTCCTTCGCCAATCTCCACATTTTTATGAACCGTTGTGAACGGGTCTATTTTTACATTCGGGCCGATTTTAGCGTCCGGATGGATGTACGTAAGTGGGTGAATCATCTTTTGTCTTTTCTTACTATTTGAGCTACCAATTCGGCTTCAGTTACCAGTTTATTACCCACGTATACAGAGCCTCGCATTTCGCAGATACCGCGACGTATAGGATTCATTAAGTCAAGTTTCAATATCAACGTATCGCCTGGCGTTACTTTGTGTTTGAACTTTACCTTGTCTATTTTCAGGAAGTAAGTATCGTAATTTTCAGGATCGCTGTAGTTATTCAACGCAAGGATACCACCGGTTTGTGCAAGTGCTTCAATTTGTAATACACCCGGCATTACAGGATTGCCCGGGAAGTGTCCTTGGAAGAAATGCTCATTGTACGTTGCATTCTTGATACCCACAACGTGGTTATCGCTTAGCTCAATGATTTTATCTACCAGCAAGAACGGGAACTTATGTGGCAGTGCTTTTTCTATCTGCGTGATATCGTAGATAGCAGGTTGGTTAGGATCGTAATGCGGTACATCAGAAAGGTGTTTATTCTTTTTGATATACTGCTTTATTTTCTTAGCAAACTCTACATTCGATGCATGGCCAGGGCGGCTTGCTATGATGTGCGCGCGGATATTGTAACCAACAAGTGCCAAATCTCCAACTACGTCCAGCAGTTTATGTCTGGCAGGTTCGTTGGTAAAATGTAATTGAATATTGTTCAGGATACCTTCCTGCTTTACCTCAATGTTTTGCTTATTGAAAACCTTTGCCAGTCTGTCCAGTTCAGGTTGTGTTACAGGCTTATCTACTACTACGATGGCATTGCTCAGGTCACCACCTTTTATCAGGTTGTGGTCCAGCAAATATTCCAATTCGTGCAGGAAGCAGAATGTACGACAAGGCGCTATCTCTCCTTTGAACTCTGATATGTGCTTCAGCGTTGCGTGCTGTGTGCCCAGTACAGGAGAGTTAAAGTCAATCATGGTAGTTATCTGGTATTCGTTTGACGGAACAGCCAGCATATCTACATTCTTAACAGGGTCGTAGAAGTGTATGTTTGAATCGATAGAGTAGATGATGCGCTTAGCATCCTGTGCCAGTACACCTACACTTTCTATTGCTTCTATAAATAGTTTAGAGCTGCCATCCATGATAGGTACTTCAGGGCCGTCAAGCTCTATCAGTACGTTATCTACACCAAGACCAACTAGTGCAGCTAATGTATGTTCTACCGTACTTACACGTGCGCCATTATGTTCCAACGTGGTACCGCGCGATGTGTCTACCACATAATCGCAGTCTGCTTTTACAATTGGCTTTTCAGGAAGGTCGATACGCTGAAACCTGATACCGAAGCCGGGATTTGCAGGTTTTAGGGTCATCGTAACGGGCTCGCCTGTATGCAGGCCTACGCCGGGCAGCGATATAGCACTTTTAACGGTGTGCTGATATTCGGATGAAATAGCTGAATAAGCTGCGTCCGATTTTTTCTTCGTTTCAGTATGCATTATTGTATCCGAACTCACTGGTTTTCCTTTACGTGTTGTTTATTTAACAGGGATGTTAATTCAGCAACCATTTCTTCCAGTTTGAAGAGACGTTGCTGTAATTCTGGCAAATTTCTAAAAATTGCCTGACTTTTCAGCGAACTTTTATAATCGTATGCCGGAGAGCCTGTTAATGCTGTATTTGGTTCTGAAACTGTCTTTGACAAACCACTCTGTGCATTGATGCGGGTACCGTCTGCAATTGTTATGTGCCCAACAATACCTACCTGTCCGCCAACTATACAGTTTTTGCCAACTTTTGTACTGCCTGATATACCGGTTTGTGCTGCAATTACGGTGTTTTCACCTATTTCTACATTATGAGCTATCTGTATAAGATTGTCTAGTTTTACGCCTTTTTTGATAATGGTAGAGCCCATTGTAGCTCTATCTATAGTTGTATTAGCGCCAATTTCTACATCATCTTCTATTATTACATTGCCTATTTGGGGTACTTTGCGGTATGTGCCATCATTTTGAGGTGCAAAGCCAAAGCCATCGCCACCCACCACTGTGCCAGAGTGTATAATGACCCTACTGCCAATGACGCAGCCGTCATATATTTTTACGCCAGCAAACAGTTTGGTATCATCTTTAATTACAACGTTATCACCTATATAACAACCGGGGTAAATTTTTACATTATTCCCGATAATGGCATTTTCGCCTATATAAGAAAATGCAGCTATATAAACATTGTTTCCAATTGTTGCAGTTTTTGCAACATGTGTATGTTCTTCTATGCCAACTTTGCCCGTATTAGATATTATCTCATTGTATTTCTCCAACAGAAATGCGAAGCCGCTGTAGGCATCTTTTACACGTATCAGCGTTGGCTTTACTTTTTCTGTTATTTCCAGCGAATCATTGACTATCAATATGCTGGCATTGGTTGTATATAGATACTCTTCGTATTTAGGATTGGCTATAAAGCTAAGTGTGCCTTCACCCGCTTCTTCTATTTTAGCAACCGTGCCAACTTTGGCATCAGGGTCACCTTCTATCTTTCCTTGTATCAGTGTTGCTATCTGTAAAGCGGTAAACTGCATCCTGTAGTATTGAAAAAAATTGAGTGTAATTTACGTTATCCTTTTGAAATGGCTGTAAAACAGCGGCTATACTCTTGTAAATCAGCTTATATAACAAATATAGTTTTTATGTACAAGTTTTGCAAGTGCTTGATTTACAACAGGGTTATCAATTTCTGATATATCTCTTACAGCTCCGTCTTTCATGGCTATTTGTATCTTTTCATCGTTGATATTGTAGGTATTATTGGATGTGAAACCCGTTGACAGGTAATATCCAATTTCCTCGTCAGGTATATTATATTTTTCCTGCAGTTCTTTTTTCTTCTGTTCGTACAACTCCTCCGGATTGGATGTGCTTAATACAACTTTGTATAGCCTGCGTTCCGTTATCATCTTGCAAAGGTTAGACAATATCTTGTCCTCATTACTTCTCCATACTTTTATGGAAGTCATAATATCGTTATCGTCCAACTGGCAATAAAGTGATAACAGCTCTTTATTTTCAGCAAAACTATCAGCATTCAGGTTGTTGTATAGAAAAAAGCGGAACGCAGGAGTAGTGAATAGTTCTATACCTTTTTCAGCCAGTTCTTTTGCGCGCTTCAATATGTTTATCAATAATATCTCTGCCGAAAGCACTGTTTTGTGCAGGTATACCTGCCAATACATTAAGCGGCGTGCAATGATGAATTTCTCTACAGAGTGCACTCCTTTTTCCTCTACCATGAGCCTGCCGTCATTTACAGTAAGCATTTGTAGTATACGGTCATAACCAATAACACCTTCTGATACGCCCGTGTAAAAACTATCGCGGTTCAGGTAGTCCATCCTATCTACATCCAATTGGCTGGAAACTAACTGGTGCAGGTATTGTTTGGGGTAAGAAGAATTGAATATTTCGATAGCATCAGACAATATGTCTCCCATCTCGGTATTCATCTGCTGCATTATCAGTTTAGAGATATCTTCATGAGCAACACCTTCTATCAGCGTATGCTCCAATGCGTGTGAGAATGGAGCATGACCTACATCGTGCAATAATATAGCTATACGTGCGGCCGTATATTCCTGTTTAGAAACTTCAAGACCTTTGGCTTTCAATTCATCCAATGCCTTGCCCATTAGATGACAAGCACCCAAAGAGTGGTGGAAACGTGTATGTACAGCACCGGGATATACCAACTGCGCCATACCCATCTGCTTGATGTTGCGCAAGCGTTGGAAATACGGGTGGTTGATAATCTGTAGTAGTTCTTCTTCCGGGAATCTTAAGAAACCATATACGGGGTCATTAATAATCTTTCCTCTAATGTTCATCTGTTCGTCTTTCCTTCGCTTATTGCCAATCTGTATCTTCTACGGGTTCATCATTCTGCTCACTAGGTACAGTACCGCTCGAGTTATATGTTCCTTGGCGTTCCATACTGGTAGGGTCGTACACGTTACAGTCGTCAAAGTTTTCAGGCTCTTTAAACTGTGCATCTGTTCTTATATCAAGCGATTTGTCAGCATATACTTTCTTCATGAAAAGTGCCCAGATAGGCAATGCTGCCGCTGCACCCTGTCCAAGAGCCTCGCTATTGAAACGGAGAAACCTGTCATCGCAACCAACCCATGCACCTGCCAGTATCTGTGGAGTGTAGCCTATAAACCAAGCATCTGCTTGCTTGTTGGTAGTACCTGTTTTACCTGCAATGTCTGATGTCAGGCCATATCTGTAACGCAACCTCTTAGCCGTACCATAATCCACAACACCTCGCATCAGCTTAACAATCTTATATGCGGTGCCTGCATTGATAATTTCTTTCTGCTCAGGAACAAAGCTCTTGATGAGCGCACCGTTTTTATCTTCAATCTTAGTAATGAAGTATGGCTGCACATTCATGCCGCCGTTAGGGAACATAGTATATGCGCCCAGCATTTCATAAAGAGAAATATCTGGCACACCAAGTGCTAATGCAGGCACTTTATCAAACTTGCTACGAATACCACACTTCTGCAGGAAGTCTGCAAAAGCATCTACACCTACTTGCTTAATAAGATATAGCGCTGCGTTGTTGACAGAAAGCGCTAATGCTTTTGCCATAGGCAGCTGCCCGTACTTGCTACCGCCGGCATCATACATACCTACATATGGGAATTGCTGTGGTTGTGTAGATACCGAACCACAAGGTGAGAAGCCATTGTCTACTGCCAGGCAATAGAGTAGTGGTTTAATGGTAGAACCAACCTGCCTTTTTGTATTAACGTTTACGTGGTCGTACTGGAAATAATTATGGTCTATACCACCCACCCATGCTTTTACCTCGCCTGTATATGGGTCCATAGCCATGAAGCCTGCTGACAGGAACATTTTCATGTACTTGATAGAGTCTATCGGACTCATAATGGTGTCCTTTGTATGCTCTTTATTCCATGAAAATACTTTCATTTTAACAGGATGGCCAAGCTCTGAAATGATTTCATTGTGACTTTTCCCGTCTTCTTTCAGCGCACGATACCTGTCTGTTTCTTTAATGGCTTTGTCCAGATACTTTTTGTTCGTTACCCAAATAGCACCATCACGATAGCCTGATTGTTGAGCAAAGAGTTTCTGTATTTCAGCTATGTGTTCCTCAACCGAAGCTTCTGCATATTGTTGCATCTTCAGGTTGAGGGTAGTATATATCTTAAGACCGTCTTTATATATATTATAGTTAGTACCGTCAGGTTTCTTTAGTTCTTTGCATACTTTCTTTACTTCCTGTTCTACTATCTGGCGGAAGTATGGAGCCGTGCCTTCGTGATAATCAAGCTTGTGATAATCCAGCACTATAGGCTCTTGTTTTACTTTCTCTGCATCAGACTCTTTCAGATAGCCATAATTTGCCATCTGGTCTACCACTACGTTGCGTCTGTTAAGTGCATTTTTAGGGTTACGACGAGGATTGTAAAGCGTATTGCCCTTCAGCATACCTATCAATACTGCGGCCTCATTGATGCTTACTTTATCAGGTGTTTTGTTGAAAAAAGTAAGAGAAGCGTTGCGTATACCGTATACATTGTCGCCAAATGGTACGGTATTGAGGTATAGTGTTATGATTTCGTTTTTAGTAAGGTTGCGTTCCAGTTTCACCGCCATTACCCATTCTTTCAGTTTAATGAAGGGGAGGGTGAGCATGTTCTGGTTCTCTCTAGGGAAGAGGTTTTTGGCAAGCTGCTGCGTTATGGTAGATGAACCACGTTTTTTACCTGTCAGTACATAGAACGGTATAGCAACAGTAGCAACAGGGTCTATACCAGAGTGGTCGTAAAAACGGGCATCTTCTGTTGCCAGCAGGGCATTGAATATATTGGGCGATATTTCTGAATATTTGCTGGTAGAGCGGTCCTGAACATAGTAACGGCCAATCAGCGTCCCATCTGCAGCATAAACATCAGACGACAAGGCGCTACTAGGGTTTTCCAACTCCTTCATAGACGGCATGTAACCAAGCCATCCCATGTTCATGAATATGATGAGCAGATTGAATACCACAACACCAATCCAGAATGCCTTCCAGAGTAGTTTTACGCTTCTTTTTTGCCCCGTTTGATTTTGTTGCTGCAAGTGGTCAGATATTTAATGGTTTGGCAAAGCTAAAAAAATCTTGTTTGGCTTGTCCTTAAATAGTTCTCTTTTAGGTTAAAATTGGGACTTCTATAATAAGTATATGTTTTTGCTTTAAAGTATTAATCGTTGTCTTCAGGTTTAATAAAGAAGCTGAGCATCCTCAATGGGTTCAGGAAGCCTGTAAATCTTTTACTGAATGATACTTTCGACCTAACGGTTTTAATGAATGGTTGCAGGAATGAAGATACTTTATCCTGTTCCGCATTTGTAGGAGCCTGATTAGCATACTTCTGTTTCAAGTACAAGTTCATAAATGCAGTAAATGCTGTGCCAAACATCGGGTCAATTGTTTTGGTAGCATACTGCATAGGGGTTTCCTCTCCGCGAGGTATGCCGCATATATGCAGGTAGTAGCTAGAAGCACGGTACACCCAATATGCTTTGCTTGTAGCTGTAGCATTGCTGGCTCTGAGACGATAATAAAGCCATACCGCAGCAGGAAGTGTAAACGCTATGAAAATCAGCAATGCCAAAGCTATTGCGACCCTTAGGGCAATTTCTTTAACAGTTAATGGTTTTTCAGCTTTGGTTGTTTGCGGTTTCTCTTCAGGTTTACCAGTGTCTTTACGTTTCAGGTATACTTCATCCACAGGTGTGGGCTTAGGGAAACGATTGATGAGAGCTTCTCCTTTTTCACCTGCAACAGGCTCCAGTTTTTTCATGGCGTCGGCATAAGACACCGCAGTAGCTTCGTCTCCTTTTTGAATATTACTGATGGGTACATCTACACTATCTCTGTGTACGGTTGCAATCTTCAAATCCATTAATACTGGTTGCGCCTCCGTAGTATTATATTCTTTATCGTGGAAAATCAAATGCTTCACTTCCAGCGTCATCATTTTCTTTATGGTATCCACGTTTTCTACAATGCCGTCAGCGGCCAGCCATGCGCGTGGTGGTTGCATTGGTGGGGTACCATCGGGCTTAGGGCTTTCTTCTGCATCATTATTACCAACAGTTGTATCAAAATCTAACCAACCATAGCCGGGGAAGTAAACCTGCACCCATGCATGCGCTTGGTCTGCATAGTACCAATACCATCCCTTGTTTTTATCACTGCGGTCTACTGTCATAAACCCAACCGTGATGCGGGATGGAATACCCAGTGAACGCAACATAAAAAGGGTGGCCCCAGCATAATATGCACAATAACCTTTATGATTCTCAAAAAGGAAGTACATCAGTTTGGATGCATTGGGTATATCGGGTACACCGGGATTATCGGTATAACTGAAGAGCTGTTCGCCGTTTTCGTCTTTGGAGAGGAAATAGTCCCTGATGGCAAGCACCCTGTCTACAGGTGTTTTAGCATCTTTGGTTACACGGTGCGCCAGTTCGCTGATGGAATTGAACTTGGCATCGTTTGGCATGTACGTGTAGTAGTCCATGAACTTTTTATCCGTACCATCATAGCCTTTTACCTGCCTCAGTATCTCAAAACGCTGCTCCTGAAATTTCTTTATCTGCGGGTCTTTGGCATTATATACAAAGTAGGCACTGTTCAGCTCAGACACATAGCCCTTTGCCCTGAAGGCTGATTTGAATTCATCCCTAAAGTCTTTTTCTACTGTAATGGGCTGTACAAAGTAGCCAACATTCGGCGCCAAATAAGTAGAAGGGGAGAGGTCTTTGCTGTATATCTCCACATCTACACTTTTGCGCAGCTTGGTAGCAAGGCTGTTTTTGATAACATTGGTATCGAACTGGGTAAAGAATACCGGCAGTTTCGATGGGTCTGGTTCGAAGAGGTCGTTATATGGTATCGTCTTATCACGCTCAAATGTTTCGGTAAGCGTATCGAATTTGGTATAGTAAAATGCTGTCAGATATAGCGGATTGGGTGTTTCTGTGCCGGGGAAGTAGTTGTCTATATGTGCACAGAAAAGCAATTCGTTACTACGGCCAAGATTGGAGCGCAGTTTGGTGTAGTCTTTCAGGTCGAAGGTGCCATCCTGATTTTTCTTCAACATGCTGGTTTCGCCATTCTGCCCCGCACCACCATAGTTGGCTACGGTTTCCTTTATCTCTTTGCGCATGGTATATACCACACCTGCCAATATCAGCGAAGACAGTAGCCCGAACCCTACCAGCCTGCGTGCGAGAAACCACCAGAACTTGCCGCTCTTATCTTTGTAATTATATATCTGCTCTGTAGTAAATACGATGTACACACTATATATCAGCGCAGGTGCGAATGCCCTTAATAGTGTGTCTACACTATCTGTTTTTTCTTTGGCTATTATTAAAATGCAACCAGTAAGTATAGATGCGGCTACAACTACCGCCCAATACCGCAAGCGTATAAAACCCCAACCCATCAGCCAGCCAATGCTAAAGAGGATGGCAAATACCAGAAACTGAATAGAGATAAAAAAGGCATCAAACTCGCCGACAGCATACGTATCTAAACCTTTATATATACTATATAATACAAATGCAAGCAGCGCAAACAATGGTAAAAACCTGAATCTGAATGCATATAGCAGGGCAGCTGCCCCCATGCCGGCAGACAAGTAAATAGTTTGCCTGATTGCCTCGTTACGTGCTACAGAAAAGTATTCATTAGCATTCTGTAACAGAAAGAAGCCAGCCAATGCTGTAGGTAACAGCAAAAACAAGACTTTGGCTAAGAATTCGTTTACGGGTGTGGCGCGTTGAATACTCATATTATAGTGCATGGCTAATTTAGCGCAATAATTGCATGCGCTTTGTTAAAAACAATACATATTCAATAAATGGATTATGAAATATAAAGTAATCCACATCCTGTTGGTTAACATTTACATTAATGAGACAAGATTTATGAAGAAAATGTTACCTTAGGCACGTTTTAAAAATATTTTATTAAATGATACAACAACAAACTGTTGATGCTGTAAAGCTTGGCGATACATCTATCGACGAAAAAACAAAAGCTATGCTGGAAAAATTAAAGATTGTTACTGTTATCGGTTCGGGTACAATGGGCAATGGTATTTGCCATGTTTTCGCTCAGAGTGGTTTCAATGTTCACATGATGGATATCAACCAGGCTGCTATGGACAAAGCGTTGGTTACTATCGGTAAAAACATGGACCGCCAGATTGCTAAAAATGCAATGACGGAAGACGCTAAGCAACAAGCACTGGGTCGCATATCTACATATACGGATATGGCAGAGGCAGTGAAAGATGCAGACATCGTTGTTGAAGCTGCAACTGAAAACATCGACCTGAAAATCAAAATCTTCCAGCAACTGGATCAGCTGTGTCCTGAAAAATGTATCCTTGCTACTAATACTTCTTCTATCTCTATTACTCGTATAGGTTCTTATACAAAGCGTCCGGGCAAAGTAATCGGTATGCACTTTATGAACCCTGTACCTGTGATGAAACTGGTGGAAATCATCAATGGTTATGCTACAGACGCAGATGTAACTAACACCATCCATGCACTGTCTACATATCTGGGCAAAGTACCTTGTATAGTAAATGACTATCCAGGTTTCATCTCTAATCGCATCCTGATGCCACTTATCAACGAAGCTATCCTGTCTCTGCAGGAAGGTGTTGCAGGTGTTGAGGAAATCGATACTATCATGAAACTGGGTATGGCTCACCCGATGGGCCCACTGCAACTGGCAGACTTTATTGGTCTTGATACTTGCTACTCAATCATGAATGTATTGCATATGGGCTTCGGCAACCAGAAATATGCACCTGCTACATTGTTGGCAAACATGGTACAGGCTGGTTTCCATGGTGTAAAGAGCGGCGAAGGCTTCTACAAATACACACCGGGCAGCAAAGAGCTGGTTGTTAGCGAGCGTTTCAAAAACAAAGGCTGGAAAATATAACAGAGCAGCATCCTGCTCAATCCAATCACATAGCCGTCCTGCAATAGTGGGGCGGCTTTTTTATCTTTGCAGCATTCATGTCTCAATTTGCTAAACCGAATATTGTTTTTTCTCTGCTAAGAATGCGATGCCCCAACTGCAGGCATGGCAGGGTATTTACTGCCAAACATGTGCTGCCATTAGGCACTGCTTTAAAGATGCATGAGCATTGCCCGCATTGTGGGATGAAGTATGCCAAAGAGCAAAATATGGGTTATGGTACCAATTATGTATTAACTGTAATGATGCTGTTTTTGAATCTGCTGTGGTATGCACCTATATTTGGCATCAGCTACGATGATAACAGCATTTACTATTTCCTCATGTCCAGTACATTCGTAACGCTGCTTTTGCAGCCATGGTTTATGCGTTTATCAAGAGTGCTATTCCTTTACTTTACCATTTACTACGATTCTCACCCATACGATAAAAAATAAAGGCAGCTTAGAAAAGCTGCCTAGTTGTATAAAAAATACACCCTCAATGTTCTTTATCGTAACGTAATGGTTCTTGTTTTACCATTTACGCTTACAGTTGCCTGATCGTCACAAGTACCACTACCATAGTCCAACGTGCGTGCTTTGCTTGCACCAGCTGGCGTAATGTCTACAGTTCCCTGTTCTATCCACCTGCAGTTTAGTGCCAGTGTCAACGGGCTGGTGATTGTATAATTTACAACCTTGCCATTTGCCCTTGTATTGGTGCCACTGCCTGTAATGCTGTAAACATCATCACTCAATGCTGTGGTGCTTTCGCCAGCTATCCAGGTACGTGTACGGCTTGCTACATGCGATATGGTATCGCCTGTTGTATTCAGTATCATCATACCATTTACATTTATGCTGAAATAAGACTGTCCACTGCTGTTTTTGCCCATATTGGTTACAGTTTTTGTGCCCAGTACCTGATTGTTGTTTACATAATAGCCATCAAAGCCTATCGTATGTACAGAGCCGCTGTCTCTGTATCGGCCGGAGTAGGTAATAATGATTTTGCCCTTACGATATCGCCCGTCGTTACATAGGCAGTTAGTTGTGCCAAAGTCTATTGTTATTTTCTTTGGTGTGCTTGTAGTATCACGAGTTACAGTAGCACAGCTGCTGAGAATGGTCGGGTTAACGCCTCCTTTCATTTGCACCGACCCAAAATCATAAGCCTGATCCGATAGTGTTTGTGCATCACTGAATGTCTGGTCCATACGTGCCTGATCATCGGCATAGTAAGTGTCTTCTTCTACATCAACATTGCTGTTGTTGTCTTTGTCGCGCTTGCAGGCAGTGAAACTGAGCGTTGCTGCGAATACCGTAAAAGCGGCAATTGAAACAATCTTTCTGGTATGCATGTTATGTGATTTTAGAAATAAGACTGGACAGATTAATAAAGGTTTAACAGATAGAAAATATTTTTTGAGATATGGCTTAGTTTTGGGGGATGAAAGAATTGGTAGTTGCCTCTAACAACAAAGGAAAAATACGGGAGATAAAGCAGATGGTACAGGACATAAGTCTGCTATCGTTGAGTGATATGGGGTTCACGGACGAGATAGCTGAACCGTTCCATACGTTCGAGGAAAATGCATTGGCAAAGGCAGGGACGATATATAAGTTTTGTGGTAAGAATGTATTTGCGGATGACAGCGGTATATGTGCCAATGCGCTGAACGGAGCCCCCGGTGTAGATAGTGCGCACTATAGTGGTACAAGAGATGATGACGCCAATCTTCAAAAACTACTGGCCGACCTGCAAGATAAAGACGACAGAAGCGGCTATTACAAAGCCGTAATGTGCCTGATATGGGACGACGAAACCTATTTCTTTGAAGGTATTTGTGAGGGTACTATTATAGAACAACCTGTTGGCGATGGTGGTTTTGGATACGACCCTATATTTGTACCCAACGGGTATGATAAAACTTTTGCAGAGCTATCGCCCGAAATAAAGAACGAGATAAGCCACAGAGGTAAGGCTGTGCGGAAGATGGTAGCATTTATTAAAGAAAAACTTGAAGAAACAGCGTCATGAAATTTTCGATAGGAGATAAGATAATACTGAAGCAAACAGAGGAGGAGGGGCATGTAACAGGCTATATCGGTAAGGATATGTTTGAGGTAGAAGTAATGGGCGTTACATTTCCTGTATACAAGGACGATATAGATCATCCATACCTTAAATGGTTTACAGAAGGCAAGAAGAAGAAAACAGTATCAAGTATACCTGATGTTTTGCCGGTAGAAAAACAAAAGTTCAGAAAGCCCAAGCTGGCAAAAGGTATATATCTGTCTTTTATGCCAGAGTATAAACCTGATGTTTTTGAAGATGAAGTTTCCTTCATCAAAATATACTTGCAAAATGAATTACCGCAGGCCATCTATTTTCAGTACAGTGTAACAGATAAAAATCAGCGAACAGTCTTTAAGCACGAAGGTAAGCTGCATGGTTTCGGGCATATATACCTGCACGCACTGCCATTTGAAGAAATGAATGAGCAGCCACGTTTCAACTGGGAAGTAACAGACGCGGAAGATGCAGGTTATGGCGAAGCTGCTGATACACTACGTATTCGCCCGCAGAAGTTATTTGAGCACATCAGCACACTCCTTAGTAATAATGAACCAACATTCAGCTACTTGCTGATAGATGAGTTTAAACCAAAAGCTAAAGCCGAGAAAAAAGATGACGACTTCTTTGCTCCTGTTGCAAAACCAACATCATCAAAACCTGTAAAAGGCGATTGGCGGGCATCATTACCCAGATTTGAAATAGACCTGCATATAGAAAATCTGGTGTCTACAACAAAAGGTATGAGCAATGCCGATATGCTGTTAACACAAATTGCAGCACTGAATGAGCATCTGCGAACCGTTATAAATAATAAGCAGGAGCGTACCATCATCATACACGGTCTAGGTAAAGGGGTATTAAGAGACGAAGTACATAAAGTACTTCGCCAAATACCTGAAGTGTCAAAATTCTCAAATGAATGGCAAGGCCAATATGGCTTTGGCGCTACAGAAGTATGGTTTAAGTATTGATGTTACTGTACGGAAAACTTATTAGTGTATATAACGCCATCTTTGGTTTTAGCCTGATATACATAAATGCCCGGTACTAATGTTTTTTCTGTAGTAGTATTAGGGTTCAGTTCTATAGTGGCTATACTTCTGCCATTGATATCATAAATCATCAATGAGATATAGGCAGATGCGCTTTTGTTTGTAAAACGAACTATGCCATGCTCGCTGCCAATAGACAATTCAGGCATTTGCATAGCAGTAGTCTCTACATTTACGCCGCCGATTGTTACACTGTCTTTTCTGGTTTCGCTAAAGCAGCCATTGGATGCAGTTAGTGTTACCTGGTACTTACCGTTGGTAGCGTAAGTATGTGCAGGGCTTGCAACAGTGCTTGTAATGCCGTTGCCAAATGTCCAGTAGTTGTTTGTGTTATAGAGTGATGTATTGGTAAATGTTGCAGTTTTTCCTGCTACGGACTTTGTGAAGTTTGCGTAAGTGTAGTTACCGTACATATTCCACTTGCTGAAGCTATCCAGTACTACTCTTTTAGAAATACGTTTAATGTTGTTGGCATCAGTAGCAGAGAGTGTACTGTTGAATGTTGTCTGCATCGGGTTTTTATGAAAGATAGATGCGTAAAATACGCATGCAGCAAGGTATGTGCCACTTACACTTGGGTGAGATTCGTCAGGTACATACAAATCAAGTGAAGGGAAGCTATCCCTCATTTGCTTCCATGCTGCACCAACAGGGGATACTATAGCGTTGTTGTCTTGTGTCATTTGCATATAGCTATCGCGCAGGCGTATCTGCATACCTGCGTATGTGCATATGGGAGGATATGAAGCGCAATTTGAAGCGTCTCCATTTTTACGTCCCCATGTCATGAAAAACATCGTTTCAGTACATGGGCGATTTTTACGAATCATACTATCCAGTTTTTTCGCAAAAGGATAGGTTTCATCAGCAACCTGTGCAGGGGAGAATGCTGGCTTCTGGCTTTGTTCCTGAAGTATTACAATATCCCATTGCTGAGAGAATATTTTGTTGATACTTGTTGCATCTGTACTGTGTTGCTCAAATGTAAAGCCGCCCGGCGTATTTTGGTCATAGATTAGGGTATCGCCCATAGATGTTGCCATTTGTTGCAGCATCAATGGCAAATCGTTGGTATAGACGTAACTATTACCCAGAAACAAAACCTTGCGCGTAGTAGCATGTATGTTGGTAGCTATTAGCATAGCTATGGCAATAAGCAGTTGCTTTTTCATAATATAAGTTCTTGATATTGAACGTTTTTAGAGACTAGTATTTGTGATGCAGGGTTGGGTGGACTATTGTCATTTTTCTATGACCCTTACCTCTACTCGTCGATTTTGGTCTTCATCTTGAGGTGTAGTTTCAGGGTATATCAATGGTTTAGTCCTGCCAAAGCCTTTGTACACCATTCTGGACTTGTCTATACCTTTTGAGACGAGATAATCGAATATATACTTGGCTCTGTTTTCAGATAATTTTGGTTCATATGTGTCTTCGTCTTCTGCATCGTAAGCAGATAGCGGTACACAGCATATGTGGCCTTCTATCTGAATTTTGAGTGTAGGATTATCTTGCAGGGTTTTAAACAGTTCTTCAAGCGTAGGGATTGAACTTTGGGTTAAAACATGTCTTCCCATCAGGAAGTTAATATTCTTCAGCCTTATAGATTGTCCAACATTAATATCAGTCAGCTTTTTCCCTGCTGTAGCAACAGCATGTTTTGGCTCAGGCGTTTTATTAGTATTTATGCTGTTTTTCTTTTTATCGCTGATTATTACATCTACACGCCTGTCTGTAGCATAGCCGCCATTTTGAGGTTGATTCCTAGCTATTTCCCCTTTGCCGATTACCATCTTAATGTTTTCAGGGGGTATGTTCAGTGAAACAAGATGCCTGTATATAGCTTTTGCTCTTCGTTCGGATAAGCCAATGTTATACTCCTGACTACCCAGATAATCTGTATAACCTACAATCAGGATTTCCTTTCTATCATTGATAGAATCTTCATAAACCATGCCGTCCAGCAAAGCTTTTTCTGTGTTGCGCAATTCATCTTTGTCCAACCCGAAGTGGATATGAATTGTGTCGGGTGCAGCTGCAAAACAATAACCTGCAGCAAACACAAACAATAACAGAAAAAGGTATTTCATTCAGATAGTATTAGTATAAACTTACGGAATAAATAGATAGTCAAAAAGATTAATGTAAATCAATCACTTATACAGATTATCAACATTGATAGTATGCAGTTGTGAAATAGTATTTTTTTCATGGATGGATAATATCCCTAATTTCATCAAAACCCCTCCTCATATGCAAACGAATTTTTTAGAAGCCCTACTTTGGATTATAGCAGGTTTGGTAACCGTCGGAATGACTGTTGTGCTGACACTGGGATGGTTTAAAGGAATATTTTGGGAGCAACAATTGAACGAAAAACGCAAACACAGGTAACTAGCGTATCAGCTCTGCTACGTCTGGGTCTCCGTCCAAGTTACTCATTTGTTTTACTATCTGCGGGTAGCGCCAGCTCACACGTCTGCTCATTGGTTTTACTGTAAACTTTTTAGGGTTGGGCAAACATGCAATTATCATTGCTGCCTCAGCGCGGCTCAGGTTTTTAGCCGATTTATTAAAGTATGCTTGCGATGCAGCTTCAATGCCGAAAATACCCGGCCCCATTTCTATCACATTCAGATATACTTCCATAATTCTCTTTTTGCCCCATACCAACTCTATGGCTTCGGTATAAAAGAACTCGGGTGCTTTACGCACATAACGCATATAGCCGCTGCCTTGCCATAGAAATACATTCTTTGCTGTTTGCTGGCTGATGGTGCTTGCCGCACTTCCTTTTGGTCGTTTCTTTCTTTTGCGTTTAGGCTTATCGTCTATGCTCTTTTCAATGGCTTTCCAGTCAAAGCCCTCATGATCGGGGAATAGCTGGTCTTCGCTGGCAATTGCAGCAAGTTTTACATTGGGCGATATTTCGTCCCAACTTACATAATCTCTTTTCAATCCGTAACCATCAACCAGTCCGCCTATTTGTGTAATAGTTATTGGCGGCATAATAAATCTGCAGACAACAACATACATCAGCGAGGCAACAAAAAGGTATAAGAATCCTTTAAAGATGCGTTTGATAATACCCGGTTTGTGGTTTGCTGCAGCATTGCTCATAGCGAAATATACAAACTGGTAACGAGCTTTTAAAGCAACACTATTGAACTGTAGAGAGATAATTATATTACTTTGCAAACTAAACTGATAGGCATGACAGATAAGCGTAACGCGGCATTGGGTTTTATTTTCATTACACTACTTATTGACTGTACTGGTATAGGTTTAATCATTCCTGTAGTACCTACACTCATTCAAAAAATGGTAGGTGGAGATCTTAGTGTAGCGTCTAAGTATGGTGGTTGGCTCACTTTTGCCTATGCATTTACACAATTTTTATTTGCACCTGTAATAGGTGGCATCAGCGATAAATATGGCAGAAGGCCAGTACTGTTGTTGTCATTAATAGGTCTTGGTATAGATTATGTATTTCTTGCATTGGCACCCACTATTGCATGGTTGTTTGTAGGGCGCGTTATTGCAGGGCTGTTTGGCGCCAGCTTTACTACTGCAAGTGCATACATAGCAGATGTAAGCACACCGGAAAAACGTGCACAGAACTTTGGTATGATAGGTGCTGCTTTTGGGTTGGGTTTTATAATAGGCCCGGTACTTGGCGGTGTGTTCAGTAAGTTTGGAGACAGGATACCGTTTGTTGTAGCAGCATGTTTGTCTTTATTGAATGCTATATATGGGTACTTTGTATTGCCTGAATCGTTATCTAAAGAAAACAGGCGAGCTTTCAGTTGGAAGCGTGCTAATCCTCTTGGTTCTTTAATGCACCTGAAGCGCTATCCGGCTATAGCAGGATTATTGGGTGCCATGGGGTTGTTGTACATCGCAGGCCATTCGGCACAATCTACGTGGACGTACTACACCATGGAGAAGTTTAAGTGGGACGAAGCAATGGTAGGTTACTCGCTCGGTGCTGTGGGGATATTGGTTGCAATAGTACAAGGTGGACTGATACGCTATACCATACCCAAGTTCGGGCAAAAGAGATCTGTTTACATCGGCTTTAGCCTATATCTTCTGGGATTTATACTTTTTGCATTTGCCACAAAAGGATGGATGATGTTTGCTACACTGATACCATATTGTTTGGGGGGTATTGCTCCGCCTGCCATACAGGGCATCATGTCTACCCAAACACCTGCCAATGAACAGGGCGAATTGCAAGGGGTAACAACGGGATTGATGAGTTTATCATCTATTATAGGCCCGTTGCTGATGACTAATTTATTCTCGTATTATACCAGACCGGAGTCGGGGATATACTTTCCGGGAGCTCCGTTTATTGCCAGTGCTGTGTTAACGGTATTTGCTATCGTGATATCTGCAAGATCGCTGATAAAATATCACTCACCTGTTAAGGCTGATAATGAATAATCATCAGGCTTTATCGCCAAAATAGAACCTGTTTTTATATAGGGTAGATACATGCTCATACAGTGTATTAAGCGTTTCATGCCCTGTAATGTCATCGTGACGGTGTTTTTCGCCACGTACTACTAATAGGGCAGAGGAACTACTCTGCTCAGGTATCATAATTTTATTACCTAATGGTTGATAGCTTTCAACAAATATCTTGATGCTATCACCTTTTGATACTTTACCATTGATGGTAATGAAATCGTTATAGAAAACGAACTTTCCCTCTTCTTTTATCGGCGATAGCTTTAGCTCGCCTACAGATGTTTTCAGCATGTTATACTTGTCCTCTGCACAAGTATATTAAATAAAGTCCATAAACAAAAAAGCAGGCATAGCCTGCTTCAGGTTATATTAAGGCTAATGCAACTTATTTAGGTACTGCTACAAAGTTACCTTCAGTTACTTCATAGGTTTTACCTGCATCATCTTTAGCTGTTATTGTAAACTTACCTGTAATATCATTAGTACCGATATTTGTCAATTCAACAGTGCCAGATTGACCCTGTATATTTTTAGTAGTACTGCCGTCTTTAATGTAGTATTGAAAACCAGCCTGACCTGCAGAAGGGTTTGATGATATTGTATAAGAACCTGTAGCAGTACCGTATATATCCAGTTCTGTGTTCTTATAATTGCTGCCTGATGACTCTTCCCAATAAACACGATATCTATTAGTTAATACTTTCCAAGTAGCATTATGAGACTCTGACGTGCCATCCATTTTAAAGCATAAGTTCATACCATTGCAGGCCGTAGTTGTAGTATTACTTGGGGTAGTAGTGTTTTTATCTTTTTTGCATGCGACTGTCGTGAATATTGTGACAACTGCAAGTGTGGTAATGAGTGAAGCGAGTATTTTTATATACAATTTTTTACAAAAATACCTGTATGCAATTCCTCACTCAATACCGTATATCAGGTATATAATGTACGTGTTTTACGGTATGTATTATTATGTTTTACTGCGTCTTACCCTTGTCACTGTTTTTAGCTTATTTCCTTCAACCTTCCAATAGCCCCACACTTTGGTGTCTGAATAACGCCACAGGTCTATGCCTGCTTTTTCTGCAAGGAAATAGCAAAGATGGTATCCAAAGTCTTTATTTTCAGTATTTACATTGGCAGACATAATCATGTCCATGTGTGTGATGATGATGCCTTTCAGTTTAACCTTAGTAGCACGTTTGGTGCTTTCAATTTCTATTATCAGCTCTTTGCAACATGTATCCAGGATATTGCTGATAATATCTTGCTGATCATCGGGGCTATGTATAATGCCGGGTTGTGCTTTACCAAACGTTGCATACTTATCCAATCCTCTGAAAGAATATAGTTTAGAGAGTATATCTTTCTTATTCATCTGTTTTGACGCGTATCGTATTGGTTGCAANNCCATTGAATAATATTTACTTATTGTTAATAACGTTCGCATCTATGATGTTTTTTTAATGAGCCTATATCATTGATTGCCATCAATAAATAATTTGTTTACCCCATTTTTAATGATTCTCTTAAACAATATGAATATTGTACATTATTTTTGATAACTACTTCTATATAGTGCCTATGCTTTTAGGCGTACTATCAAACATTACAAAATCTAAGTTGACTCAATGATCCGCAGCTTAA
>DGQM01000011.1 GCA_002389765.1 Bacteroidetes bacterium UBA4414 | reverse complement strand
AAAGGCAACATCAACAAGTGAAACTACAGAACTGAACATGGCACATCTGGTACCGGGCAACTATGTGTTGCTGCTGAGCACAGAGGCAGGTGATAGGATGAGTGTGAAGGTGGTGAAAGAATAAAAAAATGTAAGTAATTGGCTATCAATATACCCCAAGAGAAAGCGGCAGCAATGCCGCTTTTTTAATGTGCATTTAATTGAAAATATAGAATTTAAATAGCAATGGCATGTGCATATTATTAACTTTGTAGTAGCAATACCTATATGCTATGAGAAAACTAATAACCCTCTTCTTCTCTATTGTTATATCTATTTCTGCCATCTATGGTCAGAATATGGTACCCAATGGTGACTTTGAATATATCACAACTTGCCCGACTACGACTTTCCAACTTACAAACTGTATAGGCTGGGAAAATTATATAGCGACTCCTGATTACTTTAATGGCTGCGGATCTGGTGTGGTCAGCGTACCAACGAATTTTATGGGTTTCCAACCTGCAGCAAGCGGCACTGCATATGCCGGTTTTATTGTTGCCACGAGCAGTTATGCAAGAGAGGGAATAGGAAGAAGTATTACACCATTGACAATTGGGGCTACATATTATGTAGCATTGTCTGCATCTTTGACAGATAATTCAAGGTTTGGAATCAATGGGCTCGGTGTGCATTTTATTCAGAATGGACCTACTGTGTCAAATGCATTAGCGGCAGATTCTACAATACCTAAAGTGTCATTTGCAAGTTATGGGCCTGTGTCGGATAAAGTAGGCTGGACAAGACTCAGCGGAACGTTTGTAGCAGATTCAGCTTATAATTTTATAGCTATTACGAGTTTCGGACCATATGCATCATATGTAATTGATACATTGATAACAGGCATGACGGGTGGAGGTTCATACTATTATGTAGATTCTGTTGTTGTGAGATTGGCTAACGGTATCAATAACCTGTATGCCGATAGTATGATATGTGTGGGTGATACTTTTCAGGTTCCCTATACACTCAATAGTTTTTGGAGTGGTAGTGTAAGTAATGTATTTAGTGTGCAGTTAAGTAATGCTAGCGGGGCTTTTTCAAGTGGTACAACTATTATCGGAACCCGATCCGGCAATACTGCGGGTAGTATTTCTTGTGTAGTGCCCAATACAGTTGTGCCTGGAAATAATTATCGTATAAGAATAGTGTCAAATAATTTTATAGATAGTTCCGGATATAATGGCAAGGGTATAAGTATTGGTGTTGTTCGTCCGAATGTGAGCAATAGTAATAATGGGCCATTTTGTATAGGTCAGCAATTAAATCTGACAGCAACAAGTGCTACGACGGGGGTTAATTATAAGTGGACAGGCCCGTCTGGTTTTAATAGTACGATGCAAAACCCGATAATTAATAGTGCGGCAGTAGCAAATAGCGGAAACTATATAGTGACTGCAAAATTGTATGGATGTATTTCTAAAGACACTACAACTGTAGTAGTTGTATCTGCTTCTTCTGTAAACGTAACAGGAAGCACCTCTATTTGCGAACGCGATACAATGTATCTCAATACAGCAGTATTTGTGCCGGCTATAAGCTATAGTTGGAGTGGCCCGGGAGGATTTAGCTCAACAAATAAAGATACAATTCGTACAAATAGTATACCTGCAATGAGCGGCGACTACGTATTAAGTGCTAATTATGGTGCATGTATAGAATATGATACTGTAACTGTTCTTGTTAAACCCCAAGCTGTGAGTCGAACGATTGGTAGTAATAGCCCCGTGTGCATGAATGATACACTCAAGCTGAATGCAGGTAGTAGTAGTACAGGGGTAGCTTATACATGGACAGGTCCTAATAGTTTTGTTTCGACTACATCGTCGTCAAGTATAAGTAGTGTAACGTCTGGTAACGCTGGTAAGTATATAGTGAACTATCTGCTGAATGGTTGTTTGACAAAAGATAGCTTGAATGTTGTCGTTAATCAGGTTCCATCGCCTGTCGTAGCAAGCGCGAATACGCCATTGTGTGAAGGCTCGTTGTTGAACCTGAATTGTACGAACAGTACAAGTGGCGTTGGGTATAGTTGGGTTGGTCCGGGAGCTTATACATCTACAAGTCAGAGCCCCACAAGAGCTAATGTAACACCTGTCATGAGCGGTGATTATATAGTAATGGCAACAAACAGTTCTAACTGTACTTCAAAAGACACTGTAACTGTATTGGTAAAACCATTACCTGCCAACGTAAATGCCGGTACCAACGCGCCGATATGCGAGGGTGCTACACTTTACCTGACAGGCAATACCTCATCCAGTGGTGTTTCGTTTTTCTGGGCAGGACCCAATAGCTTTAGCTCTACATTGCAAAACCCTAATTTTTCACCCGCTACTACCAATTGTACAGGTAACTATGTACTAACAGTTACATTAAATGGCTGTAGTGTTCTTGATACGGTTTATGCACAAGTGAACCAGATACCATCAGCGCCAACACCTTCAGCCAATACACCTGTATGTGTTGGTCAAGATTTGCAATTGGGGGCAAGTACTGTAGCTGGTGGTGCCTATGCATGGTCAAGCACAACAGGTTTTTCATCAAACGTTCAAAACCCGGTACGCAGCAGTGCAATAACAAGTTATGCAGCTAAATATTATGTAACAGCAACTGTAAATGGTTGTACATCCGCAAGAGATTCTATAACTGTGACTGTAAATCTAGCACCTGTAATAAATATATACCCGAGCCCTAAAGACAGTATATGCGTAGGGCAGAGTGTGACACTTGTATCGAGCACAAGCAATACAGGCAGTAGTTTTACCCGCAGTTGGTTTAAGAATAATACAGTGATAGGCGGTGCTGCCAATGCCAACTACAGCACCACAACAGCAGCCGATGGCGATGAGTATTGTGCAGCTATTACCGTGTATGGTGTTTGTGCCACACCGTATACCGATACAAGCAATCTTATCAAGATGCATGTATTACCATACCTTGTGCCAACGGTTAGTATTGCTGCCAATCCGAATACGACCGTGAAAAGCGGAACGATGATCAACTTCACCGCTACGCCTGCTAACGGTGGTTTAAAGCCCGGTTATCAATGGTTATTAAATGGTTCATATATTGTCGGTGCTACAAGTAATATTTGGGGGGCCAGTACATTAAGTAATAACGATATTATATGCGCAGAAATGACAAGTAGTTATCTGTGCCCGAATCCTAAAAAGGTGAAGAGTGATTGCATTAAAGTGAGCATAGAAAGTACAGGTATTGTTGGTGTGTGGACAGGCAACACACCAAGCATCTACCCGAACCCTGCGAAGGAAATACTAACAATTGAGGGAATTGAAAAGGGAACAAAAATACAGCTAAACGATGTACTGGGCAGAGTGGTGATAATAGCAACATCAACAAGTGAAACCTCAGCATTGAACATGAGTCATCTGGCAGCAGGTAGCTACTTGCTGATACTTAGCAAAGACAATGGCGACAGTATGACTGTGAAAGTGGTAAAAGAATAAAACGCATGTAAAATAAAATGCATAAATTGTAATTCCTGAATTTGTGAAACTATTACACTCAATATGGTTGATGCTGATGTGCTGCTGCAATATTGCAATAGGGCAAACGTATAATAATATCAGCCATTCATCAGGTTCGCAAACTATAGCCAATCTGTCGGTAAATGTTACATCGGTAGGGGTGCCCGGCATGTATCCGGGCGGTAGCTTCTGCAATGTAGGTCCTTATCAGATAGGTGCAGGTTCTACATCTGCGTCCAAATCGAGCGGTTATACATACACATTCAGCAGGGCGGTAAAGGAGGTTCGATTTCAGATAAATGCTAGTGAACCGGGAGAGGTCATTACGGTAAAGTTGAATGGCGTAAACTATAGCTTATCCTCATCCAATCTTGGCAGTTTTGCAAATTTCTGTGGCATCACTACGGGTAATGCCATTAATACAAACGGACAATTGTACTTTACTTCAGGTGGTAATATCAATACGCAAATCCGTATTGTAGATAGCATCAAAAGCATTTCTATTACAGACATAGATACTGTTGGCGGTAGTGTAATGTCTGTAGATTTTGTAACTGATACGGTAGTAGAAATCAACAATTACGTAGATACTGTTTTGTGTGTGGGCGATACGGTGGATATCCCGTATCGTATAGCAGGATACTTTTCTCCAAGCAATCAGTTTGTATTTCAATTGTCTGATAAAAATGGAAGTTTTACATCTCCTATAGTGCTGGCAACAGTCAGTGGTTCTTACAGCGGCATAGCTACTGCCGTTATACCGGTAGTGCTACCGTCTGATGCATATAGAATGAGGGTGGTATCTACCAGCCCTGTTTATGTATCAAAGCCGTTTCCTGTTAATATTGCTATTGGCCAAATGCCGATAGCTGTTATCTACAATACAGGGCCTGCATGTGTCAATAATTTTGCACAGATAGGGTATAGCAATTTTTCTCATTTTACAGAAGTAAGGTGGAGCAGGTGGGGCGGTGCCGTTTTTTCTAAATTACAACATCATCCGTTTCAGCATGTACAGTTCAGCGATTCCGGCCTGTATGTTGCAGAAATGCAAGACTATGGCTGTGTTGTAAGAGATACCACCAGGCTGCGGATAAAACCTAATCCGCTGATAGTTACAGCCATCAATAACAGTCCGCTATGTGCGGGAGATACATTGAAACTGCAAGCTAATCTGGATACCGCAGGCGTAGTAAATGTATGGCTGAAGCCAGATGGGAATACTGATACATTGGCAAGTTTACAGTTTCCCAACATAACAGAAAAAGACAGCGGTAGATACGTGCTGATAACCCGTCAGGATGGCTGCTTGGGTTTTGATACCGTAAGGGCCGTAATAAAACACAAACCTGAAACCGCGCTCGAAGATATAAGCATTTGCTTTGGGGATGCTTTGCGTTTGCAGGCAAAAGATACCTTATCAGGTATTACATTTACTTGGAGTGGTCCTTTGGGTTTTACGGCCGGTGTAAAAGATACCGTCATCAGCCCGGCATATTTTACCCGCAAAGGGGTTTATACATTGCTTGCATCGCTCAATGGCTGTACTACTGCAGATACACTTGTGGCAGATATACGCTCCTTGCCACTGCAGCCTGTAGCCCTGTACGATACTGTTTTGTGCGCAGGGGCAGATATGCCGTTGGCTATAAAAGAGAAAATACCGGGCACAGATTATAGTTGGTCGGGCCCTGCAGGGTTTTCGGCACAGGTTACAGATACACTCATCAGGCAAGTGGCAACAAGCGCTACGGGCAAGTATATAGTTACTGCCTTGCTGAATGGCTGCACCAGTGCAGACACGGTAGATGTGTTGGTGAAAAGAGCGCCGCAAAAACCAATCATATCTTCAAACAGCCCGATAACAAAAGGTGGTACCCTGATGCTGAAGATTGATAATCTTGAAAGTGGCATTAACTATAGTTGGCGTGGCCCAGCGGGTTTTGCCACATCTATCCTTGCGCCCGAAATAAAAGCAGCCGAAAGCTGGCAGAGCGGTGTGTATGTGCTGGTTGCCGCGCTTGATAAATGTCAGGATTCTACATCATTACAAGTGCAGATAAGTGATGAGGCTGATACGGGCAATATAGTATTGTATCCCAACCCTAATAACGGAGATTTCTACCTGAAAGGAATACTACATAAAGACCAGCTTGCCGAGATAAAAATTACAAACGATGTGGGGCAGATGGTGTACCGCACATCTGTTGCTGTGACAGATAAAAAGCTCTATCACCAAGTGCGCCTGCGGGGTACATTGGCCAGTGGCATTTATATGCTAAAGCTTTGGGTAGATGGAGATTATAAAGTGTTTAAACTTGTAGTTAAAAGAGATTGATTTGCATATGTATGATTATCAGTTCATTTTAATTTAATTTATTTTCAATGTATTAGTATTAATATCCCATTAAAATAAGCCGCCAGCCTATTAATCTCTATATAATATAGTATTTTTATAAGATACAATAATACTGCATTACACTAATAATGAAACACCGTATACTCTTACAGCAAATAGCCGTAATTATATGTTGTATGCTTTTGTGGCATACACAGGCAATAGCGCGCGGCAAGGCAGAGGCATTCACCAAATCAAGACTGGTTTTTACTGAAAATATAGGTCAGGTACACGATCAGCATGGTAACAGGCGAAGTGATGTTGACTTTATGCTCAATTCGAAGAGTGTTAGTATGTACATAGCGCCCGGTAAAATTGAATACCAATGGGTGAAGTCGATACCACAGACCGAAGCACAAAAAGCAAAAAGCGAATTTCCTATTCAGGCTTACAGGTTGGATGTGCAATTGATTGGTGCTAATGAGGCAGCTATTGCTACAACTCAAGAACAACAAGAATACAAAGAAATATTTTATGGCCCGACGTATGGCCCTAATGGGGCAACTGCCAGAAGCTATAAGCGTATAGTTTATAAAGATATTTATCCTGCCATAGATTGGGTGCTATATGTAAGTAACGATGGTGGCAATCAGTCTATCAAATACGACTTTGTTGTAAATGCAGGTGGTAACCCCACTGATATTAAAATTAAGTATGCAGGACAGGAAAGCTTGCAACTGAAAAACGGAAAATTGCTGGTAAAGACTGCAATGGGTGTTATTACAGAAGATGCACCGTATACTTATTATGCTGAAACTAAAGAAAAGGTTAAGAGCAATTATACATTGAATGGTAATGTGCTGAGTTTTACTATTTCAGATTATAAGAGTGGCAGTGCATTGGTGATAGATCCTTCCATTGCATGGAGTACTTATTTCGGCTCTTCGGATGTTGAAGCAGCATTCAGCGTGTCTGCAGATACTGCGGGTAGCACATACCTGTCTGGATACACATATAGTAGTTTTGGTTTGGCTACTGTTGGTGCATACAAAACTACGTATGTAGGCAACAGAGATGCTTTTCTGGCAATGTTTGATGTAGATGGCATGCTGTTGTGGTGTACGTATTACGGTGGTAGCGGTAATGATAATTTCTTTTATGTAAGTGCAGATACACTGGGCAATGCTTATGTGGCAGGCGTTACTACTACAAACACTGGTATGGCCAGTTCGGGTGCTTATCAAACTACATTAGGTGGGGGTAGCGATGCCTATCTGGTAAAGTTTAAAAATGACGGTACAAGGATATGGGCTACCTATTTTGGTGGTAGTGGCAACGAGTCGGGTGCGGTATCCTACGACGACTACATGGTAGGTGTAACATGGGACAAAGCTAATAATGTTATATACCTGTGTGGTATAACAAGTAGTGCATCGGGCATCAGCACAAGTGGCGCACATCAGGTGGCTATTGCAGGTGCAGATGATGGTTATCTGGCACAGTTCTCTCCGGCAGGTGTGTTGCAATGGTCTACCTATTACGGTGGAGTATCCCCGGATAAAATAGTAAAAGTCAGTACCGATTTAAGCGGCAACGTATATGCCACAGGTACTACGGAGAGTGTTTCAGGTATTGCGACCAGCGGTACCCATCAGTCAACACTGGCAGGAGCTAAGGATGTTTTTATGGCAAAGTTCAATTCATCAGGAGTAAGGCAGTGGGGTACATACTACGGCGGTTCTGATGATGATGGTAGCATCGGCTTGGCTTGCGATAATGCGAACAATGTATACATCGCAGGTTCAACATTCAGCACTACAGGCATATCAACATCAGGCAGCTTTCAGCCTAATATAGCAGGTTCAGGTCCTTCTGATGCTTATCTTGCAAAATTTGATCCTACCGGCACATTGCTGTGGGGTACTTATTTTGGTGGCATCGCCCCAGATAATACCGCGGATATTGATATAGATGCCAATAATAACGTGTGTTTCAGTGGTACCACCGGTAGTATCGGCTTGTCTACACCCGGTGCATATCAGCCGGCTTTTGGTGGCAATAGTGATGCATTTATTGCCATCTTTGGTCCCGGCGGTTCGCGTACTTGGGTATCATACCTGGGTGGTACTGATGCTGACAACTGTTTTGGTATTGCATACAGCCGTACGGGCGATTTGTTTATAGCAGGTAATACCAGCAGCACCAACGCAATATCCAGTATGGGTGGGTATCAACTGTCGCTGGCAGGTGCACAGGATGCGTATTTGTGTAAGTTTAAGGCAGATACCTCGGCATATGTAGCCACTGTAAGCCCCCTGGTTTTTTGTCAGGGCGATACAATGACTGTTACCTATGGCATTACAAATCCATTCCTTCCTACCAATACATTTTCTGTGCAGCTGTCCGATCCATTCGGTAGCTTTGGTGTATACACTACACTGGGCAGTGTTGCAACGCCGCTTCCCGGTACCATGAAGTTGAAAATACCACTCACTACGCCTCCCGGTACAGCTTACCGTATACGTATGGCATATACAGCACCTGCCGGTGTTGGATATGTTAATATGAATAATATTACAATCAGAATACTGCCAGATACGCCTACAATTACTCACAACTCGCCGTTGTGCAGTGGTAGTACATTGGCGTTCTCCGGCTACAGCAGCACCCCCGGTGTTTCTTATTTATGGACAGGACCGCATTTATTTACAAGTACCAGTGGCAACGAAACTATAGTAAATGCTACAACCAATGTTAGTGGTACATATATAGTAACGGCTACGCTCAATGGATGCTCTTCTACAGATAGCTTTAAGGCGGTTGTAGACAGCCTACCTGTGCCTCCGGTAATAAGTGGTGGTGGCAAATTCTGTGTGGGCAATGTAATTGCGATGAGCACTTACAGTATGACAAGTGGTGTTACCTATACATGGCAAGGCCCTGGCAACTTCTCTACTACAGGGCAGATTGTTAACAGGTCTCCGGCTACAACGGCAATGTCGGGTTACTACAAAGTAACAGCAGGGCTGGGCAGGTGTAGTACAAATGACAGTACATTGGTTTCTGTTTATCAAACCCTGACGCCTAATGTGGTTGTAGCCGCTTATCCGGGTGCTAATATCTGCTTGGGCGATATGGTAGACTTTACGGCTACGGCTACCGGTGGTGGTACAGCGCCTACATATCAATGGTATAAAAATGGTATGCCTGTGCCGGGCGCAACGTCATTCAAATGGCAAAGCAATTCATTGGTGACAGGTGATGTGATATACTGCATATACACTGCAGACTGGTATTGCCTTACTAAGCCATTGGATACCAGCAATATATTCACAATCAATGCATCGGGCAATCTGCCTCCTACGGTTACTATAAAAGCTAATCCGGGTAGCAGTGTGCCAACGGGTACAGCTATTACCTTCTCTGCAAAAAATACCAACATGGGCAATGTGCCTACTTATCGTTGGATGAAAAACGGACAAGTAGTATTGGCCGGCAGAACACCGGTGTATATTGCAGTGGTAGATCAGGATATAAAAACAGGCGACCAGATACAACTGTGGATGCTGAGCGACCTGACTTGTGCAGAACCTGATACGGCTGTAAGTAATGTTATTACAATCGGTAAGAATCTACAGCTGGAAGTAGGTACGATAGATATGACGGATTGGAAGCTATATCCAAACCCGAATAACGGAACATTTACATTGAAAGGATATAGCGATGCTGCTATACTTCATATAGATATTACAGATGCCGTAGGCAGAACGGTGTACCGTACACAACTAAAACCTGTTAACGGGCAGGTGCAGTATCAGGTACAAACAACCAATATGCCGGGCGGTGTTTATATGCTTCGCATACATGACGAAGAGGGTAATGTCGGCAATATGCGATTTAGTGTAGTGCAATAAACCTTTATTGAGTGTTTACCTATGTTGCCGAAGCTCCTGTTTCGGCAACATTTTTTTATGCCCGATTCGTCGGGGATATTTCCGCTTCATCTGCTTTTATACCGTTTCATTTGTTCTATTTCCCAGATGAATGTGTATAGTTTTGTGCTAAAAAAACGATGGGATAGTTTTACATCATTAACTACGAAAACAATGAAGAAATTGATAGCACCCATAGCTGCACTGATACTGTTTACAACACTGACAAGCAGCAGCTGCGATAAGAATGATGACAGTAATAATGTAACACCATCATCAAACACAAGTGTAGCAAGCGGCAAATGGCGTATCAGTTATTACTACGATAAAACAAAAGAAGAAACCAGCGACTATAGTGGTAATACCTTTGAATTTAACAGCAACAATACAATCACTGTTATCCGCAACGGACAAACTATCAGTGGCACATGGAGCCAGATAAGTGATGACGGCAAACAGAAAATGGTGTTGACATTTAATACTACGGACGAAAAGGTACTGGAGCTGGCCGATGATTGGGTGATAGATAGTAAAACAGACACTGAAATAAAGCTGAGCGGCGATAGTAAGAGTGGAACAGAGACTTTACATTTTGTAAAATAAATAGCTAAAACGGGCAAAGTTTGAGGATGATTGTATCGAAATAACGGGCAAAAAATATCGATACGGAGGGGTAAAACGGCATTGTAGACACAATGCCGTTTTTATTTTTAATTAAGAAGAAATCAAAGTTGCACCTTTACGGCTTTTTGTTTTTCACCGTTGCTGATGCGTAGTATGTATACTGCTTTGCTAAGCTGTTGTGTGTTGATGTTGTGGTTGCCTGATGTAGTAGTTGCATTGTAAACAATGTGCCCGTTGATGTCTGTAAGCGTAATATTATTATCACCTTCCATACCTGCTATTTGCAGTGTGCCCGTAGCGGTAGTGATATCCAATTTATATGCTGTAGGTATGTATTGTATTGTAGTGCTTGTTTTGTTGCCTGCAATTATTTTCTTGCCCGATGTTTCCGCAGCGTATTCCTTTACGGTAAATGAGGCCGCTGCGTTGGCTACTGTCATCTTAAGCCATGCATAGTTCCACACACCATTGTTTTTGGCGCGGATGCCCAGATATTTATCGGTAGCATTGGTTGTCCAGTTGCCCACACCTGCTTTGTTTAGCGGGTCGTAGCCTGGTTTCTTCCATGTACCGCTTGCGCTGATGCTATCACCTGCTTTCAGCATAGCAGGGTAGGTGCCGCTTGCATCATACAATACTTCGCAATCGTTCCATGCGTTTACCACAACCTCCGGTACAGGGTGCCACCATATATCTATGGCATTGCTGGTGCCATAGCCGGGTAGTTTTACAATAGGGGCAATGGTTACCATATCCCAAGTACTGATAGTGGTATCGGGGTTGATATCGTGATACTTGATTTGTGCAGATGCGCTGCTTGCCAATGCCGCAGCAATGGTGGTGAGGAGTAATGTCTTTCTCATAAAATGGTTTTATAACAGAAAGACGACAAAAGGTATAGCCACCCTTAGCGGGTTTTGTAAGAAAATTGTAAAAGGGAATTGTATTACAATTGCTTCTTATGATAAGCAATCAATCCATCCATCGGGCTTTTGGCAATCGTACCCAGTTCCAGTTCGTATTGGTTGCACAGGCTTTCTATTACATCGCTGAAAAGGTGGGACACGCTGCCTGTAAAGTATAGCGGCAACTTCCAGCTATTGCGATACTTGAGAATATGATGATGAAAGAAATCGTTGATGCAGTCTTCAATAATGTTTTCGGTCATGTAGTGGCCGCGGGTATTTACCAATAGTTGCACAAAGCCTGCCAGGTAGCGGTTGGGGAAAGGCTCGCTATACAGCCTGTTTATCAGTGCCTGCACATCGTTGCCAAACAATTGCTCGAAAGCCAGTTTCAGTTCTGCATCAAAAGTATTGTAGGCATAGTATTGCAGTACGCGCTTGCCCATATAGTTGCCACTGCCTTCATCGCCGGCTATAAAGCCAAGCGATGGCTTTTGTTCGGCTATCTTTTTACCGTTGTAATAGCAGCAATTGCTGCCTGTGCCCAGTATGCTCACCATACCCTTGTTATCGCCGCACAGGGCGCGTGCCGCCGCCATCATATCACCATGCACCTCTACATCCTTAATGCCGAAGTGTTTTTTGAGGATGGCTGCCATCTCTTTTTGCTTGGCAGTGCTGCCTGCCCCCGCGCCATAGTAGGCTATGGCATCTGCATGGTGCTTTTTAGGATTCCATGCCAGCTCTGTTTGCAGCAGTTGCACTATGGCATCTTTGCTTTGCAAATGCGGGTTGATGCCGCCTGTGCTGAAGTGTACGGGCTTTTTGCCTTTTGCCAGCAGACACCAGTCAGTTTTTGTTGAGCCGCTTTCTACAAGGAGTATGGATGCCATAACGGGATATTTGACTACAAAAATGCAGTATGCGGCAGCATTTTCCTAATAGTGTTTTGTTAATTGAATATGACCATCAAATAAGTTTATTATTTAATCGTTAAATGCGCCTAACTTTGCCCATCTTTTTATAAATGGACGGCAAGCAATCGGGTGGTTTCAAGGTTTGGACACCCCTGTTTTTTTCGGTAGTAATGGTAGGCGGTATGGCTTTGGGCTTCAATCTGCGCGATACACTGCGTGGCAAGCGCGATATACAGGCCGTGATGCAACGAAACGACAGGCTGGAGCAGATAATAGACCTCATCAACGAAAAATATGTTGATTCTGTAAAGACCGATGAATTATATAAAGGTGCCATAGAGGGCATACTGAGCGATCTGGACCCCCACACATCCTACATACCAGCCGATGAACTGGCAGAAGTAAATGAAGATTTGGAAGGTAGTTTCTACGGCATAGGTGTAGAGTTTTTCATATTTGACGATACGATGAATGTAACGTCTGTAATACCCGGTGGTCCTGCAGACAAGGCCGGTGTGGTAACAGGCGATAAGATTGTAAAAGTAGGCGATAGCATAATAGCAGGCAGGCAGATACCGAGCGACAATGTGATAAAAATGCTGAAAGGCAGGCTGAACAGTAAAGTAAGCGTGACGCTGAAAGACCCTGTGAGCAATGCCATGAAACAGCTAACAATTGCCCGAGGCGAAATACCTGTGGTAAGTGTGGATGCCAACATAATGCTGGATACAAAGACGGGCTACATAAAAATAAACCGCTTCAGCGCTACCACGCACGAAGAGTTTGCACGTGCACTGAAAGGGCTGAAAGCAAGCGGCATGGAGCAGTTGGTAATAGACCTGCGCCAAAACCCCGGCGGATATCTGGAAGCAGCGCAACTGATAGCCGACGAACTGCTGGAAGGCGACAAGCTGATAGTATATACCAAAGGCCTGCATAGCAAACGCATCGATTATAAAACAGAAGGGCTGAACGGATTTGAAAAAGGGAAGATAGCCATATTGATAGATGAAGGTTCTGCATCTGCCAGCGAGATACTTTCAGGGGCTGTGCAGGATTATGACAGGGGTATCATCATTGGGCGCCGCTCTTATGGCAAAGGGCTTGTGCAGGAACAGTACGACCTGGACGACGGCGCAGCACTACGCCTTACGGTTGCGAAATACTACATACCATCGGGACGCTGCATACAACGTTCTTACAAAAACGGGCGAGATGCGTATGATGAAGACTTCATCAAGCGATTTGAGAATGATGTGCTGAAGGGTAACGACAGCATCATAACAGACGATACTGCACGCTACTACACTGCCAATAAACGTTTGGTGTATGGTGGCGGTGGCATCAAGCCCGATGTGTTTGTGCCTTATGATACGGCAAGGCTTACACCGGGGCTTACCAATATGCTGTATAGCGAAGATGCACGCCGCACGGTGTGGAACTACTATATGCACTACCGCGCACAACTGCTGCAATACAAAACCATTGCAGACTTCAGCACCAAGTATAATGGTGATGAACTGGTGGCAGGCTTCCTGAAGATGCAAGACCCGACCTTCCGCCGCGCGGTAGAGCGTGTGTTGCGTGCCAAGACCAATCAGGATTACTTCCGCCTGCAACTGAAGGCACAACTGGCGCGCATACTATTCCGCAGCAATGGTTATTATTCCATCACCACATGGGATGATGCTGTGATACGCAAAGCGGTGGAAACAATGAACAGCGCCCGCTACTCAGCAATTGTAGGCAGGCAGGGCCTCTAACCATTTTATATTACTGATATCTCCCGCATCGGCACAATACAGCTGATGCCCGTTGCATAGCAGCCAGTAGCGGCATTGCAGTGTGTTGTGGTATTGCAGCAATTGGTTCAGGGTGGCTTCGGTTATCATTACATCAGGTGCTTTGCACTCTGCCAGCAGCCACGGTTTGTGGTCGCGGTTATATACTACAATATCAAAGCGTTTGGTGAGGCTGCCCAGTATCAGTTGTTTTTCTACGGCTATCAGCGATGCAGGGTATTGCAGATGTTGCATCAGGTATTGCAACAGGTACTGGCGCACATGCTCTTCGGGTGTCAGTATTATCCACTTGCGGCGGATGGAGTCGTACACCTGTGTTTTGCCTTCCTGTTTGCGAAGCTGTAATTGTATGTTTGAAAAATCTGCGGGTATCATTTTGATGGCTTCAAAAGTAGAAAGAGAAAACGAAACTTGGCATGTATTTTGTTAATTAGTTCATTGACCTAAAATAAACCAAGTTGAAAAAAATACTCATCCCTATGTTATTGCTATCCATTGCAATGGCTTCCTGCAAAAAGCACCAGATAAAAAAAGAAACAAAACAAGTAGCCGGCACTTTTCGTGGACAAAAGGAGTTGTATCATGAGGAAAGTCATACGGATAGCTCAAAGCGAATCTTGGATAGTGTTTACAATAGTGTAAAAGAAATTACCATTACCATAGAGAAGAAAGATGATGATCAAATATTAGTAAGCGAGGTTATTGGTTCGGGAATACTACTGAAATATGCCGGGCATAATATGGAATCTACCTACCACTATTGGAGTCGATATTATGACAAAGAATATACCGTTGTGTATTATCCTTCGACAGATAGTTTATTTATTGTCGGGAGATATTTTAATTCATCGGGCCAGCCACCATGGAATTCGACAAAAGAAAACTATTACTTCAGAGGCAAAAGAGTTGCAGACTAAAGCTCTTCTGAACTGTGTACCGATGACAGCAGTGGAAAAAGTAAAATGAGGTCTGGCATGTATTTTCCCAATTATCAAACAAGCCTAAAATAAAACCGACTTGAAAAAATTAATAATCCCTATGCTATTGTTATCCTTTGCAATGGCTTCGTGCAAAAAGCACCAGATAAAAAAAGAAACAAAACAAGTAGCCGGCACTTTTCGCGGACAGATGGAATCTTATCATGAACAAACACATTGGGGTGATAGCATGAAAGTATTTTTAGATACGGCTTACAATAGTGTAAAAGAAGTTGTGATAACTATTGAGAAAAAAGGTGATGATCAAATATTTGTAAGCGATGGGTATGGTTCGGGAACATTATTAAAATATGCCGGGCATAATATGCTATCTACCACTCATGATTGGGGCAGATATTATGACAGTGAGTATACCATTGTGTACTATCCTTCTACAGATAGTTTGTTTACAATCAGGAAACATACAGGTGGTAATAATCAATATCCTCCCAAGCAATATTTGACAAATTATTATTTTAAGGGAAAGAGGGTTTCTGATTAGTTGTTTCTTACCCAAAGTCAAAAAATTGAACCTGTTCGGTTAGATAGTTTTGCCGCATCAAAAAAATGATGCAAATGAACGAAGGTATAATCAACCACAGGCAAATGGCTAAACTGGCAGGCTGGTCGCTGATACTGATGGCCATTGTAGCGGGTATAGGCTATGGCTATGCTTTTGGTGCTATATATGTAAAGGGCGATAGTGCTGCTACACTTAGCAACATACTGCAACATCGGGCTATGCTGCCAATTGTTATAACTACCTATAGCATCATGCTGCTGCTGGATGTAGTGGTGGCATGGGCACTGTACAAATTCTTTCTGCAAGATAATCCTGCACTGTCGCGCATCGCAGGTTGGCTGCGTGTGGTGTATTGTGTATGGTTGGCAGTGGCTATACTACAATTGTACTATGCGCAGGACTTATCTGCCATGAAGGGGGCAGATGCAGGTGTGGTAATGAACTATATAGAGCGCTTTCTGCAAGTATGGTCGCAGGGGTTGATAGTGTTTGGTGTGCATCTGTTGCTGATAGGGACATTGGCATGTCGCACAGCCGCTATACCTAAGCTGATAAGCGGGCTTGCTTTTTTTGCGGGTTTGGCATACGTGGGTACTAATATATTGCAGCAATCATGGGTAGGCTACATGCTGCACAAAGCAACTGTTGAGGCCGTATTGAGCTTGCCGATGGCACTGGGCGAACTGCTGCTTGCAGTGTGGCTGATAAGAAAGGGTGGCAAATAGTTTTACTTGCTCTGTATGCGCTTGCGTATGCGGCTGAGCGATTCGGGTGTTACGCCTATATAGCTTGCAAGGTGTTGCAGCGGTACGCGTTGCAGCAAATCGGGGCGATGGTTGAGCAGGTGTGTGTAACGCTCCTCGGCACTGCTGGCTATGAAGCGCGAAAACTGCTCTTGCATTTTGCCAAAGTCCTGCTCCATCATAGCGCGTGTTATCTGTTGCAGTTTTGGGAAGCGTTCATACATATCTGCTTCCTGATTGGGATTGCCCTCTATCACAATGGTATCTTCCATACACACCAGATAGCTATCAGATTTTGCCTGATTGATATAACTGTTGAAATCGATGGCAGCTTCGCGCTCTGTATAGAACTGTGTGGTTACTTCTGTTTCGTCAACTATTTTGTATTGGCGCATGCAACCTTCCAGTACAAAATAACACAGTCGCCATGCTTCGCCCGCTTTTACCAATAGCTTGCCTTTGGGGTATGCTTCTACTACCAGGTTTGCAGCAATCTGTGCTTGCTCCTCTGTAGTCAGCCCATCAAACTGCTGCATGAATTTTTGTAGTGCTATCTGTGCTTGGTTTTGCATGCAGAGGCAAAGATAGGTTAAGACCTGCAAGTCCACCAGCCAAAGCCAATATACATGCCATTCTTTTTTACGAATTCAAATTTCATACGGTCATTTTCTATTGGCGCAATATGAAATGCTACCCTCAGTTTGTTGATGGTTTCGTCGGTTATGTTTACCTGTCTTTGTGCGCCTTGCCGGCGTATACCTATATCAAAGAATTTTTCACCTCTTTCAAGATTAGGAGTACCTGCGCCGGAACCGCCGTTGTTCATGCTCCATTCGTAGAGGAATGCAACATCTTTAGGGTGTATGTAGCCACGCTTTATTTGTTGCAGGTAGAAGCTGTCACTATACATAACACATTGTAGCCTGTCTTCTCCATTTGTCATATGTCCGTAGTGAATAATAAGAGGCATTATCATAGACGATGATATGGTATGTTCGTCAAATTCAAACTGGCTTTCTCTGATGTTGCAACACTGGTCGCCTTTATATTTTTTGTAATAATCCAAGGGTGTCATACGTGTTGTGCCAAGCTCGTGCAGCAGGTTTTGGTCGTCTATCCCAATCAATCTGTCAGATGGATAACCTCTTTCTGCAATCAGGGCTTTTAGCTGCTCTGTTGTTGCAATGATTTGCGGTTTGTAACGTTTGTCAGAAGCGGTAAAGCCCTCGTTCGGAAGCGGGTTTTTCTCCAGTTGATCGTTGCAAAACAACTGTGTCATTTTGCCCAATGCTACAGTGTCTATGCGTTTCAGGTAGTGTGGCCTGTTGCGTTTGTAGATACTTGCAATGCTGTCTTTGCACTTGTTATAAATAGGATGGGTTTGAAAATAGGTCATCGTGCGGCTGTCTAAATGTTTCATCGTCAGCCCGTTTTGCATGGCTTTGGTAGTGAATAGCAGAAACAGCTTCTCGTTGTTGCGGTATAGGGCTATCTGCATAGCCATCACACAATCGTGCGCAAAAACAAAGTCATATTTCTTAAAGACATCTGCGTAGGTTTTCAGCCCTTCGTCGTACTGCTGTTTTACAAAAATCTGCTCTTCGGCTGTGATGATGCCTTCATGGTATTTAAAGTAATCTTGTGCATGCAGCCATAAGCCATTGCATAATAGGATAACAGATAATAAGAGACGCATAGGTGTGGAATGTTGCATTAAATTACATTAAACATTCGGTAACTTTAACTAAGCAAATCTCCCCGCTATGGCAACAGAAGAAAATCCGTTATGGAAGCCCATTGTTATATGGTCATTAATCAATGCATTTATCATGGGCTATGCCATCAGCGATTTTGTACACACAGGCAAGCTGGGTATTGTGTTTGCCATTGCTGCATTATCGGCTGTTGTGCAGGGTATATACAGGGTGAAAAATTAAAGCTGTAACTTTATGTAAGCAAATCTCCCCACTATGGCAACAGAAGAAAATCCGTTACGGAAGCCAATTGTTATCTGGTCATTAATTAATGCCTTTATTATGGGCTATGCCATTAGCGAATATGTAAATACGCAGCGATTCAGCATAGTGTATGTTATAGCTATGGCATCTATAGTCTCGCAGCTCAGGTACAGGCTGAAGAAGTAGCTAATGTATGTGTGCTGATTCTTCTAGCGCTTGTATATAGAGCGTGTTGAATTTATTGTTTGAGTAGGGGTTTTGACTGGTAACCAGTTGCCTGTCTTTAACGGCGAAGCTACTGCCAGGTCCTCCCTTTTTATAGCTGAAACCAAGTGCCTTTAGCGAGCGTGCAATTTTACGTTTGTAAGGTTTACCTTTCATTACAATGCTTTCTATATAGAATTCTTCAAACCCGGTAATGCAGTTGACCGTGTATCCCTCGAAAGGATTGTCTGATTTTGTGTAAGATGTCAGCAGTGCGGGTGCATGGCATATCAATCCTACCGCTTTTTTGTCAACTGCCATTTTGCTGATTATTTGTAAGATGGTTTTGTCGTGGATCAAATCTACCATCAACCCTTGTCCGCCAGGTATTACAATGCCTGCATACTCATTTGCATGCTGTAAGGCATATTCAACCGTTAGCGGATGCAGAAAGTTCGGGTTTGTTGTAACAAAGTTTTTTGCCTCGCCGATAAGCGCTTCCTGCCCCTTCCAGTATTTGGTTTTATAGCTCTCATTATCAATAGAAGATGCTATGCCCTGTGGTGTGGCTATTTCTATGCTGTAGCCTGCATCTGCAATGGCCTTATACGCCAGATAGAACTCGCTGAGGAATACGCCGGTTTGTGTATATGTCTTGCCGTTTTTTAATGGTAGTTCTTTTGCAGCACTCATTACAAACAATACTTTCTTTGTTTGTGCGGTGGCAATGTTCATCGTCATCATAAATATTATCAGTAACTGTTTCATATTATTTCATCATGCCTTCCAGTTCTTTGTAGGCGTTTTCTTTTGCGGGTATAATATTTATTATCTCGAAATATGGGATGGTGTAAATTTCTGTATCGCGCAGGTATTCAATAAACAGCATATAGTCTTGGGTATTGGTTGCTTCCAGCATCAATACGTCTGATACGTTGGCGTTGAAATATTCAGCATCAAAAAAGCGGAAAGACAGTGTGTCTGCAAAGCGCTGAGAAATAGGGGTTATAATTTTTTCGAAATAGCTGCCACGCTCATCGCGCGAAAGACGCAGCCAATGCTTTGTTGCATTCAGTAGTATAAAATAGGTGAACTTATCTTGCATTGTGTTTTTGTTTACAATGCAAAGCTATTTTGAGCGATAGCGGAGAAAATTAACCTATGTAAAGATTAGCTATCGTGCCAGGTTTTTTCTGATGCGGCTTAGTTGCACAGCAGAGACACCCAGATAGGATGCGATGTGGTAGAGTGGTATCTCAAATTCCAGCCCCGGCATACGCTCTCTGAAGAGCAGATATCGTTCTTCTGCACTCAGCATTACCAGTTCTATTTCGCGTTGCTCCTTAGCAGCAAAAAATAATTCTGCCAGCTTGCGTGCCACACGTTCAAAATCGGGGTGCTTGTCGTACAGGGCAGTCAGTTTGTGATAGTCTGCAACCAGTAGCTCGCAGTCGGTCAGTGCTTCCTGGTTTATTTTGTTGGTATTGCCTGTGATTAATGATGCATAGCCACCAATAAACGATGGTGCTGTAAATAAATGTTTATTGTATTCCTGCCCGTTTCTGCCCTTTGCAAATGCACGTATTATACCACTGTTGATGAATCCTATTTGTGTAGCAGTCTTGCCTTCGGTAATAAAATAGTCGCCCTTGCGGAGTTGCTTTGGCAGAAATAAAGCATTGATATCCTGCCATGCAGATTCTGATATGGGTGATATATTGAAGACGTAATTGTGCAACGAAACCATATGTGCAAGATATTGATTTATGTGTGCAGCACCAATCAGGCAGACATTTCGTAACTTTAAGTAAGATGAAGACGAAAGAAGAGATTGTAAAGAACTGGCTGCCCAGATACACGGGCATGACGCTGAAGGATTTCGGAGAGTATATCTTACTGTGCAATTTTACCAACTATGTAGAGCGCTTTGCAGAGATGCACAAGGTAAAAGTGATAGGTGCGGATAAACCCATGCCTTGCGCTACTGCTAATGGTATCACCATCATCAATTTTGGTATGGGTAGCGCTACGGCTGCTACCATGATGGACCTGCTGAGTGCCATCAATCCTAAAGCAGTTTTGTTCCTCGGCAAATGTGGTGGACTGAAGAAGAAAAACAAAGTGGGCGATTTGATACTGCCTATAGCTGCTATACGCGGAGAGGGTACGAGCAACGATTATTTTCCGCCCGAAGTGCCTGCTATGCCTGCGTTTGCTTTGCAGAAAGCTATATCGACCACCATACGAGACCATGCCCGCGACTACTGGACGGGTACTGTATATACTACCAACCGCCGTGTGTGGGAGCATGATGAAGCGTTTAAAGAATACCTGCGCCGCGTACGTGCCATGGCTATAGATATGGAAACTGCCACGATATTTTCTGTTGGCTTTTTTAATAAGATACCTACGGGTGCATTATTGCTGGTATCAGACCAGCCCATGATACCCGAAGGGGTAAAGACCGCGGCTAGTGATACACGTGTTACAAAAAAATACGTAGATGAACACCTTGTAATAGGCATAGAATCGCTGAAGCAACTCATCAACAACGGACATACCGTGAAGCACCTGCAATTTTAATATCGTTGAATAATACTCCAATCATACAAGCCACCAACCTCAAAATCTCTTTCGGCGATTTTGTTGCTGTGAAGGGTATATCGTTTGCGGTAGCAGAGGGTAAGACGCTGGCTATTGTGGGCGAGAGTGGTAGTGGTAAATCGCTTACGGCACTATCGCTCATGGGTTTGCTGCCCAAGGGGGCTGCAATAAGTGGCAGCCTGCAATTGAATACAAACAATCAGGCACATCATCTTACCACAATAGATAATAAGCAATGGCAGCAGTTGCGGGGCAAGGAAATGGGTATGGTGTTTCAGGAGCCGATGAGCTCGCTGAACCCTGTTATGAAAATAGGCAAGCAACTGGCAGAGGTGATACTTACGCATCAGCAGCTAGATAAAGCGACTTCCAAACAACAAGCTATAGAATGGCTGCGCAAAGTGCAGTTGCCCAATCCGGAGAAGCTGTACGAGCGCTATCCGCATCAGCTATCGGGCGGGCAAAAGCAAAGGGTGATGATTGCCATGGCTATGTGCAACAAGCCTGTGCTGCTGATAGCTGATGAGCCTACTACTGCGCTGGATGTTACCGTGCAGCAAGAGGTGATAGCACTGATGCGTAACCTGCAACAGGAGCATCATACGGCTATGATATTCATCACGCACGACCTGGCATTGGCATCACAGATAGCAGACGAGGTGCTGGTGATGTATCAGGGTGAAGTAATGGAATACGGCACGGCAGCAGATGTATTGCAGCATCCGCAGCACGCCTATACAAAAGCATTGCTGGCTTGCAAGCCCAATGCTGCTAATAAAGGTAACCGACTGCCTGTAGTGGCAGATTTTCTGCAAGGCAATACACCGGCTACCACACAGCAAGCAGAAGCACCCATTGGCGATACACTGCTGCGGGTGAACAACCTGCGTGTGTGGTTTACCGAAAACAAAGACTGGTTGGGCAGGCCCGTAGATTATTTCAAAGCGGTAGATGATGTGAGCTTTGAACTGAAGCGTGGCGAAGTGCTGGGGCTTGTGGGGGAGAGTGGTTGCGGTAAAAGCACCATCAGCCGTAGCTTGATGGGTTTGCTGCCTGTACACGAAGGACAAATACTATTCAACAACGAAGACCTTGCTAAGCTGCACACGAAAGATTGGACACGCATCCGCAGGCAAATACAAATGGTGTTTCAAGACCCGTATGCATCGCTGAACCCCCGCATGACGGTTGGTGACATGCTGATGGAACCTATGCGCACGCACAATATAGTGCCGCGTAGCGAATTGGATAAAGAAGCACGCCGCTTGCTGGACTTGGTGCAGCTACCAGTTGATAGTATGAAGCGATACGCGCATCAGTTCAGCGGTGGGCAGCGCCAGCGGATAGGTATAGCGCGTGCATTGGGGCTGCGCCCGCAGTTGATGATATGCGACGAAAGTGTATCGGCACTGGACGTGAGCGTGCAGGCACAGATACTGAACCTGTTGAAAGATTTGCAAAGAGAATTTAACCTTACATACCTGTTCATCTCTCACGATTTGAATGTGGTGCATTACATAAGCCACCGTGTAATGGTAATGCAGGCAGGGCATATTGTTGAGGCAGGAGAAGCTACACAGGTACTACAGCAACCACATAACGATTATACCAAACGCCTGATAGCGGCTATGCCTTAGTTGTAAAGCAAAAAGAAAAACTAAAAAAGAACACAAAAAAATTAAAAAGAAAAAATTATAAAGAAAAAAGGTTTGGGCATTAAAACGCATATGTGGTTGAAGCCAACATGCATTTTTTGCTTTTTTACTTTTCCTTTTTTATTTAATCCTACAGCACGTGGTGTACTATCCTGTCCCACTCGGGGTGGCGCTTGATGTATGAGCTTGCAAACGGACATAGGGGAATAATCTTCCAACCATGTTCTTCTACATAAGCAAATACTTTTTCTGCCAGCATTTTACCAATGCCTCTGCCTTCCAGCGCAGGTGGTACTTCTGTATGTGCAATGATAAGCATATCGCCCGTGCGGCTATATTCCATAAACGGAGTGTGGCCGTCAATATGCATTTCAAATCTTTGTGCAGCTTCGTTGTGCACAATCGGAGTGTCGTTCAATATAGCAGTCATAATTGATGTTGTTTGTTTTGTAAATGATAGTCTCGATCATTTATCTCTCTCGACCAAAACATGCAACATGGAGGGTTTTGTTATGAAAGCCGGTGGGGCATACCCGCTTTGTGGCTGCAATATACTATATATCTTTTTACCAATAAAATGGTACGCATTAAATAAAATTTAATCACGAAGAGCTATATCCAATCAAGTTTGTGTTTGGTTAGTTCGCTGTCTGCATCGCCGGTGTTGAGGGTGGTGGCGGGTTCAAAAAGCATAATGCTTACTTCTTCGTCTGCCACCGGGCGGTGCTCTGTGCCGCGCGGTACTATCAGAAATTCGCCTTCGTTCAGTACAATGGTTTTGTCTCTGTACTCCATACGGAAGCTGCCCTTTACTACAAAGAACATTTCATCTTCTTCATCGTGTTTGTGCCATACAAACTCACCTTTGAACTTTGCCAGCTTTACATGCTGTCCGTTAAGCTCGCCCACAATCTTGGGGCTCCAGTGTTCTGTAAATAATGCCAGCTTTTCAGCGATGTTTACTTTGTGCATGCGTTAATGTTTTTACCCTCGTCATTGCGAGGAGGTACGACGAAGCAATCTAGTCAAAATACAGTATAGTCATCCAATGAGTTTGGATTAGATTATTTCGTTCCTAACAATGACGGTTAGGGTTGTTAATATATGTTGTCATATAAATCATCCCAATTGTAGTTCATTGAGTTAATCAAATCTTCTTTGTCTTGCCGACTACCCCCTTTTATTCTTTTCTCTTCTGCAATTGCGTCTATGATATTCCCAAAATGACTGTAATAAACTAATTGAACGCAATTGTATTTAGCAGTATAGCTATCAGGGTAAACTTTTGTTCGATGTTCCCATGTACGTTTTGCAAGGTTGGATGTAACGCCTACATATAATGTACGCCTGTTTACAGATGCTATAATATATACATTGCCGCCTTTGTTCATGGCATGTTGCTTTTATTGTCTTACGTTTTATTCCGTCATTGCGAGGAGGAAACGACGAAGCAATCTAATCAAAATACAGTATTGTACTGCTGAGAGTTTGGATTAGATTGCTTCGTGCCTCGCAATGACGCGATTACATATACTTCCCTGTATAACTCTCCTTCACTTTCTTCAATCCTTCCGGCGGGCCTGCATAGAGGAGTTTGCCACCGCCTACACCGCCTTCAGGGCCCATATCAAGCACCCAGTCCGCACATTTTATAACATCCGTATTGTGTTCTATCACCACGATGCTATGCCCCTGGTCTAGCAGGGCATTGAATGATGCCAATAGTTTTTTGATATCGTGAAAATGCAAACCCGTAGTAGGTTCATCGAATATGAACAATACTTTTTCTTTGGCTGCACCCTTGCCGAGGAATGATGCCAGCTTTACACGCTGCGCCTCGCCACCACTCAGGGTATCGCTGCTTTGCCCAAGCTTTACATAACCGAGGCCCACATCGCTAAGCGGTTGCAATGCCGATGCTATTTTCTTTTCGTCTTTGAAGAACTCGATGGCTTCGTCAACACTCATCTCTAAGATGTCAAACACACTCTTAGTGCGGTAGGTTACTTCTAATACTTCGTCTTTAAAGCGCCTGCCCTTGCAGCTTTCGCACAGCAGGTGTACATCTGCAAGGAACTGCATTTCTACAACTACTTCACCCTCGCCCTTACAAGTATCACAACGTCCACCATCTGTATTGAAAGAGAAATGTTTTTCTGCAAAACCACGCATTTTTGATAGCTGTTGTTTGGCAAACAGTTTGCGCACTTCATCCCATGCTTTGATATAAGTAACAGGATTGCTGCGCGATGATTTGCCAATCGGGTTCTGGTCTATCATCTCTACATGCGCAATGCGGTTCAGGTCTCCACCCAAAAACTTATGTACACCCGGGCGTTCTACACCCTCGCCAAAATGCTTCATCAGCGCAGGGTACAGGGTCGATTTTACCAATGTTGTTTTACCACTACCACTCACACCCGTTACCACACACATCACATTCAGCGGAAATTCAGCATCCACATCTTTCAAATTGTGTTGTCGGCAACCTTGCAATAGTATGCTGCCTTTTGGTTGGCGGTGAGATGCAGGCGGGTCTATGGTCATAGCGCCGCTCAGGTATTGCCCCGTAAGGCTCATCTTGTTTTTGATAAGCTCTTTGTACGGACCTGCAGCCACTACCTCGCCACCCAAGTGGCTGGCAAGCGGGCCCATATCTATAATATAGTCTGCCTCGCGCATCATCATCTCATCGTGCTCTACCACTACTACGGTATTGCCGAGGTCGCGCAGGTTTTTCAGTACGTTTATCAGCCGCTCCGTATCGCGGCTGTGCAGGCCTATACTTGGCTCATCCAGAATGTAGAGTGAGTCTGTAAGGTTGCTGCCCAGAAACTTGGTAAGCTGTATACGCTGGCTTTCACCACCACTTAGTGTATTGGCAAGGCGGTTCAGCGTCAGGTAGCCGAGGCCTACATCCAGCAGTGTCTTCAGACGTTGGTTGATTTCTAACAGTATGCGCTTGGCTATCTGCGTATCGTTGTCGTTCAGTTTCAGTTTATCGAACCACTGTGCAAGGTCTGCCGATGGCATCAGCATCAGGTTGCCTATATGATGATCGGCAATCTTTACATAAAATGCTTCTTTGCGCAGGCGCATACCGCGGCAGCTTGGGCATGTAGTGCGCCCGCGATAGCGAGCCTGCATAACACGGTACTGCACTTTGTACAGGTTCTGCTCTACCATGCCAAAGAAATCGCGGATGCCGTTTACTTTGCTATTGCCTTCCCAGAGTAGTTCCAGTTCGCTTTCGTTCAGGTCCATGATGGGTTTGTGGATAGGGAAATCATACTTCACCGCATTGCGCATGAACGACTGCTGCCATTCGCTCATCTTCTCGCCCTTCCACGGTGCTACAGCACCCTCATATACACTCAGTCTTTTATCAGGTATCACCAGGTCTTCGTCCAAACCCAACACCTGCCCAAAGCCCTCGCATTGCGGACATGCACCATACGGATTGTTGAACGAAAACATATTGGGCGATGGTTCTTCAAACACAATACCATCAGCCTCAAAGCGATTGTTGAAGTGCATCATCTTCTTGCCGTCAATCTCCAGTGTACATTCTCCCTCACTTTCGTAAAAAGCTGTCTGTACACTATCGGCAAGGCGGTGCAGATCGTCCTCGTCAAAATCTTTGGTAACGATACGGTCTATCAACAGAAAAATATCTTTCTTCGGCAGTTGTGCATCACCACTCAGCACATCTTCTATACGTATAGGTTTGTCTTCTACTTTAGCATGTACACGGCTAAAGCCTTTTTGCAGCAAGATGTTCAGCTCCTCATTCACGCTGCGGCCATAGCGGGTTACAAGTGGTACAATGATTTGCACCTTCGCGCCATGTGCCAGCTTGCTTACATAATCTACCACATCGCTCACGCTGTCTTTCTTCACCTCATTGCCCGTAACGGGCGAGTATGTTTTGCCCACGCGTGCAAAGAGCAGGCGCAGGTAGTCGTATATCTCCGTCATGCTACCAACGGTGCTGCGTGGTGTGCGGGTAGTTACTTTCTGCTCTATGGCTATGGCAGGGCAAATGCCGCGTATATAATCTACATCGGGCTTATCCATACGCATCAAGAACTGGCGCGCATATGCACTCAGGCTTTCTGCATAGCGGCGCTGCCCCTCGGCAAAAAGCGTATCCATAGTAAGGCTGCTCTTGCCGCTACCACTCACGCCCGTTACCACCACCAGCTTATTGCGTGGGATGGCCACATCTACATTCTTTAGGTTGTGCATGCGCGCCCCTTTGATGAAGATGCTGTCATCATCGCGGTGCAGGTTTTCTGTAGTATATAAATCGTTGCTGATTGCTGTTGCTTTCTTTGCCATAACGGAGGTAGCAAATCTAATGATAACAGTTGATTGGTTGATTAGTTGATTAGATAGGTGTTTTTTATTTGTGTATATATTATAAAAGCCCTGCGCGAGTATAACCACCCCGATTGACAAAAGCCTGCTGCGCAGCTTTCGTCAATATCCCCTCCTAAAAACAGGAGGGGAGCTTTCTCAGGAGGGGTTATTGATGTTTACGTAAAAAACAATCTGCGCTAGAAGTATGGAGTGCTTCTTCCTTTTTCACTTTCACTTAGTAGAAAACGCCTAAGCCAATGATATTTATTGATAACTTCTTGTGTATATTCAGCGTGGGCTCCTAATTTATTATCAATTAACTGAATGTATTTCTTAATTCTAAAATCTTTTAATTTTAGAGAATTGCCTTCTAAATTATTATCATTTCCGAATTCATTTCTCATGAATTCGTCTATTGACACTGCATCAGTTAAAAAAGTATTCAAAAAATTGAGAAAATATAACTTATCCTCAAATTGAGTCATTAATGGGTATTCTGACAATCTATAGCCAATACTATGTACTTCAGAATCAATTTTGTCAATTAAATTCTGATGTACTAATATTCTTGATACTTTAGCATGTTTTGATTCTAAGTTGTATGCATCAACTAATGCTTTTGAAAATAGCATTTCTGATGTAGCATAATAAGTGCCTATACTAACTCCACCTCTTATAAGATAATTATGTCCATACTCTAATAAATTAGTTTGAAAATTACATAAGTACTTAAAAAACAATTTACATGATTGCAAAAATGATATTTCTTTAATATTTACTTCAGTTGGTATAGAGATGCAAATGCAATCTGAAAAAGTTCGATACTGTAATTGCTTTTTCCATTGTAATAATGTTTCGTTTCCATCAAGCCTATCATTGTCATTAGGTTTTAATACTTCAAATGCACTTTCTAACGTTCCTTTCAGCGCTAATGGTATATCCGTTGGATTTTTCTCGTTCTCTAGTATCATTTCAGAAAACCCCAAAATATCAATAAAGGCTACTATGCGTTCTTCCATGTGATATCATGATTATTAATAAAAATACATATTAGTGCCGTAGATTATTAAATAATTGGAGATACCATAGCATCCAGACGTTTTATTAAGTAATAACGCCTACAGCTCCCCTCCTGTTATTAGGAGGGGATATTGGCGGAGAGATGCGAAGCATGTCGTTGCCAATCGGGGTGGTTACACTCGCGTAGAGTATTTACCACCTCCCCCTCGTTTCACTCGGGTACTCCTCCTAAAAACAGGAGGAGAGCTTTTTAGTCTGTTTTATGTAATTTCATTTCATGCGCAAAGGGCAGATAAAAAACGTTAGCTATCTGAAAGAACGCCGCAGGGAATTGCGTAGTAATCTTACACCTGCTGAGGCTGCTATGTGGAAGCTATTACAAAACAGTAAGCTGGAAGGATACAAGTTTCGCAGACAGCATAGTATAGAAAATTATATTGTCGATTTCTACTGCCCATCTGCCAAGCTGATAGTAGAACTGGATGGCGAAGTGCATAATAATCCCATCGCTAATCAGCACGACTACGAGCGCGATGAACAATTAAAATCTCTTGGCTATACCGTTTTGCGGTTTGAAAATAAATTGGTGTTTGAACAGCAGGAAGCGGTTGTAGATGCGATTGTACACCTTCTGCATGCTTAACACACTTACATAGCCAGTATGCGTCTGCCTACTTCGTCCCAGTCTTTTTGGGTGTTGATGACGATGGCCTCGCCGATGGAGAATATAAACATCAGCTTCATAGGCATCCAGCGGAATTTCTTCAGCATGTCCCTGCCTTCCTCCCGCGGACTGTATTCTATCTTGCGGTGGATGATCACATTGTTTGTTTGTTCTGCTTCCAGCAGGTCTTTGCGACCCAGCGGGCTACACAAAATAGCAATAACGCGTTCCCGTGCACTCATCTCTAAAACGATTTAGTGTTAATGTTTATGTGCGTTACAATAGAGTGGGGTAAAATATAAACACTGCTACATGGTGGCGGGAGTTGTTTTCGATAGTGATGTTTAACCGGGAGTTGAAAAGGATAGCTAATATAGGGTAATTCTTATTAATGTGCAAATATTGTTAATGTATAAGTGTCTGATTTAAAAAAATGCCATTTAGCGCATGATATATGGTAGTGAAAAATAATGGTTGAAAATAACCGATATTAAAGCCATTGTAAATCAACGCGGTATGGCTGAAATGAGCCACTGTGGCGGTTTTTAATATGTTAACCGTGCGTTAAGCGGTTGCTAAGGGGCAGTTAACCGACTGTTTTTTCTTGGCTTAAAGGGCAGGGTGGTTGCATCTTTGCCGTACAAACACAAACAAACCGCCAAAAATGAAAAAGATACTTTTAACCGCCGTAATGCTGCCACTGATGATGGCTGCGGCATTTGCCCAGAGCGCCAACTCTGCTGCAACACAAGCCGTAAAGTTGAATATGAGCGATGCTATAGAGCTTACTATTCTTACTGGCGCCAATCCGCAAATGAATTTTGTAACCGTTAATGATTATGCAAACGGTATTGTTTCTGCAGAGCAGCAATTACAAGTTCGTTCAACTAAGAAATTTAATGTGCGTGTTAAAGCAAGAGCTTCTCGCTTCAGCTTTGCAGGTGCGGGCAAAGACCCTAAGATGCCGCTGTCTGTGCTGCGTTTGAAGGTGTATAATAATAACACGGGTGGTACCATCACATCGGGCTACCAAAACTTTTCAACGCTTTCTACCGGTAGCAAAAGCATGATTAACAATGCTACGCCGGGCGGTAGCAATACTTTTAGTGTACAATACAGGGCTACACCGGGCTTTACATACCCCGCGGGTACCTACGCAATGGAGATAATCTATACTGCCACACAGGCATAGTAATAATAGTTGTTGATTTATAATTGTTTGTTACAACCCTTGCAACACGCCACTGGTGCGGTTTGCAGGGGTTTTGTTTTGTAAGTTATTGATTTTCAGTTGTTAATCGCTTGTTAACCGATTGCAAATCAGGCGTTAACAAAGCCCGAAAATTTGAACATCGGCTGCTGATGCCCCCATATTTGCATCACAATCAACAACAAAAACAACTAATTAAAACAAATCTCAAACAAACAAAAACAAACAATTATGAAAAAAATCATCGCAATCGCAGCACTTTCATTCGTAGGTATCGCAGCAAAAGCACAAGTTGCATCTACAGCTACACAAACAGTTAACCTGAACCTGAGCAACGCAATCGAGTTGACTTTCACAGGATCTGGTACTGCAACAGGTGCAGCAGTTAACCTGGCTTTCAACACAGTTAACGATTATGCAAACGGTGTTACATCATCTGCACAAGAACTGAAAGTACGTTCTAACAAAAAATTCGGTGTAACTGTAAAAACTAACAACGCTAATTTCTCTTATACAGGTTCTACAACACCAGCTCCTGTAATGCCTGTAGCGGGTGTACTGGCACTGAAAGTGAGTGCTAACTCAACAGGTGGTGCTATCGCTTCTCCGTTCAGCGCATCAGCTTATAATGATCTTTCTGCAACTGCAGCTAACCTGTTGACAAACTGTAATAACGGTGGCAACCAAACATTCAGCGTAATGTATGAAGCTACTCCGGGTTTTGCTTACCCTGCTGGTACTTATACTACAGATGTAGTTTACACAGCTACTCAACTGTAATCTGAATAAATAATTACTTAACGATACGAAGAGCGTCCCCGTAAGGACGCTCTTTTTTGGTTTATGCATAAACTACTAATGATAGTGATACGCATGGCTTTTTTGTATAGGTAAGTTTGTATATGCAAACAATTATCAACAAAACAAAAAAGCAAAGACATGAAAAAACTAAGTACAATTGCAGCATTCGCATTGGCGAGTATTTGTGCTAAAGCACAGGTTTCATCTACGGCTACACAAACTACCAATCTTAATCTTACCAATGCTATTGAAATAACATATTCGTGCGGGTCTTCTGTAGGTAGCACGGTAGTTATGTTTTTCAGTACGGTAAACGACTACGCAAGTGGTGTGCATTCTGCTGCACAAGAGTTGACGGTTCGGTCGAACAAAAAGTTTGGAGTTACTGTTAATACAAGCAGCGTAAGCTTTGCCTACAGCGGCTCTACATTTCCCAAACCTGTAATGCCGGTAGCGGGCGTATTGGGTGTGAGGGTGACGGCCAATACTACGGGTGGTAGCATTGTGGCGCCATTCAGTAGTAGTGCGTATGCAAGTCTGGGTGTGCTGCCTGCTATGCTATTGAGCAATTGCAGTAATGGTGGCGACCAGAATTTTGAAGTGAAATATGAGGCCATGCCGGGGTTTAATTATCCTGCAGGTGTATATACGGTAGATGTAGTGTATACTGCAACGCAAATATAAGAAGTAGAGGGGGGTGATTGGTCAAAGGGCGTCTCTAAGGGCGCCCTTTGTTTGTATTGTTTATGTTTGTTATTTGCGGTTTTGTAAACGATTTGTTAGCGAAAGAAAACTACTAAAGTTAGTGATGTTACAGGGGTATTTGCGGGTGTATGTTTGCATTATCAAAACAAACAAACAACAACACAAACAAAACAAATAAAAAACACCGCAGCCCCGTAGGCAGCAAACCAAACAGAACAAACCTGCCTGACGGCAGGCAGGCAAAAAATTTCAAAAAAAAATTATCTAACAAAACAAAAAACAAAACAACAATGAAAAAAGTAATCGCAATCGCAGCAATGTCAATCGTAGGTTTCGCTTCAAAAGCGCAAGTTTCATCTACAGCTACTCAGACAGTTAATCTGAATCTGAGCAACGCAATCGAATTGACTTTCACAGGATCTGGTACTGCAACAGGTGCAGCGGTTAACCTGGCTTTCAACACAGTTAACGATTATGCAAACGGTGTTACATCAGCAGCACAAGAACTGAAAGTACGTTCTAACAAGAAATTCGGTGTAACTGTAAAAACTAACAACGCTAATTTCTCTTACACAGGTTCTACAACACCAGCTCCTGTAATGCCTGTAGCGGGTGTACTGGCACTGAAAGTGAGTGCTAACTCAACAGGTGGTGCTATCGCTTCTCCGTTCAGCGCATCAGCTTATAATGATCTTTCTGCAACTGCAGCTAACCTGTTGACAAACTGTAATAACGGTGGCAACCAAACATTCAGCGTAATGTATGAAGCTACTCCGGGTTTTGCTTACCCTGCTGGTACTTATACTACAGATGTAGTTTACACAGCTACTCAACTGTAATTCAATCCTTTATATAATGCAAAAGAGCACACTGTGTAGTGTGCTCTTTTTTGTTTGCATATATGGGGTGGAGATGATTAATTTTATGTACAAACAAAACAAATGCTAATGCCTGATATTTATGCAAAGACTTGTTTTGTTACTTGTTTTCATCATCTCGTTTCGCCATGCAGCAGCACAATCTGCAGGTGCTGATGCGGTACAGCAAGTGCAGCTGGATTTGCATAATGCCATAGAGCTATCGTGGGTAGATAACAATGCAGTACATCTTTCCTTTAAAAACACAACTGATTTTGAAAAAGGGGTTGTATCAGACCCGCAGCAACTGCGTGTATGCTCTCAGCAAAAGTTTGATATTATCATCAGGGCTACAGCACCGCATTTTACTTACAACGGTGCATCTACGCCACAACCGGCTATGCCTGTAGATGGTGTGTTGAGTATACGTGTATTGCAAAATACTACCTGCGGTGCCATTGCCGCGCCGTTCTCACTACGCAATTATCATACTATTAAGAACAGTGATGCTAATCTGATAATAAACGGCGAACGTTGTAGTGCTGAAAATATAAGCGTAGTATATCATGCAGCGCCGGGTTTTGCATATCCACCCGGTGTTTACACGGTAGATGTTATATATACTGCCACACAGCAATAGCATTTGTAAATCAATTGTTAACCAACCTATTAGTGATAAAACTACTAGTGTTAGTGATGTGGAAGGGGTGTTTGGGGTTGTATGTTTGCATTATCAAAACAAACAAAAAAACACAGCAGCCCCGTAAGGCGCTAAACAAAACAAACAAGTAATAAATAACACAAACATTCATCAATTAACAAAACAAAAAACAAAACAACATGAAAAAAGTAATCGCAATCGCAGCATTAGCAATCTCTGGTTTCGCAGCAAACGCACAGGTTGCATCTACAGCTACACAGACAGTTAACCTGAATCTGAGCAACGCAATCGAATTGACTTTCACAGGATCGGGTACTGCAACAGGTGCAGCAGTTAACCTGGCTTTCAACACAGTTAACGACTATGCAAATGGTGTTGCATCAGCAGCACAGGAACTGAAAGTACGTTCTAACAAGAAATTCGACGTTACCGTAAAAGCAAACGCAGCAAACTTTACTTACACCGGTTCTACAACACCAGCTCCTGTAATGCCGGTATCTGGCGTACTGGCACTGAAAGTAAGCGCAAACGGTACAGGTGGTACTATTGCTACTCCATTCAGCGCTACAGCTTACAATGGCTTGACTGCTACAGCTGCTAACCTGATAACTGCAGGTTTGAACGGCGGTAACCAAACATTCAGCGTAATGTACAATGCAACTCCTGGCTTCACATACCCTGCAGGTACATACACAGTAGATGTAGTTTATACTGCTACTCAACAATAATTCAATATCGTTTTCATAGTAGGTGGTTTTTGTAATGGTTAGTGGGTGAAAGTGCCCGAAACACGGGCACTTTCTTTTAAAGATTACCACGCTATGATTGGTCGTAAAGGTGAAAAAGAGAGGAGAGGGCTTGTTAATCAAGCGTTAACCGGTTGCTAAACCGGCGTTAACATGGCCTGATAATTTGCAAAAGGAGCACGCTTGCCCCCATCTTTGCATCATCAAACGAACAAACAAAACAAACAATCATTCATCAAACAAAATCAAATTAAAAAACAAACACAATGAAAAAAGTAATCGCAATCGTAGCACTGGCAATCTCTGGTATCGCAGCAAAAGCACAAGTTGCTTCAACAGCTACTCAAACAGTTAACCTGAACCTGAGCAACGCAATCGAGTTGACTTTCACAGGGTCTACTACTGCTACAGGTGCTGCAGTTAACCTGGCTTTCAATACAGTTAATGACTATGCAAACGGTGTTAGCTCATCTAACCAAGAACTGAAAGTACGCTCAAACAAAAAATTCGGTGTAACTGTAAAAACTAATAACGCAAACTTCTCTTATACAGGTACAACAACTCCTGCTCCTGTAATGCCAGTAGCTGGTGTTCTTGACCTGCGTGTTCCTGCGAACGCAACAGGTGGTACTATTGCTACTCCATTCAGCGCAACAGCGTATGCTGATCTGGGTGCAACTGCACAAAACCTGTTGACAAACTGTAACAACGGTGGTAACCAAACATTCAGCATTCAGTACAATGCTACACCTGGTTTCGCTTATCCTGCAGGTACTTACACAGTAGACGTAGTTTATACTGCTACTCAGCTTTAATTCTTATCCTTCAACATATGTAACAAGGCACCTTCGTGGTGCCTTTTTTTTGTTAAGGGACTAATATCCCTAAAACTAGGGATGTGCAGGGCGGGGTGGCTGACGTATGTTTGTATTGCATCAGAAAAGGCTGATTATTAAATGCCTCGGGATGCTACCCAATAAGTTTTTTATATCCTCTATATGTATACAGAGCGTCTTTTCAGGCGCTCTTTTTTTATGGTGATACTGCGGCTGTTTTTTTGTTGAGAACCGGTTGGCTGCTAGCACAGGTTTGATGCTGTTGAATGATTCTGATTGCTCTGCTACATGTCGTTAAACGTCTGGCTAAAGTGTTGATTGCGAATTGATTGTTAAGCAAATAAATAGTAATAAAACCACTATAGTTAGTGATGTGACAGGGGCGTTGGCGGGTGTATGTTTGCATTATCAAAACAAACAAACAACAACACAAACAAAACAAATAAAAAAAACACCGCAGCCCCGTAAGGCAGCAAACAAATCTACCTGACGGTAGACAGGCAAAACAAACAAAAAATTTAAACACAAACATTTATCAATTAACAAAACAAAAAACAAAACAACAATGAAAAAAGTAATCGCAATCGCAGCAATGTCAATCGTAGGTTTCGCTTCAAAAGCGCAAGTTTCATCTACAGCTACTCAGACAGTTAACCTGAATCTGAGCAACGCAATCGAGTTGACTTTCACAGGATCGGGTACTGCAACAGGTGCAGCCGTTAACTTGGCTTTCAACACCGTTAACGACTATGCAAATGGTGTAACATCTGCAGCACAGGAACTGAAAGTACGTTCTAACAAAAAATTTGGTGTAACTGTAAAATCAAACGCAGCTAGCTTCACATACACCGGTTCTACTACACCAGCTCCTGTAATGCCCGTAGTTGGTGTTTTGGGCCTTAAAGTAAGTGCAAATGGTACTGGTGGTACTATTGCTACTCCATTCAGTGCAACTGCATACAATGGTCTTTCTGCAACAGCAGCAAACCTGATAAGCAATGGTTTGAACGGTGGTAACCAAACATTCAGCGTAATGTATGAAGCAACACCCGGTTTCACTTACCCTGCTGGTACATACACTGTAGATGTAGTATATACAGCTACTCAAATCTAATATTGATAAGAGTGAGAATGAAATAAAAGCGTCGCATTGCGGCGCTTTTTTATTACAGCAAATGATTTGTAAACGACTTGTTAACCACATAGTTAGTAGCAATAACTACTAATGTTAGTGATGTGGAAGGGGCATTTGCGGATGTATGTTTGCATTATCAAAACAAACAAACAATAACACACCGCAGCCCCGTAAGGCAGCAAACAAATCTACCTGACGGTAGACAGGCAAAACAAACAAGTAATAAATAACACAAACATTCATCAATTAACAAAACAAAAAACAAAACAACACAATGAAAAAAGTAATCGCAATCGCAGCACTTTCAATCGTAGGTTTCGCTTCTAAAGCACAGAGCGTATCATCTACAGCTACACAAACAGTTAACCTGAACCTGAGCAACGCAATCGAGTTGACGTTCACAGGCAACAACTCTGCAACAGGTGCAGCTGTAAATCTGGCTTTCAACACAGTTAACGACTACGCAAACGGTGTAGAATCTGCAGCACAACAACTGAAAGTACGTTCTAACAAAAAATTTGGTGTATCAGTAAAAACAAGCGCAGCAAACTTCTCTTACACAGGTTCTACAACACCTGCTCCTTCAATGCCTGTAAGTGGTGTGCTGGGCCTGAAAGTAAGTGCAAACGGTACAGGTGGTACTATCGCTACTCCATTCAGCGCAACTGCATACAATGGTCTTTCTGCAACAGCAGCAAACCTGATCAGCAATGGTTTGAACGGTGGTAACCAAACATTCAGCGTAATGTATGAAGCGACTCCGGGCTTTACTTACCCTGCAGGTACATACACTGTAGATGTAGTTTACACAGCTACTCAACTGTAGTCTCTCTCTACGCTTTAATAAAAAGAAGGGTGCTTTGTAAAGCACTCTTCTTTAATACTAACATCAAGGGCTTTTCAAAACAAATAAAAACACACAATGAAAAAAATCTTACTGTTCACTGCTGTTCTGGTACTGCTGGCGGCGGCTGTAAGGGCCCAGAATCCATCATCCACTGCAACACAAACTACCAACCTGAATCTGACAGACGCCATTGATATAACATTTGTAGCCAACAATAGTGCTACAGGTGCACAGGTGAACTTCAGCTTCAGTACGGTAAATGATTATGCAAACGGATTGGAAAGCGCGCCGATACAAATGAGAGTAAGGTCGAACAAGACGTTTATGATTTCTGTAAAATCAAACAGCGCATACTTCAGCTATTCGGGTAGTGCGGTGCCTGCACCACAAATGTATGTAGGTAGTGTTCTGTACTTCAAGATGATACAAAACAATACAGGTGGCTGGAGCTGGGTGAACAACAGATATGATTATATCGATCAGTACGACTGGGGCTTTCTGTATTATGGGGTAAATGGGGGAGATCAGAACTTTACAATCGTATACAGGGTAACACCGGGCTTCGCTTTTCCGGCGGGGGTATATACTACAAATGTTATCTATACGGCTACGCAAATGTAGTTTTTGGGGTAGAAATGCCGAAAATGATGGTATTTGTTAATGATTTGCAGGATGGGTTGATTTTGGTTTAAGTAATTGAAAATCAATGTTTTGTGATTTTATTGGTAGTGTGGATGTTAATCGTCCGTTAACCGATTGCAAAGGCAGGGTTAAGGAGGCTCATTTTTTCGTCAAATGGGCATTTCGCGTTGCATCTTTGCATCATCAAACAAACAAACATTAACCAAAACAAATCAAACAAAATCAAAATGAAAAAAGTAATCGCAATCGTAGCTCTGGCAATCTCTGGTATCGCAGCAAAAGCACAAGTTGCTTCTACAGCTACTCAAACAGTTAACCTGAACCTAAGCAACGCAATCGAGTTGACTTTTACAGGATCTACTACAGCTACAGGTGCTGCTGTTAACCTGGCTTTCAACACAGTTAACGATTATGCAAATGGTGTTGCATCATCTGCACAAGAACTGAAAGTACGTTCTAACAAAAAATTCGGTGTTACTGTTAAAACTAACAACACAAACTTTACATACACAGGTACTACAACACCAGCTCCTGTAATGCCTGTATCTGGTGTGCTGGCACTGAAAGTAAGTGCAAACGCAACAGGTGGTGCTATTGCTTCTCCGTTCAGTGCATCAGCTTATAGCGGTCTTACATCAACTGCTGCTAACCTGATAACTAACGCAAACAATGGTGGCAACCAAACATTCAGCGTAATGTACAATGCAACTCCTGGCTTCGCATACCCTGCAGGTACTTACACTGTAGATGTAGTTTACACTGCTACACAACTTTAATATAGCTCTGTATAATTAGGATATAAAAGAAGATGGCGCACTGCATAGTGCGCCATCTTTGTTTGTTCTCTTGTGAGAGGGGGCAATTATTTCTTTAGTTCTTCTTTCGTTTTCTTAGCAGCATCTTCTACTTTGCCCGCAGCTTTTGCAGCACCGTCTTTTACGGCTTCGCCTGTTTTTTCAGCAGCATTTTCTACAGTAGCTGCTGCATTGCTGGCAGCGTCTTCTACTTTTTGGCCTGCTTCGTCCATTTTCTGTTCTGCATTTGCAGCAGCTGCGTCCATGTTGGCTTTTGCAGTGTCTACTTTCGCATCAATAGCTGCACCTGCTTCTTCGGCAGTCGTGTGGTCGTCTCCGCAAGATGATATGGCAAACATACATGCAGATGCGAGGAATAACATTTTCAGTTTTTTCATTGCTGTCGATTTTAGTGTTGATGAAATTGGTATTAAGACACAAAACTATGCCGCACAGCTATTGGTGCGGCATTTCTATTGTTAAAGCTTTGTAGAATTATTTGCGATGCTAAGGCTGTCCCTTTACAGTAAGGGACTTTTGTAGCGTTAATTAGTGTTAAAGCGTTGATTGTTGTAGAGACATTGGTTGCGCAGGTGGCAGCTGTGCTTAGATAGTGCTCTATAGAGGGTTCTTTTTTAGTATTTCTATACAGCCTCGAATAAATTAGCATAAATGCCTTATAGCTTTATCCAAACGACCTGAGCCTGTTCCGTTTTTCCGTTTATTTTTATTAGTGCAACTGTATTGTTGTCGTCCTTTGCAATAGTATTGATAGATGCAAAATTACCTTCTTTAGGATTTTCTGGTTTCCCAAAGAGGTAGCTCTTGGAGATTTTGCCGTCTTGTATAGTATATAGTATGCAGTGAGCGTCTGATATAGTTGTAATACTGTGAGGTTTATTAGCTTCAGGGATATCAAAGTTTTCAACCAGATCGTTTAATATCACGTATTGAGATGCGCCTGTATTAATATATTTATAGCTGTAGTAAGACTCTCTGGCTAAGGCATATGTGAATGCGCGTGAATGTTCTCGTACTTTGATTGCATAACCGCCAATCTCTTTGCTGTTTTTATCGTACTGTGCTATGCCTAAAGACGTTATGTAGTTTGCTTGAAAACTATTGCCACCAAGATTATTAGAGATAGAGTATTCTTCTCTAGGTGTCATTGTGACAGTAGCATCGTTGTTCAGGTTAATTTCAGGTTTTATTCCAAAGAATCCATTGTTTTTGAACGCCTTCTTAGCATATTGATTCACAGCGTCAAAGCGTAGAGGAGTGAAAGATGTTGCAGATAATGTATTCGGATCAATAGTATACAAGTATGAGTCGTAATAAACGTCTGTATTACCACCAGCAAGTGTTATTTTCATTTTCTTGTCAACGATGCTTGTGCTTAGTAAGTAAAGTGTATTGTTTTGCGGGTGATATGCTAATGTGCATCCTGATTGTATTGTGAATGGACTATTTGTGAGTTCCTTTGATTCAAATGTGTCTGCACCATCGCGCAAAGCTGATATGTATAGCGGTACGTTGAAGCTTTTCTTTTCCTTAGGGTTATATTGGTTTGTAGCGATGTAAACATTATTGTTATGCATCGTAAAACCATCGAAATGGACGTTCTTCCAGTCGATTGCGTGAGATTTCAACGAAGCTTGTTTGATGATTTTTCCATCGGGGTTGAAGATTTGGGTTCGTATTCTATCCGGATTGTCGTTGGTATAGCCGTTAAAAAATAGAATTGCATAATTATCTGTTACAGGGTCGTTTGCAACATATATATCATTGAATACCATTTCTCCTAATGTATAACCCAGTCCTTTTACTTTTTCCAGTTGTCCCGGCTTATCAGTAAGTATTATTTTCCCTGTGTTTGAATTGATGATAACTCGGTATAGATGTTTTACACAACTCACATATCCTCCCATCAAGCAGTTGGTTTTTGATTCCATTAGCAAGACTATATTCTCTCCCGACCTGAACGTGTGGGTTAGCGACGGCGAGTTTCCATCAGTTTCTTTAAATAGGTTTTTATATTCTGCACTCTCATTTACAATTAGTTTGTGGTCGTTGTTATAGACTCTGGTATGTATTTTCCACCCTTGCAAGGAAATCCATACGGTATTTCCATTTTTAAGGAACATAACTCCTTCGCCAGCAGTAGATTCAGGAAAGGTTTCTGTGCTGTAAGTAACAATTGGTTGCGCGAATAATGATGTTGCTGTTAGTAGAATAGCAAGGGCAAATGTTAATAGGTATTTCATCAAGATTTGTTTAAGATGATTATTTTGTTGAACTAAGATAATTAATCCTTAATATTTGTCGGCAATGTTCAATCCCTCAACCTACCCGCATAGCTCTGCAGCCTGCCTTGTGTGTAGTTGAAGACAATCACATCGCCCGCATCGTCGGTTATGTTTATCATCTTATCGCCATCGGCATTCAGGTAAAAATCACTTTCGTCTATCTGCCCTTCCGTCATCAGCGATTGTATATGCGATTTGATGCTGATATCTATCAGTTGTTTATGAATTTCGGTTTCCTGTTGCTTATCCATACTGCAAAGATAAGCAGTAATGAAAAAATCCCCGGGGCAATGGGGTGTTGCACCACGAGGATTTTTACTTTATGCACTCATGCAAAGGGGTAAAAAAGAACTTCATTTGTTTGCCGGGTTGGGAATAAAGGGCGGAGAACCGCCCCTTCCAAACAAAACAAACAAAAAATATGGTTGTTCCTGCCAAGAGGGATTATCACACCTGCAAAAGTAAAAAATCACCCCTTCAGGGCGTTTCTATTTGACCCTATTTTTGGGTTTATTATTGTGTACTATAATGTATGTGCAAGGTGAATGACCTTTAAATAGTGGGTTATGGCTGAATGTGTAATGTCATTTTTGGGTGAATGGCAAATAAAAAGCCCCGCATCTGGCGGGGCTTTTTGTATAATATAAATGATGGATGCTATTGAATGGTTAGTTGTTGCGTTTCGCGTTGGCCATCAGCATCTATAGTTGCAGTGTAGGTGCCGGGAGCAATGCCTAGCAGCGAAATGGTGTTTTTGTTTGTAATATCTTCAGCTACTACAGTTTGCCCCAGTTGATTAACAATACGGATGCTTGCCTGTTTGTTGACGTTGCCTGTTTTTATATGCAATACATCTGTTGCAGGGTTAGGGTACAGTGTGAAGGTATTGGCAGCTTTTGCAGCTGTATTGCTAATGCCTGTTGGTGTGCCTTCTATGCTCCAGAGTTCAAAACCTTCGTTGCTGTTGAACGCTGCTGCTACAAAAAGTTTATTGTTGAATGAGTGTATGTAGCCGCTGTAGTTAGGCATTGTGTTTGTTACGCTATTTCCTGCAGGTTTTATATTCATCACTTCTCCATCAGGATTTACAGCATATAGTTGATTGCTAAGATAATATGGCGAATAGGCAGTGAAATACAAGTAGCCATTATGGCTTGTAAGGTCTGTTATTTTTGTAAACGTGTTTGCATTTGCAGTAAAGCCATTTGCAGTTTTTGTATTGCCGGTAATGCCATCTGTGTTGTATAATACTGCACTGTTCTTGTTTTGTATTGCAAAGTACACATTGGCGTTATATACAGTTAGGTTTGTTATAGAACCTGCAGATGTGTTGGCGATTTCCTTCAGCTTTATTGTGCCGGTGGTAGTACCATCTGTAGCCCATATTTGCTGGGTATTATTGTCTGTATTTACAAAATACAGTTTGTTATTCACCATTACTTCCTCTGATAATGATGGCGTTGCAACGGTGCTGGTGCTAAGGGTTGCTACAGGCACAGTACCCGCATTACTACCGTCAGACTTATACAACACACGCCCTGTGGCATCTGTTGCGGTAAAGTATATCATGTTGTTCAGCACACACATATTGTAGATGTACGAAACAGGATTGTTGCTCACTTTTATAGTGCCCGCTGTTGTGCCATCTGTACTCCATAGTGCACTGGTGGTGCCATCAAATGCCTCAAAATATAGCTTGTTGTTATATACTATGCTATAGCCAAACCCGCCGTTGCCGGTGCCTGCATTAATGTCTTTCAATAGTTTGGTGCCGGCAGTAGTTCCGTCACTTTCCCATATTTCCAGACCTTCTGTAGCTGTCATAGCGTTAAAGTATATTTTGCCATTCATTACCCGAAGTGCTGTAGCGCCGATGGCATTGTTGAAATTGCTTTGAAATATTAGTTTCGTTCCTGTTGTAGTACCGTCTGTTTCCCACAGGTCGTCAGTCTTGTTCGCACCTTTAGCCAAAAAATAGACTTTGCCATTCATGCCAACGAAGCTGTGCGGGTTTGAGCTGTTGGGCCCGCTGTAGAGGTCTTTAATAAATCTGGTGCCTGCTGCAGTTCCATCTGTAGCCCAGAGCTCGTTACCTTGTCCTGCACGCTCTGCCTGAAAGTACATCGTGCCATTTACATCCCTCATATTATGTGGAGTAGATGAAGCTATACCCGGGTTCAGAATTATTTCGTTGAAAGAAAGTTGTGCAGTAGCGCTGAATGCAGACAGTAATAATAGATTAAGAGTTGAAAGGTATTTCATATTAAAAAGGTTTTATAAAGTGTTTTACAAATGTATGGCTAATGTTGGCTGTAGTATAATGCACCATTCAATTTTAAGCAGTATTTAATGTGGTTGTCGTGTCTCCAAATAAAAAAGCCCCGCCTTTTGAGGGGCAGGGGTTTCATTAGGGGTACGTGGATGGATACTACCTGTATCCGTATAAGGGAAAATGAAAAACCAATAGCGTTGGGGTATGTATGGGTAGCATAGTGTAAAGATTTCGGGGCTGTGTTTGAGATATAAAGGTCTGCAAACTGCTATAGATGAAAAAGGTTGGAAACCCTGATTTGCGGTGCGTAGAAATACGCATTTTCTGCGAATCGATACGCGAAATGGGCATAGGTACTTGCACAAACCTCGCAGCTTCTTTTATCTTTATAGGAAAACAAACTAACTATGAGTAATACAGAAGCAAGGTACGACTGTACCAACCCTGCAGACCAGCAGACAATTGCCAATAATCATAAGATAACACAGGCCAAGTTCAATACGATGGTGAGTGCATTTTGGGGTACTCCTACACCTGCAGTAGCGTCGTGTATGAAAACATGGAATGAAATTAATGACATGATTAGTGATGCAGATTGTACAACTATGCGGTTGAGGTTTGATACAGATGAGAATGATACAAACTCGAATAATGTAGATGTAACGCTTGTGGAGATGTTGGAAACAACTAAGTATTACTCTATTCCATTGTTTAAGGGCATCAAGCAAATGATGGATGTACAGGAGTTTCACTTTTACAAAGCAAAGAATGCAAATGGTCAGTATGATATTGTATTTAAAGCAGTGAGTGGAGGTGGTGTTTTACATTTTGATTTGAGTGATTTGCATCCGTAATGAGCCAATTACAACTAATATCTCTAGTTTTATCCGTTGCATCATTCTTAATTCCATTATTAGTCGGATATAGAAATAGGCAAACCTTGTTGTGGAAATTTATCTTAACAGGGTTTGTCTTTGATGTTTTCTTGATAATCCTCAAAAGAGGATTTCACGTAAATATATTCCCTGTTGCAAACTTGTATGTCTTAGTAGAGTATTGGTTAATTTCTGCAATTTATTATCAGTATTATCCTCGAAATTGGAATAAGGTATTGCTTAGTATACTTATATCCTCCTCAGTATTGTACGTTTTGCAGGTGTATTATATAGGTTTCGAAAATCGTAATGGTATAGGTGCTGCTGTATTTTATTTCTACTACATTATTTATGCATTACTAGGATTTGTTTTTTTATCTCAGAAGAGAGCGCATTTATACATTACAGATTCTATGTTTTTTTGGATAAATGTTTCAGTCTTGATTGGATGTTCAGCTAAAGAGATTTTCTTCCTTTTTGAAGATTATCTGATGAAAAACAACAGTGCAGATTTCGGAATTATATGGTTAATATATCGTGGATTGAATCTTGCGGTTAATATTTTATTTGCTGTAGCTTTATCTAAGAAGAATGAATGATAGTATTCTTATATTCATAGTTACAACTGCTTTAATAATGTTAGTTCTGGCATTGGCAGTTGTTTTGTTCGTCGTTTATTATCAAAAAAGGATTACTAGTATAAATCTAATAAGAGAAAAAGAACTGACCGAAGCCGCTATCCGTGCAGAGGAGGATGAACGCATGCGTATTGCCGCAGAGCTGCACGATGATGTGGGTGCAACGCTGGCATCGGTAAGGCTGTACCTGCGCATGGCCAATAAAGAAGGGGCAGGTAGTGAGGCTTTCGAGCAATCGCAACAACTGATAGACGAAACCATTGGCAAAATACGCAACCTGAGCCACCGCCTGCAGCCTGCCATGCTGCAAAAGCTGGGGCTGCAATTGGCATTACAATCTTTCTTCGATGTATTCAACAAAAGCGGTGTGATATACATCGACTTCTCGGGCGATGAGCTGCCTGTGCTGGACGAAAACAAATCGTTGGCACTGTATCGCATTATGCAAGAGCTGCTGAACAACACACTGAAGCACGCAGGTGCAGACAGGGCAGAGGTAAGCGCAGAGCGCCAGCCCGGCGGGTTGGAACTACGCTTCAGCCACAACGGAAAGCAAGGTATTACACAAGAGCGCTTTCAGGAATATATATACAAGAAAGATGCTACCGGGCTTAAAAACATTGTGAACCGTTTGAAAGTATTGAACGGCAGCATTAGCTTTGATAAGGAAGAAAACTGGTATCATACCATTATACAAATACCGCTGTAGGCATGGCTATTATTACGTACATCATAGCAGACGATCATAAAGTTTTTCGCCAGGGCTTGCACTATACCCTCAATAGCGATGCTGTGCTGAAGTGTGTGGGCGAGGCAGAGAACGGTGTGCAGCTATTGCAATTGCTGGGCAGCATACAGCCCGATGTGATACTGATGGATATGAAGATGCCAGAGATGGACGGTATGGAAGCCACCAAGGCCGTAAAAGCAAAATATCCGGATGTAAAGATTATAGTGCTGACAATGTATGATGATGAAAACTTTGTACTGCACATGCTGGATATGGGCGTAAATGGCTACCTGACCAAAAATGCCGACCCCGAAGAAATCATCAAGGCCATACACGCCGTTGCTGAAAACGACTACTACTTCAACGATATGGTGAGCAAGCTGATGCTGAAAACCATTGTGAAGAAGAAACAGATAGAGCAACGCACCAAAGAAAACGTGCAGCTGAACGATAAGGAAAAAGAAATACTGCGCCTGATATGCATGGAACATACCAATGCAGAGATAGCCGAAAAAGTATTCTTGAGCCAGCGCACCGTAGAAGGCATACGCAGCACCCTGCTGGAGAAAATAGGTGTGCGCAATACAGCCGGCCTTGTAGTATACGCGGTGAAGAATGGCATTGCAGAATAATAGGGTGTATTGTTGCTACAATATATATCTTGCAGCAACTACATCATAAAACATATGCTATACAAAACGCCCGATGTTTATATCGAAGAAAAAAACACTTTCCCCAATAGTACAAGGCAGGTGAATACTGCTGTGCCCGCATTTATAGGCCATACAGAAAAGGCTTTGTCGCTAAATGGCCGTTCTTTGCTGAATATACCCATCGTCATTTCCTCATTGGTAGAGTATGACCAATTATTCGGTAAAGCGCCCCAATACAAATTCAAACTGATTGAAAGCAATGATGCTCTCGCTTTCCCGATAAACGGCAAATCGTATATAGTTGATCTGGATGGTGTATTGATGTACAGACTATACAACAGCTTGCGCCTGTTTTATGCAAATGGTGGCGGCCGTTGTTACATTATATCGGCAGGGGGCTATAATACAACACCCACACTTGCAGCTATACAAGCAGCTATAGATACACTAAAGAAAGAGCCGGAACCTACAATACTTGTTGTGCCGGATGCATTGTTGCTGAGTAATGCAGACTACAATACGTTGATGAATGATATGCTTGTGCATTGCAGGTGTATGCAAAGCCGCGTTGCCATATTAGATACCTATACCTGCAATGCAATAGATGATGATATCAGCAATTTCAGAAGTGCTATACTTGGTGATGACAGGAGTTATGGTGTGGCATATTACCCGTGGCTGAACACTGTCATAACCACCGATGCAGCACTGGACTATACACAGTTTGCAGATTTACAAAACTATATGGAGCCTGCCCATGTAGCAGCATATAATGCCATCATCCAAAATGGTGCAACAGTTGGTGTAGAGGGTACGGATAGTGCATTGCTAGCGCTCAGCGATAATTATAAAGCCATAAAAGCAGCTGCATTGAGCCTTGTTAACAAGATGCCGCCATCGGCTGCAATGGCAGGTGTGTATACAAGTGTAGATAATGCTGTTGGTGTATGGAAAGCACCTGCTAATGTAAGCCTGCATGCGGTAGCAAGCCCTGTATTATCTATTAGTAACAACCAGCAAGAGGGTATGAATGTACCTTTGGATGGTAAAGCTGTAAATGCAATCCGTTCATTCGCCGGGCGTGGCCTGCTGGTATGGGGTGCCCGTACGTTGGATGGTAATAGCAACGATTGGAGATACATCAATGTAAGGCGAACGATGATAATGATAGAGCAGAGTATAAAGTTTGCCTGTCAGGCATATGTGTTTGAGCCGAATAATGCCAATACATGGGTTGCAATTACTGCAAGTATCAATTCTTTTCTCACAGGCTTATGGGCACAAGGTGCATTTGCAGGTGCAAAACCCGAAGAGGCATTTTTTGTAAAAATAGGGCTTGGTAGTAGCATGACGAATAATGACCTGCTGGATGGTGTGCTGAGGGTAGAAGTAGGTGTTGCAATAACTCGTCCTGCAGAGTTTATCATATTTACATATCAACAACTGATGCAAACAAGCTAATAAACAAAAGCCCCGCACACTGCGGGGCTTTTGTTTATTGTATAATCAGTTTTTGCGTACTCAGTTTGTCATCCAGCCACACATCAACCATGTATATGCCGGGCGCTATGCCTTCTACAGCTATCGTTTCGAGATTCGTATGTAGCTTTTGGGTTTTCACAACGCGTCCTGTTACATCTGTTAGCGTTACGCTGCCAGCTTTGAATGCAGTAGTTGTTTTTATTGTAAAGTTGTTGTGTGCGGGATTGGGGTATAGGGTGATGAATGATGTATTGGCAACAAGTGGAATGCTTGTTGTAGACTCTTGAATAGACCACATTTCATGCCCTATAGCGTTGTAGTTTGCAGGAAAATACAGTGCATTGTTGAAAATACATTTTTGTGTATACTCAATAATAGGGCTGGTATTGGTGGCTCCGGCGGGTGCAATTTCATACGTGCCTGCCGTAGTACCGTCCGACTGGTATAGCCTGCGCTCCATAGATGCGTTTGTAGCGGTGATGTATAATTTGCTGCCATAGGATGCCAACACAGCAGGTATAGATCCGCCGGTTCCGGGCAGTGTTTCTATAGCCAGTTGTGTGCCTGCTGTAGTGCCGTCGGTTTCCCATATTTCCTGTCCATAAACAGGTTCACTTGCCGTAAAGTACATTTTGTTATTGTGTATTGCTGTTGGGTAGGTTGTGACGTCGTTGTTGCCGCTTGCGCCCGGCACAATATCCTTCAGCAATTGCGTGCCAGCTGTAGTGCCATCAGTGTACCATATTTCACGACCATTAACACCATCGTCTGCACCGAAGTATACACGGTTATTATATACAGGTAGTTTTACATCGTCAAGAACAACAGTATAATTAATGCTGCCACTGGCTCCCGGCTTGATGTCTTTAAGTAACTGTGTGCCGGAAGCAGTACCGTCAGTTACCCACATTTCAGCACCATTTGTGCCGTCTTCTGCTCTGAAAATCATTTTATTGTTAACTACTGTAAACTCGCGAGGGTCTGAGGTGGAATTGCCGGGATAAATATCTTTAAATAGCTGTGTGCCTGCAGTAGTGCCATCTGTAGTCCATAGTTCTCTGCCATTGGTATTGTCGTAGGCTTGAAAATATATAGCTCCATTAAAAGAAGTTAAAAATTTTGGATAGCCGTCAGAGTTTCCGGGCCTTGTATCTTTCAGCAGTTGTGTGCCTGCGGAGGTTCCATCTGTTGTCCAAAGCTCAAATCCGCTGCCTGTTTTGTAGGCGGTAAATATTATGTTGCTACCCTTTACTGTCAGGTATCTGCAATAGGAGCCACTAGCGCCCGGCTCAATATCTGCTACCATTTGCGTGCCTGCGGCTGTACCGTCCGTTACCCACAGCTCTTCTCCATGCGAGCCATCGTTTGCCACAAAATATACTTTGCCGCCCATCTCGGTAAACTCTCGAATATCACTGCCTGCAGTACCGGGATTAATGTCTTTGACAATAGTGGTGCCTGCCGTTGTGCCATCAGATACACAGAGCTCACTGCCAACAATGGGGGTACTGCCTATGAAATACATTTTTGTACCTGAAACAAAGAAATTGTTGGGGGCCAAACCCAAAGAGCCCGTAGCAATATCAAAGCCGGTAAATGTAACAGGTGTTTGTGCAAGTGCTTGTGAGCAGAATAGCAATGCAATAGCTGTCTTAAGGATTTTCATACTTGGATTATTTAGTAAACAATTCTTCGATGTATAAATTTTAGTATTTAAATATAATATTAATGTTAGTTTCTTACATGTAATAGTGTGCCATGTTTTGTAGAATTAGTTCTAATGATTAATGCATAAGAAAAGCCCCGCAAAACGCGGGGCTGTATATGTTTTATTCAATCATAATTTTCTGCGTGTTTCGCTTATCATCCAGCCAAATATCTGCCATATACATACCCGGGGCAATGCCTTCTACAGATATGGTTTCGAGATTAGTATGTAGCTTTTGAGATTTAACTATACGTCCTGTTAAGTCTGTAAGCGTTACGCTGCCTGCTTTGAATGCAGTAGTTGTATTTATTGTAAAGTTGTGGTGTGCGGGATTGGGGTAGATGTAGCATGTAGCCGAAGTGTATGCCGGTGTTATGTGCGTAGTTACGTGTTTATATACAGTATCGGTAAGCGTCCACAGTTCTGCACCTGTAGTGTCTAGTGGTGCCATGAAGAAGAGTGTTGTATCGCAAACAACAAGCGGCCCTACATAGTTGAGCATTTGTAGAGACGATGGTATGGGATACTTGTTAGTGGCAAATGTGGCTACAGTATCTGTACCGCTTATTTGCAGCACTGCATTGTTTCCGGCAATGGGGTCTACTGCTGCCATATATAGCCTGTTTCTGAACGTTGTCATAAAACGGATGCCTTTGAAACTATCAGGAAGTATGATGCCGCGCGTGCCGGCTTGTGTGCCGTCACTAACAAGCAGGCGATAGCTTTGGGAATATGCAGTGATGCCATATAATTTATTGTTGTAAACAGCGTACTCCATAATATGGCCCACGCCAATGATGGGTAGCATATATATAGCCATTGATGTACCTGCACTTGTGCCGTCTGTGCTCCAGGTGTTGTCCCTGCCGGTACTGTCTGAGGCAGAGAAGTAAAGCCTGCCATTATACTCAACAGGTGGCACTGTTGTTACGTTGTATGAATAGCCCGATGCACTGCCCGGGCGAATATCTTTTACCATATTAGTACCGGCATCTGTACCGTCTGTAGACCATAGCTCATCGCCCGTTGCAGGGGTAGATGCTCTGAAAAATACACGATTGTTGAAAGCAACAGGGGTTACCGTACTCAATGAATAACATATTGAACCGGTACAATTGCCTTTGATAGGTTTAGTACCTGCAACCGTTCCATCGCTCACCCACATTTGCTGTGCGCCAGGTGTTGCAGTTTTGGCACTGAAAAAGAATTTATTATTACAAACAATAAAATTTACCGGATCAGCGCCGTTTATACCCGGTACAATATCTAATAGCATAGTGGTACCTGCAGTAGTGCCGTCTGTTATCCACAGCTCGTTTCCGTTGGTGCCATTGTTTGCAGCAAAATAGTACTTACCGTTGTACACAATGCCATTATAAATGTTTGAAGAGCCTGTAGGGTTTATATCCTTTATCATTACTGTACCTGCAGTAGTACCATCGCTGGCCCATAATTCATTGCCGGTAAGGGAATCGTTGTAGTTGAACAGGATTTGCCCGCTGTTGATACTTGCCAGTGGATAGGCAGCAGATTGTGTATATGGTTTATCGTTTATAACGTGTGTGCCTGCTGTTGTACCATCGCTCACCCATAGTTCGCGGTCTTGGCTTGTGCCCGCTTCAAAAAACACACGGTTTCCTTCCGCTTTCAGGTATTGGGGGTTTGAGGATTGCCCGATAACAAGATCGAATCGCTTGAGTACCGGTTGAGAAAATGCAATCGCATTGCTGCATAGCAATGCACATAAGATTATAGGTTTTTTCATAAAAAGAGTTTAGTAACCTCAAATTACGAAAAAAGCCCTGCATTTGCAGGGCTTTGTATGTTTTATTCAATCACAATTTTCTGTGTACTTCGTTTATCATCCAGCCATATGTCTGCTATGTATATGCCGGGCGCTATGCCTTCCAGCGAAATAATTTCGGATTTTGTGTTTAGGTTTTCGGATTTTACAATACGTCCTGTTACGTCTGTAAGTGTGATGCTGCCAGATTTAAAAGACTGCGTTATATTTATTGTAAAATTGTGGTGGGCGGGGTTGGGGTAGATGCGTACATCCGCAGTGTTGTGCGCCGTTGTAGTTACGCTGTTTGGGTAAGATGTAGTGTCTGTTATTTTCCATAGTTCAGCGCCTGTAGCATCGTATCCTGCGGTAAAGTACAGGCTACTGTCTTTCGTGTATAATAAAAATTGCGCAGTAAGGTTTAGTGGATTTGTGATTGGGGCAGTGGGAGGTGAAATGAGCTTAGTATTAGCAGTAGTGCCGTCTGTTTGCCACAGTTGTATATCTCCGGTGGTTTGTGCACCAGTGAAGTAGGTGTACTTTTTGTAAGCAGTAAATTTGGGTAGATTGGCAAATCCGTGGCCTGTGCCCGGGTTTAAGTCTTTGAGCATGAAAGTGCCGGCTACGGTACCATCGCTCACCCACGGTTCTGCACCGGTAGTTGCTGCGTGTATACCGCGGAAATATAATTTACCATTGCATACCGTCAGATTTCTGATGAGCATACCATCGCTACCCGGAAATGCATCTTTAAATAGCTGTGTACCTGCCGCAGTACCGTCTGATGACCAAAGCTCTTCTCCGTTTACACCATTCTTGGCAGGGAAGAACAGTTTGTTGCCCAATATGGCAAAGTTTCCGTAATCAACACCATCACCTGATGGGTTGATGTCTTTTAATATAAGCGTTCCAGCTCCGGTTCCGTCTGTGTGCCATACTTCATAACCATCAACAACGGATCGCGCGAAGAAGAATATTTCGTTATTGAATTTTATCAAATTCGCAATGCCGGCATTGGCAGCGCCGGTGTTGATGTCCTGAATCAATTGTGTGCCTGCTGATGTACCATCAGTTATCCATAATTCTTGACCATAGGTTGCTGTTGTAGCAGAAAATAATGTTTTACCATTCAGCTCTGTAAACAGCTGCGGATCGCAACCGACACCACCCGGTTGAATATCTTTGAGCATGGTAGTACCTGCATTAGTACCATCGCTTACCCATACTTCATAACCGTTTACGCCATTGTCTGCCGCAAAGTATAATTTGCCTGCAGATACAGTCATGAAGTTTGTTTGGTTGAATGCGCTTGCAGCGCCGGGGTTAATATCTTTCAGTAATTGCGTGCCGTTAGTAGTGCCATCTGTATACCAAATCTCTGTACCGTTTGTGCCGTCATTGGCAGTAAAATAGTATTTGCCGTTGTATACTGCACCACCAAAATAATTGAAGCCATTACCTGTTCCCGGCTTTATGTCTTTTAGCAGTGTTGTACCTGCAACAGTGCCATCGCTCACATACGGCTCATTGCCGTATATGGCTTCATAGCTGGAGAGTATCAGCTTACCATTAATTTCTGCTAACGGAGTAGCCATACTACTACCACCGGAGAATAGCTCCAAGCCGGTAAAAACAGGTAGCTGTGCATGGGCAGCAGATGTCAACAAAAGCATCAGAGGTATAAATAGTTTTTTCATAACAATTGTTTGCAGTTTAAAGATACGGATAATGCGTTTTTGCAAATTTGATGAAAAACAACAGCCGCATGGTTAGCGGCTATTGGCAATCGGGGGGTTAATGTATGATGAGTCGTTGCGTTGTTCGTGTGTCGTCCAGCAATATGTTGGCGAGATATATGCCTTGCGGTATGCTTTCCAACGATATGTTTTGATTATTGGTATGTAGCTTTTCAGTTTTTACAATGCGCCCAGTAACATCCGTCAGTGTGATACTGCCTGCTTTGAATGTGGTAGTAGTTTTTATTGTAAAGTTGTTGTGTGCAGGATTGGGGTAGATGCGTGCGTCTGGTGTATTACTTAGGTTTTCTATGCCGGTAGTAGATGTGTCCTGAATAGCCCACATCTCCAGACCATTGGTGTTGTAATTGGCCCTTACATACATGGTGTTGTTAGTAGTATTCAGGAAATAGCCCACTGCATCGGCACATGGGTTGATGTTGGGGGCAATAGCAGGTGCTATCAGAACAGTGCCTGCGCCTGTTCCATCGCTTTTATAAAAATTATAGTCGGGTGCAGAAGACCTGGTTGCGCCGAAGTAAAGACTGTTTTTGTAAGTATAGAACAGTGTCGGAGAGCCATCGCCCGGGCCGGGGTTGATGTCTTTTACCATAGTGGTGTTGGTGCCGTCAGTCATCCACAGCTCGCGCCCGTTTGTGCCATCGTCTGCACCAAAATACAGTTTACCCTTGTACTCATAAAACTCTGAAGGGTAAGAAGGGCCTGCGGAATTGATGTTGGCAACCAGTACAGTGCCTGCTGTAGTACCGTCTGTTGCAAATACTTCTGTGCCTGTAGCGCCGTTATCGCCGGCAAAGTATAGTTTGCCATTGTATACACGCGTATATGGATAAGGGTTGGCTCCGTTGCCGGGGCCGGGGTTCAGGTCTTTGATGAGTTGTGTATTGGCGCTGGTGCCATCTGTTACCCAAAGCTCGTGTCCGGATGCGTTGTTTGCAAAGAAGTAAAGCAGGCCGTTGTAAATGGTTAAACTACCAGGGCCGCTGTATGCAGCACCCGGGTTGATGTCTTTCAGCATTTGTGTGCCTGCTGTAGTACCGTCTGAAGACCATAATTCAGAACCATTGGCATCTTCTGCTGCAAAGTATATTTTGCCATTATAAATGCTTGGTCTGTATGGGTTCGAGCTTGCAGCACCTGCTTTTATGTCTATCAGTAATTGTGTGCCTGCTGCAGTGCCATCGCTTACCCACAACTCTATGCCATGAGAGCCATCGTTGGCAGCAAAGTATAGTTTGTTGTTGAATACAATGGCATTGGTAAGTGCGCCTGAGCTGCCTGCGCCGGGGTTGATGTCTTTGAGCAATTGTGTACCTGCAGATGTACCGTCTGTTATCCACAGCTCTTGCCCGCTGCCATTGGCAGTTGCGGCAAACAGTAGCTTGCCATTCACCTCAAAAAAGTTGTAAGGACTGCTGCCCGTTGCACCTGTGTATATATCTTTCAGTAATTGTGTACCTGCAACTGTGCCATCACTTATCCACAGCTCTGTACCATTGGCAGCCGTACTTGCATTGAACAGCATTTTGCCATTGTAGTTTATAAATTGCCAAGGGGAAGAATCGCCCACGCCGGGTTCCAGGTCAAAGCCTGTGAATACCAATTGGGCATTTGCCTGCAATGCCACAGACATTGAGCAAAATAGTGAGAGTATGAGTCGTTTCATTAATAATGCTGTTTTGATTTGGAAGTATTGTGTTAAAAATACCAACGATATATAAATGCTGTATTAAATATGGCGTCATTTTTGGGTGTATGATGCGGTAATGGTTCAGGTTGTATTTCTGTATGCCTTTATTGTAAATGTTTTTAGCGTATTTTTTGGGTAAAATGTTTGGGCTTATCAGCCATAAAAAAGCCCCGCAATTTGCGAGGCTTTTTTGAGTTTTTTATTGAATTATCAGCTTTTGTGTGCTTCGTTTATCATCCAGCCATACATCTGCCATATACATGCCCGGGGCAATGCCATCTACAGATATGGTTTCGAGATTAGAATTTAGTTTTTGAGATTTAACTACGCGTCCTGCTATGTCTGTCAATACTATACGTCCAACTGTAAACACAGTAGTTGTTTTTATGGTGAAATTGTGGTGTGCAGGGTTGGGGTAGATTTGGAGATTTATCGCTTTATCTGTTGTAGCAATTGAAGCAGTGCCTGTTGTGTCTTTTACAGCCCATAGACTGTCTGTGCCAGCACTGTACCTTGCGGCGAAATAAACGTAACCGTCTTTACTGAATGGCTTAAATTTATCGAAACCCGATAGCGGTGAATTGACCAAGCTTGCGGGATAAATCAGTTTTACAGATTTATCTTTCATTACCACAAACAACTGAGCACCCTTGCCGGCATATCTTGCACTGAAATAAAGGTTGCCATTGTAGGAAATGAAATCGGAGGGGTTGCTATCATCTATACCCGTTACTATGTCTGAAACCATCATCGTGCCTGCGTCTGTGCCATCAGTTATCCATAGTTCTTGCCCGTGCATATTATCGTTTGCAGAAAAATACAGGTGATTATCAAGCACTGCAAAAATTCCCATTGCACCGCCATTATTGGTTGGGGCTATATCTTTTACCATTTTGGTGCCTGCAATTGTACCATCTGTCTTCCACAATTCTACGCCGTGTATCACATCCTGGGCAGTAAAGAATAAATAGTTGTTCATCACTATTAATTCAGATTGTATGCTACTTCCGGTGCCGGGATTTATATCTGTCAGTCTTTGAGTTCCTACCGTTGTGCCATCACTTATCCATAGCTCTGCTCCATAGGTATCATCCTCCAAAACAAAAAACAGGTTATTATTATAAGATGTTAGCGAGTTGATAAACTTTGGTGGATTGCCAGATTGTGTATTGATGGCAATTTTTTGAGTGCCTGTTGTAGTTCCATCACTCATCCATAGTTCTGCTCCTATGCCAGCGCCAGTTATTGTATAGAATAGTTTTCCATTATGGACATGCATATTGTACATGTATGCTGTAGTGGGGGTAATGTTAAGGTCTTTTACCATTAGGGTTCCCGCTACGGTGCCATCTGTGGCCCACAAGTCGTTTTTGGTGTTATTGTCTATGCCGCTGAAATAAACTTTGCCATTATATTCAACTGCATCGTTTATTCCTAAGTCTGCAATTTTTTGTGTACCTGCTTTTGTGCCGTTTGTGTGCCACAGGCTTGCTGTATTGCTATTGGCAATAAAAAATGATACCAGTGTATTGCCATTAATGTCTATTGACTGTAAGTTGACAGGCTGTCCGTTGGGGTAGATAATTTCAGCTGTAGTGGCAGTACTACCTCTGGATGCATAGATATGGTGTGCAGTATCGTAAGAGGTGAATAATAGCAGATTGTCGGTTGTTTGTATTTGCCTTGGTTGTTGATAACCATCTATTTTTTTAAAGACAAATGGCGATTGAGCTTGGACTGTTGTGCTGCAAATCAGCAGGCATGCAAATAGGTATATTTTCATATGGACAGTTTTATGTGTTTTGTCTGTAATGACAGACAAAACACATAACGCTGCCTTGTGCTAATTATTGTAGTGCCTATTGCACAATAAGTTGTTGCACTGTTCGTTTATCATCCAGCCACACATCTGCCATATACATGCCCGGGGCAATGCCATCTACAGATATGGTTTCGAGATTAGAACTTAGTTTTTGAGATTTAACTACACGTCCAGCTATGTCTGTCAATATTATACGTCCAACTGTAAACACTGTAGTTGTTTTTATGGTGAAATTGTGGTGTGCAGGGTTGGGGTAGAATGCGATGTCTGCCTTGCTGAATATAGATACACTGTTAGGTGGTGGAGCGTAAGTGGTTGTGTCTTTAAGGCTCCACAGCTCATCGCCCGATGCTGCTGTGTATGCAGCACTGAAATACAGTGTGCTGTCGTACATGAAGAAGTTGCCTGTGTTCAGCAGCGGACTTAATCCTGTAACGGTAGCAGGTGCTACTTCTATTGTGCCTGCTGCAGTACCATTGCTTTGATATAGTTTTGATGGCCCTGTAGGTGGCACTGCTATAAAGTATATATACTTTTTGTAAGCCACAAAGGTGTTTGGGTCAGAGTTCCCACTGCCGGTGTTGATGTCTTTTAGCATAGTAGTGCCGGCTGCTGTTCCATCGCTTACCCATGGTTCGTAGCCATTGGTGCCATCTGATGCGCGAAAGTATAGTTTGTTATTGTGCGCTGTCAGTTGCAAAGGATAAGAACCTGTAGCGCCTGCCCATATATCTTTTACCATCACAGTGCCTGCTGCGGTACCATCGCTTACCCATAGTTCTTCACCATTTGTGCCATCTGTAGCGTTGAAGTATAGTTTGTTGTTCATTACCACGAGGTTGTTAACAAATCCGTCTCCTGCACCGGTCCATATATCTTTTACCATGGTAGTGCCGGCAGATGTTCCATCACTTACCCATAGCTCTCTGCCTTCAGTGCTGTTTTTTGCCCCGAAGTAAACTTTGTTGTTCATTACCGTCAGCATATCGGGGTACGAACTGCCACCTGCACGGATATCTTTTATCATTTGCGTGCCTGCATTAGTACCATCGCTCACCCACAATTCTACGCCATTTGTCCCGTCATCGGCAATAAAGAAAAGCTTGCCATTGCATGCGGTAAGCAATGATGGATTGCCTGATATAGAACCGGTTTTGATGTCTTTTACCAGCGAAGTTCCGGCAGTAGTGCCATCAGTCTTCCATAGCTCTATGCCGGTAGCGCTGGTTGTTGCAAGAAAAAAGACTGTGCTACCTACGCGTGTCATAAATGTAGTGGTAGTGATGCCACTGCCCCCACCGGTGTATATGTCCATCAATTGTTGTGTGCCTGTGGCAGTTCCGTCTGTTATCCACAGTTCCTCTCCATCGGTATTACCTACTGCGCTAAAAATGAGTTTGCCATTAAGGTACGCGTGGCCATAGCGCATAGGATAGCTGCTGGTGGCACCGCTACTAATGTCTTTGAGCATGGCAGTACCTGCAGTAGTGCCGTTGCTAAGCCATAGCTCAAAACCATTGGTGCCGTCTTGCGCGGTAAATGCCATCTTGCCGGCAACTGTATCAAAATTGCTTGGAAAGGAGCCGTTATTACCTGTGTACAGATCGTATTCTTTAAAGACGGGCAACTGCGCTTTTGCCGTAAGCGATATACTTATCAGCAAACAGTGTAGTATCTTTTTCATATTGATGCTGCATTTTTGAATGTTAATAATGATAATAGATATACAATATTATTAATCATAACCACATGGGTATTGAAAAATAGGGCTGTTTTTGGGCTTACGGGTACTGGTTTTTTACGCCTTTTTAAATAAATGTGCTTTGGATAAAGGGTTTTAAGGGTTTTGAGATAAAATGTCTTTGGGTTTATCTACTTATAAAAAAGCCCCGCAATTAGCGAGGTTTTTTTGAGTTTTTTTATTGAATTATCAGCGTTTGTGTGTTTCGTCTGTCATCCAACCACACATCTGCCATATACATGCCCGGGGCAATACCATATATGGATATAGTTTCGAGATTAGAACTTAGTTTTTGAGATTTAACTACGCGTCCTGTAGCATCCGTAAGTGTAACACTGCCAGTAGTATATGCCGTTGTTACTTTTATGGTAACGCTGTTGTGGGCAGGGTTTGGGTAGATGCGTACATCCGCAGTGTTGTTTGTATTTGCTTGAATATGCTGCGGAAATACGTCTTCTACACTCCACAGCTCAACGCCTGTATTGGTAAAGGCTGCACTCGTCCATATCTTATTGTTGTAAGTGTGTAGCGATAAGATATAACCCCAGTCAAAAGCATTTTTATTGGTCGCGTTGTAAGGTGCAAGCATTTGCGTGCCGGAGGTAGTGCCGTCTGTGCGATACAGGTTTACGTAGCCCGAATCTTCTGCAATGAAGTATAGATAATTGCCAAGTTGAGTAAGGCAAACAGGGGTGCTGTTATCATTTCCATTCAAATCTTTAACCAGTCCGGTACCTGCATCTGTGCCGTCTGTTACCCATAGTTCGCAGCTGCTGAAAGTGTCTTTTTTGTAAAGGCCGCCGGTAAAATATAATTTGTCTTTAAATACCAGAAAATTTCTGCTACAGTGATGATAGGTGTTAGGCGCAGCATTGCTGAATACATGTGTGCCGTTGTATGTGCCGTCTGTTACCCATAGTTGGGCTGCAATGCCGGTGTCGCTATGGTTGTAGTAATATACTTTGTTTTTGTACGCAACGAAATTGCTAATAAAAGAGCCGCTACCATTCTTGCTGTTTTTCAGTGGTATGGTACCTGCAGTTGTACCATCCGTTACCCATGGGCCGATGCCTGTTTGTGTGTGGTCGGCTCGTGCCCAGAAATAGCATAGACCATTAGCGGTAGTGCTGAAACGAACAAAATTACTACCTGATGTAGGGTTGATATCTTTTAGTAAACTTGTACCTGCTTGCGTGCCGTCTGATATCCAAGGCTCGTATTCATGGATGCCATCATTTGCCCAGAAAAACACTTTACCGTTAACCGTGTTTATATCAGAAGGGAATGAACTGCCGGGACCGGGCTGTATATCTGCAACAAGGTAGGTGCCTGTATTTGTACCATCAGTTGCCCATAGCTCGCTGCCATTGGCAGCGGTTTGGCCAACAAAATATAATTTCCCATTCACCGAATTTTGAATCTTGTTATCAAAAATATTTTTCATGCTCGATCTAGCTCCTGACTTATTTCCCGGGTAGATGTCTATTAGTAGTTTGGTGCCAGAGGTGGTGCCGTCGGTTATCCATAATTCTGTTCCGTGAGCCGTATCTGTTGCAATGAAAATGAGTTTCCCATTTACCTCGCCAATTATTAGAGGATCGCTGCTGCTGGCGCCGGGGTTGATGTCTGCCAGCATTTGTGTATTGCCATTTTTATCAATCATCCACAGTTCGGTGCCGTATGCTGGCGTATTGGCGAAGAAATACATGTTGTTGTTGCAGTTGACAAATTGTACAGGTGTGCTGGAGTCTGCACCTGTGCTGATATCGTAATTGTTGAAAACGACCTGTGCAAATGCAGGTGTACAAATAAAGCAAAGCAGAGAAAGGTATAGGTACTTCATATTCTCAATGTTAGTAGTACAAATGTAGCCAACTACGTTGCTATGTCAATGCGTCTGTTATTGTTTTACAATACTATGTAAAATCACAGCCCCGCAATTTGCGGGGCTGTATAAGTATTATTCTATCACTAGCTTTTGTGTTGTTCGTTTATCATCCAGCCGCACATCTGCCAAATACATGCCCGGTGCTATGCCATCTACAGATATGGTTTCGGGATTAGAACTTAGTTTTTGAGATTTAACAATACGTCCTGTAACGTCTGTTAGTGTAATACTGCCTACCTTAAATGCTGTTGTTGTTTTTATTGTAAAATTGTTGTGCGCGGGGTTTGGGTAGAGGGTGATGTTGTTTGGTTGTGTAGTACTATTGCTGATAGCAAGTGTACTGTCTCGCAATGCCCATAGTTCATAGCCCGAACTTGTGTATTCTGCCATAAAAAACAATAAGCCGTTTGATTTAACAATTCCATAAAAGAGGCTAGCATCTTGTAGCCCGTTTTTCATCGCACCAAGTGGCTGTAATACTTTTGTACCTTCAGCTGTACCATCTGAGCAAAATAGTTCATATTCCCAAGGCGCTGCATACGCGGAAAAGAATAGCTTGTTGTTGTGCGTTGACAATCTGTGCGGGAGGCACATAGGTCCCAGTTTTGTAGTTATCTCTTTTGTGCCGTCTTCTGTGCCGTCTGTATACCATGTTCCCGAGCTGTCGGCGTTTTGTACAGTGAAATAGAGTTTGTTATTATACTCAACATCGCTTGTAATCAGGTTTTTCTTGTCTATATAATTGTTATATACCTGATGTACCACTACCGTGCCTGCTTCTGTGCCGTCTGATTTGTATAAGCCCGGAGGGTTGGGCGTGTTTGGGACTAAGCACATACCACACCATCCATTGAAGTACATTTCATTTTTATATATCCTCGCAGGGCGGTATGTCTGAAGCAAGCCTAGTGTTTTGCCTGATATATGTGTTACTTGTTTTGTGTTTGTCGCATTGCTGTCTGTTACCCATAGTTCGTAACCTCCAGCTAAGGAATATGCCACAAAGTAAACCTTGTTTTTATATTCCGTAAACATGCCCGGATCGATGATATTATCGCCGTTCATGTCTTTAAGCAACGTTGTGCCACTTGCAGTGCCATCAGATATCCATAGTCCCTTATCGCGATTAGGCATGACTGCATTAATATATATCTTGCCATAGCATACTATGATGGAACTGATGTTTTCGTATGTATTAGCTATCGAGAATGTGGTAATCTTGTACGTGCCGTTTACTGTACCATCCGTTACCCATAATTCATTAGCATGTATACCTGCGGCAAAATATATCTTATTCCCAAGCCTTGCTATATTCGGGTTATGGGCTATGTAGATGTTCCCCAATGTTTTAGCAAGTAATACAGTTCCGGCAGTTGTGCCATCGGTACTGTATAAAGAAAACGTATTGGCAAAGAAAAGTAGCTTGCCGTTTAGTTCTATAAAACGGTGTGGTCTTGAAGATGATGCGCCGGTATCAATATCTGCTACCAGCATAGTACCCGCAGTTGTGCCATCACTCACCCAAAGTTCATCGCCTGTGCTATCTGTTGTTGCTCCAAAATATAGCTTACCGTTATAGTCTATCAAATCGTGAGGATAGGAGTTCCCTGATGGATTTATATCGAAGTTGATGAATGAAAACTGAGCAAATGCAGAACTAAGTATACATACGAGTAGCGCAGATAGTATAGGTTTCTTCACAAGTAAATAATTTAACCGTTCAAATATAACAAAAGCCCCACTTGTTGCAGGGCTTTTATTAAAACATCTCAAAATAGTAAAGTCTTTATTTGGCTTTAGCCTTGGTGTCTGCACCAAATTTCAGCAGTGGTTCTGCGGGCATATAGCCCATCGTGCGGCCAATCTCTTTACCGTCCGTATCCAGTATCATCATGCACGGGTAGCCTTGTACACCACGGTCTTCAGCAAATTTCACCCATTCGCCCTGTTCTGCATCAGCTGCTATGTTAATGAAGTTTTTGTTGTAATAGCTGCCCAGTGCCTTGTCGGGAAATGTGTTTTTCTTCAACAGCTTGCACGGCCCACACCATGTAGTGTACACATCTATAAATATCAGCTTGTGCTCTTTTTTAGCTTTAGCCATAGCATCCTTCAGGCTTAGTTCCTGAAACTGGATGCCTGCTGTTTGTTTATCGCCCGCATAGGTTTGTACTGCCATCATCAGCGGTATTGCCAGCAAGAGTTTCTTTATCATAATAGTTGAAAGTCTATTTTATTGTAAGACTATGAAATTAACGAACAGTGTTGGAATACGGATGTTAAAATTTTGCCTAAAACAAAACCCCTCGCAATAGCGAGGGGTTTCTTCAGTGTTAACTATGAAAACTAAACCGCTTCTTGAATTATTCTTTTGTCAGTTTGATAGTGGTAGTAGCTTGTTCAGCAGCCAGCTTCAGTACATAGTTGCCGGTAGCCAGTGTAGCAATGTTTACATTGTTGTTGCTTGCGTTTACAGCTTGTTGTACCAGTGCGCGGCCTGTCATATCGTAGATAGTTACAGTAGCATCAGATGTAAGACCTGTGATAGTAACTACATCTTTTGCAGGGTTTGGATAGATGCCGTGTTGCTGACCGGCAACACTTGATACGCTTGTTGTAGTTTTTGCATTGAAAGTCAGTGCTTTTTCTTCAAACACGATAGCTGTCATAGACGGAGAGCTTACACTCAATGATATGCTAAGCGGCGTGCTTGTTTTGCCCATTACATCACCAAAAATTTTGTAGTTGCCGTATGGCAGGCTAGGGAAGCTGAATTTGCCCGTATTGTCTGAATACGTATATGCAATTGCATTGTTAGCCGCATCAGTCAGTATGATTTGACGGTTAGGCAGCGGATCGCCAACAGCAGTTGTTTTGTTTGCACCCAGCAATACACTACCACCTACAAAGCCGGCACCGCCAGGGTTTGTACCACCTATCAAAGCTATATTAGCTGTAATAGAAGATGAAGTAGATGTAGGGATAGCAGTTGCACCACTCCACAACAGCGAAGAGCTGTGGTATGTAGGCAGGTAGCTGCTGTAGCTAGCGTGGCCTACCGGCAGGAATGCTTTTACCAGCAAAGAATCGTAACGTGGTTTTGGAACTGTAAAGTGGTACTGGCCTGTACTGCCGGTAGTATTGCTGTCTATTGCAGACAATGTCCATGTAAAGAACCATGAGCTGCCTATCATTACAGAATCCGGGTGTTTTTTAATAAGATATACTTTTGCGCCTACAGCCGGTGTAGAACCTGTACCCAGTGTTACAATACCAGTCATAGTATCTGGTGCCGGTGGTGGTGGCGGAACACATTTTGTGAAGTTTGAAGTAATGTTTACACCTGCATATGTATGATAGTTTGATAAAGTAGCTGGTGTACCTGTACTGCAATTGGCAGTATATGCCCAGATAGGGTGGCCTGCATTGGTAGTAGAAGGGAGTGTAACTGAGTAAACGCCCGAAGCGTTTGTAACTGCTGAACGCCAGAAGAACGGTCCATGTGTTGCCGGTATCCATGCTATAGAGCTATCGGTAACAACATATACTGTTTGCCCAACAACCGGTGCACCGCCCGATGTAAGCACCGTACCGCTGAATGTGTACTGGGCATACGATACTACAGAGAGCATCATTGCCATGATAAAAAGTAGGTTCTTTCTCATATAAATTGTGGTTTTAAATTTTAAAGGTTAAATGTTTAAGGCCTTCTATAAACATGACGCAGGCTGTATTTGTTTTGTTAGTGTCAATTGTAATATTTTTTCTAAAAAAACGCTTTTATAGCTTTAATACCCGTATAGTTAAAAAAATACCCCCGGATATATTGTCCGGGGGTTAATAATTGGGGGGGGTATGTGAGGTTATTATTCTTTTACAAACTTATAAGGTTCGCGGCCGGTAGGCGTTGTTACCTGCAGTATATAGTTGCCTTGCGGCAGTATGCTGATATTGACCTCGTTGATAAAGCCTGAACGTAATTGTATATTACTCATCGCCACACGACCCGCTATGTCGTAGATGGCAGCACTACAGTCTGTAGCCACACTGTTGATGGTCAACTTGTCTTTTGCCGGATTGGGCGCAATGCTGATGCTTTGTATGTAAGCATTGGCTAGTGCCAGAGGTGGCATTTTCGGGTCGAAGGTGCGCGACTTGTCTTCAAACGTTATGAAAGCAGCATTGGGATTGCTTGCAGATAGTGTGAAGTAGAGCGGCTGGCTGGTTTTGCTCAGCACATCGCCATATATTTTGTATTTGCCAAAGGGTATGCCATAAAAGCCAAACGTGCCATCGTTGGCGCTGAGGGTAAAGCCTATGATATTATCGCTGGTATCAGACAATAAGATGAGCCTGTTGGGTACGCGGTCTCCCACAGCAGTTGCTTTGCCGGCGCCTACCACCACAAAACCACTGGCACTGCCACCACCACCGGGGTTGATTGCAGACTTCATTGTGATGCTGGGTGCAGATGATGTATTGTTGGGCAGTGTAGTAGCCGATGCCCAGTAGCATACATTGTTGTAGTACGTAGGTGCATACTTGCTATAGAAGCCGGAAAACGATTGGAAAGAGGCGCGTATCAGCAAATCGGCACTGGTATTGAGGGGGTAGCTGAATGCGAAATTGCCGTTGCTGCTGGCTATTACACTATCTATAGGCTGCAGCTTGTAGTAGCTGGTGTTGCCTATGGTGGTGTCTATTATTTTTGTTATCAGTTGCAGCTTGGCATTGGGTGCGCGTGTGCTGCCGCTGCCCATAGATACCTGCCCGGTAATGGTAGGTGCAGGGGTAACACAAATGGTGAAATCTGATGTAATATTGCTGCCTTTGTAAACATGTGTTTTGGTAAGCGTAACGCTGTTGCAGTTTACCGTGCTTATTACCAACTGCATACCGGTAGTGGTGGTAGATGGTATGGTAATACTGTATACTCCATTTACATCGGTAGAGTCTTGCAGATAAAAAACAGGAAACCAACTCGGGTTTACCGTACTATCTGCCCGCACATATACTTGCCTGCCGGAAAGTGGTGTGCCTGATGTATTGCGTAGCGTACCTGTAACTGTAAATTGCGCATGGGCAATACAACCTATCAACATCAGCATTATTAGTAATAATTGCTTTTTCATACTTCACTTTTTTCGCTTAATTAAATATATAAGGGTTTATTTACCAATTTGGTATGTAACACCAATACGAATGTACGGTGTCTTGTATATTTTCTTGATGTCGTTATCGTTTATATAATTGGCATTCCCCAATAAAGAGAGCATCAGCAAATCGAAAGACAGACCATTGCGCAGGGCATAGTTGATACCCAGCATGTAGTTGAAGCGTACATTGTTTACCGGGTCGTCTTTCTTCTGCGCCAGATAATCGGCATACGGGCTGTAGTTGTATTTGATGCGTGTATCTATAGCTGGCACTTCGGGCGCGGGGCTGCTCTCGTTGGCTTTGGCAAATACGGCTGTGTCGTAGCGCATCATGCCTTTAAAGCGGCTCTCCTCTCGCTCGGCTTGCACCAGCCTGCTGAAGTTGGCAGACACGCCACCCGTTACACTCAGCGATTTGGTAAGCCTGTATTGCAATAACAGTGGCAATTCAAACTCGGCATACTGTTTTGGTTTGATGGTTTTTGTTACCACCACGCTATCGTATTGCTGTGCATAGAAGTAGCGGCGGATGATGTTGTACACAGGGTTGCCATACTGGTCGGCCCCTTCGGGGGTGATGATGTGCAGTGCGGTAACGCTGCTGTTTTTTACATCGTAGTAAGACTGTGCGCCATCCAGCGTAGTACGTTTCATGTTGGTGTACTTTATTGTAGGCTGCAGTATTACAGACATTCGCTTGCTGATGTGTGCCTGCAGGTATGCACCCAACAGTGCATTGCCCGCGCTGTATTTGTTCATACTGAAGTCGTAGCCCGTCTTCAAGCCATAGCTCCATTTTAACGGGTTGCGTGGTTTGTTGTTTTCGGTTGCGGTATCGGCAGGTGTGGTTGATGGTGTAGCGGAAGCAGGCGTACTTACAACTTCATTACTGTTTGGTGCGGCGGCCTGTGGTGCTGGTGCGGCAAGGGTTTCAGTGCGGTTTGCAGCATTGGCAACAGGTGCGGCTATCTGTTTGCCGGCAGCGGCTATCATATTGCGGCTGCTTTGTTTGCCGCGGGTTATAAGCGGTTCGTATTGGCTGATGTCTACTTGTGGTACTGATGCCTTGGCTTTTGGTGCGCCTGCCAGTGGCAGTGGCATTTCGTCTACCATTTCGCGCGTCAGCCTGTTTGCAGATGCGGGTACAGGGGCTGTGTTTTGTGCAGGGGTTATTGCCGCCGGTGTGGCATCTGCTATTGTAGGTTTTGGAGCATTTATGTTTTGCTGCACAGGCGTTGCATAGGCAGTTTGCTGCGCAGGTATATTGTTGGTAGCAATTGGTTGCGGTGCAGTGGCAACTGCTGTGGCAGGCTTAGCGGCAACGGTAGCAGGGTGTTGCGGCGCGGTAGCCAGTGTGCGGTTGCTTTGCAGGGTGCGTGTTTGTTTTTCCTGCGTTTTGCCTTTTGGCAATACGGTAGTAGCGGGTGCAGGTGTAGCAACAGTAGCCGCCACCGTAGCAGGTGTGGCAGCAGGTGTTGATGCAGTGCTGTGTGCAGATGCAGATTGAGTACTCGGCACATTGGTAATATCCGATGATGGTGCAACAGGCGTAGTGCCTGCTACCGATGCAGGTGTATTAAAGCCCGGCAATACATTGCCTGCAATAAGGCTGCCGACTATTGCCAATAGCAATGCCAGCCCTGTAACCCACCAGATGATGATAGGTCTTTTCTTTCGCCCGCCATCGAGCCGCTGCTCGAGCGCCGACCAAACGCGCGGGTCGGGTACCTCCCGGTAGCCTCCCAGCTCGCTGCGAAACAGGTCGTCGATATGTTCGTTACGTTCTTCCATAATGCCTGCTACATATTATGGTGGTTAATTTTTTCTTTCAATCGCCTGCGGGCATCGTTCAAGTGCCAGCGGCTGTTGTTTTCTGTTATTTGCAATAGCTGCGCTATATCCTTGTGCTGCATATCTTCAAACACATATAGGTTGAAGACCATGCGCTGGGTATCGGGCAGCTGATGTATAAACGCTAAAAGTTCCTTGTATGCCAGTGTGCCTATCTGTGTATCTGCGTCCACGCCTGTTTCGGTCATCTGCTCGGGGTGCACCTCCTGCTCAAACTTGGTATGCTTGCGCAGGTGGTCTGTTATCAGGTTGATGGCTATGCGGCGCATCCAGCCCTCTATGGGGCCTGTAAAACTGTACTGCGACAGCTTGGTGAATACGCGATAGAACGTATCGTTCAGTACCTCCTCTGCGGCGGAAGGATTGTAGAGATACCTGCGGATAACGCCATAAACCACGGGGGCGTACTTATCGTATAGCTGCTTTTGCGCCTGTCTGTTACCTGCAATACAATCCCTAACCAGCGCCTGTAGCTCGCCGGAGGCATGCAGCTGTTGGCTGCCATTAACCGAGGTGTTTGTATTGCGATCGGTCACACTGTAATAACAAGGCAAAAGGTAGCACAAAATATGCCGCCCCGATATTAACTATGACGCAATGTTTTCCCCAAACGTTAGCGGGGTTAGGTATATAATTTTGTGAAATGTGAGGGTGGGGTTATTTATTCTTGAGCTCTATGATATTACTAGCTAGCGCCGAAATTATTTCATTTGGACAAGCTTTAGCACTATTCAGTACTTCAATTGTATCCTCTTTTTGTAGTCGTAACTTATTTATTCCTATGGCAAATAAGAACTCCAATAAAGCTTCTCCGTGTGCATTGTCATATTGTTTAATGACCGTAAGCAAAAACATTTTCATCTCACTACTGTACTTTTTGTCTAAATCATATGCGAAATATTCTGGTTTACCAGCACGTAACAAGCAAGCTTGTATGATTCCGTCATTAAAACGAATGAAATTAGATGGGTCTATTATATTTCTTAAGTATTTGGATTGTGCTAAAGTTTTTTTGTCTGTTAGTTTATTGTTAGATAGTTGATTTAATATACACGAAATTGTAAAATACAATTCTGATTGAGCAATTTCAGACTCTTTGTAGCTAAAATTAAAAAAGGCAAAATTCTTTCGTAATACTAAAGGTGTGCCGTCATATTTAGGTAAAAACACCTCTGTAGAAAGCCCAGTGCTTTCTTTATTAAGACGAAGTAAATCTAATCTAGAGTTAATATATTTTCCAAAAGCCGAATCTTCATCATCTAAATCACTAAATATAGTTTTCCAAAGATTTTGTTCTTGATACCATGAGGTGTTTGTTTTTTTTGCAGATGTTGTAATGGATTCCACTAAATGTAATGGTCTATTATCACTTTCCCCTTTTGTAGGTTGCCCTTTTGTTAAGTTGCTTTTTAGTGTTTTTAAGTATTCATCTCTAATAGTACGAGAATAACCTACAAAGTATATTATCCCCATTTCCGTGAATTTCCTTAGTATCCTACTTACATGTAGAAATTCTTTACCCATTACTATGCTTGACGCAACAATTATTACACACTTAGTATCAGGTAGAATATGTTCTTCAAACCCTTTCTTCATGCATATTATTGGAGTGTCAGTTCGAATGCCAGAACGATCTTTAATTAATTTCGCAAGTATTTTTGACCCATTGTCATCAAGGTGAATTATGCATCCTGTATTAGCAGGGATGTATTTATTTATCAGTCTATTTAGTTTATTGTTGTGTTCGTTATAGTCTGATATTCTAGAGTATATATCCTCTGTGTTAATGAATATTTCGTAGTCAGCATTTGCGTCATCCTCTTTATAATATGTTCTAATAACTGTGTCTTTACCATTGGTTGCGCGATGACTATTGACAAAAGAACTTACCCATTTTGGAGCATCGTCAGCAGATAGCAGTATACTGTTTATCCTAGGTTGAATTGTAAGAAAAACATCACTCTGAATGTGTATTGGAATTGAGTGTTTTTGACATAGTTTACATGAGTACTCGGAGTCATATGTCTGAAAAGGTTCAATACCTATTGTGAATTTAGACAACTCGTAACTTAGGTTACACAATATATTAGTTGAGTGGTTGTTGTACGATTCTTTTGAGCCAAGAAAATACAGTACAATTATCTGTTCTTTTTCAATTATATCTTGTGTAATTAGCCTTTCAATTATATTGCCTGATGTTGACGATGAAACTAGTAAAAGAGCATCATTACTGAATCTTACTGTATTTGACTCGAAGATTGTATAGCTATTGAAACTGTTAACCGTAGGACAATTAAAACTTTCATTAAATCTGCGTTTTAATTCGAATACCGCATAGGCTAATGAACTTATAGATGCAGTGTCGCAATAGATTTCTTTTTTATTTTCAAAGTGTTTTAGTAATTGAATTGCAATAAAAAAAACTTCGTAACTGTTTATGAGGATATTCGCAGTTCTGATGAATTTATCACAATGCTTTTTTGACGGAAAAACAAAGTGGTGGTCAGGAGTTGACTCAACTAATCCACCATGATTTTTAAAAATTATTGTTGACCCTGCTCTTAGCATAAGTTGAACAAACATTTTCTTATCAGCTAACTCTTTGCCAAATATTAAATTAAAATTGCCGATAGAATCATATTGTAAAATAGTAAGGCACTCATCAAAGTAGTCATTTGATTTTCCCGGAACTCTTTCAAATGTTTTAGTGCGATTTGATAAAAACATTTCTTTACATTCTTCGGAAATGAAACTTGGTATTAAAACGACAATTTTATCTGCGAAGCTATGCTCTCTATAAAATTCATTTATTTCTTGAGAAAGCCTATTCTGATCAAAATTTAATTGGCTAATGAATATTACAGTTACAACTTTGTCTGCTAAAGAAGTAGTGTCAGTATATTGAAAAATAAAATGTTGTTTCATATAGATGTGCTTAAAGGGTAGAATATTGATATTAGGGTACCTTCAGCCCAATCATGAGATGTGTATTGATTTTGTTTGTTTTTCTCCCAATCAAATAATTTAATTGATTGTAGTGCTTCGTGGTCTTCGTATGGACTGTTTTTTAAGTCTCTGAAAACATCAGATTTGCTAGTTTTAATTCTAACTAACCCGCCTTTTGGGTTTAATGTTTTCATAACTCTATGTAGACCTAAACCCTTAATACTAGATAATTCTGATGTATTAGAAGTATTATGCACTGTTAGACATTGTTTTATAATGCTAACTTCATTACTAATATCTAGTTTTTTGTTGTCTGATTTTGAATAACGACGAATTAAACCTGGTCCACTATCAACAATTGACAGCTCAATAAAATAAATATCGTCATCTACGTCTACGCCAAAGTCAGAGTTAAAGTAGTCCGTTAGTCCAATATTTGTAGAATAGTTTTTTTGATATTGCTTTAGACTATTACCATGAAACTTTATATACAATGCTCGTATATTTGGGTATAAATAATACCCCTCGATTGTTGTTTTTCCATGTTCATCTGTATTGCCAAAAAGCTCGTGAATTATAGCTGCAAAGTCTTTATATACAGGTTTTATATTTTCTAAAAATATTTTCTTGTTTATTTTACTAATTCGCTCAAATACTTTGTACAAGTTTAGCGATAGTTCGTTTTCCTGAAAAAGCGTTTGTTTTTCATTATAAAATATTCGAGAGTATCCTCTTTTTACTTTATCATGGTCAAAGCAATATATAGCTCTTCCTCCTGTTTGTTGTGTTGCAGTTAGTTCAAGACTCTTGTAATATTCTTTACTTGGTTCTTTCAGCTCTTTTTTTATAGATTCGCCATTAACATCAACGATATTTATTTCCCAAGCTAGTACTACACATGGGTATACGAATTCCTCTTGTAGATAATCAGATATGGTTTCTTTTGTAATGGGAAGATGTAGTGTCAACTCATTTGATGTTCTTATCCAAGTAGCAAAGAATTGAATAAATTGAAATAGTATACCTAAATCAGTCCCTTGCATTTTTCTTGGTAGCATTAAGTGCTTCCTGTCGTTAGCTGATTCCTTCTCATAGAGTTTTTCATACAAGGAGAGTATATATTTGTCGGATATGTTCTGCTTAACTTCAATCATAACTCAATAATACAATACTTAACATTCTTCAAAAGCTTTTAATAGTTAATTCCTTTGCCTAAACTCACACACTCCGCCTTCGCTTCATATATCTTACATATTCTACGATGGCGCCGCCCGTTATGGCGCTGGCAAATAGCAGTACCCAATCTTTGTTGGTTAGCAGGAATTCAATGGCGTTGTAGAGCATAAAGCAGATTTTTTGTTTGTTTCCCCGTTCTCTCCGGTATCGGGTAGTTTGTCTGCCTGCCGTCTGGCAGGTTTTGTTTGCGGCTGCTAATTTCTGCTATTCTTATCAAAAAAAATATGTGGAAAACACTGGTTTTTTGGGTTCACCCATATAAAAAAATACCCCCATATCGGGGGCACTTTCGTTTCAAGTGGGAAACACGTGGGGCAAATAATGGATGTTTTAATCTTATGTTTCGGGGGTAAGCGGAGTAAACTTGGTTTGCACGGTGCCAGGGTCTATACCTGAAAGTAGGACCACACCAACAGACACCCCACCAATGTGCCGGCTACTATCAGTACCTGCATCATATCGAAATGGTCTTTCTTTATCTGCATATGGGTGTGCTATTGGTTGCAGTACAAATATGTGCTGCCGAGGGGTGGTAAGCAAATTCTCGGCGTAACATTGGGTGTAACAATTTGGCGTAACAAACTGTTACGATATGATAATCAGCTACTTGTGTTTTTAGCCCATAGTGCAGAGTAGGGTAGTAGCCTGCAAAAAACAATCCCCCGGCTGGCGGGGGGAGTCTTTCGTTGCATGAGGGGAAATATGGTTAGGGGCACTCTTTCTTTATACTGCCTTCATGGGGTGAATGAAGCAATTTTCATAGGGCCGGGGTGGGTATGGCTATACCCTTTAATATGTTCAAGCTGTGGTGCAGGCAATTTTGTGTTGCGGCTGCATGGTGGCTTTGTGGTATTGCACAATGGTATTGTAAATATGCAACCCGCAGTGCCTGCCATGCAAATTTCGGGCAACACAAAAACGTCACAATCTCTGTTACACACTGTTACGCTATGATAATCAATTTGTTATACAATTTGATGTGGTGGCATGCGACGGTGCATGTACATAAAAAAAAGCAGCATGATGACATGCTGCTTGGCTTATAATCTTTGCCCCGAAGGGCGACGGATGGATAATATATATTATTTGAGTAGGGTAACATGGCCCACATAGTCGGCACGGCTACCTGTTTGTGCTTTAGATATATCAAAAGATTCGGTATGATTATTTACCAGTGTTGTCTCTTTGGTTATCCAACGGTACTGCCCGTCTTTCTCTGTTACAAAAATCAGGTAGCACTCCAGCCCTACAGGCCATTTGCCATAAGTGCCGCCCAGCGAGTTTGGCATCGACTTGGCCAACAGAAATACCGAACTAACATTTGCATAACCGGCAGGCACATTGATGGTAAGGCTGGTTTTGGGTCTTGTATCGCTATAAAATTTATCGCAGTTGTACCAGCCAAAGCCCGGTATGTTCAGGTTGTATTTACCTTTTCTTGAATCTGATAATACTTCCCATTTTGTAGCAGGCTCCCAGGTAAGGCCATTATCGGTCATTACCCCGTCAAAGCCGCTCATGCCTGTTTTAATGCCGCCCGAATTGCCGGCAGGTGTGGTTATCATCACATTGCAAGTAGTGGTAAGGGCAGTGCCGTTTTGCTTAACGCCTACATAATACTGTCCGCCCGATTCTAAAAGCTCGTAAGTACCGGTGCTTGTTTTGCCCATGGTAGGTTTGTTGGCAACCAGCATATCCTTGCGCTCGTATGCTTCGTAAAACTCAAGCGTTACCTGCCCGGTAACAGCCACACCGTTTTTGCGCAGGCAGGTACCGTCTATCGTTACGGTAGTTCCTTTGGGCGATGTGTAAGTGTATGCATTGTTTGATGCATCGAAAGTGGCGGTTTGCAGCAGACTGTTGTAGCCGTCGTCCATCAGCTTGGCATATGCGGCGGCAGATGGCGGTGTGTCTGTAGCAGTAGTAGTGGTGGTGGTTTTCTTTTTGCAGGCAAAAAGAGACATCGATGCAATGGCAATCAGTGCCAGATTACGGGGTGTTTTTTTCATAAGTCAATATTGGTTTGATATGTTGAGTATAGCATTAATATACACATACCATGCCATATTGTATATATAACCCGCAGTGGGCTAAGAATTTATTCTACAATACAAGCCATTATATATTGTTGAAATACTCCTCGGCATTGGTGCCATCGGGCAGTTGTATTTTCTTCAGCAGGCGGTATTTGCTTACGCGTACGGCATCGGGTGTTACACCCAGCATATTGGCCATCTCGCGGCTGCCCAGCCCCAGTTTGGTTAGCAGTATAAAACGTAGCTCTGCGGCGGTGATGTCTCCAAACTTATCGCGCACACGGGCTATATAGCCTGGGTGTACTTTATCAAACAGTATCTGAAACTCTGCCCACTGCGCATCTGTAAGCAGTATCGATTGCTTTAGTGTGTCTGTGTAGCTGGCATCGGTTGAGGCATCTTGTGTAGCAGGGCGGTATTTTTCTATCTCTGCGGCAAATTGTTCTATCAATGCATTCTTATCCTGCATGCTGCGGGTGAAATCTTCAAGCTGCTTGCGCGCCATTTCTTCGGCCAGTGCTCTTTTGTTTTCTGCGGTCATCAGCTTGCTGCGGTGTTTCAGTTTTTGTCGGTTTATCAGCATCAGCCCCGTAAAGCCAGCCATCAATACCAGTGCTATGGCACCATTGCGTTGCAGCTTATTTACCGATACCTGCTTATCCATCAGCGCAGCGGCATAGCGTAGCGAGTCTGTAGTTTTCTGTACATGAAATTCGGCCTCGACACGCGCTATTTCTTTTTGTACATCTACACCTGCTATACTGTCCTTCAGCCGTTCATAAGCTACATAGTATTCATAAGCGTGTTTATAGTCTTGTCTTTTTTCGGCTACAACGCTCAGCCAATTATATATATCAGCTTTATTGTCTTGTATGCCCAGTCGGTTGTTTAGTTGCAGTGCCTGTAGCAGGTAATGTTCTGCTTTTGGCAGCAGTCTGCTATCGTTTTTCATGCTATCGGGCAGTTGGCTGCGGTTTACATAGGCTTCGGCATAGGCCGCACCTATGCCGCTCAGGTTGTAGGCTATGCTTTTCTCATTGCCCATGGCTGTGTTCAGTGCCAGTGCCTTGTACAGGTAGCTGAGTGCTTCGGCCAATTGTTTGGTCTTTACCATGTCTCCGCCGATATTGCCATACAGTTGTGCCAAATCGGGCGTGGGGGCGGGTTTCTTTTCTTCTGTGGCTACGGCTTTTTTATACCAGTCTATAGCCTCGGTATATTGCTTGCGTGCGCTATAGTAATAGCCCATGTTGATGCACAGGCTGTTGGGGTAGGGCATGCCTGCTTTTTCAAAAGCTTCTTTGGCTATGTTAAGGTGTTGTATGGCTTTTGCCCAGTCGGCATTTTGGGTATAGATGGCGCCAATGGCTACTGCCATGGTGGCTATGCGTGCCGGGTGGTTTTGGCTGCGGGCTATGGTGAGTGCCGTGTTGTAGTAGCGTAGTGCCTGCGGTATATTGTTTTGCAATGCATAGCTGCGGCCTATCAGGTTGTTGGCTTTCAGCCGGCCATAGCTGTACTTTAGTTCTTCTGCCAGCGCCAGTGCCTGTGTGGCAAATACACGGCTGGTATCAAGATTGTTTTTGCTGTATTCTAAAGCTATCTCTGCCAGCAGCAGTACATGGTTCGTATCGTTGGATGCAGATTTGTGTGCAGCAAGCAAGGAGTCGAGCTTGCGGTTTTGTTGAGCATTGGTGCTATGCAATGCCGAGGTTACAATCAATAGCACTAGGTAGATTCTCTTCAAAACGTGGTTTGTTTTGTGGGGTGCAACGTAGATTACCCGAAAGTTAATCTTTGTTTATTAGCATTGCAAGTAGTACAGGCGTTGATATTGAAAAGTTCGCTGCATGGTTAATGTATTTGACGGCCAATGTGTTAGCATGTATTTGTTACTGTTCTATAGCCTCCAGGTTTTAGTGCCGTATGCACATCAACTATTGCGTGCGGTTTGCACTTGTATTGTTATTTGTATGCCATCTGCCACAGCCAACATATAATTATTGCCGGTGCTAACTAATTGAAGGCTTAACTCGTCTGTTCTTATGTAAGTGGTATTGATTACTGTTGCCGAACCTCTAAAATAGAAAGATGAAAAGAATTGCCAAGTTTCTGTGTTTGCTATTGTTGCTTGTTGCAGGGCAGCAGTCTTTTGCACAACGGATTGACTCCGTTCGTGTAGCACGTTCAAAAAATCCGCACGAGCTATATGTGCGCATGGCCTTCCCCGATTCGGGATATTATGTATGCAGCAGTTTTCATCGTGTAGCTTTGATATATCCGCCTGTTAATATTGTTACGTTTTTTTATCGCAAATGCGATTTTGTAAAAGCATCGCCCGCTTGGGATACTACGATAGCGATGCCGACGCCGGAGCCATACAAGATATTGGTTAGCTTGGTGAGGGATAGCAATACCGTAACGCCGGGTTGCAATCTTTATGCGCAATTGCAAAATTCCGATACTGTAATGTACGATTCAAAAACCACCGGCATATCGGGTACGGAGATAGCAGGCGATGGCTTGCGTATGTTTCCCAACCCTGCGGTTGATGTATTGCATATAGCAGGTGGCAAAGGCTGCGAGCTGCGTATTGCAGATGTACAAGGGCGCTTGCTTTTGCAACGAACCCTTGATGCAGAGGAGGCAACTGTAAACATCGGCACACTGGCAAACGGGGTATATTATGTGCAGTGCTATCGCAACGGGCAGTTGTGGCAAAGCCGTTGTTTTAATAAAACACAGTAGTAATGAGTGTAATGGTTATCTGAAAAAAATAAGGTCGGGGCTCATGCTCCGACCTTATTGCTTATGTGCTTGTTTATTATTTCTTCTTCAAGTCCTTCAGCTTTTTAGCGCCGTAGGCAGCACCTGCTATTACCAGTGCGCTTACGCCACCATCAATGGGT